>NZ_JBYSYN010000015.1:0-514 GCF_058783475.1 Achromobacter sp. FW305-C-13 | reverse complement strand
ACCGCTGGGAGGCCGCCAGTCGGATGCCCTGCAAAATGTGGTTGGTTCGGTCGGTGATTTCCCGAGCCTGGTCGCCGTTTCCAGCGGCCCGTTTGCCATGCAGGTTGCGGGCAGTGGGGGATACGGTGCAGGGGATGTCACTTACCACCGCGCGAGGTTCGACCTCTCCCGTGCCGCCAGAACCTCGACCGAAACTCGCGGTTTAAACACCGCCTATTACCCCCGGATTCATGCTTGAAATTAGGCATGGATTCGAGGGTGAAACGCAGCGTTCGCCGGCCGGGTTTCGCCCGACGTGCGGGCAACCCTGGAAAGGTCAAATGTGACCAGGTCCGAATTTGCCGACCCCGTAGGTTCGGTTACCAACATGGAGGCCCCAGCGGAGCCGCCGCGAGACGTCAAAGCAAACGCGCCGGATGCAGCAGTTATTGCACCCACTACGGATGGAATTGGCCGGCCCTGCAGGGTGCCCGTTCCGTTCTGGATCGCATCCATCTGCCGGCTACCCAGTGTC
>NZ_JBYSYN010000014.1:0-605 GCF_058783475.1 Achromobacter sp. FW305-C-13 | reverse complement strand
ACCTAATCACAGTGCATCGCATCAAGCGCCCACACTTATCGGTTGTTTAATTGTTAAAGAGCGGTACTGCTAAATTCGGTACTACTAAATTTTTACTGCTACTTGCTGAACTCGCTTGCTTCGCTGCGGCTTTTGCCCTGCGTCGCTTGCTGTGTCAGCAGCAGAGAAACGAGATTATGAAGGAGTTTTTATCGCTTGTCAAATCAGTGTCGTATTTGTTTGCGCTTTCGCACTGCAACTACTTCACTGCCTGGCACCGCAGCCCCTTCAGGCCTCACCAGCACTTTCGCGCTGGCTCTTTCTCTTCCTAGCAACTATCGAAATGTCGGGGTAAACCCTGATCTTTCGGTAGCAGCCAAGCCCGTAACTATAACATCATTTTTGCAGATTTTGCAACCGGCTTCTGCCTGACTTGCATCTTATCTTGCAAAGCTACTGTTCGCTGGATCTCTCCATCTTTACAGCAGAGAAGTATAGGTTCTCACTCTATATAAAAGAGAAACCCCGCAGGATCACCTGCGGGGTTCTCGGAATAAAAGCCTGACGATGACCTACTTTCACAGACGTCCGTCCACTATCATCGGCGCGAAGGCGTTTCACTGTCC
>NZ_JBYSYN010000013.1:0-821 GCF_058783475.1 Achromobacter sp. FW305-C-13 | reverse complement strand
CACACCCGCAGCTTCGGTTTATCGCTTAGCCCCGTTACATCTTCCGCGCAGGACGACTCGATCAGTGAGCTATTACGCTTTCTTTAAAGGATGGCTGCTTCTAAGCCAACCTCCTGACTGTCTATGCCTTCCCACTTCGTTTCCCACTTAGCGATAATTCGGGACCTTAGCTGGCGGTCTGGGTTGTTTCCCTCTTGAGTCCGGACGTTAGCACCCGGTGCTCTGTCTCCCAAGCTGTACTTGCGGGTATTCGGAGTTTGCCATAGTTTGGTAAGTCGCCATGACCCCCTAGCTATAACAGTGCTCTACCCCCCGCAGTAATACTTGAGGCACTACCTAAATAGTTTTCGGAGAGAACCAGCTATTTCCAGATTTGTTTAGCCTTTCACCCCTATCCACAGCTCATCCCCTAATTTTTCAACATTAGTGGGTTCGGTCCTCCAGCACGTGTTACCGTGCCTTCAACCTGGCCATGGATAGATCATCTGGTTTCGGGTCTACACCCAGCGACTGAATCGCCCTATTCGGACTCGCTTTCGCTACGGCTTCCCTATTCGGTTAACCTTGCCACTGAATGTAAGTCGCTGACCCATTATACAAAAGGTACGCAGTCACCCCACAAGGAGGCTCCTACTGTTTGTATGCATACGGTTTCAGGATCTATTTCACTCCCCTTCCGGGGTTCTTTTCGCCTTTCCCTCACGGTACTGGTTCACTATCGGTCGATCACGAGTATTTAGCCTTGGAGGATGGTCCCCCCATCTTCAAACAGGATTTCACGTGTCCCGCCCTACTTGTCTTACGCTTAGTTCCACACACAA
>NZ_JBYSYN010000012.1:0-885 GCF_058783475.1 Achromobacter sp. FW305-C-13 | reverse complement strand
TTACTTCAGGATCTTGGCGACGACGCCGGCGCCGACGGTACGACCGCCTTCACGGATGGCGAAACGCAGGCCTTCTTCCATGGCGATGGGAGCCAACAGCTTGACCGTCATGGCCACGTTGTCGCCCGGCAGAACCATTTCCTTGTCGGCCGGCAGCTCGATCGTGCCCGTCACGTCCGTCGTGCGGAAGTAGAACTGGGGACGATAGCCTTGGAAGAACGGAGTGTGACGGCCGCCTTCTTCCTTGGACAGGATGTACACCTCGGACGTGAAGTCCGTGTGCGGGGTGATCGAGCCCGGCTTGGCCAGAACTTGGCCGCGCTGGACGTCTTCACGCTTGGTGCCGCGCAGCAGGATGCCCACGTTGTCGCCAGCTTGACCTTGGTCGAGCAGCTTGCGGAACATTTCAACGCCCGTGCAAGTCGTCTTGACCGTCGGAACCAGACCGACGATTTCGATTTCTTCGCCGACCTTGACCACGCCGCGTTCGATACGGCCGGTCACCACGGTGCCACGACCCGAGATCGAGAACACGTCTTCAACCGGCATCAGGAACGCGCCGTCAACGGCACGCTCAGGCGTCGGGATGTACGAGTCCAGCGCAGCAGCCAGGTTCATGATGGCCTGTTCGCCCAGTTCGCCCTTGTCGCCTTCCAGCGCCAGCTTGGCCGAACCCTTGACGATCGGGGTGTCATCACCCGGGAAGTCGTACTTCGACAGAAGTTCGCGAACTTCCATTTCCACCAGCTCCAGCAGCTCGGCGTCGTCAACCATGTCAGCCTTGTTCAGGAAGACGATGATGTACGGCACGCCAACTTGGCGGCTCAGCAGGATGTGTTCACGCGTTTGCGGCATCGGGCCGTCAGCGGCCGAAACCACCAGGAT
>NZ_JBYSYN010000011.1:0-1073 GCF_058783475.1 Achromobacter sp. FW305-C-13 | reverse complement strand
GGAGGATGGTCCCCCCATCTTCAAACAGGATTTCACGTGTCCCGCCCTACTTGTCTTACGCTTAGTTCCACACACAAGATTTCATCTACAGGGCTATCACCTGCTACGGCGGGGCTTTCCATCCCCTTCGATTATCTTGCATGCTAAAACGTAAAGGCTCTTCCGATTTCGCTCGCCACTACTTTCGGAATCTCGGTTGATTTCTTTTCCTCGAGCTACTGAGATGTTTCAGTTCACCCGGTTCGCTTCCACTAGCCTATGTATTCAGCTAGGGATACTGCATCGCTGCAGTGGGTTTCCCCATTCGGACATCTACGGATCAAAGCTTGTTTGCCAGCTCCCCGTAGCTTTTCGCAGGCTACTACGTCCTTCATCGCCTGTGATCGCCAAGGCATCCACCATATGCACTTAGTCGCTTGATCCTATAACGCTGTAGGCTATAGGACCTGAGTATTAGCGTTTGTGCCGTTCATAAGTTTCAAAGCAGTCTGAAGTTATTCACTTCAGTCTTGAGAACTTGGAACAAAATAATGCAATCACAACCCGTACTTATCTTCATCGGCTTGCGCCGAGTACTTGATAAGTACATTTCGTTGTGCTTCTTCCAGATTGTTAAAGAACGAATATAGCTGTTAGGTAAAACCTAACTCATAGAATCGTAAATTAACGACGCTATGAGTTAGCCTCTACATCACCACCAGGTGAGTATTTGAGAATCAATGGTGGAGGTGAACGGGATCGAACCGATGACATCCTGCTTGCAAAGCAGGCGCTCTCCCAGCTGAGCTACACCCCCATATCCCACACAGTGACCAGCACTACGCGAAATACTTTGGTGGGTCTGGTTGGATTCGAACCAACGACCCCCGCCTTATCAAGACGGTGCTCTAACCAACTGAGCTACAGACCCAAAACCTTCTCGGATCAGTAGTCAGGTAGCTGAAGACCTAGGGAAGATTCCCTCGACCCAAGCCTACAACTGATCCCAGCTATATCAAACAACCGATAAGAGTGGACGCTTAACACGAGCACTTAAGCTCTGAAAGGAGGTGATCCAGCCGCACCTTCCGATA
>NZ_JBYSYN010000009.1:0-1725 GCF_058783475.1 Achromobacter sp. FW305-C-13 | reverse complement strand
ATAACCATCAGTGTTATAGGATCAAGCCTCACGAGCAATTAGTATCGGTTAGCTTAACGCATTACTGCGCTTCCACACCCGACCTATCAACGTCCTGGTCTCGAACGACTCTTTAGGGGGATCAAGTCCCCGGGATACCTAATCTTCAGACGAGTTTCCCGCTTAGATGCCTTCAGCGGTTATCTCTTCCGTACTTAGCTACCCGGCAATGCCATTGGCATGACAACCGGTACACCAGAGGTACGTCCACTCCGGTCCTCTCGTACTAGGAGCAGGCTCCGTCAAGTATCCAACGCCCACGGCAGATAGGGACCAAACTGTCTCACGACGTTTTAAACCCAGCTCACGTACCTCTTTAAATGGCGAACAGCCATACCCTTGGGACCGGCTACAGCCCCAGGATGAGATGAGCCGACATCGAGGTGCCAAACACCGCCGTCGATATGAACTCTTGGGCGGTATCAGCCTGTTATCCCCAGAGTACCTTTTATCCGTTGAGCGATGGCCCTTCCATTCAGAACCACCGGATCACTATGTCCTGCTTTCGCACCTGTTCGACTTGTCAGTCTCACAGTCAAGCACGCTTATGCCATTGCACTATCAGCACGATTTCCGACCGTACCTAGCGTACCTTCGAACTCCTCCGTTACACTTTGGGAGGAGACCGCCCCAGTCAAACTGCCCACCATGCACTGTCCCCGATCCGGATAACGGACCAAGGTTAGAACCGCAAACAAACCAGGGTGGTATTTCAAGGATGGCTCCACGTGATCTAGCGACCACGCTTCAAAGCCTCCCACCTATCCTACACAGGCCGGTTCACAGATCAATGCAAAGCTACAGTAAAGGTTCATGGGGTCTTTCCGTCTAGCCGCGGGTAGATTGCATCATCACAAACACTTCAACTTCGCTGAGTCTCAGGAGGAGACAGTGTGGCCATCGTTACGCCATTCGTGCAGGTCGGAACTTACCCGACAAGGAATTTCGCTACCTTAGGACCGTTATAGTTACGGCCGCCGTTTACCGGGGCTTCGATCAAGAGCTTGCACCCCATCACTTAACCTTCCGGCACCGGGCAGGCGTCACACCCTATACGTCGACTTTCGTCTTTGCAGAGTGCTGTGTTTTTAATAAACAGTCGCAGCCACCGATTCTCTGCGACCCCATCATGCTAAGCGCGCAGGCGCTTCACACTACCGGGGTATACCTTCTCCCGAAGTTACGGTATCAATTTGCCGAGTTCCTTCTCCTGAGTTCTCTCAAGCGCCTTGGAATATTCATCCCGTCCACCTGTGTCGGTTTGCGGTACGGTCTCGTACAGCTGAAGCTTAGAGGCTTTTCTTGGAACCACTTCCAATCACTTCGCAAGCAATGCTCGCTCGTGCCATACCCTTGATTTACGCGCCCGGATTTGCCTAAGCGCCATCTTCGATACAGCAACAGGGACATCCAACACCCTGATGATCTTCCGCGATCCGTCCCCCCATCGCACTGTACGACGGTACTGGAATATTAACCAGTTTCCCATCAGCTACGCATCTCTGCCTCGCCTTAGGGGCCGACTCACCCTGCGCCGATGAACGTTGCGCAGGAAACCTTGGACTTACGGCGAGGGGGCTTTTCACCCCCTTTATCGCTACTCATGTCAGCATTCGCACTTCTGATACCTCCAGCAGCCTTTACAAGCCACCTTCGCAGGCTTACAGAACGCTCTCCTACCGCGTG
>NZ_JBYSYN010000008.1:0-23230 GCF_058783475.1 Achromobacter sp. FW305-C-13 | reverse complement strand
AAGAAGGCCTGCGTTTCGCCATCCGTGAAGGCGGTCGTACCGTCGGCGCCGGCGTCGTCGCCAAGATCCTGAAGTAAGCAATACCCAGATGGGTAGAGAGGACGAAAAGTCCCTCTACCCATTTTTGCCGTAAAAGTGTTATGATGTTTGGCTCCGCGATCATTTGCGCCGAATAGCTTGAAAAAGCTGCTTTGAGCGGGTCGCGAAAGTCAGTGAATGTAGTGCAAGCCAGTAGTGTTTTAGGGGCATAGCTCAATTGGCAGAGCGTCGGTCTCCAAAACCGAAGGTTGTAGGTTCGATTCCTACTGCCCCTGCCACCGCCAGGATAAACCCGCGGGAGATCATCGCGAGTTACGCATTCACGGCGGCTCGCGTCGCAATATGTCTAATACCAGCGTAGAAACCGTAACCAGTACCGCCGACCGGGTCAAGCTCGGGCTGGCGGTTCTCGTCGTTATTGCTGGCATCGTCGGGTTTTCCGTGCTTAGCGCACAGCCGATGCCTGCACGTATCGGCGTGTTCGTCGGTGGCCTCGTGATCGCAGCCGTGATCGCCTGGTTCAGCGAACCCGGCCGCCGCACCCTGAGCTTTGCCAGCGAGTCCTACAACGAAGTCAAGCGTGTCGCATGGCCCACCCGCAAGGAAACAACCCAGATGACGGGTATCGTTTTTGCGTTCGTGGCGGTCATGGGCATTTTCATGTGGGTGCTCGACAAGGGCATCGAATGGATTCTTTACGGCCTGTTGTTGGGCTGGAAATAAGGACGGCGAATGAGTAAGCGTTGGTATGTCGTCCATGTGTATTCCGGCATGGAAAAAAGTGTTCACAAGGCCCTGGTCGAGCGTATCGAGCGTGCCGCCTTGCAAACGTCTTTCGGCCGTATCCTTGTGCCCTCCGAAGAAGTCGTCGAGGTCAAGGGTGGTCAGAAGTCGATCACTGAACGCCGTATTTTCCCCGGTTACGTCTTGGTCGAAATGGACCTGACCGACGAAACGTGGCATTTGGTCAAGAATACGAACCGCGTCACCGGCTTTTTGGGTGGCTCGGGCAACCGTCCGACCCCGATTTCCGAAAAGGAAGTCGAGAAGATCCTCTCCCAGATGGAAGAGGGTGTCGAGAAACCCCGCCCCAAGATCCTGTTCGAAGTGGGCGAGATGGTTCGGGTCAAGGAAGGTCCGTTTGCAGACTTCAACGGCAACGTCGAAGAAGTCAATTACGAAAAGAGCAAGGTGCGTGTGTCTGTCACCATTTTTGGTCGCGCCACACCTGTCGAACTCGATTTCAGCCAGGTCGAAAAGACCTGATTTCAACCCCCGGGGAGCCCAGGCCAATAAGGTCCGGGCGATATAACCCGCAAGGAGCAAAGCATGGCGAAGAAGATCGTCGGCTTTATCAAGCTGCAAGTACCGGCTGGTAAGGCTAACCCCTCCCCCCCGATTGGCCCGGCACTGGGTCAACGCGGCCTGAACATCATGGAATTCTGCAAGGCGTTCAACGCCAAGACCCAAGGCATGGAGCCTGGTCTGCCGATTCCGGTGGTGATCACCGCTTTCGCGGACAAGAGCTTCACCTTCATCATGAAGACCCCGCCTGCGACGGTCCTCATCAAGAAGGCTGCTGGCGTGCAAAAGGGTTCGGCCAAGCCGCATACCGACAAGGTCGGCACGCTGACCCGCGCTCAAGCTGAAGAAATCGCCAAGGCCAAGGGCCCCGATCTGACCGCCGCTGATCTGGACGCCGCTGTGCGTACGATCGCTGGCAGCGCCCGCAGCATGGGCATCACGGTTGAGGGGATCTAATCATGGCAAAACTGTCCAAGCGCGCCGCCGCTATTGCACAAAAGATCGACCGCACCAAGCTGTACCCGGTCGCTGAAGCCCTGACGCTGGTCAAGGAAACCGCTGTCGCCAAGTTCAATGAATCCATTGACGTGGCTGTGCAGCTCGGCATCGACCCGAAGAAGTCGGACCAACTGGTTCGCGGTTCGGTCGTTCTGCCCGCTGGTACCGGCAAGTCGGTCCGCGTCGCCGTGTTCGCCCAAGGCGAAAAGGCTGAGGCTGCCAAGGCCGCCGGCGCCGACATCGTCGGTCTGGATGACCTGGCTGACCAGATCAAGGCCGGTCAAATGGACTTTGACGTCGTCATCGCTTCGCCCGACACGATGCGTGTCGTGGGTGCCCTGGGCCAGATCCTGGGTCCCCGTGGCCTGATGCCGAACCCGAAGGTCGGCACCGTGACGCCGGACGTCGCGACCGCTGTCAAGAACGCCAAGGCCGGTCAGGTTCAGTACCGTACCGACAAGGCTGGCATCATCCACGCAACGATCGGCCGCGCGTCGTTCGGCGTGGAACAGCTGCAAACCAACCTGGCCGCTCTGGTCGACGCCCTGCAAAAGGCTCGTCCCGCAGCTGCCAAGGGCATTTACCTGCGCAAGCTGGCCGTTTCGTCCACGATGGGCGGCGGTGCTCGCGTTGAAATTGCCTCGCTGTCGGCTTCCAACTAAGCCAACAGCAGTAAACGTACTTTGGGCTGCATCCGGATTCCTCCGGATGTTGCTGTCAAAGACCGCTGGAGCAGGGTAGTGGAAGGGTTCTCCCTTCCGTATGGAAAGCAGCATCCCCGCTGCCCCGCTTAATCCCGAAGCTCACCTAGTTCGGATCCAGCGTAGACGGCGTCCCCAGGAAGATTTCTTTACACGAAGAACTCGACCAGGCGCCGCATTCGGTTGACGCGCAAGGCTCAGGCCCCAGGCGTCTTTTGATGGAGTGTTCAAACCGTGAGTCTCAATCGTCAAGAGAAAGCGGTGGTAATCGAGGAAGTCTCGGCTGAAGTCGCCAAGGCCCAATCGATTGTTATCGCTGAGTACCGTGGTCTGGACGTCGCCTCTGTCACCGTACTGCGCAAAACTGCGCGTGAATCGGGCGTGTATCTGCGTGTTCTGAAGAACTCGCTGGCCCGTCGTGCTGTTGCCGGCACGGCTTTCGAGCCGTTGGCTGAGCAACTGACCGGTCCGCTGATCTATGGTATCAGCGCTGATCCGGTTTCGGCGGCAAAGGTCATCGCTGGTTTCGCGAAAAGCAACGACAAGCTGGTCATCAAGGCGGGCGCATTGCCCAACAGCCTGCTGACCCAAGATGGTGTGAAGGCCTTGGCCACCATGCCGTCCCGCGAAGAGTTGCTGTCGAAACTGCTTGGCACCATGCAAGCCCCCATCGCGCAATTCGTGCGTACGCTCAACGAAGTTCCGACCAAGTTCGCCCGTGGCCTCGCGGCTGTGCGCGACCAAAAGGCAGCGGCCTAATCGCCCTGCTGTCCGGAATTCGCTGAACGACGAAGCGACACCCAAACCCTGGCATTACCAAAATATTTGGAGTTCTGAAAAATGGCACTTAACAAAGCTGAAATCCTTGACGCCATCGCTGGCATGACCGTGCTCGAGCTGTCCGAGCTGATCAAGGAAATGGAAGAGAAGTTCGGCGTGTCGGCTGCTGCCGCTGCTGTCGCTGTCGCTGCTCCGGCCGCTGGTGGCGCTGCCGCCGCTGCTGAAGAGCAAACCGAGTTCACCGTCGTCCTGCTGGAAGCCGGCGCGAACAAGGTTAGCGTCATCAAGGCCGTGCGCGAGCTGACCGGTCTGGGTCTGAAGGAAGCCAAGGACCTGGTCGACGGCGCTCCGAAGCCCGTCAAGGAAGCTGTGGCCAAGGCTGACGCCGAAGCCGCCAAGAAGAAGCTGGAAGAAGCTGGCGCCAAGGTCGAAGTCAAGTAAGACCTGCGTCAACTGCCCGGGGACAGCACAGTTTGCAGTCCCCGGGCTTTTGCGTTTCCAGGAAACCCCTACTGGGGTCATGCCTTTTCAGAGGGGTTTCCTGGAGTCGTATCACCTAGGGCCGTGGTTGACGGCCCATGCAACCTCGAGTCGGAGTGCTCATGCCTTACTCGTACACCGAAAAAAAGCGCATCCGCAAAAGCTTCGCCAAGCGTGAAGACGTTCAAAACGTTCCTTTCCTTTTGGCGACACAGCTTCAATCCTACCTAACTTTCCTGCAGGCGGATACCGCCCCGTCCGATCGCGTAGCCGACGGTTTGCAGGCGGCGTTCTCGTCGATTTTCCCGATCGTTAGTCACAACGGTATGGCGCGCTTGGAGTTCGTGAGCTACGTGCTCGGCGAACCGGTGTTCGATGTCAAGGAATGTCAGCAACGTGGCCTGACCTATGCCTCGCCCCTGCGAGCCAAGGTCCGCCTGGTGCTGCTTGACCGCGAAGTCAGCAAGCCGACCGTGAAAGAAGTGAAGGAACAGGAAGTCTACATGGGCGAAATTCCGCTCATGACGGGCACGGGTTCCTTCGTCATCAACGGCACCGAGCGTGTCATCGTGTCGCAGCTGCACCGTTCGCCTGGCGTGTTCTTCGAACACGACCGCGGCAAAACGCACAGCTCCGGCAAGCTCCTGTTCTCGGCCCGCGTGATTCCTTACCGCGGTTCGTGGCTGGACTTCGAATTCGACCCGAAGGACGTCCTGTTCTTCCGCGTCGACCGTCGTCGCAAGATGCCTGTCACGATCCTGTGCAAGGCCATCGGCATGACGCCGGAATCCATCCTGGCCAACTTCTTCGACTTCGATAACTTCGAGCTGAAGAGCGAAGGCGCGATGATGGAATTCGTGCCCGAGCGTTGGAAGGGCGAAATGGCCCGCTTCGACATCTCGGACCGCGATGGCAAGGTCATCGTCGAAAAAGACAAGCGCATCAATGCCAAGCATTTGCGCGACCTGGCTGCCGGCGGCATCCAGCGCATTTCCGTGCCGGAAGACTTCCTGTACGGCCGCGTGCTGGCCAAGAACATCGTTGACGAAGATACCGGCGAAGTCATCGCCAACGCCAACGACGAGATCACGGAAAGCGTGCTGGGCGCCCTGCGCGCCTCGAACGTCTACGACATCCAGGCGCTCTACACGAACGACCTGGACCGTGGTCCGTACATCTCGCAAACGCTGCGCACCGATGAAACCGCCGACCAGATGGCCGCGCGTGTTGCCATCTACCGCATGATGCGTCCTGGCGAGCCGCCCACCGAAGAAGCGGTGGAAGCGCTGTTCCAGCGTCTGTTCTACAGCGAAGAGACGTACGACCTGTCGCGCGTCGGCCGCATGAAGGTCAACAGCCGTCTGGGCCGTGGTGAAGACATCACCGGCCCGATGACGCTGACCAACGAAGACATCCTTGAAACCATCAAGGTGCTGGTTGAGCTGCGTAACGGCCGTGGCCAGATCGATGACATCGATCACTTGGGCAACCGTCGCGTGCGTTGCGTGGGCGAACTGGCCGAAAACCAGTTCCGCGCTGGTCTCGTGCGTGTCGAGCGCGCCGTCAAGGAACGTCTGGGCCAGGCCGAGACGGAAAACCTGATGCCGCACGACCTGATCAACTCCAAGCCGATCTCGGCTGCCATCAAGGAGTTCTTCGGTTCGAGCCAGCTGTCGCAGTTCATGGACCAGACCAACCCCCTGTCGGAAATCACGCACAAGCGTCGTGTTTCCGCACTGGGCCCGGGCGGCTTGACCCGCGAGCGCGCCGGCTTCGAAGTCCGCGACGTGCACCCGACCCACTACGGCCGCGTTTGCCCGATCGAAACGCCGGAAGGCCCGAACATCGGCCTGATCAACTCCATGGCGCTGTACGCTCGCTTGAACGAGTACGGCTTCCTGGAAACGCCTTACCGCAAGATTATCGACGGCCGCGTCAGCGAGCAGATCGATTACCTGTCGGCCATCGAAGAAAGCCACTACGTCATCGCGCAGGCTAACGCCGCGCTGGACGAGCAAGGCGCCTTCGTGGACGACCTGGTTGCTTGCCGTGAAGCAGGCGAAACGATGCTGACCTCGCCGGCCAACGTGCACTACATGGACGTTGCCCCGTCGCAGATCGTGTCGGTTGCTGCCTCGTTGATTCCGTTCCTGGAGCACGACGACGCGAACCGCGCACTGATGGGCGCCAACATGCAACGTCAGGCCGTGCCTTGCCTGCGCCCGGAAAAGCCGGTCGTGGGTACGGGTATCGAGCGCACCGTGGCCGTTGACTCGGGCACGACCGTGCAAGCACTGCGTGGCGGCCTGGTCGACCACGTTGACGCCGAGCGTGTCGTGATTCGCGTGAACGACGAAGAAAACGTCGCCGGCGAAGTCGGTGTCGACATCTACAACCTGATCAAGTACACGCGTTCGAACCAGAACACGAACATCAACCAGCGTCCTATCGTCAAGCGTGGCGACAAGGTCGCCAAGGGTGACGTGCTGGCCGACGGCGCATCGACCGACCTGGGCGAACTCGCCCTGGGTCAGAACATGCTGATCGCGTTCATGCCGTGGAACGGCTACAACTTCGAAGACTCGATTTTGATCTCCGAGAAGGTTGTTGCCGATGACCGCTACACCTCGGTGCACATCGAGGAACTGACGGTTGTCGCCCGCGATACGAAGCTGGGTCCGGAAGAAATCACGCGCGACATCAGCAACCTGGCTGAGACGCAACTGAACCGTCTGGACGATTCGGGCATCACGTACATCGGCGCCGAAGTCAGCGCCGACGACGTGCTGGTCGGCAAGGTCACGCCGAAGGGCGAAACCCAGCTGACGCCGGAAGAAAAGCTGCTGCGCGCCATCTTCGGTGAAAAGGCGTCCGACGTTAAGGACACCTCGCTGCGCGTGCCCTCGGGCATGACCGGCACGGTGATCGACGTGCAAGTGTTCACGCGTGAAGGCATCGTGCGCGACAAGCGTGCTCAGTCCATCATCGACGATGAACTGCGCCGTTATCGCCAAGACCTGAACGACCAGCTGCGCATCGTTGAAAACGACCAGTTCGACCGTATCGAAAAGATGCTGGTCAACAAGACCGTCAACGGCGGCCCGCGCAAGCTGGCCAAGGGCGCCACGATCACCAAGGCTTACCTGGCTGATCTGGACCGCTGGCAGTGGTTCGACATCCGTCTGGCCGATGAGCCGCACGCTGTCGTGCTGGAGCAAGCCAAGGAATCGCTGGAGCAGAAGCGTCACCAGTTCGATCTGGCCTTCGAAGAGAAGCGCAAGAAGCTGACGCAAGGCGACGAGCTGCCCCCGGGCGTGCTGAAGATGATCAAGGTCTACTTGGCCGTGAAGCGTCGTCTGCAGCCTGGTGACAAGATGGCAGGCCGTCACGGCAACAAGGGTGTGGTCTCGCGCATCACCCCGGTGGAAGACATGCCGCACATGGCTGACGGCACGCCGGCCGACATCGTTCTGAACCCGCTGGGCGTGCCCTCGCGGATGAACGTGGGTCAGGTGCTGGAAGTGCACTTGGGCTGGGCTGCCAAGGGCGTGGGCCACCGCATTGCCGATCTGCTGCGCGACGAGCGCACTGCGCAGGTCAAGAACGTCCGTGCCTACCTGGACAAGGTCTACAACACGACCGGTTCCGGCGCCCGCATCGACGAGCTGACCGACGAAGAAGTCATGGAAATGGCCCAGAACCTCAAGAACGGCGTGCCGTTCGCGACGCCCGTCTTCGACGGCGCGACCGAAGAGGAAATCACCACGATGCTGGAGCTGGCCTATCCGGACGACGTCGCCGAGCGCATGGCGCTGACGCCTTCGCGTACGCAGGCATGGCTGTTCGACGGCCGCACGGGCGAGAAATTCGAGCGCCCCGTGACCGTCGGCTACATGCACTACCTGAAGCTGCACCACTTGGTCGACGACAAGATGCACGCGCGTTCCACCGGTCCGTACTCGCTTGTCACGCAGCAGCCGCTGGGTGGTAAGGCGCAGTTCGGTGGTCAGCGTTTCGGGGAAATGGAAGTGTGGGCGCTGGAAGCATACGGCGCCGCCTACACCCTGCAAGAAATGTTGACGGTGAAGTCGGACGACATCACTGGCCGTACCAAGGTTTACGAAAACATCGTCAAGGGCGACCACGTCATCGACGCCGGCATGCCGGAATCGTTCAACGTGCTGGTGAAGGAAATCCGCTCGTTGGCCCTGGACATGGATTTGGAGCGTAACTAATGAAAGCGCTACTCGACCTATTTAAGCAAGTCTCGCAAGACGAGCAATTCGATGCCATCAAGATCGGCATCGCCTCGCCCGAGAAGATCCGTTCGTGGTCTTACGGCGAAGTTCGCAAGCCCGAGACCATCAACTACCGCACGTTCAAGCCTGAGCGTGACGGTCTGTTCTGCTCGAAGATCTTTGGCCCGATCAAGGACTATGAGTGCTTGTGCGGCAAGTACAAGCGCTTGAAGCACCGTGGCGTGATCTGCGAGAAGTGCGGCGTTGAAGTCACCGTTGCCAAGGTTCGCCGTGAGCGCATGGGTCACATCGAGCTGGCCAGCCCCGTCGCGCACATCTGGTTCCTGAAGAGCCTGCCGTCGCGTCTGGGCATGGTGCTCGACATGACCCTGCGCGACATCGAACGCGTTCTGTACTTCGAAGCCTGGTGCGTGATCGAACCTGGCATGACGCCGCTCAAGCGCGGCCAGATCATGTCGGATGACGATTTCCTCGCCAAGACCGAAGAGTAC
This sequence comes from Achromobacter sp. FW305-C-13, assembly GCF_058783475.1. Taxonomy (NCBI): domain Bacteria; kingdom Pseudomonadati; phylum Pseudomonadota; class Betaproteobacteria; order Burkholderiales; family Alcaligenaceae; genus Achromobacter; species Achromobacter sp. FW305-C-13. The sequence goes on along the minus strand of NZ_JBYSYN010000008.1, from coordinate 14,677 downwards.
GGCGACGACTTCCGTGCCCTGATGGGCGCGGAAGCCGTGCGCGAACTGCTGCGCACCATCGACATCGACCGCGAAGTGGAAACGCTGCGCGGCGAACTGAAGGCCACCAGCTCGGAAGCCAAGATCAAGAAGATCTCCAAGCGCCTGAAGGTGCTGGAAGGCTTCCAGAAGTCGGGCATCAAGGCCGAGTGGATGGTCATGGAAGTGCTGCCCGTGCTGCCGCCGGACCTGCGTCCGCTGGTGCCGCTGGACGGCGGCCGCTTCGCGACCTCCGACCTGAACGACCTGTACCGCCGCGTCATCAACCGCAACAACCGCTTGAAGCGCCTTCTGGAGCTCAAGGCGCCGGAAATCATCCTGCGCAACGAAAAGCGGATGCTGCAGGAAGCCGTTGACTCGCTGCTGGACAACGGTCGTCGCGGCAAGGCCATGACGGGCGCCAACAAGCGCCAGCTGAAGTCCCTGGCCGACATGATCAAGGGCAAGAGCGGTCGTTTCCGTCAGAACTTGCTGGGCAAGCGCGTCGACTACTCGGGCCGTTCGGTCATCGTGGTGGGTCCGCAGTTGAAGCTGCACCAGTGCGGCCTGCCCAAGCTGATGGCCCTGGAACTGTTCAAGCCGTTCATCTTCAATCGTCTGGAGATGATGGGCCTGGCCACGACCATCAAGGCTGCCAAGAAGCTGGTGGAAAGCCAGGAACCGGTGGTTTGGGACATCCTGGAAGAAGTCATCCGCGAACACCCGGTCATGCTGAACCGTGCGCCCACGCTGCACCGTTTGGGCATCCAGGCGTTCGAGCCGGTCCTGATCGAAGGCAAGGCCATCCAGCTGCACCCGCTGGTTTGCGCGGCGTTCAACGCCGACTTCGACGGTGACCAGATGGCTGTCCACGTGCCGCTGTCGCTGGAAGCCCAGCTGGAAGCGCGTACGCTGATGCTGGCGTCGAACAACGTGCTGTTCCCGGCCAACGGCGAACCGTCGATCGTGCCGTCCCAGGATATCGTGCTGGGTCTGTACTACACGACGCGTGAGCGCATCAACGGCCGCGGCGAAGGCATCTTCTTCACCGACGTCGCTGAAGTGCAACGCGCTTACGACAACGGCGAAGTCGAGCTGCAATCCCGCGTGACCGTGCGTCTGAAAGAGCACGAGCGCGACGAGGCTGGCGAATGGCAACCGGTTATCCGCCGTCACGAGACGACGGTCGGCCGCGCGCTGCTGTCCGAAATCCTGCCGAAGGGCCTGCCCTTCACGGTGCTGAACAAGGCACTGAAGAAGAAGGAAATCTCGCGCCTGATCAACCAGTCGTTCCGCCGTTGCGGCCTGCGCGACACGGTGATCTTCGCCGACAAGCTGATGCAGTCCGGCTTCAAGCTGGCCACGCGCGGCGGTATCTCGATCGCCATGGGCGACATGCTGATCCCGACCGCCAAGGAAGGCATCCTGGCTGAAGCCAGCCGCGAAGTGAAGGAAATCGACAAGCAGTACTCGTCGGGTCTGGTCACGTCCCAAGAACGCTACAACAACGTGGTGGACATCTGGGGCAAGGCTGGCGACAAGGTCGGCAAGGCGATGATGGAACAACTGGCCACCGAGCCGGTTGTGAACCGTCACGGCGAAGAAGTGCGCCAGGAATCGTTCAACTCGATCTACATGATGGCTGACTCGGGCGCCCGCGGTTCGGCCGCCCAGATCCGCCAGCTGGCCGGTATGCGCGGCCTGATGGCCAAGCCGGACGGCTCGATTATCGAAACGCCCATTACCGCGAACTTCCGTGAAGGTCTGAACGTGCTTCAGTACTTCATCTCGACTCACGGTGCGCGTAAGGGTCTGGCCGATACGGCACTGAAGACCGCGAACTCGGGTTACCTGACCCGTCGTCTGGTCGACGTGACGCAAGACTTGGTGATCACCGAGGACGATTGCGGTACCTCGCTGGGCTACAACATGAAGGCCCTGGTGGAAGGTGGTGAAGTCATCGAACCGCTGCGCGACCGCATCCTGGGTCGTGTTGCCGCCGTGGACATCATCAACCCGGACACGCAGGAAACGGCGATCGTCGCCGGCACCCTGCTGGACGAAGACCTGGTCGACACCATCGACCGCATCGGCGTGGACGAAGTCAAGGTCCGCACCCCGCTGACGTGCGAAACGCGTCACGGTCTGTGCGCACACTGCTACGGCCGCGACCTGGGTCGCGGTTCCCCGGTCAACCAGGGCGAAGCAGTTGGCGTTATCGCTGCCCAGTCCATCGGTGAACCGGGTACGCAGCTCACGATGCGTACGTTCCACATCGGTGGCGCGGCATCGCGTTCGGCTTTGGCCAGCGCGGTCGAAACCAAGTCCAGCGGTCTGGTCGGTTTTGCCAGCACGATGCGCTATGTCACGAACGCCAAGGGCGAACGTGTGGCGATCTCGCGCTCTGGCGAACTGGCGATCTTTGACGACAACGGCCGCGAACGCGAACGCCACAAGATCCCGTACGGCGCGACCGTGCTGGTGGGCGATGGCGAAGCCGTGAAGGCTGGCGCACGTCTGGCGACGTGGGATCCGCTGACCCGTCCGATCGTGTCGGAATACGGCGGTGCCGTCCGCTTCGAGAACATCGAAGAAGGCGTGACCGTTGCCAAGCAGGTGGACGAAGTCACCGGCCTGTCGACGCTCGTCGTCATCACGCCGAAGACCCGTGGCGGCAAGATCGTCATGCGTCCGCAGATCAAGCTGGTCAACGAGAACGGCGAAGACGTCAAGATTGCCGGCACCGATCACTCGGTGAACATCTCGTTCCCGGTGGGCGCGCTGATTACCGTGCGTGACGGCCAGCAGGTTGCCGTGGGTGAAGTTCTGGCGCGTATTCCGCAAGAATCGCAAAAGACCCGCGACATTACCGGCGGTCTGCCGCGTGTGGCTGAACTGTTCGAAGCCCGTTCGCCGAAGGACGCCGGCATGCTCGCCGACGTGACCGGTACGGTTTCGTTCGGTAAGGACACCAAGGGCAAGCAGCGTCTGGTCATCACCGACCTGGAAGGCGTGAGCCACGAGTTCCTGATTCCGAAGGAAAAGCAGGTTCTGGTGCACGACGGCCAAGTGGTGAACAAGGGCGAAATGATCGTGGACGGCCCGGCCGATCCCCACGACATCCTGCGTCTGCAAGGCATCGAGAAGCTGGCGACCTACATCGTCGACGAAGTGCAGGACGTGTACCGTCTGCAAGGCGTGAAGATCAACGACAAGCACATTGAAGTGATTGTTCGTCAGATGCTGCGTCGTGTGAACATCGTCGACGCTGGCGATACCGAGTTCATCCCGGGCGAGCAAGTCGAGCGCTCTGAACTGCTGAACGCCAACGATCGTATGGCTGCCGAAGAACGTATCCCGGCGACCTACGACAACGTGCTGCTGGGTATCACGAAGGCCTCGCTGTCGACCGACTCGTTCATCTCGGCCGCTTCGTTCCAGGAAACGACTCGTGTCCTGACCGAAGCCGCCATCATGGGCAAGCGCGACGACCTGCGTGGCTTGAAGGAAAACGTCATCGTCGGCCGCCTCATCCCGGCGGGTACCGGCTTGGCTTACCACCATGCACGCCGCGACAAGGAAGAGCTGGAGGCGGCGGAACGCGAAGCCGCTCGCCAGCAGGCCAACCCGTTCGAAGACTCGCCGGTCACGGTGGGTGCGGACGCGGAAAGCCCGGCCGCCGATATCGGCACCGAGGACTCCGCCGAATAAGCGGAACCCCCGGCAGTCCCCCGCGCGCCGTCCTGGCGCGGGGGCTGAAAACAGAAAGGCCGCTGATGCGAATCAGCGGCCTTTTTCTTTTGGTGCCGCCTTCAGGGGCGGGACCGGTGGCCGGGCTACTTGCCGGCTTGCGCCCTTGCTCGTTGGAAAGCCGGACCCCAGGACGGGTGACCGGATTCATTGGGGGCAAGCTCAAAAGCGGGATCCAGCGCCAGAATGCGGGCGAAGCTGTCTTCGCACAACTGGGCGTAACGGGTGACGCAGTAGCTGAATGCCTGCAGCTTGTAGGCTTCGACGCGCACGGTGCGGGGGGAGGCCGCCAGGGCGTCCGAGGTGGCGACGCTGCGGATGACCTCGCCATAGCGTCCGGCGCCGTAGGCGTCGCGGACTTGTTGCAATTGCGCCAACGCTTCGGGTGTGGCGGGAGCCTCGGGTTGTAAGGACGGGATGCCGGCGCAGCCCGCCAGGATCAACGACGCGCCGAGCAGACTGCTCAGAAAGCGAATTTTCATGGCTTAAATGGGGGTAGGAAGATTGGGCGGTACGCTATCGTGCCACAGCCTGATGCGCTCGGACATTTTCGGCAATGTCCTGATGTTGCGGATTCGATAATATTCAGGCTATTCAACCTTTGCACACTACGCGCATGAGCGCAATTCCGATAATGCCTTCGTCCACCGGTCTCCTGACGCCGCGTGGCCCCTTTTCCGGCGCCGCGCCGCTTGCGCTGCGCCCCTTGAGCGCAATTGCCGCCAGTATGGCGGGCGGCGTGCCGGAAACGCGAATCAAGCGGCTCCTGTCGGATCTGCTGCCGTCGCTGATCGCTCTGCACGCGCAGGGTGAGATCTGTGGCGACATCTCGATGGACACCGTGGGCATGGACGAGGGTGCCCGTGCGCATTTGTTGCCCGAACTGGTCGTGGCGCGTTCGCGCCGCGCCAGCCGCAGCCCCACGCCGGGTTTTGCGCCGTTCGAGCTTTATTCCGATTCCATGGAATGGCCGCGCGGCCCCTGGAGCGACGTCTACGCGCTGTGCGCCGTGATGCATGCCTTGGTGACCGGCCATCGTCCGCCACCGGCGCCGGAGCGCCGCGCCGCGGACACCTACGAACCCCTGGTGTCGCTGGGGCTGACCAAGTACAGCCCGGACTTCCTGTCCGTCATCGACGCCGGCTTGGCCATGGCGCCGGCGGATCGCCCGCAGACGCTGGCCGAACTGGCGGCCGTGTTGGGCGTGGCGGCTTACATCGAACCCGCGCCGGCCGAAGCCGAGGCGGCTTCCGGGGCTTCCTATGCGCCGCCGCCCACGGCCAATGCTGCCAAACCAGCTCGCCACAGCCGTCCTTTGCTGGCCCTGTTGTGCGTCGCGGCGCTGATCGGCATCGGCACGTATTCCTGGTTCCACTGGGGCATGGGAACTCCCAACGCCCTGATCACGCATTCGGAGCTGGTCCAACCGAACCCGCCTGCCGTACTTCCCGCGCCGCCGGCGGCGATACCGCCCGTCGCATTGGCGCAGCCGCTGCCGACCGCGCAGTGGCAGCCTCCCGCACCGGCCCAGCCGTCTGCGGAACAGACACCCGCAGCGAAGGAACCAAGCGCTGGCGACCTGGCCCCGCCGGCTTCGGTGGAAACGCCTGACCCTGCCGCCCAGACGCCGGCGGCCGCGGTCCCGCCCATCGACGAGGCGCCCAAACCCCGGCCGCTGGCCGTCCCCGTGACGGTGCGCCTGGACATCCGCCCTTGGGGCGAGGTGTGGATCAATGGCATCGCGCGCGGTATCAGTCCGCCCGTCAAAGAATTGCGGCTCATCCCCGGGAAATATCAGGTGGTGCTGCGCAATGCGGACTTGCCGCCGTACCGGGGCACGCTGGAGATCAAGGCCGGCAAACCCGGGGTGATCTCGCACACCTTCCAGTAAACGCGGGGGTTACGCCGCGTCGGGCGCCGCGGGCAGGCGCAGGGTGAATACCGAGCCTGCGCCCAGTTCGCTCGCGACTTCGACGGACCCGCCATGGCGTTCGGCCACCGTGCGCACGAACGCCAGGCCCAGCCCGGCGCCGCCGACGTCGCCACGCGTTTCCACGCCCACCCGCGAGAAAGGTTCGAACAGGCGCGCCAGGTCCGCTTCGGCGATGCCCTGGCCCTGGTCGCGAATATCCACTCGCCAAAAGCCTGGTTCTTCTTCGATGCCGCATTCGATGCGCGTCTGAGGGGGGCTGTACTTGATAGCGTTATCGATCAAGTTACACAGGGCACGCATCAACAAGGTCTGGTCGCCGCGCGTATAGGCCACGGGCAACGGCAATCGCACGCCGAGCGCGATGTCGCGCTTGTGGGCGGAGGCCCAGAACTCGTCCACGCCGTCCTGCAGCAGGCTGCCCAGGTCCAGTTCCACGGCGCAGATCGTCATCGATTCCGCGCGCGTCAGGTGCACGAAATCATCGACAAGATGCAGTGTCCGGTTGGCCAGTGTGGCGATACGCGCCAGGGTATCGCCCTGGTCGTCCTGCGTAGCGGCTTCCTGCTTCATTTCCACCAGTGCCAGGATAGAGCTTTGCGGTGCGCGCATGTCGTGCGAGATGAATCGCAGGGTTTCTTCACGCTGGCGCTCGGCTTGGCGGATGCGCGAGATATCGGTCAGCGTGGCGACGGTGCCGGCGAAGTTCCCCTCGGCGGTGTGGATGGGGGCGCATTTCAGGATAAGGTCGCGCCCGGCGTAGTCGCGTACTTCGAGGTCGGCGCTCCAGGGCGAGGTGGCATCCGAAGGCGGTTTGCCGCTTAGCGCTTCCGCCACGCGCTGCCGCGTCGCGTCGTCCGAAATGGTCTTCTCCAGCAAGTGGGTGGCGGGGTGCCCCACGCGCGGCGGGCGCATGCCCAGGCGCTGGAAGTACATGACGGCGGCTTGATTGCGGAATTGCATATGGCCTTCCTGATCGAAGACCAGCGTCGCGTCCGGCATCCCGTCCAGGCCGTCGGCCAGGAACCGCCGCAGGTTCCGCACCCGTGCCAGTGCGCGCCGCAGTTCGCCCACGCGGCTTTCCAGCGATACGTTGGGCCCGGCGAGCTGAGCGCGGGCCTCGTTCAGCACCGGCGGGTACTCGCGCTGCAGCCGTCGCAGTTCGTTGTCCATGTAGCGCAACGCTGCTTCCTGGCTGCGCCAGCTCCACAGCGGGTAACACAGCGCTACGCCCACCAGGGCGGCGGTCGGCGCAAACCAGAGGTAGGCATGGGCCAACAACACCCATGAGGCCAGCAGGATGGCGGCGATCAAGGCGACGCTGACCAGCAGGGCGCGCTTGGGCGACAGCCGCCATAACGCCAGGCAGGCCAGCAGGACAGGCAGGGCGGAGAACAGCGCGTTCCAGGTGGCGGCCGGCCGCTGGTACGAGATGTCGTCGCGCGCTGCCTGCAGCAGGTTGGCGATGATCTCCACGCCCGACATGCCGCTGAGGTCGTGCGAGACCGGCGTGGGGTACGCGTCGCCCAGGCCGGTGGCCCAGGCGCCCACCAGCACGTACTTGCCTCGCAACGCTTCGGCCGGCACGTCGCCGCGCAGCACCGACAGGTAGGAGACGGTGCGTATGTGGCCCCTGGCGCCGGCATAGGGGATCAGGATGCTGCCCTCGGGCCCGGCCCGCTGCAGCAGTTGTTGCGCTTTATCGGGCTGGCCTCCGACCGTGAGCATGGACAGCGCAAGATGGAACCGGCGTTCGCCCGCGAATTCGGTGGCTGGCGTGGCCTCGCGCACGACGCCGTCGGAGTCCACGCGCGCGTTGATGAAGCCGCTTGAGGCGGCCGCTTGCGCCAGGATAGGGATGGGGGCGGCGATCGCCGACGGATTCGAGAGACGGTCCAGCACGATGGGCAGGACCGTATGACCGTTGCGCCGGATGCTGTCCGCAAGGATCCGGTCGTCGTTGGGGTTGACGGTATCGCTTTCCGCGAAGATCAGGTCCAGCCCGACAGCGCGCGCGCCTTGCAGGCGGTCAAGCAGCGCCGCGTGGATCGCGCGCCGCCATGGCCAGCGCCCCAGCGTATCGATGCTGGTGTCATCGATGGCGACGATCAAGATGTCAGGGTCGGCGGGGCGGCTCGTCAGCGTCGCAACGCGGTCGTAGAGGATCTGATCGACCCGGCCCAGTCCGTTGAGCGAACCCAGCACGGCCGCCAGCACCGCCAGCACTACCGTCAACCACAGCGCTGAGCGCGAGGTCCGGTCAACGGTGTCGGCAGCGTCGGCCATGGAGCTCCTTTGCGTGGGGTCAGGCCCTAGTACTCGGTAAGTATGACGGGCTCGCCCGAGCCGCTGGCGACCCCCAGCCCGTAGCTGGTCATCAGCTGGTTGGTGCCCTCGAACGTGGCCACCGCATCCTGCCCGCTCAAGCCCAGGTCATCGATGGCGCGCACCGACACGTAGTACGTGCCGGGCCCGGGGGCCGTAAAGCGGATGTCGTTGGTCGGGAACGCGACCGACGATACCGGCAGCGTGCCGTCGGCGTCGCGCGATACGCGCACCAGATAACTCTGGGCACCTGCCACGGGTTCGAAAGTGCTGGTCCAGCCCCCACCGCCTGAACGTTCGGGGGAGGAGAGTTGCGGGGCGGCCAGCAGTTCGCGTACGCCCGACACACTGCCGTCGCTGCGGACAGCGGCGCCATAACCGCGCGCCACGGCAACCGGCTTGGCCGGCGTGGTGCCGGGCGCGTGGGGTTGCAGGCGCACGCTGCCTTCCAGCACTTCGCTATGCACGCCGCCTGCGCCGCTCTGCACGCGGAAACGCGTGCCGCGTACGCCGGTGACGGCGACGGGAGTGCGCACTTCAAAGCGGCCTACGCCTTGGCCGGTGGGCGCAACCGTGGATTCCACGCTGCCGCGCTGCACATGGATGACGGAGTCCGTCAGCGCAGTACCTTCGAATTGGCGCAGGCGCGCCAGCTCGACCGAACCGCCGGCGGGCAGGGTGAGTTTGGATCCATCGGCCAGTTCCAGCGTGACAAAGCCGTTCTGCGCGGTCACCACGGTGCTGCCTTCGTTCAGACTCTGGCCCGGCCGCAAAGGCTGGCCGTTCATGTTGGCTTGGCCGCTGACGTGCAGCACGCGGGCCTCGGCGGCGCGTTCGGGAATCATCGCCAACGGGATGCGCAACTCCAGTCCAATGGGCAGCAGCTCCGGCGCGACGACCTTGTTCAGTGTTTGCAGCGGCGCCCAATTGGCCTGGTTGCGCGTGTATTGCGTCGCCAGGTTGATCAAGGTGTCGCCTTGGCGGACGCGATAGATGAAGTCCTCGCCCAGGGCCCCGGCAGGTTGGCTGTGGGCGGGGGCGGTCAGTGCACAAGAAACCAAGGCAAGCAAAGAAAGCGCGCGACAGCGGCTCATGACGTTCGGTTCTCCAGGGATGCGCGCGAAGGCGTCTACGACGGGCTCGCCGGGCTGTCTTCCGACGCGCCGGTCAATTCCAGCCGGTAGCCAAGGGCGTAGGACGAGGTAAGGCGCACACCGTTTTCAGGGCGCAACTGAAGCTTTTGCCGGATGTTCGACAAGTGCGTGTCCAGCGTGCGCGAGGTCGCGGGGATTTCGCGGTTCCAGACGCATTCGGCCAGGACGTCGCGCGACATGAGGCGGCCCTGGTTGCGAAAGAACAGCAGCGCCAGTTCGAATTCCTTCGGCGCCAATGTGACCGGCGCGCCGTTCAGCGAGATGACCCGCGCTGCGGGTTCGACGCGGTAGTTGGCCACGTCGAACGAATCGTTGGCGGGCTCGGCGATCTGGCTGCGGCGCAGCAACGCCGCCACCCGGGCCAGCAATTCCAGCGGGCGCAACGGCTTGACGATGTAATCATCGGCGCCCGCGCGCAGGCCTTCCACCAGATCGTCTTCGCTGGACCGGTTCGTCAGGAAAATGACGGGGACGCGCGGGCCGATGTTGGCGCGCAACCAGCGCACCACATCGTCGCCGTCAATATCTGGCAAATGCCAGTCCAGCAGGACCAGATCGAAGTTCTCGGTACGCAGAGCGGCCAGCAGGTCACGGCTCTGGTGATAACTGGTGCAGGTGTATCCCGCGGCGGTCAACACCTGGTGGATGCGCCGGGCTTGATCGAGGTCGTCTTCCAGCGACGCGATTTTCATCAAACGTGTTCTCGCGAAGGCTTGCTACGCAAGCGCGCCCTATGGCGCCCTACTGCAAGAGGGGTGAGCGAAATTATGTAATCGAATGATAACTCGGGAGGAGCGGCGGCTGGCTACGTTGTGGAAAGAACTGTCAAACATTGCAAAGTTAACGAATCTTGACTGGAGTTGTTGCGCAACAAGCCGCCACACTGTCTCAATCGCCCCACGGTGGCTGTCACATTTCGGCAACGTGGAGTGATTTCGGGTTAGAGGTGGAAATTAGCTATGAATCAATTGCGCATACTTATGATGTCGCCGGATGAGGTGGCCCGCAACGCCGCCGTGTCCGCCTTGCTGCAGGCCGGGATCTCCGCGCGTGGCTGCTCGACGTCGCTGGAGCTGTTCGGATTGCTCAATAGCGGTATCTACGATGCCGTCGTTCTGGATGTCGGGACGTTGGGCGAAATCGGTTACGCGCTGGTTGCGCGCCTGCACGGCTCGTCCCCAATGGGAATTGTGGTTTCTGGCCGCGGCATGTCTGTGGACAGCCGCCTGCGTTGCCTGCAAAGCGGCGCCGACGCCTGCCTGACCGATCCCCAGGATCCGCGCGAACTCGCGTGCATCCTGCTGGCCCTGGCCCGGCGACTGCCCGCCGCCCAGGAAAACCCGGTTTCCGACGACATGGCCAATGGCCAGTGGGAACTGCGGGATCAGGGCTGGACGCTGGTCGCACCGTCGGGTGCCGCCATTTCTCTCTCGGCCAACGAGCGCCTGATCGTGCGTTCCCTGCTGGAAGTGGCGGGCAGGGCGGTTGGGCGCTCCGAACTGGGCGATGAACTGCGTGTGGAGGGCGGCGGGGTGCGCTCCAGCGGCTCGCGCAGCATCGATGTAATCGTCAGCCGCCTGCGCCGCAAGGCGGAATTGGCCGGCGTCATGCTGCCGATCCGCACGGTCTACGGCAGCGGTTACCTATTCGCCGACCAGTAGCGCGGCCGCCCGGGTACACTGCCCGCAGACACGCCTGACGCCTGCCGGCATACCCTTGTGGTTTACCCGGGCAACACGGCGGCTTTCAGGTCGAAACGGGCGTTCCCAGGCTCGTTGGCAGTGTCACGATTTGCCGGGTACGTGGCCCCATTTTTCACGACCCGCGCCGAAACCGTTGTCTTTGCGCCGCCATTTCACTGGCCGCGCGCCGCACTGCGGCATTTACAAATTTCTTTGACAGTATCCCTTGATCTCAGTTATGCTAAAGGGCTTACTGCTTTATTTCGCGCGCAAAATCTGTTCGCTAGAGGGTAAACAGTCCAGGATCCGAAATCAAGGTGCGTCACGAGCCTTTTATTTTGGGTCCATCAGTCCGACTGCCCCCGAGGCACTCAGTTTTGTGCGTTTGTCATAGTTTGTTGGCAAGCCCGCTCTTTTACGTATATGAACGTTTGAGGCGGTTTTGCGCGAACTGCCTTCTCCGAAAGACACTCTTGAGGAGACGAGTACGTAAGTACTTACCAGTGGTACGTAAAAGGGATTTCAAAGGTCATGCCTACCATTAGCCAACTCGTGCGCAAGCCGCGCGAAGTCAGCATCATCAAAAGCAAGAGCCCCGCGCTCGAAAACTGCCCGCAACGCCGCGGCGTGTGCACTCGCGTGTACACCACCACCCCCAAGAAGCCGAACTCCGCTCTGCGTAAGGTTGCCAAAGTGCGTCTGACCAACGGTTACGAAGTCATTTCGTACATCGGCGGTGAAGGCCACAACCTGCAAGAGCACTCGGTGGTTTTGGTGCGTGGCGGTCGTGTGAAGGACTTGCCCGGTGTGCGTTATCACATCGTGCGCGGTTCCCTCGACCTGCAAGGCGTCAAGGATCGTAAGCAAGCCCGCTCGAAGTACGGCGCCAAGCGCCCGAAGAAGGCTTAATAACGAGTCAGCAGTACCCCCGCGTGGCGGAAGTCCGTCACTAGGGAAGTGCGACCGCGCCCTCCGGTTTCTGGGATGGAGCGCGGCACGTAAGGGGTCGTCCCAATGGGCGGCCATGGCCGTGTAATGAAACACGGTTCAACTGAACAGACACAAGGAAGCAACAATGCCCCGTCGTCGCGAAGTACCCAAGCGCGAGATTCTGCCCGATCCCAAGTTCGGCAGCGTCGAACTCGCCAAGTTCATGAACGTCGTCATGCTGGACGGCAAGAAGGCCGTCGCCGAACGCATCGTTTACGGTGCCCTCGAGCAAGTGCAAACCAAGACCGGCAAAGAGCCGATCGAAGTTTTCAGCCTGGCGATCAACAACATCAAGCCGATCGTCGAAGTGAAGAGCCGCCGCGTTGGCGGTGCCAACTACCAAGTGCCGGTTGAAGTGCGCCCCGTGCGCCGCCTGGCCCTGGCTATGCGTTGGCTCCGTGAAGCCGCTAAGAAGCGTGGCGAGAAGTCGATGGATCTGCGTCTTGCTGGCGAACTGATCGACGCCTCCGAAGGTCGTGGCGCCGCGATGAAGAAGCGCGAAGACACGCACAAGATGGCAGAGGCCAACAAGGCCTTCAGCCATTTCCGCTGGTAATTTAAGGACTAATCCACCATGGCCCGCAAAACCCCGATCGAGCGCTATCGCAACATTGGTATCTCTGCGCACATCGATGCAGGGAAGACCACCACGACCGAACGTATCCTGTTCTACACCGGCGTCAATCACAAGATTGGCGAAGTGCATGATGGCGCAGCCACCATGGACTGGATGGAACAAGAGCAAGAGCGTGGCATCACCATTACGTCGGCAGCTACGACGGCGTTTTGGCGTGGCATGGCGAAGAACTATCCCGAACACCGCATCAACATCATCGACACCCCGGGGCACGTGGACTTCACCATTGAGGTGGAACGTTCCATGCGCGTCCTGGACGGTGCTTGCATGGTCTACTGCGCTGTGGGTGGCGTTCAGCCCCAGTCCGAAACCGTGTGGCGCCAAGCCAACAAGTACGGTGTGCCGCGTCTGGCCTTCGTCAACAAGATGGACCGCACCGGCGCCAACTTCTTCAAGGTCTATGACCAGCTGAAGAACCGCCTGCGTGCCAATCCCGTGCCGATCGTGATCCCGATCGGTGCCGAAGACACGTTCCAAGGCGTGGTCGACCTGGTCAAGATGAAGGCGATCATTTGGGACGAAGCCAGCCAAGGCATCAAGTTCGACTACCACGACATTCCGGCTGAGCTGGAAGGTCAAGCCAACGAATGGCGCGAAAAGCTGGTTGAAGCTGCCGCCGAATCGTCGGAAGAGCTGATGAACAAGTACCTGGAAACGGGTTCCTTGGACGAAGAAGAAATCAACCTGGCCATCCGCCAACGCACCATCGCTGGCGAAATCCAGCCGATGCTGTGCGGCACCGCCTTCAAGAACAAGGGCGTGCAGCGCATGCTGGATGCCGTCATCGACTACCTGCCTTCGCCCGTGGACATTCCCCCGGTCGACGGCATGGACGACGATGGCAATCCCGTCAAGCGTGAAGCTGACGATGGCGAGAAGTTCTCGGCTCTGGCATTCAAGCTGATGAGCGATCCGTTCGTGGGTCAATTGACCTTCGTGCGCGTTTACTCGGGCGTCCTGAAGTCGGGCGATACGGTCTACAACCCCATCAAGGGCAAGAAGGAACGTATCGGCCGCATTCTGCAGATGCACGCGAACAACCGCGAAGAAATCAAGGAAGTGTTGGCAGGCGACATCGCCGCCGTGGTGGGTCTGAAAGACGTGACCACCGGCGAAACGCTGTGCGACATCGACTCCCACATCCTGCTCGAACGCATGATTTTCCCCGAGCCCGTGATTTCGCAGGCCGTGGAACCGAAGTCGAAGGCTGACCAGGAAAAGATGGGTCTGGCGCTGTCGCGTCTGGCTCAGGAAGATCCGTCGTTCCGCGTGCGCAGCGACGAAGAATCCGGCCAAACCATCATTTCCGGCATGGGCGAGCTTCACCTGGAAATTCTGGTCGACCGCATGAAGCGTGAGTTCGGCGTTGAAGCCAACGTCGGCAAGCCGCAAGTGGCCTACCGTGAAACCATCCGCAAGACCTGCGACGAAGTTGAAGGCAAGTTCGTCAAGCAGTCGGGCGGCCGCGGCCAGTACGGCCACGTGGTGCTGAAGGTTGAGCCCCTGCCCCCGGGCGGCGGTTTCGAATTCGTGGACGCCATCAAGGGCGGTGTGGTTCCTCGCGAATACATCCCCGCAGTGGACAAGGGCATCCAGGAAACGCTGCCTTCGGGCGTGTTGGCTGGCTACCCGATCGTCGACGTCAAGGTCACGCTGTTCTTCGGTTCGTACCACGATGTGGACTCGAACGAAAACGCGTTCAAGATGGCCGGCTCCATGGCATTCAAGGAAGGTCTGCGCAAGGCCAGCCCCGTGCTGCTGGAACCGATGATGGCCGTTGAAGTCGAAACGCCGGAAGACTACGCTGGTACCGTGATGGGCGATCTGTCCTCGCGTCGCGGCATGGTCCAAGGTATGGACGACATGGTCGGTGGCGGCAAGACCATCAAGGCTGAAGTGCCCCTGGCCGAGATGTTCGGTTACGCCACGAACCTGCGTTCGCTGACGCAAGGTCGTGCCACGTACACGATGGAATTCAAGCATTACTCCGAGGCTCCCAAGAACGTCGCTGACGAAGTCATCGCCGCTCGGGCCAAGTAAATAACCCTAGCCAGGTCCGCCCATCCGGGCGGCCTGGCAGATTCAAGTTTCCTTGAAAGTTAAAGGATAGAGATCATGGCAAAAGGCAAGTTTGAACGTACCAAGCCGCACGTGAACGTGGGTACGATTGGTCACGTTGACCACGGCAAAA
>NZ_JBYSYN010000007.1:0-95578 GCF_058783475.1 Achromobacter sp. FW305-C-13 | reverse complement strand
GAGGACTCGAACCTCCACACCTTGCGGCACACGGACCTGAACCGTGCGCGTCTACCAATTCCGCCACCTGGGCACTGAAAGATACTGTCAGAACTATGTGATACGCTGCCGCTCTAGTTGCTTTGTTTTTATTAAGGCCTGTACGTTGTTTCCAGCGTACTTACTTAACTAAAACATGCGTCCCGAGCGCAGTTGGTTTTACAATGGGTCTTTCGACCCCTCTGACCATTTCTGCTTCAGTGTTCAGCCTTGGGCGAACCACAGAAGCTGCGCATTATATACGGAAATTTCAGCTTTGGCAAAACGATCGAATAACGAATCGAAAAACAACAGATCAACACCCTTGCCCGAAGCGCCGCCGGACTTCGATCCTGATGTCCCGTCCCGTGAAGCCATTCTGACCGCGCTGCGTGCCGCGGGTTCGCCGTTGTCTCCGGTGGAATTGGCCGAGCGCATGGGCGTAGAGCGTGCCGCGACGATGGTCGGGTTCGAGCGCCGGCTTGGCGCCATGGAACGCGACGGGCAACTGATGCCCAACCGCAAGGGCGTGTTGCTGCTCGCGACCAAATTGGATTTTGTCGCCGGCAAGGTGCTGGGCCACCGCGACGGTTTCGGCTTCCTGCTGCGTGATGACGGCGGCCCGGACCTGTTCCTGTCGCCGCGCGAAATGCTCAAGGTGCTGCATGGCGATCGCGTGCTGGTCAAGCCGTCGGGCGAATACCGCGGCAAGCCGGAAGGCACCATCGTCGAAGTCATCGAACGCCGCACCAACAAGCTGGTGGGCCGTTTCCTGCACGAGCATGGCTTGTCCATCGTCGTGCCCGAAGACCAGCGCATCAAGCACGACATCCTGATTCCGCCCAGCGACACCAACGGCGCCCAGCACGGGCAAGTGGTCGCGGTCGAGATCATGGAGCAGCCCACGCGCCACACGCAGCCGCTGGGCCGCGTGGCCGAGGTGCTGGGCGAAATCGATGACCCCGGCATGGAAATCGAGATCGCGGTGCGCAAGTTCGACGTGCCCGTCGAATTCTCGGAAGCCGCCCGCAAGCAGGCCGCGCGCTTGCCGGACGTGGTGCGCAAGAGCGACCTGAAAGACCGCGTGGACTTGCGCGATGTGCCGCTGATCACCATCGATGGCGAAGACGCGCGCGACTTCGACGATGCCGTCTATTGCGAACCCGTCGAACTGGGCACGGGCCAGCGCAAGCGCCCGGGTTGGCGTTTGCTGGTGGCCATTGCCGACGTCAGCCACTATGTGCGTCCGGGCGACGCCTTGGACGATGACGCGATCGAACGCGGCACCAGCGTTTACTTCCCGCGCCGCGTCATTCCGATGCTGCCCGAGACGCTGTCCAATGGCTTGTGTTCGCTGAACCCCGACGTGGACCGCCTGGTGCTGGTCTGCGACATGGTGATTCCGGCCACCGGCGCCAAGGCCGGCACGGTAACGGCCTACCAGTTCTACAACGCGGTGATGCACTCGCATGCCCGCACCACCTACACGAACATCTGGGCGGCCTTGCAGCAGCCCGGCGGCCCGGCCGCCGCGGCGATGCGCGCCGTCATGCCGCAGGTCCAGCACCTGTACGAGCTGTTCCAGTTGCTGGTGCAGGGCCGCAAGAAGCGCGGCGCCATTGATTTCGACACGGTCGAGACCAAGATCGTCTGCAACGAACTGGGCCGGATTGAACAGATCGTCCCGTCGGTGCGCAACGACGCCCACAAGCTGATCGAAGAATGCATGTTGGCCGCCAACACCTGCGCGGCCGACTTCATGACGCGCAGCAAGCATCCGGGCCTCTACCGCATCCACGAAGGTCCCACCCCGGAACGCCTGCAGTCGCTGCGCGAATTCCTGCGCACGATGGGCCTGTCGATGGGCGGCGGCGAAACGCCTACCGCCAAGGATTACGGCGATTTCCTGGATACCGTGCGCGGCCGTCCCGATTACCAGCTGCTGCAGACCATGTGCCTGCGTTCCATGCAGCAGGCCGTCTACAGCCCCGACAACATGGGTCACTTCGGCCTGTCGTACCCGGGCTACAGCCACTTCACGTCGCCCATCCGCCGCTATCCCGACCTGCTGACGCACCGGGTGATCAAGGCCTTGCTGGCCGGGCAGCGCTATGTGCCCAGCCTGGACGACCAGGCGGTCGTCATCGGCCGCACGCAGAAGGAACACGAGCACGCCATCTGGGAAAAGATGGGCCTGGTGCTGTCGGCCAGCGAACGCCGCGCCGATGAGGCGTCGCGCGACGTCGAGGCCTGGCTCAAGTGCTGGTTCGTCAAGGAGCGTGTGGGCGAAGACTTCAGCGGCACCGTCACCGGCGTGGCCAGCTTCGGCATCTTCGTCACGCTGGATACGCTGCACGTCGAAGGGCTGGTGCACGTCTCCGAACTGGGCGGCGAGTACTTCCAGTTCAACGACGCCCTGCACGAACTGCGCGGTGAGCGCACCGGCATGCGGTATCGCCTGACCGACAAGGTGCAGGTGCAGGTGGCGCGCGTGGATCTGGAAGCGCGCCGCATCGAATTCCGTCTGGTGCAGGGTACGAGTTTCGACGCGCTGCGCAAGGCGGCGGCCCGTGGGCCGGAAGAGCCGATGCGCCGCGTGAAGAAGGCGGCGGCGCCCAAGCCGGCCGCCCTGAAGGGACAGACCGCCAAGGAGCGGCGCGCGGACGCCAAGAAGGCGGGCAAGCCGCCCAGGGCAGCCAAACGCGCCGCGCCGGCCAAGAAGGCGACGCACAAGCGGCACTGATCTGCCCTGAATGCGCCCCGTTATGGCCAGCCCGTCTTAGGGCGGCGCGGCCATAAGGGGTAACATTGCGCTGATGGCCGGCTTGGTCCGGTGGCCCGCCCCCTTTGGGGCGGGTATTCGTTTATCTAAAGGTATTGCATTTATGGCGTCGACCCAAGTTCTGGCCGGGTTTCACGCGGTTGTCGCGCGGCTGCGTCACGCGCCCGAGTCGATCAAGGAAATCTATGTAGAGGCGTCGCGCCGCGACAAGCGGATGCAGACCTTCATCGAGCAAGCCGAAAAGGCGGGCTGCCGCCTGCATCCGGTGCCGATGGAGCGCCTGGACGGCCTGTCGCGCGGCACGCGCCATCAAGGCGTCGTGGCCCTGGCCGACGAACGCCAACTGGCGGTGGACGTGGATGAGGTGCTCGACGTGATCGAGGGCCCGCCGCTGCTGCTGATCCTGGACGGCGTGACCGATCCCCACAACCTGGGCGCCTGCCTGCGCACCGCGGATGCCGCTGGCGTGCACGCCGTGATCGCGCCGCGCGACCGTGCCGTGGGCTTGAACGCCACGGTGCAACGCGTGGCCTGCGGCGCCGCCGACACCGTGCCGTACGTGATGGTCACCAATCTGGCGCGCACGATGCGCAGCCTGAAGGACCGCGGCGTCTGGCTGGTCGGCACCGACGACCAGGCGACCGACAGCATGCACAAGATCGATGCGCGCCAGCCGATGGCGTGGGTCATGGGGGCGGAAGGCGAGGGCATGCGTCGCCTGACGCGGGAAACCTGCGACCAACTGGTGAACATCCCCATGCTGGGTTCGGTGGAAAGCCTGAACGTCAGCGTGGCCAGCGCCGTCTGCCTGTACGAGACCGTGCGCCAGCGCCAATCCTGATTTTGCCCGACCCGACTTATTCGTAGCTCTTCCTTTACGCGTCAGCCCATCATGCACCAGAACGGCTTTACCACCACGATCCTCCATTCCGACCGCCAACAATCCGTCGAGCACGGAGCGGTGCACAAGCCCATGCATCCGTCGTCGGAGTTCGCCTATGACGACGCCCGCGAGCTGGCTGCGGTGTTCCAGGGCAAGGCGGGCTTCACGTACGCGCGCCAGGGTACGCCCACCACCACGGCGCTGGAAGCCAAGATCAACCACATGGAAGGCGGCAAGGGCACGGTCAGCTTCGCCACGGGGATGGCCGCGCTGTCGGCCATCTTCACGACGCTGCTGCGCCGGGGCGACCACCTGGTGTCCAGCCAGTTCGTGTTCGGCAACACCAACAGCCTGCTGGGCACGTTGCTTGAACTGGGCGTGGAGATCACGTTCGTGGACGCGACGGACTCGGCCCAGGTGCGCGCTGCGATCCAGCCCAACACGCGCATGGTCTTTACCGAGACGATCGCCAACCCGGGCACGCAGATTGCCGACCTGGCCGTCATCGGCGAGATCTGCCGCGAGAAGAATCTGGTCTACGTCGTGGACAACACGTTGACCTCGCCGTGGATGTTCCGCCCCTCGACGGTGGGTGCGTCGCTGGTCATGAATTCCTTGTCGAAGTACATCGGCGGCCATGGCAACGCGCTGGGCGGCTCGGTGACCGACACCGGCCTGTACGACTGGTCCGACTACTCCAACATCTATGACGCGTACCGCAAGGGCGCGTCCACCGGTTGGGGGCTGACGCAGATCAAGAAGAAGGGCTTGCGCGACATGGGCGGCACCCTGGCCGCCGAACCCGCGCACCGGATCGCGGTGGGCGCCGAGACACTGGCGCTGCGCATGGCCAAGCACTGCGCCAACGCGCTGGCGCTGGCGCGTTTCCTGGAAGAGCACCCCGGCGTGGCCAAGGTGCACTATCCGGGCCTTGCAGGCCATCCGCAGCATGCGCGGGCGACGGCGCTGTTCGGCGCGCGCTTCGGCGGGCTGCTGGGTGTGGAGCTGGCCGATGGCGTGGATTGCTTCGATTTCCTGAATCGCCTGCGCATCGTGCTGATGGCCACGCACCTGGGCGACACGCGCAGCCTGGCGCTGCCTGCCGCGCACACCATCTATTACGAGATGGGCGCCGAACGCCGCAAGCAGATGGGCATTGCCGACAGCCTCATCCGGGTATCGGTGGGCATCGAGGACGAGGCCGATTTGCTGTTTGATTTCGATCAGGCGCTGACCGGCTGCCTGAAGGGATAATGCGGCAAGCGCAAGCCGGGCGCGAGGGCGCGCCGGCTTTGCAATCGGGACGGTTCTCATGCTTATACAGATCGCAGAAGTTTTCACGCCGCAAGAAGCAGCGGATATCCGGGCCAGGCTGGACGCCGCCGACTGGGTGGATGGCAAGGTCACGGCGGGCTACCAGTCGGCCGAGGTCAAGCGCAACCGCCAGTTGCCCGAGCAGCACCCGCTTGCAGAAGAGCTGGGCAACCTGATCCTGCAGCGTCTGGCGGCGAACAACCTGTTCATGTCGGCCGCGTTGCCGCGCAAGATATTCCCGCCGCTATTCAACCGCTATGAAGGCGGCGAGGCTTTCGGCTATCACGTGGACAACGCGGTGCGCGGCATCACCGGCACGGCCGAGCGCGTGCGCACCGACCTGTCGGCCACGCTGTTCTTCTCTGAACCCGATTCCTACGACGGCGGCGAGCTCGTCATCGACGACACCTACGGTCCGCGGGCGGTAAAGCTGCCTGCAGGGCACATGGTGCTGTACCCGGGCACGAGCCTGCACAAGGTGAATCCCGTCACGCGCGGAGCGCGCGTGAGCTCGTTCTTCTGGATGCAGAGCCTGGTGCGGGAAGACAGCCAGCGCGCCTTGTTGCTGGACATGGATGTGGCCATCCAGCGTCTGAACCAGGATGCCGCGGGGCATCCTTCCATCGTGCAGCTGACGGGCATTTATCACAATTTGCTGCGTCGTTGGGTCGATGTTTGATTCAGGCTTGAAACGATATCCGGACGGTGTCGCGCAAACACCGAAATGCGCGTTTTTGTATATTGCGAAATCAGCTAAAAGCTAGTATTGGCGCGGGTTGTGGTGAGGTTTTCGCTTGACAGCCGCGCCCCGCCAAGGCCTAATACATGTCTGCGTCGCTGACGGTTTGACGGCATCAAAGCCATCAAAACCTAAGCGGCGCAGCAGTTTAAAAGTTGTGCTTTGCAGCGCAAGAAAAAAGTTTATCCACTGTCTGTTCGTCGTTTGTCGGGCCATGCGTTGGTTTGTGGCGTCCCATCTTGACAGTCATGAACCGCACGGCCTCGCCAGACTCAATACCTTGTGAGGGGTACACCTGAATGAACAAAACCGAACTCATCGATCACATCGCCAGCAAGGCCGATATCTCCAAGGCTGCCGCCGGTCGTTCGCTCGACGCCTTGATCGGTGCCGTCAAGACCACCCTGAAGAAGGGCGGTACGGTCACGCTGGTTGGCTTTGGCACGTTTGCCGTGTCGGCTCGCGCTGCTCGCACCGGCCGTAATCCGCGTACCGGCGAAACCATCAAGATCAAGAAGGCCAAGGTGCCGAAGTTCCGTCCGGGCAAGGCCCTGAAGGACGCCGTCAACTAAGGACGGCATGGCGGTCGCCGGGCATTGGCCCCAAGCGATTTGCCGACAACTACGCGGTCCGGTATACTCCGGCCCGCGTATTGCTTTTGAGTACCCCGAGTTGGCAGTTTGCCTGGCACGAATCATCACATTGATGGCGAGTGGCAAGCAGCGATAAGCAGTCAGGATCGGGTGCTTAGCTCAGTTGGTAGAGCGGCGCCCTTACAAGGCGTAGGTCACAGGTTCGACCCCTGTAGCACCCACCAGAAGCCCACGCAGGCGGTTTGGATCCCCAAGGGTTCCCTTCCTGCCGCACACAAGACCCGCACACGTCACCGTGGCGGGTTTTTTGTTTTCGGGCCCCCGTTTTCGCGTGTGGGCCGGCCCAGGTTGTCCCCGCCATTTCCGGGGCGCCAGATTTTTTCGTAAACGTTTTATGCATTCGGAACGGACGCGCGCCCAGGGGTGCTACGCTAGCCCAGACGAAATAGGACGTGCGAATCATTCGCATTTAAGATATTATGTTCGGCTTGTACCGGCCAACCGGCGTCACTTTTTCGTGTGCGTCTTCTCCCTGGCTGGCCGGATAAGTCAATGCACCCCTGGCTGATTCATGCCTAGTTTTCAACGCGGTTGGAATTCATCTTCGCCGTCTTCATTTGGTATACGTGCAGGCGCTGGCCTGGCGGTTGTCGCGCTTCATGCGGCAGTGATCGGTGCCATTTTCATGGCTCCTGCGAATCGTCCTGAACTGGAGGAGCCCGAGGCCGTCATGGTCAGTCTGGTGGATGCGCCCATCCCGCAGATCGCGAAGGCTGAACCCACGCCGGAAGTGCCGCAGCCGGTCGTCGAACCGCCGCCCGAGCCGCAACCCGAGATCGAGCCGGAACCCGAGCCCGAACCCGAGTTGAAGCCCGAGCCCGAACCGGAACCCGAGCCGGTGGTCGAGAAGCCGCCGATGCCGGCGCCCAAGCCCAAACCGAAGCCCAAACCCAAGCCCCAGCCCAAGCAGGAAGTCAAACCCGAGCCCAAGCCCGAGACGCCGCCTCCGCAGACGCCGCCCGCTGGCGCGACGGATGGTGCGCAGGCCTCGCAGAGCCCGCAGCAAGGGCCTCCGCCTGACCAGCCGATCCTGGTGTCGAGCATCGAGTTCCAGGGTGCGCGCCCCATGCCCGTCTACCCGCAGACCTCACGCCGCATGCGGGAAGAGGGACGGGTGCTGGTGTTGGTGGAGATCAATACGCAGGGCCTGGTGGACCGCGCCTCGATCGACACGTCATCGGGTTTCCCGAGACTGGACGAATCGGCACTGACCGCCGCCCGCAAGGCCAAGTTCAAGCCCTATACCCGTAACGGCGTGGCCTATCCCGCCAAAGCCAAAATTCCGTTCGATTTCGTAATGAGGAACTGAGATGTCCAACGCACTGCATAGCGCCACCCTGGTGGCGCAGGCGACCACCAGCCCGGCAGCGCCGGCTGCTGCCGGCGCCGCTGCGCCCGCCGCCGCCGCCGCGGCCGCGCCCGCAGCCCAACAAGCTGCTACCGCCGCTGGCGGTGTCGTCCAGCAATCGGCAGACGCGCTGCACGGCGCCGCCGCCGCGCTGCCGTCGCTGCCGCCGGCCCCGGCCGTGCCCGACATGGGCTTCCTGCACTTTGTCGCGCAGAGCGACTTCGTGGGCAAGAGCCTGTTCATCATCCTGATCCTGATGTCGCTGGTGACCTGGTACCTGATCCTGGTCAAGGCCGCCAGCAACGTCAGCATGCGCAAGCGTTCGGCCGACTTCCTGAACAAGTTCTGGAACGCCAGCTCGCTGGAGCAGGTCGAGCACGAAATCAGCACGCATGGTGCGCGCGATCCGTTCTCGCACCTGGCCAGCCACGCCATGCACGCGCAGGCACACCACAACAAGTTCGGCGCGACCAAGCTGGAAGAATCGGGCAGCAATTCCGATTTCGTCACGCGCACCATGCGCAAGGTCATCGACGAAGAAACCGCCAAGCTGGAAAACGGCCTGACGGTGCTGGCGTCGGTGGGTTCGACCGCTCCGTTCGTCGGCCTGTTCGGCACGGTGTGGGGCGTGTACCACGCCCTGGTGGGCATCGGCCTGTCCGACGGCGTGACCATCAACCGCATCGCCGGTCCGGTGGGCGAAGCCCTGATCATGACGGGCCTGGGCCTGGCCGTGGCCATTCCCGCGGTGCTGGCTTACAACACCTTCGTGCGCAACAACCGCGTGTTCCTGTCGCGCCTGGATGCGTTTGCCCATGACCTGTTCGCGTTCCTGACCACCGGCCAGCAAGTGTCGCTGTCCGACGGCAAGGTGCGCGCGCTGCGCCGCCAGAACGGGAACGGCGCCGCGGCTCAACGCGGGAGCGAATAATGGCCTTTGGCAGCTTCGAGGGTAAAGGGTCCGGGAGCCATACGGTTTCCGAGATCAACATGGTGCCCCTGATCGACGTCATGCTGGTGCTGCTGGTGATCTTCATCATCACGGCGCCGCTCCTGGCGCACTCGATCAAGATCAACATGCCCCAGGTGGCCGCCGAGCAGATCGAGGAAGAGCCCAAGACCGTGGACCTGGCGATCGATGCCAGCGGTGCGCTGTTCTGGGACGAAAAGCCGGTCAATATCGATGACCTGCCGAACCGCTTCAAGTCGATCGCCGGCACCAAGCCGCAACCGGAAATCCGCATTCGCGCCGACCAGAACACCCGCTACGAAACGCTGGCCAAGGTCATGGCCTCGGCTCGCCGCTCGGGAATGTCGCGCATCGGGTTCGTCACGACGCCGCCCTCGGGCGGGGCCGCTGCGACCGAAGCGCCGGCCGCGGGCGCTGCCCCGGGCGGGGCTACCCCGGCGCCTGCCGGGGCACCGTCCGGCCGGTGAACGGATCCTGAGAGAAAGGGGCGCATTTCGCGCCCCTTTTTTTTCGGATCGCGCTAGAATCGCGGCATGCGAGTACTGGTAATCGAAGACGACACCACCCTGGGCCATGCGCTCCAGGAATTCCTGGCCGACCAGGGTTATGCGGTCGACTGGCTGACTGAAGGCGACCGTGTCCTGGGCGCTTTGGCAGGCCAGCCGTATGACCTGATGCTGCTCGACCTCAATCTGCCCGGCATGAGCGGGCTTGATGTGCTGCGGCAACTGCGCCAGGACGGCAATCAGGTTCCGGTGCTGATCCTCACGGCGCGCGACGGCATCGAAGACCGCGTCGCAGGCCTGGATGCCGGCGCCGACGACTACGTCACCAAACCTTTCGAACTGCCCGAGCTGGCGGCGCGCGTGCGCGCCTTCGGCCGCCGCCGCGCCGGCCAGGCGCAGCCGCTGATCGAAGTGGGTCCCCTGGTGTTCGACACGGTCGGCCGCGAAGTCCGCGCCAATGGTCAGCGCCTGTCGCTGTCCGTGCGCGAGCTCTCCGTGCTGGAGATGCTGATGGCCCGCGTGGGCCGCGTCGTGACCAAGCGCCAGATCGTCAACTCGTTGTCCGCCTGGGACGCCGATTTCAGCGAAAACGCCGTCGAAGTGTATGTGTACCGCCTGCGCAAGCGCCTGGAAGGCACGGGCGCCAGCATCCAGACGGTGCGTGGCTTCGGCTACATGCTGGATGTGGAAACGGCCTGACGGGCCCGTCGCGGCCGGCATGCTCCGGCTGCGCGCTTCCATCCGCTCAAGCGAGGGTATCGCGTCATGACGCAGGAACGCACTCCTTCCGCTCTTCCGGCAGCACGCCCCTTGCTCCCTTCACGCTCGCTGGCGCGGCATCTGGTGATACGCCTGATGCCGCCGATCCTGCTGCTGGTCCTGCTGGACCTGGCTGCAACCTGGGTCATCACCCACAAGATCGACATGTCGCTCTGGATGCTGGAGGATTTCTTCTGGCTGATGGTGGTGGGGCAGGTGGCGCTGATCGCCTTGTTCACCTGGGTGGTTGTGCAGGGCGTGCGCTCCGGACTGCGGTCCGTGAACCACTTGTCCGAAGAGATCCGCCAGCGTTCCATTGACGATATGCAGCCGCTGGAAGTGGCGGGCGTGCCGGTAGAGATCGAACCGCTGGTGACCCACACCAATGACCTTCTGCTGCGGCTGGACGCCTCGCTGGCGGCGCAGCGCCGCTTCATCGGGCATGCCGCCCACCAGTTGCGCACCCCCTTATCGGGCCTGAGGCTCGAATCCGAGCTGATGCTGGCCCGTCCCTTGCCTGACGACGTGCGGGCCCGCGCCGAGCGCATCAAGGCCGTCAGCGACCGCATGATCCGGCTGGGCCAGCAGCTGCTGGTGCTGGCGCGCGCCGACCCCAATGCCCGTCCCCAGGACAGCTTTGTGCGCATCGACCTGTGCGAATGGGTGCGGGTGCACGGCGCCGAGTGGTTTCCCCGGGTGCGCGAGGCGCGGTACGAGCTGGACCTGGTGGCGCCCGACGCGCCCATCTGGATCGACGCCGACCCCTTGCTGCTGGCCGAACTGCTGAGCAACCTGATCGACAACGCCCTGCGCTATGGCAACGAGACCGGCCGCATCACGCTGATCGTGGGCGCCAATCCCCCGTCTCTGACGGTCGAGGACGACGGGCCTGGCATTCCCCCCGACGAGCGTGACCGCGTGTTCGAGGCTTTCTACCGGTCGCCGACCGCGACGGCCGGCGGCTCGGGCCTGGGTCTGGCGATCGTGCGCGAGATTGCGCACGCACACGGCGCCTGGTGGAAGCTGACCAGCCGTCCCGATTTTTCCGGCACACGGCTGTCCGTCGTGTTCCCCGGCCCCCGCAAAGGGGCCCAACTTACTCGTCAAGAACCCACATCATGAGCCAAGCCACGGCTGGTGTTCCTTCATCGCCCGGGGCGCATGCGGGAGGCGCGCACGCGCCCTCGTCGCGCGCGGCGCTCATCATGGGCGCGCTGGGCGTGGTGTATGGCGACATCGGCACCAGCCCGCTGTACACCCTGCGCGCCTGCCTGACGGGCTTGAGCGTGCATACCGACCTGGAGCCGGCGCATCTGCTGGGCGTGCTGTCCATCCTGTTCTGGATGCTGATGGTGGTGGTGTCCCTGAAGTACGTGACGCTGGTGCTGCGCGCCGACAACCGCGGCGAAGGCGGCACGCTGGCGCTGCTGGAATTGGCGGTGCGCAATCGCGAAGGCAAGATGCGCTGGGTGCTGATCGTGCTGGGCATTTTTGGCGCGGCGCTGTTCTATGGCGACAGCATGATCACGCCCGCCATCTCTGTGCTGTCGGCACTGGAAGGCATCGGGATCGTGTCGCACACGCTGGACCGGTGGGTGGTGCCGATCGCGCTGGTGGTGCTGGTGGCGCTGTTTGCGATCCAGTCGCATGGCACGGGCGTGATGGGCAAGCTGTTCGGCCCGGTGATGCTGGTGTGGTTCGGCACGCTGGCCGCGCTGGGCGCCTGGCAGATCTGGCAGACGCCGGAAGTGCTGTCGGCCTTGAACCCGATGTGGGGCCTGCGCTTCATCGTGGAATTCCCGCTGATCAGTTTCGTGCTGCTGGGCGCGGTGGTGCTGGCACTGACCGGCGCCGAGGCGCTGTACGCCGACATGGGCCACTTTGGCCGCCCGGCGATCCGCAGCGCCTGGTTCAGCATGGTGCTGCCGGCGCTGACGCTGTGCTATTTCGGCCAGGGCGCGCTGCTGCTGCGCGACCCCACGGCGATCCGCAATCCGTTCTTCATGATGGCGCCCGAGTGGGGCTTGGCGCCGCTGGTGGCGCTGGCCACCATCGCGACGATCGTGGCATCGCAGGCGGTGATTTCCGGCGCCTATTCGGTGACGCGCCAGGCGGTGCAACTGGGCTTCTGGCCGCGCATGCAGATCCTGCATACGTCGGCGGTGGAAAAGGGGCAGATCTACCTGCCGCAGGTCAATGCGCTGCTGTTGTGCGCGGTGCTGGTGCTGGTGCTGCTGTTCCGCAATTCGGACAACCTGGCCGCCGCCTACGGCTTTGCGGTGACGGGCACGATGCTGACGACGTCGGTGTTGGCCTTCGCAGTGCTGCCGCGCGGCTCCACGGGCGTCAAGCGCATGCTGTGGTTTACGGTGCTGGGCTTTTTGCTGCTGTTCGACGTGCTGCTGTTTTCGGCCAACGTGTTCAAGATCCATGAGGGCGGCTGGCTGCCGCTGCTGGTGGCGATTGTGGTGTTCACGCTGATGATGACGTGGCGCCGCGGCCGGCATCTGCTGTCGGACATGCAGCATCGCGACCGGCAGCCGCTCAAGGAATTCATGGAACAGCTTGAGGAATATCCGCCGTCGCGGGTGCCGGGCACGGCGATCTTCATGACGATGAATTCGGGCAATGTGCCGCCGGCGCTGCTGCATAACTTGAAGCACAACAAGGTGCTGCACGACCATGTGCTGTTCCTGACGATCCTGGTGGCGGATGTGCCGTATATCTCGCCCGAAGAGCGTTTCGTGGTGAAGAAGCTGAGCGCGTCCAGCTGGACGGCGACGATCAACTACGGGTTCAAGGAAGATCCGGACGTGCCCGAGGCGCTGCGGCTGGTGGCCGAGGCGTATCCGGAGCTGGATCTGGAACCGATGCGCACGTCTTACTTCCTGTCGCGGCAGACGGTGGTGGCGGCCAGGAAGCCGGCGTTGTGGCGGTGGAGAAGGGCGGTGTTTTCCTTCATGGCCCGGAATTCGACGCGAAGTACCAAGTTTTTCAAGATTCCGGCGAATCGGGTGGTGGAGATGGGGATGCAGGTGGAGTTGTAGTCTTTTTTTTCTGCTGGGCGTTGATGGTTCTTAAGACGCCCGGCCTGGCGGCGGCGCGGCAAGCGCGGGTCAACGATTGCGGTCCGGAGCTTTCGCTCCGGACTCCCCCGTCGTCATCTTCGTCACTGCCGCTGGCAGTTCCTTCAGATTCCCTCGGGCTTATCGACTCCCCGCGCTTGCCGCGCCGCCGCCAGGCCGGGCTTTGGTGGTTGGAACCTGACGTCGGCCGGGGCGGGTGGGGTGCTTGGGGTTCTGGCCTACAAGTGGGTGATGGTGGATGGTTTTGCGGGGCCCGCGCCAGGCCGGCCGCGCGGGCGGCCTTTTGGCGCTTACGCGGTGTCTTGCGTCGAGGTGGGGGCGCTTCGCGAATGCGCGAAGGGGGCGTCGGGGCGTGGGGCCGTAGGATGGGTGGAGCGCGGGGAAACTGTCCGCAATTGATCTGGTGCCCAGCGCGCGTAACCCATCAAGCTGCCGTCACCACACGACGATCCCCAACGAATCATCAGATTGCGCCGGCGCCGCCATGACGCCCGCACAATAAAAAAGCCCCTCGGGTTCGCCGAGGGGCTTTTTTTTGGGTGGAAGAATTACTTCTTCTTGCCGTCGTCCTTCAGCTGCGGCAGCGAGGTGCCGCTGGAGGCCAGGAGGCCGGTCTTGACGTAGGTGAACAGCTTTTCGCGGGTGTCGACGATGTCGAGGTTGCGCATGGTCAGCTGGCCGATGCGGTCTGCCGGAGTGAAGGGAGCGTTTTCCACCTTTTCCATGGACAGGCGCTCGGGGGCGTACGTCAGGTTGGCCGATTCGGTGTTCAGCAGCGAATAGTCGTTGCCGCGGCGCAGTTCGATGGTGACTTCGCCGGTGATGGCGCGGGCGACCCAGCGTTGGGCGGTTTCGCGCAGCATGATGGCTTGCGGATCGAACCAGCGGCCTTGGTACAGCAGGCGGCCCAGCTTGCGGCCGTTTTCGCGGTACTGCTCGATGGTGTCTTCGTTGTGGATGCCGGTGACCAGGCGTTCGTAGGCGATGAACAGCAGGGCCAGGCCCGGGGCTTCGTAGATGCCGCGGCTCTTGGCTTCGATGATGCGGTTTTCGATCTGGTCGCTCATGCCCAGGCCGTGGCGGCCGCCGATGCGGTTGGCTTCCAGCAGCAGTTCGACCGGGTCGCTGAATTCCACGCCGTTCAGGGCGACCGGCTGGCCTTCCTCGAAGCGGACGGTGACTTCTTCAGCCTTGACAGCCACGTCGTCGCGCCAGAACGCCACGCCCATGATGGGCTTGACGATGCGGATGCCGGAGTTCAGTTGCTCCAGGTCCTTGGCTTCGTGGGTGGCGCCCAGCAGGTTGGAGTCGGTGGAGTAGGCTTTTTCGGCCGACATCTTGTAGTCGAAGCCGGCTTGGCGCATGTATTCGGACATTTCCGAACGGCCGCCGAGCTCGTCGATGAAGCGCTGGTCGAGCCAGGGCTTGTAGATCTTTAGGTCCGGGTTGGTCAGGAGACCGTAGCGGTAGAAGCGCTCGATGTCGTTGCCCTTGAAGGTGCTGCCGTCGCCCCAGATGTTGACGTTGTCTTCCTTCATGGCGGCCACCAGCATCGTGCCGGTGACTGCGCGGCCGATCGGGGTCGTGTTGAAGTAGGTGATGCCGGCGGTCGAGATGTGGAACGCGCCCGCTTGCAGGGCAGCGATGCCTTCGGCCACCAACTGCGCGCGGCAGTCGATCAGGCGGGCGTTTTCGGCGCCGTAGGCCAGGGCCTTGCGCGGGATCTCGTCGTAATCGGACTCGTCGGGCTGGCCCAGGTTCGCGGTGTAGGCGTACGGGATGGCGCCGTTATTGCGCATCCACAGGAGCGCTGCGCTGGTGTCGAGGCCGCCGGAAAAGGCGATGCCGACCTTCTGGCCGGTGGGAAGGTTCGGGAGGATAGTGGTCATTGTTTGAGGTGAGACGCCAACAGGACTTTGACAGCAACGAGCCGCCAAACAAGAAAGGTGACGGCATTTTAACTCTTTTGCCCGGGCGGGGCGGCGCAGCCGGGCAGGCAGGCCGCGTGGATGCGGCGGATGGCCGGGTTCCGTCCCCGGCGGCGGCGCCGAACCTGTCCGAATTGTCAGGATCCGGACAGCGTGGGGTCCCGCACGCCTTCCTACAGTGGGGGCGTACTGACTGTCGGCCGCATCGGCGGCGCTGAAAATGAACACTGGAAAGCGGATCGCGCCGCGCTGGGCGGCGGCCGGGCTGGCGGCCCTGTTGGGCCTGGCCGGCTGTGCGGCCGGCCCGGACTACCAGCGTCCCGCGATGGACCTGCCGGGCGGCTACAAGGAGTCGGGGCCCTGGAAAACCGCCCAGCCCGGCGTGGTGGACGGGTCCCGCCCCTGGTGGGAAGCCTATGGCGACCCGACGCTCAGTGGCCTGATCGTGCAGGCCAATGCCGCCAACCAGACCATTCAGCAGGCCCAGGCGCAGTACCGGCAGGCGCGCGCCGCCGCCGATGCCGCCCGGGCGGGTTTCTGGCCCACCGCAGGCGTGAACGCGTCGGCCCAGCGGGCGCGGGCAAAGAGCAATGGCGTGGCGGGGGAGTCCAACGGCTATGCCGCCGCGCTGGACGTGTCCTGGGAGCCCGACCTGTGGGGCGCGGTACGCCGCCAGGTCGAAGCCAGCGATGCGTCGACGCAGGCCAGCCAGGCCAGCCTGGCCGCCGCCCGGCTCAGCATCCAGGCCGCCCTGGCGCAGGACTACCTGCAACTGCGGGCGGTGGACCGCGAGAAAGACCTGTACGCCCGCACGCTGGATGCCTACACGCGCACGCTCAAGCTGACGCAAAGCCAGTACGACGCCGGCGTGGCGTTGCGCTCGGACGTGGCGCAGGCCGAAGCGCAGTTGAAGACCGCAGAAGCCCAGTCGATCGACCTGGACGCGACCCGCAGCCAGCTGGAACATGCCATCGCCATCCTGACGGGCCGGGCGCCGGCCCAGTTCAGCCTGCCGCCCGTGCCGGCCGGCCAACCCTGGATGTTTCAGGTGCCTCCGGTGCCTACCGGTTTACCGTCGGACCTGCTGGAGCGGCGGCCGGACATCGCCGCGGCTGAACGCGATGTGGCGTCGGCCAATGCGGGCATCGGGGTGGCGCGCGCGGCGTATTTCCCGTCGCTGGTGCTATCAGCAAGCGGCGGCTTCGGCGCCGCCAGCTTTGCGCAATGGTTCAACGCGCCCGGCCGCGTCTGGTCGCTGGGCGCGCTGCTGGCCGAAACGGTATTTGACGGCGGGTTGCGCAAGGCCCGCGATGCGCAGGCCGTGGCGGTCTTCGATGCCAGCGCCGCGCAATACAAGCAGACGGTGCTGGGCGCCTTCCAGGAAGTGGAGGACAACCTGTCCACCTTGCGCGTGCTGGATAACGAAGCGCGCGCGCAGGACGACGCGGTGACGGCGTCGCGGTTGAGCGAGCGGCTGGCCCTGGCGCAGTACCGGGCCGGCACGACCACGTTTCTGACCGTGGCCGTCGCCCAGGCGCTGACCCTGTCCAACGAACGCACCGCCGTGCAGCTGCGAGGCCGCCAACTGGTGGCCAGCGTGGCGCTGATCAAAGCCGTGGGCGGCGGCTGGAACGCCGATGCGCTCAATACCCCCGATGCGCAAGCGCTGGCGATCGCCGGCCAACCGCAAGCTGCAAGCCAACCTACCGAGAACGAGTGAGTCCATGGACAAGGCGGTGACTTCCCCCAATCGACGCGCAGGATTGCGCGCAGGCGTCGTGGCGCTTGCCGTCGTGGCCTGTGTGCTGGCGGTCTGGCTGTTCCTGCGGGGCCGCGCCGCGCCGCCCGCCGCGCCCGAGCCGGTGGTGCCGGTGGCGACAACGTCCGTGCGCCAGCAAGACGTGGCGCGTTATCTGACGGGCGTGGGCACGGTGACGGCGGCGGCCAGCGTGACGGTCAAGGCGCGCGTGGACGGGCAACTGGACAGCGTGGGTTTCGTCGAAGGGCAGGACGTGAAGGCCGGGCAGGTGCTGGCCAATGTCGACCCGCGCGCCTTGCAGGCCCAACTGGCGCAGGCGCAGGCGCAGCGGGCGAAGGACCAGGCGACGTTGCTGAACGCCCGCCTGGACTTGCAGCGCTACACCCGTCTGCAGCGCGAGGACGCCGCCACGCAGCAGACGCTGGACGCGCAGCGCGCGCTGGTGGCGCAACTGGAGGCCGCGACGCAGACCGATGACGCGCAGATCAGCTATGCCCGGGTGCAGCTGGACTACACGCGCATCGTGGCGCCGATCGCGGGCCGGGTAGGCGCGCGGCTGGTGGACCCGGGCAACATCGTGCACGCCGCCGACGCGAACGGCCTGGTCGTGATCAACCAGATCGATCCGATCACCGTGCAGTTCTCGTTGCCCGAAGAGTCGGTGCCCGCGATCAACGCCGCCATGGATCGCGGGCAGCCGCTGCCGGTGGTGGCCTATGCGCGCGACAGCAACGAACCGCTGGAAACCGGAACGCTGGTGTTGCTGAACAACCAGATCGACACCACCACCGGCACGGTGCAGCTCAAGGGCCGCTTCGACAACCCCCGCCACCGTCTGTGGCCGGGCCTGTATGTGAACGCCCGGCTGGTGCTGGACGCGCACGAAAGCGCGCTGACCGTGCCGGTCGCCGCCGTGCAGCGTAGCCAGACCGGCACCTACGTGTACGCGGTGGATGGCGATGGCGTGGCGCAGCCCCGTGCCGTGAAGGTCGAGCGGATGCAGGACGGCGTGGCGGTCATCCAGGATGGCCTGAGCGCCGGGCAGCGCGTGGTGGTGGACGGGCAGTACAAGCTGAAGCCGGGCAGCAAGGTGCGCGAGCTGGCGGCGGCTTCGGCGCCGGCCGCGGGCGGGAGCGCGAAATGAGCATCTCGGCCAATTTCATCAAGCGGCCCATCGGCACGTCGCTGCTGGCGCTGGCGATCCTGCTGGTGGGGATCGCGGCCTGGCCGCTGCTGCCCGTGGCGCCCTTGCCGCAGGTGGACTTCCCGACGATCCAGGTGCAGGCCAACCTGCCTGGCGGCAGTCCGGAGACGATGGCGTCCAACGTGGCGCAGCCGCTGGAGCGGCAGTTTTCGCTGATCGCCGGCCTGTCGCAGATGACCTCGGTCAGCGCCATCGGCAACACGCAGATCACCTTGCAGTTCGACCTGAACCGCAGCATCGATTCGGCGGCGGTGGACGTGCAGGCGGCCATCAACGCCGCCACCGGGCAGTTGCCGGCGAACCTGCCGAACCCGCCGACGTTTCGCAAGGTCAACCCCGCCGATGCGCCCATCATGGTGATGGCGGTGCAGTCCGACACGCTGCCGCTGATCCAGGTGAACGATTTCGCCGACAACATCCTGGCCCAGCAGATCTCGCAGATTTCCGGCGTGGGGCTGGTGAACATCGGTGGCCAGCAAAAGCCCGCGGTGCGGATCCAGGTGGATCCGGGCAAGCTGTCGGCCCTGGGCCTGAGCCTGGAAGACATCCGGGGCGTGATCGCCACCACCACGGTCAATCAGCCCAAGGGCACCATCGACGGCGCGCGCCAGAGCTTCACCACCTATACCAACGACCAGTTGCTGTCGGCCGCGCAGTGGAACGACATGGTGCTGGCCTACCGCAACGGCGCGCCGATCCGGGTGCGCGACGTGGGCGTGGCGGTGGACGGGCCCGAGAACACCAAGCTGGCAGGCTGGGCCTACGCGGGCAAGGCCTCGCCGCCCGACAATACGATCACCAACGGCCGGTCGATCGTGCTGCAGATCAGCAAGCAGCCGGGCGCCAACGTCATCGAGACCGTGGACCGCATCCGCGCGGCGCTGCCTCGACTGGAGGCGTCGATCCCGCCGTCGGTGCACGTGAACACCATCATCGACCGCACCCAGACGATCCGGGCCTCAGTCACGGACGTGGAATTCACGCTGACGCTCACCATCATCCTGGTGGTGTTGGTGATTTTCCTGTTCCTACGCAACGTGGCGGCCACGCTGATTCCGTGCGTCACGGTGCCGCTGGCGCTGATGGGCACGGCCGCCGTGATGTACGTGGTGGGCTTCAGCCTGGACAACCTGTCGCTGATGGCGTTGACGATCGCCGTCGGCTTCGTGGTGGACGACGCCATCGTGATGCTGGAGAACGTCTACCGGCATGTGGAGGCCGGCATGTCGCCGATGGAGGCCGCCTACAAGGGCGCCGGTGAAATCGGCTTCACCATCGTGTCGATCTCGGTGTCGCTGATCGCGGTGTTCATCCCGCTCTTGCTGATGGGCGGTATCGTCGGGCGCCTGTTCCGCGAGTTCGCCGTGACGGTGACGCTGGCCATCGTGGTGTCGGTGCTGGTGTCGCTGACGCTGACGCCGATGCTGTGTTCGCGCTACCTGAAGGACCATCACGGCGAGCGGCATGGCCGCCTGTACCAGTTGTTCGAGCGCGGCTTTGACGCCATGCTCCACGGCTACGAGCGCGGGCTGAAGCTGGTGCTGCGGCATCAGTTCGCCACGCTGTGCGTGTTCCTGGCGACCGTCGCCTGCACAGTGGCGCTGTTCATGGTGATCCCGAAGGGCTTCTTCCCGCAACAGGACACGGGCTTCATCTTCGGCTTTGCGGAGTCGGCGCAGGATTCGTCGTTTTCGCTGATGAACCAGCGCATGATCCAGATGGCCGACGTGATCCGGCAGGACCCGGATATTGCCAGCTTCGGGTTCAACGGCAGCCAAAGCACGTACAACACCGGCAACTTCTATATCGGCTTGAAGCCCAAGGACGAAGGCCGCACCGCATCCGCCGACGAGGTGATCGCGCGGTTGCGTCCGCAGCTGGCCAAGCTGGAAGGCGTGACGCTGTTCATGCAGGCCGGGCAGGACATCAATGTGGGCGGGCGCTTGTCGCGCACGCAGTACCAGTACACGTTGACCGATTCCAGCCTGGACGAACTGAACGTCTGGGCGCCGAAGCTGCTGACGGCGTTTCGGGGCCTGCCGCAACTGACCGATGTGGCGTCCGACCAGCAGAACGCGGCGGCCACGGCGTCGTTGACGATTGACCGCGCGCGGGCGTCGTCGTTCGGCATTTCGCCCGCGCTGATCGACGCCACGATCTACGACGCGATCGGCCAGCGCCAGGTGGCGCAATATTTCACGCAGATCAACAGCTACCACGTGATCCTGGAGGTGATGCCCAAGCTGCAACAGGACCCCAGCTTGTTCTCGAAGCTGTACCTGACCTCGCCGCTGACGGGCCAGCAGGTGCCGCTGTCGACCTTCGTGAAGCTGGATACCGACAAGACGGCCTATCTGTCGATCAGCCACCAGGGCCAGTTCCCGGCCGTGACCATCTCGTTCAATCTGGCGCCGGGGGCGTCGCTGGGCGATGCCGTGCAGGCAATCCAGCAGGCGCAAAGCGGGATGGGCGCTCCCGCCAGCCTGGCGGGCGCCTTCCAGGGCACGGCCAAGGCCTTCGGCGATTCGCTGTCGACCCAGCCCTACCTGATTGCGGCGGCGCTGATCGCCGTCTACATCGTGCTGGGCCTGCTGTACGAAAGCTATATCCATCCGCTGACCATCCTGTCCACGCTGCCGTCCGCGGGCGTCGGCGCGCTGCTGATCCTGATGGCGGGCGGGTATGACCTGAGCGTGATTGCGCTGATCGGCATCATCCTGCTAATCGGCATCGTGAAGAAGAACGGCATCATGATGATCGACTTCGCGCTGACCGCGGAGCGCGAGCACGGCATGGCACCGGCCGAGGCGATCTACCAGGCTTGCGTGCTGCGCTTTCGCCCCATCATGATGACGACCATGTGCGCACTGCTCAGCGGCCTGCCGTTGATGCTGAGCCATGGCCAGGGGTCCGAGCTGCGGCGGCCGTTGGGGTATGCAATGGTGGGCGGCCTGATCGTGTCGCAGGCGCTGACCCTGTTCACGACGCCTGTCGTCTACCTGTACCTGGACCGCGCACACTACTGGTACATGGAACGCAAGGCGGCGCGGGCGGCCAGGAAGGCGGCCAGGACGGCCACGGCGAACGGGGCGAGTGGGACGAGTGGGGCGAACCCGCCCGGGATCGCGCCGCCGGACGGACTTGAGTCAAAATAGGGGTCAACCGTAGGGCTTGCGGGGCGGCACATGAAAATCCTGATAGTCGAAGACGAACTGAAGACGGCGGATTACCTGCGCAAAGGCTTGGGCGAACAGGGCTGCGCCGTCGACGTCGCACACAACGGCATCGACGGCCAGCACCTGGCCCTGGAACACGATTACGACGTGATCGTGCTGGACGCCATGCTGCCGGGCATGGACGGCTTTGCCGTGCTGCGGTCGCTGCGCACCGTGCGGCAGACGCCCGTCATCATGCTGACCGCCCGCGACGGGGTCGAAGACCGCATCCGCGGCCTGCACGACGGGGCGGACGATTACCTGGTCAAGCCCTTTTCCTTTCTTGAACTGCTGGCGCGCCTGCAGGCGCTGACCCGGCGCGGCCGTGCCCAGGAGCCCGTGCAGTTGCGCATCGGAGACCTGCAGATCGACCTGATCAGCCGCAAGGCCTGGCGGGCGGGCACGCGGCTGGACCTGACTGCCAAGGAATTCGCGTTGCTGGCCGTGCTGGCGCGCCGCCAGGGTGAGATCCTGTCCAAGACGGCGATTGCCGAACTGGTCTGGGACATGAACTTCGACAGCAACGTCAACGTGGTGGAAGTCGCCATCAAGCGCTTGCGCGGCAAGGTGGACGCCCCGTTCGGCCGCCGCCTGCTGCACACGATCCGGGGCATGGGCTACGTGCTGGAGCTGCGCGACGACGGGGCAGGCCAATGAGGGGCCTGCGGTGAGGCGCCTGTTGAAGGCGTCGCTGAAGGCGCGGCTGCTGATCCTGTACGCGGTGGCGGCGGCGGCGACCTTTGCGCTGACGGGCGTGGCGCTTTACGGCGTGCTGGACCGCCAGCTGGACCGCATCCAGCAGGACGCGCTGCGCACCACCGCGCAGGAAGTCGGCTATTCGCTCACTCGCAGCGTCGACCCCGAGCGCTGGGGGCGCTTCAAGACCAAGCTGGATACCTTGACGCCCGCCGACGGCAGCCTGCGCTTCTGGGTGCTGTCGGATGACCCCGCCTACGAGTACGGCAAGGGGCTGGCCGACATCAGCAGCCTGGAGCGCAACCCCGACGGCTTCGGCAAGATCACCTTGCCGGACCGCGAGGATGCCTTGCGCACGCTGACCGTCACCGTGGATGCGAACCAGGCCCGCCCGCAGGTGCGCCTGATCGTGGGCATGGACTCGGCGCCCTACGCCCATACGTTGCGCTACTTGCTGTGGGCGATGGCGGGCCTGTCGCTGACGGCCATCCTGCTGATGGCGTTGCTGGGCTTCTGGGTGACGCGCGTGGGGTTGCGGCCATTGAACCGCCTGTCGGCCGAGGCCCGTGCGCTGCGGCCCAGCGCCTTGTCGCAGCGCTTGAGCATGGCCGAGCTGCCGGTGGAACTGGAAGACCTGGCAACGTCATTCAATGGCGCACTGGCTCGCCTGGAAGACGCCTACAACCAGTTGGAGGCATTCAATGCCGACGTGGCGCACGAGATGCGCACGCCACTGACCAACCTGATCGGCCAGACCCAGGTGGCGTTGTCGCGCCGGCGCAGTTCGGACGACCTGCAAGAGGTGTTGCAATCGAACCTCGAGGAGCTGGACCGCTTGCGGGCCATGATCAACGACATGCTGTTCCTGGCGCGTGCCGACCAGGGCGAGGCTGCGACCGGCCGTATCCATGCGGTGCTGGCGGACGAGGTCGGCAAGACCGCCGAGTTCTTCGAATTCCTGCTGGACGAGGCCGGCATGCGGGTGCGCATCGACGGCGACCGCGAAGCCAGCGCGCTGATCGACACGGCCTTGTTCCGGCGCGCCGTGACGAACCTGTTGCAGAACGCGATCCAGTATTCCGCGCCGGGCGCCGAGATCGTGATCGACATCCTGCGGCGCGGCGACAGGCTGGAGGTGGCCGTCAGCAATGCCGGGCCGCCGATCGCGCCGGAGCATCTGCCGCACCTGTTCCAGCGCTTCTACCGCGTGGACGCGGCGCGCCGCGGCGATGGAGAGGAGCATAGCCACGGCCTGGGGCTGGCCATCGTGAAGGCCGTGGCCGCCATGCATGGCGGCGAGGTGTCGGCCAGCAGCGCGGACGGGACGACGCGCATTGCCTTCAGCGTGGACGCGCAGCCGCCGCGGCAGGCGGCACACCGCTAGGCGGCGGGTGCGAACAGGCGGGCGAGTTCCAGTTTCTGGATCAGCAGGCCGGTCGCCGTGGCCAGGCGCGTGGCCGGCCGGTGGCGGGCGCTGGCCAGCACCAGGTTGTTGGTGATCTTGGGCGACCCGATGTCGCAGAGCGACAGCGCGTGCTCGGCGGCCGGGCCGCGGGCAGCCGAGCGCGGCAGGATGGCATAGGCGTCGCCTTGCGCCGCGAGTTCCACGATGGTCTGCACGGCGTCGACTTCGGCGGCCACCTTCAGGCGCACGCCTTGGGCGCGGCAGATGCTTTCCACCAGCGTGCGGATGGCGTTGGGCAGGCTGGGCAGCACCAGCGGATAGTCGCCCAACTGCGCCACCGCGACCCGAGCAGGCAGCGGCGGCTGGTGCCCCATGGCAGCCGCCAGCACCAGGTCTTCGCGAAACAGCGATTCATAAGCCAGCTGGGGCGAGGGCGGCGGGTCGTACAGCAACGCCAGGTCTACCCGGCCAGCCAGCAGCCATTCGCGGACCTGCGCGCTCAGGCCTTCAGCCACCGCGATGGAGGCGTCGGGAAAGCTGCGGCGAAACGCCTGCACCAGGGGCGGCGTCAGCACGCGGGCAATGCGTGGCGGCAACCCCACGACAACCTTGCCGGTCGGCGTTTCGCGCAGGGTCTGCAGGTCTTCCTTGGCGCGCTCGGCCAGGGTCAGCAGGGCGCGGGCGTGCTCCAGAAACCGCAGGCCGGCTTCGGTGGGTTCGGCGCCACGACCGTTGCGGTACAGCAGGTGCTGCCCCAGCTCCAGTTCCAGCAGGCGAACCTGCCGGCTGAGTGTGGGTTGCGCCACGTCCAGCATTTCGGCGGCGCGCGAGAAACTGCGCCGCTCGGCGACCCTGACGAAGTACTCGATCTGCTTGAGGTCCATCGGATATTTGGTTTATCTATATCTGAAATCAAAGATATAGCATTGTTTGGCAGCCCGCAATCCGGGACGATGTCGTTTTCCCCGCAGGAACCGCCCGTGCCTGATTGCCGTCCCCCGCTTGCGTCACCCTCCCGCCCTCGCCACGCGTTGCCGCCTGGCGCTTGCGACACGCATTGCCACGTCTTCGGACCGGGCGACGTGTTTCCGTACGCCGAGGGCCGGTCCTATACGCCGCCCGATGCGCCGTACGCGAAGATGGCAGCGTTGCACGCCCATCTGGGCGTGGAGCGGGCCGTGGTGGTGCAGGCCAACTGCCATGGAGCCGACCACAGCGCCTTGCTGGATGCGCTGGCCCGAAGCGGCGGCCGTTACCGCGGCGTGGCATTGCTGGGCGCGGATGCCACGGCGGCCAGCGTGAAGCTATTGCATGACGGCGGCGTGCGCGCCGCGCGGTTCAATTTCGTGCCGCATCTGGGCGGCGCACCTGAACCGGCGGTGTTCGACCACGTCGTGTCCCTGATCGCGCCGCTGGGCTGGCACCTGTGCCTGCATGTGGACGGGGCGATGTTGCCGGACCTGTTGCCGCGCCTGCTGGCGCTGCCGGTGCCATTCGTCGTGGACCACATGGGCCGGCTGAAGGCGACCGACGGATTGGATTCGCCCGCGATGCGCGCATTGCTGAGCCTGGCCGACGTGCCGCAGGCCTGGGTCAAGGTGTCGGGTATCGACCGCATCGCTTCCGGTCAGCGTCCGTTCGCCGAAGGCATCCCGTTCGTGCGCGCGCTGGTTGAGGCCATGCCGGACCGCACCTTGTGGGGCACCGATTGGCCGCACCCGAACGTCGCGGGCGACATGCCCGACGATGGCGAACTGGTGGACACGTTCTTTGACGCGTGTCCCGATGCCGCGCTGCGCCAGCGCGTGCTGGTGGACAACCCGGCGCGGCTGTACGGATTCAAGTAGACGGCGCGGCCGTCACGGCAAGCAAAAAAACATTCCATTCAACGAGGAGACACCATGTTCAAGAAAATTCTCTCGGCCACCGTGCTGAGCCTGGCCGCGTTTGGCGCGGCGCACGCCGACGGCCCCGTCCGCCTGATCATCGCATTCCCGCCCGGCGGCCCGGTGGACCTGGTGGGGCGCGTGCTGGCCGAGCAGCTGGGCAAAGAGCTCAAGCAGCAGGTCATCGTCGAAAACAAGGCGGGCGCCAACGGCAACATCGCCGCGGCCTATGTGGCCAAGGCGCCAGGCGATGGCTCGGTGCTGTTCTTGACCAGCGTGGGCGCCGTCGCGATCAGCCCGGCGCTGTACAAGGACCTGCCGTACGATCCGGTGCGCGACTTTGCGCCGGTCTCCAAAGTGGTGAACAACGCCACGGTGTTCGTGGTGAACCCGTCCAATCCGGCCACCGATGCCGCCGACTTCGTGGCGAAGTCGCAGGCGGCCAAGCAGTCGGTCGCGATCGGCTCGTCGGGCATCGGCAGCATTCCACACCTGACCATGGAAATGTTTGCCGACGCCAGCAAGGCCAACGTGCTGCACGTGCCGTACAAGGGCGCCGCGCCCGTCATCAACGACGTGATGGGCAATCAGGTGGCCGGCTTCTTCGGTGACGTGCCGGGCCTGATCGGCCACATCCAGGGCGGCAAGCTCAAGCCGCTGGGCATTGCCGCGCCCACCCGCCATCCGCTGCTGCCGGACGTGAAGACGCTGGCCGAGCAGGGCATCGCCGGTGTGGAATCGAACAACTGGTACGGCATCGTGGCGCCGTCGTCCACGCCGGCGGCCACCGTCGACAAGCTGAACCAGGCGGTGCGTGCCGCCTTGGGCAACGAGGCCGTGCGCGCCAAGCTGGAGAAGTTCGGCGCCCAGGCCGCGGCCAGCTCGCCGCAGGAGCTGGCCGCCTTGATCGCGTCGGACCGCGACAAGTGGACCGCGCTGATCCAGCGCAAGAACATCCGCCCGGAGTAAGCATGAGCGCAAGCCGAGTCTCGCCCGTCGTACCGGGCACCCGCCCGGCGCTGGCCACGCTGGAGGCGCGCATCAGCGCCGCGCGCGGCCGGATATCGCCGCTGTACCAGGTATTGCTGAACAGCCCTGCCGTGGTGGAAGGCTGGGAAGCCATGCTGACCGCCATCCGCCAGAAAACGTCGCTGGCGCCGCGCCTGCGCGAGCTGATCATCCTGCGAGTGGCGACGTTGAACAACGCGCCCTACGAGTTCGAGGCGCACGTGCCGCACGCGCTGGCCGGCGGCATGCCGCAGGCGGTGATCGATGCGCTGCGCAGCAACCCGGCGCCGGAGACGGTGCAAGGGTTGGCGCCGGGAGAGGCCGAGGTGCTGGCGCTGACCGACGCGATGACGCGCGATATCGAGGTGCCCGACGCGGT
The DNA here is from genome assembly GCF_058783475.1 of Achromobacter sp. FW305-C-13. Lineage (NCBI taxonomy): Bacteria > Pseudomonadati > Pseudomonadota > Betaproteobacteria > Burkholderiales > Alcaligenaceae > Achromobacter > Achromobacter sp. FW305-C-13. Next base: position 69,040 of record NZ_JBYSYN010000007.1, on the reverse strand, counting down.
GTTCGCGCCTTTGCGCGCCCGCTACGACGACACGCAACTGGTGGAATTGACGGCGACGGTCGGGGCGTACAACATGGTGTCGCGCTTCCTGGTGGCGTTGCGCGTCGGCCATTGAAAGGAGAAGACAGTGCAGGAAACGGTATTGCTGGTGTCGCTGGGTGAACGCTTCGATGAAGCGCGCGCGACGGACATGGCCCAACGCTTGACCGACGGGCTGGCCGGTGTCGCGGTCAGCGCGTTCGCGGCGGTGGAAGAAGAGGACACCTACGTGTACCTGCGTGGTGCGCGCGATGCGTTGCCTGAAATCCAGGCGCGCCTGGCGGAAAGCTTTCCCGGCGCGCGGGCACGCGTGCTGCACAAGACGCTGGACCTGCCGGGCGCGTCAGCCGGGCAGGATGCGCCCTGGCACTACATCGTGGAAACCGACGTGGTGCCCGAGGCCGAGGCGGACCTGAACGCCTGGTACGACCAGGAGCATCTGCCCGGCCTGGCCTCGGTGCCGGGCACGGTGCGTGCGTTGCGCTACGAATGCCGCGACGAAGCGCCGCGCTATCTGGCCTGCTACGACCTGCACACCCGCGAGACCTTCGGCAGCCCGCCGTGGCTGGCCGTGCGCGCAACCGACTGGAGCAGCCGCGTGCGGCCATCGTTCCGCAATACGCGCCGTACGATGTTCAAGAAGATCCTGTAAACCCAGCGGGCGGCAGACCCGACCGGAGAAGACATGATGATGAAGCAATTGCTAGCCGGCCTGGCGTTGTCGTGCGCCGTCGTGGCGGCGTCGCCCGCGTTGGCTGATGCGCCACGGCGCGTCAATGTGCTGGTGGGTAACGGCGCCAGTATCGAGGTGCTGGACCAGGGGCAGGGGCCCGCGCTGGTGCTGCTGCCGTCGCGCGGCCGTGGCGCCGAGGATTTCGATGAACTGGCCGCGCGCTTTGTGCAGGCCGGCTACCGCGTGCTGCGTCCGCAGCCGCGCGGCATAGGACGCAGCACGGGGCCGATGTCCGGCATCACGCTGCACGACCTGGCCGACGATCAAGCCGCAGTGATCCGCAACGTGGCACGCCAGCCGGTGGTGATGGTGGGCCATGCCTTCGGTAACTGGGTGGCCCGCACGACCGGCGTGGACCATCCCGAACTGGTGCGCGGGGTGGTCATCGTCGCCGCCGCGGCCAAGCAGTACCCCAAGGGCTTGAGCGAACATGTGGACCGCAGCGCCGAGCTGTCGCTGCCCGACGCCGAGCGGCTGAAGTCCATCCAGTACGCTTTCTTCGCGCCTGGCAACGACGCCCGCGTGTGGTTGAACGGCTGGTACCCCGAGGTCAGCGAAAGCCAGCGCCTGGCGGGCAAGGCCACGAGCCAGTCCGACTGGTGGTCGGGCGGGGCCAAGCCCTTGCTGGACCTGCAGGCGGGGCTGGACTTGTTCAAGCCGCCCGCCACCCGCAACGAGATCAAAGACGAATTCGGCAGCCGGGTGTCGGTCGTGGTGATCGAGGGGGCAGGGCACGCCCTGGTGCCCGAGAAGCCACAGGAAGTAGCCGACGCCATTGCGGCCTGGGAACGCACGCTGCGCTGATTGCCGACTGCATCAAAAGCCAAGGGCCTGGATACCGCAAGATATCCAGGCCCTTTTTCCGTGCCGTACCGGGTTATTTGATCTGGCCCAGCAGCAGGAATTCCATCAGCGCCTTTTGCACGTGCAGGCGGTTTTCGGCTTCGTCCCAGACCACGCTTTGCGGGCCGTCGATGACTTCGCCGGTGACTTCCTCGCCGCGGTGGGCGGGCAGGCAGTGCATGAAGACGGCTTCGGCGTCGGCCGCGGCCATCATTTCGGCATCCACGCACCAGTCGGCGAACGCGGCGCGGCGTTCTTCGTTTTCGGCTTCGTAGCCCATGCTGGTCCAGACGTCGGTCGTGACTAGGTGTGCGCCCTGGCATGCCTCCATCGGGTCCTTGAACTGGCGCAGCACCTTGGGCGACGGCGTGCCGATGCGCGAGGCCTCAAGCTCGTAGCCGGCGGGCGTGGACACATGCAGCGTGAAGCCCAGCATTTCGGCGGCGTGCAGCCACGTGTAGGCCATGTTGTTGGCATCGCCCACCCAGGCGACCGTCTTGCCGGCGATGGGGCCGCGGTGCTCGATGTAGGTGAAGATGTCCGCCAGGATCTGGCAGGGGTGGAATTCGTTGGTCAGGCCGTTGATGACGGGCACGCGCGAGTGCGATGCGAAGCGCTCGATGCGGGTCTGCTCGAACGTGCGGATCATAACGATGTCGACCATGCGCGAAATGACGCGCGCCGTGTCTTCGATGGGCTCGGAGCGGCCCAATTGGGAATCGTTCGAGGTCAGGTTGATGACCGAACCGCCCATCTGGTACATGCCGGCTTCGAAGGACACGCGGGTGCGGGTGCTGGCCTTTTCGAACACCATCGCCAGCGTGCGGTCGTGCAGCGGCATATGGGGTTCGTATCGCTTGAACTTTTCTTTGATCAGGCGTGCGCGGTCCAGCACGTAAGCGATTTCCGCGGACGAGAAGTCCTTGAACTGGAGAAAATGCCGCAACGGGCCGTTTTGAGTCGTGGGAGGAGTCATGGTGATGTCGCAGGTCATTGGACCCGGCCAGGCTCGTGGCCCGGGCGGGACGTGGAATTGGAGGTTTCGGCCAGGAACTGTTGGATGAGCGGAACCAGCGTGCTGACGATCTGGTCCGCCTCTTGCTGGTTCAGAATCAGGGGTGGCAGCATGCGGATGACGCGGTCGCGCGTGACGTTGATGAGCAGGCCGGCTTCCAGCGCGCGCAGGGCCAGCACACCGCAGGGGCGTGCCAGTTCGATGCCCAGCATCAGGCCGCGGCCGCGGACTTCGGTGACGCCGTCCGTGTCTGCCAAGGCACGACCGAGCGCTGCTTTGAGATAGGCGCCCACGGTGTGGGCGTTGTCCAGCAGGTGCTCGGATTCCAGGGCGTCCAGCACGGCCAGCCCGGCCGCGCACACCAGCGGGCCGCCGCCGAAGGTGGTGCCGTGGCTGCCCGGGGTGAAGACGCCCGCGGCGGGGCCGGCGGCCAGCATGGCGCCGATGGGCACGCCGCCGGCCAGGCCCTTGGCCAGCGTCATGACGTCCGGCGTGATGTCCGCCCATTGATGGGCGAACCATTTGCCGGTGCGGCCGATGCCGGACTGCACTTCGTCAATCATCAGCAGCCAGCCGCGTTCGGTGCACAGCCGGCGTACTGCCTGCAGGTAGGCGATGTCGGACGGGCGGATGCCGCCTTCGCCTTGCAGCACTTCCAGCAGCACCGCCGCGGTGCGCGGCTCGGCGTCACCGGCGGCGCGCACGGCGTCGATGTTGTTGTATGCCACCTGGATGAATCCCGTGGGCAGGGGTTCGAAGCCCTTGCGGGCCTTGTCGCTGCCTGTGGCCGCCAGCGTGGCCAGCGTGCGGCCATGCCAGGACGAATCCATGGTGATGATGTGGGCGTGCTTGTTGCCGCGCTGGTAGGCATAGTAGCGCGCCAGCTTGATCGCGGCCTCGTTGGCTTCCGAGCCGCTGTTGTTGAACGCAACTTCCTGCATGCCGGACAAGGCCGTCAGGCGGGCGGCAAGCGCCGCCTGCTGCGGCACTTCATAGATGTTCGACGTATGGATGACGCGCGCGGCCTGCTCGCTGATGGCGGCAACGAGTTTCGGGTGGGCATGGCCCAGGCACGACACGCCGATGCCTGCCAGCGCGTCCAGATACTTGCGGCCTTCGGCATCCCACAACCAGACCCCCTGGCCGTGCGTGAACGCAACCGGCAGACGGGCATAGATATTGGCCAGAGACGAGGTCATTGCGGATCCTCCTGGGGGATTACCAAAAAGCGCCCCTCGTGGGGCAGCAAGCCGAAGGTGCAGCGTGGTGGCCCTTTGCCCCCGCGGGGGGCAGCAAGCCGAAGGCGCAGCGTGGGGGCCCTTTTTTGTGACGTTTTCTGTAAGAAACGTCATTTGGAAGAGGGCAAAGGATCAATCATATACAATTCGCGGCGCAGGGCGCATGTTTGATCACGCCGAAGATCCGGCTTTCGTGAAAGGCGCGCTGTAGTGAAAGAACTCATGGCAACTCGCGTCAGACAATTCGTAATTCATGGCGTTACCGAAAGCGGTAGCCGATTCCGCCCCAGCGATTGGGCGGAGCGGCTCGCCGGCGTAATGGCACAGTTCCGGCCCGCCGGCTGTGCTGGTAACCACCTCACCTATTCGCCCTACGTGCTGCCCGTCGTCATCGACGGCGTGCGCGGAGTCGTGGTCGACCTGCGTTTGCGCGACCTGGAACCGCTGGCGTACAAGTTCGTGGTGGATTTCGCTCGCGACAACAACCTCAAGACGGAAGAACGCGAAATCTAGGCCCCAGAACCGAAAAGCGCCCCGACCGGGCGCTTTTCTCATTCTTGGGGACACCTGCGCGCCCATCGGGCGGGTCCGCGCCTACGCGGTCCGTCCGTGCACGGCATAGCCGCGTTCAGGTTCCGTAGCGGTCCAGGATCTTGCGGATGTCGCGCACGCCCGAGCCGTCCGTGCTCAGCAGCGCCCGCGCGGTGACCGACTCCAGGTGATGCTCCAGCAGATGCAGCACGTGCTTTTCATCGCGCGCGCGCAGGCCTTCCACGATCTCCATGTGCTCGCTGACCGCGCATTCGCTTGAATGCGGGCGGCCGTAAAGCGCCAGGATCAACGAGCAGCGGGACACGATCTCGTTCACATAGCGGGCGTACACCGCATTGCCCGACAGCTCGGCCATCAGAATGTGAAATTCGCCCGACAGCCGGATGGATTCGTTCGTGCTGTTGCGCTTGCGGGCCTCTTCCTCTTGCGCCACGTGCTGCGCCAGGCGCGTCAGCCCCGCTTCGGTGATGTGCTGCAGCAGTCGGCGGGCGACGTCGCGTTCCAGGCAGCGGCGCGCCTCGAAGATGTCGTGCGCCTCTTCCAGACTGGGGCGCGCCACCGCGGCCCCCCGGTTCGGTCGCAGATCCACCAGCCCTTCGCTGAACAAGCGCGTCAATACTCCCCGCACGATCGTCCGGCTGACGCCGAAGCGGTCGCCAATGACGTCTTCAGGCAGCTTGTCGCCCGGCAGCAGGGCCTGCTCGATGATGGCGCGGCGCAAATTTATGTATACGATTTCGCTGCGGTTTATGTCTTTCTTGGCGGGCTCGTTAGCCGGCGGCGCGAGAGGTTTCATCTTCTTCTTAGGCTCCTGTGCATGCGCGTTTTCATTGTGTTGGAAAGGTCCGGCATCCGCTGCCGGCGCGCACGGCGGGGTGTAGGCAAGCATACTACACCGGGCGGTAAGGGTTAGCGATAGCTTGAAGGCAGCAACCAAGCGCGTACATTGTCGGCATAAATCGTATACAAACATTTATACAAAAACGGTGCGTATGGGCCGAATGAAGTGAATTGTTTGTATACAAACCGATAGAGGTTTGTTCCATGTCTGCCATGCCCGACGCCGTCGCCATCGATCGGCCCGCTTTCACGCCGTACCGCCTGCTGGTGGTCAACGGCAACACCACTTCCGACCTGACCGTCAGCCTGGCCGCGCAGGCGCGCGCTTTCTTTGGCGGCGCCGCCGACGTGCATGCCGTCACCGCCACGTTCGGGCCCGCCTATATCGCCAGCCGCGTCGAGGCAGCTGTTGCGGCCCATGCGGTGCTGGAGACCGTTGAGCGCGAGGCGACGCGGGCCGAGGCGCCGTTCGACGCCTGCCTGCTGGCCTGTTTCGGAGAGCCCGGCATCGGCGCCGTGCGCGAATGCCTGCCCGTGCCCGTCGTGGGCATGGCCGAAGCTTCCATCATGGCCGCTATGCAGCGCGGCGACCGTTACGCCATCGTGACCGTGGGCCAGCGTTGGCCCGGCATGCTGCGCGAACAGATCCGCCAACTGGGGCTGGAGTCCCGCTGCGCCGCCATCATCGCCTTGCCCGGCAACGCGCTGGACTACGTGTCGCGGTCGCCCGAGTCGGCGGCCGAGGTCAGCCGTGCGCTGGACGCCGCCGTGGCGCAGGGCGCCGACGTGGTGATTGTGGCGGGCGCCGCCTTGGCCGGCTACCTGCCAGCCCTGCCGCGCCGGCCCGCCGTGCCCATCATCGATTCCTACCGCGCCGCCCTGGCGCAGGTGCTGGCCTTGGCTTCGCTGGACCGGGCCCAGCGCCTTTGCGCGGCGGCCTGATCCGCCCGGGCTCGACCCGATTGCTTCACGCATTTAGCCGGGCCCGGTCCCGGCGACTTCAAACCGGTATTTCAGAACGATAGACAAGGGAGAGTTGCAGCCATGAAGACGTTGCTCAAATGGACCGCCGGGGCAGTGATCGCGCTGTCCGCCATCACCGGGGCCTCCGCCGCCAACACGCTGAAGTGGGGCGCCGCGCGCGACCTGGATTCGCTGGATCCGTATTCCTACGGCAGCACCTTCAACCTGGCGTTCCTGAACCACGTGTACGAAGCGCTGATTCGCTACGACGACAAGTTCAACATTACGCCCGCGCTGGCTGAGTCCTGGGAGGCCACGTCGCCCACCGTGCTGCGCTTCAAGCTGCGCCAGGGCGTGAAGTTCCACAACGGCGCGCCGTTCACCGCCGACGACGTGGTGGCCTCGATGACTCGGGTGTCGGACGACGCCTCGCCGCTCAAGGGCAACCTGCCCGCCTTCAAGGCGGTGCGCAAGGTCGATGACTTCACCGTCGATATCGAGATGACGCATCCGTACCCGCTGATGCTCAACGACCTGACCAACATCTTCATCTTCAACCGCCAGTGGCTGGTGGATAACAACAGCACCAAGCCGACGGATGCCGCGAAGAAGATCGAAGGCTACGCCACGCACAACGCCAACGGCACCGGTCCGTTCAAGGTGGAGTCGTACCGCCCGGATACGCGGACCGTGCTGGTCGTGAACAAAGACTGGTGGGACAAGCCCCGCCACAATCTGGATCGTATCGAGTTCACGCCCATCGCCTCGGCGCCGACGCGGGTGGCGGCCCTGCTTTCGGGCGACATCAACTTCACCGAAAACGCCCCGCTGCAGGATCTGGACCGCCTGCGCGCGGCGCAGAACGTGAAGGTGCTGGCGGCGACCGAATTGCGCACGCTGTACTTCGGCTTCAACCTGGGCGACAAGCTCGTCGGTTCCAACATCACCGACAAGAATCCGCTCAAGGATCTGCGCGTGCGCCAGGCGTTGTACATGGCGCTGTCGCCCGACCTGCTGCAAAAGCGCGTGATGCGCGGCTTGTCGCGCACCACGGGCGCGCTGGTGGCCCCGTCCATTCCGGGATACGAGGCCAAGCAGGAAGAGCGGCTGCCGTTCGATGCGGCCCGCGCCAAGAAGCTGCTGGCCGATGCCGGCTACCCCGACGGCTTCACGCTGTCTTTGCTGTGCTCCAACGACATGTTCGTGAACGAGGAAGAACTGTGCCAGGCCGCCGCCTCGATGTGGGCGCGGATCGGCGTGAAGGCCACGCTGGCCAGCGGCCCGCGTTCGCTGCAGAACCCCAAGCGCTCGCGCGGCGAGTTCGACATCACCATCCACGGCTGGGCCAACGAGCCGCAGATCGACGCCTTGTCGATCCTGCTGCAGGTGATGCACAGCCGCACAGGCCCGGCGGGCGTCTTTAACTGGGGCCAGTGGGGCGACGCCGCGCTGGACGCGAAGATCGATGCCGCCGCCGCCGAGATGGACCGCCCGAAGCGCATCCAGATGATGGCCGAGGTATTGCAGACGCTGCACGACGATGTGCGCTTCCTGCCGCTGCACCAGCAGCCCATGGCCTGGGCGGTGGGCGCCAACGTGGGCGAAGTGCTGCAGATGCCGGACAACAAGGCGCGGCTGTGGAACGTGCGCATGCAGTGATGCGTGCCTGAGCGGGCCGCCGCGCGCCAGCGTCGGGCGCGGCGGCCCTGAGTCTGACATCGGGTCTGAAGGGAGCCGCACATGCTGGCATTCATTGTTAGACGGGTTTTCAACGCGGTTGGCGTGATGCTGGCGGTGGCGTTGCTGGCCTTCGTGATTTTCCGTTTTGTCGGCGACCCCGTCGACATGATGTTGAACGAGCAGGCCTCGCAGACGCAGCGCGACGAACTGCGCGAGCGGCTGGGCTTGAACGCGTCGGTGGGCATGCAGTTCGTGCACTTCGTGACGAATGCGGCGCAAGGCGAGTTCGGCATTTCCTACCGCAACCAGCAGGACGTGTTCGCGCTGGTGGCCGAACGGTTTCCTGCCACCTTCGAACTGGTGATGATGGCCACGCTGCTGTCGCTGGTCATCGGCGTGCCGCTGGGCGTGCTGACGGCCATCTACCGCAAGTCGAGGGTGGCGCAGGCCCTGCAGTTCGTGTCCATCCTGGGCATTTCGCTGCCCAGTTTCGTGGTGGGCATCATGCTGATCCTGATATTTTCGGTGCAACTGGGCTGGCTGCCCGGTTTCGGCCGCGGCGATACGGTGAAGATCGGGTGGTGGTCCACGGGCCTGTTGACGCCTTCGGGCCGCGCGGCGCTGGTGCTGCCGTCGATCACGCTGGCGTTGTTCCAGATCACGCTGATCATGCGGTTGGTGCGGGCCGAGATGCTGGAGACGCTGCGCACCGAGTTCATCAAGTTTGCCCGGGCCCGCGGCCTGCCGGACCGCGTGGTGCATTTCCGGCTGGCGCTGCGCAACTGTCTGATGCCCGTCATTACCGTGACGGGCATGCAGATCGGCAACCTGATCGCGTTCGCGCTGATCACGGAAACCGTCTTCCAGTGGCCGGGCATGGGGCTGCTGTTCATCCAATCGGTCATGTTCGTGGACATCCCCGTCATGGCCGCCTATCTGGTGATCGTGTCCTTCATCTTCGTGGCACTGAACACGCTGGTGGACATGATGTATGGCGTGGTCGATCCGCGCCTGCGCAGCCAGCACGTCAAAGGAGGCGCCAATGCTCACTAAACCTTTCTCGGGCGGCGCGCAGAGCCGGCTGTCGCGTTTCCTGCAAAGCGACCTGTGGTGGAGCCTGCGGCACGACTACGTGGCGATGGGCGCAGGCATCGTGCTGCTGGTGGTGGTGCTGCTGGCCCTGTTCGCGCCGTGGATCGCGCCGCAGAATCCCTATGACCTGGCGCAGCTGGACTTGCTGAATGCCGAACTGCCGCCCTTCTGGGTGGAGGGCGCCGACCCGCAGTACCTGCTGGGCACGGACACGCAGGGCCGCGACGTGTGGTCGGCCATCCTGTATGGCTCGCGCATGTCGCTGGTAATCGGCCTGGCGACGGTGGTGCTGTCGCTGGCGATCGGCCTGTTGGTGGGGTTGGCAGCCGGCTATTTCGGCGGCTGGATCGACAACGCGCTGATGCGGGTGGGCGATACGCTGTTGAGCATCCCCACGATTCTTGTCGCCATCCTGGTGACGGCGGTGTTCCGGCAGCTGCTGCCGCCGGGCCTGCGCGAAACACTGTCGTCCGTGATCCTGATCCTGGCCATTTCGATGACCAACTGGGTGCAGTACGCCCGCACGGTCCGGGCGTCGGCGCTGGTCGAGCGCGGCAAGGAATACGTGCAGGCGGCGCGCCTGATCCGGGTCAGCCCGTTGCGCATCATGCTGACGCACATCCTGCCCAACACGCTGACGCCCGTCATGGTGACCGCCACGCTGAACCTGGGGCTGGCCATCCTGATCGAGGCGACGCTGAGCTTCCTGGGCGTGGGCATGCCGCCCACCGAGCCGTCGCTGGGCACGCTCATCCGCCTGGGTAACCAGTTCCTGTTTTCGGGGCAGTGGTGGGTGGTGGTCTTCCCCGCGCTGTATCTGAGCCTGATCGTGCTGGTGGTGAACCTGCTGGGCGACTGGCTGCGCGATGCCCTGAATCCCCGTTTGCGCTGAAGGCGCACCGTTTCAATAGAGGTCAAGCATGGAAAACGCAACGCTATATACCCAAGTGCGCCCGGCCGGCGGCGAGCTGACGTCGGTGCTGGTGCGCGATGGGCGCATCCAGGCGCTGGGCGGCGCGGCCCCCGCCGGCGTGCCGGTGGTGGATGGCGGGGGCGCCCTGTTGCTGCCTGGGCTGATCGACGCCCACGCGCATCTGGACAAGACGATGTATGGCATGCCCTGGTATCGCAACGAGGTGGGGCCGCGGCTGATCGATAAGATCGAGAACGAGCGCACCGAGAAAAAGCGCCTGGGCATCGACCCGTATCGGCAGTCGGCGCGGCAGATCGTGATGTCGATCGCCGACGGCACCAGCCACATTCGCAGTCACGTGGACGTGGATACGGAGATCGGGCTTGCGGCCATCGAAGGCGTGATGCGCGCCCGCGAGCAGTACCGCGACCAGATCGACGTGGAACTTGTGGCCTTCCCGCAAAGCGGGCTGCTGATCCGCCCGGGCACGCTGGAACTGATGGACGAGGCCCTGCGCATGGGGGCGGAAGTCGTGGGTGGGCTGGACCCGGCCGGCATGGACCGCGATCCCAAGGGGCATCTGGACGCCATCTTCGGCCTGGCCGACAAGCACGGCAAGCCGATCGACATCCACCTGCACGAGGCCGGCGAACTGGGCGCGTTTTCGATGCAGATGACGATCGACCGCGTGCTGGCGCTGGGCATGCAGGGCAAGGTCACCCTGTCGCATTCGTTCTGCCTGGGCATGACGGACACGCAGGCCGTGCAGGCGCTGACCGATGGCCTGCTGGAGGCGGGCGTGCACATCATGACGACGGGATCCGCGTCGCGTCCCGTGCCCAATGTGGCGCGCCTGCGCCAGGCCGGCGTCACGGTCTGTACCGGCAACGACGGCATGCGCGACACCTGGGGCCCCTACGGCAAACCCGACATGCTGGAACGCACGATGCTGGTGGGCTTGCGCAACAACTTCCGGCGTGACGACGAACTGGCGCTGGCGCTGGACGTGGCCACCTACGGCAACGCGCGCGTCATGGATCTGGCCGACTACGGCCTGGCGCCCGGTTGCCATGCGGACTTCGTGCTGGTGGACGCCGAAACGGTGGCCGAAGCGATCGTGTCGCGGCCCGTGCGCAAATTGGTCGTCAAGCGGGGCCGCGTGGTCGCCCGCGACGGCCGCGCGCTGGTGGAGGCGCCCTGATGCGCGCCGCCGAAGGCCCGATCTTGCTGACTGCCCGCTGGGTGGTCGGCCATGAAAACGGGCGGCACTGCCTGTACGAGAACGGCGAAGTCGTCTTCGAAGGCAACCGCATCGTCTATGTCGGCCATCGCTATCCGGGGCAAGTCGCGCGCCGCCATGACTACGGCCGCGCAATGATCGGCCCGGGCTTCGTGGACCTGGACGCGCTGTCGGACCTGGACACGACCATCCTGGGTTTCGACAATTCTCCCGCCTGGCGCAAGGGCCGCATCTGGCCGGAAACCTACATGAAGCAGGGGCCGTACGAGATGTACACCCCCGCCGAACTGGCCTTCCAGAAGCGCTATGCCTTCGCGCAGCTGATCCGCAACGGCATCACCACCGCGTTGCCCATCGCGTCGCTGTTCTATCGCGTCTGGGGCGAGACTCGCGACGAATTCCTGTCGGCCGCCAACGCGGCGGGCGAACTGGGGCTGCGCGTGTACCTGGGGCCGGCGTACCGCAGCGGCCATACCTATGTGGATGGCGAGGGCAAGATCCGTTGCCATTACGACGAGGCGCGCGGCATGGCCGGCCTGGCCGAGGCCGTGGCGTTCTGCGACGAGATCGAAGGCCGCCACGACGGCCGCGTGCGCGCCATGCTGTCACCCGACCGCATCGAGACCTGCACGCCAGGCCTGTTGCGCGCATCGGCCGCTGCCGCGCGCGAGCGCGACATCCCGATCCGGCTGCATTGCTGCCAGTCGCGCCTGGAATACGACCTGGTGCTGGAGCAGCACGGCATGAGCCCGCCCGAGTGGCTGCAAAGCCTGGATTTCCTGTCCGAACGGGCCTTGCTGCCGCACGGCACCTACGTGTCCGGTTCGCGCCACATACAGCGGCCGGGGCGAGACATCGAAATCATCCGCGACGCGGGCGCCAGCATCGTGCATTGCCCGTTGGTGTCGGGACGCCACGGCGCAACGCTGGAGTCGTTCGCACGCTACCGCAAGATGGGGGTGAACATCGGCATGGGCACCGACACCTGGCCGCCCGACATGGTGTTGAACATGCAGGTGGGAATGATGCTGTGCCGGGTGGTCGAAGGCTCCACCGAAGCCGTGCGCTCGGAGGACTATTACGACGCCGCCACGGTCGGCGGCGCCGATGCCCTGGGCCGGCCCGACCTGGGCCGGCTGGCGGTGGGCGCCAAGGCCGACATCGTCGTGTTCGACTTCTCGCACGACCGCAACGGCCAGATGATCGACCCGATCCAGACGCTGATGGTCAGCGGCAGCGGGCGCGACGTGTCGCAGGTGATCATCGACGGCCGCTTCGTCATGGTGGATGGCCATATCGCGGGCTTTGACGCGCGCCTGGCGCAAGAGCAGGCGCAATCGCAGTTCGACGGCGTGATCGCGCGCTACCCCGACCGCACCTGGGGGCATCCCCCGGTCGACCAGATTTTCTCGTCCAGCTATCCGCGTCTCGCAAGGAGCCCGTCATGATGGCAATCCTACCGCGCCCGGCTGCGCCAACGGCCAACGCCGCACCCGCCTCGACCCCGACCTTGTCCGTGCGCGGGCTGTCGGTGGAATTCCCGACCCGCCACGGCATCCTGGTGGCCACGCGCGATATCAGTTTCGACATCCAGCCCGGCGAAATCCTGGGCATGGTGGGCGAGTCCGGCGCGGGCAAGTCCTTGACCGGCATGGCGGTGATCGGCCTGCTGGAGCCGCCCGGACGCCTGGGCAGCGGCGAGATCCACCTGGCGGGCAAGCGCATCGACAACCTGCCGCCCAAGGCGCGCCAGCGGCTGCGCGGCAAGGAAATCGGCGCGATCTTCCAGGATCCGCTGACTAGCCTGCACCCCTTGTTCACGGTCGGCGACCAACTGGTCGAAACCATCCGCCACCACGACAAGTGCTCCGCCGCCGCCGCGCGCGCCCGGGCGCTGGAACTGCTGTTGGCCGTGGGGATCCCGGCGGCCGACAAGCGCATCGACCACTATCCGCACCAGTTCTCGGGCGGCATGCGCCAGCGCGTGGTGATCGCGCTGGCCCTGGCGGCCCGGCCTGCGCTGATCATCGCGGACGAACCGACGACCGCGCTGGACGTGTCCGTGCAGGCGCAGATCACGGCGCTGTTGCGCCGGCTGTGCCGGGAACAAGGCACGTCGGTGCTGCTGGTGACTCACGACATGGGGGTGATCGCCGAGACCGCCGACCGTGTGGCCGTGATGTACGCCGGTCGCATCGTGGAAATCGGCCCGGTGTTGGACGTGCTGCGTCGTCCCGGCCACCCCTATACCCAGGGCCTGATGAATGCCATCCCGGGCCTGCGCCAGCGTGCCGCACGGCTGAACCAGATCGACGGCGCCATGCCGCGCCTGCACGCCATGCCCGACGGCTGTGCGTTCCATCCCCGCTGCGCCCAGGCCGGGCCACGCTGCGCGCAGACGCGCCCGCCGCTGGCCGCATCCCCCGCAGGCGCCACCGTCAGCGCCTGCTGGCTGCATCAAGGAGGAGTCGCTCATGCCGCGTAACGATGACCTGCTGCTGCGGGCCGAAGACCTGGCCTGCTGGTTCGACGTATCGCCGCCCTGGCTGGAACGCACGCTGTCGCGCCAGCCCGAGCAAACGCTGAAGGCGGTGGACGGCGTGTCCCTGGCGGTGCCGCGAGGCACCACGCTGAGCATCGTGGGCGAATCCGGCTGCGGCAAGTCCACGCTGGCCAAGCTGCTGGTGGGCCTGGTGGCCCCCACACGCGGCAAGCTGGAGTACGGCCGCAACCGCGCCGGCGGCGTGCTGCATCCCCAGATGATTTTCCAGGACCCCTATGCCAGCCTGAACCCGCGTTGGCGCGTGGGCAACATCGTGGCCGAACCGATCATCACGCTAGGCCTGCGTAGCACGCCCGCCGACACGCGGCGGCGGGTCGATGAACTGCTGGAACTGGTCGGCCTGTCCGCCAGCGACGCCGGCCGCTTCCCCCACGAGTTCTCGGGCGGCCAGCGCCAACGCATTTCGATCGCGCGCGCCTTGGCAACCGAAGCCGAGTTCCTGGTCTGTGACGAACCCACTTCCGCGCTGGACGTGTCGGTGCAGGCGCAGATCCTGAACCTGATGGGCGACCTGCAAAAGGAATTCGGCCTGACGTACGTGTTCATCAGCCACAATCTGTCAGTCGTGCGCCACGTGTCCGACAGCGTGGCGGTGATGTATTTGGGCAGGATCGTCGAGCAGGCGGCCGCCGACCAGTTGTTCGATTCGCCGCAGCATCCGTACACGCGGATGTTGCTGGACACGATTCCAGACCTGGAAGACCCCAGGCGCGACCGGGAACCGATGGGCGGCGAAGTGCCGAACCCGATCCAGCCGCCGGCGGGGTGCACGTTTCATCCCCGCTGTCCGGATGCCCGGCAAGAGTGCCGCGTGGAAGTGCCGGAGGTGAGCAGCGTGGGTGGGCGGCAGTTACGGTGTCATGCGGTGAGGTGGGAGAGGGGGGCGGTGGCGGCTTAGTTGTTGTGCTGCTGGGGAGGGTGTTCTTTTGACGCCTGGCACGTGGGTGGCCTGGGACGCGCGGGTCAACGATTGCGGTCCGGAGCCTTCGCTCCGGACTTCCCCGTCGTCATCCTCGTGGCGGCCTGCGGCCGCTGCCTTCGGATTCCCTCGGGCTTATCGACTCCCCGCGCCCCCCAGGCCACCCAAGCGCCAGACTCCAGCAGCTGTGCCCTGACGTCAGCCGGGGAGGGCAGCGTGCTTGGGGTTCCCACCAACGGCGGGTAGTGGTGGAAGATCTTGCGGGGCCGCTCCATGCCGGCCGCGCGGGCGGCCTCGTGGAGCTTACGCAGCGTCTTGCGTCGTGGCTATTTGCGCTGCGCGTGTGGGGTGGGGCTGTTGATCGTGTTCGTAGGATGGGTGGAGTGCGTTCGGGTAGGCCGACGAACGCCGGTGCGCGCCGCACGAAACCCATCATCGGCGCAGGTACATGTCATTGGAGTTCCCATGACAGGTATCGTCGATCATGACCGCATGATGGGTTTCGCGCGTTGGGCACTCTCATCCTGATGCCGGACTTGCCGCGCTACACCCATCCTACCGATGACGATGGGCCCGTCAGATGAGCGACAGTCTCCCCATTAGACGGGTGGCGCGCGTACAGACCGGGCCAAGCACGCGGCTGCCTGCCGCGCGCCACCCGTCGCTCCACCCCCAATGACTACGGGAACCCAAAGAAACCGACTCGTCACCCGCGCGCAAGCGACCACCGTGCGACGCACCACCAACGCGTATGCCGATTACGCCCGCCCGCGCGGGCGCAATCGGCGGGCCTCGCAGCACTCGTCAGTCATCCCACCCCTAGCAGCGGACCAATCCAAGACGCCGGCAGCCCGTCGGCGGGGGCGCCGTGGCTGCGAGCAACCTCGATGCGCCCGAGGGAATCTGAAGGGAAGGCCGTAGGCCTGGACGAAGATGACAACGGGGCAGTCCGGCGCCTGCGCGCCGGACCGCAATCGTGGGCGCGAGTGGCCATGGCGCCCCCGCCGATGGGCGACCGACGAAGCGCTCATCGGCCGCATAAAAAGCCGACCACGACCTACAAATCCCCCCCATCACTTCCCGTAAACCAAATCCCTCAACCCTAACGACAGTCCCGGCCAATAAGTAATCACCATCAAGCAAACGATCACGACACCCACAAACGGAATCAACGGCTTGATCAATCGCTCAAGCGGCAACTTCGCCACCGCGCACGCCGCGAAAAGATTCACCCCGAACGGCGGTGTGATCATCCCCAGTGCCAGGTTCACCACCATGATGATCCCGAAGTGCACCGGCTCCACTCCAAATTTGAGCGCCACCGGCAGCAGCAGCGGGGCCAGCACCACGATCGATGCCGACGTTTCGATGAACATCCCGATCACGAACAGCGCCGCGTTCACGCCCATCAGGAACGAGAACTTGGTATCGAAGATCTGCGACAGCCAGACGCCCAACGCATCCGGGATGCCTGCGCGGTTCAAGAGGAAGCTGAAAACGCCGGCGTTGGCGATCACGAACATGATCACGGCCGTGGACACCACCGACTTGTGCAGCGTCGCGGACAGTTGCTTGAATGTCAGGCGGCGGTAGATGAACTTGCCCACCACCACCGCGTACATCACCGCCACCACCGACGCTTCGGTCGGCGTGAAGACGCCGCCGTAGATGCCGCCCAGGATGATCACGGGCATCAAGAGCGCCAGCCAGGCGTTCTTGAACGCCGGCCACAGCGGCAGGCGGCCTTCGCCGTCGCGCTTGCCCAGGTTGTTGCGCTTGGCGTAGAACCACACGTAGAACATCAGCGCCACGCCGATCAGGATGCCGGGCATGACGCCGGCGATGAACAGTTCGCCGGTGGACGTATCGGTGGACACGGCATACAGGATCATCGGAATCGACGGCGGGATGATCACGCCGAGTTCCGCCGCACTGGCTTGCAATGACGCCGCGAACGGTGCCGGGTAGCCGTGCCGGATCATGGCCGGGATCAGGATCGCGCCCACGGCGAACGTCGTGGCCACGCTGGAACCGGCAACCGCCGCGAAGATCATGCAGGTCAACACGCAGGTGCAGGCCAGGCCGCCCTGGATGCCACCGACCACGCTCTTGGCGAATTCGACCATGCGTTCGGAAATGCCGCCGGCTTCCATCAGGTTGCCCGCCAGGATGAAGAAGGGAATGGCTACCAACGGGTACTTGTCCAACGCGGCGAACAGCTGCTGGGCGACGACCACCCAGGGCAAGCCCGCGGTGCCGACGCCCGCCAGGCTGGCCAGCCCGATCGACACGGCGACCGGCACGGACAGCCCGAAGAAAATCAGCATCGAGACAATCATTATTTGGGACATGGCGATATCTGCTGCTCAGGTTCTGTAAGGGGCGGCTTAGCCTTGCGCGTCGTTGCGCACGGGCACGTCTTCTTCTTCGCCGGCACACCAGCGGGCCAGCACGGCGATGGCGGCAAGCGTCGCGCCGACCGGGATCGCCAGATAGATCCACGAAATCGAAATATCCAGGCTGGGCACGGTCTGGAATCGCACGCGGTAGGTCATGTTGCCGCCGATCCAGGCCAAAAAGCCCAGGAAGCTGGCGCAGATCAATCCGATGATGGCCTCAAGCACACGGCGTTTCGTGCCGCCCAGCAGGTTGCGCAGCAGTTCCACGCTGATCATGGCGCCGTGGCGAAAGGCCAGGGCCACGCCCAGCAGCACGGTCCAGATCAGGAGGGCGCGGGTCAGCACCTCGCTCCAGTCGGCGGGCGAATGCAGCACGAAGCGGGCAATGACCTGATAGAACGCGGCGGCGGCGGCGGCCACCAGCAAAAGTTGGGCAAAGACCGAGACCAGTTTGAACAGGCCGCGGTCGAAAGCGCATAGCAAACGCATGATGAATCCCGGTAGCAAGGGGCGCAAAGGACTGAGGGGACGGCAAGCGGCGGGATATCGATCCCGCCGCAGGGCCGAACGGGGCGTGTGTCCCGGCTTACTTGGTGTCGCGGATCGAGTCGATCAGCTTCTTGTCGAACTTCTTGTAGTACTCGGGGTAGGCGGGCTCGACGGCGGCGGCAAACGCGGCGCGATCCACCTCGGACACCTGCATGCCTTCCTTCTTCAGCTGCTCGACGCCCGTCTTCTCGATGTTGTCCACGTAGCCGCGCATGGCCAGGGCGGAGTCCTTGCCTGCCTTGTCGAAGTTGGCCTTGTCGGCGGCCGACAGGCCGTCATAGACGTTGGCGGACATCAGCACCAGGGCGGGGCCGTACACGTGGCCCGTCAAGGACAGGTACTTCTGCATTTGCGACAGCTTGGCCGACGTGATCACCGACAGCGGGTTTTCCTGGCCGTCGATGGTGCCTTGTTGCAGGGCGGTGGCCACTTCAGGCCAGGCCATGGGCGTGGGCAGGATGCCGATCTGGCGGAAAGCCGTGATGTGGATAGGGTTTTCCGTGGTGCGGATTTTCAAGCCCTTGGCGTCGGCCGGCGTCTTGACCGGGCGCACGTTGTTGGTCAGGTGGCGAAAGCCCTGTTCGCCCCAGGCAAGCGCGACGATGCCCCGGCTGGGGAACTTGGCCAGCATGTCCTGGCCGATCTTGCTGTCCAGCACAGTGCGGGCGTGCTGCAGGTCGCGCAGCAGGAAGGGGATATCGAAAACCCCGGTTTCGGGAACAAAATTGAGGGTAGCGCCTGTCGAAACGATGGCCAGGTCGATGGTGCCGATCTGCAGGCCTTCGATCACCTCGCGTTCACCGCCCAAGGCGCTATTGGCGAATTGCTGTACCTTGTACTTGCCGCCGGAAGAGGCCTCGATGGACTTGGCCATTGCGTCGGCGCCCGCGCCGTAGTGCGACGAGGTCGACAGGGCGTAGGCCATCTTCAGGGTGGTCTGGGCTGCCGAGGGCAGCGAGGTGGCGGCCGCGCAGGCGGCCAGGATCGTGGCCGCAAGCCAGGATTTACGCATTGTCTTCTCCGGTTTTGGGTATCTTTATGGGCGGCTTTGCCTCCCGCCCCGGGATGATATCGGGATTCAGTTCCGTTTCAGACGGTTAGTTAACATAGATGAATGATGGATTTCCCTGATATGTCACAGGCCAAGCGCCCCGGTTTCTGGTCCACCCTGCGCCTGGGCGCCAGGATGATGATGCGCGACGCCCGGGCGGGCGAACTGCGCCTGTTGGTGCTGGCGCTGGTCGTGGCGGTGGCTGCGGTCACCAGCGTCGGCTTCCTGGCCGACCGCGTCGGACGGGCGCTGGAACGCGACGCCGGCCAGATGCTGGGCGCCGACTTGGTGCTGGACGCCGATGAACCCGTACCCGCCGCATTCCTGGATCAGGCGCGCGAGCGGGGCCTGAACTTGTCCAGCACCTGGCAGTTCCCGTCCATGGTCGGGGCGGGCGACGGCGCGCAACTGGCGGCCTTGAAGGCCGTGGAGCCGGGCTACCCCCTGCGCGGCGCCCTGCGCGTGGCCGAGGCCCCGTTTGCCGCGGATGCGCCCACCCGCGACATTCCGCCCGAGGGCGCGGTCTGGGTGGACGCCCAATTGCTGTCGCTGCTGAACCTGAAAGTGGGCGACACCCTGAACGTCGGCGACGCGCATCTGCGGATCGACCGCGTGATCACCTATGAGCCCGACCGCGGCATGCAGTTCGTCAATGTGGCGCCGCGCGTGCTGCTGCGCGCAAGCGACCTGCCGGCCACCGGCCTGATCGCGCCGGGCAGCCGCATCGGTTATGCCATGCTGGTTGCCGGCCAGCCCGACGCGGTGGCGGGATATTCGGCCTGGCTCAACCAGAATCTGAAGCGTGGCCAGAAGGTCGCCACGCTGGAGTCCGGCCGGCCGGAGGTGCGCCGCACGCTGGACCGCGCGCAGCGCTTCCTGTCGCTGGTGGCGCTGCTGGCCGTGCTGATTTCCGCGGTGGCGGTGGCGCTGGCCGCCGGCCGCTACATGACCCGGCACCGCGACGGGATCGCCGTCATGCGCTGCCTGGGCGCCGTGCAGTCGCAGGTCTCGCGCATGCTGACGCTCGAGTTCACGCTGGTCGGCCTGTTTTCGTCCGCGGCGGGTTGCCTCCTGGGTTATGCCGTGCACCAGGTGCTGGTGATGCTGCTGGGGTCGTTGATCGACACCCAGTTGCCCGCCCCGTCCGCCATTCCCGCCTTGCAGGGCCTGTTGACCGGGCTGTTGCTGCTGCTGGGGTTCGCCTTACCCGCCCTGGCACAGTTGCGCCATGTGCCGCCGGCGCGGGTGCTGCGGCGCGACGCCGACACGATCAGCGCCCGCAGCGCCTTCGGCTACGCGCTGGGCGCGACGGGCTTTGCCCTGTTGATCTGGTGGTTCGCCGGCGACGCCAAGCTGGGCGGCGTGGTGGCGGGCGGCTTTTTAGGCGCATTCGCCGTCTTCGCACTGGTGGCGTGGCTGTGCATCCTGGGCCTGGCTCGCGTGCGCGGCCTGGCCTCGGGGCTGCCCGCGTTGCGCTTTGCGCTGGCCGGGGTGGTGCGCCGGCGGGCGGCCACCATCACGCAGGTCTGCGCGCTGGCGGTCGGCCTGATGGCGCTGTTGCTGCTGACGATGACGCGCACCGACCTGATCCAGGGCTGGCAGCGCACCATGCCGCCGGACGCGCCCAACCGCTTCCTGATCAACGTGCAGCCGGACCAGCGCCAGGCCGTGACCGACGCGCTGACCCGCGAAGGCCTGGGCCGCATCACCTTGTCGCCGATGGTGCGCGGGCGGCTGATCGCCATCAACGGCACGCCTGTCGGACCGGACGACTACGAAGAGCCCCGCGCCAAGCGGCTGGTAGACCGCGAGTTCAACCTGTCCTATGGCGACGAGATGCCCTCGTCCAACAAGATCGAGCAAGGCCGCTGGCTGGCGCCCGGGTCGTCCGAGGTATCGCTGGAGTCGGGCCTGGCCAAGACGCTGGGCCTGAAACTGGGCGACAAGATGACCTTCGACGTGGCCGGCCAGCAGGTCGAGGCGGCCGTCTCCAGCACCCGGCGCGTGGATTGGGATACGATGCGCGTGAATTTTTTCGCCATCCTGACCCCGGCGGCGCTCGCCGACATGCCCCAAAGCTGGATCACTTCCTTCTACCTGCCGCCTGAAAAGGCGGCGGTGCTGCCCGCGCTGGTGCGCGAGTTCCCGAACCTGACCGTGTTCGACGTGGGCGCCATCCTGCAGCAATTGCAGTCCGTGCTGAATGAAGTGGGCAAGGCGGTCCAACTGCTGTTCCTGTTCACCCTGGCGGCCGGCGTGCTGGTGCTGTCGGCGGCGCTGACGGCCACCCGCGACGAGCGCATGCGCGAAGCCGCGGTGCTGCGGGCGCTGGGCGCCACGCGCAGCCAGCTGGCGCGCTCGCAGCGCATCGAACTGTGGGCCGTGGGCGGCCTGGCAGGCCTGCTGGCAGCCGCCGGGGCCACCGCCATCGCTTGGGTTTTATCAACCCAGGTGTTCGACTTCACCATTACCCTCAGCCTCTGGCCGTGGCTGGCGGGTATCGGCGCGGGTATGCTGGGCGCCTGGGCGGGCGGCGCCCTGGCCCTGCGCGGCGTGTTGCGTACGCCGCCGCTCGTCACCCTTCGAGAAACTTGATGACGTCCCGCGTCCAAACCATTACTGAACCCGTGGAAAATACCCGCAGCGTTTTTGACCTTCTTGGCGGCGAGCCCGGCGTGCGTGCGCTGGTCGACCGTTTTTACGACCTGATGGACATGGAGCCCGACCTGAAGGAGCTCCGCGCCGCCCACGGTCCCAGCCTGGACCAGGCGCGCGACAAGCTGTTCTGGTTCCTGTGCGGCTACTTCGGCGGCCCTGACCACTATATTGAACGCTTCGGCCACCCCCGCCTGCGCGCCCGCCACCTGCCGTTCTCGATCGGCCAGATCGAGCGCGATCAATGGGTGACCTGCATCGGACGCGCCATGGAAGACCAGGGTATCGCCCCGCCGCTGGTGGAGCGGTTGCTGGAATCCTTCTACGGCGTGGCCGATTGGATGCGCAACCGTGAAGGCTGACGATACCCGCGGAGGCGCCCAGCGCCAGGCCTGGCCCGCGCCGCTTGCCGGCGCCATGCTCAGCGACGCGTCGCGCCTGGCCGGATCGGGCCCCGAGATCTTCAACCCGGCGCATTACGGTGACCGGGCCCGCCCCGTGGACGCCGGCGGCCGCCAGGCGGCCTGGTTCGTGCAGGGGCAGGGCTGGCAGGGCGTGCTGCGGCGCTACCGCCGCGGCGGCATGATCGCCCGCGTCAGCCGTGACGCCTATCTCTGGAACGGTGAAGACCGCACCCGCAGTTTCCGCGAATACCGGCTGCTGGCCGCCATGCGCGCGCAGGGCCTGGCCGTGCCGGCGCCGCTGGCCGCCGCCTACTGGCGCCAGGGCCCCATCTACCGGGCGGCCATCGTGGTGGAACGGATCCCCGGCGTGCGGCCCTTGGCCCATGCGCTGGCCGAGCCGCTCTGGGGCGCGGTGGCAGAGGCCATCGTCCGCATGCACCGCGCGGGCGTCTGGCACGCTGACCTGAACGCCTTCAACATCCTGATCGGGGGCGACGGCCAGGTCTGGCTGATCGATTTCGACCGCGGCACCCTCGGTTCCCTGTCGGAGCGGCAGCGCCAAGGCAACCTGGACCGCCTGCGCCGGTCGCTCGTCAAAGTGGCGGGCGAAGAGGGCGACCGCTTCTGGATGAAGCTGCGCGACAGTTACTGGACCGCCTGGGGTATCGGCGTCCAGCCCTGATCCGGGCAAGGCGCCTATTTGCCGCCATCGGCCCCTAATTGCGTCGACCCGCCCCCAAAGTTGGGCGGGCGACCGCTAAAAGGCTTTATGATTTCGCCTTTTGGTAGTCCTGTCATACACGGCATATAGCAAAGGGGGCTCGTAATGGAACTAAGGGCGGGAATGCGCTGGGCGCTAGGCGCGGTGTTGGTCGCGGCATCGGCATCGTCGGCGGTCGCGCAGAACAAGGTCGTCAACGTCTACAACTGGGCCGAATACACGGCTCCGGACACCATTCCGGGTTTCGAAAAGGAAACCGGCATCAAGGTCCGCTATGACGTCTACGACAGCAACGACACGTTGCAGGCCAAACTGCTGGCCGGCAAGTCGGGTTACGACGTCGTTGTCCCGTCCACCCATTACGCCTCGCGCCAGATCGAGGCCGGCCTGTTCCAGAAGCTAGACAAGTCCAAGATCCCGAACTGGAAGTACCTGGACCCGGAAGTGATGGCGCTGGTGGCGACCGTCGATCCCGGCAACGAGTACGCGCTTCCCTGGGGCTATGGCACGAACGGCCTGGGCTACAACGTCACCAAGGTCAAGCAGATCATGGGCGACAACGTCGATCTGGCCAATTGGGACATGATCTTCAAGCCCGAAAACGCCGCCAAGCTGAAAGAGTGCGGCATTTCGATGCTGGACGAAGCCGCGCAGGTGTTCCCCGCGGTGCTGAAGTACTTGGGCAAGGATCCCAACAGCACCAACCCGGACGACTACAAGGCTGCGCTGGATGTCCTGAAGCAGATCCGCCCGTACATCCGCCAGTTCAGCTCGTCGGGCTATATCGACGAACTGGCCGTGGGCGACCTGTGCATGGTCTACGGCTTTTCGGGCGACGTCATGATCGCCCGCAAGCGCGCGCAAGAAGCCAAGAAGACGTATGAAGTGAACTACTTCATCCCGAAGGGCGGCGCGCCGGCGTGGTTCGACCTGATGGTCATTCCGAAGGATGCCCCGCATCCCGAAGAGGCCCTGGCGTTCATCAATTACATCGAGACGCCGAAGGTGCATGCGGCCATCACCAACACCATGTTCTACCCCAACGCCAACAAAGAGGCGCGGCAGTACGTGGTGAAGGACGTGGCCGACAACCCCATGATCTACCCCCCGGCGGAAGTCTCCAAGACCCTGTACGTGATCAAGGCGCTGCCCTTGAACGTGCAACGCCTGCAAAACCGGATGTGGTCCGAGCTGAAGTCTGGAAGATAAGTCATCATGAGCGATAGCCGTTACTCGGCGCCGCATACGGTAGACCCGGACGAATTCGTCCGGGTCTCCGATGTGGTCAAGATTTTTGGCGATGTGGTCGCCGTGCGTTCCGTCAACCTGTCCGTCAAGCGCAACGAAATCTTCGCGCTGCTGGGAAGCTCCGGCAGCGGCAAGTCCACCTTGCTGCGCATGCTGGCCGGTTTCGAGGAAGCGACCTCCGGGCAGATACTCCTGGACGGCGAAGACATCACCAGCGTGCCGCCGTACCGGCGCCCCGTGAACATGATGTTCCAGTCCTATGCGCTGTTCCCGCACATGACGGTCGAAGCCAACGTGGCGTTCGGCCTGAAGCAGGAAGGCGTGGACCGCGCCGAAATCCACGACCGCGTGTTCGAAGCCCTGGACCTGGTTCAGATGGCAGGCTATTCGCGCCGCAAGCCCAACCAGCTGTCGGGTGGCCAGCAGCAGCGCGTGGCGCTGGCGCGCAGCCTGGTCAAGCGGCCCAAGCTGCTGCTGCTGGACGAGCCCATGTCGGCGCTGGACAAGCAGATCCGCCAGAAGACGCAGATCGAGCTCGTGAAGATCCTGGAGCAGGTCGGCGTGACCTGCATCATGGTCACCCACGACCAGGAAGAGGCCATGACCATGGCGCACCGCCTGGCCGTCATGACCGAAGGGCAAATCGTCCAGTGCGGCACGCCGCAGGACGTCTACGCATTCCCGAATTCCCGCTTCGTGGCCAGCTTCATCGGGTCGACCAACATGTTCACCGGCACCATCGTCGTCGATGAACCCGACCACGTGGCGATCGAATGCGCGGAGCTCACGCGTCCGCTGTTCGTGAACCACGGCGTCTCCGAACCGCTGGGCATGGAAGTGCACGTGTCCATCCGGCCCGAACGCCTGGTGGTGTCGCGCGAGCAGCCCGAAGGCGAATACAACTGGGCCCACGGCATGGTCAGCCACATGGCCTGGATGGGCAGCTACGCGCTTTATCAGATCCGCCTGGATTCCGGCAAGACGGTCGAGGCCAGCGTGCCCAGCCTGCTGCTGGCCCAGATGGACGCCCCGGGCATCGACGAAGAGATCTTCGTCAGCTGGGACGCCGACAGCGCGACGGTGCTGGCGTCATGATGCGGTTTTCGCCCCGCGACTGGTTGCCCTCGGGCCGGGCGCTGGCGGTGGTGCCGCCGTTCGCCTGGCTGGTGCTGTTCCTGCTGCTGCCCTTCCTGCTGGTGCTGAAGATCAGCTTTGCCGAGGTGACCTTCGGCATCCCGCCCTATACGGCGCTGGCGGAGTTCAAGGACGAGGCGGTGCAGTTCAGCCTGCACCTGCGCGGCTATATCCTGCTGTTCACCGACAGCCTGTATTTCAAGACCTACCTGAGCTCGGTGAAGATTGCCGGGATCACCACGCTGATCTGCGTGCTGATCGGCTACCCCATCGCGTACTACATCGCCCGGTCCTCGCCCCGCGTGCGCAACCTGTTGCTGCTGGGCGTGATCCTGCCGTTCTGGACGTCGCTGCTGTTGCGCGTGTACGCCTGGGTCGGAATTCTGCGCAACGATGGCCTGCTGAACAACCTGCTGCAAAGCCTGGGGCTGATTTCCAGTCCGCTGGAAATCTACCGCACCGATGTCGCGGTCTACATCGGCATGGTCTATGCGTACCTGCCGTTCTTCATCCTGCCGCTGTATGCGACGCTGGTGAAGATGGACCTGCGCCTGCTGGAAGCCGCCTACGACCTGGGCGCCAAGCCCTGGCAGGCGTTCTGGCAGATCACCGTGCCGCTGTCGCGCCAGGGCGTGATCGCCGGGGCGATGCTGGTGTTCATTCCGGCCGTGGGCGAATACGTGATCCCCGAAATGCTGGGGGGCGCCAATACGTTGATGATGGGCCGCGTCATGTGGAACGAATTCTTCAATAATGCCGACTGGCCGATGGCTTCGGCGGTGACCTGCGTGATGGTCCTGCTGCTGCTCGTGCCGCTGGTCTACTTCCAGTACAACCAGGTCAAGCAGCAGGAACAGGCAGGCGGAGGCCGCAAATGAAGGGCCCCAACAAGACATTGCGCGCCGTGGTGCTGGGGCTGGGGTACTTCTTCCTGTATGTGCCCATCGTCAGCCTGATGGTGTTTTCGTTCAACGAATCGCCCACCGTCACGTCGTGGGCGGGCTTTTCCTTCCGCTGGTACCACGCGCTGTTCAATGATGACGCGCTGCTGCGGTCGGCCTGGCTGTCGTTTCGCATCGCGGCGATGACGGCGACGGCGGCCGTCATCATCGGCACCTGGGCCGGTTATGTGCTGGGCCGCATGGGGCGCTTTCGCGGGTTCTCGCTGTACGTGGGCATGTTGAGCGCGCCGCTGGTCATTCCCGAAGTCGTGCTGGGCATTTCGCTGCTGCTGATGTTTGTCGAACTGCGCGGCAGCCTGGGCTGGCCGGCGGAAAACGGCATCTTCACGATCTGGGTGGGGCACGTGACGCTGTGCATGGCGTTCGTAGCGGTCGTCATCCAGACCCGCATCCGCGACCTGGACCGGTCGCTGGAAGAGGCGGCGCTGGACCTGGGCGCCACGCCCATCACCGTGTTCTTCAAGATCACGCTGCCGCTGATCGCGCCGGCGCTGGCCTCGGCCTGGCTGCTGTCCTTCACGCTGTCGCTCGATGACGTCGTCTTGGCGTCGTTCCTGTCCGGCCCCAGTTCCAGCACGCTGCCGATGGAAGTGTTCTCGCGCGTGCGCCTGGGCCTGAAACCCGAGATCAACGCGCTGGCCACTTTGTTCATCCTGGCGGTGGGCACCTGCGTGATCCTGGCCAACCGCCTGCAATGGCGCAAGGAGTCCGAATCCAAATGAAGCAACAAACCACCCTGTATGGCCTGACCAAGTGCAGCACGTGCATCAAGGCGCGCGACTGGTTGTCGGAGCACGGCGTCGAGCACGCCTTCGTCGACTACCGCGACGATCCCGTGCCGGCTGCCACGCTGAAGGCGTGGTCGGAAAAAGTCGGCGGCTGGGAAAAGCTGGTCAACCGCGCGTCGATGACGTGGCGCAACCTGCCCGAAGACAGCAAGACCGCGCACACCGATGCCCAGTGGAGCAAGCTGATCGCGGAATATCCCGCGCTGGTGCGCCGCCCCGTCACGGTGACGCCGGACGGCGAGGTCACCGTGGGTTTCAGCGAAAAGCGCTACGGCGAACGGTTCGCCTGACGCGACGTCCGCAGCGATGGCATCCCCCATCCAGGCATCGGGCAACGCCGGTTCGGCGTTGCCCGATGCCTTTTTTGACCGCGACGCGTCCGAACTCGCACGCGATCTGCTGGGCAAGGTCATCCGCCATCGTGTGGACGGCCTGTGGCTGGCGGTGCGCATCATCGAGACCGAAGCCTACTACCTGGAAGAAAAGGGCAGCCACGCCTCGCTGGGCTACACCCACAAGCGCCGCGCCCTGTTCATGGATGGCGGCGTCATCTACATGTATTACGCGCGCGGCGGCGATTCACTGAACTTCAGCGCCGCCGGCCCCGGCAACGCCGTGCTGATCAAATCCGGCCATCCCTGGACGGACGCACGCTCCGGCCCCGAGGCCCTGGCGCGGATGCAGCAGCTCAATCCCGACGCGCAAGGCCAGCCACGCCCGCCGTCGCGCCTGTGCGCCGGGCAGACGCTGCTGTGCCGCTCGTTAGGGTTGAAAGTGCCGGAGTGGGACGCGCGCCGTTTCGATCCGGACGCGCTCTATGTCGAGGATGTGGGCGATTCCCCCCAGGCCTTGATCTGCACCACGCGCCTGGGCATCCCGCCCGGGCGGGACGAGCATCTGCATTACCGCTATGTAGATCCTGGCTACGCCGCGGTCTGCACGCGCAACCCGTTGCGGCGGGGGCAACGCGCCGGACATGACTACGTATGGGTGGACCGCCAGGGCATCGTGCTGCCCGAAGACCCGCGGCCAAACGCGCGCTAGGCGCCGCCCGTGTCCTGGATGCGCTCGAGCAGAGCGTCCCGCATTTCCTTGTACTTGCGCGCGATGCGCTTGCGGTTCAGCGACTTGCTCCACGCGTAGAGCGGGATCAGCGGCAGTACGCCGAATCCGTCGATCAGGTACAGGCCCTGCTTGCCGTCGGCGTTCTGGCCACAGGCGATATTGCTGGCCGACACGTCATGCAGCACGACGTGGGCGTCCGCCAGATCCGCAAAGAATTCGTCCAGCTGTCCGAAAAAACCGTCGTCAACCAGACCTTGCCGGGCCAGATCGGCTACCGTCGGGGCGATATTGCCCGCCGGGTCGGTGATCTTCTCGACTAGCAGGCCCAGCCCCAGCGTGGTCTGCGCCACGCCCAGGATGCGTGCCATGGGCACCTGCCACACGCCGGAGGGGCGGGTGGTCGTGGTGACGTATTCCGACAGTTCGTTCAGATAGACGCGGTAGGCGCTTTCCCGCTGGTACTGCTTGTACCAGCGCTTGAATGGCCGGGCTTCGAGGTAGACGGCACGGGCGCGCATGTCCATCACTTTGACGAGCAAAGACGGCGCGTGGGGGTGCTGGAAAATGTGGCGGTCGCCGCCCGTCGCAAGCGGACGCTCGGCGTTCAGATCCAGTGGTCCGAAAACCGACTGGAACGACACCGCGGGTCGACAGGAGGGAAGATCAGCGGGATTCAAATGAGATCAGGCGAGGGTTCAGAGTGGGAGAAGTTTAATCCCGTTGCGCACCCGCAGCGCCGAAGCAGGGGGCAAACTAATGTCGTTTGGTTACAACGCCGCGTTGATGCGTCCTACAATTCCGCCTTTGGAGAGGCCTCTTTTGAACGACATTCTGCTTTGGATTGCTGCCGGTGGTGCGGTATTAGCTTGCTTGGCTGCCGTGCTGGCGTGGCTGCGGCCTCCGGCCCGCGACGCCCGGCTGGACGCGCTGCTGGAAGGACTGGAACGCACCGAGCGCGCGCTGCGCGCCGACATCACCGAAGGCCAGCGCGGCTTGCGCAGCGAATTCGCGGAATCCACCCGCGCGTTGCGGCTGGAGTTGTCGCAATCGCATGGCGACCTGCGCGCCGGATTGTCGCGCGACGCCCAGGCCTCGCGCGCGGAATCGGCCGAGTCCCTGGCGCGTTTCGCCGCCGGATTCGGCGAGCAGCTGCAGGGGCTGATCCAGATCAATGAACGCCGCCTCATGGAGGTACGCGCCACGGTCGACCAGCGCCTGCAATCGTTGCAGACGGACAACAGCGCGAAGCTCGACGAGATGCGCCGCACCGTGGATGAAAAGCTCCATGCCACGCTGGAGCAGCGCCTGGGCGAGTCCTTCAAACTGGTGTCGGACCGGCTGGAGGCCGTGCACAAAGGCCTGGGCGAGATGCAGGCCCTGGCGGCCGGCGTGGGCGACCTGAAGCGGGTGCTGACCAACGTGAAGTCGCGCGGCACCTGGGGCGAAGTGCAACTGGCCCGGCTGATCGAAGACAACATGACGCCCGACCAGTACGCCAGCAATATCAAGCCGGTGCCGGGCAGCGACGCCGTCGTCGAGTTCGCCATCCGCCTGCCGGGCCGGGGTGACGGCGGCGAGCCGGTCTGGCTGCCGATCGACGCGAAATTCCCCAAGGAAGAGTACGAGCGCCTGATGGATGCCCAAGAAGCCGCAGACGTCGAAGGCGTGAAGGCGGCCGGTGCCGCCCTGGGCCGGGCGGTCGAAGTGCAGGCAAGGCTGATCGCCAGCAAGTACGTCGCGCCGCCCCATACGACCGACTTCGCCATCATGTTCCTGCCGACGGAAAGCCTGTATGCCGAAGTGCTGCGGCGGCCGGGCCTGCTGGACAAGCTGCATGATCTGCGCATCAACGTGGCCGGCCCCAGCAACCTGGCTGCCTTGCTCAACAGCTTGCAGATGGGATTTCGCACGCTGGCCATCGAGCAGCGCTCGTCCGAAGTCTGGCAGGTGCTGCGCGCGGTCAAGACCGAATTCGGCAAGTTCGGAGAAGCGCTGGCCAGCGTCAAGAAGACGCTCGACACGGCCAGCAACAAGATCGGCCAGACCGAAGTGCGCACCCGCGCGATGCTCCGGAACCTGAAAAGCGTCGAAGCCCTGCCCGAGGCGGAAGCGTTGCGGTTATTGGGGGCAGGGACGGATGCCGAAGCGGAAGGCGATGCCGATATCGACGTGAACGAAGACGCGGACGCCCCGCGCACGCCCGCCAGCGGCGCAATCTGATCCGTCTGCCCGGCCTGGGCAGTTGTGGTCGAAGCGGGGAAGGTCGCCCTGCGAGCTTGTTGCCCACGCGGACTGTCGATATCCTGGCATGTGCGGCATGTTGCCGTCGAACCCTGGAGCATCGCAAGCATGAGCACCGCTGAACGCCATGATTCCTCTTCCCTCGACGCGACGGCGCTGGGCGCCGATATCGCCCAAGGGGTTACGACCGCGCTTGCTGCGATGCAGCAGGCCGTGGACCGGGTGGCGGCGCGCAATCCCTCGATCAACGCGGCCTGCGGCATGCAGCCCGAAACCGGCCTGCGCCTGGCCCAGGCGCTGGACGACGAACTGGCGGCGCTGACGCCCGACCAGCGCGTGGCGCAATTGCAAAGCCGGCCCTTTTTGGGCGTACCGACCTTGCTGAAGGACCTGGGCACGGCGGCGTTGGGCTTGCCCAGCGCGATGGGCTCGGTGCTGTACGGCCATGTCGACTGGAATGTCGACGCCGAAATCGTCAAACGCTACCGCCGCGCAGGGCTGATCCCGTTCGGCCGCACCACCAGCGCTGAACTGGGTTTAAGCCCCACCACCGAATCGCCAGCCTACGGCCGCCCCACGCAGAACCCCTGGAAGGCCGGGCACAGCGCTGGGGGATCCAGCGGCGGCGCGGGCGCGGCGCTGGCCAGCGGCATGGTGCGGATCGCGCACGGCAGCGATGGCGGCGGTTCCATTCGCATCCCGGCCTCGTGCTGCGGCGTGCTGGGCCTGAAGCCGTCCCGGGGGATGATGCCGCTGGGGCCGCTCAAGGGCGAAGGCTGGGGCGGCCTGGCGACCGAACACATGATGACCCTGTCTGTGCGCGATTGCGCCGCGTCGCTGGATATCAGCGCGGGGGCCGACGTCGGCGCGCCTTATGCGGCGCCGGCGATACCGGCACAGTCCTACCGCGCCGTGGTGGCGCGGGTCTCGGCCGATCCCCACGCGGCCACGCGCCGCCGCATCGCATTCATCAACACCACGTACGAAGGCGGCGCGATCCATCCCGAAGTGGCTGCCGCCGTGGATGAGGCCGCGCGGCTCTTTGCCGGGCTGGGCCACGAGCTGGTGCAGGCAGCGCCGCCGGTAGGCTCCGAAGAAGTGCTGTCCCCGATGCTGCCGCTGATCGCCAGCGCCGCAGCCAACGCCATCGACACCTTTGTGGCGGCGCGGGGGCGCCGGCTGGCGGCCGACGAATTACAGCCCACCACCCTGGGCGCGCGCGAGTACGCCCGCGCCATTTCCGGCGCGCAATACGTGGCCTGCGTGGATACCTGCCACGAAATCACACGCCGCATCGGACGCTTCCTGCATCGGGACGGCACTCTGGGCTACGACCTGTTCCTCAGCCCCGTTTTGGCGCAACCGCCGGCGCCCATTGGCCGCTATGCCATGGACAACGCCGACTACCTGGCCTACCGTCTGGGCAAGAAGGGCGTGATCGGCTATTCGCCGTTCGCGCCTCTTGCCAACCTGACCGGCATGCCCGCAATCTCCATTCCGTTTGCCGTGTCGTCCGATGGATTGCCGATCGGCATCCAGGTCATGGGCCCGCTGGGCAGCGAAGCCTTGCTGCTGGAACTGGCGGCGCAGGTCGAGGCCTTGCGGCCCTGGGCGCTGGTGGCACCCATGGCCAGATAGCGGAGTTTCCACGGAGCAGCCATGTCATCGTTCGCGACGCATACCGTACAGAACCAGGTTCCGCCCCTGGAAGACTATTCCCTGTACGACACCGACCCCGCGTTACGCGAGGCGGTGCGGCGCGAGGGGGCTGACAACTGGGCGGGCGACCTGGCCGCGCATGGCGCCTGGCTGGGGCGCGCGCAGACGCTGGCCGCCGGCGCCGAGGCCAACCGCTGTCCTCCCAGGCTGGTCAGCTACGACCCGGGCGGCCACCGGATCGATCACGTGGAGTTCCATCCCGCCTGGAACCTGCTGATGGGCGGCATCCTGGCCCGCGGCCTGCACAGCCGCGCCTGGGCCCAGCCGGTGCCCGGCGCGCAGGTGGCGCGGGCCGCCGCCTACCTGATGCAGGGGCAGGTGGAAGCCGGCACGCTGTGCCCCACCACCATGACGTTTGCCGCAGTACCGCTACTGCAGCGCGAGCCAGCGGGCGCCATCGACTTTGCCGGCCAATGGCTGCCCGCCCTGTATTCGCGTGAGTTCGACGCGGCCGACGCGCCGCTGTCCGCCAAGCGCAGCGCATTGATCGGGATGGGGCTGACCGAAAAACAGGGCGGTTCGGATTTGCGCGCGGTCAGCACCCGCGCCGTGCCCCTGGGCGCGCCGGGCCGCGGCAACGCCTACGAGCTGGTGGGCCACAAATGGTTTTTCTCCGTGCCGCAGGCAGACGCGCACCTGGTGCTGGCGCAAACCGATGAAGGGCTGAGCTGCTTCTTCGTGCCGCGCTGGATTCCGGATGGTCCGCGCAACGCCATCCGCGTGCGCCGTCTGAAAGACAAGCTGGGCAACCGCAGCAACGCCAGCGGGGAAGTGGAATTCGAAGGCGCATGGGGCGTCATGGTGGGCGAATCCGGGCGGGGCCTGGCCGTGCTGCTGGAAATGGCCGCGACGACCCGGCTGGACTGCGTGCTGGGCAGCGCCGCGCTGCTCAGGCAGGCACTGGTGCAGTCCCTGCATCACGCGCAGCATCGCCAGGCCTTCGGCAAACCGTTGATCGAGCAGCCGCTGATGCGCAACGTGCTGGCCGACCTGGCGCTGGAAAGTGAAGCGGCCATGGTGCTGGCGCTGCGGCTGGCGCGGGCGGTGGACGCGCGCGCTGATGCCCCGGCGCGTGCCCTGGTGCGCGTGGGCACGCCCGCGGCCAAATTGTGGATCTGCAAGCGCGCCATCCATGCAGTGGCGGAATGCATGGAGGTCTGGGGTGGCAACGGCTACGTGGAAGAGGGGCCGATGCCGCGGATCTATCGCGAAACGCCGGTCAATTCCATCTGGGAGGGGTCTGGCAACGTCATGGCGCTGGACGTGCTGCGCGCCTTGCAGCGCGAGCCCGAGGCCCTGCCCGCGCTGGAGCAGGAATTCGCGCTGGCAGCCGGGCGGCATCGCGCCTTCGACGAGGCCGTGGCGCGCTGGCGAGCCTTGCTGGCCGATCAGGCGCAAGCGGAATTCCAGGCACGCCGTGTCGCGGGCGGGCTGGCGCGGCTGTGGCAGGCCGCCTTGCTGATCCAGCACGCGCCCGAACCCGTCGCGCAGGCGTTTGTCGCCAGCCGCCTGCACGCGGACGGCTGCATTTTCGGGGAACTGGCGGCCGGCGCCGACACTCAGGCGATCCTGTCGCGGGCCTGGCCTGCGGTCGCATGCTAAATTTCCTGGCTTGACCAACCTTCCCGTAGTCTTCTCCGCCATGCTCTCCCAACAAGAACTCAAGCAACAAGCCGCCGACGCCGCCCTGGAATTCGTTGAACAGGTCGCCGGCCCGGACGCCATCATCGGCGTGGGCACCGGCTCCACGGCCGATCTGTTCATCGATGGCCTGGCGCGTTTCAAGGGTCGCATCGCCGGCACGGTCGCCAGCTCGGAGCGCAGCGCGGCCCGCCTGGCCGGCCACGGCCTGAAGGTGCTGGACCTGAACGACGTGAAGACCATGCCGATCTACGTGGACGGCGCCGATGAAATCGACGCCAATCTGCACATGATCAAGGGCGGGGGCGGCGCGCAGACGCGCGAAAAGATCGTGGCGTCGGTCGCCGAGCGTTTCATCTGCATCGTCGACGAATCCAAGCTGGTCCAGACCCTGGGCAAGTTCCCGCTGCCGCTGGAAGTCATTCCGATGGCGCGCGAGTCGGTGGCCCGCGCCCTGGCGGCCATGGGCGGCCAGCCGCGCTTGCGCGAAGGCTTCGTCACCGATAACGGCAACATCATCCTGGACGTGGCGGGCCTGGCCATCACTGACGCGCCGGCGTTCGAAGCCCGTGTGAACAATCTGCCGGGCGTTGTCACCTGCGGCCTGTTTGCGCTGGCCGGCGCCGACGTGGCGCTGTTGGCTACCCAGAACGGCATCCGTCGCCTGGACCGCGCCGCGTAAGCGTCCCTGTCCCCGCGCGGTCTGCGTGTTGCCCCGTTTGCCCGCCTTGCGGGCGGCGGGGGCTCGATTCATAATCTTGTCACACTTGGGTCATAACCTTGCCGGTTGTGCAGGCCCATCTCGTAATTCTCTTATTTCGGGGCAATGCAATGAGATCAACCACGCAGGGAGCCCGGATGACGGAGCATACAAACAAGCAGTTCGACGCCGATCTGGAAAGCGTCCGTTCGCAGTTCTTGCAAATGGGCGGCTTGGTGGAAGCCATGATCCAGGAAGCGATCGACGCGCTGGCCACCGGCGACCTGTCGCTGGTGGAGAAGGTCCGTGAGCGGGAAAAGGAAGTCAACCGCCACGAAGTCGAAATCGACGAAAGCATCAGCCGCATCCTGGCCCGGCATCAGCCTACCGCCATCGACCTGCGCATGCTGATGGCCGTGTCCAAGATGCTGACCGACATGGAGCGTTCCGGCGACGAGGCCGAAAAGGTCGCGACTGTTGCCCGCCGCATCCACGAAGCCGAACTGCGCCACATCCCGGTGATCGAACTGCGCCACATGGCCGCCAATGTGCGCACCATGCTGCATCAGGCGCTGGACGCGTTCGCCCGCCTTGACCCGATCCAGGCCGCCGCCGTCGTGCGCAGCGACAAGGAAGTGGACAAGGAATGGAAGGGGGCCTTGCGCCACCTGATCACCTACATGATCGAAGACCCGCGCACCATCTCGCGCGCCATCGACATGATCTTTATTGCGCGCGCGCTGGAACGCATCGGCGACCACGCCAAGAACATGTCCGAACGCGTGATCTACATGGTCAAGGGCGCCGACGTGCGTCACACCGGCGTGAAGAACACCGAGCGCCTGGCGCGCGGTGAAGACGGTTCGGAAGACGACGAGCAGTAGCCGGGCCTCTATGCCCCAGGCCGCCATCGGCGGCCGCTGACAAACCCCAGTGCAGCATGCCCTGGGGTTTTTTCTTTGCCTGATCGGGGTTGCCGCCTGCGCCGACTACAGTGGCAGCGTAGCGCCCTGGCACAGGCGTGGGTCCGGCACGCCGGGCTTGCCGGCGTCGACACGGCCGGCCAGGCGACGCCCGAACGCCGGTAGCGCGGGGGCGCTGATTTCCAGGTCGTACCAGCCTTCACAGCCGGCGTATTTAAGTTCCAGCGCCCCGCCTGCCTGCACGTGCGCCATGGCGCGCCAGCCGTCACCCATGTGCGACTCCACCTTCACGGGTTGCGGCGTGTCGCTGTGATTGATCAGGCGCAGGCGCAGGCCCGAGGTGACGGGAACGAACTGCGCCTCCAGCATGCCGGCATCCCGCGCATCGCCCCGGAATTGACGATGGAAGCCGTCCGGCCCCAAGAGCCACAGGTCATAAGCGCCATGCTCGCCCAGGCGCCAGCCGTCATCCAGCCGCGCGCCGTGGCCTACGGTGTAGCGACGGGGCGCATGCGCCAGGTCCAGGCGGTCGTATACATGCAGCACGGCGCCCGCGCTGCCGGAATTGCGCAAGGTCAGGCGGTAGTGCTCGCCGTCGGCCGTCATGCGGCCCACGGCTTCCAGCGCGTAGGGCAGCGGGCAGGCGTGGCGGTTGCTGTCGGGATGAAGCGAACCCCGGTCGCCGGCAAAGTCGAACGCGGAGGTCAGGTCGCCGGCGACGGCGCGGCGCCACGGGCTGATATTGGGTTCGGCGACGCCGAAGCGAGCCTCCAGGAAGCGGATCACCGAGGTGTGGTCGAACACCTGCGAATTGACCCAGCCGCCGCGGCTCCAGGGGGACACCACCAGCATCGGCACGCGCGGGCCCAGGCCGAAGCCGCGGCCGTGCAGGCTGGCGGGATCCTCGTTGGACGCGGCGCTGGGGCCGTGGCGGGTGTCGTGGTATTCGCCATCCAGCTCCACCGTGGACAGTCCGCCCGAGCAGCTGTCGGTATGGCGGGCGGGCGGCGCGGGCGGCGGCATGTGATCGAAGAAGCAGTCGTTCTCGTCGTAGGTGACGAGGAACACGCAGCGGCTCCAGGTCTCCGGGTTGCGGGTCAGGATGTCCAGCACGCGCTCGGTGTATGCGCCGCCTTGGCGGGGCGACGACACTTCGGGATGTTCGGAATCAGCAGTGGGCGCGATGATCCAGGACACCTGGGGCAACGTGCCCGCGTCGACGTCGCGGGCCAGGTCATCCAGCGTATAGGTGGACAGGCCGCGGTCGCGCAAGGGGGCATCGGCCGCGCCGCTGGCGAACTGGCGGCGGTACTGCCTGAAGCCGGCCAGCGGGTTGTCGTGGAAGTTGTCCGCCATGTCCTGGTAGACGCGCCAGTCCACGCCGGCGGCTTGCAGGCGTTCGGGGTAGGTGGTCCAGGCGTAGCCTTCATCGGGCGAGCCCAGGCGATCGAAAGTGTTGACCAGCGCGGGGCCGCCGGCCTGGCCCTGCGGATCATTGGTGCCCGTCCACAGGAACAGCCGGTTGGGATTGGTGCCGGCGTGCAATGAGCAATGGTAGGCGTCGCACACGGTGAAGGCGTTGGCCAGCGCCGTCTGGAAGGGGACGTCGTCGCCGGTGTAGGCGCCCAGTCCCAGGCGGCTCTTGGCGGACAGCCATTGATCCATGCGGCCGTCATTCCATGCGCGCTGTGCATCGTCCCAGGTGTGCGGCGTGATGTAGCCCACCGGCGTGTTGCTGGCATATTGCGTGCGCAACGCATAGGGGCGGCAGCTTGCCTCGCCATCCGACTGCGTCAGCACGTTGCCGGCCGCCGTGGGCGCCGGGTGCGGGTCCGCGAAACCGCGCACGCCGGGCAGCGTGCCGAAATAATGGTCGAACGACCGGTTCTCCTGCATCAGGACGACGACATGCCGCACGTCGTGAAGCGTACCGGTCTTGCGGTCTGGGGCAATCGCCAGCGCGCGCGCGATGGACGGCGGCGGATCCGCGGGATGGGGCAAGCGCGATTCTTCTCTCATGACAGCATTAATACGGCCAACAATGTTCGAATCTTAAGCGCAGCAGGCACTGCCGTCTTGATGATGTGCGGGCAGTCCCTGAAAACGCGAAGCCCCTCGCTGGCGAGGGGCTTCGGTGGGGCGCGCCGGATGCCGTCTGGCATGGTCGGCGACGCGGATCAGGCCGAGGGCGGGACGTAGCCGTGGGCTTCTACCGTACCGTCTTCGAACAGGAAGCGTTCCATCTGTTCTTTCAGGTACTTGCGCGCGCGGGCGTCGGCCAGGTTCAGGCGGTTTTCGTTGACCAGGCGGGTCTGGATGGCCTTCCATTCTTCCCAAGCTTCCTTGGAAATGCTCTGCCAGATCTTCGTGCCGAGCTCGCCGGGGTAGGGAGGAAAGTCCAGCCCCTCGGCTTCACGCTTCAATTTCACACAGTTGACGATACGGGACATGGTTCGCTGCCGAAAAGATGGATAACGGCGTATTTTAGCGGGCTTGGCGTCCGGAGGGCGCCAAGCCCCTTCGAGCCC
Source organism: Achromobacter sp. FW305-C-13 (assembly GCF_058783475.1). Lineage (NCBI taxonomy): Bacteria > Pseudomonadati > Pseudomonadota > Betaproteobacteria > Burkholderiales > Alcaligenaceae > Achromobacter > Achromobacter sp. FW305-C-13. The sequence goes on along the minus strand of NZ_JBYSYN010000007.1, from coordinate 31,682 downwards.
TGCGGTCAGGGCCCGTGGCGGCGGTTACAGCTTCTTGATGAAGACCATGCTGTTGCGCGAACGGTTGTAGTTGTTCTGCTTTTCGCGGGGCAGGTCGGTGACGCCGCCCTGCACGAATCCGCGCTTGATGAACCAGTGCGACGTACGGGTGGTCAGCACGAACAAGCGCTTGGCGCCGGTGGCCCGGGCGCGGGACTCCATATGGCGCAGCAGAATTTCACCTTCGCCGGAGCCCTGCCATTCCGGGTGCACGATCAGGCAGGCCATTTCGGCCATATGTTCGTCGGCGAACGTATGCAGGGCGGCGCAGCCGTAGATCACGCCGTCGTGCTCCAGCACCGTGAAATTCTCCACGTCGCGTTCGATCACGCTGCGCGGGCGCGGCACCAGGGTGCCGTCGGCTTCCAGCGGTTCGATCAGGCTCAGGATGGCGCCCACGTCGTCGATCGTGGCGGCGCGCAGATCGTCCAGCGTGTCTTCCACCACCATGGTGCCCACGCCGTCGTGGGTGAAGATCTCGAGCAGCACGCTGCCGTCCAGCGCGAACGGCAGCAGGTGGGCGCGGGCCACGCCGCGTTTGACCGCCAGCGACGCGTATTGCAGGAAGGCGTGGGTTTCTTCGTCCAGTTCGCCGCCGGCCAGCAGCGCGTCGGCGTCCACACGGGCCAGTTCGGTGTCCAGCGTACCGTCGTCGTTCAGCACGCCTTGCGAGGTGGACAGGAAGATCAGCTTCTCGGCGCGCAGCGCCACGGCGACGCTGGTGGCCAAGTCTTCCATGGCCAGGTTGAACGCGTCGCCCGTGGGCGAGAAGCCCAGCGGCGACAGCAGCACCACCGACGAGCCCTTCTCGATGGCGAACTTCAGTGCCTCGGTGTCGATCTTGCGCACCTGGCCGGTGTGCTTGTAGTCCACCCCGTCCAGCACGCCGGTGGGACGCGCCGTCACGAAATTGCCTGAAATGACGCGGATGTGTGCGTGCGACATCGGCGTGTTGGGCAGCCCCTGGCTGAAGGCGGCTTCGATGTCCAGGCGGATCTCGCCCGCGGCTTCCTTGGCGCATTCCAGCGCGGCGGCGTCGGTGGGGGACAGGCCGCGGTCGAACTGCTGCGTGAAACCCTTCAGGCGCAGCTGCTCATTGACCTGCGGGCGCGAGCCATGCACCAGCACCAGCCGGATTCCCAGCGACGACAGCAAGGACAGGTCCTGCACCAGCGTATTCAGCGCGCCGGCCTGCACCAGTTCGCCACCGAACGCCACCACGAATGTCTTGCCTCGGAATGCATGCACATAGGGCGCCACGTCTCGAAACCATCGGACGAACTGGGCGGGTGCGAATTCTGGGGCTTCTAGGGCGGAGACGGTGTCTGGTTCCAGGTCGGGCATGATGGACGGAGGGATTCCTGAGAGTCGGTAAAAACGCGGCGCTTTGCCGCGCCATAGCGCCGTCCGGTGACGGCGTGGCGAAATTATATGGCCGTCGGGGGCGGGCGCAGCCGGAAAATCAGCGCTTATTTCGTACCCGATTTCTACCGCGTCCGGCGGGCAAGCGGGCAGGGAAGCCATAGAAATTTATAATGCCCGGCTAACCGGACTATCGTACATGCCTGAATCCTCCCGCCCGCGGGCGCCCAAGACGGCTTCCCCGGGGGCTCCGGCCGCCGCGGCCGACGCCGCCCGTGCGGCCAAACGGGCGCCGCGCCCCGAGCGTCCCGAGCGCCCCATCCCTGCCGTGACCTACCCCGAAGACCTGCCCGTCAGCGCGCGGCGGCCGGAGATCGCACGCGCGATCGCCGGCCACCAGGTCGTGATCGTCAGCGGGGAAACCGGCTCGGGCAAGACCACCCAGTTGCCCAAGATCTGCCTGGAACTGGGCCGCGGCCGCCAGAAGATGATCGGCCATACCCAGCCGCGCCGCCTGGCCGCGACCTCGGTGGCCAAGCGCATCGCCGAGGAGCTCAATACGCCGATGGGCGAAGTGGTGGGCTACCAGGTGCGGTTCAACGACCGCACCGGCCCCAACGCGTCCATCAAGCTGATGACCGACGGCATCCTGCTGGCCGAGTCGCAGCGCGATCCGCTTTTGCGCCGCTACGACACGATCATCATCGACGAGGCGCATGAACGCAGCCTGAACATCGATTTCCTGCTGGGCTACCTGAAGCAGCTGCTGCCGCGGCGCCCGGACCTGAAGCTGATCATCACGTCGGCCACCATCGACGCCGAGCGCTTTGCCCGCCATTTCGCCGCATCCGAAGACAAGCCCGCGCCGGTGATCGAGGTATCGGGCCGCCTGTACCCGGTCGAAGTCCGCTACCGCCCGGTGCGCGAGGAACTGGCCGAGGACGAGGCCGCGCCCGCGGCCAAGCCCGGCCGCGACCGCGAGCGCATGTCGGGCGACGAAGAACGCGACCTGATCGACGCCATCGTGGACGCCGTGGACGAATGCGCCCGGCACGGCCCGGGCGACGTGCTGGTGTTCCTGCCCGGCGAACGCGAAATCCGCGAATCCGCCGAAGCCCTGCGCAAGCGGCACCCCGCCGGCACCGAGGTGCTGCCGCTGTACGCACGCCTGTCGCAGGCCGAGCAGGAACAGATCTTCCATCCGCGCACCAACGCGCGGCGCATCGTGCTGGCCACCAACGTGGCCGAAACGTCGCTGACGGTGCCGGGCATCCGCTTCGTGGTCGACAGCGGGTTGGCGCGCATCAAGCGCTATTCCTGGCGCAACAAGGTCGAGCAACTGCGGATCGAACCGATCAGCCGCGCCTCGGCCAACCAGCGCGCCGGCCGTTGCGGCCGGGTGGGGCCGGGCCTGTGCATCCGTCTGTACGACGAGCTGGACTTCAACAACCGCGCCGCCTTCACCGATCCGGAAGTGCTGCGCTCGTCGCTGGCCTCCGTCATCCTGCGGATGAAGTCGCTGAAGCTGGACGATATCGAGCAGTTCCCCTTCGTCGAGGCGCCGCCCGGGCGCGCGGTGGCCGACGGCTACCACCTGCTGCAGGAGCTGGGCGCGATCGAACTGGCGTCCGCATCGGACGATGAGGGCGAGGCCTCGCGGACCGGCGCGTCGTTCGTACTGACCGAGACGGGGCACGAATTGGCCAAGCTGCCGGTGGATCCGCGTATCGGCCGCATGATCCTGGCCGCGCGCGAACACCTGTGCCTGTCCGAAATGCTGATCATCGCATCGGCCCTGTCGGTGCAGGACGCGCGCGATCGCCCCATGCAGGAACGCGAGGCTGCGGAAGCGGCGCACGCCAAGTTCGCCGACGACAAGTCGGAATTCATTTCCTTCCTGAAACTGTGGCGCTGGTATGGCGAACAGGTGCAGCACAAGGCGTCCCAGCGCAAACTCGTGAACCTGCTGCGGCAGAATTTCCTGTCGCCGATCCGGCTGCGCGAATGGCACGACGTGCACACCCAGTTGTCCGCGCTGGTGGGCGAGCAGGGCTGGCGCGTCAATCAGGCGGAAGCCACCTACGAACAGCTGCATCTGGCGCTGTTGTCCGGCCTGTTGGGCAATATCGGCTTCAAGAGCGACGAGGGCGGCCATTACCAGGGCGCTCGCGAAATCCGCTTCCATATCCACCCGGGTTCGCGCCTGGTGAAGAAGGCGGGACGCTGGATCATGGCGGCCGAACTGGTCGAAACCACACGGCTGTACGCGCGCTGCGTCGCCCGGATCGATCCGGTGTGGCTGGAAAAAGTGGGCGCCCACCTGATCCGCAAGAACTGGTCGGACCCGCGCTGGGAAAAGAAGGCCGGGCAGGTCGTGGCCAACGAGCGCGCCACGCTGTACGGGCTGACCATCTACACGGGCCGCCGCATCCACTACGGCCGCGTGAACCCGACCCATGCGCGAGAACTGTTCATCCGCCAGGCGCTAGTGCCCGGCGAGATCGACACGCGGCTGCCCTTCGTGGCGCACAACCGCAAGCTGATTGCCGGCATCGAAAAGCTGGAGCATCAGACGCGCCGCCCGGACATCCTGGTGGACGACGAACTGATCTTCGCCTTCTACGACCGCCAGTTGCCTGCAGACATTTCCCAGACGGCGTCACTGGAAAAGTGGGTGTCCAGCCTGGACAAGGCGGCCGCCGCCAAGCTGATGCTGACCCGCGACGAGCTGATGCGGCACGAAGCCGCCGGCGTCACGACCGATGTCTTCCCCAAGAAGGTGGAATGGCAAGGCGTGTCGATGGCGCTGGACTACCACTTCGAACCCGGTTCGCCGCGTGACGGCGTGACGCTGTCGGTGCCGCTGTTCGCGCTGAACCAGATCGACCCTGACCGCTGCGAGTGGCTGGTGCCGGGCATGCTGAAGGAAAAGGTGCACCTGCTGCTGAAGTCGCTGCCGCAAAAGCTGCGCCGCCATTGCGTGCCGCTGCCCGACTATGCCGCCGGCTTCTACGAGCGCTGGTTCGAACGGCAGGCTGACCCGCAGCAAGGCCTGGTGGATGCCATCATCGCCGATATGTGGGACCAGGTGCAGGTGCGTCCGGCCGTGGGCGATTTCAAGCTTGAAACCTTGCCCGCCCACCTGTTCATGAATTTCCGCGTGGTCGACGAACATGGCCGCATGCTGGCCGCCGGGCGCAACCTGGCGCAGTTGCGGGCCGAATTCGGCAAGCAGGCGCAGGCCACTTTCCAGCAACTGGCGGCCAGCGATACGCAGGTTGCCCAGGCGCTGGCGCACGAGAACCTGACGACATGGTCGTTCGGCCCCTTGCCGGAGATCATGGAGATCAAGCGGCGCGGCCAGTCCGTCATCGGCTATCCAGCCCTGGTGGACCGGGGCACGCATTGCGACCTGGACGTGTTCGACGACCCGGACGAGGCGCGCAAGCACCATCGCGCGGGCCTGTTGAAACTCTTCCGGCTGGGGCTGCGCGAGCAGGTCAAGTTCCTGGAAAAGAACCTGGCGGACCTGACCAAGATCAGCATGCTGTACATGACGCTGGGCACGCAGGAAGAACTGCGCGACCAGATCATCGATTGCGCGCTGGGGCAGGCGTGCCTGGCCGAGCCGTGGCCGGTGAACGAGCAGCAATTCGACGCGCGCCGCACTGAAGGCAAGGGCCGTCTGGGCCTGCTGGCGCAGGAAGTGGCCAGGCTGGCCGGCGCGGTGCTGACGGAATACGCGGCGCTGCAACGCAAGCTGCCGCAGGCCAAGCCGCATGCGGCCGCCTACGCGGACCTGCAGCAGCAGATCGGCGCGCTGATGCCGAAGATGTTCATCCGCGACACGCCTTATTCGCAACTTTCACACTATCCGCGCTACCTGAAGGCGGCAGTGGCCCGCATTGACAAGTTACGGGCGGACCCGGGACGCGACGCAAAACTGGTCACGGAAATGGCGCCGCTGGTGACGCAGTATCAGCGGGCGAGGGCGGCATTGAAGGGCGCGCCGGATCCGCGGCTGGACGAGTTCCGGTGGTTGCTGGAGGAACTGCGAGTGGCGTTGTTTGCGCAGGAACTTCGGACGCCGATGCCGGTGTCGGTCAAGCGGTTGATGAAGAGTTGGGAGTCTTTGAAGCGGTGACGCGTTGACGGTGGGGGGTGGCGTTTCGTGCTGCTTGTTTCGTGTGTGGCGCGTGGTGCTTCGTAGGCCGCTGGTCGGCGGGGCGGCCTGACTGCGCGCGCCCACGATTGCGGTCCGGAGCCTTCGCTCCGGACTCTCCCGTCGTCATCTTCGTCCTCGCCTTCGGCGACTCCTTCAGATTCCCTCGGGCGCATCAAGGTTGCGTGCAGTCAGGCCGCCCCGCCGACCACCTGCCGCCGTCTTGGCCTGGCGCGCCGCCAGGTCCAGGATCCTGGACGAGTCTTACGGTGCCCGCCGATTGCGGCCGCGCGGGCGGCCGTAATCGGCATACGCATCTTCAGGTTCTGTTGGCCCTGTCGTTTCTCTGGCAGATCCGTCGATATCGTCAATCGTAGGATGGGTGAAGCGCGGCAATTCGGACACAAGAGCCGGGCTGCCCATCGCGCGCAACCCATCGCTCCATCCCCCGGTGCAAGACACCGCGCAACCCATCACCCCACCCCCCCGACGCAAGACACCGCGTAAGCCCCCAAAGGCCGCCCGCGCGGCCGGCCGGGGGCGGGCCCCGCAAGATATTCCTCACCCTCTCCATCCGGGGCAAGAACCCTAAGCACCCGGTCCTCCCCCACTGACGTGAGATTGCACCTGACCGAGCCTGGTGTGGCGGGGGCCTGGGGGGCGCGGGGCGTCGATAAGCCCAAGGGAATCCGAAGGCAGTTGCCGCAGGCAACAACGAGGATGACGCAGGGGCAGTCCGGAGCGAAGGCTCCGGACCGCAATCGTTGCCCCGCGCCCCCCAGGCTCCCGCCAGGCCAGGCGTCTCAAGAACGCCACCAAGCAACACCCCAAACCCCAAAAACCCACAAAACCCCTAATTCAGACCGCCGTCATCTCGTTATGCTCCAATTCGCTGGCCTCTCCCCTTGCGCCCTGGAACATCCCCGATATGTTCGAGTTATTCAGCCCCCGGACCCGCCCGAAAACGGGCTCTCGCTCCACCCCTAACCGCTGGGATTGGGCGCTATTGCCCCTGGTGCTGGGGATCCTGGCCTTGATGGCTTACGGCGCCTCTCAAATGAGCCGCCCGTTCGCGTTGGGCGAGGAACTGCCGATCTCTTTGGATCCGGCCTATCTGCCGTATTACCTCTTGCGCACCATCCTTCGGATGTTCACGGCGCTGGGCTTTTCCCTGCTGTTCAGCTTCGTCTTCGCCGCCATCGCCGCCAAGTACCGGACGGCCGAAAAAGCGATGATCCCCATGCTGGATATCCTGCAGTCCGTCCCGATCCTGGGTTTCCAGGCCATCGCCATCGCCCCGTTCATCGCGCTGTTCCCTGGCAACCTGCTGGGTGTGGAATGCGCGGCGATCTTTGCGATCTTCACCTCGCAGGCCTGGAACATGGCCTTCAGCCTGTATCAATCCATGCGCACGGTGCCGGCCGAACTGAACGAAGCCGCCCGGATCTTCCGGCTGTCGGGCTGGCAGCGGTTCTGGCGGCTGGAACTGCCCTATGCCACGCCCGGGCTGCTGTGGAACATGATGATGTCCATGTCGGGCGGCTGGTTCTTCCTGGTGGCCGCCGAAGCCATCTCGGTGGCCGGGCAAGACATCAAGCTGCCCGGCATCGGCTCCTACATCGCCGTCGCGATCCAGGCCGAGGATGGCCGCGCCATCGCCTGGGCCATCGGCGCCATGATGGCGGGCATCCTGCTGTATGACCAGCTCTTCTTCCGGCCGCTGCTGGCCTGGGCCGACAAGTTCCGGTTCGAGGAATCGCAAGGCGACGCCGCGCAGCAGTCGTGGTTGCTGGACTGGACGCGGCGCAGCCGCTGGATGCAGGCGGTGTCGAACGCGTTCTGGGCGTGCATGCGCCGTGCGCTGGGGTGGTTCAGCGTGCCGTATGACGGCACCTCCATCCGGGCGCGGGCGAAGGTGCCCGATCCGCGCTGGACCCGCGTCTGGGACGCCTTGCTTGCGGCCGCGGCCCTGTTGGCGACGTACAAGCTGGTGGTGTTCGTCCATCAGGACGTGGGCTGGGGCGAGGTGCTGCACGTGCTGGGCCTGGGTGGCATCACGATGGTCCGGGTCATGCTGCTGATAGCGCTGGCCTCGGTCGTCTGGGTGCCGGTCGCGGTATGGATCGGGTTGCGTCCCCGATATTCGCAGCGCGTGCAGGCCGTCGCGCAGTTCCTGGCCGCGTTCCCGGTGAACCTGCTGTTCCCCGCCGTGGTCTACGTCATGGTGGCCTGGCAGCTCAACCCGAACATCTGGCTCAGCCCGCTGATCATCTTTGGCACCCAGTGGTACATCCTGTTCAACGTCGTGGCGGGCGCGTCCACCATCCCCAACGAACTGCGGCTGGCGGCCGACAACCTGGGGCTCAAAGGCTGGTTGCGCTGGCGCCGGGTGTATCTGCCCGCCGTCTTCCCCAGCTTCATCACCGGCGCCATCACCGCCAGCGGCGGGTCGTGGAACGCCAGCATCGTGGCCGAGTATGTGTCCTGGGGCAAGACATCGCTGGTCGCCGACGGCCTGGGCAGCTACATCAAGCAGATGACCGAGCAAGGCGATTTCCACCGCATCGCGCTGGGCATTGGCGTGATGTGCGTGTTCGTGATGCTGTTGAACCGATTTTTCTGGCGCAAGCTGTATCTGCTGGCCGAAGACCGCGGCCGCTAGGAGTAGACATGAACCCCAACGTCCTGATCGAATTGCACGACGTCGGCAAATCGTTCCGCGCCGCCGACGGCACTGCGCGGCATGTGCTGGAGCACGTGGATTTCACGCTGAAAGAAGGCGAAATCGTCGCCTTGCTAGGCAAGTCCGGATCGGGCAAATCCACCTTGCTGCGCATCATGGCCGGCCTGGTCAACGCCGACCAGGGCACGGTAACCTACCGCGGCCAGCCGGTGTATGGCCCGGCGTCGGGCATCGCGATGGTGTTCCAGTCGTTTGCCCTGTTTCCGTGGTTGACCGCCCAGCAGAACGTCGAATTGGGCCTGGAGGCCCAGGGCGTGCCGGCGGCCGAGCGCGCCAAGCGGGCCGACGCCGTGCTGGACCTGATCGGCCTGGGCGGTTTCGGTGGCGCCTTGCCGCGTGAATTGTCGGGCGGCATGCGCCAGCGGGTGGGCATTGCGCGCGCACTGGTCATGAACCCCGACGTGCTGCTGATGGACGAGGCGTTCTCGGCCCTGGACGTGCTGACGGGCGAGACCTTGCGCGACGACATGCTGGAGCTCTGGGACGAAAGCCGCATCTCCACCAAGGGCATCCTGATCGTGTCGCACAACATCGAGGAAGCGGTGATGATGGCTGATCGCATCATCGTGTTCGACAGTGACCCGGGGCGCGTCCGCAGCCAGGTGCTGATCGGTCTGCCGCGGCCGCGCGACGCGGATTCGCCGCAGGTGCGGGCGCTGATCGACGAGGTCTACGCGTTGATGACCATGCGGCCTGCGCACGGCGTGCCCACACCGCGCCAGCAAGGGCTGGGTTACCGGTTTCCGCAGACCGAGGTCGAGCGCATGGAAGGTGTGCTGGACGTCCTGGCCGAAGCGCCGTTCAATGGCCGCGCCGACTTGCCCAAGCTGGCCGAAGAGGCCGAGATCTCGGATGACGACCTGCTGCCGGCCTGCGAAGCGCTGGGGTTGTTCGGCCTGGCCCAGATCGACCGCGGCGACATCTTCCTGACGCCGCTCGGCCAGCGCTACGTGCACGCCGAGCAAGGGCAGAAGCAAGCCATCTTCGGCCGCCAGCTGCTGGCGCACGTGCCGCTGGCCGCGCATATCCGCCACAGCCTGGAGCAAGAACCCACGGGCGCCTTGCCCGAAAAGGACTTCCTGGATTCGCTGGAGGAATTCCTGAAGCCCGACGAGGCCGAACGGGTTCTGAAGATTGCGGTGGAATGGGGCCGGTACGGCGAGATATACGGCTACGACTACCACACGGGGCTGTTGACGCTGCCCGTGCGCGAAGCGGCCTGAGAAGCGGGGCAGGGACGCCCGGGGCGGAGGCCCCCGGGCGCTGTCCACGGGATTACAGGGCGATGAAGCCGATGACGACCAGGGCGATCAGGCCGAACTTGGTGGCCTTGTAGACCGTCCGGTTCCAGGCCTTGAAGGCCTTGCGCTTCTGGTCGATGACCCAGTGCGCGTGCGTCAGCTTGTTGATGGCGCCGGTCTGGTCGCCGCCGTCGTTGGGTGAGCTCGCGGCCGACATGACCACCCGGCCGAACCAGCGGTTGAACGCCTCCGCCCAGCGCCATTTCAACGGACGTTCCACATCGCAGAACAGGATGATCCGGTTCTGGTCGGTGTGGTTGTAGGCTTCGTGCACATACGTTTCGTCGAACACCACGCTTTCGCCGTCGCGCCAGCTATAGGATTCGCCGTCGACGATGATGTGGCAGCGGTCGTCGTTGGGCGTCACCAGGCCCAGGTGATAGCGCAGCGATCCGGCAAACGGGTCTCGGTGCGGGTTCAACTGGCCGCCCGGCGGCAGTTCGGCGAACATCGCGGCCTTGACCTTGGGCAGGGTCTTCAGGATGGCGACCGTCTTGGGGCACAGTTCCTCGGCCGACGGGTGGCGGGCGTCATACCACTTCAGGTAGAAGCGCTTCCAGCCGTATTTGAAGAAGGAATTGAATCCGATGTCGTTATGGGCGTCGGCGGCCTTGATGCGGCGCAGTTCGGCCATTTGCACGGCTTCTTCGCGGATGGTCTCCCAGTGGTCGTCCAGCACCTTGAGTTCGGCGATTTCGCTCGTCGTCAGGTAGGGCGTGGACGGCACGCGGGAGGCCAGCACCATGAAGGCGTTGATCGGGGCCAGCAGCACCGAGTGGTCCAGCATTTGCCGGCCCAGCGGCAGTTTGACTCGGCCTCGGAAGTGGGCAAACAGGATGGCGGCCAGCCAGATCCCGGGTATTAGCCATTTCATACGTAATCGTTGTCCTGCGACAGTTGGGTCATGTCTACCTAGTATTGTTACACAAGGTCCGTGGCGCGCCGTTTGCGGAATCTCAGGCGCATCGGCTTGGACCGGGATCACTAGGTACAATTCCCGCTATGTCCGAAGCCGTAACAACCCCGACCCCCTTTGTGCATCTCCGCGTCCACTCCGAGTTCTCGGTGGTGGACGGCATCGTGCGCATCTCCGACCTCATCAAGCGCGTCGCCAAGCTGGGCCAGCCAGCCGTGGCGCTGACCGATCTGTCGAACCTTTTCGGCCTGATCAAATTCTATAAGGGCGCGCGAGGCGCAGGGGTAAAACCCATCGCCGGCTGCGATGTCTGGCTGACCAACGACGACGATCCGGCCAAGCCGTTCCGGCTGTTGTTGCTGGTGCGCAACCATCAGGGTTACCTGAACCTGTGCGAATTGCTGTCCAAGGCTTTCCTGACGAACCAGGGCAAGGGCCGGGCGGAAATCCGCCGCGAATGGCTGCAAGGCCAGGAAGGGCTGATCGCGCTGTCAGGGGGACGTATGGGCGACGTAGGCCAGGCGCTGGACGCCGGCAACGCCGTATCGGCGCTGGCGCTGGCGCGGCAATGGGCGCACCTGTTCCCGGGCAGCTATTACATCGAATTGCAGCGCGCGGGCATGGACGGCGACGAAGCCTACACGCAGGCGGCCATGCGGCTGGCGGGCGAAGCCGGCCTGCCGGTCGTGGCCACGCACCCCGTGCAATTCCTGGACGAATACGAATTCCAGGCGCACGAGGCCCGCGTCTGCATCGCCGAAGGTGAAATCCTGGCGAACCCGCGCCGCGTGCGCCGGTTCACCAAAGAACAATACCTGCTCAGCTCCGAGGAAATGGCGCGGCGTTTCTCCGACGTGCCCTCGGCGCTGGCCAACACGGTCGAAATCGCCAAGCGCTGCAACCTGAGCCTGGTGCTGGGCAAGCCGCGCCTGCCCAACTTCCCCACGCCCGACGGCGTGACGCTGGATGACTACCTGGTCCAGTTGTCGGAAGAGGGCCTGGAAAAGCGCATGGCGTTCCTGTTCCCCAACGAGGCCGAACGCGAGTCCAAGCGCGAGCAGTACTACGAACGCCTGCGCTGGGAATGCAAGACCATCATCCAGATGGGTTTCCCGGGCTACTTCCTGATCGTGCAGGACTTCATCAACTGGGGCAAGAACAACGGCGTGCCGGTGGGGCCGGGGCGGGGGTCGGGCGCAGGTTCGCTCGTGGCCTACGCGCTGGGCATCACCGACCTGGACCCGATCCGCTATGACTTGCTGTTCGAGCGCTTCCTGAATCCCGAGCGGGTCTCCATGCCCGACTTCGATATCGACTTCTGCCAGGACAACCGCGAACGGGTCATCGACTACGTCAAGGAAAAGTACGGCCGCGCCGCCGTGAGCCAGATCGCCACCTTCGGTACGCTGGGCGCGAAAGCCGTGGTCCGCGACGCCGGCCGCGTGCTGGACATGCCCTACATGTTCTGCGACGGCCTGTCCAAGCTGATCCCGTTCAACCCGATGGATCCCTGGACGCTCGAACGCACCCTCAAGGACGAACCCGCCTTCAAGGACCGCTACGAGCAGGAAGAAGAAGTGCGCGCGCTGGTCGACCTGGCCAAACCGCTGGAAGGCCTGACCCGCAACATCGGCATGCACGCCGGCGGCGTGCTCATCGCGCCGGGCAAGCTCACCGATTTCTGCCCGCTGTATTGCCAGCCGGGGCAGGAAAACAGCGCGGTCTCGCAATTCGACAAGGACGACGTCGAAGCCGCCGGCCTGGTGAAGTTCGACTTCCTGGGTTTGCGCAACTTGACCATCCTGGACTGGGCCGTGCGCTATGTGCGCCAGTTCAACGAGGACAAGCGCGACTTCGACGTCATGGCGCTGGAGCTTGACGATCCGGCCGCCTACAAGATCCTGTGCGACGCCAACACCACCGCCGTGTTCCAGCTGGAATCGCGCGGCATGAAGGAACTGCTGAAAAAGCTGCGGCCGAACACCTTCGAAGACATCATCGCCATGCTGGCCCTGTATCGTCCCGGGCCGCTGGAATCGGGCATGGTGGACGACTTCGTCAACCGCAAGCACGGCCGCGCTGCAGTGGACTACTTCCACAACGACCTGGAAAGCACCCTGAAGAGCACCTACGGGGTCATCGTCTACCAGGAACAGGTGATGCTGATCTCGCAGATCATCGGGGGCTACTCGCTGGGCGGCGCCGACCTGCTGCGCCGCGCCATGGGCAAGAAAAAGCCCGAGGAAATGGCCAAGCACCGTGAACTGTTCGAGCAAGGCGCCAAGGAAAAGGGCCACGATCCCGACCTGGCGGTCAAACTGTTCGACCTGATGGAAAAGTTCGCGGGCTACGGCTTCAACAAGTCGCACTCGGCCGCCTACGCGCTGATCTCGTACCAGACCGCCTGGCTCAAGGCCTATCACCCGACGGAATTCCTGGCCGCCACCATGTCGTCCGATATGGACGACACGGACAAGGTCCAGATCTTCTGCCGCGACGCCCAGGACAACGGCGTCGAGGTGCTGCCGCCTGACGTCAATTTCTCGGGCTTCCGGTTTGAGCCGGTGGCCGACAAGCACACCGAAAAGGGCAAGCCGCCCCGCACCATGCGCTACGGCCTGGGGGCGGTCAAAGGTACCGGCCAGGGCGCAGTCGAAGACATCCTGCGCGCGCGCAAGGAAGGCGGCCCGTTCCTGAACCTGTTCGACTTCTGCCGCCGTGTAGGCAAGCAGGCCGTCAACCGCCGCACCATCGAAGCCCTGATCAAGGCGGGCGCGTTCGACACCATCGAACCGAACCGCGCGGCGATGCTGGCTTCCGTGCCCACGGCCATGGAAGCCGCCGAGCAGGCAGCCCGCAGCGCCAACCAGGCCTCGCTGTTCGGCGACGACAGCGGCGACGTGGTCGCCGGCGAACTGGCCAAGGTGGCTCCCTGGGACCTGCACAAGAAGCTGACGGAAGAAAAGTCCGCGCTGGGCTACTACTACAGCGGCCACCTCTTCGACGCGTGGCGCGACGAAGTGCGCCGCATCGTGCCGATGCAGCTGGCGCGAGTCGAACCGCAGCGGGACCTGCAGTGGATGTGCGGAGTGCTGGCCAGCGTGCGCGTCATGATGACCCGCCGCGGCAAGATGGTGTTCGCCGTGCTGGACGACGGCACCGCGCAGGTGGAAATCTCGGTATTCAACGAGCTCTACGAAAAGCACCGCAACCGCCTGCGCGAAGACCAACTGGTCATTGTCCAGGGCAAGGTCAGCAACGACGACTATTCCGGCGGCATGCGCATCGTGGCCGAACAGCTGTACGACCTGCAGCTGGCCCGCGAAGCGCGCGCCAAGTCCCTGCGGGTCAAGCTCAACGGGACGGCCGACGCGGCGCGTCTGCGCCAGATGCTGAACCCGTTCCGGGCCGAACCCGAAAACGGCATCCCCGGCGTGCCGGTCGATATCGTCTACACCAAGAACAATTTCCTGTGCACGGTCAGGCTGGGCGAAGAGTGGCGGGTCCGCATGGCGGACACGCTACTCGAGAACCTGAATGCCTGGACCAAGCCCGACGGAGTAGAGGTCACCTATTGATGCGAAAACTGCGTATCGTGCATTCGGAAGCCGCCACCAGCTTTGGCGGTCAGGAAGGGCGGATCTTCAAGGAAATGACGGCCATGCGTGCGCGTGGCCACCATATCGAAGCCATCTGCCAGCCTAGGGCCCTGCTGGTCGAACGCCTTACGGATGCCGGCTTTACCGTGCATAAGGTCGACATGGACGGGCCGGTGAATTACCTGAAGGGCGTGGCTGCCGTGCGCGGCATCCTGAAGGAAGGGCGCTTCGATGTGCTCAACACCCACAGCCGGCGCGATACGGTCATCGCAGCGCTGGCCGCCAGATTGGCGGGCACCCCGCTGATCGTGCGAACCCGCCATCTGTCGAACAAGGTGGGATCGATGTGGTCCTACACCTGTCTGCCGCACAGGGTCACGACGGTCAGTGATCATGTGCGTAAATACCTGATCGAGCGCGGCGTGCCGGCCAACAAGGTGGCCACCGTCTACTCGCCCATCGTGCTGCCGCCGCCGGTCGAACGTTCGACCTTGCGCGATGAACTCGCCCTGGCGGATGACGATATCGTCGTGGGCTGCGTGGCGGTCATGCGCGCCACGAAAGGCCACAAGGACCTGATCGACGCGATCGTGCCGCTGATGGCAAGCCGGCCCAAGCTGCACCTGGTGTTCGTCGGCGGCGGCTCGCCGGTCTTCGAGCAGACCCAGGACTACGTGGCCACCCTGGGCCTGCAAGACCGCATCCATCTGATGGGCATGCGGCGCGACGTGCCCAATCTGCTGGCGGGCTTTGACGTGTTCGCGCTGGCTACGCAACAGGAAGCGTCCGGCACCGTCTATGTCGAAGCGCAGGCCAGCGGCCTGCCGGTGATCGGCACCGATGTGGGCGGCGTGTCCGAGATGTTTCGCAACGGCGATACCGGCATCCTGGTGCCGCCCAAGAATCCCCAGGCGCTCACCGACGCCTTGCAGCGCCTGATTGATGACCCGGCCCTGCGCCGTCGCATGGGCGACGCCGGCCGCAAAATGGTCTGGGAAGAAGCTGTGTTTTCGCCCGCCCGCCTGGCCGAAACCACCGAAGCCGTCTACTTGAAGTGGCTGGCGGAGCGCGCGGCATGAATGCGCCCAACGTCCCCGTGCTGATGTACCACCATGTCACCCCTGCGGGCGGCATGATCGCAGCCACGCCGGACGTGTTCGAGGCCCAGGTTTCGCGCCTGGCGCGGGCCGGCTACCAATCGCTGTCCGCCGCCCAGTTCGCCGCTTACCTGGCGGGCGGCGCGGCGCCCGAGCGTTCCGTGCTGATCACTTTCGACGACGGCTACCTGAACAACTGGGTGCACGCGCATCCCGTGCTGGCGCGCTACGGCATGCGCGCCGTGCTGTTCACCATTACCGGCTGGATCGGCGACGGCCCCGTGCGTCCGCACGCGGGGCAGGGCGGCCCGTTGCCCGCCACGCCCGACCACGACGCCTGCAAACAATTGGTGGCGGCCGGTCGCGCCGATGACGCCATGCTGCGCTGGAGCGAGATCGAAGCCATGCAGGCCGCGGGCACGTTCGAATTCCATTCCCATACGCATACCCACACCCGCTGGGACAAGGTCTGCGGCGCCGACGTGGACGCCAAGCGCGACCATATCGCGCAGGAACTGCACGATTCCCGCGATACCCTCGTGCGCCGCCTCGGATCCGTCAGCGACCATCTCTGCTGGCCCCAAGGCTATTTCGATGCGGATTACGTCGCCGCCGCCCGGCAGGCGGGCTTTGCGCACTTGTACACTACCGACCCTTTCGGACAGAACACCCCCGGCGCGGACCCCGAGCACATCTACCGTTTCGCGGTGCGCAACCAGGGCGGAACCTGGCTGAACCGGCGCATCTGGCTGTCGCGCGACCCGTTCTGGGGGCCGCGCTACCACGCCTGGAAAGCCTGGAAAAAGCGTCTTAGGAATCGCGGATGAAGCTATCAGTCATCATCATCACCAAGAACGAAGCGGCGAATATCGCCGCCTGCCTTAAGTCCGTGTCCTTCGCCGACGAATTCATCGTGGTGGATTCGGGCAGCACCGATGGCACCGTCGAATTGGCGCAGGCGCTGGGCGCACGCGTTGAAATCACGCCCGACTGGCCGGGCTTCGGTCCTCAGAAGAACCGCGCGCTGGATTTGGCGACGGGTGACTGGGTGCTGTCCATCGACGCCGACGAGCGTGTCACGCCCGAGCTGGCCCGCGAAATCCAGGACGTGCTGGCGAACCCGCGCGCCGACGCCTACGAGATCGCCCGGCTATCGAATTTCTGCGGCAAGGACATCCGCCACAGCGGCTGGTGGCCCGATTACGTGCTGCGCCTCTTCAAGCGCGGCACGGCACGCTTCACCGATGCCGCCGTGCACGAGCGCGTGGTGCCGGCCAATGGCCAGCCCCTGAAGTTGCAGGGCTATTTCAATCATTATCCGTACGACAACCTGGATGCGCTGATCAACAAGGTCAACCGCTACTCGTCGGACGCGGCGGCGATGATGTATGCCAAGGGGCGCCGCACCTCGGTCTTCGGCGCCTTGGGTCACGGCTTCTGGACCTTCGTGCGCATCTATCTCATCCGCCGCGGCTTCCTGGACGGCAGGCACGGCCTGGTGCTGGCGGTGACGGCGGCGGCAGGCAGTTTCTTCCGCTATTCCAAGCTGATGTTCCTGGCCGAGAAGCAGAAGTGAAGATCCTGTACACGAACTTCCACGCCGGCAACGGCGGGGGGCACGTCACCTACATCATCAACCTGGCGAAGGCCCTGGCCCGCGATCACGAGATCACCGTGGCGGCGCCCGCCACCAGCCGGCTGCACCGCTACGCTCGCGCCATTCCGGGTGTGACCGTGGTCGACATGCAATACACGACGCGCCCGTCCTCCTGGTTCAAGGACCGCTCGCAGCTGCGCCGCCTGATCAAGGCCGGGCGCTTTGACATCATCCATGTCAACGGATCGGCCGACCACAAGCAAGTGATGCTGGCGACGCTGGGCATGGCCCGCCGGCCGCGCATCGTGTTCACCAAGCACAACGACCATCCGCTCTCGAGCTTCGGCCACAAGCTACGCGTCGCCCTGGCGACTGACCACGGCATTGCCGTCAGCGACTACGTCCATGGCCTGATGCAGCGTTCGCCCTACAGCAAGCGCCCAATCACCACCATCCGGCACGGCATCGACACGAACTTCTTCGCTCCCCCTCCGCCGGAAAGCCTGGACAAGCTGCGCGCGCTGATCTTCGGCCCGTCCTGGCAGGGCAAGCTGCTGCTGGGCAGCGCCGGCGGTACCGATTACGACAAGGGCTGGCTGGACCTGGTGGCCGCCGTTGCTGCCTTGCCGCCCGCCGACAAGGCGCGCGTGCTGCTGATGGTGGCGGGCGATCCGCCGTCCGAGGCTAAACTGGCCCGCGTGCGAGAGCTGGGCATGATCGATCAGGTCCGCTTCCCCGGGCTGCTCGACGACGTACGCGCTGCGCTGGCGTCCTGCCATGCCGGCTTCGTGCTGTCCTACCGCGAAGCACTTTCCTTCGCGTGCCGCGAGATCATGGGCTTGGGGCTTCCCGCGCTGGTGACCGACGTGGGCGGGCTGCCCGAGAACGTGACCGACGGCGTGGACGGCTGGATCGTGCCGGTGCGCGACGTGCCAGCCATGACGGCCAAGCTGCGGTTCATGCTGGACCATCCGGACACGGTACGCGCCATGGGCGCCCGTGCCCGTGAAACCAGTCTGCGCGACTTCAATCTGGACCGTTTCGCTGCCGCCACAGTAGATGTCTACCAGCGTACGCTGGATGGACGCCGGGCTCTATAATCCGGCCTATGTCTATCCCTATTCTCATGTACCACCAGATCGGCGAGCCCAACCCCAAGGGCACGCCGTTTCGCGGGTTGACCGTACATCCCGACAGCTTCGCCCGCCAGATGCGCTGGATGCGCCGCCTTGGCTACCGTGGCCTGTCGATGCGCGACGTCATGCCCTATGTGCGCGGCGAGCGTCAGGGCAAGGTGTTCGGCGTCACGTTCGACGACGGCTACCGCAATGTGCATCGCAACGCGATGCCGGTGCTGAGCGAACTCGGCTTTACCGCCACTAATTATTTTGTTGCGCGTCAGTTCGACGGCAGCAACGTCTGGGACCATGCAAAGGGCATTCCCTTTTCGGCCCTGATGACCGTGCAGGAAATGCGTGAATGGGCGCAGGCCGGCAACGAGGTCGGCTCGCATACGCTGGACCATGTGCATTTGCCCGAAATGTCGCCTGAAGAAGCCCGTCGCCAGATCGTCGAATCCAAGGACGAACTGGAACAGGCGCTGGGCGCGCCCGTCACGGCTTTCTGTTATCCCTATGGCGACCACGGACCCGAGCACCGCGTCATGGTGCGTGAGGCCGGCTATGACAACGCCACGCTGACCCAGCGCGGCCTGGCGGCGGCGTCCGACGATCCGTTCGGACTGCCCCGGGTGACGGTGGCGCGTTCCACCAATATCGTCCGCTTCCTGCAGAAGTGCCTGACCCGGTATGAAGACACGCGCCGGCGCCGCTGAGCGGCGGCTTCGCATTGCGCTGTTGGTCGACCGCTTCGGCAATCGCTTCGGAGGCGCGGAGGCCTATGGCGTGGAGCTGATGCGCGTCCTGGGCCAGCGCCACGATATCTCCATCGTGGCGCGTGACTTCGACAGCGACCTGCCGTTCCGTTTCCTGCCGGTGCGCTTTCCCGGCTGGCTGCCTAGCTGGATGCGCGTGCTGTATTTCGCGTGGCGGGCCGATCGGCTGACGCGCGGGAAATTCGACATCGTGCATTCGCATATGAACGGCTGGGCCGGAGAGATCCAGGTCATGCACGTGACGCCAGTGCGCTACAACCGCGTCACCCGCGTCCGGCCGCTGTCGCGCGTGACGGCCTGGCTGAGCCCGCGGCTGGCCACCTACCTGCTGCTGGAAAAGCTGCGCGTCCGTGGTGCGCCCGCCCGGCGCGTGGTGGCCGTGTCCGGCTTGATCATGGATCAGCTTCACCGCAGTTACGGCCAGCAGTTGACGGTGGACATCATCGCGCCCGGCGTCAAATTGCCGTCGGCCGAAGAGGCCAACGGCCGTGATGCCACCCGCGCTCGCCTGGGCTGGGACGCCGGAACGGTCGGTTGCCTGCTGGTGGCCCGCAATCCTCTGCGAAAAGGGCTGCCGGCCTTGCTGGACGCGCTGGCGCAGTTGCCGGCCCATTACAAGCTGCTGGTCGTGGGGGCGGATGAGCCCACCCGCGACCGGGTCCGTGCTGCCAGCGGCATCGCCCATCGCGTCACGCTGGTCGATCCGACGCCCGAGGTGGCCCAGTATTTCAGTGCGGCGGACATCTACGCGCATCCCACGCTGAACGACAGCTACGGCATGGCGCCCCTGGAGGCCATGTCGCACGGCCTGCCGGTGGTCGTCAGTTCGCCGGCGTACTGCGGCTTTGCGCAGTATCTTTCCGCCGGCAAGGACGCGCTGATCCTGCAAGATCCGCGCGACGGCGCCCAGTTGGCGCAAGCGCTGGAACGGCTGGGCTCGGAACCTGAGCTACGGGCGGCATTGACCGAACGCGGCCTGGAAATCGCCCGCGATCAAAGCTGGGAAACGGTTGCCTCAAGATATGAGGAGCTGTACGAAAAGGTGCTGGAAGCGCGCAGCTGAGCCGGTGAGCGGTGTGGGTCTCCCCACGCCGCGCGGACCTTAATGCCCTGGCGCGGTCGCCCGTTCCAGGTCCGCCAGCCATCGGACCGCGTGTTCGCGGTCGGGGCCGCACATATCTTGCTGGGGTTGCAATCCGCCGCAGAAATCCGGCCGGGACGGCTGGCCGAAGATCGCGCAGCGCATGTCCGGCAGCAGCTGGATACAGGGCACGCCCGCCGGCTTGCCCTCGGGCATCCCCGGAATCGGCCGGGTGATCGACGGGGCGATGCAACAGGCGCCGCAGCCCGCCCGGCAGTCCAGGGCAGGCGCAGCCGTCAGGCTCATACCCATCCGCGCAGCCAATATACGAACAGGCCGGCGTATTCCTTGATGATGGAGCGGCTGGCGTCGAAGGTGCGCTGGTCGGGTATCCACAGCGATAGCGAACCATCCGTGGGCGCCACGATCTGCGGCGGCGCAGGGGCGGCAATGGCTTCCACGCCTTGCTTGGAGAAGGCCGCCATCGCGCGCGGCATGTGCAGCGCCGAGGTCACCAGCAGTACCTTGCCGATACCGCGCGACTTCAACGTATCCTCGGTCAGGGCAGCGTTTTCGTAGGTGGTGCGGCTGGAGTTTTCCAGGATCAGGGCGGTTTCAGGCACGCCTTGCTGGCGGATGGCATGCGCCATGCCGCGGGCCTCGCTGACGTCGCCTTCCAGGGCCCCGCCCGACAGCACAACCTTGGGCGCGCGGCCGGCCAGGTAAAGCTGGGCCGCCGTGTCCACACGCACCACGGCGGTCTCCTTGTCATAGGGCAGGAACCAGTTGGCCCGGCCGTTGGCCGTATTGCCGCCCAGCACCACGATGGCGTCAGCCGTGGGCGAAGCCGCCGGAGGCAGGTGCGGATAGCGGCTTTCCAGTGCGCCGCCCAGCCACAGCGAGGTCGCCGGCAGTGACCACGCCAGGGCCCACAGCAAGCCCGCGGCAATAATGGCGCCGCCGGTCTTGCGCAGCCGGAACAGGCCCAGCACCAGACCGATGACGACCAGGGTCACGCACAGGTTGTAAGGAATGATCAGATTCGTGAGGTAGCTGGAAAAGGTCATGTCAAAACTATCCTGATTACTTCGTCCCGCCCAGCAGGGTAATGGCCTGCTGTTCAACTTCTTCGACGGACGGCCAAGCCAGCTCCGATCCCACGCATACCGCCCGGGGGGACCACGGACCGGTGCGTCCGGGGCGGGTCACGCCAAACAGCGCGAGTTCCCGGGCAGATGCCGCCGCCGCGACGTGCGAGACACCGGAATCGTTACAAATCACCAGCGCCGCCCGGGCCGTCAACGCGGCAAAGGCGCCCAGCGACAAGGGGGGGAGCAACTGCGCCGTGGGGGCATTGCGCCGTGCCTCGTCGGTTTCGGCCGGAGGGGGGCACATTACCACGGTATGGCCGCATGCCTGTAAGGCGCGGGTCAGTGTATCGAATCCCGGCCAAACCTTGATCTTGCCCTTGTGCAGGCCGGTAGCCGTCGGGGCGATCAATACAAAGCGCTGGGCGGTGAGCCCGGCGGCCAGCAGCGCCTTGTCGGCGGTTTCCTGATGGGCGGGCGTCAGCGGCAGGTCCAGGGTGGGGCCCGGCTGGGCGGGGCCGGACGGCAGCCCCCAGCGGGTCAGGGCCTCGCGGGTAAGGTGATGCCAGGACTGCACGGCGTGCAGCGACTCGTCGGGCTTGGCGACGGGCCAGCGCAAGAGGAAGCTGCGGCCGTCGTCCCGGTAACCGGCCGAAGGCAGGCCCGCCAGCCGGAAGACCAGTGCGCTGGACAGGGAATCCGGCAGCAGCAAGCCGCGGGCGCGGCGGCCAAGGGCGCCCAGGCTGCGCCGGTGGGCGCTGACGGCAGCCCGATCGGGGCCAACCTTGCCGCGCATGGGAACAAAATCCTGCTTGGCCACGCCATCGAGCAGGTCGCGGGCCCAAGGGCGGGCGCAGATCACCAGGGGCAGGCCACTGGCCTCCAGGGCGCGCAGGCTGGGCAAACTCATGCAAACGTCGCCCACCCAATTGGGTAACCGGACGTACAAGCAACTGATTTCGGACATGGGTGGGTGAAGGGCGATAGGGGCTGAAATGAGGGTGGGCGGTACAGCGCGGCGGCGCGTAGCCGGTACAATCCCGGGCACAATTGTATAAAAGCGAGTGTTCCCTTTGAATTCTGCCGCACGCAACGCACCCGCGGATTCCAACCCCGTCAAGTCTGAACTCTGGAGCCGGATCTACAGCCGCGTGGGTTCTTACTGGAAGGGCTTGCTGCTGGCTGTCCTGCTGATGGCGGGCGCGGCGGCCACGCAACCCGTTCTGGCCGTCATTATGAAGCCCTTGCTGGACGGCGGCTTTTCCGGGGCCAAACCCTATTATGTCTGGGCCTTGCCGCTAGCGGTCGTGGGTCTGATCCTGCTGCGTGGGATCTGCAACTTCTTCAGCGACTACCTGCTGGCCTGGGTGGCCAATAATGTGTTGCTGGGCATGCGCCGCGACATGTTCGAACGGCTGCTCGGCCTGCCCGATTCGGACTTCAAGCGCGGCGACACCGGCCGGCTGCTCAACCGTTTCACGATCGACGCCGGCAACGTCACCGGCTACGCCACCGACGTCATCACGGTGCTGGTGCGCGAAACCCTGGTGGTGGTGGCCCTGATTTGCGTGCTGCTCTACATGTCGTGGGTGCTGACGCTGATCATCCTGATCATGCTGCCGGTATCGGTGCTGATCTCGCGCTTCTTCATCAAGCGCCTGCGCCGCATCAACCGCGACACCGTCAACATGAACGCCGAGCTGACCCGCGTGGTCGGCGAAGGCATCGACGGCCAGCGCGTCATCAAGCTGTTCGACGGTTACGAAGTCGAACGCAGCCGTTTTGATTTCGTCAGCCGCCGCCTTCGCCGCTTCGCCATGCGCACCGCTACGGCGGACGCGGCCTTGACGCCGCTGACGCAGGTCTGCATCTCCATTTCGGTCGGCGCGGTCATCGCCGTCGCGCTCAGTCAGGCCAACAGCGGAGCCCTCACCGTCGGCAGCTTCGCTTCCTTCATGGCCGCGCTGGCGCAGATTTTCGACCCTATCAAGCGCCTGACCAACATCGCCGCCCGCATGCAGAAGATGCTGGTGTCGGCGGAAAGCGTGTTCACGCTGATCGACCAGACGCCCGAGAACGACACCGGCACGAAGGAACTCGCCGAACCGGTGCGCGGCAAGGTGGAGTTCCGCCACGTCAAGCATCGCTTCCCCGACGCCGACCGCGACACGGTCAACGACATCTCCTTCGTCGTCGAACCCGGCCAGACCGTCGCCCTGGTGGGCCGGTCCGGCAGCGGCAAGACAACGCTCGTCAACATGCTGCCGCGCTTCGTGCTGGCCGACAGCGGGTCGATCCTGGTGGACGATACCCCCATCAATGACCTGACCTTGCGCAGCCTGCGCTCGCACCTGTCGCTCGTTAGTCAGGACGTGGTGCTGTTCGACGACACCATCGCCGCCAACGTCGGCTATGGCGCGTTGGGCAAATCCAGCGAACAGAAGGTGCGCGACGCCCTGGCGGCCGCCAACCTGCTGGAATTCGTGGAAGGCCTGCCGCAGGGCATCAATACCCCGGTGGGCGAGAACGCCGCGCGCCTGTCGGGCGGCCAGCGTCAGCGCCTGGCGATCGCCCGCGCGCTGATCAAGAACGCGCCCATCCTGATCCTGGACGAAGCCACGTCCGCCCTGGACAACGAGTCCGAACGTCAGGTGCAGGCCTCGCTGGAACGCCTGATGAAGGGCCGTACCACGCTGGTCATCGCGCACCGCCTGTCCACCGTCCAGAATGCCGACCGCATCATCGTGCTGGACGCCGGCAAGATCGTCGAACAAGGCCCGCACTCCGAGCTGCTGGCCGCCAATGGCCTGTACGCCTCGCTCTACAAGATGCAGTTCCGCGACGACTGATCGCAAACCGACCCCCTTCCAACCGCCACAACTCGTGGCGGTTTTTTTGTCTACAGCCTGCCGTAGTTCCGGATTGCCAATCCCCCGGATTGCCGGAAAATGAAGCAGGCCCCCGCCGTACAACCTGGAGCGCCACATGGCTCTGCCTACCGAAGGCAATCAACTCGTCAACGTCGTCGTCTTGCTGGGCGCGGCCGTCATCGCCGTTCCGATATTCAAGCGGCTGGGGCTGGGATCCGTGCTGGGCTACCTCGCGGCGGGCCTGGCCATTGGTCCGTTCGGGATCGGTTTCTTCTCTGATCCGAAATCCATTCTGCACGTGGCAGAACTCGGCGTGGTGATGTTCCTCTTCATCATCGGGCTGGAAATGCAGCCTTCGCGCCTGTGGAAGCTGCGCGCCGAAATCTTTGGCCTGGGCGTGGCCCAGGTGTTGACGTGCGGCGCGCTGCTGACAGGGGTCGGCCTGTTGGCCGGCCTGTCTGGCCCCGCCGCCTTCATGGCCGCGATGGGGTTCGTGCTGTCGTCCACGGCCATCGTGATGCAGATCCTGGGTGAGCGCGGCGACAGCGCAACCGGGCAGGGCCAGCGCATCGTTTCTATCCTGCTGCTGGAAGACCTGGCGATCGTGCCGTTGCTGGCGCTTGTCGCCTTGCTGGCGCCGGCGGGCGGGGCCGAACGGGGCGATCCCTGGACGCAGTCCGCGATTGCGGTGGGATGCATCCTGGCGCTGTTGGCGGCGGGCCGCTGGCTGCTGAACCCGCTGTTCCGGCTATTGGCTGCCGCCCATGCCCGCGAAGTCATGACGGCGGCCGCTTTGCTGGTCGTGCTGGGAGCAGCACTATTGATGGAATTGGGCGGCCTGTCGATGGCGATGGGCGCCTTCCTGGCCGGCGTCCTGTTGTCGGAGTCCACGTTCCGCCACCAATTGGAGGCCGAGGTCGAGCCCTTTCGCGGGATCTTGCTCGGCCTGTTCTTCCTGGGCGTGGGCATGTCGCTCGACCTGTCCGCCGTGGCCCGGGAATGGCCGCTGATCTTGGCGGCCGTGCTGGTGTTCATGCTGGTCAAGTCCGTGGGCGTGTACGTGGTGGCGCGGCTGCTGCGCGCCTCCCACGCCGAAGCCATGACCCGCACCGCGCTGCTGGCCCAGGGCGGCGAATTCGCCTTCGTGCTCTATGGCGCGGCGGCGGCAGCCGGTATTTTCGATGCGCATACCGGTGCGGTGCTGACAGCCGTCGTCATCATTTCGATGGCGCTGACTCCGCTGTGCGTGCTGGCGTTGCGTTGGTTGCTGCCCAAGCCCACTCCCTCCATGGACGACGTAGATGTCGCCAAGGATCTGGATGGCTGCGCCTTGATCGTCGGTTTCGGCCGGTTCGGGCAGATCGTCACCCAGGCGATGCTGGCCCGCGACCTGACGGTTTCCATCCTGGATACCGACACCGACGCGATCCGGGCGGCGGCCAAGTGGGGGGTCAAGGTCTATTACGGGGACGGAACACGTATCGACATGCTGCGTACCGCCGGCGCCGAACATGCGTGCGCCATCCTGATCTGCATCGACAATCCCCAGGCCGTGAATCACATGGTCAAGTTGATCAAGTCCGAATTCCCGCTGGTCCGGGTGGTGGTGCGCGCCTACGACCGGATCCATTCCCTGGCGCTCGCCAAGGAAGGCGTGGACTACCAGGTGCGCGAGACCCTGGAATCCGCCCTGGTGTTCGGCGAAGCCGCGTTACGGGTCATTGGCGTCCCGCCTGACGAGGCAGCGGAGGTGGTGGAAGACGTCCGCCGCCGCGACACCGAGCGTTTCGACCTGGAAGTGGCAGGTGGCTTGTTTGCCGGCCGTTCGCTGCTGTACGGCAACATGACGGGCCCCGCGGACGGCAGGAACGACAAGCCGGACCGCGAAGCTGCCGAGGCCGCCGCTAACCCATTGGCATGACAGTCTTATTTCGCGCGCTATATTTCCGCATCTTTGCATTACTTTACGTATCATTTCACGCGCAAACCCGAAAGACTGGGGTAGTCTCAATTGCACTGACTCTTCACTGATGAAGAGCATTTGCCAGGGGGCTGCCATGCTGCAATCGGATCGTAGTTTCACGACGCCGCACGCTGTGGGTGTTGAGCTTGCCCGGCGCCAGGCGCGGGCCTTGCAGTGCGGGTTTTCGGCCGGTGCCATGCGCCAGCTGATGTCGTCCACCGGCGGGGCTGGCCCTGCCTGGGCGATCAGCGCGCATCGCGAGACCGACAGGGTGCGGGGCGTCCGAGCCTTCCCCTTCCGCATCGCCGCCACGGCGGTGTCGTAAGGGCAGCTCCGGACGCGAGGCGTCCGGAGTTCAGGCTTGCGCCATCGCTGTGCGGCGTTTGCCAGCCGATTTAGCCAGGTAAAGCGCCCGGTCCGCCGCATGCAGGACGGCCGCCGTATCGGCGCCATGGCGGGGAATCAACGCGATACCGACGCTGCCGCCAATGAAAATCGGATTTTCCTGTTCCAGATCATAGGGCTGCGAGACGGACTGCACGATCCGCTCGCCCACCGCCTGCGCCTCGCAGTCGGGGGTTTGGCGGATCAGCAGCACGAATTCGTCTCCGCCGATACGTGCCGCCACGGCGTCGTCTGGAATCAGCGCCAACAGACGTTCTGATACTTGCTTGAGCAGCGCATCGCCCGCGGCATGCCCATAGGTGTCGTTCACCGCCTTGAATCCGTCCAGATCCAGATACAGCACGGCGAATTCCCGGTGTCCCGGACGGGCCTCGGCCACCGCCTGATCCAGCGCCTGAAAGAGTCCATGGCGGTTCAGCAGGCCGGTCAGCGAATCCTGGCGCGCATGCTGCTCGTTTTCGCGCTCGGCCAGCATGGTCGACACCAGCATGCCGTTCAGCCGGTAAGACGCCATCGACATGGACGTCATGTAAAGCGGTACCTGAACCAGCACCAACCAGAAAATCGGCTCTTGGGTGAACAGAGCGCCCAGCGCGCAAGGTCCGACGCTCAACGCCACCATGACCGCCGACATCCGTGGCGCGCCGAAATTGCGGACGCAAATGCCACCCACCATCGACGCAGCGGACAGGCACGCCACGGTCGCCGCGATCCAGTCGCCGCTGATCAAACTGATGAACGTGCCGTATCCCACGCTCGACGCCCACAGCAGCGCCAGCACCACATACAGGTCGGTGGGTGTGGGCAGGTTTGCGGATGCCGCTTTGCGGGCGTTTACCAGCACCTTGATCCGCGACAGGCACACCAGCAACTCCAGCGCGAGCCACAACAGGAATGCCGGTTCAGGGTGGCGGAAGGTGATCAGGGCGGCCACCAGCAACGTGTTGATGATGCCGCCAAAGAAGATGGGCAGCGACCCGAACAGCCCGCCGATCAGCGCCACGCGGATATCCGCCGGCACACCCCCTCCGGGGTTGACCAGCCACTGGGTGACCTGCCAGCGGGGCAGGCTGTAAATGCGATCGTCGTGGGTCATAGGAGCGACATCGTAGCTGGGCGGCGCGGGCGATGCACGGGTTATGCGCGGGTCTGCCAGCCGTGATCTTGCGCAGGGCGTGGGGTAGCGGCATTATCTTGCCGGATAGGCCGCCAAAGACACCCGCCACGACATCCGACCGTCATCGTGAAGGAGCGCCGCATTGAAGTCGCGTGGATTTTTGCATCGCACCCTGTACGCGCTGGCCGGGTTGGTCGCAATCGGCATCTGTGCGGCTGCGGTGGCATTGCTGTGGATCGACAGGCGCCTGACCTGGGAATCTGCCTATACGGCAGGCCATAACCTGACCGGCGTGCTGGCGGCCGACATCAGCCGAACCCTGCATGGGTACGACCTGTCGCTGCAAGGCGTAGTCGAACGGCTGCGCGAACCCGGCATCGAGCTCGTCAAAGGCGAAGCCCTGCACCGCTTCCTGTTCGACCGTTCGTCCTCGGCGGAATACCTGGGCGCCATCGGCGTGCTCGACGAAAACGGCTACGTGCGTTATGCCTCGGTAGACATCATTCCCTCGGAGCGGAATTTTTCCGACTGGGACTACTTCCAGGTTCACCGCGACGCCGATGACGTCGGTATGTACGTGAGCCGTCCGTACCGCAGCCCCTTGCGCGGCGGAGACGAGAGCATCGCCATCAGTCGGCGGATTTCCCGTCCGGACGGCAGCTTCGCGGGCGTCGTTGTCGGTTCGCTACGGCTGGCGTACTTCCGCGACCGCTTCGGCAGCTTGTCGATCGGCGAACGCGACGCCATCACGGTTTTCCGCAATGACGGCGTGGTGCTGGTCCGCAATCCCTACTCGCTGTCGGACATGGGCCGCGAATTCGATTTCCCTCAGGATTTTCAGCAATTCCTCATCCGCCGCGAGGGGGCGTTCGTGGGCACCTTGTCGCCGGACGGCGTCAAGCGCTTGCACACGTTCGAGAAGATCGACAATACGCCGCTGGTCATCAACGTCGCGCTGGCGGTGGACGACATCCTCGCACCCTGGGTCCGGCGCGCCGCGCTGGTCGTTCCGGTCACGCTGGCGCTCTTCCTGTCGGTCATGGCGCAGATCGTGCTGTTCCGGCGCGAGATGCGTTTAAGGCGTGCTTTCGAGATGCAGCTGGAAATACAGGCGCAGACCGACGGCCTGACCGGCATCCCCAATCGCCGCACGTTCGATGAAACGCTGGCCCGCGAATGGCAGGCCGCACGGCGCGACAGCCAACCGTTGTCGCTGCTGTTCCTGGATGCCGACCGCTTCAAGCTCTACAACGATCGCTATGGCCATCAGGAAGGCGACGAACTGCTCAAGCGGGTCGCGTCGACGTTAAAGAAAAATGCCCGCCGTCCGCGCGACCTGGCCGCGCGCTACGGGGGCGAAGAGTTCGTGGTGCTGTTGCCGAACACCAGCGGGCAACGTGCGATGAGCATCGCGGAGACGATCCGGCGCGCAATTGCCGAACTGCGCGTCCCGCACCAGGACAATGAGGGCGGTATGGTCACGGTCAGCATCGGCGTCGCTACCGCGATTCCCAAGGCGGAGGACGAGGCATCCGCCTTGGTTGAAGCCGCCGACGCCGCGGTCTACCAGGCCAAGAAAACCGGCCGCAACCGGGTGGTCTCGATCTGATCGTCGGCGGGCGGGCATGCCGTCAATCAGCGGCCCAGCATCACGGCTTGCATGCGCGTGTTGGCCTGTTGCAGGTTTTTCGCCTGGGCATTCAGGTCTTGCAGCAGCTGATTCAGCTCGGCTTGCACGGCCGGATCCTGCACCTTCACGATAGAGCCCGAAATCTCGATCTGCGCCTTATGGGCATCGACATAATCGGCGATCTTCAAGCTGCTGTCGAACGTGGCGTTCAACTGCGGCAACACATCGCGGAACGTATCGGCCGGCAGGCTCACGGTCTTGTCATAGGCTTTGTCGTACATGGCCTTCAGGTCGTCGGGTTGCTTCAACTGCGCACGCGCAGCGTCGGCTTTCGCTTTCTGTTCCTTCAATGCCGCACCCATGTCGTTGATGGACGTCTGCACGTTCTTCAGGTCATCGCGGCGCGTCAAGATATCGTTCAGCGAACGCACGGCGCCCTTCTGCATGATGCCCGACAGGGGCTTGACCGATGCGTCCATGCTGGAATTGAAGTCGGTGATCACGGCGTAGTGCGCCGCGTAATCGCCAAAGGACTTCTTCTCTTCATCCGTCAACGTGGGCACGCGCACGCCGGGTTTGTCGACGATGCGGGTTTGCAGGAACTGCGTGAATGCCGCGCGCTGTTCAGGCTCCTTGTTGCCGCAGGCCGCCAGCACCAGCGGCAACGCTGCGACCAGCACCAGGAACGGACGGAATAGGGACTTCATTGCATTGACCTCCGAAAGCATAAGAAAAAAGCGCCAGGCGAGGCGATACCCCGCAAAGCGCCCGCAGCTTATCGGCTACCTCTTCGCGCCGCCATCGGTTTCAAACTTCATTTCAAACGAATTGTTAAGACACACAATCCATACAGATCGCGTTGAAAAGAAGTCGGCAACCTGCTATCGCGCGAGAGGGGCAATGCGAATCGCAACGGTCTATGCGACCAGTTGATGCGCCACCATCAGGCGCGCATCAAACCCATCGCAAGCGTGAAAGGCTAGACGAGGATGATGTCGTATTTCTCTTGCGAGTACGTGCTCTCCACTTCGAGCGACACGCGCTTGCCCACGAAGTCGCCCAGCATCGCCAAGTGTTGGCTTTCCTCTTCCAGGAACAGGTCCACCACGTCTTGCGAGGCAAGAATGCGGAATTCCTTGGGGTTGAACTGGCGGGCCTCGCGCAGGATCTCCCGCAGGATCTCATAGCAGACCGTGCGCGGTGTGCGCACATTGCCGCGCGATTCGCACATGGGGCAGGGCTCGCACAGCTGATGCGCCAGCGAATCTCGCGTGCGCTTACGCGTCATCTCCACCAGGCCCAATTGCGTAAAGCCGTTGACGGTCATGCGCGTACGGTCGCGTGACAGGGCCTTCTTGAGTTCGGCCAGAACCGTATCGCGATGCTCCTGTTCTTCCATGTCGATGAAGTCCAGGATGACGATCCCGCCCAGGTTGCGCAGCCGAAGCTGGCGGGCAATGGCCTGGGCCGCCTCCAGATTGGTCTTGAAGATGGTGTCGTCGAAATTGCGTCCGCCCACGAAGCCACCGGTATTGACGTCCACCGTGGTCAGCGCTTCGGTCTGGTCGATGATCAGGTAACCGCCGGATTTCAGGTCCACGCGGCGAGACAGCGCGCGCGCGATCTCATCATCCACGTTGGCGGTATCGAACAGCGGTCGTTCGCCGCTGTAGTGCTGGATCCGGTCCACCACCGACGGCGTGTAAATGCGTGCCCATTCCAGCATGGCCGCGCTGGTCGTGCGCGAGTCCACCAGAATGGTGCCCGTGCCCGGGCCCACCATGTCGCGCAGGACCCGTTGCGCCAGCGTCAGGTCCTGGTGAAGCAGGGCGGGGGCGGGCTGGGTGCGGGCCGCGGCCTGAACGCTCGCCCAAAGCTTCCTCAGGTATTCCAGGTCGGCCGTCAGTTCCTCGTCGTTGGCGCCCTCGGCCTGGGTGCGGACGATAAATCCGCCTTTTTCCTCGGCCGGCATCAACGCCTGCACGCGTTCCCGCAGCTGGATGCGCTCGGACTCGGAATCGATCTTCTGCGAAATACCGATGTGCGGATCATGCGGTAGATACACGAGCATCCGCCCGGCCATGCTGATCTGGGTCGACAGGCGCGCACCCTTGGTGCCCAAGGGGTCCTTGACCACCTGGACCATGATGGTCTGTCCCTCAAACAGCAGCTTTTCGATGGGCGTGGGCGTCAGGCCCTGGCTGCGCTCACTCCGGTTTTCGCGCAGGTCCGCGATATGGATGAAGGCCGCACGTTCCAGTCCGATGTCGATGAAAGCGCTTTGCATGCCAGGCAGCACACGAACCACCCGCCCCAGATAGATATTGCCGACATGGCCCCGCTGGATGCTGCGTTCCACGTGCAGCTCCTGGACGGACCCCAGCTCGACCAGCGCAACGCGGGTTTCAAAGGGGGTGACGTTGATCAGGATATCTTCGCTCAGGGCGATGGCTGGGGGCATAGCGTGTTCGTCTCCAATTAGGTGCGGCGTACAGGCGAATAGTAAACGTACCCCAAGGGGAGGCAAGCCGGGCGGGGCAACTATATATAGAGAGGCAGGCAAATCCCGGCCTCTATATATAGAGGGAGGCAGATCCTCACAGTCGCCCGCGCAATGTCCTGGCAATTTTCTTTCTCGCCCCGCATGACAGCCCCAAAACTTGTGCTATAGTCTCGCTCCTTCGCAGTTCAGACGTTTTTGAACTGCGAGGCCAAGCAAGCACAACAGGCGAAACCGGGGCAACCCAGCCAAGCCTGCCGCGAAGAGTTCAGAAATGAGCGCCAGCGGTTATTGCAAGGATTGCAGCAAATCAGGCAA
>NZ_JBYSYN010000006.1:0-144366 GCF_058783475.1 Achromobacter sp. FW305-C-13 | reverse complement strand
GGCAACTGGACCTACAACCTGGACAACGCCAACAAGGATGTCCAAGGCCTGAAGTCCGGTGAGTCGTTCACCGAGACGTTCACCGTGACCGTCGACGACGGTAACGGCGGCGTGGTCTCGAAGGATGTCACCGTCACCATCAACGGCACCGATGACGGCGCCATCATCACCCCGGCTCAACCGGGCGATGATGCTGGCACGGTCACGGAAGACTTGGCGCTGACCACCGGCGGCAAGCTCGACGTGACCGACCCCGATGCCGGTCAAGCCGTGTTTGTGGCTCAGACGAACGCCGCCGGCCAACACGGCACGTTCTCCATCGATGCCGATGGCAAGTGGACGTATAACCTCACCAACAACGACCCGGCCGTCCAAGGCCTGGGCGCTGGCAAGACCTTGACGGAAACGTTTACGGTCACCACCGCTGACGGCACCACCGGTCAGGTCGTGGTCACGATCGTGGGCACCAACGACATCCCGGTCCTGACCGGCAAGGCTGACGGTGCAGTCACGGAAGACGGTACGCTGGTCGCTACCGGCAAGATCGACGTCACCGACATCGACACCACCGACACGCACACCTGGTCCGTCAACGACGGCGGCAAGGGTACGTATGGCTCGTTCTCGGTCGATGGTTCGGGCAACTGGACCTACAACCTGGACAACGCCAACAAGGACGTCCAAGGTCTCAAGTCCGGTGAAACCTTCACCGAGACGTTCACCGTGACCGTCGACGACGGTAACGGCGGCGTGGTCTCGAAGGACGTCACCGTCACCATCAACGGCACCGATGACGGCGCGGTCATCACGCCGGCACAACCGGGCGACGACAAGGGCACCGTCACCGAAGACTTGGCGCTGACTACCGGCGGCAAGCTGGAGGTCACCGACCCCGACGCGGGCGAAGCCGTGTTTGTCGCCCAGACGAATGCCGCTGGCCAGCATGGCACGTTCTCCATCGATGCTGATGGCAAGTGGACGTATAACCTGACCAACAACGACCCGGCTGTGCAAGGCCTGGGCGCTGGCAAGACGCTGACCGAAACCTTCACCGTTACGACGGCTGATGGCACGACCGGCCAGGTCGTGGTCACGATCGTGGGCACCAACGACATCCCGGTCCTGACCGGCAAGGCTGACGGTGCTGTCACGGAAGATGGCACGCTGGTCGCTACCGGCAAGATTGACGTCACCGACATCGACACCACCGACACCCACACCTGGTCCGTCAATGACGGCGGCAAGGGTACGTATGGCTCGTTCTCGGTCGATAACACCGGCAACTGGACCTACAACCTGGACAACGCCAACAAGGATGTCCAAGGCCTGAAGTCCGGTGAGTCGTTCACCGAGACCTTTACGGTTACGGTGGATGACGGCAACGGCGGCGTGGTCTCGAAGGACGTCACCGTCACCATCAACGGCACCGATGACGGCGCGGTCATCAACCCGGCTCAACCGGGCGATGACAAGGGCACCGTCACGGAAGACTTGGCGCTGACTACCGGCGGCAAGCTGGATGTGACCGACCCCGACGCGGGCGAAGCCGTGTTTGTCGCCCAAACGAACGCCGCCGGCCAACACGGCACGTTCTCCATCGATGCTGATGGCAAGTGGACGTATAACCTGACCAACAACGACCCGGCTGTGCAAGGCCTGGGCGCGGGCAAGACGCTGACCGAAACCTTCACCGTTACGACGGCTGATGGCACGACCGGCCAGGTCGTGGTCACGATCGTGGGCACCAACGACATCCCCGTCCTGACCGGCAAGGCTGACGGCGCAGTCACGGAAGATGGCACGCTGGTCGCTACCGGCAAGATCGACGTCACCGACATCGACACCACCGACACCCACACCTGGTCCGTCAATGACGGCGGCAAGGGTACGTATGGCTCGTTCTCGGTCGATAACACCGGCAACTGGACCTACAACTTGGACAACGCCAACAAGGATGTCCAAGGCCTGAAGTCCGGTGAGTCGTTCACCGAGACGTTCACCGTGACCGTCGACGACGGTAACGGCGGCGTGGTCTCGAAGGATGTCACCGTCACCATCAACGGCACCGATGACGGCGCCATCATCACCCCGGCTCAACCGGGCGATGACAAGGGCACCGTCACGGAAGACTTGGCGCTGACCACCGGCGGCAAGCTGGATGTCACCGACCCCGACGCGGGCGAAGCCGTGTTTGTCGCCCAGACGAATGCCACTGGCCAGCATGGCACCTTCTCCATCGATGCCGATGGCAAGTGGACGTATAACCTCACCAACAACGACCCGGCCGTTCAAGGCCTGGGCGCGGGCAAGACCCTGACCGAGACCTTCACCGTTACGACGGCTGACGGCACGACCGGTCAAGTCGTGGTCACGATCGTGGGCACCAACGATATCCCCGTCCTGACCGGCAAGGCTGACGGCGCAGTCACGGAAGATGGCACCCTGGTCGCTACCGGCAAGATCGACGTCACCGACATCGACACCACCGACACGCACGCCTGGTCCGTCAACGACGGCGGCAAGGGGACGTACGGTTCCTTCTCGGTCGATGGTTCGGGCAACTGGACCTACAACCTCGACAACGCCAACAAGGATGTCCAAGGCCTGAAGTCCGGTGAATCGTTCA
The DNA here is from genome assembly GCF_058783475.1 of Achromobacter sp. FW305-C-13. NCBI lineage: Bacteria > Pseudomonadati > Pseudomonadota > Betaproteobacteria > Burkholderiales > Alcaligenaceae > Achromobacter > Achromobacter sp. FW305-C-13. The sequence goes on along the minus strand of NZ_JBYSYN010000006.1, from coordinate 141,740 downwards.
CCGAAACGTTTACGGTTACGGTGGATGACGGCAACGGCGGCGTGGTCTCGAAGGACGTCACCGTCACCATCAACGGCACCGATGACGGCGCCATCATCAACCCGGCTCAACCGGGCGATGACAAGGGCACCGTCACGGAAGACTTGGCGCTGACTACCGGCGGCAAGCTGGATGTGACCGACCCCGACGCGGGCGAAGCCGTGTTTGTCGCCCAGACGAACGCCGCCGGCCAACACGGCACGTTCTCCATCGACGCCGATGGCAAGTGGACGTACAACCTGACCAACAACGATCCGGCCGTTCAAGGCCTGGGCGCGGGCAAGACCCTGACCGAAACCTTCACCGTTACGACGGCTGACGGCACGACCGGTCAAGTGGTTGTGACCATTGTGGGCACCAACGACATCCCGGTCCTGACCGGCAAGGCTGACGGCGCAGTCACGGAAGATGGCACGCTGGTCGCAGCCGGCAAGCTTGAAGTCACCGATGTCGACACGACCGACACGCACGCCTGGTCCGTCAACAACGGTGGCAAGGGTACCTACGGTTCGTTCTCGGTCGACGCGACCGGCAACTGGACCTACAACCTGAATAACGGCAGCGCGAACGTCCAGGCTCTGGCTGCCGGCCAGAAGGTGACCGACACCATCATCGTGACCGTCGACGACGGCAACGGCGGCAAAGCTACCCAAGCCATTACCGTCACGATCACCGGCACCAATGATGCCCCGACGATCAGCGGCACCGCGGTTGGCGCCGTCACCGAAGACGCTGCGCAAAACACCGTTTCTGGCCAGCTGTCCAAGACCGACATCGACACGACCGATACCCACACGTGGAGTGTCGGCAACAACGGCGCCGGCACGTACGGCTCATTCGCAGTGGACTCCACCGGCAAGTGGACCTACATGCTGAATAATGCCGCCGCCAACGTCCAGGCTCTGTCGGCAGGCCAAAAGGTGACTGACACCATCACGGTGACCGTCGATGACGGCCATGGCGGCAAGGCCACCCAGCAGGTGACGGTCACCATCACCGGCACCAACGACGCCCCGACCATCGGCGGCGTCGCCGCCGGCTCGGTGAAGGAAGACGGTACCCAAGTCGTCACCGGCCAGCTCACCAAGTCCGACGTGGACACCAACGACACGCACACCTGGTCGGTCAACAACGACGGCAAGGGTACGTATGGCAAGCTGGTGGTCGACAATACGGGCAAGTGGACCTACACCCTGGACAACGCCAACGCCAAGGTGCAAGCCCTGGCCGATGGCCAACAGGTGACCGATACCATCACCGTGACCGTCAGCGACGGCCAGGGCGGCACGGCCCAGCAGGTCATCACGATCACCGTCACCGGCACCAATGACGCCCCGACCATCGGCGGCACCATCTCCGGCGGCGTGACCGAGGACGGTACGCAAGTTGTCAGCGGCCAGTTGACCAAAACCGACGTCGACACGACCGACACCCACACCTGGACGCTCAACAACGCCGGCAAGGGCATCTACGGCTCCTTCGTTGTGGACGCCACGGGCAAGTGGACCTATACGCTGGATAACGCCAGCGCCAAGGTCCAGGCCCTGGCGGCCGGCCAGCAAGTGACCGACACCATCACCGTGACTGTCGACGACGGCCACGGCGGCAAGGCTACGCAGCAGGTCACGGTCACCATCACCGGCACCAATGACAACCCGACCATTGCTGGCAACGCCACCGGCGCAGTGAAGGAAGACGGCACGCAGACGGCAAACGGCCAACTGACCAAGACCGATGTCGACACGAACGACACGCACACCTGGTCGGTCAGCAATAACGGCACCGGCACGTACGGCACCTTCACGGTCGACTCGTCGGGCAAGTGGACGTACACGCTGAACAACAATGCAGCCAATGTCCAGGGTCTGAAGGAAGGCCAGCAGGTCACCGACACCATCAACGTGACCGTCGATGACGGCCACGGCGGCAAGGCGACCCTGCCCGTCACCGTCACGATCACGGGCACGAATGACGTGCCGGTGATCACCGGCCAGACCTCGGGCACGGTGACGGAGGACTACAGCCTGTCCACGAGCGGCAAGCTGAGTGTGGTGGACGCGGATGTGGGCCAGAGCGGCGTCATTGCGCAGACCAATGTGGTCGGCAAGTACGGCACGTTCTCGATCGACGCGAACGGCAACTGGACGTACACGTTGAACAACAGCCTGGCGGTGGTGCAAAACCTGCCCGCCGGCGCCCTGCTCTCCGAATCGTTCAATGTCGTGACCGGCGACGGCACGACGGTTCAGCCGATCTCGGTGTCGATCGTGGGCACGAACGACGCTCCGGTCGCAGCCGACAATTCCGCGAATGTGGAAGTCGGCACCAGCCACGTTTTCACGGTTGCCGAGTTCGGCTTCAATGGCGGCGCCGAGGGCGACGCGCTGCAAAGCGTGATCATCTCGCGCCTGCCGACAGATGGCACGTTGACGCTCAACGGCAATCCCGTGACGGTGAATACTGCCGTCTCGGCGGCGGATATCGCCGCCGGCAAGCTGGTGTTTACCCCGTCGGCCAATGGCCTGGATACGTCGATCGGATTCCAGGTTCGCGACACCGGCGGCACGGCACACGGCGGCCAGGATACGTCAGGCACCTACAACTTCGTGCTGAACACGAACAACATGGTGACGGGTGAAAACACCGGCAGCGGCACGGGCACCAACCCGCCGTTGAGCGGGGGTTCGGGCGACGACGTCATCCTGGGCGACAAGGGCGGCACGGTCACGACTGTGGAGCCGGGCAAGAACTACAACATTGCTCTGGTCGTGGATACCTCGGGCAGTATGAGCTACGGCCTGAACGGAGCCACCGGAGTTTCCTACGAGCAGTCGCGCATGAAGCTGGTGAAGGACGCCCTGGTGGTCCTGGCCAACCAATTGGCCGGCCACGACGGCAAGATCAACGTCACGCTCATCGGATTTGCGACGAACAGCGGCGTGAACATCAGCATCAACAATTTCTCGAAGGACTCCCTGCCCTCGCTGCTGAGTGCCATCAACGCGCTTACCGCCAACGGCGGCACGAACTACGAAGCCGCCTTCAATACTGCGGTGAACTGGTTCAACCAGCAGAGCAGCAGCGGTAACACCGCCACCAATGGCTACGAGAACAAGACGTTCTTCCTGACGGATGGCGACCCCACCTACTACCAAACGACCAACTGGTTGGGCCAGACCGTCGTGGGCGGGACCGGCAGCTCGACGGACGCGACGACCATCAGCGAGTCGCTGTCCGGCTACAAACCGTTGGCCAACATCAGCCAGGTCAATGCCATCGGCATCGGCCCGGGCGTAAACGCCGATATCCTGCGCGTGTTCGACAACACGGGCGGCGGCGGCACGGCCTATGCGCCGGTTGGCAGTGGTTCGGACACCACGCTTGCCAACTTCAGTTCGAATAACGGTTGGGGCAACATGTCCAGCTGGACCACCACCGGCACGGGCAGCGGCAGTTCGGTTTCGCGCAGCAACAGCGCGCTGCAGATCGTCGACACCACGGGCGGCACGCACACCACGGCAGCCAGCCCGACATTCACGATCAACGCATATGGCAAGGTGACGTTCGACGTGACCACCAGCAACTACGCGACGGGCGACAAGTTCACCTGGACGCTGCAGCGCTGGGACGGCAGCAAGTGGGTCAACGTGGATGGCGGCAGCACGACCGCCGCGCTGTCCGGCACGACGTCCGTATCTTCGGCCGTCGTGGGGTCGGGCAACTATCGCCTGCTCTATGACCTGGAGGACACGACCAACAACTCGCAAAGTGCGACGGTCCAGATCGACAACATCGTGCAAACGAGCTGGTCGTCCAGCAATGTCGTGGCGGCCCCCGGCGGCCAAGTGGATATCGTGCTGAAGCCCGAGGACCTGACCGCGGCGCTGCAGGGTGGCAACATTACCAACGACCCGGCCGTGGTGGGCAACGACGTCATCAACGGCGGCGCCGGCAACGACATCATCTTCGGTGACACGATCAATACCGATCACCTCACGTGGGGCAATGTCGCCGCCGGTTCGCATGATGGCCAAGGCCTGAAGGCGCTGCAGGACTTCCTGGCTTACCAGAACGGCCATGCGGCGACCAGCACGGAGATCTACGACTACCTGAAGGCCAATCACGCGCAGTTCAACCTGCCGGACGATCCGCGCGGCGGCGACGACACCGTCCATGGCGGCACGGGCGATGACATCATCTACGGCCAGGGCGGCAACGACACCCTGTACGGCGATGACGGCAACGACATCCTGTATGGCGGTTCCGGCAATGACACCCTGCACGGTGGCGCCGGTAACGACGTGCTGGACGGCGGTTCGGGCAACGATACGCTGATCGGTGGCAAGGGCGACGACACGCTGTATGGCGGCGCCGGCAGCGACACGTTCAAGTGGGAGTTGAATGACCAGGGTTCGGTCGGCGCCCCCGCCGTCGACACGATCAAGGACTTCTCCAACGACACCATTGCCAACGGTGGCGACGTCCTGGATCTGAAGGATCTGCTGGTCGGCGAAAAGGACGGCACGCTGACGCAGTACCTGAACATCCACAAGGAAGGCAACAACACGGTCATCGACATCAACACCAAGGGCCAAATCGCCCAAGGTGCCGACCAGAAGATCGTGCTGGAGAACGTGGACCTGACGAACAATGGCCAGATGAACAATCAGGCCATCATCAACGACCTGCTGCAAAAGGGGAAATTGAACGTCGACCACAGCTAAACCGTAGTGCCCCAAGGGCAGGCCGGCAACGGTCTGCCCTTGGGCAGCAGGCATTTTTGATGCAGGCACGCCTGCGAGAGTCGGAAAAATGTGAAAATCCGTTTCATGTCTTCGACTCACCGTTTCCGCGGCTCGCTGAACCTGTGCCGACTGGTTTTGCTGTGCCTGGCTTGCGTCTGGGGCGGCAGCTTCGCCCTGGAGGTCAGCTCCGACCGGCTGCAAAGCCTGGCGGCCAGCCGCTATGGCGCAAAGGGCGCGAAATCGGTGGGAAGCTGGCTGCAGCTGCTGCGCAACCCGCCGCCGGCGCTAGAACGGGACAAGCTGACGCTTGCCAACGACTTCTGGAACCGCGCGCTACTCTCAGGCGAAGACCAGACCATCTGGGGGCAAGCCGACTACTGGGCCACTCCGCTGGAATCGTTGGGCAAAGGCGCCGGCGACTGCGAAGACTATGTGATCGGCAAGTACTTCACCTTGCTGTCGATGGGTGTCCCCGCGAACAAGCTGCGATTCATCTACGTCCGTGCGCGCGTTGGCGGCCCCGCCAGCAGCAGCCAGGTCGCCCACATGGTGCTGGGCTACTACGAAACCCCGAATGCCGTCCCGCTGGTGCTGGACAGCCTGATTTCAACCATCCTTCCGGCGACGCAGCGTCGCGACCTGACGCCGGTCTTCAGCTTCAACGCCGACGGCGTCTACGTTGACGGCAAGCCCGCCGCGCCGGTTGACCGCCTCAGCCGCTGGCGTGATCTACTTCAACGCATGGAACGGGAAGGCATACGCCCCTGACCGCCGGAACCAAGACTATGTCCATACTTCGACAGCTACTGCTCAGCGTTACCCTTGCGATCGGCGTCATCCTGCTTGGCACTTTGGCGCTCAGCGTCAACTCGGCGCGCGAATACCTGTCGGGCCAATTGCAGGTGCAGAGCACCGATGCCGCCGTATCCCTGGCGCTGTCCTTGTCGCAACCCGCCAACAATGACCCCGTCCTTCAGGAATTGCTGGTGTCGGCGCTGTACGACGGCGGCCATTTCTCGCTGGTGCGCCTGGCCGATCCGGAAGGCAAGGTGCTGATCGAACGCAAGTCGGACGCCACGCCGAAGTCGGTTCCCGCCTGGTTCCAGAAGCTGGCCCCGCTGGACACGCAGCCTGCCAGCCATGCCGTCAGCGACGGCTGGCGCCAGATCGGCGAAGTCACCCTGATCGCCAACGATGCCTATGCCTGGGAGGCCTTGTGGCGCAGCAGCCTGAAGATGATCGCTCTGGTCGTGGGCGCGGGCGTCTTGTGGGCCGTGTTCGCGTTTGTGCTGGTGGGCTGGATCAAGAACCGCCTGCTGCGCGAAATCAGCGACCACGTCCGCAGCATCGGCCAGGACACGCCGCCCGAGCAGGTGGAAGCCCGCGTGCCTGAGCTGTCCGGCGTCGTGCAAGCCTTGAACCAGACCCGCGAACGCGTATATGCCAGCGTCGAAGAGCAAAACGCCAAGATCGAATCGCTGGAACTGGAGCTGAACCAGGATCCGGTCACCGGCCTGCCGAACCGCAAATATTTCGTCAACGAATTCCGGCGCGCGCTGGAAGCACCGGCCGTCGCCACGAGCCAGTCGGCATCGCGTTCCATCGCCGGCGGCCATGTGCTGGTATTCCGGCAGCGGGATCTGGCCGACCTGAACCGCCATATGCCCCGCGAATTCATCGACCAATGGCTGCGCGCCGCGTGCCAACGCATTCAAGGCACGCTCAAGACCTTCAATGTCGCCACGCCACTGCTGGCCCGGCTGAACGGTTCCGATTTTGCGCTGCTGCTGCCCGGCTGCGCGGCCCCGCAGGCGATGATGGTCGCCGAACAATTGCGCGCGGACCTGCATGCGTCGCGCATCCCGGTCGGTGAAGGCCATCTGTGCCGCTGGGCGCAGGCCATGACCGACTACGGTTCGGGCAATCAGGCCGGCCCGGTGCTTGCGCGCCTGGACTTCGGTTTGATGCGGGCGGAAAGCGCCAACAACGATCAGGTCGTAATCGCGGGCGCGACCGACATGCAGTCGCCGTCAGAATCCGGCGAACGCGCCTGGAAGGACGCCATCCTGACTGCGCTGGAGAAGAACCAGTTCGAACTGGCGACCGAACCGCTGCTGGCTGCCGACGGCCGCAAGGTCCGCACGGAAGCCATGCTGATGCTGCGTACCGCGGCCGATCAAGTCGCCATTCCCGCCACCCTGTTCATTCCGCCCGCGGTGCGGCTGGACCTGGTGGCCGATTGCGATCTGGAGTCCGTGCGCCTGGGCCTGGAATGGCTGGTAGCCCACGAAGGCCAACTGGCCATCCGGGTCGCCCTGCCCTCGTTGCGAGGCCAGAAATTCTTCCGTCAATTGGCGCTGCTGCTGACGGAACACCGTGGGCTGGCGTCTCGCCTATTCCTGGAAATCGATGCGCACGGTCTGGTGGAATGCCACGAGCAGATCGCCACGCTGGCGCGCGTGGCGTCGGAATTCGGCGCGCATATCGGCGTGCGCCGCCTGGCGCAGCAGTTCGGCGCCGTGGCGCAACTGCACACCCTGCCCTTGTCCTATGTGAAGCTGGGAGGTGGGTTCGTCGGAGGCATGTCGCAAAGCCCGGGCAGCCAGCAATTGACGGCTTCCGTACTGGAAACCGCCCGCGCCCTGAATATCGCGGTCTATGCCGAAGACGTGCCCGATGCCGAAACGCGCCGCATCCTGTCCGACCTGGGCATCAGCATCATGCGCGGGCCGGGCGTGAAACCGGCGGCCAATGCAACCTGACCCCGGGGCCGCGTTATTTCTTGGCTTGCTGATACAGCGGAAGCACCTGCTGCGCGGCAGCCTGCAGGTCGCTGATGCGCGATTCGGCCGAAGGGTGCGTGGACAGGATTTCCGGCGGCGCGTTGCCGCTGTCGGCCGCCCCCATCTTCTGCCACAGCGTCACTGCGGCACGCGGATCATAGCCCGCCCGAGCAGCCAATTCCACGCCCATGCGGTCCGCTTCGGTCTCGTGCGTGCGGCTGTTGGGCAGCGTGAACATCACGCTTGTGAGTTGCCCGCCCAGATCTGACGCGGCGTTGGAACCGGTTGCGATCGACAGCACTTGCAATCCCAGATTGGTGGCCATCTGCTGCGAAACGCGTTCGCGGGCGTGCTCACGCAGCGCGTGCGCGATTTCGTGGCCCAGCACAGCAGCCAGTTCGTCGTCGGTCGGCTTGATCTTGGAGAGCAGGCCCGTATAGACGGCGATCTTGCCGCCGGGCATGCACCAGGCGTTGATCTCGTCGCTGGACAGCACGTGAACTTCCCACTTCCAGCCGGAAGCGTCCGGCCGGAAGATGCCTGCCTGCGCGATCAGCCGTTGAGAAATGGCGCGAACCCGCGCCACCTGCTGCGCGTCGCGGTCCAGCAGCCCCTTGGCTTGAGCCTGCTTGAGGATGTCGGTGTACTGCTGGCTGGCCTCTTGCTCGAGCGCTTGTGAGGGCACCAGGCTCGACATATATTGCGTCCGGTTGACGCCGATGGCGCCGGACTGTGTCGTGTTCATGCCGGTGCAGCCAACCAGGGCCGCCAGCGCAAGCGCCACGGCCGTGCCGCGCAATAGATGACGTTTACGGTTCATGTCGGTCTCCAGCAGACGATGGCGGGAACGCCCGCGTGTCAGAGCGGATCGCCGCACTGGCCGCGATGGCGCAGCGCATGGTCGATCAGCACCAGCGCAAGCATGGCTTCGGCGATGGGCGTGGCACGGATGCCGACGCAGGGATCGTGCCGGCCCAACGTCTGCACCATGACCGGTTCGTTCGCTCGATTGACCGAACGGCGCTCGACGCGAATGCTGGACGTCGGTTTGATCGCCAGGGACACGGTGATCGGCTGACCCGTTGAAATGCCACCCAGCACGCCGCCGGCGTGGTTGGTCAGGAAACCGTCGGGCGTGATCTCGTCGCCGTGTTCAGACCCGCGCTGCGCAATGCAGTCGAAGCCCGCACCGATGGACACACCCTTGACGGCGTTCAGGCCCATCATCACGTGCGCGATGTCGGCATCCAGGCGGTCGTAGATCGGTTCGCCCCAGCCCGCAGGCAGGTTTTCTGCCACAACTTCAATACGTGCGCCGACCGAATCGCCGTCACGCCGCAACTGGTCCATATAGGCTTCCAGTTCCGGAACGACCTCGGCGTTGGGCGCGTAGAACGGGTTGTTGGGAACTTCATCCCAGGACAGGAACGGGATCGCGACCGGGCCCAGCTGGCTCATGTAGCCGCGCACTTTCACGCCGTACTGCTCGGCCAGCCACTTCTTGGCGATGGCGCCAGCAGCCACGGTGGGTGCGGTCAGGCGCGCGGACGAGCGGCCGCCGCCGCGCGGATCGCGGACGCCGAATTTGCGCCAATAGGCGTAGTCGGCATGCCCCGGGCGGAAGGTGTCTGCAATGTTCGAATAGTCTTTGCTGCGCGCGTCGGTATTGCGAATCAGCAGGCCGATCGGCGTACCCGTGGTGACGCCTTCGTAGACGCCGGACAGAATCTCGACCTGATCGGCCTCCTGGCGTTGCGTGACATGGCGCGAGGTGCCAGGACGGCGGCGGTCCAGTTCAAGCTGGATGTCGGACGCGTCCAGGCTGAGTCCCGGGGGACAGCCATCCACGACGCAACCGATGGCCGGCCCGTGGGATTCGCCGAAATTCGTGACGGTAAAGAGAGTACCTAGGGTATTGCCGGGCATAGGAAGTCAACAGGTCGGATTTGCGAGCAACCCCGATTATGACACCGCCGAAGCCAAAGCCTGGATTTCCGAGGCCGGCGCGGGGCGGCCCAGCAGATAACCCTGCATTTCCCTGCAGCCCAGGGACTTCAGGATTTCGCGTTGCCCTTCGGTTTCGACGCCTTCGGCCACAACGGGCAGGCGCATCGCCTGGCACAGTCCGAACAGCGCGGAGACGACTTCACGGCTGCCGGCATCGGACTCCAGCGCCGAAATGAAACTTCGGTCGATCTTCACCCAATCGATGGGCAGGTGGCGCAGGTGATTCAGGCTGGAATAGCCGCAACCGAAATCGTCCAGCGCCACGCCGATGCCTTTGGCGCGCAGCGTGTTCAGAATCTTGACGTGACGCTCGTAGTGCAGAATGAAGATTGATTCCGTGATCTCCAGCACCAATTTGCTGGGCGATAGCCGCGTGGCCGCCAGCACATCAGTCACCAGTTGAACCAGCCCGTCCTCGTTCATCTGCTTGACCGACAGGTTCACATGCACCCGCCAGGCTGGGGGCCACAGGGCGGCCTGCGAGCAAGCCCGCTCCAGAATCCAGGCGCCCAAGGGAACAATCAGCCCGCTGCGTTCGGCCAATTCGATGGTAACTGCCGGCGACACGCTGCCCAACACGGGGTGATGCCATCGTAACAAGGCCTCGCAGCCCTGCACGACGCCGGTCCCGCTATCGCAAACGGGTTGGTAGAACAGTTCGAACTGCTCCATGGCGGGTGTGGTGAGCGCCAGGCGCAAGTCGTTTTCCAGGCCCTGCTGATCGCGGTGCCGCGCCAGCAGCCGAAAGTCGAACAGATTCCAACCGGGGCCGCCCCGCTCTTTCAGCGGAACCATCGCCACCTGCACGCAACGTTGCATTTCTTCCACAGTGCGCCCGTGGTCCGGATACAACGCGGCCCCGACCCGGAAGACGGCAATCAGGGGACGCCCCCCCAATTCGTACGGAGCGCTCAGGTCTTCCAGCAGCTTGGCCGACACCTGCGCCGCCCCCACTTCGTCCACTTCAGGCACACAGAGGGTGAAGCTGTCGATGCCGGTACGCGCGACCATGCCGCCCAAGGTGCGGGTGATCAGGCCCAGACGCTTGGCCACCTGAACCAGCAGCGACTGGTCTTCGCCGGCGCGCAGCATGGCGCTGATCTCGGCGTATTGTTCGAAACTGACCAGGAAAAAGGCGCCCCGGCGTGCCGGCCCTTCCGTTTGGGCCAGCCAGGCGCGCGCGCGGCGATGCAGCTCCTGCTGGCTCAGGACGCCGGTCAATTCGTCACGCGTCAGCCGCCCACGCAATGCACGTTCCCTGCGGACGAAAAACACGCTCATCGCCGCAAGTGCGCCCGCGAGCGTCAGGCACAGTGCGAGCAGGTAACTCTCACGCACGGAGCCCCCTATCTAGAAACCCCTGGCGTTGCGGTCCGAGAAAGAACCCAAGGGCTGTAACATTTTTTAAATTATGCATTATTTTCGCAAAAAAACGCCACACTTCAGAGGCAACGCGCCTCTTTTCCTTGAAATCCTAAGGCTCTCTGATTGCTCGTGGATGGTCATAACGGTCCCTGGATAGCGTTCGCTGGCCGATCCATAGATCCATGCCCTACCCTTACTACGACAGCCAAAGCCCAAAAATTAATACGCCCTGTCTCAATAGTTCTCAAGCGAGCAATTATCACGCTCGAAATAATTGCACAGGTTGTCTGATGTCGTAGCGTATTTCGTAATATTCTGTACGTTCTGTGACATGCCGAATTACAGTGTAAGCGGCGCCACTGAGGTATTAGTAACGTGTGTCACGTTTCTTATCCAGGTTTTTTCCCGTCGGGCACGTTCGCTGCCCGATGTCCCCTTTCATCGGCCGCCCGGCAACCCTCCACGCGAGCTGGCCTGCCGTCCAAAAAGGGAACCCCGAACACATGTCGACATTTCGCCGATTACTTTTTTGTACAGCCCTCCTGATCGGCTTCATCCTGCTCGGCGCCCAGGCGCTGGGGATGCTTGCCGCCCACCGCTATCTGAATACGCAACTCGCGCAGCAAAGCGAAGGCGGCGCCAGTGCTTTGGCATGGGCACTCTCCCATGTTACGGCCAACCCCGTCGAACAGACGGCGCTGGCGGACGAACTCTTCGAACAGGGCCTGTATGCGTTGGTCCGCATTGCAGATGATCGGGGAGCCGTCCTTGCCGAGCAGCAAAAGCGACCGGGCGCCGCAAGCCGGGATGGGGACTGGCGCAACGCCTGGCTAAGCGTGCAAGCGCCTGCCGTGTCGCGTCCCTTCACGTCGGCCGATGGCAGTGTCCGGGGCACCGTCACCGTGCAGGCAGATACGCGGCTGGCGCGCGACACGCTGTGGCAAGGCGGCGTAAGGATCTTGGGGCTGGTGTTGGTGGCGGGGGTGTTCTGGGCACTATTCGCCTTGAATCTGGTCCGGTGGATCGAAGTCCGGACCTCGCGCGACATCTGCGAACGCGTGCGTACCCTTGACCCGGGCAACAGCACTGCGCTCATAGGATCGTGTGAACTGGCGGGGGTAGACCAGGCCCTTGTCGATGCGCAACGCCGGGTTGCCGCCACGGTCGAAGAACAGAACGCGAAGATCGAATCCTTGCAAAGCGAGATCTATCGCGATCCCGTCACGCGCCTGCACAACCGTAAATACTTCGTGGATCAGTTCCGGCTGGCGTTGACGGACAAGACCCCGGATGCTGGCGGCCATATCCTGATGTTCCGCCAACGCGATCTGGCCCAGATCAACCGGCACTTGTCGCGCGCCTTCACGGACCAATGGTTGCGTTCGGCGTCAGACCGTTTGCGTAAGCTGGTGGCAGAATTCGGCGGGCAGTCGACGCAGATCGCTCGCATCAGCGGTTCGGACTTCGCGCTGTTGATGCCGCGCACCTCCGCGCCCCAAGCCAGCCTGCTGGCCGAACGGGTCCGCCGCGAGCTGCGTGCGCTGCGTGTCCCGATGGACAAGTACGGCTGGTGCCGCTGGGCCCTGGCCATGGCCGCTTTCGCCCCCGGCGACAACATGAGCGATACGCTGGCCCGCCTGGACCACGCCCTGATGTGCGCCGAAAGCGCCGACGACGATCAGATCAAGCCGGCCAGCCAGGCCGCCGACAGCACCCGTATCGGCGAGTACAGCTGGCACGATGCCCTGGCCACTGCCCTGGAGCAGCATCGCTTTTCCCTGACGATCCAGCCGCTGCACGCCCTGTCCGGCGCGCTGCTGCACCACGAAGCCAGCCTGACGCTGCACGACACCACGGGCGCAGATCCCGTGCCGGCCTCGATCTTCATGCCGCCCGCCGTCCGGCTGGGCCTATCGGCGGAGTGCGACATTCAGGCCATCCGCCTGGGCCTGGACTGGCTGTTCACCCACGCCGGCGCCCTGACCGTTCCGGTGTCGCTGGCTTCGCTGGCGCAAACCTCCTTCCTGTCCAGATTGGACAGGATGCTTGCCGACCGCCCTGCCCTGACTACACGCCTGATCATCGAAGTCGACGCCGCGGGACTGGTCGAACAAGGTGGCGATTTGCGCCAGCTGTGCGATATCGTCACTGCAGCAGGGGCCCGCACGGGCATTGCGCGACTGTCGCAACAGTTCGGCGCCATGGAACGCCTGCACGAGTATCCGGTGTCTTACTTGAAGCTATGCGGCAGTTTCATCACCGGCCTGCTGCAAAGTCCGGGCAGCCAGCACCTGGCCGCCACCGTGGTGGCCACCGCCACGACGCTGGACATGGCCGTCTACGCTGAAGACGTCCCTGACTCGGCCACCCAGAGCATTCTTGAAAGCCTCGGTGTCCGCGCAATACGCGGGGCTGTCGTAAACTTCTCGCAAACGCGCGACCTCGCGCCGGATCACCAATGGGTTCCTAGTTGACGGAAGGATTGTTTCTTCGCACCCGCTGGCGTTTTCGCCATCGGCGTGCGCGACATGCCAATGCCGGACCGCGGGCAGCGTTATCGCGGTTTGAAGCGCTGCTATGCGCCCTGTCCTGCGGCCTGCTCTGGCCGGGTGCCGTTCTGGGCTATGGCCTCACCGGCTCTTACGAGGACATCCAGCTTGGCCTGACGGCCGGCGTCGCCATCGCCGGCGGCTTGGCATGCGCCGTCGCGTGGGGATACACCCGCGCATCCGTTTATGGCGCCGGCCTGGCCTTCATGCTGATCGAAGGCCTGTTCCGGTCATTGCCCGATTTGCTACCACCCGGCGCCTTGCAGGCGGGATCCTTTGCGGCCTTGTTGGCCTTGACCGCCCCATTGCTGTCGGGCCTGCCTTACGCCTCGAGGCTGGCGGCGGCCTGCCGCGGCCTGGGCATCGCACTGGCGGCCGTGGCGGCTTTGGCGCTGATCTTCGTTTATGAAACCGACAACGGCTCGATTCCAGCCCTGATCGCCGGACTGTGCGCGCTACTGAGCATCCCGCTTGCCATCTGGTTCGCGGCGCGCGCCGTCCTGCAGAAGAGCGGTCGCGGCGTGGCGCTGGCATTGACGGGGGCTTATGCGGCGTCGGCATGGATGCTGGGACACGATGCCTGGCAATCCAACGGTGCCGATACGGCAGGCACGCCCATCGAAATGGCGCGCCTGCTGCTGGTGGGCGGCGCCCTCTTGGGCCTGGCGCTAGCCCGCCAATCCCCGCTGCGCGCCGTCACAGGCCGCCCAGGACATGACCCGGCCGACGTGGAACACGTGGCCCAAGGCGAACTGCGACTGGCTGAACTGGCTGGGGCCCTGGACACGCAACGCCAGATGAACGCGCTGATTTCCCACGAACTGCGCGCGCCGCTGGCCACCATCAGCGCGGCCGCCCAATCGCTGGACATGATCCTGTCCGACAGCGGCGAGGCCGTAGACAACCGGCTGGCCCGCATTCACCGCTCGGTATCCCGGATGACCGAGCTGATGGACCAATTGCTGAATCAGGATCGCCTGGGCGAGCAGGCCTGGACTCCACGCGGCGAACAAACGGATCTGGCCGAGCTGGCTCGCGATGTCGTGACGGCGATGCAGCCTGATACGGCGCATGCCTTGATGATTCAAGGCAGCGGCAACCTGCCCGTCTATTGCGATCGCCCGCTGACCAGCGTCGTCGTGCGCAATCTGATCCACAACGCCATCAAGTATTCCCCCGCCAATGAGGCGGTCAGGATCGAAACCGGCCAAACTTGTTCCGACGGCGTGCAGATGGCGTGGTTGGCTGTCATTGACCGCGGCCCAGGGATCGGGGAAGAGGAACAGGCTCGCATCTTCGAGCCCCATTTCCGGCGCTCGGCGCACCGCGAAACCCAGGGCATGGGCATTGGCTTGTATCTGGCGCGCCGCATCTGCCAGAACCAGGGCGGTTCGCTGACCATGCAAAGCAAGGTCGGGGTAGGCACCCGTTTCATCATCACCCTGCCCGCCCAGGCCGCTGAGGCCCAGGCCCGGGCAAATTAGCCGGGCATGCGGGAACGCCGGGGAACGTCAGGCGGCGCCCGCGGCTCAGGCGGCGAAAACGTAGCCCTGGCCACGCACCGACAGCACTGGCAACTTCAGGCCGGCGCTTTGCGCTTTGGCACGCAGACGACTCACCAGCACGTCAATGCGGCGCAGTTCGAAGCCGCCCGGGCTGTCCGGCAGGAAGAGTTCGGCCAACACCTGGCGGCTGACCGCGCTTCCCGCCGCGTCCATCAACGCCACCAGAAAGGTCCGTTCCTGGGCGCTCAGGTGTAAGGAAGCGCCGTCGGGTGCCACCAGAATCCACCCACCGTCCTGCAAGGACCAGGTACTGTCCGCCGAGGCACGCGTTTCCGCGTCTGCCGGACGAGGCGCCTTGGCCAGACGCATGCGCCGAGCCAGGCTACGGATGACGGAGCTGAGCTCCAGCAGGTCCACCGGCTTGGTCATGTAGACGTCCGCGCCGCCTTCCAGGCCGCGTACGCGGTCTTCCAGGGCGCTGCGCCCGGTCAGCATGACAATGCCTACCGGACTCAATGCCCGCAGGCGGGTCGCCACGGAAAAACCATCTTCACCGGGTAGGTGCGCATCCAGGATAACGATGTCGCACGGCTGCTCCTGCAGGCGGCGATAAAACGCCGCAGCATTGTCACAAGCAAACGCCACCCGAAAACCATAGCCGCCCAGGCCTAATGCCAACTCCTCCCGGAAGTCGGCATCATCCTCAAGCAGACCGATACATAGCAAACCATCTGCGCCAGGCATATTCAGAGTGCTTTATATTGAAAATTGTCGACAAATGCCCCAAGGATGCAGCAAGCCATCCCGAGTGTCCCGCAGGCGACAATCTTACGAGATTTACAATGGAAACGAATGATTGCAGTGAAAAAAACCGCGATATTTCACTCTCTTTCACCCGTTTTTCATGTAAATCACAAGATCTTGGTATGCGTTTTGTTGCGATTACCGCTGAAACGCGTCAAGAAGAGCAGCTGACTTCAAGGCTACCCGCCCAATCCGGCGGCAGCCCAGCATAGCGCTCATACCCTGCCTGAGCTACGAACGGCGCCCGCAGCAGCTTCATCAACGTATCGATTTCGCTCACATCGCCGGCCTTTGCCGCCCGGATCGCCTCTTCCGCCAGATGGTTGCGCAGGACGTAAAGCGGATTGACACGGTTCATGGCCTGGGCCGTTTCCTCAGCCGGCCGGCCGTCTTCCGCGTGGCGGGCCAGCAGGCGGTCAAGCCAGGCGGCGGCGGCCTGACGGTCAATGAACAGATCCTGGAACGCGGCACGCTCACCCAGCACGGCGTCGGCCAGGCGACGCCAGGACAAGGTGAAATCAGCCTGATTGGCGTCCATCAGCTTGAGCAGGTCGTCTAGCAGCGCCTCATCGGCGGGCCGCCAGGCGGCCAAGCCCAGCTTGGCGCCCATGCGGTCGTGGAAAGCCCGGGTGAAAACCGCCTCGAACTCGTCCAGCACGGCGCGCAGGCCCTCGACATCCTGCACCAGCGCATGCAGGCTGCCGCCCAACCGGTACAGGTTCCAGAGCGCCACCGACGGTTGCCGGTTCCAGGAATAGCGCCCTTCGGAATCCGAATGATTGCAGACGTGCCCCAGACGGAAGCCGTCCATGAATCCATAGGGGCCGTAATCGAGCGTCAGCCCCAGGATGGACATATTGTCCGTATTCATCACGCCATGGCAGAAGCCCACGGCCTGCCAGTCCGCCATCAACAGCGCCGTCCGGCGGGTGACCGCGCGCAGCAGATTGATGTAGGGCGCGGTTTCGCTCAGGGGCTCACCCGTCGGCGATTCACGGCATTCAGGATAGAAGCGGTCGATGACGTAATCCGCCAACGTCTTGAGCAACTCAGGCTGGCGACGCGACGACCAATGTTCAAAAGAGCCGAACCGCACGAAACTGGGCGACATCCGCGTCACGATGGCGGCAGTCTCGACAGTTTCCCGCATGACCGGGTCATCGGACCCTACCAGCGCCAGCGCCCGCGTGGTGGGGATTCCCAACCCGTGCATGGCTTCGCTGGCCAGGTACTCCCGCACCGAGGAACGCAGCACCGCCCGCCCGTCGCCCATCCGCGAGTACGGCGTCATGCCGGCGCCCTTCAATTGCAGTTCCCAACCGCCGTCAGGCCCTTCGACTTCGCCCAGCAAGTGGGCACGCCCATCACCCAACTGGCCGGCCCATACGCCGAACTGATGCCCGCTGTAGACGGCCGCCAGTGTGTCCCCGCCGGGCAAGGGCTGCGAGCCAGAGAACACAGCAAGGAATTCCGGCGTGGACAACACTGCGGGGTCCAGCCCGATCAGCGCTGCCGCCTCGGCATTGGCGTGAAGCAGGCGCGGATGGTTCAGCCCCTGCGGCGTCAGCCGGGTATAGAACGCTTCGGGCAGTGCCGCAAATGAATTGACGGCATGCAGTTCGGACAGGGAATGAGAGGTCATGCGCGTTGGCTCCGGGCGGCCCGCTTGGCGGGGCGCACATAGAAAATGGCGCTAAGGAAGAAAGTGGCCGACAGGACGATCTCGCCCCACGCCATCAGCACGGAGAGCGGTGCCGGATCCGACATGGCGCGCACCGTGCCTTCCATCAGATACAGCAGCGACAGCATCGATGCCCACTGATAGGTATAGAGGTTGCCGCGCAGGATGCCGCGCAGAGGAAACGCGAGGGGCAGCGCTTTCAGCAGCATCCAGGAACCGCCCGGCCGCACCGGCGCCACCACGGTTTCCCAGGTGACGCACAAGACGATCAGGGCGAACAGTGAAACCGAGGCCAGCAGGCGCAAACGGGGGTTGAGTTCAGGGTTCATGCTGCTATTATCGCCTGATGAATCGCCCCGCCGAGCCTGTCGCCGCTACGCCGGCGGCCACCGAGCCCTCGACTTCGCGCTCTTCATGGGCCGCGAGGGCCGGACGCGTCTTCCGGTTCACGGTGCAGCGCGCCAACGAAGAAAAGTTGCTTCAGGTCGCCTCCAGCCTCACCTTCACCACGGTCCTGGCCATTGTGCCCATGCTGGCCGTGGTGCTGTCCTTGTTTACCGCGTTTCCGGTATTCCAGGAATTCCGCGTCGCCCTTGAAGACTTCCTGACCAACAGCCTGATGCCGCCGTCCGTCTCGGACAACATCATGGAATACCTGAACCAGTTCGCGCGCCAGGCCTCTCGCCTGACCGCCATTGGCGGTGCGTTCCTGCTGGTGACCTCCCTGCTGCTGATCATGACGATCGACCAGGCCTTCAACGACATCTGGCACGTGTCGCGCCAGCGCCCCCTGCCGCAGCGGGCGCTGGTGTACTGGGCCATCATCACGCTGGGGCCCGTCTTGGCGGGCGCCAGCCTGTGGGCCACCTCTTTCGTGGCCCGGGAATCGCTGGGATTGGTGGCGGACGTGCCCGAAGCTATCAGCGTCGCCATATCCTTCATCCCCCTGATCCTGACCGCGCTGGGTTTTGCCGCGCTGTTCGTCGTGGTGCCCAACCGCGAAGTGCTGTGGCGCGATGCGCTGGTGGGCGGCTGTGTAACGGCCATCGTCCTGGAAATCATGAAATCCGGGTTTGCCTATTACCTGACGCGATTTCCCACTTACACCATCATTTACGGGGCGTTTGCCACGCTGCCGATCTTCCTGCTGTGGATCTACCTGTCGTGGCTGGCCGTGCTGCTGGGCGCCACGCTGGCCTCCAGCGCACCGCTGATCCGGCTGGGTCGCTGGGAGATCAACCGCTACGCAGGCGCGCAATTCGTCGACGCCCTGGATGCGCTGCGCGCCCTGCGCCGCGTGCAGTCCGCCAATCCGCCCGGCTTGCCCGCCAATGAGCTGGCCTCGCAATTGCACCTGCACCAGGACGAATTGAACGAGGTCCTGGAAACGCTGAACACCATGGGTCTGGCCACGCGCAGCCCCGAAGACAACTGGGTCTTGACCTGCGATGCGCGCGAAACCTCGTTGGCGCCGGTCGTGGACAATTTCCTGCTGGACCGCACTCAGCGCCGCGTCCGCGACGATCCCGAGATATTGCGAGTCGCTTCCGCCGTAATTTCCCAGCAAAATACGCCTACGCTGGAAGAACTGTGCGGAGAAGCGCAGAATACCGAAAATGGAATCGCTCCAATATTGCAATTGGAAGCGAACAAGAAATAGCAAATGCATTCGGGCGTAGTCCGCCCAGGAGGAACCGATGTTGAAGGTCAGCGAGATTTTGCGCGTCAAGGGCGATACGCTCTATACGGCGTCGCCCGACATGCCTGTGTCCCAGGCCGTGCAAACCATGAGCGAGCAGGACATAGGTTCGCTGGTGATCATGGAATTCGGCACCCTGACCGGCATGCTCACGTTCCGCGAAATCATCCGGCACATGCACGCCCATGGCGGGGCCGGCGAAACGACCATCCGTTCAATCATGGATGACGCCCCGGTCAGCGTGTCGCCCAACACCAGCGCCGACGAAGTGCAGCGCCTGATGCTGGAAAAGCACGCGCGCTACATTCCGGTCATGGACGGCCCGACCCTGATGGGCGTGATTTCGTTCTACGACATGGCCCAAGCCATCGTGGCGGCCCAGCAGTTCGAAAACAACATGCTCAAGGCCTACATCCGCGATTGGCCCACGGAAAGCGCCGAACCGGCCAAGACCTGACCGCGTTCCGGGACAGCCCCGCGGCGCCCGCCGCAGTCGCTATCTCTTTGGCCTACACCCCTGCCGGCGCCGCTTCGAATGCGGCGCCGCGCATTTCTGGCGCCTGCCGCTGGCTACGCCAGGCGTCATAGATCAGTTCGGGGTTATTGGCGGCAAGCAGCGCCGGATCCGACAGCATGCGGCGCCAGCGGCGCGCGCCCGACTGCCCGTTCACCAGGCCCAGCATTGGCCGGGTCATCACGCGTAACGGCACACCCTTGGCAACCTGGCGCGCCGCGTATTCGGTCATGGCATCTACCACTTGCGCGTCGCTGGGCAACCGTACGGACGGCCACAACTGCAACGACACTTCGGACAGCACGCGCGGGGTGTGCCAAGCGGCCCGGCCCAGCATCACGCCGTCAAACTCGTCCGCAGCCCGGACAGACTGTTCGGCATCGGCAAGACCGCCATTCAGCACAAATGTGCAATCCGGGAAGTCCACCTTCAGCTGCTTGACCACGTCATAGCGCAGCGGCGGAATTTCGCGGTTGTCCTTGGGCGACAGGCCCTTGAGCACCGCATTGCGGGCATGGGCGATGAAGACCCGGCATCCCGTGTCGTAGATCTTGCCCACGAAATCCCGGACGAACGCGTAGGATTCCTCGTAGTCCAGCCCCAGGCGGTGCTTGACGGTGACCGGGATATCCACGGCGTCCTGCATGGCTTTCATGCAGTCGGCCACCAGCGCCGGTTCCGCCATCAGGCAGGCCCCGAAAGCGCCCTTCTGCACGCGTTCCGAAGGGCACCCGCAATTCAGGTTGATCTCGTCATAGCCCCATTGCCGGCCCAGCTTGGCGGACTGCGCCAAGGCGTCGGGCTCGCTGCCACCCAACTGCAGGGCGACCGGATGCTCGGCTTCGTCGAAATCGAGGTGCCGCGAAACGCTGCCGTGCAGCAGCGCGCCCGTGGTGATCATTTCCGTATACAAGCGTGCGCGGGGGGCCAGCAGCCGATGGAAATAGCGGCAGTGGCGGTCGGTCACGTCAATCATCGGGGCGACGCACAGCCGCCAGTCGGGGGAGTCCAAGAATCACTCTACAAAACAAGGGGATGCGGTATTTTACGGGCTTAGCGGCATTATGTCCGGCAGGCGAATGCGCCCGCGTCCGGCCGATCACCGTAACCCCGCCCGCTATGTGGTCTAAAATTGCGCCGCCGCCGCCGCACAGGCGTAGCCAAGCGTCCGTTAACCCCCTCACCCCTCTATATCAATGGCCGTATTCACTCCCGTCTCCGACGACGACGCGCGCGCCCTCCTGGCGCAATTCGACCTGGGCGAGCTTGTCTCGCTTCGAGGGATTACGGCCGGTATCGAGAACACCAATTACTTCCTGTACACGACCCAGGGCGAATACGTCCTGACGCTGTTCGAAGTTCTCACGCACGCCCAACTGCCGTTCTACATCGAACTGATGTACCACCTGGCCCAGCGCGGCATCCCGGTGCCGCAGCCCCAGAATTTGCGTGACGGCACGCGCCTGACGACGCTGCACGGCAAGCCCTGCGCCATCGTTTCGCGCCTGCCCGGCGGCTACGAACCCGCTCCCGGGGCCGCCCATTGCGCCCTCGCCGGCGCCACCTTGGCGCGCGCCCACCTGGCCGCCCAGGACTTCCCCATCCACCAGCCCAATCTGCGCGGCCTGTCCTGGTGGCTGGAAACGGCTCCCAAGGTCATGCCGTTCCTGGACGCCGGCCAAGCCCAACTGCTTCGTTCCGAACTGGCTGCCCAAGAGGCTGCGGTGAACACCCCCGCCTGGCAGGCACTGCAGACCGGCCCGGCCCATTGCGACCTCTTCCGCGACAATGTGCTGTTCGCCGGCACGTTCGAAGATCCGCTGATGGGCGGCATCATCGACTTCTACTTCGCCGGTTGCGATACCTGGCTGTTCGACGTGGCGGTCAGCGTCAATGACTGGTGCATCGACCGCGACACCGGGGAATTCATCCCCGAACTGGTGCAGTCCTGGTTGACCGCCTATGCCCAGGTCCGGCCGTTTACGGACGCCGAACGCGAGGTCTGGCCCGTGATGCTGCGCGCCGCCGCGCTACGCTTCTGGGTCTCCCGTCTGTACGACTTTTTCCTGCCCCGGCCAGCTCAAACGCTTAAACCTCACGACCCGCGGCACTTCGAAAGAGTGTTGCAAGCACGCCACCGCCCGGGCTTGCCAATATTGCCGTAACCGTTATGCCCCCCATAATGGGGTTAGCGCGTCCCTTTTGAGAGATCACCCCTTCAGAGAGCCATGCAAGCAGCATTCCTACCCGCGACATCCGGCTGGCACTGGGTCCGAGACGGCTTCCGTCTGTTCCGCAAACAACCTCTGGCCATGTTCACCTGGGCCATGTTCATCAGCCTTCTGGTCGTCTTCGCCAGCGCGACGCCCCCGGTCGGACCGATCCTGGTCGTGGCGCTCATGCCCATCATCACCCTCATGACGCTTTCCGCGTGCAAGCACGTGGATGCCGACCGCGTAATGCTGCCATCCATGTGGGGCAAGCCCCTGAAGCAACCCGGCGTCTTCCGGAAGCTGTTCCTGATGGGCCTGTTGTATGCGGGCTTGAGCATGGTGGCCGGCCTGCTGACCTTCCTGCCCTTCATGGATTCGATGGCCGAGGCCTACCGCATCGCGTCCGTTGAACGTTCGCTGGATCCCATCCTGATGGCCATGCGTGTTCCGCTGACCATCTTCGCGATCATCTACGTCGTGATTGCCGCGCTGTTCTGGCATGCGCCGGTACTGGTGGCCTGGCACGGTCTGCGCCTGATCCAGGCGCTGTTCTTCTCCGGCATCGCCTGCTGGCGCAACAAGTGGCCCTTCCTGGTGTACGGCGCCACGTGGGCCCTGGTGTTCCTGTTCATTGACCTGTGCGCCGGCTTGCTGGTCACGATGGGCCTGTCGCCCCAATTCGCCGGCACGCTGCAAATCCCGTTCAACATCGCGGCGGGCGGCGTTCTGTATTGCAGCTTCTATCCTGCCTATACCTCCGTATTCGGCATCGATCGCGCCAGCTCGCATCTCGACAACGGCCACAGCGCCGAAGCATAGGGCAACGCGGCAGGGCGCAAGCGCCCTGCGTACGCCCATCACCCGCAGATCCCGCGACACGAACGCCACATCGATGGCGTAGCGCATGCCAAAGGTATGCACGCCGGCACACGGCGTCAGCAAGATGCCGGACCGCCGCCCAGGCGGCCGGCGGCCAAGCAGGCCACGCATCCGGCCGCACCAGCTCGCCACACGTAGAAGTCTCAACCGGTCCAACGGCAATACAGGGCGGCCGTTCATTGCACGCTTTGAAGCAGCTGGACGGCAATCGGAAACGCCAGCACGATGAAAGTGCAGGGAAAAATGCATCCGATCAGGGGCAGCAACATCTTCACCGGCGCCTGCATGGCCAACTGCTCTGCCCGGACATGGCGGTCGCTGCGGCACTGCGCGGCCTGCGCGCGCAGCACCGGCCCCAGGCTGATGCCCAACGATTCCGCCTGCGCCAAGGCGGCGGCCCAATTCCGCGCAAGCGGACTATTGCAACGGTCGGCCAAGGCCTTGATCGCCGCCGCCCTGGAAACTCCTGCACGCATCTCGGCCAACGCATCGGCAAGTCCGTCCCGCAGGGCCCCGCGCGGACCGCTTTGCGCGGCCATCTGCAGTGCACCCTGGACGCTCAAGCCCGCCTCCACGCACAGTGTCATCATGTCGAATACGAAGGGCAAATCCCTTTCGATGCTGCGGCGGCGCTTTTCCCCCAGGCCGCGTAGCCAGAGCCCAGGGGCCACACCGGCCGCCAATGCTGCGGCAAGCATCCAAGGCACCCAGGCCAAGGGCGCGGGATCGGCAAGCGCCGCAATTGCCGCGGCGAGTCCTCCCGCGCCTGCGCCAGCGCTGGCACACAGTGCCGCCATGTGGGCATAGCTCACCCCAGCCGGCAAAGCAGCTTGCTCGATCGCCCGCGTCAACCGGATGCGCAAGCGCCACGAGCACAATGGCCCCACCCAAGGAGCTACTGCCGACACCCAGGGCCAGGCGGCCCGCCACCACCACGGCAACGCGGCGGCGGCATCCTGCTCGCCCCGCAGCAGCGGGCGCAGGGCAAACCACGTCAGCCAGCCAACACCCAACGCCGACGTCAACATACCCAGGTACAACCACATTGCGGCCTCCTTCGATGACCTAGCCGGGATCGAAATCCCTGAGGGATCAGATATCGATTCGGATGATGCGCCGGATCAACACTATCCCGGCGGTTTCCAGCACCGCCACGATGGCCAGCACGCCCCACCCCATCGGCGTATGCCATAGCAACCCCATGATTTCCGGCTCCAGCCGGTCCAGCACCGCCAGCAGCAGCAAAGGCAGCGCACCAACGATCCAGGCCTGCAACCGCCCTTGGGACGTCAGCGCCCGCAACTTCGCCTGCAACTGCAACTGCGCCCGCAAGGTCTGCGCAATGCTCTCCAGTGCTTCGGCCAGGTTTCCGCCCGTCTGCGCGGCAATCCGCATGGCGGCCACCACCAGCGAAGTGGAATCTGCCGGCATCCGGGCATGCAGGTTCTCTAGCGCGGCATCCCACGGCACGCCCATGCGCTGCTCTCGCAGCATCAAACCGAATTCCTGCGCCAGCGGTGCGCTGCTCTGCTCCACAACGTGCCGCAATCCCGTCGCCAGCGCGACACCCGCACGCAAGGCCGACGCCAACATCAGCAACGCCATCGGCAACTGCTGTTCGAAGCGATCCGCTCGCCTTCGTCGCAGCCTATCGACCGTCCAGCGGGGCACCCGGGATGCAAGCCCTGCCGCCAGGGCCGCCACCACGCCGCTGCCCGTCAAAGACAACGCCAGCCCCGCCGCTAGCAGCGCGCACGCCACCGCGGCCGCCCATAGCTGCGCGGGATCGATGAACAAGAACACTTCACTCAGGCGAACGCCGGCATCCTGGGTATAAAACTCGCGGTAGCGGCGCAAGGCGGGCGTGAACCAGCCCTGGGCATGCCAGGCCAGAATTGCCACGCAACACATCGCGCCGCCCGCAGCCAGCCAGATCATGCCAAGCCCTGCGCAACGTTCGTCGCGATGGGCGGCGTACCCCTGGCCTCCGTAAACCAGGCAGGGTCCAAGGACACGCCTTCATCACTCCATTCCCGGGCAAAGCCGGGCAACGCGCCACATCCCTGAAAGCCCGCCGCACGGTCATACCGGAAGAGTTCCAGCAGTTGTATACGACCGCTTTCCATTCCCGCGACTTCCACAATCGACATCACCACGCGCCGCCCATCCGCCAACCGGGCCTGCTGCACCACTAGATC
Organism: Achromobacter sp. FW305-C-13; assembly: GCF_058783475.1. Taxonomy (NCBI): domain Bacteria; kingdom Pseudomonadati; phylum Pseudomonadota; class Betaproteobacteria; order Burkholderiales; family Alcaligenaceae; genus Achromobacter; species Achromobacter sp. FW305-C-13. The sequence goes on along the minus strand of NZ_JBYSYN010000006.1, from coordinate 116,759 downwards.
CACGCTGGCAGCAATGTGTTCACGCACGGCGGATAAGGGCAGATCCAGGCCCGCCATCAGAATCATCGATTCCAGCCGGCCCAGGGCATCGCGCGGAGAATTCGCGTGCAGGGTCGTCAACGAACCCTCATGTCCGGTGTTCATGGCCGTCAACATGTCGAATGCCTCGGCGCCCCGGCACTCACCGACGACGATCCGGTCCGGCCGCATGCGCAGCGCGTTGCGCACCAGTTCGCGGATATCGATGTGTCCGCGCCCCTCCTGATTGGCGGGGCGTGCCTCCAGGGCCACCAGGTGATCGTGGTTCAGGCGCAACTCCGCCGCGTCCTCGATGGTGACGACCCGTTCGCCGTCCGGAATCTCGTTTGAAAGGATGTTCAGCAAGGTCGTCTTGCCGGAACCGGTTCCTCCCGACACCACCAGGCTTTTGCGCATCCGCACGCAAAGCGCGAGGAATTGCGCCATGCCCTCGCTGAGCGACGCCGCCGCAATCAGATCGGCCATCTTGGGCCGGCGTTGCGGAAACTTGCGGATGGTCAGGCTTGCCCCTTTCATGGCGACCGGCGGGATGATCGCGTGCACGCGCGACCCATCCGGCAGACGGGCGTCCACCATGGGGGAGCTCTCGTCAATGCGTCTGCCCAGTGGCGTCACGATGCGTTCGATCACCCAACGTACGGACTGCTCGCTGGTGAAGGCCGCCGGATGCCGCCACAACCGCCCTGCGCGCTCGACATAGATCTCGTCGTAGCGGTTGACCATGATTTCGGTAATGTCAGGCGCCGCCAGCAAAGGCTCAAGTGGCCCCAGACCGACCGCTTCGTCCAGCACCTCGCGGCACAACGACGCCTTGTCCACATCGCTGGCCAAATCCGCATCCTTGGCAACGATCTGGGTCAGCAAGCGTTCGGCCTCTGCACGCAACGTGCCATCGCTCATGCCCGCCACATCGCGCCGGCGTAAATCCAGCCCCTCCAGCAACGCGCCGTGCAAGCGCCGCCGTTCCTGAAGCCGCTCGTGAAGCCGTTGCGGCGGTGCAGGCTGCGCGGGTGTCGACGTCTGCGCGGCGTTTGCTGGCTGCGCAGCAATCAGCGTGACAAGATCGTGCGGTTCTCTTGCCTGCGCATCGGCCGGCGGAACGGCACCGGATGAGGCCCACTGCACCCGCAAGCGACAAGGGCCGATCAGGATGTCGTCATCGGGCAGTACCGGCGCATGACGCACCACTCGCACGCCATTGACCATCGTGCCGGCCAGCGTACCCAGGTCTTCCAGGACAATATTCGCGTCCTCGCGCACCAGGCGGGCGTGCTGCCGCCCGACTCGCCAGTTCGAGATGCGCAGACCGCATTGCGCCCCCCGCCCGATCAACACCGGCGCCGCGGCAGCCAAACGACGAACGCCGGCATCTTCGAAAGTCATTTCAATATCAAGCATCGCCTTACTCACGAAGAAGGGTTCGAGTCGTGTCGTCGCGGGATGTCCATTGAGACCCAGCCCCCGAATAGGGATCCCAACCGCCTGCCACTGACGGCACTGCCGTGCCCAACCGAGGGGGTTCCGGGAACGTGGCGTCCAGGACCTCGCGGCCACGACGTACGCGCTCTGCCAAAGCAGGTTCGCTTTGCGACACGATCTTGGGCGTGACGAAAATCGCCAACTCGGTTTCGCGCTGTTGATAGCGCCGAGACGAGAACAATGCGCCCAGAATCGGAATGTTCTGCAGCCAGGGCAACCCGCTGACCTCCTCGGTGTTCTCGCGCGACAGGAAGCCGCCAATCACCAGCGTATTGCCCGACCGCACGTTGAACTCGGTCGATGCTCGGCGCGTGCGCAATGCCGGGCCGCCCGCCACGCTCAGCGAGGAATCCACGGAACTGGCCTCTACCTCGATCAAGGACCGAATGACGCCATTGCGGTCGATGCGTGGCGTGATGCTGAGCGATACGCCATACGGCTTGAACAGCGTCGTAGGATTGCCGCGTGCATCGGTGGACACGTAGGGCACCTCGCCACCCGCCAGGAAGGTCGCGCTGGCACCGCTGCGCGCAAGCAGTTGCGGCTGCGCCAGCATCACGGCCTCGCCGGTTTGTGCCAGGGCGGCGATACGGGCGGACAAGAGCGCATTCACGCCGAAGTAACCTGCAGCGGCCGATACCGGCCCGGCGGTTTCAATCACCGATTCGCCCGGCCGGGTCATCCGGCCAAGCGCCCCCGCATCCCAAGCCAGGCCCGCGTTCATCCCTCCTTGCGTCACGCCGTCCCAGCGCACGCCAAACTCGCGCAATCGGGAGGTGGGTATTTCCACCACCTGCACGTCCAGCAAGACCATGCGGTCCCACCCCACCTGCCCGGTAAAATCCAGAACGGCGGGATAGCGTTCCGCCAAGGCGGCGATGCGGGCTCGGTCATCGTCGGACAAGTCGTCGCCCTCGATCAGGATGCGGCCTCCCACGCTGGTGCTGCGCGCACCGGGGATACGGGCCAGCAACGCTTCGACTTCGGCCCGCAGGCGCGGTGCGCCAGCGGCGACCACCCGCAATTCGTAGGCCGTCGTCCGTCCCTTCGCGGTCCAGACGTGCACCGACGACACGCCTTCCGCCCGGGCAAAGATCACGACGTCTCGGCCTTCCGCTGCGACGGCGCTCAGCACTTGCCCGTTGCCGATGGCCACCCTCTTCACGCCGGGGTGCGGCAAGACGCGGGTTTCGCCCACTTGAAGCTCCAGCACTTCCATCTGGCCCCAGGCTACCGCCCCCCATAGGGACAGGCACACTGCGCCGAAGATCAACACGATGCGTTTCATGGCCGCCCCGATTCGAAGCCGGCCATTGCGGCGTGCCCGGCGGGAGCAACGAGGGCCTGCGCATCCACCCGGTCCCCGTACAGGATGGCCACGCCGGGAATGGGTTCAGGCTCGGGATCCAGCCCGACCAGCGTTGCCAGATCCGTCTGGGCCGATGCCTTCACCGCCCCGGCATCGTCACGATGACGCAGCATGGCCGTCAGGGTTCCCGATTGTCTGGCTGCGACAAAGCGAACCGCTTCGTCCGGATCGGCTGCCAACGTGATGTTGCCTGCGCCGGAGCCATCAGGATCGGTCTCTGCGCCCACGGTCAGCACCCGCATGCCCTGCAGCAACGGAACGGTGAGCTCGCGCTGGCGATGAGAGAAGCTCACGTAGATATCGATCAGATCGCCAGCGCGCAGCATCTCGGCCAAGCCGCCCAAATCGCCGGCGGCAACCGTCAGCGCCCGCTGGCCAGCCCGAAGCCGCGACGCCAGCGCGGGCGCTGGCGCCGTAAAGGTCAGATGAGTCTTCAGCAAAGGTTCGCCATGCGCCACGTCCGCCACCAGGGTTGCGCCAAGCAGGCTACTCAGATCCAGCGGATCCAGGCTTGCGCTGGATGCCCACTGCGCGGGGATTTCACGCACTGCCAGATGCATCTCTTCCAGACTAGTGCCCGCGGGCAAGTCATAGGCTGCGACCAGGCGTTCGACGACGGGCGTGCGCGCTTGCGCCTCCAGGGCCTGAACCCGCTGCTGCACGTGCTCGCGCACCGCCCACGCCGACACCAGGCCAGCCACCAACGCCAGCCCATAAACGCCCACACGGCGCAACCGCCGCATGCCATGGATAAGCAGGGCCTTCACGATGCCCACCCCCTGACGCGAATACCGCTGCCGGTATCAAGGGGCACCACGGAAACCTGCAGGCGCTGGCTACCTCGCGCCCAGGATTGGGTATCACCGTCCCCCCGCAAACGCTGCCACCCCTCCCGCAATAGGCCCGTGTCCAGCAAGGACATCATCCGCGTGGGCGTCATCGCATGTTGCCAGATCCGCTCGGACACCCTGACGTTCTTATCCATGACGGCAACATCCAAGCGCAGCCGTGCCCCTTCCGGCAACCACGCAGGGGCGGGGGATGCAGGCGAGGCGCGTAGACGCAGCGAAGAAATACTGCCGACCGTACGCCCTGGGCCGGCATCTTCCATCTGCGCCACCCATTGCTCATCACCGATCTGCCCGGAAAGGATCAGTTGGCCGGGCAACACATTCAAATCCGCCAATGCGGATTGCTGCCCGGACAGGACGCGCACCAGATCCGGCGCCTTCATCGGCACATCAAACACCACGACCTGCGCGGCTTGGCCGTACAGCCACAAACGTTCGGCCAGCACCGCATGCCGGGAACCTTCAGGAAAGCGCAACCGGCTCAAGGACGCTGCGGCAGGCTTCGTCCCGATCCCATCCGTCGCTAAGGCCATTGCGGGAGCCAACGCCGTTGCGTTGGCCACCAATCCGCCTGCAAGCATCAAGCGGCGCGACCCTACAAGGGCACGCCTTTTCCAGCGAGACCAGGGAAGCAGGTACGCACTCATCGAATCAACCCTCCACGTTTGCCCAAGCGGTCTGATGGCACCAGGTCCGCCCACGCGGATAGCCAGTCCATCGACACCGCTGATCGGCCCCAAGGGCCGTCCATGCGTTGCGCAAGCACTCCCACGCGTCGAGCCTGCGCCAGCGACGCCTTTTCAGCCTGCCGCCAAGCCGTCGGCGCATTGCCGATCCGGCGCTGCGCATCCGCATCCCCGTACGCATGCCCGGCCCCGATCGCCACCCGGGTCAACCGGGTAATCGACGGCGCCAACTCGCCACTGCCCGGGGTCGGCATGGTCTGCGCCTTCACCGTCAGCAACTGCAAGCCCACGCCGAACCATTCATCCTGCAACGCGCTCACGCGGAGCGGCGCGATGCCCCGCAACGCCTTGGCCTGGCTTGTCATAACTGAAGATGCTCGGGACCACGATGACGGCAACGGCTGCCCCAGCGCACTTGACATCGCCGCCTTGCGGCTCGCCTGCGACATTTGCTGCGCCGCGAATTGCAAGCTGCCGATTCCGCTCACCGCCCAGACCATCACGGCCATCAACGGCAAGAGCAACAGCGCTTCCACCGCTGCCTGGCCTTGCTGGCGATCAAAGCGTCGCGCCCTACCCCTTTCCATCGTCATGGCGACCTCCCGGCAAGCAGGACTTCCTGAGATCGGACCGCGGACAAACGCGCCTGCCAGTAAGGCCGAAACAGGGTGGCCAATTCGCCACGGCCATCGGCACGTTGTTCAGGACGCAGGAAATAGGTCTCGGCGGCGCTAGTCGCCGTGATGCCGTCGGTGCGTCCCAGCCCGGCATAGCGAAACAAGCCGGTGGGCGCCGCCAGCGCGCTGTCCGCGTCAGTGGTTTTCAACACGGCGCCCGCCAGACTCACCCTGACCGCGAAACGCAACGGATCCCGCACCCGCGACGCGGCGACCTCGCGATAAGCAGGCAAGCCCCGGCCGGGCCATCGCTGTGCCGATGCCATCGCATACGAATTGGCCATGGGATTGGTGACGCCGCTGAATATGTCCCACGACGTCGATTGCTCCACCCACCGCCAGAAATCTTCCTGAGAAAAATCGACGGGCGGTTCTTCAACGTAATCCACGCCTTCAGGCGCCTTGCTCTTTTGGCCTTGCGCGGTGCCCCAGCCCATCGCGTATTCACGAAAGTAGCAGCCGATCCATCGATTGGATCGCAGGGCATGGAACGACTGCGTGTCCAAGGCTCCCCAGCGCCCATCCGGCCCAAGCCAGGTCGATCCGCGGCGGCGCAGCTCATGCCGATACAGCGGGCATCGCAAGCTGACCGGCCAAGGATTGCGCCGTGTTTCATTGCGTTTTTTCAAGAACCCGTAACGCTCGACCGCCTGCTCCACGGTCGGCCGTAGACCCGATTTGCGGGTAGCGGCCTGGCGCTCGATGAAGCCCGGCCACGCATCCGACAACAACTGCAGCGCCAACCCCTGCGCACCCGTTGGTTTACGGCCACCTGCTTCACTGCCGTCGGCTTCACTGAAGTTGGCGGCAAGCACCTTGCGCATGACACGGTCGCGCGATGCGGGCAGTTCCGACATGGCGGACGCCGCAGCCGTTTCCAACACCTGATACACGGCACGGTCGTGCTGCGCGAAGGCGCTGGCCAGTCGTGCCTCGGCGCTCGGCAACGCTCGCCCTGCCCCATAGGCAATCCCCATGTCAGGCCCGAACAACATCGCGATCAGACTCATCGGCGGGTTGCCGCGGTTGCGTTGCGACTGCAATGCGCCTCCGTACTGCGCCGACGCGGCCAACGTGACCAGATGCGCCATTGCCACCTGATGCGCGATCTGTGTTCGGTTGACGTAGGCAATTGCATTCAGCGCGCGCGCCTGCTCAAGCGCACCGCTGTACGCGGCGGCATCCGCAGCGTGCGTCAGCCGCACCCTGCCCTCAACCGTCTGGCCCAGGTTGTAAAGCACCACCAGGGAGGTCGCGGCCACGGCCACGATCAGCATGCCTAGTACAAGCGCCTGGCCATGCTGACGGGCGGCGGGCATGCGCCGAGGGAGCATCACTTCGCATCCGCGGCGTTGCCGGTAAACGACTTGAGCGAGCGCGCCTTGGTCTGTGCGGCAGCCTTTTGCGCCGCCTGCTGCGCCGCGCGACTCTGCGTGCTGCCATCTTCGCCCGCAAGTTCTCGAGCCATGGCGGCGGTTTGCGAACGCACCACCTGTCCGAAGTACTGATAGACGGCAATTGCCGCCACCGCCACCAAGGCCACAACCACGATGTACTCCGTCATACCCTGACCCAACTGACGCTTCCGAAGTCCCCACATGTCCGCTCTCCGATGCAATGAATGTGGGATGCAGTGTCGGCCTGACGGGTAAAGGCAACAATTCGCGGATGCCGAGGCGGGCAAAATGAACACGGGTGCATTGACACTTGTGAAAGCCGCCCCGGTGGCAAGAAAAAACCCCTCGTACGCAAGCGTCGAGGGGTTCAAATCGGGGGCAAATTCAAATACCCGGAAATCTTGTAACTCACTAATTTTCCAGGGTTTTCCCTATTGCCGGCACCCTGACCCGGCAGTAGATTTGAGTTGCCGGGCTGTCTGACACCCATCGCGTGCGAAGCCGGGCAGGAGCGCCTCAGACTCATCTAGAGCTGGGGCGCTCTTCCATTTCCGCCGCCGCTTCTGCGCAGTATTCAGAACGGCAAAATGCCTAGCCGGCTGCCGGCCGATTGTCTGCGGGACGCCCCAGCTGCGACATATCCAACCGTCGGAACACCCAGCCCGACAAAAGCGTGATCACGCCCACGCACACGAAGCTCAGCGTGAACGCACGCCCCAATGATGCGTTGGCCTCGCCCGAGAACATACCGACCAGCCCACCGCCGATCGTCACGCCCAACCCGATGGCCAGCATCTGGATCATCGAAAACAGGCTGTTCCCACTGGCGGCATCCCGCTTGCTCAACCCCTTCAAGGTCACGCTATTCATCGCCGCGAACTGCATGGAATTGGTCGCGCCGAACAGGGCAAGTTGGGCAACCTGCAATGCCAACGGCCATCCGGGCGAAATCGCCGCGAAAGAGACAATGGATGCACCGACCAATACCGTGTTGACCAGCAAAAAGGTGTCATACCCGTAGCGCCGAACCAGCGGCGCGATCCAGGGTTTGGTGATCGTGCCCGCAATCGCCGCAGGCAACATCATGAGTCCGGACTGCAACGGCGAATAGCCCAATTGCAGTTGCAGCAACAGCGGCAGCAAGAACGGCACCGCGCTGCTGCCGATGCGACACACCAGATTTCCGACCAGCCCTACACTGAAATTGGGCTCGCGAAACAGACGCAATTGAAAGAGCGGATTCTGACGTTTGCGCGCATGGACCACATAAAGCAGCACGGTCAACGCGCTAAGCGCGAACAGGCCCGTCGACCACGCCATGCGCCCCGCGCCTGCGGGTAAGTCCAAACCGAGTGAAAACGACACCATGCACAAGGACAGCAAGGTGCAACCCAGCACATCGAAAGGCGCCACGTCTGACAACGCATCCTCGGGCAAATATCTCCGCACCGCCAACAAACCGGCAATGCCGATAGGCACATTGATCATGAAGATCCAATGCCAGCTTGCCACCTGGACCAGCAGGCCGCCCAAAGTGGGACCAAAAATAGGACCAACCTGACCCGCGATCGACACAAAAGCCAATGCGGAAATGTATTGATCGCCCGGCACCCTGCGCAGCACCGCCAGCCGTCCGATCGGCACCAGCATGGACCCACCCACGCCCTGGACCACGCGCGCAACGGTCAACTGCGTCAGGGTTTGCGCCATGGCGCAGAACACCGATCCCATCGCGAATATCAGGATTGCCGCCAGGTACACACGACGGGTGCCGTAGCGGTCAGCCAACCAGCCCGAGGCCGGCGTCAACATGGCCATCGTCAAGGTGTACGCCACCACGACAGGCTTCAGCGCAAGCGCCTCCTCGCCAAGGCTGCGCGCCATGGCGGGCAGCGCCGTATTGACGATCGTAGTGTCCAGCGTCTGCATGAAAAAGCAGGCAGCGACGACCCAAAGCAGGGCCTGCTGTGATGAGGGTTTAGCCATGGACGAATCGTACTGCGCGAATGCCAACGGACGGCTGACAGCGGGGAGGCGCTTAGGGCGGCGCTGTGCTTGCGTCAGTCGGACCTGACACGCGATTTCTTGCCACCGGAAGCTCCTTGCGGCAGATATCCAGCGCGGTGGAATGACCCCGTTTTTTGTGGAATATACTGGATAAATAAACAGTCTTTTCCATCATGCCGTTCAAAGCCCCCCTTACCCACGCCGACCTACGCATCATCCGCGAGCGCCAGCCCTGGAACGCCGACGTTATCTCATTGCTATGGGAGGTCAAGCGGCTGCGCTCAGTGCTACTGCGCGCCTATCAACTGTCTGCAGACCTGAAGCGGCCAGCCGGTCTGACAGGCGAGCTCTACGACGACTTCATGAAAGGCCTGCGGGATGAACCCTGTGTCCAGGAGCGCGACGGGATGACGACATCGTTGATGGAAGCGCCGGACAGGCTGAGAAAGGGGATGGCACCTCGGTAGGAGCAATGGGCGCGCAGCATCGCCCAAGCGTCATTCGACCGCGGAGGTTTATTGCAAAGGCGTCCGCGGGTCGCCTAGCCTATCAGCCCACTTCCCCGCTCAACTGCATGTGACAACACTGACCATGCTGATGGCACTCATCAGATACTGCATCGCGGCAACTTTCTCTGGCGTCTGATGAACCGAAGCATTCTCGAGTTTCACCAACGCGTGTTTCATCAGTTGAAGGGAAGACATTGTTGAAACGGTAGAGGCCATTGAGGCCGTGCCGTTCCATTCTTGGGCTTCCGCCTCGAAGGCCTGCGGATCCGTGACTGCAGCAGGTAAGGCTTTTGATTTCATCAGAGCACTCTGTTGGCGTGTCCTATAAGGAAGAAATCAGAACCCGCGCTGACGCAAAAGTTCCAGCGGCATGAGGGTCATGCGGAGTTGTACACGCGGCCCAATTCCAAAAAGAACAAGGGGCTACGCCCAATTGGCGTAACCCCTTGATTTCTTTGGTAGGCCCCCCGAGAGTCGAACTCGGCACCAACGGATTATGAGTCCGCTGCTCTAACCAGGCATGAGCTAGAGGCCCAGGAAACGATTACTGCCCTTCCAGGAAGCTCTTCAGCTTATCGGCCCGGCTGGGGTGACGCAGCTTGCGCAGCGCTTTAGCCTCTATTTGGCGAATGCGCTCACGCGTGACGTCGAATTGCTTACCCACTTCTTCCAGGGTCTGGTCGGTGCTCATTTCGATGCCGAAACGCATACGCAGAACCTTGGCTTCACGCGGGGTGAGAGAGTCTAGCACTTCCTTGACCACATCACGCATGGAGCCGTGCAATGCCGCGTCCGAAGGTGCCAGGGTGGACGTGTCTTCGATGAAATCGCCCAGGTGCGAGTCATCGTCGTCACCAATCGGCGTTTCCATGGAGATCGGTTCCTTCGCGATCTTCAGGATCTTGCGGATCTTGTCTTCCGGCATGTCCATCTTCTGCGCCAGGGTCGCGGGATCCGGCTCGGCCCCGGTTTCCTGCAGGATCTGACGGCTGATCCGGTTCATCTTGTTGATCGTTTCGATCATGTGGACCGGGATACGGATGGTGCGCGCCTGGTCGGCGATCGAACGCGTGATGGCCTGACGGATCCACCACGTGGCGTACGTCGAGAATTTGTAGCCGCGGCGGTATTCGAACTTGTCCACGGCCTTCATCAAGCCGATGTTGCCTTCCTGGATCAGATCCAGGAACTGCAGGCCACGGTTCGTGTACTTCTTGGCGATCGAGATCACCAGACGCAGGTTGGCCTCGGTCATTTCGCGCTTGGCCTTGCGGGCCTTGGCTTCGCCGGTGGCCATGCGCTTGTTGACGTCTTTCAGGTCCTTCAGCGGCAGCACGACGCGCGTTTGCAGGTCGATCAGCTTTTGCTGCAGTTCCTGCACGGCGGGAATCTGGCGCTCCAGCGTCTCGGCATACGGATGGCCGGCGGCGACTTCTTCCACCACCCACTGCAGGTTGGTTTCGTTGCCCGGGAAGACCTTGATGAAGTGCGTGCGCGGCATGCCGGCACGGTCCACACACGTATGCAGAACGGCGCGCTCAAGCTGGCGCACTTCTTCAACCTGGTTGCGCAGGGTGTCAGCCAGCTTTTCGACCATCTTGGCCGTGAAGCGGATGCCCATCAGTTCATTCTGGATGGATTCCTGTGCACGCACGTAGACGTCCGACTTGTAGCCGTCCTTCTCGTACGACAGACGCATCTTGTCGAACTGCTTATTGACCTCGTCGAACTTGGCCAATGCCTTCACGCGCAGGTCTTCCAGCTGCTTGCTGGACATGCCGCCCGCGGGGCCGTCATCGCTTTCGTCTTCGTCAGCGGTGACACCGGCGCCGGCGTACTCTTCGCCGTCTTCCGGATCCACCAGGCCGTCGACGACTTCGTCGATCTGCGCCTGGCCTTCGCGAACGCGCAGGATGTGGGCAAGGATCTCGTTGATCGTGGTCGGGCAGGCCGAAATGGCCATGACCATGTGCTTCAGGCCGTCTTCGATGCGCTTGGCGATCTCGATTTCGCCTTCGCGGGTCAGCAGCTCGACCGAACCCATTTCGCGCATGTACATACGCACGGGGTCGGTGGTGCGGCCGAAATCGGAGTCCACGGTGGTCAGCGCGGCTTCGGCTTCGTCTTCGACGTCGTCGTCGTTGGACGCAACCGGCGCGTTTTCGCTCATCAGCAGCGTTTCGGCGTCCGGGGCCTGGTCATAGACCGCGATACCCATGTCGCTGAACGTGCTGATGATGCCGTCGATGGCTTCAGCGTCGACCAGGTCGTCAGGCAGATGGTCGTTGATTTCGCCGTACGTCAGGTAGCCGCGATCCTTGCCCAGCTTGATCAGCTGCTTCAGGCGGTTGCGGCGCGCTTCGTATTCTTCCGGGGTCACGGGGCCACGGGCGATCAGATCCTTGGGATCCGCCTTGCCGCGCTTGCCACCGCGCTTGGGCGGCTTCAGATCGGGCAGGACTTCGCCTTCGCCGTCCATCGTGTCGTCGAAACCGTCTGAATCGTTGTTCGCATTCTTCGCGGGCCGGCCCGGGCGGCGACCGCTGGGCACTGCCGGACGTGCGCTGCCCCCCACCAAGTCGGCGAGCTTGTCTTCAGCCTTCTTGGCGCGAGCCTTCGTCACTTTTTCGGGCTTGTCAGCCGCAGCCGTCTTGGTTGCCTTCTTGGCAGCCGTTTTGGCAGCGGGCTTGGCGACCTTCACCGCCGTTTTGGCGGGCGCTTTTTCCGCCGCCATGCTTACGGCGCGCTTGGCCGCAGGGGCCTTGATTTCAGCCGCATCAATTGCAGAGGAGGATTTGCCGGTGGATTTGGTCATAGTCGCTTCCGTGGTCGTCGCAACCCGTTTGGGCATGTTGCACCGCATAGAGCCGCCCTGGACGGTGGCCCAGCGCGGCGCAAATACGGGTAAAACTGGTGAATTGGCAGAAGTCACGCGGCTGCGTTGTTCGCAGCGCCAGCTCTTTCGAGCCCGCTAGTCGCCATCACGGTGCAATACCGTTGGGCGCTTGACGTGCATGACCTCATTCCGCGGCGGATTTCGGGCGTTGGGGGGGCTGTCTGCCTATAAATAGGCTTTGCTTGCTTATGGGGACCTTGCCCCTAGCAGCTTATGTAGACACAGCACCCAGACCACTAACGCTACGCGAAACGACTCGCCGCTGAACTGCCTGATTCACCGCTCAGCTATCAGCTATATTAATTAACTATGTAACAAATTTGACGCGCCAGCCTGATAATTTCTGCGGGTCAAATCGCACTACACATCTTCAAACATCACTACTGGATTAGATTCGGCCGGCGGTAATAGATTCCATGATCCATGGTCTACCCACTGCCTAGCCCATTTCACGCCAGGACTAGCAGCATATTCAGCATGAATTAAGCCGCAATCAACTGAAAACGCATCAATGGGACATCTGCTTCGGCCTGACTATCCGTCCGTCACTATCCGTCCGCCACTATCCGTCCGCCGCGTAACAGCCAAGATAAATGGCCCCTCGGCAAGCGGACAACCTTTGATTTTAGCGCATTTAGCGTATCCCGGCACCTTTCAGCGTCGCCATGCGGCTTGAGAGTTCCAGATAGCGTTTGCGCGCGTCATCCGTGGACAAGCCTGCAGCCGCCAACTTGGCCATCTCCAGCTTGGCTGAGTCGAATTCGATACGCCGCAGAGCATCATCCCACTCGGTCTGGGGGTCAGGCAGGTCTTCCTGGGACAGGATATCCGCCCGCAAGCCCTTCAATACCGTGGCCAGGTCGGAATCAGGCTCGGCAGCTTCCAGCAATGCGCCCACATGGCGCGCGCCGCTGGATTGCGCCAGCATGATCAAGTCCCTTACCAATCCTAGATGGGGGCCATGGTCGATGACTTCAAGCTGCTGGTCTCCCATGGAGTCCACCAATTCAGGATGCGCCAGCAACAACCCAAGCAAGCGCTTGGCCAACGATGGCATGGTCCGGCGGCCTTCGAAGCCTCCGACGTCGTTATCGCGACGCCCTTTCCAGTTGCCTTTGCCAGGTTTCCAGTCGCCCTTGCTTTTCCAGTCGCTCTTGCCCTTCCATTCCTGCTTGCCGCCAGCGCGCTGACCACCGCCACCACCCGTGAATTCACCCCCGCCTTGCGACGGAAAATGGCCGTAGTCGGCGTAGTCCGGCTCTTCGGCGGGAATATCGTGAAAATCATGCCCGGCGAAGTCATAGCCCATATCGGGGTGACCACCGTCATGATCCGGCCCGGTTGCTCCGGCAGATTCGCCTGCCGCCGGCTTGGGCGACGCGGCCGGCGCGAACGGCTTGGCTGGCTGTTGCGCCAGGATCTGCGCCATTTCTTCAGGGGTCAGCTGCACCAGCTTGGCCATTTCCCGCTCGATCTGCACGCGCAGCGCACACTCGGGAATCGACGCCAACAGCGGCTTGGCTTCATGCAGGCAACTGGCGCGCCCTTCGGCCTCGTTCATGTTGTGCCGCGACGCCAGCTCGTCCAGCAGGAAGCGCGACAGCGCCACCGCATCGGCCAGACAGGCGCGGAACGCTTCTGCGCCCAACTCGCGCACATACGAGTCCGGGTCATGCTCGGACGGCAGGAACAGGAATCGAATGGCGATATCGTCGCGCAGCACGGGCAGGCAAGCCTGCAACGCCCGCCAGGCGGCACGCCGGCCGGCGCCGTCGCCGTCGAAGCTGAAGATCACCTTGTCGCTTGTGCGCAGCAGCTTCTTCACGTGATCGGGCGTCGTGGCCGTACCCAGCGTGGCGACCGCGTTGGCGATGCCTTGCTGCGCTAGGCCGACGACGTCCATGTAGCCTTCGACCACGATCACCTGCCCTTCCTGGCGGATGGACTGGCGCGCCTCCCACAACCCGTAGAGCTCATGGCCCTTCGAGAACAGGGGCGTTTCGGGGGAATTCAGGTACTTGGGCTCGCCTTTGCCGATGATGCGTCCGCCGAAGCCAATGAGGCTGCCCCGCACATTGCGGATCGGAAACATGACGCGCTCACGGAAACGGTCGTAGCGACGGCCGTCTTCGGACTCGATGACCAGCCCGGATTCCACTAGCGTGGGGTCGTCGTAATTGGGAAAAACTTGCGACAGGCCGTGGCGGTCGGTACCCGACCACCCCAACCCAAAATGTGCCGCGATTTCGCCAGTCAGGCCGCGCTGCTTCAGATAGCGGATCGCTGCGGGCGACGCGCGCAACTGCTTCAGATAATGCGCCTGAGCGGCATCCAGCACCTGCGTATGACGGGATTCCTCGGCTTTGCGGCGCGCGGATTCCTGTTGCTGGCGTGGACTGCGATTTTCTTCGGGGACCGTCATTCCCGCCGAAGCCGCGAGCGTGCGCACGGCTTCGGGGAAACTGGTACCCGTATGTTCCATCAGGAAAGTGATGGCGCTGCCATGTGCTCCACAGCCGAAGCAGTGGTAGAACTGCTTGGTGGGGCTGACAGTGAACGACGGACTTTTTTCGTTATGAAAGGGGCACAGGCCAAGCAAGTTGGCCCCACCCTTTCGCAACTGCACGTATCGCCCGACTACGTCGACAACGTCGACTCGGGCGAGTAGATCCTGGATGAATGATTCTGGAATCAATAGATTCGGGAATCAAAAATCAATACAGGCGCGGGGGCAGTTGTTGGCTACGGATGCGCTTGTAGTGGCGCTTCACAGCGGCGGCGTGCTTGCGCTTGCGCTCTGCCGTGGGCTTCTCATAGAACTCGCGCGAACGCAGCTCGGTGAGCAAACCGGTCTTTTCGATGGTGCGCTTGAAGCGGCGCAGAGCGGCTTCAAACGGTTCGTTTTCCTTCAGTCGAACGATAGGCATAAAGTGATTGGCCTGCTTGTAGGGTAACAAAAGTTGATGACAAACCTGGCTTGCTTACCAGCAACGCTGCCTAGGATCCAGGTCCGCGAAAACATCCCCTCGCGCTATAGGCATGCACTGGTACACCAGGCACGCAACCACAACACAAAGGAAAGTACCGCGGAAACGAGGAACCTTGGAGCGCAACCCGGGACTAGGACACATGCGCTGCGCGCTGCAGATGCTGCACGCGGCCTTGCCTTCCATTTCCCGGATTTCCGCTGGCTGTTTCCGTTACCCAAAGACTACCCAAAGAGTAACAAGCCAAGTTCGGTTTAGCGATAACCAGCGATTCTAGCATGGTCACGACCATTTTGACTACTAGGAGGGACACTTGGCACCCAGAGAGCGCCAGGCACCCCTCCCCTGATCCCATCCGGGCTCAGCTCTTGGAACCCTTGCGGATCCAGGCTTCGAGCTGGTGCGGACGCAGGCTGTCGTAATCTTCGAACGGCTGGTGGATCCAGGGGTTCGTCGGCAGCTTCTCGACATAATAGTCGGGCGTTGCCTGGGAATGCCCTTTCCACCACAGCACGGCACTGCGCAGTTCGGTGATGTCCGCGAACTGGCTCTTCAGGTGGTCATAGACCTTGCTGAAGGTTTTGCCGGTATCGACCATGTCGTCCACCAACAACACACGCCCGGACAACGTGCCGCGCGTAATGGTGATGAACTGGGCGATATCCATGTCGCCTTGCTTCGTGCCGGCGGCTTCGCGGTAGCTGCTCGTGGCCAGGATACCCAGCGGCACATCGAAAATGCGGGACATTACGTCACCGACGCGCATACCGCCGCGCGCCAGACAAAGAATCTTGTCGAACTTCCATCCCGATTGATGCACCTGCAAGGTAAGGCGTTCGATCAAGCGGTTGTAATCGTCCCACGTCACCCACAGATGGCTGTCATCATTGGTCGGCGTGCTCATAGGCAAGCATCTCCTGCTTAAAGATACGAAAAGGCCGCCGCCGGTATGAGACCGGCGGCGGCCTTTGGAATATTAACCCGATGTCAGCCCTTCAGGGGGTGACGCAGGACAATGGTTTCATTGCGGTCAGGACCGGTCGACACGAGGTCGATCGGCACACCGCAGACTTCGGCAACGCGCTCGAGGTAGCGACGAGCGGCTTCGGGCAGCTTGTCGTACTCGGTGATGCCGACGGTCGATTCCGACCAGCCCGGCAGCTCTTCCAGCACCGGCTGCGCCTGGGCGACCGCGTGGGCGCCGTAAGGCAGCACGTCACGGAATTCACCATTGACACGGTAGCCGACGCCCAACTGGATGGTTTCCAGGCCGTCCAGCACATCCAGCTTGGTGATGCACAGGCCGGAAATGCCGTTCAGGCGGACCGAGCGCTTCAGCGCGGCGCCGTCGAACCAGCCGCAACGACGCGGGCGGCCGGTAACCGAACCGAATTCCTTGCCAATGGTGGCCAGGCGGGTACCGATCTCGTCGACCAGTTCGGTCGGGAACGGGCCCGAACCGACGCGGGTCGTGTAAGCCTTGGTGATGCCCAGGACGTAATCCAACTGCTGCGGGCCCACGCCGGCGCCAGCCGACGCCGCGCCAGCCACGCAATTGCTGCTGGTGACGAAGGGATAGGTGCCGTGGTCCACATCCAGCAACGCGCCTTGCGCGCCTTCGAACAGAATGCGCTTGCCTTCCTGCTGCATGGCATACAGGTTGCTGGACACATCCTTGACCATCGGCGCGATGGCGGGAGCCAGTGCCATGGCCTGATCACGCACTTCGTCGGCAGAAACCGCTTCGGCGCCCAGATACTTGGTCAGCACGAAGTTGTGGTAATCCAGCACTTCGGCGAGCTTCTCGTCGAACAGCGAAGGATTGAACAGGTCTTGCACGCGCAATGCGCGGCGGGCGACCTTGTCCTCGTATGCCGGGCCGATGCCACGACCGGTCGTGCCGATCTTGCCTTCGCCCTTGCGCGCTTCGCGCGCCTTGTCGATGGCCACGTGGTACGGCAGGATCAGCGGGCAGATTTCGGAAATCTGCAGGCGCGAGCGCACGTCCAGGCCAGCAGCCTCCAGCTCTTCGATTTCCTTGAGCAGGGCTTCCGGGGACAGCACGACGCCGTTGCCGATAAAGCAGGTGACGCCGGGATGCATGATGCCGGACGGGATCAGGCGAAGAATCGTCTTCTTGCCATTGATCCACAGCGTATGGCCGGCATTGTGACCGCCCTGGAAGCGGACCACGCCTTGGACGGATTCCGCCAGCCAATCGACGATCTTGCCTTTGCCCTCGTCACCCCATTGGGTGCCGATTACGACTACGTTCTTGCTCATGTTACGAATCAATATCGAGTTTCTCGGGAAATCCGGAAATCTCCCCGCGGCCCTCTTGTTTCCAAGAGGGAGTTAGTCACAGCGTTCTGACCGTCCAGGCGCCATCTTGCAGCGCCAGCTCGCGATCGCAAACGAATTCGTCCTGATCCTGCTCGTGACCGGGCAATACCTGAACGACAATCTCCCCTGACCGGCGCAGGCGGCGAACCGCCTCGGTCAGAGCGGGGGCCTGCCCCCAAGGCGCGCGAACTGCACGCGCCCGTTCCGCTGGCGGCAGACCTGCCGCCAGTTTGCGTAAATCCAGACTGAAACCGGTAGCCGGACGCGCGCGGCCGAATGCCCGGCTGACGTCGTCATAGCGGCCACCGCTGACCAGTGCGTCGTGCCAGCCTTCCGCATACAGCGCGAACTTCACGCCGGAGTGGTAGCCATAGCCTCCCACATCGGCCAAGTCGACGCTGAACGCGACGTTCGGCATCGCATCCACCACCACCTGCAAGGCATCCAGCGCCACAGCGACACCCGGCAGCAGCGGCAGATCGCGACGCGCCGCCTTCAGCACTTCCGGGCCGCCGTACAGATTCGGCAGCAACTGCAACGCCTTCAGCGTTTCATCCCGCATGCCCGGCGCGCGCTGGGCCAATTCACCCAGGCCCGGCACGTCTTTCTCGCGCAGCAAGCGGATGATTTCCTGCGATACCGCCACGGCCGCCGGGTCCGATTCCAGGATGGCGCGAACCACGCCCGAATGGCACAAGTCCAGACGGGGATTGCGCACCCCGGCGATCGCTACCGTTTCCAGCACGAGCTGGATGATTTCCAGATCGGCTTCAAAACCGGCATGGCCGTAGATCTCGGCACCGATCTGCAACAGCTCGCGGCTGGACAGCAGGTCCGCCGGACGCGCGTGCAACACGTTGCCGCAATAGCACAGGCGGGTCACGCCGGCGCGGTTCAACAAGTGCGCATCAATGCGCGTGACCTGAGGAGTCATGTCCGCCCGCACGCCCAGCGTGCGGCCGGTCAGCTGGTCGACCAGCTTGCACGTGCGCAGATCCAGATCGCTTCCGGTGCCGGACAGCAATGAATCAATGTATTCGACCAGGGGCGGCGCGACCAGCTCGAAGCCGTAAGTACGGTACAAATCGAGAAGTTCGCGGCGCAGTTCCTCGATGCGCCGGGCCTCTGCCGGAAGTACGTCGGCAAGGCTCTCGGGCAGCAACCAGTTACCCATGAATGTTTACCTGATGAACGCCAAGTGATGCGTGGGCGTCGCCCAAACGAAAAAGCGGCTGAGGGGGCGTAAGCCCGCTCAGCCGCTGCGGAATGTTTTCTAGCTTACGCGGTATTGTACATGAGTCAGCGGGCAGCGCCAGCCGGGATTACGGGCAAACAGAGCTGTCCCCCAATTGCCGGCGCACCTGGAACCGCTGCACTTCGCACCAGTAAAAAGCCCCTTGGATTTCCAAGGGGCTTTTCGTTCCGCTACATGCGCCGCCTTACTTGGCCGGCACGGTAACCGGCGCCAGAGCTGCGCCGGCCGGGTCCTTCATGAACTGGAAGAAGCTGGAGCTGGGGTCGACCACCAGCACGTCGCCCGGCTTCGAGAACGAAGCGCGGTAGGCTTCCAGGCTCTTGTAGTACGTGTAGAACTGCGGGTTCTTGCCGTAGGCCTGCGCGTAGATCGATGCCGCGGCGGCATCGCCCTCACCCATGATGCCCTGGGCCTTGGCATACGCCTGAGCCACAATGACTTCACGTTGGCGGTCGGCCTCAGCGCGGATCTTCTCGCCTTCGGCGGCGCCGATGGAACGCAGCTCGTTGGCGACGCGCGTGCGCTCCGCTTCCATGCGGCGGTACACCGATTCCGAAATTTCCGGCGCGAATTCGATACGGCGCAGACGCACGTCGACGATCTGCACGCCCAGGGGCTCGGCGCGCTTGGCCACGTTGGTCAGGATCTCGGCCATGATCTTGTCGCGTTCGGTCGAGACCACGTCGCGCACCGTGCGCACGTTGACCGATGCGTTCAGCGCGTCGCGGATGAGCGCTTGCAGGCGCTCTTGCGCCACGCGCTCGTTGCCGCCCGTCGAGACGTAGTATTGGCGGGGATCCGCAATACGCCACTTGACGTAGGAATCGATCAGCAGGTTCTTCTTTTCAGAAGTCTGGATGCGTTCGGCTTCGTTGGTTTCGATGGTCAGGATGCGCTTGTCGAGCGTGACGACGTTCTGGAACGGCGGCGGGGCCTTGAAATACAGGCCAGGTTCACTGATGGTCTTGCGCACTTCACCCAGCGAGAACACCAGGGCGTAGTCGCGCTCGCGCACGACGAAGACGCAGGAAGACAGGGCGGCCAGCACAATGAGCAGGCCGACCAGGATGGGCATAAAACGTTGCATGATCAGGACTCCTCCGGGTTAGCGCGACGTACGGTCGCGGGGCAGCGTGTTGCTATTGCTGCTGCCGGAAGACTGGGGCACCGGGACCGCGCCGCTACGCAACGGCGGCTGAACCGGCGGACTGATCAACGCAGGCGAACCCGGATTGCCGACACTGGACTTGCTGCCGTCCTGGGCGGCCAGATGCATGATCTTGTCCAAGGGCAGGTACAACATGTTGTTGTTGCTCTTGGTGTCGACCATGACCTTGCTGGCGCGCGTGAAGATGTCCTGCATGCTCTCCAGATACATGCGCTGGCGCATGACCTGCGGCGACTTTTCGTATTCACCCAGGATGCTGGTGAAGCGCGAAGTATTACCCTGGGCGTCGCCAACGACCTTGGCCTTGTAGCCTTCGGCCTGCTCGGTCATACGCGAAGCCTGGCCACTTGCCAGCGGCACGACCTGGTTGGCGTAAGCCTGGCCTTCGTTGATCTGGCGCTCGCGGTCCTGACCGGCCTTGACGGCGTCGTCGAAGGCGGCTTGCACCTGCTCGGGCGGCTGCACGTTCTGGATGGCGACCGTGCTGACCTGGACGCCGCTTTGGTAGCGGTCCAGGATCTGCTGCATCAGCGCCTGCACTTGCGTGGCAACCATCGTACGACCTTCGTACAGCACGAAGTCCATCGACTGCTTGCCCACGACTTCGCGCATGGCCGTTTCGGAGGCCTGGCGGACGGATTCGTCCGGGTCGCGCGTCATGAAGAGGTAGTCCGGCGCACCATCGGCGCGCAGGCGATACTGGACGACGAACTGCATATCGACGATGTTCTCGTCCGTCGTGAGCATCAGCGATTCAGGCAGCACCTTGTTGCGCGAACCGCCACGGAAACCGACTTCGAACGTACGCAATTGCGACACGTTGACGATTTCCTGGCTTTGAATGGGATACGGCAGGCGCCATTGGAAACCGGCCTGCGACGTGCTCTTGTATTTGCCGAACTGGGTCACAACCGCGACCTGGCCTTCTTGCACGATGTAGAAGCCGCTAGCCGCCCAGATGCCCACCGCCACCAGGGCAATGACGCCCAGGCCGATGCGCGCACCACGCGGTGAAGGCGGCGTCATGCCGCCACGGTTGCCGGGACGGTTGTTGCCACCGCCACCGCCCTTGCGACCGAACAGGGATCCGATGCGATTATTGAAATCGCGCCAGACCTCGTCCAGGTCGGGAGGGCCGTCTCCATTGCCTTGAGGCCGCTTCGGCGGCGGCTCGGAGCCATTGTTGTTCCCACGACCCCAACCGGGGTCATTCAGATTGAAGAGTTTGATAATTCGCGGCATTGTTTCCCACAATCTGTCCGGTCTCCGCAATTGCCCCGCGCAACGCATCCAGACCGGCGCGCTCGGTGGCGCTTACAAATACTCGCGCAATCGTACCATGTGCATCGCGCTCCACCCGGGGTTCCAAACCAGCCCGGTCAATCTTGTTGTATACCAGAATGGTCGGAACGGTGGAGGCGCCGATTTCAGCGAGAACCTTGTTGACTTCGAAAATCTGCTCGTCGCGCTGCGGACTGGCCGCGTCGACTACGTGCAGCAATAGATCCGCGTGCACCGTCTCTTCCAGCGTCGCGCGAAATGCGGCGATCAGGTCATGAGGCAGGTCGCGGATGAATCCGACCGTATCCGATATCACAACGTTCCCGGCGCCCTCGATCCAGATGCGCCGCGTGGTCGTATCCAGGGTGGCGAACAGTTGATCCGCCGCGTAGGTATCCGCGCGCGTCAGCGCATTGAATAACGTGGACTTGCCGGCGTTGGTGTAACCCACGAGCGACACGGACAGCGCGCCGCCTCGTGCCCGCGCGCGGCGCTGGGTCACGCGCTGGCGTTCAACGCGATCCAGCCGCTCGCGCAGCGTCTTGACCTTGGCGCCGATCATGCGGCGGTCCATTTCAAGCTGGGATTCGCCGGGGCCGCGCATCCCGATACCGCCACGCTGACGCTCCAAGTGGCTCCACATGCGCGTCAGGCGCGTGGACAAATGCTGCAACTGCGCCAGCTCGACCTGCAGCTTGCCTTCGTGGCTCTTTGCGCGCAGGGCGAAGATGTCCAGAATGAGGGCAACGCGGTCCACCACGCGTAAATTGAAAACGCGTTCCAGGTTGCGTTGCTGGGCGGGCGACAAGGGCTGATCGAACAGGACGATGTCGGCGAGAAGCGCCTGCGACATCGCGACACCCTCGTCCGCCTTGCCAGAACCGATGAAGAACTTGGCGTCGGGCCGGTCGCGCCGGGCGGTCAAGGTGCCGACGACTTCCGCGCCCGCGCCCTTGGCCAGCATCGCAAATTCCTCGGCATGGGCCGTGAAGTCCGGGTCACCCAGATCCACGCTGATAATCAGAGCGCGCATACATGCACCATATTGGAGCCAAAGCGAAAATGCCCGCCGACGTCATCCGTCTGGCGGGCAAAAAAAGGTACAGCTGGAGCGAGATTACTCAGCAGGGACTTCCACCTGGAAATTCACGGCGCGGGCGGGAACGACGGTGGAAATGGCATGCTTGTAGACCATTTGCGTAACCGTATTGCGCAACAGCACCACGTACTGGTCAAAAGATTCGATTTGCCCTTGAAGCTTGATACCGTTCACCAAGTAAATCGACACGGGCACATGATCCTTGCGCAGCGTGTTCAGGAACGGATCTTGCAGAGTTTGCCCTTTATTGCTCATTGGCCAGGCTCCATTTGTTTGTTATTGAGTGATGATGTGCTTTTTTGTACTGGTGGAGCACACCGAAATACGTACTCTACAGGGTTTTCCCGGCCCGTGCTACTTGGCCAGGAGGCAAAAGTGACACCAGAGTTTTCAAGCTGAAAAGCCCCTGACGATCACGCTTGCAGGACCTCCGCGAGCCCCTTCAGAAGCAGGTCTACCTGCTCGTCCGTGCCCACGGTAATGCGGAGAAACTGATCGATGCGCGCATGACGGAAATGGCGCACGATGATGCTGCGCTCGCGCAAGGCGGCGGCCAGACCCGAAGCGTCTTTGGAGGGGTGCCGCGCGAACACGAAATTCGCAGCCGACGGCAGCACTTCAAAACCCAGCGACTCCAGGCCCGCCGTCATCCGCGACCGGGTTTCGATCACGGCTTGGCGAGTCTTCTCAAAGTACTCTGTATCTTCCAATGCCGCCACTGCGCCGGCCGATGCCAGGCGATCAATGGGGTAGGAGTTGAAACTGTTCTTTACGCGGTCGAGCCCATCGATGAGCTCGGCGCTGCCCACGGCGAAGCCTACGCGCAGCCCGGCCAGCGAACGCGACTTGGACAAGGTCTGCACGACCAGCAAGTTGTCATAGCGCGCGACCAGGCCCACGGCCGATTCACCGCCGAAATCCACATAGGCCTCGTCGACTACGACGACGGCGTCGGGGTTGCCCGCGACGATGCGCTCGACCTCGGCCAGGCTGAGTGCGCGGCCCGTGGGGGCATTGGGGTTCGGGAAAATGATGGCGCCGGCCTGCCCGCGGGCACCCGGCAGGTAGTCTTCCACGTCAATGCGGAAATCCGCCGTCAGCGGCACGGTTTCGTATTCGATACCGTACAGGCCGCAGTAGACCGGGTAGAAACTGTAGGTGATGTCTGGAAAGCGCAGCGGACGCTCGTGCTTGAGCAACGCCAGGAACACGTGCGCCAGCACCTCGTCGGAGCCGTTGCCCACGAACACCTGGCCCGGCTGCGCGCCCAGTGTCGACGCGATCGCCTGGCGAAGGCGGTCGGACGACGGGTCCGGGTACAGCTTGAGCGTGTCATCGCAGGCTGCGCGAATGGCATCGAGCACCTTGGGCGACGGCCCGTAAGGATGCTCGTTGGTATTCAGCTTGATCAGGTTCTGAAGCTTGGGCTGCTCGCCCGGGACATACGGACTGAGCGTCCCGACCACGGGACTCCAGAAACGGCTCATGGATCAGCTTTCCTGCGCGTAGGGGTTGTGCGAAGACTTGAATTCGATGCGCAAAGGCGTACCGGCCAGATCGAACGCATTGCGGAAACGCGTTTCCAGGTACCGGCGATACGAATCCGGGATGGCGTCCAGCGCATTGCCGTGGATGACGACCAGCGGCGGGTTCTGACCGCCCTGGTGCGCATAGCGCATCTTGGGACGGAAGATGCCCTTGCGGGGCGGCTGCTGCTGCTCGATGGCGGCCTGCAGTTCACGCGTCAGTTTGGGCGTGGACAGCTTGGCGAACGCGGCGGCATGCGCCGAATTGATGGACTTCAAGAGCGGCTTGATGCCCTGCCCGCGCAAGGCCGAAATGGTGTGCATGCGCGCGAACGACAGGAAACGCAGCTTGCGCTGGAATTCGCGTTCGATGCGTTCCTTTTCCTCGCCGTCCAGGCCATCCCACTTGTTGATGGCCACCACGACCGCGCGGCCGGTTTCCAGCACGAAGCCCGCGATGTGGGCATCCTGCTCGGAAATCTCGGTGTGCGCATCCAGCATCAGCAGCACGACGTTGCTGGCCTCGATGGCCTGCAGCGTCTTGATGACGGAGAATTTTTCCACGGCCTCGAACACCTTGCCGCGCTTGCGCAGGCCGGCCGTGTCGATCAGCGTGTAGCGGCGGCCGTCACGGTCGAAATCGATCTCGATGGCGTCGCGCGTGGTGCCCGGCAAGTCGAACGCGATCACGCGCTCTTCGCCCATCAAGGTATTGATGAGGGTCGATTTGCCGACGTTCGGACGGCCCACGATCGCCAGCTTGATGCGGTGATCGTGATCGCCTTCCTCGAAGACTTCTTCTTCGACAGGCGGTTCGGCCAGGTCTTTCAGCGCCAGTTCGATCAGGTCGACGATGCCGTCGCCGTGCGCCGCCGAAATCGGATAGGGCTGGCCCAATCCAAGCTCGTGGAACTCGGAGATGGCCGGGCCCAGGCCCATGCCTTCCGCCTTGTTCACCGCCAACAGCACGCGCTGCTGGCCGGACTTGCGCAGCAACTGCGCGATTTCGTGGTCGTGCGCATTGATGCCGGCGCGGGCATCGACCAGGAACACCACCACGTCCGCCTCGGCGATGGCCTGCCGGGTCTGGCGCGCCATCTCCAGCAGGATGCCGTCTTTGGCGACCGGTTCGAAACCGCCGGTATCGATAGCGATGAACGGGATCTCGCCTACCCTGCCCTCACCGTAATGGCGATCGCGGGTCAGGCCGGAAAAATCGGCCACCAACGCGGCGCGCGATCGCGTCAGGCGGTTGAAAAGGGTCGACTTCCCCACATTGGGGCGACCGACCAGGGCAACGACAGGCTTGAAAGACACGGTGTAAGGCTTTGTTCTATAGGTTTTAGTTGGCGCCGATCATGACGAGATTGCCATTGCCCGTCTGGACCAGCACACCTTGGGGGGTGGTTTGCGGCGGCGAAACGACGGCGCCTCCACCCACGGACAGCCGCGCCATCAGGCTGCCATCACTACGCGACAGGAAGTGCAGATAGCCTTCCAGGTCGCCAACTGCAAGCGCACCGCCCAGCATAGCCGGTGCAGTCACTTGGCGGTTCTTCAGCGCTGCCTGCTTCCAGACATTGCCGCCATTATCCAGCGCAAACGCGCTGACGACGCTGTTCTGGTCCGCCGCATAGGCGAAGCGCTCGTCCAGCGAAACGCCGCTGACGCTGGAGAAGTCCTTGGCCCACAACGGACGGCCGCCGGCCGTGACGTCAAAGCAGACGATACGCCCTTGATAGGCGACCGCGCAAAGGAGATTACCCGCGATGCGCGGGGCGCCGACGACGTCGGTCAGGCGCTCGAGGTCGCTGGCGCCCTTGGGCGTCGCCACGGTGCCTTCCCATTGCACGTTGCCGCTGTCGGAGGCGATCGCCATCAGCTTGCCGCCTGGCAGGCCGGTGATGACCAAGCCTTCGGCCAGCACCATCTGCGACACGCTGCGCAATGCCAGCGAGGGGCCCGGGCGCTGCACGTTCCAGACGCGCTCGCCGCTGTTGGCGTCGAACGCCTGGATGCGGTAGTCGCCGCTGCGGACCACCACGATGCCATAACCCACCACCGGCGGAATCGTGACATCGCTGGTGGCGCGGACCTTCCACTTCACCTTGCCGCTGTCGTCGAAGGCAATCACGTCGCCGTCGGGCGAAGCAACCGCGGTGGTGGTGCCGTCGCTGCCGGCGCCGGCCGACAGCTTGCCGTCGGTCTTGGCCTTCCACAGGGGACGGCCGCTTTGAAGGTCGAACTTGCCCACCGAGCCATCCGGCGTAGCAGCGTAGACGGCGCTGCCCAGGACCGTGGGCGCGAAGCCCAGGCCCGAACCGCTGCCGATCGACGTCGACCAGACTTGGTGGACGGACATGCCGGCCTTGTACTCGGTCAGCGGTGCGGGATCGTAACGGCCGTCATCGTGCGAAAACAAGCCGCATCCGCCCAGCGCAAGCAAGCTTGCCAGGCAAACGGCGCCACGCCACGTACGACCAGGTGCAAATTTACGCATTACAGTCACGCTCCGCTCAAGGCATCCAATTTCAGTTGCACAACCTGGGTCATCGGATTCGCCGTACCCAGGCCATCAATGGCGCTCTGCCATGCCGCACGCGCTTCATCGCGCTTGCCTTGCGCAGCGAGGATATCGCCACGGCGGTCCGCGAACAAGGCGGCAAAGGCGGCCGGCGGATTGTTCAGTTGTGCAAGCGCCGGGTCGTATTGCTTCTGATCCAGCAGCATGCCGGCCAGGCGCAGGCGCGCCACGGCTTGCATGGCCGGGTTCTTGCCTTGCGCGGCCAGCCATTCCAGCTGTTCACGAGCACCGGCCTCGTCCTTCTGAGCCTGCAGGGCCTGCGCCGCAACCAGCGCGCCGCGGGCGGCGTAGCCGGTGGCCGGGTATTGGTCGCGCAGCGTGGCGGCAGCGGTCTTGATGCGCACGGCGGAATCGGCGCCACCTAGGCGGGCCGCGTCTTCCAGCGCTTCGAAGTAGCCCATGGCCTGATTGGCACGGTGCGATTCGTAGGCCTTCCAGCCCCACCAACCGCCCCAGGACAGCGCGACGACGGCAAACAGCGTGACAACCAGCGTCCCGTAACGGGCCCACCACGCCTTGATTGCGTCCAGTTTTTCCTGTTCTTCGAGATCGTATGCCATGCCTTAACCCTTGTTGTTCAGTACCGCAGCCAGATCCTTCAGCGGGACCTGCTGCTGAGCCGCGTCGCCCTGGGCGTCCGCACGCAAATATTTGACGCTGGCGGTCTGCGACGCAACTTCATCGGCGCCAAGAATAACCGCAACCTTGGCGCCGCTGGCATCCGCGCGCTTGAATTGGGACTTGAAACCGGCCGAACCGGCATGCACGACGACCGACAGGCCGGCATCACGCAGGTCTTCGCCAACCCGGGCTGCCAGGCGCTGGGCTTCTTCGCCCTGATGCACGACGTAGACTTCGCATTCCGCCGGCGCCTCCAGCTGCACGCTCTGCTCCCAGAGGTCCAGCAGACGTTCCATGCCGATTGCGAAGCCGACCGCGGGCGCGTGCTTGCCGCCCAGCAGTTCGACCAGGCCGTCGTAGCGGCCGCCGCCGCAGACCGTGCCCTGGGAGCCCAGGCGGTCGGTGACCCACTCGAAAACCGTCAGGTTGTAGTAGTCAAGGCCGCGCACCAGGCGCGGGTTCAGGCTGTATTCGATGCCCGCGTCCGTCAGGCGCTGGCACACGCCATCGAAGTGTGCGCGGGACTCTTCGCCCAGGAAGTCGAACAGGCGCGGCGCGCTGTTGGCCATTTCCTGCATGGCGGGGTTCTTGGTGTCCAACACGCGCAGCGGGTTGGTGTACAGGCGACGCTGGCCGTCTTCATCCAGGATGTCGCGATGCTTTTCCAGGTGCTCGATCAAGGCGGCGCGGTGCGCGGCGCGCTCGGCGGGCTGACCCAGGGAGTTCAGCTCCAGGCGCACATCCTTCAGGCCCAGCAGCTTCCACAGACGGGCCAGCATGACGATCAGTTCGGCGTCCACGTCAGGCCCGGCAAAGCCCAGGGCCTCGACGTCGATCTGATGGAACTGGCGGTAGCGGCCGCGCTGCGGGCGCTCGTGGCGAAAGACGGGGCCGATCGAGTAGACGCGTTGCGGGCGGTCGTAGAGCATGTTGTGCTCGATCGAGGCGCGCACGATGCCGGCCGTCATCTCGGGACGCATCGTCAGCGATTCGCCGTTCAATGCGTCGGTGAAGGTGTACATCTCTTTTTCGACGATGTCGGTGACTTCGCCGATGCCGCGCGTAAACAGGCGCGTATGCTCAAGCACGGGCGTACGCACGTTGCGATAGCCATAGCCGCGCAGCCAGCCGCGCACGATTTCCTCGAACTGTTCCCAGCGGGCGCTCGGCCCGGGCAACACGTCATTCATGCCGCGTATGGCGGCCACTTTCTGGAAAGCTTGAGTCATCTTGATCATGCCGCATCACGCGCCTGCCGGCGCGTCCGCGGCTACACCCTTTCTTTTAATGAGAGGCGAGCGCGCCGTAACGGCGCGCCACGTAGTCTTCGACGATGGCCTGGAACTCTTCGGCGATATGGTCGCCTTTGAGCGTGACCGTGCGTTCCCCGTCCACGAATACCGGCGCCGCGGGCACTTCGCCCGTTCCCGGCAGACTGATTCCGATATCGGCATGACGGCTTTCGCCCGGCCCATTGACCACACAGCCCATGACCGCGACGTTCATGCTTTCGACGCCCGGATATTGCGCCTTCCAGACCGGCATCTGACGGCGCAGATAGGACTGGATGCTATCAGCCAGTTCCTGGAAGAACGTGCTGCTGGTGCGGCCGCAACCGGGGCATGCCACGACCATTGGCGTGAACGCACGCAGACCCATCGTCTGCAGGATTTCCTGCGCCACGACGGCTTCGCGGCTGCGATCGCCGCCAGGTTCCGGCGTGAGCGAAATGCGGATCGTGTCGCCGATACCCTGCTGCAGCAGCACGGCCAGCGCGGCGGTAGACGCCACGATGCCCTTGCTGCCCATGCCGGCTTCGGTCAGCCCCAGGTGCAGGGGGTAGTCGCAACGGGCGGACAGGTCGCGGTAGACCGCGATCAGGTCCTGGACGTGGCTGACCTTGCACGACAGGATGATGGCGTCGCGCCGCAGGCCGAGCTCTTCCGCGCGTTGCGCGTTGGTGATGGCAGACACGACCAGCGCGTCGCGCATCACGGCCTGGGCCTCCCAGGGCTGTGCGCGACGACTGTTTTCGTCCATCTTGCGCGCCATCAGTTCGTGATCCAGGCTGCCCCAGTTCACGCCGATGCGCACGGGCTTGTCGTAGCGGCAGGCCACTTCGATCATCTGCGCGAAATTGTCGTCGCGCCGCTTGCCGCCGCCCATGTTGCCGGGGTTGATCCGGTATTTGGACAGCGCCTGCGCGCACTCGGGAAACTGCGTCAGCAGCTTGTGGCCGTTGTAGTGAAAGTCACCCACCAGCGGCACATTCACGCCCATGCGGTCGAGCTGTTCGCGGATGGCGACCACTTCGCGGGCCGCCTCGGGCGTATTCACCGTGATCCGCACCAGTTCAGAGCCGGCCAGCGCCAGCTCTTTGACCTGGATCGCCGTGGCGATGGCGTCGGCGGTGTCGGTGTTGGTCATGGACTGCACCACGACCGGGGCGTCGCCGCCCACCATCACAACGCGATCGCCCCACTTCACTGCCACCGAACGCGTGGCGCGGCGCATCGCGGCCCCCACGGCGGGAGGCGGCGCATCCTGGCAAGGCAAAGAAGAATCTTGCATCGGTGGAACCGGGTTACTTGGTCGGCTTCTGCAGCCAGTCGAACGGCAGCCATTGCTGCGGCAACCAGCCTTGCCAGAAGGCATACGCCACGCCGGCGGCCAGCACCAGCACGATGGCGATGAGCCATCCCCAGGAGGTCGAAGACGAACGGTCGTCATCGGCGCTGGACTGGGGGATGGAATGCGCCGAATGCAGGGCGCCCGGGCTCAGCTTCACCGGACCGGTGACGCGGGCCTTGGGGTCCAGCGAATCGACGATGGCTTGCGAATCGGCGCCCAGCAGGCGCGCGTAGTTGCGGACCAGGCCGCGCAGGGAAACGCCCGTGGGCAGGTCCGCCCACGCTTCGTTTTCAAGGGCTTCGATCTGCTTCGTGGAAAACTTGATGCGACTGGACACTTCGTCGAGCGACCAGCCTTTGGACTGGCGCAGCGTGCGCAATGCCGAGCCCACGTTGCCCGCAGCGCTTGCGGGCGTTTCAGAAACTGCAGAAGCGAAATCCTGCGTCATGCATGCACCTGTTTAATTGGTATGGTCTGGCGCTGTGCGGCATTGCGCTCGGTAATCCGAGTGCGATCCCGCACTTCTCCGGCCAGTTGACCACAAGCTGCATCGATGTCGTCGCCCCGGGTCTTGCGCACGGTCGTGATGATGCCCGCGTCCATCAGGCGCTGCGCGAACACCTTGACGCGCGCCGAGTTGGAACGTTTCAGGCCCGACTCGGGGAAGGGGTTGAACGGAATCAGATTGAGCTTGCAGCGCAGCTGGCGTGCAATTTGGATCAGTTCCTTGGCATGCTGGTCGGTATCGTTGATGCCGTCCAGCATGCAATATTCAAACGTGATGAAGTCGCGCGGGGCAAACGCCAGATAGCGTTCGCAAGCCGCCAGCAACTCTTTCAGCGGGTACTTTTTGTTCAGCGGCACCAGCTCGTCGCGCAGCGCATCGTTGGGCGCATGCAGCGAGACGGCGAGTGCCACCGGACAGTCCTGCGACAGGCGGTCCATCATGGGGACGACGCCCGAGGTGGATACCGTGACGCGGCGGCGCGACAAGCCATAGGCGTTGTCGTCCAGCATCAGGCGCAGCGCCGGCAGGACCTGGTCGTAGTTGAGCAGGGGTTCGCCCATGCCCATCATGACCACGTTGCTGATGACGCGCGTATCTTCGGTGGCCTTGGCGCTTTCCAGGCGGGCGGTGCCGATGTCGGCTTCCAGCACGCGCTTGGCCCACCACAGCTGACCGATGATTTCGCTGGTTTTCAGGTTGCGGTTGAAGCCCTGATGCCCGGTCGAGCAAAAGCGGCAGTTCACCACGCAGCCGGCTTGGCTGGAAATGCAGAGGGTGCCGCGATCGTCTTCGGGGATGAAGACGGTTTCGATGGCATTGCCTTGGCCCACATCGAACAGCCACTTGCGCGTGCCGTCGGTCGAGCGTTGCTCGATATTGACGGGCAAGGCTTCGATGCGGCAATGCGATGCGAGCTGGCCGCGGAATTCGCGGGCCAGATCGGTCATGGCGTCGAACGAATCGGCGCCACGCTGGTGCATCCAGCGTTGCAGCTGACGGGCGCGAAAAGGCTTGCCGCCCCACTGCCCGACAAGTTCGGACAGGGCGGAGCCATCCAGCCCCAGCAAATTGATTCGTTCGACGGATTCCATGACCTGGGTAACGCTAAAAAACTAAAACAGTGCTTTCGCGAAAATCAACGGCTGTGGATGTTGATTTCGGGGAAGAAGAAAGCGATTTCGACAGCAGCCGTTTCCGGAGCGTCGGAGCCGTGAACGGCGTTGGCGTCGATGCTGTCGGCGAAGTCGGCGCGGATGGTGCCGGGAGCAGCCTTCTTCGGGTCCGTGGCGCCCATCAGGTCGCGGTTCTTCAGGATGGCGTCTTCACCTTCCAGCACTTGCACGAAGACCGGGCCCGAGATCATGAAATCGACCAGGTCCTTGAAGAAGGGGCGTTCCGAGTGCACAGCGTAGAAACGCTCGGCGTCGGCGCGCGACAGTTGGGCCAGGCGGGCGGCGATGACCTTCAGGCCGGCTTGCTCGAAGCGGCCGACGATCTGGCCGATGACGTTCTTGGCGACGGCGTCGGGCTTGATGATCGAGAGGGTGCGTTGGATGGACATAAGAACTCCGAAAGCTGATTTCTGACTGGTTTCTGATGAATTGCCTGGCGTGGCTCTGCACTTGTCGGTGTCACCCTTGAAGTGTCATCGCGCGCTGGCGCACAGGCGGTCCGGGTTGTTTGAACAGTTCTGTTGAACGCTCCGGGCCGTCCTGAACCACATGGCCAAGGCAGGGATTCGACACTGCCTACCGATCGGACGCGCCCTCAATTCTGCTTCGGATTTCTGAAACGTGCACTTTTCCGTGCGCATTTCCGAAGGAATCCTTAATGAATTCAGGGACTTCTAAAAGGTTTACAGTAACCCGGTATTCTAACACGCTGAGAAGACCGCATTACATCTTAAAATGAGCGGTTTGCTGCCCGTATCCCTACCCCGGGCGCCCTGTTTGCCGGAACCCTGTAATGACTCAAGCCGCTCCCCCGAACGCCGCGAATCCCGCGAGCGACACCCCGGAACTCTCCAAGAGCTTCGAACCTTCCGAACTGGAATCCCGCTGGTACGCCGAGTGGGACAAGCGCGGCTACTTCACGGCGGGCCAGCATGTAAAAACGGGGACGGAAAGCCAGCCCTATGTGATCCAGTTCCCGCCGCCCAACGTGACGGGCACCCTCCACATGGGCCACGCGTTCAACCAGACCATCATGGACGGGCTGGTGCGCTACCGCCGCATGGCGGGCGACGACACCGTATTCATCCCCGGCACCGACCACGCCGGCATCGCCACCCAGATCGTTGTTGAAAGACAGCTGGATGCCCAGAAGGTTTCCCGCCACGACCTCGGCCGCGAAAAATTCGTGGAAAAAGTCTGGGAATGGAAGGAAAAGTCGGGCAACGCCATCACCGAGCAGGTGCGCCGCCTGGGCGCCTCGGCCGACTGGCCCCGCGAATACTTCACCATGGACGACCGCATGTCGCGCGGCGTGGTGGAAACCTTCGTGCGCCTGCATAAACAGGGACTGATCTACCGCGGCAAGCGCCTGGTCAACTGGGATCCCAAACTGCTGACCGCCGTGTCCGACCTGGAAGTCCAGTCCGAAGAGACCGATGGCCACATGTGGCACATCCTCTACCCCTTCGTCGACGGGCCGCAGACCATCGTCGACAAGGACGGCCAGACCGTCACGCTGCGCGGCATGACGATCGCCACGACCCGACCGGAAACGATGCTGGCCGACGGCGCCCTGTGCGTGCACCCCGACGATCCGCGCTACCAGCACCTGATCGGCAAGGAAGTCGAACTGCCGCTGTGCGACCGCAACATCCCGATCATCGCGGACGATTTCGTCGACCCCGAATTCGGCACGGGTTGCGTCAAGATCACCGGCGCACACGATTTCAACGACTACGCCTGCGCGATGCGCCATGATCTGCCGCTGATCGTGATCTTCACGCTGGATGCGCACATCAACGAAAACGGCCCCAAGCAGTTCCAGGGCCTGGAGCGCTACGAGGCCCGCAAGGCGGTCGTCGCCCAACTGGATGCCGAAGGCTATCTGGTCAAGATCGAACCGCACAAGATGATGCAGCCCAAGGGCGACCGCACCGGCGTCGTGCTGGAGCCCATGCTGACGGACCAGTGGTTCGTGGCCATGAGCAAGCCGGCCCCGGAAGGCACGCTGAATCCGGGCAAGAGCATCACCGAAGTGGCGCTGGACGTGGTGGCCGACGGCCGCATCAAGTTCTACCCGGACAACTGGACCACCATCTACAACCAGTGGCTGAACAACATCCAGGACTGGTGCATCTCGCGTCAACTGTGGTGGGGCCATCAGATCCCGGCCTGGTACTCGGAAGACGGCCAGGTCTTCGTGGCGCACGACGAAGCTGGCGCCATCGAACAGGCGCGCGCCGCCGGCGTGACGGGCGACCTCAAGCGCGACCCGGACGTGCTGGACACCTGGTTCTCGTCGGGCCTCGTGCCCTTCACGACGCTGGGCTGGCCGGAAAACACGCCGGACCTGCAACGCTACCTGCCCTCCAGCGTGCTGGTCACGGGCTTTGACATCATCTTCTTCTGGGTCGCCCGCATGGTCATGCTGACCACGCACCTGACCGGCCAGATCCCGTTCAAGCACGTCTACGTGCACGGCCTGATCCGCGACGCGGATGGCCAGAAGATGAGCAAGTCCAAGGGCAACACGCTGGACCCGGTCGACCTGATCGACGGCATCGATCTGGACGGCCTGGTCGCCAAGCGCACCTACGGCCTGATGAATCCCAAGCAGGCCGGCGCCATCGAAAAGGCGACGCGCCGTCAGTATCCGGACGGCATCCCCGCCTTCGGCACCGACGCGCTGCGTTTCACGATGGCCGCCTACGCCACGCTGGGCCGCAACATCAACTTCGACCTGAAGCGTTGCGAGGGCTACCGCAACTTCTGCAACAAGCTGTGGAACGCCACGCGCTTCGTGCTGATGAATACCGAAGGCCATGACCTGGCGGGCACGGACGCAGGCGAGACTTCGTTCGTGGATCGCTGGATCATCAGCCAGATGCAGACGCTGGAAGCCGATGTGGCGCGCGGCTTTGCCGACTACCGCTTCGACAACATCGCCAACGCGCTGTACCGCTTTGTCTGGGACGAATACTGCGACTGGTACCTGGAACTGGCCAAGGTGCAGATCCAGACCGGCACGCCCGCCCAGCAGCTGGGCACGCGCCGTACGCTGATCCGCGTGCTGGAATGCGTGTTGCGCCTGGCTCACCCGATCATTCCGTTCATCACGGAAGAACTCTGGCAGAAGGTGTCGGTGGTGGCCGGCAAGCGCAAGGAAGGCGTCGCCGACAGCGTCAGCGTGCAGCCTTACCCGCAAGCCAACCCGGCCGCGGTGGATGCCGCCGCCGAGGCCGACGTGGCCGAGCTCAAGGCCCAGGTCGAAGCCGTGCGCGCCCTGCGCGGCGAAATGAACCTGTCGCCCGCCCAGAAGGTGCCGTTGTGCGCCCAGGGCGACGCGCCCACGCTCACGCGCAACGCGCCCTACCTGGCCGCGCTGGCCAAGCTGAGCCAGGTCGACGTGCTGGACACCCTGCCGGACGCCGGCGCGCCAGTCCAGGTCGTGGGCGCCAGCCGTTTGATGCTGCACGTCGAGATCGACGTGGCCGCCGAGCGCATTCGCCTGGACAAGGAGATTGCGCGCCTGGAAGGCGAAATCGCCAAGGCCAACGGCAAGCTGTCGAACGCCAGCTTCGTCGAACGCGCCCCGGCCGCGGTCGTCGAACAGGAGAAGGCGCGCATGGCGCAGTTCGGCGAAACCCTGCAGAAGGTGCGTGAACAGCGCGCCAAGCTGGGCGACTGAACGGCCGCCCTACCCGGCTGAAACGAGAAACCCCGGACTGGTTCCGGGGTTTTTCATTTCATGGGCAACAAGGGCCGCAACAGTCAGACGCCGCCATCCGTCATGCGATACCAGGTCACCACCGCATTGACGTAGAGCCGCCGCAGGCCGTACATCGGAAACGGCACAACCGGCGACAAGGGCAGAGGCAGCGCGCTGGCATCGCCCGTCGCTACGTACTGGGCCATGGCGCGGCCCATGCTGGTCTGCAGCCCCACCCCGCGGCCCTGGCAACCGATGTCCACCAGCAAGCCCGGTTGCGGCTCGTGCAGATGCGGGAGGTAGTCGCGAGTAACGGCGACGCGCCCGCACCAGCGGTACTCGAACGGCGTACCCGCCACCTGCGGGAACAGCTTCAGCATCACGCGTTCCAAGTGCGCCCAGTCTTGCGGCCCCTTGGGTTCACGGAACGGGCCGCGCCCGCCCATCAGCAACCGGCCCTGATGGTCCAGCCGGAAATACAGCAACAGGTTGCGGGTGTCGGAGCTGACGTGCCCTTCAGGAAGGATGCCCGCGCGCACCGTCTCCGGCAACGGCGCCGTGGCCACCTGGAAGGTGTTGGCATCGATGATGGACGTCTTCAAGCCGGGCAACAGGTCACCGCCATAGGCGTTGGTGCACATCACCACCCGGTCGGCGGTGACCGTCGCGCCACCGGCTGTCGTCGCTACCCATTTGCCGCCGTTGCGGGCCAGGGCGGCGACGGGTGTATCCGTATGGATCGTGGCGCCGGCATTCAGTGCGGCGCGCGCCAGCCCTCGCGCATAGCTCAGCGGCTGCACCGCGCCGGCACGGCTATCCACCCATCCGCCCAGATAGCGGTCCGTGCCCAGCAAGCGGCCCACCTGCGCACGATCCAGGGGTTGCGCATCCACGCCATGGCGAGCCCATTGCGCCGCGCGGTCGTGCGCGATACGCAGCGCGTCGGCATTGTGAGCACCCTGGATCCAGCCTTTGCGGACGTGCGGCACATCCATGGCGTGGCGGTCGATCAGGTTGAACACCGCGTCCGCGGTCGAGCCCGCGAACCGCAGCAGGCGTTCGCCACGCTCTTGGCCGAACATCGAGATCAAGGCATCCGGGTCGTACTTCAGTCCCGGAATCACCTGGCCGCCATTGCGGCCCGAACCACCAAACCCGATCTCTCGCGCTTCCAGCACCACGGCATTCACGCCGCGCTCCGCCAGATGCAGCGCCGTGCTCAGGCCGGCGTACCCCCCGCCGATGACCAGCACATCCGCCTGCACGGAGGCGGCAAGCGGCTGGGTCGACGGAGGCGCCGCGGCGGTCGCTGCCCATAACGAGGGGGAAAGAGGAAACGGCACTTGCTGCATGATGGTTCCTTCCTACATGGGATGCAGCACACGGCGCAGGAAATCCTGCGTGCGGGGGTGCTGCGGATGATTCAGGAGCTCTCGGGCGGCGCCCTGTTCGACCATGACGCCGCCGTCGAAGAACATGACGCGGTCGGCGACCTCGCGCGCGAAGCTCATTTCATGGGTCACGACGACCATGGTCATGCCGGCCTCGGCAAGCTTGCGCATCACGCCCAGCACGTCGCCCACCAGCTCGGGATCCAGTGCGGACGTCGGCTCGTCGAACAGGATGGCCTTGGGCTGCATCGCCAGCGCGCGCGCGATGGCCACGCGTTGCTGCTGCCCGCCCGACAACTGGTTCGGGTGCGCGTCCGCCTTGTCGGCCAGACCCACACTGGCCAGCAGCTCGCGGCCGCGCTCCAGCACCTGCGCGCGAGGCTCTTTCTTCACGAAAATCGGCCCCTCGATCACGTTTTCCAGCGCGGTGCGATGCGGGAACAGGTTGAAGCGCTGGAACACCATCGCCACCTGCGTGCGGATGGACACGATGGACGGGGCGTCGGCGTCGACCAGCTCGCCATCGACCGTGATGCGCCCGGCGTTGTAGCGCTCAAGCCCGTTGATGCAGCGCAGGATGGTGGACTTGCCGGAACCGGACGGGCCGATCACGCACACGACTTCGCCCTTGGTGACTTCGGCGTCGATGCCCTTGAGCACCTCAAGCGGGCCGAAGCTCTTGCGGACTCCTTTGAGCTCGATCATTTCGTGGCGCTCCTCTTTTCCAGATGCCGGACCAGCAGGATCAGCGGCACGCACATCACCAGGTACATCAGCGCGACCAGCGAGAACACGGTGGCGTTCTTGAACGTCGAGACGGCGATCAGCTTGCCCTGCAGGGCTAGTTCGGCCACCGTGATGGTGGAGGCCTGAGACGAATCCTTCAGCATCATGATCATGATGTTGCCGTAGGGCGGCAGCACGATCTTCACGGCTTGCGGCAACACCACGCGCCGCATCGTCATGCTCCAGCTCATGCCCATCGCCATGGCGGCTTCGATCTGGCCGCGGTCGA
Source organism: Achromobacter sp. FW305-C-13 (assembly GCF_058783475.1). NCBI lineage: Bacteria > Pseudomonadati > Pseudomonadota > Betaproteobacteria > Burkholderiales > Alcaligenaceae > Achromobacter > Achromobacter sp. FW305-C-13. The sequence goes on along the minus strand of NZ_JBYSYN010000006.1, from coordinate 79,559 downwards.
TGGCCTGGATGCCGGCGCGGAAGTTTTCGGCCTGATAGGCGGAATACGCCACGCCCAGGCCGATGATGGCCGCCTGCACGGCCGTCAGCGACACCCCCATGTCGGGCATCACGAAGTAGATATAGAACAGCAGCACGATGATCGGGATGCCGCGCAGCAAGTTGATGATCCCGCCGCTGAGCTTGGACAGGAACGAATTCCCGGAGACTCGCATCAGCGCCCAGACCAAGCCCAGCACGGTCGACAACGCGAGCGAGCCCAGCGTCACCAGGATCGTCAGCTTCGCCCCTTGCAGCAATATCGGCAGGTACTCCGCCGAGTCCTTGAAGAATTCCGTCATGACTTCACCCATCCCGACAAGACCGCGCGCTGGCACGCGGGGTGCGCCCGGCCTGCCAGCGCGCGGACGCGCGCCGGCCAGGTCGATGCAATAACGCTTGATTGCGTGGGATCAGGCCGGCATCAGCCGCCGGACAAGCCCCACTTTTTCAGGATGGCGTCGATCGCGCCGTCTGCCTTCAGCTTGACCAGCGCCTTGTTGATGCGATCAAGCAAGGCCGAGTCTTCCTTGCGCGTCGCCAGGCCCAGGCTGCCCATGATGGTCGGCTGGTAGGACGACGCCATCTTCAAGTTGGGATAGTTGCCCTGCGTCAGGATGTAGGCCGCGATGGGGAAGTCCATGAAACCGCCCTGGATGCGGCCGGCGTTGGCGTCGCGCATCATGTCGGGCGGATTGTCGTAGAGCTTCACTTCCTTGAACATGCCGCTTTTCTGGATCGGCTCGACAAACGCGGTGCCGACCTGCACGCCGACCGTCATGCCCTTCATGTCGGCGAAGGACTTGTATTCCTTGTTATCGGTCTTCAGCACCATCAACCCCTCGCCATAGCGGTAGACGGGGTCCGAAAAGCTGACGACCTGCTGCCGCTGCGGCGTGATGAACATGGCGGCCGACACGATGTCGATGCGCTTGGAAGTCAGCGAGCCGATCAGCGCCGAGAACGCCATGGGCTCGATCTGCACTTCAAACCCCGCCTCTTTGCCGACGGCTTTCACGATGTCGACCATCACCCCTTCGATGCTGTTGGTTTTGGTATCGAGAAAGGTGAAAGGACTGCCGGTGGGTGTGGACCCCACTTTCAACACCGTCTGGGCGTGCGCGCCCGCGGCCATGGACAATGCTGCGAATACCGAGACAACCAGAGTCTTGAATTTCATGACATATCCTCATCGTGGCAAAGAAGACCGGACAACGCGCGGCGTGCCCGGTGGCGCGACGATCCCCTGAGTCATCGCGCCGCTATGGAAGCTATGCGCTTAGGGCGCCTGTTGCGTGTCGTCTCCCGCGGGTTGATTGATGTTGGAGATGGCCCAGATGACCTCGGTCGTCTGCGACCCGGGATTGCGCCAGCGGCGCGGTGTGCTGCTGGCATAGCAAAAACTGTCGCCTTCATTGAGCAGCATCACACGGTCGCCCACCCAAAGCTCCAGCGAGCCCTTGAGCACCACGCCGATCTGCTCGCCCTGCCCCGTCACGAAAAGCTCCTGACCGGTCGAGCCGCCCGGCTCAATGGTGGCGCGGCACAGGTCCATGCTGCGGCACGCTGGCGGCGTGTACATCTCTTTGCTGATGCCCTTTTCGCTCAGATCGATATAGCGGTGCGTGCCCGCACGGGCGACGCGGCCGCCGTCCTCGCTTTGCGTGTGCTCGGCATTGCGCAGCAGCGAATTCACGGACACGTTGAATTCGCGGGCCAGCAGGTGCAGAACCTTTACCGACGCGGAACTCAGGCCACGTTCGATCTGGCTCAACAAGCCCAGCGACATGCCGCAAGCGCGGGCCACTTCGGCCAGCGAACGCCCTTGCTGCTTGCGCAGTTGGCGCAGTTGCTGGCCCAGCCACAGGTCGACGGCGGATTCCGGCCTGCCCGCCAGCGCGCTTGCCAGTGGCGGCAAGACGGTGCGGCGTTCAGAAGCGGCTCGGCCAGTAGAGGATCGGGTCATATGAAAATTTCATTTGCATGTAATTTTCAATACTAAGGAGCAGCCAGAACGGCCACAACCTAGGAACATCCCTAGCGGTTGCGGACCGGATCAGGCAGGGAAACCGCTTACGACGCGTCGGGCGTCTTGGGCGGCCGGGCGGGCGTGGCCGACGGTTTGCGCCGGCGTTTCGGCGCGTCGGTAGCGGGGTCGTACGTGCCGGCCAATTCGGCCAGGTAGCGCTCGTCCGCCTTGTTCAGCCAGCCTTTGGCGCGGGCGGATTCGATCAGCTCGGGACGCCGGGCGGCCGTCAGCGCAAGCGAGCGCTCGCGTCGCCAGCGGGCGATGTTGGCGTGGTGACCGCTTAGCAGCGGCGCGGGCACGGATTCGCCCTCATAGACTTCGGGTCGCGTGTAATGCGGGCTGTCCAGCAAGCCGGACAAGGTGTCGTTGAACGAATCCTGCAAGGCGGAATCGCCATCGTTCAACACGCCGGGCACCAGGCGCACGGCGGCGTCGATCACCGCGAGGGCGGCGATCTCTCCGCCGGACAACACGAAGTCGCCCAGCGAGATTTCATGCGTGACGCAACGTTCAATGAAGCGCTGGTCCACACCTTCGTAGCGGCCGCAAATCAGGATGATCCCGTCGCTTGCGGCCAATGTTTCGGCACTCGCTTGATCGTAGCGCTGGCCAACAGGCGCCAGCAGCGCCACGGGCGCGCGGCCCAGGCCTTGCGCGGCACGCGCTTGCTGGGCGGCATTGACAGCGGCTTCCAAAGGGGCCGCCATCATGACCATTCCGGGGCCACCGCCATAAGGGCGGTCGTCCACGGTGCGATGGACGTCCTGCGTGAAATCGCGGGGATTCCAGGCGTGCAAGGACCACCGGCCCTGGGCATGCGCCCGGCCGGTGACACCTAGATCGCGCACCACCCCGAACATTTCGGGAAAGAGCGTAATGACGTCAAATCGCATCAAAGATCCGCCGGCCAGTCGCTGTCTATGCGGCGAGCAGCCAAATCGACGGCGTGTATGTGCGCGCGTACGAACGGAACAAGCATTTCGGCGGGTCGGCCTTTGGCGTTCAGGATAGGCTCGGGCCCTTCGGCCCCCACCTTCTGGCACAAGACCTTCAAAACGGCGTGAGCGCCGTTATCAAGGACTTCGTCCACCACGCCAATCAGCGCGGGTTCACCGGCGGCGCTGGTATACAGCGAACAACCGATGAGGTCGACCCAGTAGTATTCGTCTTCCTTGGGCGCGGGAAAAGAACCGCGCGGCGCTTGCACGGAGTATCCGCGCAAGGCTTCCGCCTGATCGCGATCCGCAATGCCTGCCAGCTGGGCCACCACGGTGGCGCCCTGCGAACGGACTTGCAGAACCTTGATTGCGACAGGCGCAGACGCGACAGCGCCCCGCGCCAATTCAGGCACAGGGCGAGTCAACCACCATTGAGACGCTGAGAGCAGCACTTCGGCATTGGCCGAATGTGGCTGCACCTTAACCCAGCCTTTCACACCGTAGGCTGCACTGATGCGGCCCAGCTCGATCAAATCCGTAGGCGCCGCGTTAGAGGTTGCGGCATCAGACATGTATCGCGCTCTTCGTAATGATGAAACAGCTAAGAATGGTAGCTTTACAGCTGAACTAACGGCTTGGCTGTACGACGCAGGCAATTAAGCTGCGGCGGAAACCTTGGCCGAGTAGTCCTTGACCAGACGCTCGACAGCGGGCGACAGTTGCGCACCAGTGCCGGTCCAGTACTGCACGCGATCCAGCGCAATGCGCAGGTTTTCCGTGCCTTCGCTAGCTACGGGGTTGTAGAAACCCACGCGCTCGATGAAGCGGCCGTCGCGACGGTTACGCGAATCGGTGGCCACCAGGTTGTAAAACGGACGCTTCTTGGACCCACCGCGGGCCAGGCGAATCACCACCATAGGTAATCCCTTGAATTAGTTGTGAAAAACGGGAAATTCTAGCACTTAAACAAGCCGGCTGGCAAATGCAGGTGCTGAATCAGTCGTGGCGGCGCAATTTGTATCCTAAAACACCACATGCGGGTATTCTACAAATACGGGCCGGAGCCCGCCGCAGGTGAAAGTGTAGCCCCCAGCCGCGCTTCGCGCCTGCATTTGTGCGGTTCAACCTGAGTGCGTGTGAAGAATAACCCGATTGGAGAGATCGGTTTTATGTCGACCTGCGCAAGACCTGACGCTTTGCTCCCCCTGGCTACGCCGCTACGGCGCCGCCCTTCTGCTGCTTTCAAGCCCTCGTCCTGAGGGTGGACCATCCCCCCTTTTTTCCTTCCCCGGTTTTCCCCGCGTTTTTTCCGTGTTTTTTCCCAACACTTCCTCTATTGGAGAGGTGCCACACCATGAAGAACCAGAAATCCGTCTTCGCTCCCGTCGCGCGCCTTGCTCTGACCGGCCTGCTGCTGGGCACGCTGGCAATGCCGCTTGCGGCCTCCGCCCGTGTCGTAGGCGCGGCATTGACCACCGCTTCGGGCAAGGTCACGGCCGTTGACCCCGCGACCCGCACCATCACGCTGCAAGGCGCCAACGGTAATACCGTGGACGTGCTGGCAGGCCCGGAAGTCCGTAACTTCCAACAGATCAAGCCGGGCGACACGCTGACGCTGGACTATTACGAGTCCGTCGCGGTCGATGTGCGCCCGGCCGGTTCCGGCGCCCCCGAAGTGGTGACCGAGACCGCCGCCAACCGCAGCGCCAAGGGCGCCAAGCCGGGCGGCGCCGTGGGCCGCCAGACGACGATCACCGCCGAGATCTGGCACATCAACAAAAGCGCCAACCTGGTCACGCTGAAAGGCCCGCAAGGCGGCATGCGCACGATCCAGGTGAAGGACCCCGCCCTGCAGGCGCGTCTGCAACAGCTCAAGGAAGGCGATCTGGTGGACTTCACCATCACCCAGGCCGTCGCGGCAGCCATCCACAAGTAAGCACGCCGGCATCAACGAAAAAAGGCCCGCACGAAGCGGGCCTTTTTGTTGGTGCAGGGTGCGCCGCCAGCCGCGGCCCACCTGGAGGATCAGCGCCGGCGCAGGTAATGCACGCCGCGGCCGTCATCCTCTTGCTGCAAGACCAGCGTGTTGCCGGTTTGCCGAGCAAAAGCCTGGAAGTCGCGGATGGCGTTGCGGTCCGTCGTAATGACGCGCAAGACCTCCCCGCTGGCCATCTGCGCCAACGCCTTCTTGGCGCGCAGAATGGGCAACGGGCAAGTCAGGCCGCTGGCATCCACTTCCTGTTCGAAAGCAGGCGCTTGCGCGCCGGCGTCGAGGCCGGTATCCGCGCCGCCCATCAGAGACGCTCGCCCACCCACTTCTGCACACCGGCGATCGCCGCAGGCAAGGCAGCGAGGTCCGTGCCACCGCCCATGGCCATGTCGGGGCGGCCGCCGCCCTTGCCGCCTACCTGACTGGCCACGAAGCCCACCAGGTCGCCGGCCTTGATGCGGTCGGTCAGGTCGGCCGTGACACCACCCACCACGCTGATCTTGCCATCGGCCGAGCCGGTGGCAAGCAGCACGACGGCCGGCTTCAGGCGGTCTTTCAGGTTGTCGACCATGCCGCGCAAGGCCTTCGGATCCACGTCGCCGATGCTGGCGGCCAGGACCTTGATGCCCTTGACGTCCACCGCAGCAGTGGTGGCGAGGTCGTTGCCCGCGCTGGCGGCCAGCTTGTTGCGCGATTGTTCCAGGTCTTTTTCCAGCGCCTTGACCTGATCCTGCACCTGCGCGATGCGGGCCGGCACATCGGCCGGCGTGCTGCGCAGCATGCCCGCGATCTGGGTCAGCAAGGCGTTCTGGTTCTGCACCCAAGCCAGCGCGTTGTCGCCGGTGATGGCCTCGATACGGCGCACACCCGCGGCCACGCCGCCTTCGGAAACGATCTTGAACAGGCCGATATCGCCCGTGCGGCTGACGTGCGTACCGCCGCAGAGTTCGCGCGAGAAGCCGATATCCAACACCCGCACGGTATCGCCGTACTTTTCGCCGAACAGCGCCATGGCGCCGCCCTTGACCGCATCGTCGTAGGCCATGACCTGGGCCACGGTGGGCTGGTTGGCCAGCACTTCGGCGTTGACGATGGCCTCGACGCGCGCGATCTGTTCGGCGGTCATCGGCGCGTCTTGCGCGAAGTCGAAACGGGTCTTGTCGGCGTCCACCAGCGAGCCGCGTTGCTGCACGTGCGCGCCCAGCACCTGGCGCAAGGCCTTGTGCATCAGGTGGGTGGCCGAGTGGTTGCGGACCGTGCGGGCGCGGCGGACCGCATCGACACGGGCCAGCAGGGTGTCGCCCACGGACAGCGAACCGGATTCCAGCACGCCATGGTGGCCGAAAACGCCTGCCTGGATCTTCAGGGTGTCGGCGACGGCGAAGCGCACACCATCCGCTTCCAGCAAGCCCGTGTCGCCGACCTGGCCGCCCGACTCCGCATAGAACGGGGTGGCGTCCAGCACGACCACGGCGCTTTGGCCGGCCTTCACTTCCTGCACCTGGGTGCCGTCCACGTACAAGGCGGTGACCTTGACGTTGTCCAGCTCCAGCTTTTCATAGCCTTCGAAGCGCGTGTCGGCGCCTTCGTAGCTGAGGCCTTCGGCCATCTTGAACTTGCCGGCGGCGCGAGCCTGGTCGCGCTGGCGTTCCATGGCGACCTCGAAGCCGGCCATGTCGATCTCGACTTCGCGTTCGCGGCAGATGTCGGCGGTCAGGTCAACCGGGAAACCGTAGGTGTCGTACAGCGTGAACAGCGTGTTGCCGTCCAGCACTCCGCCCTTGGCCACATTGGCCAGGGCCGTGTCCAGGATGCGCATGCCGTGTTCCAGCGTTTCGCCGAAACGCTCTTCTTCCTGCTTGAGCACCTGGGCCACGCGGTCGGCCATGGCGGCCAGTTCCGGATAGGCTTCGCCCATTTCGGCGACCAGATCCGGCACCAGACGGTGGAAGAACGGCTTGGTCTGGCCCAGCTTGTAGCCGTGACGCAGCGCGCGGCGCACGATGCGGCGCAGCACGTAGCCGCGGCCTTCGTTGCTGGGGATCACGCCGTCCACGATCAGGAACGAGCAGGCGCGGATGTGGTCCGCGATGACCTTGAGCGAATTGTTTTCCAGGTCTTTGATGCCGGTTTCGCGAGCGGCAGCGTGAATCAGTTTCTGGAAAAGATCGATTTCGTAGTTGGAATGCACGCCCTGCAGAACAGCGGCGATACGCTCCAGGCCCATGCCGGTATCGACACAGGGGCGCGGCAGGCGCGGCATGTTGCCGGCGGCGTCGCGCTCGAACTGCATGAACACCAGGTTCCAGATCTCGATGTAGCGGTCGCCGTCTTCCTCGGGCGATCCCGGGGGGCCGCCCCAGATTTCCGGGCCGTGGTCGAAGAAGATTTCCGAGCACGGGCCGCACGGGCCGGTATCGGCCATCTGCCAGAAGTTGTCGGAGGCGTAGCGCGCGCCCTTGTTGTCGCCGATGCGGATGATGCGCTCGGTCGGCACGCCGACTTCCTTGGCCCAGATGTCATAGGCCTCGTCGTCTTCCTGGTACACGGTGACCCAGAGCTTCTCGGCTGGCAGCTTGTAGACCTGCGTCAGCAGTTCCCAGGCGTACTGGATGGCATCGCGCTTGAAGTAGTCGCCGAAGCTGAAGTTGCCCAGCATTTCGAAGAACGTATGGTGGCGGGCGGTGTAGCCCACGTTCTCCAGGTCGTTGTGCTTGCCGCCGGCGCGCACGCTGCGCTGCGACGACGTGGCGCGCGTGTACGACCGCGATTCCTTGCCGGTGAAGACGTCCTTGAACTGGACCATGCCCGAATTGGTGAAGAGCAGGGTCGGGTCGTTGCCGGGGACGAGCGACGACGAAGGAACAATGGTGTGTCCCTTCGACTGGAAGAATTGCAGGAACTGGCGGCGAATCTCAGAGGATTTCATCGTGGATGACGCAGGATTTAGGCGAATCTTTGATTATAGAGGGTTGGCGGAAAAGCGCGGAATGAACGGGCGGCAAGGCTAACGGACGCAAACATAGCCAGTTGTCCAGCCCTCGGTTTCGGTCCATTTCCCGCCCGCCGACACGATAACGGGCTGGTAGGCCGCGGGACACGAACAATCTCCCGTGCGCGGATTCGCTGTCGACTGGCCCGAATAATGCCGGCATCCGAACCGGTTGTTGGTGCTGAATGCGCCGCCGAACCCGCTGCTGGCGGGTTGCCAGACGCCGGATTGGCACGCCAGCAGCTCGCCCGCATCGGTGCTGGCCATCGTGCCGTTGACCAGGCCGCATGCATGTCCTGGCAGGCCACGTGCACCCACACTCAGATAGGCGCCCGCAGCAACGGAGGCCGCGACGCTCAACGAACCGGCGAGCGTGGGGTCGCGCGCATCGCCAATGCGGACAAAGGGTTCCAGATCGGGGAAAGCCGGCGGCGTATCCGACCCCAATTCGGACCCTGCTCCGGCCCAAAGCGCCAGCGTGCCGGGCGCATAGGTGGGCGCGCCCGGCATGAGCGGATTGCTGAAGCTGAATGCGGCGCCCCGGGCCTGCGCCGGCGTCTCGGGCCAGACGGCGCCGCCATAGCCGCCCGCGGCTTCGATGACGGATGCCAGGCTGACCAGGTCTGGTGACCGTGTCCCCGGTTTCAACACCGGCGTGGCGCTATAGACCAGGGCATCGATCCGGCATCGCTCGCCCGGGCACCCCCCTCCCCTTAGCACCCGGACCTGCGCGCCGAAACCCAGAGCCGACTTCTCGGGAAAGTTGGTCGGCAGGTGTGCCAGAGCGCGCAATTCCGCCACGGTAGGTGATAGCGGATCCACGAACATCGCCGCGCCGGTATCGTCCAGGGGCGCAGCGCCTCTGGCCAGCGCGTCAAAATGACGCGCAAGCATGCCTGCAGCCGCCTGCCGAACCTGCGCCATCCACACGCCCGCCGAACGCGCCGCGGCATCCTCGATCCGTTGGACGAGCTGATTGGAACCCCAAAGGGCGAGCAGAGAGGTCAAGGCCAACGCCAGCGCCAGACCCGCCAATGAATAGCCACCCTGGCGTCGGCAACGGGGCGTGGCGCAATGGAACAGGGAGACGCCCGTCATCTGGCGGTGAACACGAACGTGTTGACCTCGCCCTGGCTGCATAGGGCCTGGGCCTGCGCGGCACGGTACGGCACCGCGGGCGTCGCAAGCGTGTCCTTCACGATTTTGGCGCCGGAACTGCCTCCCATCGAAATGGTTTCCGAAACCCGCTGCATGACGGAAGCCAGCGCGGGGCAGGCGGCATGGCTGACGTTGGTCAGCGTAAGCGTGAATGCGGAGCCTAGCCCTGCGCCGCCCAAGGCTGCGGCAGCGACCTCGACGACGCCGTTGCGGCCCGATCCGCTACCACCCAGGCCATGCGTGATGCGCGCAGAGGCCCCTGCGCCTTGCACGGCCAGCACGCTGGAGTCGCGCATGGCGTTGGCCAAAGCACCGGTATCCAGCCCGGTATAAGGTGTGACGCCTCCGCCCTGGGCATTGATTTTCATGCTGGCGACAAAGCGCTGAAGCTCTTCGCCGACCTTGGGCACCTTGTTCTCGATGACATAAGCCCCGATCGCAGGGATGCCGACGATCGCGATCAACAAGACGATCGCGGTCACGATGGACACCTCCATCAAGGAAAATCCCCGCTGGCGCGCCGCGCCGGAATGGACTTGATTCACCTGTTGCATGATTACCTCCGTTAAGTGAAACAGGACACTGCTATTGGCTTGCATAGAAGTTGGTGAGGGCACGGCGCAGTTCATCCATGACGGCGTAGTGCCAGAGCGTGACGCCAAGCACGGTCGCCAACGAGGCGATCAGCAGCACCCATCGCAACGCGGCTGCCTGGCGCCGGACTCTGACCAGCAACTGCGATTCGACGCGATGCCGGACCCGCGCCAGTCCGGTCTCCAGCCCGAGTGCATCGATCATGTCGGCCAGGTACCACCACGTTTGCTCGTCCAGCAGCCCCGTGCTGAATATCTCGGGACCGCTGGCGCCGCCGTCCAGACGGCCCAGCATGGATTGGAGATGCGCATGCATCCACGGCCGCGCATCCCGCGCCTGGACTGCCAACGCGTGGCGCAAGCGGGTATCGGCCGCGCCGTGCTGTCGGACCAGCACCGACAGCAGGCAAAGAAAGCGGATTGCCTGGAAATCGCGATAGAGCCGCCACAGCAGCCAGCGGTCGAGTCCCGCGCGGAAAGTGCCTGCGACGTTCGGAAGCGACCATAAGCTCAGCAAGACCATGCCCACGCCCAGCACCAGCCACAGCAGCAACCATTGCCGCAACCCCTGGGCCAAGGCAAACAGCCCGCGTGTCAGACGCCCGTAGTCCTCTGCAGGCACCATCTGAAAAACCTGCTGCAAACGCGGCACGCTGAAGAAAGGGATCGCGCACAACAGGGCAAGCGCCACAGCGGCAGCCGCCACGCCGGCCGCACCCGCCGATACCACGGCAAACCAGGCATCTCCGCCAAGCCGGACTGCGCGGGCCAAGTCGCGCAGCGCCTCCGCCAGATCACCCCCCTCTTCCTGGACACAGCTCAGCAGAAGACATTCTTCGGCAGGCAGCGTGCCGGACCACGCCATACCAAGGTCACCCCCCGCCTCCAGGTAGGCAACGGCCCAGTGGTGCGACAGGCGCCCCCGCACGGTGCGCTGCCCGTAGCGGCGCGCATCGTCATCGAAAATGTCGCGCAAGCTCTTGCGCCCTTGTGTTCCTTCAACAAGGTCCGCCAGATACTCGTAATAGTCCGCGCGCTGGGTGCGGAAGCGCAGCGCATCCAGGGCAAGCAAATGAGTGTTCATGCCGGCACCCCTCGCCCGGCGCGCGCCCCCACAGGCCTCACGCGTACAGCGTGCGGTGAGACGGCGAGATCGAAACGGCGCAGCAGCACCCGAGGGTCGACTTCTCCGGCATTCACTTTGTGCAATGCGCAGTGCAGGGCCCGCAAGCCCTGCCCGTCCGCCTCGCGCCAACCGCCGGCCGCTTCTGGTCTTTCTCCCCACTGGGCAAGACCCAGGTTGTCGCGCTTGCGTACGCGCTCCAGGAAGCCGTCCACTCGCTCGGGTTCGATCAATTCGGCCGCGACGCTGCGCCCTGCCGTGCCGTTGAGCTCGGGCAATTGGGGCCGGCGGCAAGCGGCACACCCCGCCGTATTCCTGACCTTGAGCGCGTCGGCCTCCAGCTGGTACGCCCGCTGCAGCCAACCGGCCCAGGCCCGCCAATCCCGCAAGCCATCGGATGCTTGCGTATGCCCCCGCCACAAGCTGTCCACCGGTAATGCGCAGGCTGCGCACAAGCGGGGCAGCAGCGTTTGATAGACCAGGAGCTTCAGAATGCCTGGCGTGGCAAGAAAGTCACGTGACACGCCGATCGCATCCGAAGCAAGACGCTCCGGAATCAGGGCTGCCGCGCCCGCGTGCGTGGTGGCATACAAACTGACGCCCGAGCCGGCAAGATCCATGAAGGCGCGGCCGGTATCGACATCGCGGATTTCACCGATCAGCAGATCGTTCATGGCCGAGCGTTTGATGGTCTTGAGCTTGGCGTCGAACGCCGGCCAAGCGGATTCGGCCAACGCGCTTCCCAGCGTATTCTGCAAGGCATTGGCAATGACGTATTCGACCGGGTCTTCCAGCGTGATGACTTTACGAGTGGCGGCGATGCCGCGCATCAGCGTCGCAATGGTGGTGGACTTGCCCGACCCCACGACGCCCGCCAGCACGATGGCCCCCCCTTCGCGTTCGCGCGCGCGCAGCAAGGTCTCGATCTGCGCAGGCAGGTAGCCAAGCGCATGCAGGTCGCCATCGGCGGCGGCGTCCAGGCGCAAGATGCGCAGGCAGACCGACGGCCCCGCATCGGTAGCCAGAGACGCCCAACGAAGCACAAGCGGGACAGTGTCCACATCAAGCGCGATGCGTCCCTGCTGCTCGAGAGCCGGATCGAACACGGCGCCATTGCCGCCGCGCACGTCCATCCATGCCACCGCTAACACCTCGAGCAGGGTCGTATTGGACAAGCCGGAGAACCGCTCGGTGGTGACGTATTCACCGTTGATGGTGTAGCGGATGTCGCAAGCCTCGCGACGGCGGTTCACGTTGATGTGCACGTCGCTCGCGCCTTGGACGACGCCCCACCGCACGATGTCCAAAAAGAGCGCCGCCAGCGCAGAGGTGCGCTCGACTTGCCGCCCCGCGCCCTGGGAGGCAAGCCCTGCCGCCGTCAATTGCCCGCGGGCGACCATCAGCAGCAAGGGCGCCGGCAGCGCGTATCGGGACGGTTGCGCCAACCGGTATCCTCCCGAACGCACCAGGCGCTCGACCTCGTCGATGGGATCGCCCTGCAGGTATTCCTTGACGGCGAAGATGGTCACATCGCCGCTTTCCAGCAGCACGGGGCATAACCGGCCGGCCAATGCGGCCAGATCGAATTCCCGGGCCAAGGCGCGGGCAAAGGCCGGTACCAGGCGGGAAATGTCGTCGGCGGTATGCAGCTCGCGGGGCAGCAGGGTTTGCGTCGCCGTTGCCAGGGCGTTCATGGCTCTACCCTTCCCGCCGTCAGGCAGGCGGTATGGTCTGCGGCGTCCCGGCGCAAGCGCACGCAGGCACCTTCGATGGAAAGCAGTTGATAAGCACCTGCCGAGACCTGCCCTGCAACGGGTGCGGCACGGCCCGCCTGGTAGCGCAGCAATTCACCATTGACGACAACGTCGGCGCTAAGCCGCCTGGCCAGCCCGAATATCGCGGCTACCCGGATATCATCCTGCCGCCGGACCATGGGCTCGCCGGCCACGACCGGTGCCGCACCAGCGGGGCAAATGCCCGGTATCCGGCAATCGGCTAACGCGGCGGCGGCATCGGCGCGCAACAGCGTGCGCACGGTTTCTACTTCTGGCCATTCTTGCGCGGCTTCGGATTGCGGCGGCAATGCCTGGGCCGCCGCAGCCGACATAGGGGCGAAACCCACGGCCAGGACCCAAGCGACACCACGCGCGAAGGCCGCGCGGCCGGATGCAAAATCATTCCTGCTCATACAGTTCTCCGTGCAATTCGGCGACCAGCGTGCTGGCAACCAGGCTGGGCTGGCGTTGCGGCTGCACATCCAGCGTCAGGCGCGACCACCGCACTGCGGGAAGCGGCCCGGGTAACAACGCGAATGAACGCAATGGCCCGGCCATACGCAAGGCGCGGCGTCGGATGTTCGGCGGGACCGGCGCCGGGAACGCAGGCGATTCCGTCGTGAGCGACGGCGGTAGCGGCAATGCGACCGCCGGATCCAATGCGATGGAGGCGAACGCTGGCTGCAAGCGCTGAAGCGCCGCGACCAGTTCGGTATCCACGCGCAACGCGCTGGGCAGCGCCAAACGCGCCAAAGGCACGGCATCCGACCCCACCCGCCAAGACAGCGTGGCTTCGTCCAGCGGTTTGAAGGACACGTGCCAGCCGGGAGGCAACCGCGCGTGCAGCAACTGGTTCGTGGCGAACGGATGCGCCCGGGTGTAGCGCGCGGAACAGTTCCAAGCCCTTGGCCCGGCATCGCATTGCGCGTGGCGCAGCGCCCACCCCTGCACCTGGATGGGCAGCTTCCCTACGGCACCCAGCAAACGCAAGAGATCCGCAGGTGCATGCGTAGGCGTCGCTTCCAGCATTGCCAGATAGGGATCCACCGGTTCTCCCGTCGCGTGATCAAGCATTTCCGGATTGCGCGAGGAGATCCACGTCGACAAGCCATTCCAGAGCGGCGGTATGGCCGCCGACAACACCACGCATATCAGAAACAGACGTAAGGCAAGCGGCATCGCGGCCCACCGGGACGGCAGCGCCGCCAGCCGTGCGCCGGGCTCCACGGCCTGCTGCAATGCGGCCCACACCGCGTCGGCATCGTGCTCTGGCAAGGCGGGACGTTGCTCCCGCAAGCGCGCATGCGCATCCAAGGCATCGCGGTGCGAGGCAAACACCTTGTCCGCCTGCGACAGCACGCAGCCGTCTTGCGCCGCGGCCAACCAATAGCGCCCTTCCGGAAGCGGGACCAGGCACATGCCGCCTTCGGGATACCGCAATGCGTAGAGTTGCGCGGCGGCCTGGATATGCGGTGTGTGTCGTCGCCGAGATGCCGTTGCCGGCGAACCCCGGCGCCATGACGAACGCGCCCGGCCATACCCGGCTACCGTCGCGGGCGAACCGCCGACGACGAGGTGGGTCGCCCGCAGCCGCCGACCGCGGGCGCGCGCCAATCCGGCAACATCGGAGCCGATCAGCACCTGCCAGCTCAGGCCGAATGCCAGCTTGCGGTCAGCGCCTGGGCAATCAACCAGAATGAAATGGGGGGCTCGATTCATGGCGCGCCCTCAATAGCCTTCTTCGACCTGCGCCGTCACCAGCACCAGGGTGGTCTCGCGTTCCTGGGCGGCACTATCCTGGCCGCCAGTGATCAGCGGCAGGCCCGGCGCCAGGCGTTGACGATCATGCTGGTCCTGGCTGCGGTCGAAACCGGACAGGATGACGGGCAGACCTGGCCGCAACTCGATCTGCTGAACGGTGCCGTTGCCATCGATCGTGATCTGCTGGACCTGGACCTGATTGCCGCGCTCTCCGAAAGTAATGGTCTTCAGCGGTTGCGCCACGGCGTTGTCATAGGCGACGGACAAGAGGATCTGCCCGTCTTCCTGGATGTCAGGCAACAGCGTCAGGAACGAGCCCACGGTTTCCTCCTTCTGCGTGATCGACACCGCAGGCAGCGAACCATTGGCACCGCCAGCCGTCGTGCCCGGGACGGCGGTGCTTTGCACCCGATCGATATAGGAAAACGTGGTCCGGATCGCATGCGTGACCGGCCGGCGGTTCAAGGTCAGAACGGGAACCTTGCGGTGGCGCACGATCGCGCCCATCGTGCTGAGCGCGGAGACAACCGCGCGCGACCCGTCGAACGGCCCCCGGTCGACGCCGGCCTCGAGCATGCCCGCGCCCAATGGGGCGGCCCCGGGCAAGGCCAGGCGCGCTGATGCGCCTGCCGCGGCGTAGAGCGCATTCCAGTCCACGCCGCCCGCTGCAGATTGTTTGAGGATGACGGTGATTTCCTCGAAGACGAGCCGCACGCGGCGCGTCATCGCCTTATTCTCGCGGTCGAGAAAGTGCGCAACGCGTTCCAGGGCCTCGGGCGTGTCCGTGACTACCAATGACGACGCACCGTCCACGGCATCCGCGACGAGGCCCGAGCGCGTCAGGAAGGGGACGATGCTGGCGCGCAGAACCGCCAATGCGTTGTGCTCCTTCGCCGACAAGGTGGTGTTGGAGGTGCTTTCGAAGCCCTCTCCGTCTTCGCTACCCGAGCGGCCCAAGCGCACATCGACGGCACTGGCCAGCGACAGCGCCCGCACATCAAACACGCGGGTTTCGGTGCGGTAGAACTCCAGTGCATCTCGCACATAGCGCCAGTGCACCGAGAACCGGGCAGCCAACGCATCCAAAAGATCGGCCAGCGGCAAGGGCCCTTCCCGGACTTCAAGCCGTACCGGGGACGGCGCCGCCAGCCCTGTATCCACGGCCAGGCGCGGCAGGAACTGCTCAAGCGGGAGCAAGGCGTCGGGCCGCACTCGCACCGGGATACCGGTGGCCGCACCCAGGCGTTGGGCCAGGGCGGAAAGATCTGCCTCGTCGGCCAGCATCAGTGTCGTGGGCACGTTTTCCCGCAACGCAGGCGGCAAGGACACGGCGCGCGCCAGCGGTTGTGGTTTGCCCGCGATCCAGGGCGCAGCGACTTCCTGCGCGGCGATGCGCGCCTGGCGGTCCGTCAAACGGTCCGCGAATGCCTGGTGGCGGCCTGCCAGCACCGCATGCCGCTGGTTCGCGGCCCGGGTCAGATCCGCCGCCTGGTCCGATGCCGCGCAACCGCTCAACACCCAGCCCAGCACCCCGCACGCCGCCACGCACACCACACGTTTGATCTTCATGCTCCGCCTCCTTGCAGTGATGCCATGCGTGAGCAGGACTGGGCAAGCGGCACCACGCGCAGCACCTGGTTGCCGTAGAAGCAAGGTTGCAAGGGCTTCTCGGCCAGTTCCGTTGCGCCCAGCAATTCACGAACGGCGGACTTGAAGTCGCCCGAGAAATCCGCCGACGCGGACAACGGAATATCGACGTCCACCGCCCAATGCTGCGGCTGGAACGTCCACCCCGAACCCTCCGCCCAACGCGCCAGCACGGCGCGAAGCGTGGCGTCTGGCGGAGCCGCCCGGAATTGCGGAACCGGCACGGCAGGCGGCGAGGATGTCACAGGTTCCGGCGCTGCGACCGCCGCCGGGCCATTGACGGCCAGCGGCCCCTCAGCGGCCAACGTGCCGACGCCGGGCATCGCCACCTGCTCCGATTGCACGGGCACTGCTGCCATGTTCGCCAGGTCGTCCTCACGCTCCGCCCTTGCCGCCAAGCGGCCCCCGCGAAAGCGCAGCACGGCCCATTCGCCGTTCACGACCACATAAGGATGGCGGCGCACATAGGGCAAGGCATGTTCGCCGTCGCCCCGCACGCCGAAAACGGCGGGCAAGGCCTGGCCCGGCGCAAACTGCAGCCAGACTTCCTGGCCGTTATCGAACACCTGCACGGGCGCAACCGCAGGATCGCCCGACAGGCGCCAGTCAAATCGGAAGCCACCCGCGGCAGGCTCAGCCGCCTGCCACGACGTGCCAGGGCCGCCATTGGCTGGCCAGCTTGTGCAAGCGCCCAGGCCGGACAGGCTTGCCACCAGGAAGAAGATTCGAACCATGCCTCACCGCAAGCAAAGGGCGCACCCGAAGTGGTACGCATGAACGGCATGGTGGACGACGGGCTGGCGCCCCGCCAGACTGGCATGTACGCATGGATGCATTGATCCACCTTGCGCCAACGCGATCTGCGGACGAAAAAAAACCCGGTCGTGGGACCGGGTTCTTGCGGGCGAAACCGGCAGGCGTCAGCGCTGCCGGTTCAAGCCAGGAGGATCAACGTTGCGTGGCGATGCTGCGCGCTTGGGTCGCCGCATTGTTCAGGGCCGAGACGGGCGGCACCTTGCCTTCAAAGGCATCGTTCAGTTGCTGGTTCAGCACGGGCTCGATGCGGTTGTAGTTCGCCATCCGGAAGCCACGGCTGTTGCTGGCCGGACGCGAGCTCATCGAAGCGATCACGGCTTGCGCGCCCGGGATGCTCTTGTAGAACGACACGTCGGACGCGCGGAATGCGGCTTCCGTCAGGGGCAGGAACCCCGTGCGCTGGTGCCATTCCGCGGCGATCACCGGCTTGGAAAGCCAGGCCAGGAATTGCGCCGTGGCTTTTTCTTCGGCCTGCGGACGACCTTCAAGCGCCCACAGGGCAGAGCCGCTGACAAACGGCTGGCCGGCGGTCTTGGTAGCCTGATCGTAGTAAGGCACCGGCGCCACGCCGAACGACAGCGACTTGGTGGTCAGGAAGGTACCGAAGGCGCCCGAATTGGCCGTCAGCACCGCGCATTCGCCCTTGGCGAACAGCTTGTCAGCCGAGGCGTCGCCCGTGTGCGCCATGAACAGCAGCGAACGCTTCCAGCTGACCATCAGCGAAATGTGGCGCATGTAGAGCGTGTCGAACTGCATGGCAGGCGCAGCGCTCTTCTTGGTGACCGCGTCCAGCCCGTTGTTGTTGCTGGTGAATTGCTGGCCGTTGATCGGCGCCAGGTTCTCCAGGTGCACGGTGACCTGGTCGCTGGAGGCGTAGGGGCAATCGATATCCGCCACGTCACGCAGTTTCAACAGTTCGGCCTGCAGACCGTTCCAGGTGCGGGCCGGATTGTTGGGATCGAGGCCCGCCTTCTTGTAGGCGGCGGTGTTGTAGAACATCACCGGCACCTCGGCCATCCAGGGGAAGGCCAGCAGACGGCCCTTGCCGTCGCGCGTGAAGCTGCTGGTGGCCGGCACGAACCAGTTCAAATCCTTGATCGGGTACTTGGCCAGCAGTTCGTACATCGGCAGGATGGCCTTGTGCTGGGCCACGACTTCCGGGGAGTGGTTATCGGTCAGCTGGACCAGATTGGGCGCATTCTTGGCCTTGACGGCCGTGACGGCCTCTTGCTCAAGCGCGTCCTGCGAGTTGAACCCACGCAGCTTGACGCTGACTTGGTCCTGTTCTTTGTTGTACTGCTTGGCCAGCTTTTCGAACTCGGCCTTATTCGCGTCGGACAGCGTGTGCCAGACTTGGATTTCCACGGGAGCGGCGTTCGCCACGCCTGCCATTGCCATGGCGGCGCCGAACACCCATGCACGCCGGCTGGCGAACATCGCGCGGGCAACGCCCGCCAATTGCAGATTCTTCATAGGTTCACAGACCAAGAAAAGGGAATTCCGGTTCTGGCCGCCGTCCGCTAAGCAGATCGGCCAATGCCCGGCCTGAGCCAACACCCATCGTCCAGCCAAGCGTACCGTGTCCCGTATTGATATACAAATTGGGGATACGGCTACGGCCGATGATGGGCACATTCGAGGGAGTGGACGGGCGCAAGCCCGACCAATAGCTGACGCGCCCGAAATCGAGCGCGTCGGGAAAGAGTTCTTGCGCCAGGCGGGTCAAGGCTTCGCAACGGCTGGTGTTCAGGCCCCGGGAGTATCCCGAGAGCTCTGCCGTGCCGGCCATGCGCAGCCGGTCGCCCAGGCGCGAGAACACGATTTTGTGGCTGCTGTCCGTCAGGCTCACCGTGGGCGTGGCTTCCGGTTTCAACACCGGGAAGGTCGCCGAATAGCCCTTGGCGGGATAGACGTTGCAGGGGATGCCGAGCGGGCGCAGCATGTTGGGGCTGAAACTGCCCATGGCTACGACGTAGGCGTCGGCCGAGATCGAACCGTAGCGGCCATCGGGCTCAATGACTTCGACGCCCTGCACAGTGCCGCCCTGGGTCAAAAGCCGGGTCGCCCGCGTGCTGTAGCGGAATTCGACGCCGGCGCGGGCGCAGCGTTCGGCCAGCGCGACCGTGAACAGGTGCACGTCGCCGCTTTCGTCTTCGGGGGTGTAGTCGCCCCCGACGATCGTTTGCCGATGCGGCGCCAGGGCGGGTTCGATGGCGATAACCTCGTCGGCCGAGACCACTCGGCGCTCGACGCCGAAATCGCGCATCAGCCCAGCGGCGCGCTGGGAATTTTCGAATTCGTGCGGGTCGCGGTAGAAATTCAGGATGCCGCGTTCAAGGTGGTCGTATTCGATGCCCAGCTCGGCGCGCATGCCGCGCAGGGTGGCGCGGCTGTATTCCGCCATGCGGACCATGGCGCGGATATTCGGCGCCAGGCGACTGGGCAGGCATTCGCGCAGGAACGCCAAGCCCCACATCCATTGCCGCCAATCCAGTTGCGGGCGGAACAGCAACGGCGCGTCGTCCTGGAACATCCATTTGAGCAGCTTGAGCGGAGCCTGCGGATTGGCCCAGGGTTCGGCATACGAGACCGAGATCTGCGCGCCGTTGGCCAGGCTGGTTTCCTGCGCGGGACCGGTGCAGCGATCAATGACCACGACGTCATGGCCGGCCTGGCTTAGCCACCAGGCGCTGGAGATTCCGATAATGCCGCTACCCAATACCGCTACTTTCATGCCCGCATTGCTCCTTGCGTGCCAAATCGGCTCACGGACCCGATGTCCGCCCCCTTGGCAAGCCGCTGCCAGGGCAGTTTACCCCGCCGATTTGCCTTCGCCTACGTAATAAAAATACACCCCCACGCCGCACACGCTCTGCGTGCTTGCTGCCCCCCGAGGGGGCTTTTTTACCTTGGGGCGGCCCATCGGTAAAAATACGCCCCCACGCCGCGCACGCTCTGCGTGCTTGCTGCCCCCCGAGGGGGCTTTTTTACCTTGGGGCGGCCCATCGGTAAAAAGGGGCGGAAGTCACGAGCCTTTTCCGCTTGTGAATTCCACCCCCTTGCTTCGTGCTGGTCCAGTTACGACGCGGCTTTCGCCAGGTCGGCTTCGGACGTGAAGGCGTCCGCGTAGAACTCTTCCGGCGGCAGGCCGTTCTGCGCGCTGAACTCGCGGCGGGCGGCGTCAACCATCAGCGGCGTGCCGCAGGCGTAGACCTGGTGGCCGGACATGTCGGCGATGTCCTGCATGACGGCCTCGTGGACAAAACCGGTGCGGCCCGTCCAACCGTCTTCCTGCAGCGCGTTGGACACGACCGGGACATAGGTGAACCCCGGCAGCAGGCTCGACCAGGATTGCGCCAGCGCGTCCATATACAGGTCGCGCGGACGGCGGCCGCCCCAGTACAGGGTGACCGGGCGGCCGATGTTCTTGTGGATCATGTGCTCCACGATGGCCTTCACCGGGGCGAACCCCGTACCGCTGGCCAGCAGCACGATCGGCTTGTCGCTATCTTCGCGCAGGAAGAACGAGCCGAACGGGCCTTCCAGGCGCAGGATCTCGCGCTCTTTCATCTGCGTGTCGCCCGCGCCGAAGACGTGGTCGGTGAACAGCCCACCCGGCATGTGCCGGATGTGCAGTTCCAGCGGGCTGCCGGTGTGCGGGGCGCCGGCCATGGAATAGCTGCGGCGGCGGCCGTCCTTCAGGATGACTTCGATGTACTGCCCCGCGTAATAGCGGAACTGTTCCGAAGCCGGCAGCTGCAGCTTGATCACGGTGACGTCGGGCGCCACGCGCTCAAGCGTCTGCACGCGCGACGGCAGCTTGCGGATCTGGATGTCGCTGGCCAGGCGGACTTCGGTGGATTCGACCACCATGTCCGACCCCGGACGGGCCTGGCAGAACAGTGTATAGCCGTCGGCCAGTTCCTCGGGCGACAGGATCTGGGCAGGATATTGTCCGGCGTCGAACTCCCCGGACACCACTTTGCCCTTGCAGGTGGAGCACGCGCCGTTGCGACAGCTGTAAGGCAGCACGATGCCGGCAGCCAAGGCGCCGTCGAGCACGGTCTGGCCGGGCTCGACCGGGAATTGATGCTTGCTGGGTTGAATGGTGACCTGGAAGCTCATGATGAAACGGTTCTGAGTTGACGCAGCGTCTTCCGGCCTGACCGGAAGCGCCGCTGCGCCCGGCCCGGCGTCAGGCCGGGAACTTGCGGATTTCCTTGACGCGGTTTGCGTCGTCCACCAACACCACTTGCGGCTTATGCGTGGCGGAATCGGCTTCGGACATCGGGCCGTAGGTGCAGATGATCAGCAGATCGCCGACCTGGGCCCGACGGGCCGCTGCACCGTTCAGCGAGATGGCGCCGCTACCGCGGGCCGCCTTGATGATGTACGTGTCGAAACGTTCGCCGTTGGTGACGTTGTAGAGTTCGATGCGTTCGAACTCGCGCATGCCGGCAGCGTCCAGCAGGTCTTCGTCGATGCCACAAGACCCTTCGTAATGAAGGTCGGCTTCGGTGACCGTGACGCGGTGCAGCTTTGCCCGCAGCATGATGCGTTGCATGATAGAAATATCCTGGTTCGCGGCCCGGTCCGCGAAGCGTTGCTAAGTGATGCCCGGCATCCGGTATTGCCGTTGGAACCCGGTATTCTATAATTTTTGCCGCACCGGGACGTCCGCCATGCCATCGCGCAGGTGGCCGACTTCGCAGCAGAGGCGGAAACAGCGCCCGCCCGCGCGCCTAGAAATCCAGTTCGATCTCGACCGCGTCGCCGACCTTCAGGCGCGCGCCGGCCGGCGCATCCAGAATGGCGTTCTGGCCGAACACCACCCCTATTTCCAGATTCCGGTAGCCCGCCAGCGTGCGCCCGGGCTCGTCGTACTGCTGCGCCGTACGCTGGTCGATATCGGGGATCGAACACCGCGTGCAGGGTTTGACGAACGCCATCTTGACCCCGGCGGCGGTGATCATGGCCGTATGGTCTTCCTCGAAGGGTTCCCATTCGCCCTCGACCACGATATTGGGCCGGAAACGGTCCATCGGCACGGGCGCCACGCCCTTGGCTTGCAAGCGGACGTTCAAATCATCAAGCGAGGCCTTGTTGGCGATCAGCAGGGGAAAGCCGTCGGCAAAGCCGAAGTGGTGTTCCCCGGCGAACGTCTCCGCCAGATCGGGATGCGCGTCGACCCAGCGGGACACCCAGTCGGGCTTGGCGTTGCGCTGGGCAGCCGTGTCCACCTTGAGCAGGCGGCAAGGCGTCTTGAGGAAATCGGAAAACCACAGCCCGACTGCCGCGCTTTCGCGCTGGGCGGAAATGGTGTCGCTCCAGACCGCCACGGTTTCCGCCCCCTGCTCCAGGCCGGACCCATCCAACGGCACATCCAGGTCAGCCATGCCCGGCGCGGACAGGCGCAACGCGTCGGCCGTGAGCGCGGTGCGGATCAGCGCCATCGCGGGCCATTGCCGCTGGGTCATGAATTGGCCGTCGGCGCTGATCAGCATCCAGCGGCGGTCTTGGGCCAGGCCGGCCCGGTCGATGGGGGATTCCGCCAGGTCGATGCCTGCGCAGGATTTGATCGGGTAGATATGCAAGCTGAGGATACGGGCGGACATGGCGGCGAAAAGTCAGCGAAGAATGCGCGAAAGGATAGCAGAGAGCGTCCCGCCTTCGCCCTGGGATCTGCCCCGGGCGCGGGCATGAAAAATGCCTCCCATGCTGCGCCGCCGGCTTGCCGCCCCAGGGGGGCGTTTTCATCTTGAGGCGGCTCGGCGATAAAAAACCCGGGCGCGCAGGCCCGGGTTCCGAATGCGCCGGCAGGCTGTACAGCCTAGCCGCCGACCAGTTTCAAGGTATCCAGCGGCGTCACCGCCTTGAATCCCTTGCGCGTCGCGATATGTTCAGGACGCGGCGTCAGCCCGTACTTGGGCGGATTCAAGGTGTTTTCCATGCTGTTATAGACCATGAACACGTTAGCGCGCGGCCACGGCGAGATGTTGCTGTTCGAGCCGTGCATCGTGTTGCAGTCGAAGAACACCACCGAACCGGCCTTGGCCGTCATGGAGCGGATGCCGCCCTGCTCCACCAGCAATTGCAGGCTGACCGGGTCCGGCACGCCATACTCCTGCTTCTTCAGCGATTGCTTGTAGTGCTCGTTCGGGGTTTCGCCCACGCACGAAATGAACTGCCGATGCGAACCGGGCACCAGCATCAGCGGGCCGTTGCACTCGTTGTTGTCGGTCAAAAGCACCGAGCAGCTGAGCGCGCGCATCGAGGGCATGCCGTCTTCGACGTGCCAGGTCTCGAAATCGGAATGCCAGTAGAACTCCTTGCCCTTGAAGCCCGGCTTCATGTTGGCGCGCGATTGGTGGATGTAGACCTCGGACCCGAGGATCTGGCGCGCCACATTGACCAGCCGCGGGTCGCGCACCAGGCGCGACAACACGGGGTTCAGCACATGCACCATGAAGATGGAACGCACGGCATTGCTGCCGGGCTCGGTGATGGACTCTTCGCGCCGGATGATCGACGGGTCGCGCGTCATGCGCTCGACCTCGGACGACAAGGCGCGGATCTCGGCTTCCGAGAACAGGTTTTCAAGCAAGAGGAAACCGTCGCGCTCGTACTGGCCGACTTGCTCGCCGGACAGGGCGTTGGCGTACTGGCCGTCTTCATAGACCACCGGATCCTGACGGGCGATGATGGCGGAACTTCGATCCGTACGGGAGGCGTACGGATCCTGTGCAGGTGAGATCATGCGAACCTCCTTGTCTTGTTCAGGCCGCTTTGGCTTGGGCTTCAGGCAGGGCGTAGACGCCCTCTTTGTCATGCACTTCCTGACCCGTCAGCGGCGGGTTGAAGACGCAGATGACGCGCAGCGGCTCTTTGCCGCCGCACAGCCAGTGCTCGTCGTTGTCGTTCAGGGCGTAGACCACGCCGGGGCCCAGGTCGTACTTCTTGCCGTCGGCGATGGTCTCGATGGAGCCGTCGCCTTCAATGCACCACACCGCTTCAAGATGGTTCTTGTAGTGGATGTGCGTACGGCCGCCCGGGAAGATGGTGGTCTCGTGGAAGGAAAAGCCCATTCCGTCCTTCTTCAGCAGCACGCGGCGGCTGACCCAGGTGTCGGTGCGAACTTCGTCGGCGGTGCCGATCACATCTTTGACGTTGCGTACGATCATTGGCGTTTTCCTCCAAATTTCAGAATGCGGGCAGACTGCCCCTCTTCGGCCAGCGCTTCAGCCACGCTGGCCTCGATCACGTCCAGGCCCTTGCTGAGCAGCTCTTCCTCGATCGTCAACGCAGGCAGCAGCTTCAGCACTTCGTCGTGCGCGCCCGAGGTTTCGATGACGACGCCCTTCTTGAAAGCGTTCTGTGCGATGCGATTGGCCAGGGCGGGCGTCGTGTTGCACACCAGCCCCTGGATCAGGCCGCGGCCGCGCACCGACAAGCCGGCATTGGGATAGCTGTGGACGAGGTTTTCCAGCCAATCGCGAACCTGGCGCTCTTTGCGCTGGATCTCGGCGGTGAATGCCGTGTTGGCCCAATAGGTTTCCAGCGCCTGCGTCGCCGTGACGAAGGCCAGGTTGTTGCCGCGGAACGTGCCGCTGTGGGCACCCGGCTTCCAGATGTCCAGCTCGGGCTTCATCAGCACCAGCGACATCGGCAGCCCGAAACCGGACAGCGACTTCGACAGCGTGATGATGTCCGGACGGATGCCGGCGGCCTCGAAGCTGAAGAACGTACCGGTGCGGCCGCAGCCGACCTGGATGTCGTCCACGATCAGCAGCATGTCGTGGCGCTTGCACAGCTTTTCCAGCTCTTTCAGCCAGCGCAGCGTCGCCACGTTGACGCCGCCCTCGCCTTGCACCGTTTCCACGATGACGGCGGCGGGCTTGTCCATGCCGCTGCTGGGATCTTCCAACATGCGTTCCAGATACGCCATGGTGTCCACGTCCGGACCGAAGTAGCCGTCATAGGGCATGAACGTCGTGTTGCCCAGCGCGTAGCCCGAGGCATCGCGGAACTTCATGTTGGCCGTCACGGCCAGCGAACCGCCGCTCACGCCATGAAAACCATGGGTGAACGAAATCACATTGGGGCGGCCCTTGACCTGGCGCGCGATCTTCAGCGCGGCTTCCACGGCATTGGTGCCGGTGGGGCCGGTGAACTGCAGCGTGTATTGCCAGTTGCGCGGCTTGAGCAGCACGCGATCCACCGTCTCCAGGAAACGCTTCTTCGCGCTGGTGGCCATGTCCAGTCCGTGGACGACGCCGTCCGACTGTACATATTCCAGCAGCTTTTCCTTGAGAACAGGATTGTTGTGGCCATAGTTCAGCGTGCCTGCGCCGCTGAAGAAATCGATGTATTCGGTGCCGTCCTCATCAATCAGCGTCGAGCCTCGGGCCTGGCTGAATATCACGGGAAACGACCGAATGTAGCCCCGCACCTCCGACTCCATCCGGTCAAAGATTTTCAAGTCCATATGATTAATCCTCCCTTTCATCTCATAAGTTGACAGACGGCCAGCTCCCCTCCGGATGCGTGAACGCATTCGGATCGGCAAAGCCATCCCGGTATTTCGATAAGTCCGCTGGGGTTGCGCCGCCCTACGGGGCAGGCAATGCGAACGGGCCTATCCTCAACAGCATCTCGTCGTCATGGTCCGCGCCCCCGAACAATTGCCGGTCGAAGAACGGCTGTTCAGACACGTGGGCGCCCAGCTCGCCGGCCAAGCCGGTAAAGCTGCGGCGCGATGCCTGGTTGTCAGGCCCCACCGTGGTTTCAAGATGACGAACATGCGCGAGCCCCTTGCGCTGCAAGAGTTCGCGAAGCATGGCGCGGGCCAACCGGTGGCCGCGTGCGCGGGCGTGCACCGCGACCTGCCAGACGAACAACACGTCGGGCCGGGTCGGGATCACATAAGCGGAGATAAAACCGTCGATACGTCCGCCGGCACTTTCGGCGATGACGCAGGTGTCGCTGAAATGCTCACACAGGAGCAAGTAGGCGTAGAGGGAATTCAGGTCGAGCGGCGGGCACTCGGAAATGAGGCGGTGAATGGCGGCGCCGTCTTTGCGGTCGGGCAGACGCATCGTATGGGTCTGCGCGCGAACCGCCGGCGCCACGGCACTTGAGAGAGTTGTTGTATCCAGTTCGATTGTCTTCATGCAACGATTCCCGATTCTGGGGGTGCCCCGCCCGTGGGCACTTCAAGGATGGGCGACGACACGTCACCGTGCGCTTCCGCGGCAACTGCCTGGCCTTCTTGCTCCATCAGCGCCACGATGCGTTCCAGCGACAGCGTGATCGTGGCTTGCTCAAGTTCAGGCAAAGCGTTCAGCGCGTCGGCCAGGTGCTTCTGCAACGGCGACGGCGCGCCTTGCGCCAGTTCACGGCCGGTGTCGGTGGCCGTGACAAAGACGATGCGGCGGTCTTCACGGCCGCGCTCGCGGCGGATGAACCCTTTATCTTCCAGGCGGTCCAGGATGCCGACTACCGTGCTGGGGCTGACGTGCATCTCGCGGCTGATGGCGGTGGCCGTCATGGGGCCATTGGCCATCACCGTGCGCAAGCACATCAGTTGGGGCGCGGTGATGTGGCTGACCGCGGACAACTGGCGCGAATGCAATGCGATCGAGCGCGTGATGCGGCGCAGGGCTCGCAAAATGCGCAGGTCGTACTGCTGTGTCGGATCGGATTGCGCGGCGTTGTTCATGGAAATTAAAAGGTTCGATCAAAATTGATTTCTACACAAATGATATGCGCACGATTTATTCGAGTCAAACAAAAACCCCCCGCATGATGTAAATAAATAAACACGGAATTGCAGAAGATGACCGCAGGATTGCTGGACTTGGCGGCGGCCTCACAAGGGGCGCGCGCGCGCCGGATGGACTAGTGGAAATCCTTAGATAAAACATATGTTTTATCTTTGGATCAGGATTTATCATTTGTTTTTTTGCCGATACCCACGATGCCCCTGCCCACCGACGTCATCCTGAACCTGCAGGAAAAGCTGGAATCCCTGCCGCCCGAGCTGCAACGCGCAGCGCACTGGGTGGTGGCGCATCCTGCTGAAGTCGGCCTGTGGTCCATGCGCCGGCAAGCCCAGGCGCTGAGCGTGGCGCCCGCCACCATGTTGCGGCTGGCGCGGGCAATCGGATATTCCAGTTACGAGGATTTCCGTCAGCCGTTCCAACAGGCCCTTGCGGGGCCGCACAACCCCGGACTGCGTGAGCGTGCAGCCGCCTTGCAGGCCGCTGCGGGCACCGCCGGGGCGCCCGGCCACGACGTGCTGACGCAATACCAGATCCAGGCGATGAGCTCGGTGTGCGCCTTGAACCCGTCGAGCGCATTCGACGCCGCGGTGCAGACCTTGCTGAACGCCCGCCAGGTCGGCTTCCTGGGTACCCGTTCGGCGTTCGGCATCGCGTTCCAGATGCGCTATGCGTATCAGCTGGTGCGCCGCAACAGCGTGCTGATCGACGGCTTGGGCGGTGCCCCCGCCGAACAGGCCGACAACCTGGACGCCGGCGACGCGCTGATCGTGATTTCTCAGGCGCCCTACCCCACGGCCACCGTGCAACTGGCCCGCCAGGCCGCGCAGCGCGGCGTCGCGCTGATCGCCTTGACCGACGACCCACTGTCGCCGCTGGCCGTGGAAGCCCGCCATACGCTGCGTTTCGCGCCGCCCGATCGCGATGGCGTCCAGGCGCGCCCGGCGCGCCAAGGGCCCGGCTCGTTCTTCCATACCACTGCAGGCCTGCTGGGCCTGGCCGAGCACCTGATCGCGCGCCTGACCGCCCGCGGCGGCGCCGACGTGCTGAACCGCCTGACGGAAGTCGAAGCGCGCCTGCGCACCGACAACGTCTACTGGACCGCCCCTGCAGCGCGGCGGCCCGGCTGAGCGCTCCCGTCCAACCATCGCCATTTCCCACCGCCCACTCACGCATCCCGGAATCCCCATGAGCCAAACCCACGTCCTGCATCGTTCCCTACGCCAGACGCCGCCTGTCGCCGTACGCGGCCAGGGCGTGTGGATCCACGACAGCGCGGGCCGCGCCTATCTCGACGGGTCGGGCGGCGCGGCCGTGTCGTGCCTGGGGCACAACCACCCCGACATCCAGGCCGCCATGCACGCCCAGATCGACGCGCTGGCTTACGCCCACACCAGCTTCTTCACGACCGAAGTGGCCGAGCAATTGGCCGACCGCCTGGTCGCCGACGCGCCCGCCGGCATCTCGCATGCCTACTTCGTCTCGGGCGGCTCCGAAGCCGTTGAGGCCGCGTTGAAAATGGCGCGTCAGTATTTCGTGGAAACCGGCCAGCCCGAACGCCGCCACATCGTGGCGCGCCGCCAGAGCTACCACGGCAATACGCTGGGCGCGTTGGCCGTGGGCGGCAACGCCTGGCGCCGCGCCCAATTCGCGCCACTGCTGATCGAGGTCGAACACGTCTCGCCTTGCTACGCCTATCGCGACCAGCGCCCCGACGAAAGCGCCGAACAGTACGGCGAGCGGCTGGCCCTGGAACTGGATCAGACCTTTGAAAAGCTGGGCGCTGGCACCGTGATGGCTTTCGTGGCCGAGCCGGTGGTGGGCGCCACCTCCGGCGCCGTGACGGCCGTGCCCGGCTATTTCCGCCGGATCCGTGAAGTCTGCGACCGCCATGGCGTACTGCTGATCGCCGACGAGGTGATGTGCGGCATGGGCCGCACCGGCACGCTTTACGCGGTCGAGCAGGAAGGCATCGTGCCGGACCTGATCACCATCGCCAAGGGCTTGGGCGGCGGCTATCAGCCCATCGGCGCAGTGATGGCGCAACAGCGGATCGTGGACGCCATGCAGCAAGGCAGCGGCTTTTTCCAGCACGGCCACACCTACCTGGGCCACGCCATCGCCTGCGCCGCCTCGCTGGCCGTGCAGGACGTGATCCGCCGCGACAACCTGCTGGCGCGGGTGCGCGAACAGGGCGCAGGCTTGCGACAGCGGCTGGAACAGGCGCTGGGCGCGCATCCGCATGTGGGCGACATCCGCGGCCGCGGCCTCTTCATGGGCCTCGAACTGGTGCAAGACCGAGAGACCAAGCAGACCTTCGACCCTGCGTTGACGCTACATGCGCGGATCAAACGCGAAGCCATGGCCCGCGGCCTGATGGTCTACCCGATGGGCGGCACGATCGACGGCCGCCAGGGCGACCACGTGCTGCTTGCGCCGCCCTTCATCATTTCCAACGACGAACTGGACCAATTGACCGAACGCCTGGCTGGCGCCATCGACGCCGCCATTGCACACGCCCGCGCCTAGCGCCGGCCTGCATACGCGCCGCGAGGGGATCCGCCGCGCGCCGCCCGCCACCCACGGGCACGTGATGATTCGTACAGGACGCCTCGCAGGCTCGCGGGGTGGACCAACCGCCGGCAAAGACCGGCAAATCACGGGGAAAAACCCCATAAGGAGTTTGCATGACCACGTCCGTCAAACATCCCTTGGGCCATCGCAACGCCTGGACGCTCGCCGCGGCCGGCGTGGCCACGGCATTGCTGTCCATGGCGCCGGCACCCGCCGCCGCCCAACAAAAGTTCGTCAGCATCGGCACGGGCGGCGTCACCGGCGTCTACTATGCCGCCGGCGGCGCCATCTGCCGCCTGGTCAATAAAGACCGAGCCACGCACGGCATCCGCTGCTCGGTCGAATCCACCGGCGGCTCGGTATTCAATGCCAACACCATCAAGGCCGGCGAACTTG
Source organism: Achromobacter sp. FW305-C-13 (assembly GCF_058783475.1). NCBI lineage: Bacteria > Pseudomonadati > Pseudomonadota > Betaproteobacteria > Burkholderiales > Alcaligenaceae > Achromobacter > Achromobacter sp. FW305-C-13. The sequence continues at coordinate 49,950 of NZ_JBYSYN010000006.1, read as the reverse complement.
ACCTGGGCGTGGTGCAGTCCGACGTCGGCTTCAACGCCTACAACGGCGAGGGCCAGTTCAAGCAGGCCGGACCCTATCCGAAATTGCGGTCGGTGTTTTCGATCCACCCCGAGCCCTTCACCGTCGTTGCGCGCAAAGACGCGAACATCAAGAGCTTCGAGGATCTGAAGGGCAAGCGCTTCAACGTCGGCAATCCGGGCTCGGGCACGCGCGCGTCGATGGAGGAACTGCTGGCAACAATGGGCTGGACGCTGAAGGACTTTTCGCTGGCTTCGGAACTGCGCCCCGACGAGCACGGCTCCGCCGTGTGCGACGGCAAGATCGATGGGTTCTTCTACGGCGTTGGCCACCCTTCGGCCAACATCCAGGACCCCACCACGAGCTGCGGCGCCAAGCTCGTTTCGTTGACTGGCCCCGCAGTGGACAAGCTGGTGGAAAAGTACCCCTACTACGCCCACGCCACGATTCCCGCCGGGCTGTATCCGAACAACCCCGGGGAAACCAAGACGTACGGGGTCACCGCCACTTTCGTCACATCGGCCGACGTGCCCGACGCCACGGTCTACACCGTGGTCAAGGCGGTGTTCGACAATTTCGACGACTTCAAAAAGCTCCACCCTGCGTTTGCGAACCTGAAGCCGGCGGACATGGTGAAGAACGGCTTGTCGGCGCCGCTGCATCCGGGCGCCGAGAAGTACTTCAAGGAAAAGGGCCTGCTCTAAGGCCTGGCCAGCGCGCGCTCGCCGCGCGCCAGCATTCAACGCGCGCCGCTTCGCCGGCGCGCGCCATGACTCGTAGGGGAATTTCATGACTAAAGCGCCGCACACGCCGGCCCCGGACCTGGAACAGCTTGTCGCCGACGCCGACCGCGGCGGCCGCAACGTGGGCGGCGTCGCCGGCGCCACGCTGGCGGCTGGCGCGCTGCTCTGGTCCATCTTCCAACTCTGGTATGCGTCGCCGCTGCCGTTCTCGTTCAACTGGGGCATCTTCAACGACACGGAAGCGCGCGCGCTGCATCTGGGCATCGCGATGTTCCTGGGGTATCTGGCGTATCCGGCCAGCAAACGCGCCGCGCGCGACCGCATGCCCTGGTACGACTGGATCCTGGCGTTGGCCGCCGGGTTTTGCGGCAGCTACCTGTACGTCTTCTATAACGAATTGGCCGGCCGCCCCGGACAGCCCACGCCGATGGATGTAGCAACGGCCGTCATTGGCCTGGCGCTGCTGCTGGAAGTCACGCGCCGCGCGCTCGGCCTGCCCATGACCGTGCTCGGCCTGGTGTTCGTCGCCTATGCGCTGGCGGGTCCGTGGCTGCCTGACGTGCTGGCCCATCGCGGCGCGTCGCTTGAGCGCCTGATGTCGCACATGTGGCTGACGACCGAAGGCGTGTATGGCGTGGCGTTGGGCGTCTCGGTGTCCTACATCTTCATCTTCGTGCTGCTGGGCTCGATGCTGGACAAGTGCGGTGCGGGCAACTACATGATGCAGGTCTCGTTCGCGCTGCTGGGCCATTTGCGCGGCGGGCCGGCCAAGGTGGCGGTGGTGTCCTCGGCAGTCAACGGGCTGGTGTCCGCCTCCTCGGTGGCCAACGTGGTCACCGGCGGGATCTTCACGATCCCCCTCATGAAGAAGGCCGGCTATGGCGGTGTGCGGGCCGGCGCGATCGAGACCGCATCCTCGGTCAACGGACAGATCATGCCCCCGGTCATGGGGGCAGCCGCATTCCTGATGATCGAATACGTCGGCATCCCCTACACGGAGATCATCCGCCACGCGATCCTGCCGGCGGCAATTTCCTACATCGCGCTGTTCTATATCGTCCACCTTGAAGCCCTGAAGCTGGGCATCCAGCCGATGATGGCCACGGGCCCCGTACGCACGCCGCTGCAGAAACTGGCGGGCTGGGGCATGGGGATCAGCGGCACGCTGCTGGTGATGGGCGCGGCCTATTGGATCGGCACCGGCGTGCAGGCCGTGGCGGGCGCCGCGGCCATCTGGGTGCTGCTGGCAATCCTGGCGGCGCTCTACCTGTGGCTATTGCGCGTTGCCGCCGCGCATCCCGACCTGCCGCAGGACATCGACATCAATCATCCCGTGCGACCGCAACCCTGGCCCACGGTGCGCGCCGGACTGTATTTCCTGATCCCCATCGGCATCCTGGTGTGGTGCCTGAGCGTGGAGGAACTGTCCGCGGGCCTGTCGGCGTTCTGGGCGGCGATGGCCATGCTGTTCCAGATGGTGACGCAGCGCCCGCTGATGGCCTGGTTCCGCAAGCAGGACGCGGCGCCGGCCTGGCGCCAGGGCTGGCGCGACGCCATCGGCGGCCTGCAGGACGGCGCGCGCAACATGATCGGCATCGCGATCGCCTGCGGCACCGCCGGCCTGATCGTCGGCGCCATCACGCTGACCGGGCTGGGCTTGCGCATGACCGCGTTCGTCGAACTGGTGTCGATGGGCAACGTGCTGCTGATGCTGATCTTCACCGCGCTCGTGTGCCTGATCCTGGGGCTGGGCATGCCGACGACCGCAAACTACATCCTGATGGCGACGCTGATGGCGCCGGTCGTGGTGGAGCTGGGTGCGCAGAACGGCCTGGTCATCCCCCTGATCGCCGTGCACATGTTCGTGTTCTATTACGGCATCATGGCCGACATCACGCCGCCCGTCGGGTTGGCCACGTTCGCCGCGGCGGCGATATCGGGCGAAGACCCGATCAAGACCGGCATCCAGGGCGTCACCTACGCGGCGCGCACGGCCATCCTGCCGTTTATGTTCGTGTTCAATCCGGCGCTGCTGCTGATCGACGTCAATTACGGATGGGAGCTGGCGCTGGTCGTGGCCGGCGCCACCCTGGCGTCGTTGACGTTTGCCGCGGCCACCATGCGCTGGTTCCGTACGCGCTGCACGTGGGCTGAAGTCGGCGTGCTGCTGCTGGCGACGTTCATGCTGTTCCGCCCGGACTGGTTCATGGACCATTTTGCTCCGCAATACGAAAGCCGTCCCGCCTCCGACATGCTGGCGATCGCCGCCGCCATGCCGGACAACGGCCGGCTGACCGTGGTGCTGCGGGGGATCAACCTGGAAGGCGACGAGCTGACCAAGACCGTCGCCGTGGCGCTGCCCGCGCTGGAGCCAGGCGCCGATGCGTCGGGCGCTGCTGCGTCGAGCGCCGACGCGCCTGAGGTCGCATCGCCTGCCGTTGGACGCCAGCGCCTGGCCGATGCCGGGCTGACGCTGATGAGCCTGGGCGACCAGACCCAGATCGGCGGCGTGCGTTTCGGCAGCCGCGCCCAACGCTCGGGCTGGGAGCAAGGCTGGGACGTGCTGGAAGTCAAAGCGCCCAACCCGCAGCGCTGGTCAGACCACTGGGTCTACCTGCCCGCCCTGCTGTTGCTGGCAGGCATGTGGATGCGGCAGGGGCGCCGGGACGGCGGCTCCTCGGTTGGCCGGTTGCGGCCGGGAACGGCCTGATCAGCCTGCGCGCGCGCGCCGCCAGGGCGGCACGGCCCCGATGGTGAGCGCGCGCAGGAACCACTCCACCGGGCCATAGGCGTGGTGGCGCATCCACCACGCGGACAAGGGCAATTGCGCGGCGAAGATGGCCACGGCGATGCCGGTTGCCGCCAAGGGCGACACCGACGCGAACAGGCGCAGGCCCCAGCCCGTGAACAGGAAGGCGCAGACGACGGACTGCATCAGATAGTTCGTCAACGCCATCCGCCCGGCAGGCGCCAGCCATGCGCCCACAGCCCCGAAAACCCTTGTCCGCAGGGCCAGCAGGAAGGCGGCGGCGTAGGACATGCTTAGCAACGGTGCGGTCAGCAGGTCCGCCGCCAAGCCTGGAAGCTCCCAGGCGGCGCCTGCGAACGGCAGCGACGACGTTGCATACAGCGCTGACCCGGCCAGACCCGGCAACAACCCCAATGCGCACAACAGCCCCAGCGCGCGCGGCTGCTGCCAGGGATCCGCAAGCGCATTGCGACGCCCCAACGCATAGCCGACCAGGAACATCGCAAAAGCGAACGGCCCCTGCACGAACAGCACCATGAACCAGACGCTCTCGGTCAGTTCCTTGATGTGCTGCGCGATGGTCGTGCTGATGGTGCCGCGGTAGGCTTCGATGGAGGCCAGCGCCTCGGCCTTGTACAGCGCCTGGTAGCCGGCGGGCACCGGGTCCAGGAAACTCAAGAAGCCCAGAATCGCCCAGACCGACGCGGCCAGTACGATCAACCACAATGCGGCGCGCAACGCGCGTTTTGGGTCCATCCTGCGGCACAGCAGCAGCCCCAGGCCCAACAGCGCGTAGGTCAGCAGGATGTCGCCCTGATAGAAGAGCACGGCATGCGCCAGGCCCAGCAGCGCCAGCCCCGCCAGCCGCCGCAGGAAGCGCGGCGCGAACGCCGCCTGGCTGCGTTCGGCCGCCGACATCTGCAAGGTGAAGCTATAGCCGAACAGGAACGAGAACAGCAGATAGAACTTCGTTTCGAACAGCCACGCGATCAGCCAGCGCACCGCCAGATCCACCGGGCGGGAATAGGCCGGATCGGCCATTCCTGCGCCGTAGAACGGCGACGAGAAAACGCCGATGTTCACGATCAAAATGCCAAAGAGCGCAAAGCCGCGCAGTGCGTCCACGTGGGCCAGGCGGCCGGGGTCCTGACGGGCGGCGCTCATGCTCGGCCCCTTTCCGCTTGCGGGCGGCGCGGGACGCGGTTGCCCGCCGAGGCGGCTGGCGGCAGGCTGCGTTCCACGGCCTCGCCCAACAGGTTGGCCGCGGCGCGGGCGCCGAAGGCGGGATCCACCACCGACCGGCTGAAGACGCCGTCCAACAGCAGCAACAACACATCTGCCATGGCCGCCAGCGGCTGCGGGGCAACCTGCCCCATCCAGACCGCCTCCAGCAGGGTCAGCAGGCCTGTCTTGCGCTCGGCCTCGTTTGCCATCACCAATGCGTGCACGCGCGGATTGCGCACTGCCTCGGCCAGCACCTCCATGCCCAGGCGCACAAACACCGGATCCTGATACAGCGCCAGTTGACCGTCGACCCATTCACGCAGCGCTTGGCGCGCATCGGGCGCCGCGCTGGCCGCCTGCATGCGGGACCGGATGTCGTCGGTGTCGGAGGCGACGAGCGCCTCGATGATGTCGGCCTTGCTGGCGTAGTAATGGAACAGATTGCCGGGGCTCATCGCCGCCCGCTCGCAGATCTGCGCAGTGGAGGTCGCGTGGAAACCGTGCTCCGCAAAACAATGCGCCGCGGCGTCAAGGATATGGCGGCGGCGTTCTTGCTGCTTAATGGGATCTGTTTTGCGCATGGATAATTAATAGACTGACTGATCTATCTATTAAATAGCAGCACCTTGGGTCGGGTCAAGAAAAAAGGCGGGCCCTGCGGCCCGCCCTTCCTTGTCGCCAGGCAGGGAGCGGATTCGCTCCCTGTCGGCCCGCCATCACCCCAGTACGGGCGACAGCACCGGCTGCTTGGGACGCACGTCCAGCTGCCGGCCCTTGCGCGCACGCTTGCCCACATAGGGCGCCAGGGCGTCGCCGACCAGGATGTCTTCGGTCAGCTTATTGCGGTAGATGCCCGTGGCGCGCAGGCCGCGGGCGCCGATCGGCACCGTCTGGTCCAGCTTGTCCGAGGCGTCCAGGCCCATCAGGATGGTGCCGCGGCCGCCGCCGGACAAGGACTTGCACTCGTCCAGGCCGAAGACCAGGAACTTGCCCTTGGCAGACAGCAGGGCCAATTGCGTGGCGCCGTCGAACAATGGTACCGGGCGCAGCATCTCGTCGCCCTCTTCCAGGGTGATGAACTGCTTGCCGGCGCGCTGGCGGCTGACCATGTCGGACAGCTTGGCGGCAAAGCCGTAGCCGCCGCGGGTGGCCAACAGCCAACGCGTGTCCGGCGCCGCAGCAATGGTATGCACGATGCGCGTGCCGGACTCCAGGTCGATCATGGTGGTAACCGGCTGGCCGTCGCCACGCGCCGAAGGCAGCCCCCCGACTGGCACGGAATACACCCGGCCGTTGTCGCCCATTGCAATCAGCGTGTCGGTGGTGCGGCACTCAAAGGCGCCGTACAGGTCGTCGCCCTGCTTGAAGCCGAATTGCGAGGCGTCGTGGCCATGGCCCTGACGGGCGCGCAGCCAGCCCTTTTGCGACACGATGACCGTGACCGGCTCGTCCAGCACCTTGGTTTCCAGCACAGCGCGTTCGGCCGTCTCGATCAGGGTGCGGCGGTCGTCGCCATACTGCTTGGAGTCAGCCTCGATTTCCTTGATCAAGAGGCGCTTGAGCGTGTTCGGGTTGTCCAGCAGCTCTTGCAACGAGATCTGATCCTTACGCTTGTCAGCCAGTTCCTGCTCGATCTTGAAGCCTTCAAGACGGGCCAATTGACGCAAACGCATTTCCAGGATGTCTTCGGCCTGGCGTTCGGACAGCTTGAAGCGTTCCATCAGCGCGGCGCGCGGCTCGTCCGATTCGCGGATGGTCTGGATGACTTCGTCCACGTTCAGGTAGACCAGCATGCGGCCTTCCAGCACGTGGATGCGGTCGGTGACCTTGTCCAGGCGGAAGCGCGTGCGGCGCACCACGGTATTGGTGCGGAACGCCACCCACTCGACCAGGATGTCGCGCAGGCCCTTCTGGCGCGGCCGGCCGTCGGTACCGATGCACACCAGGTTGATCGACGAGCTGCTTTCCATGCTGGTCTGCGCCAGCAGCGTGTTGACGAATTCGTCACGGTCCACGCGCGAGGTCTTCGGTTCGAAGACGAGGCGCACCGCGGCGTCCTTGCCGGATTCGTCGCGCACGGCATCCAGCAGGTTCAGCATGACCGCCTTGGCCTGCGTCTGCTCGGGCGTCAGGCTCTTCTTGCCGGACTTGACCTTCGGGTTGGTGATTTCCTCGATCTCTTCCAGGACCTTCTGGCCCGACGTGCCCGGGGGCAGCTCGGTAATCACCAGTTGCCACTGGCCGCGCGCCATTTCCTCGAACTGCCAGCGGGCCCGCACCTTCAGCGAACCGCGGCCGGCGCGGTAGATCTGCGCGATATCAGCGGCGGGCGTAATGATCTGGCCACCGCCGGCGAAGTCGGGGCCGGGGATCATGGCGTGCAGCTCTTCGTCCGGCAATTGCGGATGCTTGATCAGCGCCACGCAGGCCTGGGCCACTTCACGCAGGTTGTGCGACGGGATTTCAGTGGCCATGCCGACTGCGATGCCCGAGGCACCATTCAGCAGCATCACGGGCAAGCGCGCCGGCAGCATCTGCGGCTCTTGCTGGCTGCCGTCGTAGTTGGGCACGAAGTCCACCGTGCCCTCGTCCAGCTCATCCAGCAGCAGCTTGGCGATGGGCGTCAGGCGCGCTTCGGTGTATCGCATCGCCGCGGCGTTGTCGCCGTCGCGCGAGCCGAAGTTGCCCTGGCCGTCGATCAGCGGATAGCGCAGCGAAAAATCCTGCGCCATGCGCACCATGGCGTCGTAGGCGGCCTGGTCGCCGTGCGGGTGGTATTTACCCAGCACGTCGCCCACGACGCGCGCGGACTTCACGGGCTTGGCGCCTGCGGCCAGCCCCATCGCCTGCATGGCGAACAGGATGCGGCGTTGCACGGGTTTCTGCCCGTCGCCGACGTCGGGCAAGGCGCGGCCCCGCACGACGGAAACCGCGTAGTCCAGATAGGCCTGTTCGGCATAGCGCGCCAGCGTGATGGCCGCGTTGGCGTCGCCATCGCCGTCAGGCGGAGTGGGGTCGAACAAGCCGGGTTGATTGCTGTCGGTCATGATGGTTTCAGGTAGACAAATTCATCGAAACGGCGTCAATGCGCCTCAAACGGACGGCGCCAGTTGCGTATCGTCGACATGCGCGCGCAATTGGGCGCGCACCGCCTCCAACGTAGCGGCGTCCTGGCCGCGCTTGGGAATGATTACGCCTTGCAAGGTGCCGAGGATGACGTACAGGTGCTGCGGGGTCTCTTCCACCCGGCGGATGTCGGACCACTCCATGCGCCCCGAGGCGGTTGCGGTCGTGTCCGAGATGCCCTCGGGCCCGAAGTCCAGCTGATGCCGGCCCAGGAACAGGTCGTCAGGCTGCTTTTTCAGCATGCGCCGCGTGTTCATCCTGACCAGCGGCGGCAAGGCGAACTCGTAGGCCAGCGCCAGCAGCGCCAGGATGCCCAGTCCCACGGCCAGGCCCTGGAAATACACGGGCAGTATCCGTCCCCAGTCCGGCCCCTTGCCATCCCAGGTCTGCCAGATCAGATAGGCCAGTAAGGCCACGATCATCAGGACCGCGAAGCGCAGGTGGGAACGGTAGCGGCGGCGGCGCAGTTCAGGGCGCTTGTATACGTACGCCGCGAACTCCGCGTAATCGTCGGCCGTCATGTCGACGGTCATCCGGGCTTGGCCGGGCGTGGCGGACGTCATCAGATATCCAGCTCCGCCAGGTTGCCCTTTTCTTCGATCCAGGCGCGGCGTTGCGAGGACTCGCCCTTGCCCATCAGCATGTCGAACATGCGGGTGGTGTCTTCGGGCGTCTGATCGCCGTAGCCCACGGGCAGCAAGCGGCGCGTGTCCGGATTCATCGTGGTTTCCCACAACTGTTCCGGGTTCATTTCACCCAGGCCCTTGAAGCGGCTGACCGCCCAGGCGCCTTCGCGCACGCCTTCCTTGCGCAGCTTGTCCTGCGCGGCCTCAAGCTCGCCTTCGTCCAGGCAATAGATCTTGCGGGCCGGGCGCTTGCCCTGCGCCGGCACGTCCAGGCGGAACAGCGGCGGCTTGGCCACATAGACGTTCCCGGCTTCGACCAGCTTGGGAAAGTGCTTGTAGAACAAGGTCAGCAGCAGCACCTGGATGTGCGAGCCGTCCACGTCCGCGTCCGACAGGATGCAGATGCGGCCGTAGCGCAGGCCCGACAGGTCCGGCGTATCGCCGGGGCCGTGCGGATCCACGCCGATCGCAACGGAGATGTCATGGATTTCATTGTTGGCGAACAGCCGATCGCGATCCACTTCCCAGGAATTGAGCACCTTGCCGCGCAGCGGCAGGATGGCCTGGAATTCCTTGTCGCGGCCCATCTTGGCGGAACCGCCTGCGGAGTCGCCCTCGACCAGGAAGACTTCGGTACGGGTCGCGTCGCTGGATTCACAGTCGGTCAGCTTGCCGGGCAGCACCGCCACGCCCGAACTCTTGCGCTTTTCGACCTTCTGGGCGGAACGCTGGCGCGCCTGCGCCTGGCGGATCGCCAATTCGGCCAGCTTCTTGCCGTATTCCACATTGCTGTGCAGCCACAGGTCCAGCGCGCTCTTGGAGAAGCCGCCCACCAGGCGCACCGCGTCGCGGCTGTTCAGGCGTTCCTTGATCTGGCCCTGGAATTGCGGATCCAGCACCTTGGCCGACAGCACGAAGCTGGCGCGCGCGAACACGTCTTCAGGCAGCAGCTTCACGCCCTTGGGCAGCAGGCTGTGCAGTTCGGCAAAGCCTTTGACCGCGCCGAACAGGCCTTCGCGCAAGCCGGATTCGTGGGTGCCGCCGGCAGGCGTCGGAATCAGGTTGACGTAGGACTCGCGCACGGCGTTGCTGTCTTCAGTCCAGGCCACCACCCACTGCGCGCCCTCGCCTTCGGCGAAGTTCTCGTGGTCGGCGCCGGCGTACTGCTGGCCTTCGAAGAACGGCACCATCAGCTCGGCGCCGGTCAGCGCTTCAGCCAGGTAGCCGCGCAGGCCGTCCTGGTATTGCCAGGTCTTGGTGTCGCCCGATTTCTCGTTGATCAGCGTGACCTTAACGCCCGGCAACAGCACGGCCTTGCTGCGCAAAAGGTGCGTCAGTTCACCCAACGGGATGTTGGGGCTGTCGAAGTATTTCGCATCCGGCCAGACGCGCACGCGGGTGCCGGACTTCTTGCGGCCGCCCTCGGCGTACGGCGCCAGCGGTTCGGCGACATCGCCGCCCTTGAACACCAGTCGGTTGACCGCGCCGTCGCGCCACACCACCACTTCCAGCCGGGTGGCCAGCGCGTTGGTGACGGACACGCCCACGCCGTGCAGGCCGCCGGAAAAGGCGTAGGCGCCGCCGCCTGCCTTGTCGAACTTGCCGCCCGCATGCAGGCGGGTGAAGACCAGCTCCACAACGGGAGCGCCTTCTTCGGGATGCAGACCGACGGGGATGCCCCGCCCGTCGTCCTCGACGGACACGCTGCCATCAATGTGCAGCGTGACCTGGATCTGTTTGCCGTAGCCGGCCAAGGCCTCGTCTGCGGCGTTATCAATGACCTCTTGCACAACGTGCAGTGGGTTTTCGGTGCGGGTGTACATGCCCGGGCGCTGGCGCACGGGCTCCAGCCCCTTCAGGACGCGAATGGACGCCTCGGTGTAACGTGGAGTGGCCAAGTTATCCCCAACATCTGTGGAAAAAAACCGACATTTTACGGATAAGCCTAGATTCTGCGCGGCTCCCAGTAGGATGCGCACGACCTGACCAGCCTCGAATTCGGTAGGATGATGACAGTCACAGCCCGCGCGTCAGGGTTCAATCACCCGGATCACGACGACTGCGCCGCAACATCCTACACAAAACCAGCAAACCCTGTTGTTATTAACAGTGGTATGCCTGTTGTTATTGACAGTGGTATGCTTTAATCCATTCCACATACAAGAACAACGGCAAGGCGCGTCCTTTTTTTCGCGCCTTTTGCTGCCGAACCGAGAATCACCATCATGAGCGACCAAATCAAGAACGTCAGTGACGCAAGCTTCGATGCCGATGTGTTGAAATCCGGCCAGCCGGTGCTGGTGGACTACTGGGCTGCCTGGTGTGGCCCCTGCAAGATGATTGCCCCGATCCTGGAAGAAGTCGCCACCGAGTACGCAGGTCGCCTGACGATCGCGAAGCTGAACGTGGACGAAAACCAGGGTACCGCCACCAAATACGGCATCCGCGGCATTCCGACCCTTATGCTCTTTAAAGACGGCCAAGCCGCCGCCACCAAAGTTGGCGCGCTGTCGAAGTCGCAACTCACCGCATTCCTGGACGGCGCGTTGTAAACTGCGTGCTGTGAACGAAGGCGCCGCCCTGGAGGCGGCGCTCATTCAATACCGCGCGAGCCCGTCCGTGGCGCGCCGCCAGAGCCCTCCTTTACTTTTCCCCCACCAATCACCGCGATGCACCTCAACGAACTGAAGGCGCTGCATGTCTCGCAGCTGCTGGAAATGGCCGCTGGCCTGGAAATCGAGAACGCCAACCGCCTGCGCAAGCAGGAATTGATGTTCGCCATCATGAAACGGCGCGCCAAGCAAGGCGAGCAGATCTTTGGCGACGGCGTCCTTGAAGTCCTGCCCGACGGCTTCGGTTTCCTGCGCTCGCCCGAGACCTCGTATCTGGCCAGCACGGACGACATCTACATTTCGCCGTCGCAGATCCGCCGTTTCAACCTGCACACCGGCGACTCGATCGAAGGTGAAGTCCGCACGCCGAAAGACGGCGAGCGCTACTTCGCGCTGGTCAAGGTGGACAAGGTCAACGGCGTGGCGCCCGAAGCGATCAAGCATCGCATCATGTTCGAAAACCTGACGCCGCTGCATCCGAACCGGACGATGCGTCTGGAACGCGATATCAAGAGCGAAGAGAACCTGACGGGCCGTATCCTCGACGTCTTCGCCCCGATCGGCATGGGCCAGCGCGGCCTGATCGTCGCCAGCCCGAAGTCCGGCAAGACGGTGATGATGCAGCACATTGCGCATGCCATCACCACCAACTATCCCGACGCGGTCATGATCGTTCTGCTGGTCGACGAGCGCCCGGAAGAAGTGACGGAAATGCAACGCACGGTGCGCGGCGAAGTGGTGGCGTCGACCTTCGACGAACCCGCTACCCGTCACGTGCAAGTGGCCGAAATGGTCATCGAAAAGGCCAAGCGCCTGGTCGAAATGAAGAAGGACGTCGTGATCCTGCTGGACTCGATCACCCGTCTGGCCCGCGCCTACAACACCGTGGTGCCGGCCTCCGGCAAGGTGCTGACCGGCGGTGTGGACGCCAACGCCCTGCAACGCCCCAAGCGCTTCTTCGGCGCAGCCCGCAACCTGGAAGAAGGCGGTTCGCTGACCATCCTGGGTACCGCGCTGATCGAAACCGGCAGCCGCATGGACGAAGTCATCTACGAAGAATTCAAGGGTACGGGCAACTCCGAAGTCCACCTTGAGCGTCGTCTGGCTGAAAAGCGCGTCTACCCGTCGATCAACCTGAACAAGTCGGGCACCCGCCGCGAAGAACTGCTGATCGCCCCGGACCTGCTGCAAAAGGTCTGGGTGCTGCGCAAGTTCATCCACGACATGGACGAAGTGCAATCCATGGAATTCATCCTGGACAAGATGCGCGCCACCAAGACCAACGCCGAATTCTTCGACATGATGAAGAAGAAGTAAGACAGGTCTTGCCCGCCATGAAAAAACCGCCATCCGGCGGTTTTTTTATTGGCCAATGGCTGGCTCAGTGTTCGATGTATTGAGGCATGCGGCCGCGGGGCGCCGCATCGGCCGGCCGCGGCGTCTGCTTGTCGGGCTCCTTGCCCGACCCGTCAATCGGTTCGATCCGGGGATCGTCCCAATTACCCGTCACCGAATACTCCATGGTCATCGCCCGCGCCAACGGTTGCTTAAGCAGCCATTGCGTGACGAACGCGCCCAGGCCGATCAATGGGTTCACGGCCAGCGCCGTCACCATGGCCGCGCCGCTGGCGTCCAGGTTCGGAATCACCACTGCCTTCAGGTCCCAGCGCTCGCGGATGATATTGACCCCGCCCGCCAGGACGATCGTGGCCACGGGGCCGGTGATCTTGTAGCCTTCGGTGGACATTTGTCCGTCCGCCATCTTCACGCGCCCCCGGATGGTGTCGAACGGAAAGCCGTCGCGCAGCAGGTTGGTCGGGTTCACGTCCAGCCGGGCCAGCCGCTGCAGCGATTGGAGCGACAGCAACTCCAGCAGCCGCGCCGTGCGGGAGTTCACATGCATGAAACGGCCCTTGTCCAGGCTGACATCGACTTCGCCCGCCACGTCGGCGATGTTGTGGGTCCAGGGCAGATTACGCCACGTCGCCTTGCCGACCGCCGAGCCTTCGCCGCCGGACACCATGTTCTCGAAGCCGATCCGATTCAAGAACTTGCCCAGATCGACGAACTTGGCCGTGGCGTCCACCGTCAGCCCCCGATCCGGCCCCTCCAGCCGCCAGTTGCCCGTGGCATTCAGATTGGCCGCGTCGTTGGTGATCGACAATTTATCCAGGCGCCACTGGTGGCCGCGTTCCAGATTGGTGCCCACCACTTGAAGCTCGCCCACGTTCTTGCCATACAGGAAGAACTCCTTGGCTTGCAGGTCGATCGCCGGGATATCCGACAAATCGTTGCCTGACGCCAGGGCCTTGTCGGCCTCGTTGGTGTCGTCGGCGCCGCCAAACGACAGGTGCTTCAGGCGGGCGGTGATCTGACCGGCGATCGCACCGGAGGCTTCCCGCCACTCCAGCGACCCCGTCGCCTGCCGCGACTGGATATCCACCCGCCACTGCGCCGGCCCCGGCCGGGTCGCGTATAGCGTCAGGTCGTTCAGCGTGTAGCCGCTGGCGCGCAGCAGGCCGGTCGCCAGGCTGACGCGCTCGGGTTCGGGGAACACCGGCTTGGCCGCTGTTTTCTTGGCCCCGCTCTTGCCGGCGGGCGCGTCAAAGCCATCCAGCACGGTTTCCCACCCGTCCATGTCCAGTTCCGGCAGACTGGCGTTCAGGCTCATTCCGCGCTCGGGCAAGCTGGCCGGCCGGCCGATGCCCAGCGCTCCCCGCGCAAAGTAAGACGGTGCTGCATCGCCCGGATCGCGCTCGAACAGCGCGTTGACGTTTTCGCCCAGGCTTGCGGTCAACCAGCGCCGGCCCTTGGTACCGCGGTCCTGCGCCGCGCCCCATTGCAGCTTCAGCAACTGGGACGACGAGGCGGGCTTGCCTGCCGGCGCCGGCATATCGATCGCCATGCCGGCCAGGTCGGACTCCATCGATATCTCGACCGAACCGCCCTTCTGGTATCCCACGCGGCCCTTGTAGGCGGCCTTGCCGCTGAAACGCGCCATGGACGGCGTATTGCTCAATTGCGACAAGCCCGAGCCGGCCAGGGTGCCGTCGAAATGCAGGGCATCCGACCCTTGCGCGAGCGTTCCGGAAATCTTGACCGGCCCGCCCAGGAACTGCGCCCGGATATCCTTGGCCTGGACGCCCTTCTCCGAAAACTCCAGATCGCCGTGCATCTGGCTCAGCAAGGGCATTTCGGGCATGAAGGTGAAGGTGTTTTCCGAAAACACGATACGTCCCTGAACCTGGGTGTCGTCCGTGTTGAGCAGCGGCACTTTCAGCTTCAGCGGCAGGCGCCAGTCACCCGTGCCGCGAGCCTCGTCCAATGCGCCATCCAGCAGTTCGCCCAAGGGGGAATTCGCGGCCACCGCCAAATAGGCCGGAACGGGGCCCGAGGTCTCGCCATCAAGCAGCAGCTCGGCGTTATGGTCCATATCGGGGATCGTCGCCGTCATGGCACCCAGATTGACCGTCTGGCCCGCCCCGGTGCGCATCAGGGCGCCGCCCGGGCTGTCCAGCGTCAGGCTTACCTTGTCGATGCGGAAGCTGCCGGACAGGTTCTCCAGCATGGGCCAGCCCTTGCGGTGCGGCCGGGCCGGCGCATAGTCGACCTTAGCGCCGGCATAGGCGCCGGCGATCACGAATTCACCCACGACACCCGGCGAATTGAACGGAAAGTCGTCCAGGTCCCCTTTCAGCGTGATGGCGGCCGAACGCATTTCGCCCGCCGGCAAGCCGGTAGCCAGCCACTCGCGGGCGTCCGCATTGACCTCCAGGGGCAGGTAGCGGTGTATGGACGGCATCGAACCGCGCACCATCGTGCCGCGCATGTCGGCGCTGCCCGCCGCCGTCTTGCCCTCGCGCCGCCATTGACCCTGCAAGCGCACGTCCAGGTCATCATTGACCACATGCAATTGCGCCACATCCACGAACCAGTTCTGGGCATCCGGCCCCTTGATCTGGGCATCCAGCGCCAGCTCGCGCGCCGCCAGCGTGGGTTCTTCGAATACGCCCGGCAGCGTCACCCGCAGCTGCTGCACCGCGCCCTTGATCGACGCGTCCGCCGCGCCCGGGCTGCGTGCGAGCGGCACGTCTTCGATCTGCATGAAGTCGCCGGGCAGGCCCTGTATGCGAAATTGGCCCGAAGCGCCGCTTACCGCGGGGCCATCCTTGCCCGCCGACCAGTTCACGCCCCTGACGGCGATGTCCGAGGTCAATTCGGTAAATTTGCCCCGATCCAGTTGCAGCCATGCCCGGCCCGCGATTCGGCCCGCGACCTGGGGCGGCTTTACCCAGGGCGCCCAGGCCAGCGGCTCCACGTCATCGGCTTCGGCGTAAAGCTGCCCGCTCCAGTTCGCGGGATTGGCGGCGTTCGCGGCGAACAAGCTGCGGTTGAATTCCCCACGCAGCTCCACCTTGCGGGCCAGGGCCTCGCCGGCGGAGGCCTGCAGCACAAAGCGGTGCGACAAGCTGCCGTTGCGCATCAGGAAATCCACGCCGTTCAAGGTCAGCGCCGGCGCTTGGCGCAAATCGTCTTGCCAGACGACGGTCGCGTCGCGTATCAGCAGTTCACGCTGGGCAACGAGCCAGCGCAGGGCCGGATGGTTCAGGTCGGACTCATGGTCGCTGGCGTTCAGGTCGATGTCCTGCCCGGCCACCCACAGATGATTGGCGGTGTCGCGCCGCAGGGTGAGTTCGGGCTTTTCCACCCGCAAGCGCACCAGCGTGGGCGACAACGCCAGGATGCTGCGCCACGCCAGCACGGCCGAGACGGAAGGCAGGGTCAGGACCGGTGCCGCTTCGTCGTCGTAAACCTGTACGGCAGTAAGATCGAGTTTGGGATTCAGCCCCTGCCAGTTGGCCTGGATGCCGCCGATGGTGACGCGGGCGCCCAGCGCCTGGCTGGCATACGCCTCTATCTGCGGACGCCACTGATCCACACGCGGCAAAACCCAGTAACGTACGCCCAGGAGACCGATGGCCACCACGCCATAAATAGTCAGCGCGACCCAAAACAGGCAGCAGAGCACGCGACGCGCGTGCGGCGTGGGGACGGTGTTTGAAACAGACACGGATCGTGTGTGGTGGGCAGGAGAAGATGTCTTGCGGTATCGTCCCCACTTATACCTGAAACGCGCCCATTCGTCTCCCGCCCTTACGCCATGTCATCGTCTCCTATGCTTGCCCCCGCCCTTGCCTGGTCCGGTCACCTGCGCCGCCGCCTGGATGCCCATCCCGACCTGGCCGCCTGGCTGGCTGACGCCGTGCAAGAGCCGGTCACTCCGGCCCGCCTTGCGCAATGGCAGTCTGAACTCGCCGGGCCCGACGCCCCCGCTACGCTGCCGGTGGATACCTGCCGCATGGTGCTGCGCAAGCTGCGCGAGCGCGTCTTCAGCACGTTGATCGTGCGCGACCTGGCGGGCCAGGCAGACTTGGAGGAAGTGGTCGGCGCGATGACCACGCTGGCCGATATCGCGGTGGCCGCAGCCTACCGCAGCGTGGCGGCGGAGCTGGCGGCCGTGCACGGGGTGCCGCGCGATCCGGCTACAGGCAAGCCGCAGGAAATGCTGATCGTCGGCATGGGCAAACTGGGCGGCTGCGAACTGAACGTGTCGTCCGACATCGATCTCATCATGCTGTACGGCGAAGAAGGCGAAACCGACGGCCCGCGCCGCATCAGCCACCACGAGTTCTACGGCCGCCTGACGCGGCGCATGATGCCGGTCATTTCCGAAGTGGACGCCAACGGCCAGGTATTCCGCACCGACTTGCGCCTGCGACCCGACGGCGACTCCGGCCCGCTGGCCTGGAGCCTGGACGCGCTTGAGCACTATCTGATTGGCCAGGGCCGCGAGTGGGAACGCTATGCCTGGCTGAAGGCCCGCCTGATGCCCGCCCAGGCCTTCGAAGGCAGCGACAGCGCGCCGCAGGCCCGACAGCTGGAAAGCCTGCGCGTGCCGTTCGTCTATCGCAAATATTTCGATTTCGACGCGCTGGCCGCGCTGCGCGCGCTGCGCGAGCGCATCCGCCAGGACTGGCAACGGCGCGCCATGGCGCGCAACGGCATCGACAGCGCCAACAACATCAAGTTGGGCGACGGCGGCATCCGCGAGATCGAGTTCGTCGTGCAATTGGCCCAGCTGATCCGAGGCGGCCGGATGCCCGCGCTGCAAAAGCGCGGCCTGCTTGAAGCGCTGCACGCCGAACAACTGGCGGGCCTGATACCGGAAGACGACGCGCGGCGGCTGGAGGAAGCCTACCGCTACCTGCGCCGCACCGAACACGCCTTGCAGTACCGCGAAGACGAGCAGACCCATCTGCTGCCCGGCGACCCGGCCCAGCGCGCCGCGCTGGCCGCCGCCCTGGGCATGAGCCCGGAAGCATTCGAAAGCACGCTTGCCGCACACCGCAAGTTCGTCTCGCAGACCTTCCGCAACGTGTTCCGCATGGTGGGCATGGGCGACGCGGAAGACACCAGCACGCCGGCCGATGACGCCCCCGAAACGCCCGACAACGAATGCGAGCTTGCCGAACAGATCCGGCAGGCCTTCGGCGACGAAGCGCAAGACCTGCTGCGCCGCACCGAAACCCTGCTGGGCAGCCACCGCGTGCGCAGCCTGCCCGACAGCAGCCGCCGCCGCATGGAAGCCTTGCTGCCGGCCGCCCTGCGCGCCGCGCGCCAGACCCCGGCGCCGTTGGACGCGGCCGTCCGCCTGTTCGACCTGATCGAAAAGATCGCCCAGCGCAGCGCCTACCTGGCGCTCCTGGCCGAATACCCGGACACGCTGGCGCGCGTGGCGCGCATGGTCGCCGCCAGCCCCTGGGCTGCGCAGTACCTGACCCAGCATCCTTTGCTGCTGGACAGCCTGATCGATTGGCGCACGCTGTTCGAACCCTTGGACTTCGCACAGATCGCCCGGCAACTGACCGCCGACCTGGACGCCTGCAAGCTGCCCGACGGCGATCCCGACATCGAGCGCCAGATGAACCTGATGCGCGACGTGCAGCGCCAGGCCAGCTTCCAATTGCTGGCGCAGGATCTGGAAGGTGAGCTCACTGTCGAAAAACTGGCGGACCAGTTGTCGGCGCTAGCCGACCTGCTGCTGGCCGAAACCATCCGCCGCGCCTGGCCACTCGTGAACAAGGTGCCGGGCGCCCTGCCCTATTTCGCCGTCATCGCCTACGGCAAGCTGGGCGGCAAGGAACTGGGTTATGCCTCGGACCTGGATCTGGTTTTCCTGTTTGACGATCCGCGCGAGGACGCGGCCGAGGTCTACGCCAAACTCGGCCGGCGCATGACGTCCTGGCTGTCGACCATGACCTCGTCCGGCCGGCTCTACGAGGTAGACCTGCGCCTGCGGCCGGACGGCGATGCCGGACTGCTGGCGGTTTCGATGGAAGCCTTCGAGCAATACCAGAACAAGCATGCCTGGGCCTGGGAGCATCAGGCGTTGACCCGCGCGCGCCATGCGGCGGGCGATGCCGAGGTGGGCGCCCGGTTCGAGAAGATCCGCGAAGCCATCCTGGTGCAGCCCCGCGACCAGGCGGCGCTGCGCGCTGAAGTGCTGGCCATGCGTGAAAAAATCAATGCCGGCCACCCGAACACCAGCCAGAAGTTCGACTTAAAGCATGACCGGGGCGGCATGGTCGATGTGGAATTCGTCACGCAGTACCTGGTGCTGTGCTACGCGGGAACGCACCCGGTGCTGGTGCGAAACCTGGGCAACATCACCCTGCTGCGCCTGGCCAGCGAGGCCGGCCTGATCGCGCCTGAACTGGCCACGCGTGCCGCCGACGCCTACCGCACCCTGCGCCGCGTGCAGCATCAGCTGCGCATGCAGGGGGTGGAGAAAGCGCGCGTGGGGCCGGAGCAGCTGGTGGAGGAACGCGCGGCGGTGCGCGAGCTCTGGGACGCGGTGCTGGGCTAAGCCCGGCAACTCGCGGTAAAATAAGGGGTTTTCCGCCTTTTTTGCCTGCAAGCCATGTCCGAACTCGTCCGCCCCAAGCTTGACCTCCCCGCTGGCCGCAGCAAGGTGCTGATGCACTCCTGCTGCGCGCCCTGTTCCGGCGAAGTCATGGAAGCCATGACGGCCTCCGGCATCGACTACGCGATCTACTTCTACAACCCGAACATCCATCCGGTCAAAGAGTACGAGATCCGCAAGCAGGAGAACATCCGCTTCGCCGAACAGCACGGCATCGAATTCATCGATGCCGATTACGACATGGACAACTGGTTCGACCGTGTGAAGGGAATGGAAAACGCCCCCGAACGCGGCGAACGCTGCACCGCCTGCTTCGACATGCGCTTTGAGCGCACCGCGCTGTACGCACACGAGCACGGGTTCGACACCATCACCAGCTCGCTCGGCATTTCGCGCTGGAAGGACATGAACCAGATCAACGGCTGCGGCGAACGCGCCGCCGCCCGCTACGACGACCTGGTCTACTGGACCTACAACTGGCGCAAGGGCGGCGGGTCCGCCCGCATGATCGAAATCAGCAAGCGCGAGAACTTCTATCAGCAGGAATACTGCGGCTGCGTCTATTCCCTGCGCGACACCAACCGCCACCGCCGTTCACAAGGCCGCGACCGCATCCATATCGGCGTGAAGTTCTACGGCAAGGAAGACCTGATCAACGAAGAGCTGCTCTGAGCCCAGCGCAGCACTGATCCGGCCGGGTGGACCCTAGCGCGCCTGCCGGCGGTATTCCGAGGGCGACGCGCCATACCGCTTGCGGAACGCGTGGCTGAACCGCGCTGCATCCGAAAACCCGAACCGGTAGGCGATATCGCCGATCTGCCGCACGGACTGTGTCGCATCGCACAGCGCCTCCCGGCTGCGTTCCAGCCGGGCGCTGAGGATGAAATCGGCAGGCGTGGTGGCTGCCAGCGCGAACAGGTTATACAGATAGCGCCGCGACATCCGAAATGCCGCGGCGGCGGATGCCGGCGACAAGGCCGGATCGTGCAGGTTTTCAAGAATGTGCTGTTGGACGCGGCGCAACTGCGCCTGCTTCAGGCCCGCCTGGTCTTGCTCGGCCTGCCCCCCGGCCCGCTCGCTGATATCCAGCCCCATCATCTGCAATACCGCATTGGCCGCATCGCGCGCCGCGCTTTCGGACAGGTGGGCGTGTTCGCCCAAGGCCACGCGCAACAGGTCCATCGCCATGCGGCCACAGCCATGCTGACCGCTGAAATTGCGGGCCACGGCGTTCTGCATATACGGCTGCCAGGCCTCGGTCTGCTTGCCCGGCACCTGCATCACCAAAAAATGCGCGCCATCATCCACGTCGACCTCATACGGCCGGGTGGTGTCGTAGATGCTCCACTCCCCCGGCATCAGCAAGGCGGTGCGATTCGATTGGCGGATTTCGCTGCGGCCCGCCAATTGCAGCGTGACCTTGTAGCCGGCTTCCTCGGCACGAGCCGCAAGCAATTTGCTGCGGCGTACGCGTTGCGCGCTGCTGTGCAATTCGCTGACCTGCATCCAGCCCAGGCAGCCCACCGCCACGCTGTTGCGAAAACGCGTGGGGAATACAGCGGATACTTCCAGAGGCACGAACGTGCTGCTGATACTTTCCTGCCAGCTGGCGCGATCCAGGAAGTGCCTGGGCGCGCTGTGCAAAAGGGATAATGACATGGCGACTCCGGCGTCTCGAAACGGCGTGCCTTTTGTGCCGTGGACAACCCGCCCGGCGGCACAGCTACAGCGTTGAATGGAAATGCTGCCTCTTTCTAGCACTGCGCGTCGGGAGGGAGTATCGGTGACAACCCCTAACTGCCTGCCTGTCTACGGTTTCCTGTCGCTGCCATACGAGTATTCGGACAACGTGAATCCCATCGACGTGAGCTTTTCAGCCAGTTCGTGGCGCACCGGCACCACGTCGTCGTAGCGATTCGGCCGCGCTGCCGCAACCTCCGCTTCGTTATAGGGTTTGAAATCCGCGGGCAACTGGGCCCTGCTGAATTCGCCCAGCACCCAGTTCAGCACCGCCGCAAGCTCGGCGTTGCTCAGTTGCGAATGCGCGGCGCCCGGCACGCGGATCAAGTATTCGCGGCCCGCCGGCAGATGCGTGAACGCGCCGACCGATTGGCGGAAGTCCGGTATGCCATGCGGGCTGCTGCCCCGGCCATCCACACGGTGGCAGCCTGCGCACTGCAACACATAGTCGGCGCGCACGGCTTGCCGCAGGCGCTCAGCATCGGCGGCGTCCCGGGCGGCCATGCCCCCTTCCTGCGCCGCCGCGCCCTGCATCGCGCACAGCAGGACGGCAAGGGCAATTCCCCCGCGCCATCCTGCCGACGGCCGCCCCCAAGGCCTCATGGCTTGGGCGCTGCCTTGGGTTGTGGCTTGGCCAGCCCCACGATCACCGAGGTCGTGCAGTGGAAGATCGACGACTCGTTGGACATGCACCAGTTCACGTCGTTATGCAGGAACATCTGGTAGCCCGGACGTTCGCGTTCCGCTGACGCGCACATGCACTTGCCGCAAGCCGTCTTGCCGCAGCAGTCGTTGTAGCTGATGAGGTAGTCCTTGCCATCCAGCGGATTGTGGCACGTTCCCACCCATGACACGGCGGACGGCGACGTGCCGGGCGGGCATGACGTCATGCTGCCGCCGCAGCACGAGCACAGGAAGCCGTCCACCGCGCAGTAGCGCCAGTAATCGCAGGCCGTGTCGTCCATCTGCGGCTTCTTGCCCGCCGCAGGGGCCGAACGCGCCACCGGCAGCACCGGCATCAGGAACGCGGTTCCCACCAGCAGCTTGCCGATACGGTTCAGCACGCTGCGGCGCGACGTGGTGTGCGCGACGGAGCGCGTAGCGCGCTCGCCAAGTTTATCCAGCCAATGCATTGCCGCTCTCCTTGCGGGAAATCCGGGTCTCGTCCATGCCCGCGGCCAGGAAATCCTGTACCGACGCCACGCCAAGTTCCTTGGCCGTGAACAGGCTTTCCAGCTGTTCACGGGAATTGATCAGGCCCTTGGCGCGCAAGACGCCCGACTCGTCGATCAGCACCGCATACGGCAATTTGCTGATCTGGAACTTCATGCCCAGTTCGGTCGACAGCAGATACGGGAACCGTTCCAACCCAGCCTGCTTGTAGAACGCCAGGTGCTCGGGCATTTCGCCGTCGCTGGCCAGCACGATGCGCAGCCAGGCGCTTTCGGTACTGGCCACCGATTTGAGGATGGGCAGCAGCTTTTTGCACACGGGGCAGGTGGGCGACAGGAAAAACAGCAGTTGGCTGTGCTGCCCGCGTTCGCCGACGGTGATGCGGCGCCCCAGCAAGTCGGGCAGCGCAAAGCGCGGCGCGGCCTCGCCCACGGCGGGCCCCTTGTCCATCGTCAGCGCCCCCATCGGCGCCACGCGTTCGTACAGCACGCCGATCTGACGCGACAAGGCCAGGATGACCAGCACCAGGCACAGCACCACGCCCCACAACAGGAAATTGGAAATGATCAAGGCATCCATATGAAACTCCTTCAAAGATTCCGCAGCTTGAGATGCGAGGCCAAGAGGTGATTGGCAGTGAAGTACAGGCCCACGGCGGTCATCGCCAGGCCGAAAACTGCAGCGGCGTCCGCCCATTGCAGATGGCGCGATTGCCCAGCCGCCGCGATCAGCACCGGTGCCGTCCATAGCGCCAGCACCGCATTGCGCAGCACCAGCCACCACGACAGCCCGCCGCCCTGCGCGCCGTCGCGTCCCCGAGAGGCGGGGCCGCCGCAGCCGCAATCGATGTCGCGGTGCCCGCGCGCCAGGTTGTAGGCCAGCCCCAGCGTCGCCACCAGCAACACCAGCAAGGCCAGCGCCGCGCCCCAAGCCTGGAGCGAGGGCATCAGCAACATGGCGCCCGCCGCGGCTTCCGCCAGCGCATACCCACGCGCGAACGCGCCGCTCAGGCTGGAAGGCAGGATCTCGTAGGCGGCGACGGCACGGGAGAACCCCGCCAGGTCTTTCAGCTTTTCAAGCGCCCCCAGCAGCAGCACGCACGCCAACGCGGCGCTAGCGCCATAGAGCAGGACCGGATCGTTCATTTCGGGCCTCCTGTGGGTTGCGGTTCGACTTGCAACGCGGTCTCGCCCGCCGCCTGGATCGTGGTCTTGAACACGGGGGCCACGGGCGCCGCGTCATAGATGTTGACGTTGCCCCCGTCGATGGTGAACAGGCGCGGCTTGTCGTCTTGCGAGACCGACATCGACAAGGCGTTCTTGCCGGGCACGCGCGCCAGGCGCTTGTGCGTGGCCAGGTCGTACACCCAGATCTCGGCGGCGGGCGTCTTGTGCGTGCCTTCCGCGCCATTCGGATGCATGCCCACGTACAGCCGCTTGGACGCCCGGTTGATGGCCAGCAGGTTGTAGCCGCCGGGCCGCCAGCCGCGGTCCTTGCCCGACGCGTCCAGCAGCGACCACGGGGCGCCGAAGCTGACTTCCTTGCCGCTGAAGTCGGCGCTGTAGACGTTGCCGTTGTAGGACACGAAGTAGAAGGTATCGCCCACGTTCTCGGTATGCGTGAAGATGGGGTCTTTCTCAAGCTCGAACATCGGTTTGCTGCGCTGCTGGCCGGCGGGCTTGCCGGCGGCATCCAGGTCGATGGTCAACAGGCCGCCGTCGCCGCAGATGGTGGCGAAGCTGCGCGGACGCGAGGGCAGCGGGATGATGCTCCAGCATCCTGCCGCCGCCGTGACCTCGTCGGCGAACTGGCGGGTCTTCAAGTCCACCACCGTGACCGAAGTCGCAGGCGTGGCGTTCTGCACGAACAAGAGTTCGCCGTCGGTGCTCTGGCGCAGGTAGTTGCGGTAGTTCAGCGCCTGCGCGCGCTTCTGCGGAATCGGCACTTCGTACTTGGGGGTCAGCGTCTCGGCGTCCCAGGCCTCGATCACGTCGGTGCGCTTGCCCCGGTTGAGCCGTTCGTAATAGGTCGTCATGACATAAATGTCGCGGCCGTCTGCCGACACCGTCATGTGGCCGTTGAATGACGTGGGCACCAGCCCCAGGAATTTCCCGGAATCGCCGTCGTAGATGTTGACCCGGCTGTCGACCAGGTGGTTGAAGGCCGCATCCATCACGTACAGCCGGTGCGGCGTGGCCGGGGGCAAGCGGGTGCCGCCCTTGAGTTCTTCCACGGGCAGGTCCGCCCAGGCCAGGCCCGTGGCGCTTGCCAGGGCGGCACACAGCGCCCACCGTCCGGCCCGCGATGCGCGTGATGTGGCTCGAAGCGCAATCATCGATATTCTCCTCTCATGATCCGGTTTCCTAGAACGCGTAGACGTAGCGCAACTGCACGCCCCGCATCCGCGGCCCGTTCTCGACCTTCAGGTCGTGGATGTACTGCGTCTGAATCTGGTTGGCGTCGTTGATCTGATGCGTCAGTTCGACGGCCAGTTGGTGATTGCGCGCCCGGGTAGCGACGGTTTCGCCCGAGGACGTCTCGCGCCCGCCGGTTTCATAGCGATAGCGGATGCCCGTGTACGTGTCGGGCGTCAGGTTGGTGGACGCCAGCGCAAAGAAGCGGAACGACGGGTCTTTCTTCAGCGTCTGTCCGTACCAGTCGGTGTTGCGTCCGTAGATTTCCACTTCGGCGATGGCCTCCAGGAACGTGGATTCGCCCACCCCCTTGACGAACGAGAAGTCCTGGATGGTGGACCATCGGTTCTTGCCCGGCGACACGTCCGGACGCGAGCGGTCGTAGCGGCCCACCGGCGCCACGATGAAGGGCTCCCAGGCGAACCAGGTCTTGGTCTGCTCATTGTTGTACAGCCAGATTGCCGAGCCCAGCGTCACGTCGCCAATGCCGGTCTGGTGGTCGCCCGGCGCGCCGGGCAAGTCCAGCGACGTCCGGTACATGGGCACGATGAATTCCAGCTGCACGGTCTTGCCGTAGAAATCGCGGTAGTGCATCTGGCGATAGATCAACGCGTTCACGTCCAGGGACGCGCCGTCCACCCGCTTGCCTTCCGAGTACAGCCCCGACGAGCGCAGGCCCGCCAGGTACCCCGCCACGATGTTGGTGCCCACGGGCGCCGGTATCCAGTCGCGTGCGCTGGGGTCGCCCGCCCAAGCCGGCTGCGTCGCGCCCGCCCATGCCAGCACCAGCGCGGCGCCCGCCCGGGCGCGGCCATGTATCTTGCTTGCCATGCACTTCCCCTTGGTCTTGCGAACGCGCCGCCGCCGGTATCTCCCGGCTTGGCCAACGCGCCGCTACGTTCTAGTACGCGATGCAGACGGACTTCTTCTCCAGGTACATCTCGATCACGGCACGGCCGTGTTCGCGGCCGATGCCGGATTGCTTGAATCCGCCAAACGGCATGTTGGGATCCAGCATGTTGTGGGTGTTGACCCACACCGTGCCCGCGTCGATGCGCGGGATCAGGCGCTGCACGCGCGACAGGTCATTGCTCCAGAGGCTGGCGCCCAGGCCGAAGGCGCTGTCGTTGGCCAGCCGCACGGCGTCATCCAGCGTGTCGAACGGCTGCGCCACGACGACGGGGCCGAAGATCTCTTCCTGTGCGATGCGGGCGTCTTGCCGCACGTCGGTAAAGACGGTGGGCTGCACGAAATAGCCCGCCCCGTCACCGGCGGCGCCGCCCGCCAGCACGCGACCGCCTTCGGCCCGGCCGATACCGATGTAATCCATGACGCGCTGTTGATGCCGGGCCGAGATCAGCGGCCCGATCTGCGTGGCCGCGTCAAAACCGGAGCCCAGCGTCAGGCTGGCTGCCACATCTGCCAACCCCTGCACGACTTTGGCGTACAGGCCCTGCTGCACATACAGGCGCGACCCGGCCGTGCAGACTTGGCCCTGGTTGAAGAAGATGGCCGCGGCGGCGCCCTGGACGGCGCGGTCGACGTCGCAATCGTCCAGCACGATCACGGGCGACTTGCCGCCCAACTCCAGCGACACACGCTTCATGTCGTCCATCGCGGCCCGCCCGATCAGCTTGCCGACCTCGGTAGAGCCGGTGAACGCGATCTTGTCGATGCCGGGATGCGCCACCAGCGCGGCGCCTGCGGTTTCGCCGCGCCCCGTGATCACGTTGACCACGCCGGGCGGAAAGCCGGCTTCCAGCGCCAGTTCGGCCAGCCGCAAGGCGGTCAAGGGCGTTTCCTCGGCGGGTTTGAGCACGACGGTGCAGCCGACGGCCAACGCCGGCGCAATTTTCCACACCGCCATCAGCAGCGGGAAGTTCCACGGGATGATCGCGCCCACCACGCCGACGGGCTGCGCCAGGGTGTAGGCGCTGTATTGGACGCCTGGCGGAAACGGGATCGACAAGGACAGGGTGTCGCCCGTGATCTTGGTGGCCCAACCGGCCATGTAGCGCAGCCACTGGGCGCCCGCGCCCACTTCCAGCCCTTGGGCGATACCCAGGAGCTTGCCGCTGTTGAGCGTTTCCAGTCGGGCCAGTTCGGTGCCGTGCTGCTCCAGCAGGTCTGCCAGCTTCAGCAGCAGACGTTCACGGCCTGCGGGCAGCATGTCGTGCCAGGGCCCGGAGGCAAAGGCGCGGCGCGCGGCCTGGACCGCCAGGTCCACCTGCGCGGGGCCGGCATCCGGCTGATGCGCGATGACCTGGCCCGTGGCCGGGTCGTAGACGGGAATCGGCTTGCCCTGCCCTTCATGCACCGGCTTGCCGTCGATCAGCATGAATTCCCTGATCGCGCCCAATTCCGGGCGGTCGCCCCCTGCTGGGCCGGCGGTCGAATCGCTTGGGAAAGACATCTGAAGCTCCAACGAAAAGTGTGGGAGCCAGAATAGCAACGGCATTTCAGGCTGGCTTGTCGGGCCGTGCATGGGGATTTGTCATTCTGCGCACGCGGACCTTGCATGAAAAAGGCCAGGCCAACCGCGCTTTGGCGGTCGACCTGGCCCATTACAGGCTCGCCAGGGAGCCCGCGCCGCGGATATCGCCGATCAGTCCAGCATCAGCACCGTGGCGCCCGTGGTCTTGCGCGAGGCCAGCGCGGTCTGCGCTTCGCCCACTTGCTCCAGGCTGTAGCGCTGGTCGATACGGACCTTGATCTTCTTCTTCAGCACCAGGTCGAACACCTCTTCGGATGCGGCCTGCAGCTTTTCCAGCGTGTTCACATGCACGCCCAGCGACGGGCGCGTGACGTACAGGCTGCCCTTCTGGTTCAGCACGGCCAGGTTGACGCCGGCGACGGGGCCGGAGGCATTGCCGAAGCTGACCATCAGCCCGCGCGGCTCGATGCAGTCCAGCGAGGTTTCCCAGGTGTCCTTGCCCACGCCGTCATACACCACCGGCACCTTCTTGCCGCCGGTCAGTTCCAGCACGCGTTCCGCGACGTTCTCGCGCGAGTAGTCGATGGTTTCCCAGGCCCCGTTGGCGCGGGCCAGTTCTGCCTTTTCCGGGCTGGAGACAGTGCCGATCAGCTTCACACCCAGGGCCTTGGCCCATTGGCAAGCGATCAGGCCCACGCCGCCGGCGGCCGCATGGAACAGGATGGTTTCGCCGCCTTGCAGGCGATAGGTCTGGCGGAACAGGTACTGCACCGTCAGACCCTTGAGCATCAGCGCAGCGGCTTCGTCGAAACCGATGCCCTTGGGCACCTTGACGACCTGGTTGGCCGGCACGTTGCGCGCTTTGGCGTAGGCACCGATGGGGCTCTGGCCGTAGGCGACGCGGTCACCCTTCTTCAGATGCTTGACGTCTGCGCCCACGGCGGTGACCACGCCGGCGGCTTCAAAGCCCAAGCCGTGCGGCAGCGGATGCGGATACAAGCCCGTGCGGAAATAGATATCGATGAAATTCAGGCCGGCGGCGTGCTGTTCGATTGTGACTTCATTGGCGGCGGGCGGCAGGACTTCCACCTCGACCAGCTTCAGGACTTCGGGACCACCGTGCTGCTCGATACGAATTGCCTTGACGAGATTGCTGGCCATGCTGGCCTCCTTTCATGGGAAATAAATGGGGTGTAACCGGGAAAACCAGACTTCAGCGCGGCGGGCGAGCCTCGCGCGGCGTGACGGACGCCTGCTTGCCGGCGCCAACGCCCATCAGGGCGAGCACACCGGCCAGCACCAACGCAGTCCCTGCCATCTGCCATACGGTGATGGGCTCATTCAGGAACCACGACGCCAGAAACAGCACCGACACCGGCCCCACCATGCCCAGCAGCGACGCCGTGGGTGCGCCAATCAGCGACACTGCCCACATCAGCATGAAGACCGGCACCACCGTGTTCAGCGTGGCATGGATCACGGAATATCCGTAAACCCCGGCCGGTTGAATCAGCATCGACGGCGGATGAATCACGAAAAACTGGATGATGCAGGCCACGCACGACACCAGCATGGCATAGGCCACCAGGCGCGTCGGGCCGACCCGCTTGATCAGTTCGCCAGAACAAATCAGGTAGACAGAATAGCTTGCCGCCGAGCCAAAAACGAACAAAGACCCTAACAGCACCTCGCCACCGCCGCCAAAGGACAGGTCGTGGGCGAACACCAGCACCACGCCCGCATAGGACAGCACCATGGCCAGCCATTGCCGGCGCTCGACCGGCCGCTTGAACCAGAACGCCGACAGCAGCACCACGAGCGAGGGCGACAGGAAGAGAATCAGCCGTTCGAGGCTGGCGGTGATATAGCGCAGGCCCAGGAAATCCAGGAAGCTGGAGAGGTAGTAGCCCAGCAGACCCAGCACGATGACCTGTGCGCGCTCCTTGGCCGTCATGACGACTATTTCACCGCGGGCAGCGCGGCGCGACTGATGCCAGGCTACGGCCGCGAAAAACGGCATGGCGAACAGCATGCGGAAGGCGATGAGGGTGACCGCGTCGATGCCGTAGCGGTAGGTGAATTTGACGACGATCGCCTTGGCCGAAAACAGCACCGCGCCAAGCGTCGCCATGAGGATTCCGGCCGCGCGGCCGGACAGGTAGGAAGGCGGCAAAAACTTGGCAAGACGATTCATGCGATGATTTTAGATTCAGTGCAAAGCGATTTGCACGCCTATCTATGCTTTTGGCATCAAATTCCCCTACGCATGACCCGACAACGCGCTCTGACCCAAATCCATATTGCCGCCGTGCTATTCGGCCTGACCGGCGTCTTCGGAGAGTTGATCCAGGCCAGCGCCGCCGTCATCACGCTGGGCCGGGCGATCTTCGCGGTGATTTCGCTGGGCGTGTTTGCCCGCATGCGTCGCAAGCCCCTGCTGGGCGTCCTGACGCCCGCGCAGTTGTTCGTGCTGGTGATCGCCGGCGCGCTGCTGGCCACGCACTGGGTCACCTTCTTCATTTCGGTCAAGGTCGGCGGCATCGCCATCGCCACGCTGGGCTTCGCCAGCTTTCCCGCCTTCATCACGCTGTTCGAAGGCCTGATCTTCCGGGAGCGCATCCGGGCGGCCGAGTGGATGCTGCTGGGGCTGGTCACCGCCGGCCTGGTCTTGGTGACGCCGTCTTTCGACTTCTCCGACCAGGGCACCATTGGCCTCGCATGGGGACTGTTGTCCGGCCTGACCTTCGCCCTGCTGGCCCTGAGCAACCGCCGGTCGGCCTCTGGCATGGACCCGATGCAGGTAGCTTGCTGGCAGAACGTGGTGGTGGCGCTGGTCATGGTGCCGTTCGCGGTGGGCCAGCTGCCCGCCCTGCCCGCCGTGGATTGGTTCTGGCTGGCCTTACTGGGCATTTTCTGCACGGGGCTGTCGCACTACCTGTTCGTTTCCAGCCTGACCCGCCTGAATGCACGGACCGCCGGCTTGGTCATTGCCCTGGAACCCGTCTACGCCATTGCCTTCGCGTGGGCGCTTTTCAGCCAGGAGCCCACGCCGCGCATGATTGCGGGCGCCGCCCTCATCGTGGCTGCCATTGTCTGGTCGGGACTGCGCAAGAGCGCGGCCACGGAGACCGGTCCGGCCCCAAAAACACAGCCTTGACAATAACTGACTAGGCAGTAAAATTTGGCGCATGAATGCCGAAACATCCCTGCCGTCGTCAGATACTCCTACCCACTACCGCAACGACAACCGCTGTATGGTGGAAGACAATGCCGGCTACCTGATCAAGCTCGCCTATCATTCGCTCAACCGGATGCTGGACCAGGAAATGGCCCCGCTGGGCCTGACCGCCATGCAATGGCGGCCGCTCGCCATGGTGTTCCTGGGCCGTGCCGACACCCCCGCCGAACTGGCGCGGCTGAACGACATGGACACCGGCGCCATGACCCGCGCGCTAGACCGCCTGGAAGCCAAAGGCCTGCTACGCCGCACGCGTAGCCAGACTGATCGCCGCGTCGTGAAGATCGAACTCACGGAACTGGGTGAATCCAAGGCCCGCGAAATCCCCCCGAATATCGCCCGCTCGCTGAACCATCACCTGCGGGGTTTTTCGGCAGACGAAGTCACCCAGCTGATGCATTTCATGCGCCGCATGATCGCCAACGGCTCGGCTTCCAGCACCGCGCCTGAACGCTGACGGCGCTCTGCCCCTGCGCGCCCCGCCCCATTCAACTGGGGTTTTATTTGGCATAATATTTGCCTAGGCAAATACAGATCAATCAATTACTTTCAGCAAACAGTCAGGATGAAACGCCTTCTCTCAACCGTATTGGTGCTGGCCCTGAGCGGTTGCGCACTGATGGAACCCGGGCCCGAGCCTGTTGCGGCGCTGGATGCGGCCAAACTGGGACTGACCGGCGGCCAAGAAACGGTCTGGCCCAACACGCAATGGTGGCAGCGCTACGGCGACACCCAACTCAACGCCCTCATGGACGAAGCGCTGGCCAACAGCCCGTCCATGAGCGCCGCGCAAGCCCGCCTGGCCAAAGCCAATGCCGCCGTCAGCACGGCCCGCGCCCCGCTGATGCCGCGCGTGGATGCCGATTATTCGCTGACCCGCGAGCACCTCTCGTCGGACTACATCTACCCGGCCCCGCTGGGCGGCTCGGTCGTCAGCGACAACCGGCTGGCGCTGGACTTCAGCTATGAGCTGGACTTCTGGGGCAAGAACCGGTCGCGCCTGAAGTCGGCCGTGTCCGACCGCGAAGCGGCCGTGGCCGACGCGCAAGCCGCCCGCAATATGCTCGCCAGCGCCACGGTCCGCGCCTATCTGAACCTGCAGAACGCCTTTGCCCAGCGCGACGTGCTCAAGCGCGTGATCGCGCAACGCGCCGACGTGCTGTCCCTGACGCAGGGGCGCTACACCGCCGGCCTGGACACCCAGGTGGAAGTGAAGCAGGCGGAATCGTCGCTGGCCGCCGGCCGCGTGGAATTGACCCAGACCGAAACCACGTTGGCACAGCTGCGCAACCAGGTCGCTGCGCTGACCGGCGCGGGCCCGCAACGCGGCCAATCGCTCGTGGCTGTCGACTTGACTGCCCCCGCAGGGGTCGTGCCGGCCCAAATCCCGCTGGATCTGCTGGGCCACCGCCCCGACGTCGTCGCGTCCCGCTGGCGCGCCGAGGCCGCCCGCAGCGCCATCGATACCGCAAAGGCCGAGTTCTACCCCAACGTCAACCTGACCGCCTTCGCCGGCTTCCAGGCCCTGGGCACTGGAAACCTGCTGGGCGCCGCCGCGCGCACTGCCGGCTTTGGTCCGGCCATCACACTGCCCATCTTCCACGGCGGCGAATTGAACGCCAACCTGGCAGGCCGCCGCGCCGACGCCGATCTGGCCGTCTCGGACTACAACCAGTCCGTGCTGGACGCCGTGCACCAAGTGGCCGATGCGCTGGACGGTTTGCGTCTGCTGGATCAGGAACGGGCGCAGCAACGCCAGGCCCGCGAAGCGATCGAAGCCGCCTATGACCTGGCGGTGAACCGCTACAAGGTCGGCCTGGGCAACTACATCACCGTGCTCATCGCGCAGACCGGCGTGCTGACGCAAGCCCGCATGGACACCGACCTGCGCATCCGCGCGTATCAGCTGGACGCCAATCTGGCCAACGCGCTGGGCGGCGGCTATGCCCCTGGGACCGAGCCAGGCACCGCGCCTGCCGCCCAGGCGCCTGCCGCCCCCGCCACGAACCCCATTCATTGAACGATCCCCGGATTCAGACGTCATGAACGCTGCCACCCCCACGACCAACCCCGCCCGTAAACGCCTGCTGCTGCTGGCCACCGGCGCCTTCATCCTTGTCGCCATTGCCTACGGCATCTGGTGGGCCCTGTTCGGGGCCCACTTCGAAAGCACTGACGACGCCTACGTGCACGGCAACCTGGTGCAGATTACGCCCCAAGTGCCCGGCACGGTCATCGCCATCGAAGCCGACGACACCGAAACCGTCGTTGCCGGCCAGCCGCTGGTGCGCCTGGACCCGGCCGACACCGACGTGGCCCTGCAACAGGCTCAGGCGAAACTCGCGCAGATGGTGCGCCAGGTCCGCACCTACTACGTGCAAAACGATGCGCTGGCTGCCGACGTCGATCTGCGCAACGCCGACATCATGCGCGCCCAGGCCGAACTGACCCGTGCGCAGAGCGACGTCACCCGTCGCCAGCAGCTGGCCAAGTCCGGCGGCGTCAGCGGCGAAGAAATCCTGCACGCCGAAGCCGCCCTGAAGTCCGCCCAGTCCGGCCTGGCGCAAGCCCGCGCCTCCCTGGCCGCATCGCGCGCCAAGCTGGCCACCAACCAGGCCCTGACGCAAGGCACGACGGTCGCCAACCACCCCGACGTGCTGCAGGCCGCGGCTGGTCTGCGCAATGCCTGGCTGGCGCAATCCCGCACGGTGTTGCCGGCGCCTGTCAGCGGCGTCATCGCCCGCCGCAGCGCACAAGTCGGCCAGCGCGTCGCCCCCGGCAATGCGCTGATGACGGTGGTTCCGCTGGATCAGGTCTGGGTGGAGGCCAACTTCAAGGAAGGCCAGCTGCGCAAGATGCGCATCGGCCAACCGGTCAAGATGGTGGCCGACCTGTACGGCAGCGCGGTGACCTACCACGGCAAGATCTCTGGTCTGGACGCCGGCACCGGCAGCGCCTTTGCCCTGCTGCCCGCGCAGAACGCCACCGGCAACTGGATCAAGGTGGTGCAGCGCGTGCCCGTGCGCATCACGCTGGATCCCGAAGACCTGAAGACGCATCCGCTGCGCGTCGGCCTGTCCATGGACGTGGAAGTCGATGTGGGCAAGCAGGAAGGCGAGGCGCTGACGCAAGCCTCCCGCAAGGAGCCGGCCTGGTCGACCCGCGCCTTCGAACCCGCGCACGATGAAGTCGACACCATGATCACCAAAATCATCCAGGACAACCTGGCATCATGAGCACGACCGCCCAGCCCGCGGGCGCTGGCGCGCCCGACGTGCCGCCGGTCCTGCCGGCAGGCACCTACCCCCCGTTGGAAGGCGCGACCCGCATCATCGGGTCGATCGCTCTATCCACCGCGGTCTTCATGAACGTGCTGGACACCTCGATTGCGAACGTGTCCATCCCCACCATCTCGGGCGACCTGGGCGTGAGTTCCAGCCAGGGCACCTGGGTCATCACGTCGTTCGCCGTCGCCAACGCCATCACCGTGCCCTTGACGGGCTGGCTGACGCAGCGCTTCGGCCAGGTACGGCTGTTCCTGATTTCAACGCTGCTGTTCGTGCTGGCGTCTTGGCTGTGCGGCTTTTCGCCGTCGCTTGAAGCCCTGATCGCCTTCCGCGTGTTGCAAGGCGCGGTGGCCGGTCCCATGATTCCGCTGTCGCAGACGCTGATGCTGGCCAGCTTCCCCAAGTCCAAGGCGGGCATGGCGCTGGCAGTATGGTCCATGACCACACTGGTCGCGCCCGTTGCCGGGCCGTTGCTGGGCGGCTGGATCTCGGACAACTACACGTGGCCCTGGATCTTCTACATCAACGTGCCGGTTGGCCTGCTCGCGGCCTGGATCAGCTGGCGCATCTATGGCAACCGCGAATCCCTGACCCGCAAGCTGCCTATCGACAAGCTGGGCCTGGTGCTGCTGGTCGTCTGGGTCGGCGCCTTGCAGATCATGCTGGACAAGGGCAAGGAACTGGACTGGTTCGCCAGCCCGACCATCATCGCGCTGGCGGCAACCGCTTTCGTGGCCTTCGTCTTTTTCCTGATTTGGGAACTGACCGACGCCCACCCCGTCGTGGACCTGCGCCTGTTCAAGATCCGCAACTTCACGGTCGGCGCCCTGACGCTGGCGGTGGCGTACGGCGTCTTCTTCGGCAACGTCGTGCTGCTGCCCCTGTGGCTGCAAAGCAATATGGGGTACACGGCAACCTATGCCGGCTTGGTGACGGCGCCGGTGGGCCTGCTGGCCATCCTGCTGACGCCGCTGGTGGGCAAGATGCTGGCAACGCGCGATCCGCGCCAGATCGTGACGGTGGCCTTCCTGATCTTCGCGCTGGTCTGCTTCATGCGCTCGGGCTTCAATACCCAGACCGACGTGCGCACCCTGATGATCCCTACCATCATCCAGGGCGCGGCGATGGCAGCATTCTTCGTGCCATTGACCTCGATCACGCTGTCCAGCATTGAACCATGGCGCATCCCCGCGGCCTCGGGGCTGTCGAACTTCCTGCGCCTGACGGCCGGCGCGTTCGGCACCTCGATCGCCACCACGCTGTGGGAAAACCGCGCCACCATGCACCACTCGCAGCTGACCGAAATCGCCAAACCCGGCCAGCAGGCGTTCGACCAGACGCTGAATTCCTTGCAGAACGGGTTGGGCATGTCGCACCAGCAGGCTCTGACCATGGTGGACGGATTGATCAATGCGCAGGCGTTCACCATGTCCGCGGTGGACGTGTTCTACGCCTCGGCGATCATCTTCCTGATGCTGACGGGGTTGGTCTGGTTCGCGCGCCCCCGCTCCACCAAGGCCGGCGGCGGCGGCGGCGGCGCGGCCGAAGCGGCGGCCGGCGCGCACTGACCGCGCATGGCCGAAAAAAGGGCGCCTTCTCAGGCGCCCTTTTGCATGGCCGATTCTTCTTTCAGCAAAACCTGCCAGTCCTTGCGCTCGATGATGTCGGCCGACAAGGCGCTGACCGGCGACAGGTTGAACACTGACACGCCCCGGGCCCGCCACTGGGCGGACGCAAACCGGAACGAGGGCTCGATCAGATTGGCAAACTTGCGCGCCAGGCGGCTGGACTGGGGTTGCGCACCCTCGTCATAGAAGCGCAGGCCGTGCTGGACGGTCAGGTCCAGGCCGTGCACATACACCTGGCGGGCGCCGCCGGAGACCAGTACCTGCAGCGCGGCGTAGGCCACCGTGTCGGCGTCGAATACGCCGAGCGACGCATCGAAGCTGTAACCCATGCCTTGCTTCGCATCCAGCAATTGCACGTCAGGCGTTGCCGCGGCGATCCGCTTGAGCACACCGGGCGCGGCGCTACGCTGGTAGGCCCGTTCCGAGATCAGTTCAATGATGCAGATCCTGCAGCGGATTTCGTCCTGCGGGATGCCTTGCATGATGTAGCGCAGGACTTCGGGAAACACGTACAACGTCAGGTCGCGCCCGACGATTTCGCGCACCAGATCGATGCGGTCTCGCACGAAATTCTGGTCGATGATGCAGTAATACTTGAACGGCAGGTCGAACTTGCGCGCAAGCGCGATCGCGCCGTTCACACCCATCGCGACACGGATGTCCAGCTGGTCGTACGGAATCTGAGCAACCGACGGGCCGCTCAGGATCAAATGCACCATCTCATCAGCGCGGTCGTAGCCCTGCGCCAGCGGCGTGATGGGAAGTGAGCGGCCGAAGGCGCGGAAACCGCAAATCACCCCCTCATGGTCCCGCCAGATACGCACGAACGGCCACAGATGCTGGTTGTGCCTTTGTGTGCGCGAACGCAGCAAGCGAAACAGCTTGCGCACAAAACGGTCGGCCCGCCCTCCCCCCACAGGCGGCGCGGCGGGCAAGGGGGTGATTGAATTTTCCATCAACTAGCCTGGCTGGCCGTACGGGCTGAACACGCCTAACCGGCGGAAATCAGCGACGCAATCGCGTCGCCGACTTCGACTGTCGAAGCGTTGCCTTTCATGTCCCGGGTGCGCGGACCGTCAGCCAAGACCGATTCGATCGCTTTCACCACCGCGGCCGACGCCTCGGGGTACCCCAGGAAATCAAGCATCAAGGCGCCACTCCAGATCTGCCCGATCGGGTTGGCGATGCCCTTGCCGTAGATGTCGGGCGCCGAACCGTGCACCGGCTCGAACAGCGACGGGAATTTGCGCTCCGGATTCAGGTTCGCCGACGGGGCGATACCGATCGTCCCGGTGCACGCCGGCCCCAGGTCGGAAAGGATGTCGCCGAACAGGTTGGAAGCCACCACCACATCGAACCAATCAGGATGTTGCACGAAATGCGCACATAGGATGTCGATGTGATATTTGTCCCACCGCACGTCCGGATAGTTCCCGGCCATGTCGGCCACGCGCTCGTCCCACCACGGCATCGAAATCGAAATGCCGTTGGACTTGGTAGCGGCGGTCAGGTGCTTGCCACGCTTCTGGGCCAGTTCGAAGGCGAATTTCAGCACGCGGTCGGCGCCGATGCGCGTGAACACGCTTTCCTGGATGACGACTTCGCGTTCGGTCCCCTCGAACAGGCGGCCGCCGCTGTTGGAGTATTCGCCTTCAGTGTTCTCACGGACGATGAAGAAATCGATGTCGCCAGGCTTGCGGTCCGCCAACGGGGACGGCACGCCAGGCATCAGGCGAACCGGTCGCAAATTGATGTATTGATCAAATTCGCGACGGAATTTGAACAGCGAACCCCACAGCGCTTCGTGATCCGGCACCGTGGCGGGCCAACCGATCGAACCGAAGAATATCGCTTCGTGCTGGCCGATCTGCGCCTTCCAGTCGTCCGGCATCATCTTGCCGTGCGTGGCGTAGTAGTCGCAGCTCCAGTCGAAATGATCCCACTGGAAATCAATGCCGAAGCGCGCCGCAACGGCATCCAGCACTTTCAAGCCTTCAGGCACGACCTCTTTGCCAATCCCGTCTCCTGGAATTACCGCAATCTTGTGTTTCTTAGCCACCACGTTTCCTTAGTTTTCCTTTGATAGACCGCCCAGAATCATAGGCATAAACGGGCGCGCCGCAACACCCCCCGTTACAAAACGGTGGTGTCGCCATTTTCGACTAACAGCGAGGCGGTTTCAGCGCCGGCTCTTCGAGCCCAGCAAGGACCCCAATATGCCCCGCGTCAGCTCCCGGGCAATCGATCGGACCGTGCTTTTGGCCATGGTCTGGACAACGCCATCGCGCTTGCCGCCGCGCGGGCCGGTCGACCCGAACAGCACGTCGTTCAGGCTGTCCATCAGGCCGCCTCCCGACGCCTCAGCCGGCGCCCCCGCAGCCGGCTTGGCCGGCGCCCCCTTGGTCTGCACCTGATCGGCCGGCGCCGCCGCACGGCCGGCCAGGACTTCATAGGCGGATTCGCGGTCGATGGCCTTTTCGTATTTGGCCGCCAGCGAGCTGCCCTGGCGCAGCGCCTGGCGCTCGGCATCCGTCGCCGGACCGATCCGGCTGGCCGGCGGCACGATGAAGGCGCGCTCGGTCGGCATGGGCCGGCCTTTGGCGTCGAGTAACGACACCAGGGCCTCGCCCACGCCCAGTTCAGTAATGGCCGCTTCGATATCCAGCCCCGGATTGGGGCGCATCGTCTGCGCCGCCGTCTTGACGGCTTTCTGGTCGCGCGGCGTGAAGGCCCGCAAGGCATGCTGGACGCGGTTGCCCAGTTGCCCCAGAACGGTATCGGGAATGTCCAACGGGTTCTGTGTCACGAAATAAACGCCCACGCCCTTGGACCGGACCAGGCGCACGACCTGCTCGATCTTGTTCAGGAGCGCCGGCGGCGCATCGTTGAACAGCAGGTGTGCCTCGTCGAAGAAGAACACCAGCTTGGGCTGGTCCATGTCGCCCACTTCGGGCAGCTTTTCGTACAGGTCGGCCAGCAGCCACAGCAGGAAAATGGCATACAGGCGCGGCGCCTGCATCAGTTTGTCAGCCGCCAGCACGTTGACCATGCCGCGGCCCTGGGGGTCCGTACGCATCAGGTCGGCCACGTCCAGCATGGGTTCGCCGAAGAATTTCTCGGCGCCCTGGGACTCCAGCGCCAACAGCCCGCGCTGGATGGCTCCGACGCTGGCCGACGACACGTTGCCGTAGCGGGTCTTGAGCTCGGCCGACCGGTCGGCCACGTTCTGGAGCATGGCCCGCAGGTCTTTCAAGTCCAGCAGCAACTGGCCTTCATCGTCTGCAACCTTGAATACCAGGGTCAGCACCCCTTCCTGCGTGTCGTTCAGTTCCAGGATGCGCGACAGCAGCAGCGGCCCCATATCGGTAATGGTGGCGCGTACCGGCAGCCCTTGCTCGCCAAAGACGTCCCACAGCGTCACCGGGCTGGCGCCCCAGGCCGGTTCGGCCAGGCCCAGGCTCTTCAAGCGTTCGGACAACTTGGGGCTGGCCGCGCCCGCCTGGGAAATACCGGTCAGGTCGCCCTTGACGTCGGCCATGAAGACCGGCGTGCCGATGCGGGAAAAGGATTCGGCCAGCACCTGCAGGGTGACCGTCTTGCCGGTGCCGGTGGCGCCGGTGATGCATCCATGCCGGTTGGCCAGGGCGGGCAGCAGCGCCAACTCGGCCTGTGCATTTTTGGCAATGACGATGGGGTTGGGCATGTGCAGCGCTCCGGACCAGGGAATCAGAGGGGATGCCCAAGTGTAGAGCCTGCCGCCCGGCTTGTGCGCGTGGCAATAAGGACACAGGCGCCTGCCCGCCGGGCGCGCGGGCCGCCGGCACGGTAAAATGCCATTTTTGCAGACAATTTCTCCTGGGAAGCCATGGCCGGACACAGCAAATGGGCCAATATTCAGCACCGTAAAGGGCGTCAAGACGCCAAGCGCGGCAAGCTGTGGACCAAGATCATTCGTGAAATCACCGTGGCGGCGCGCGCCGGCGGCCCCGACCCGGACAGCAACCCGCGCTTGCGCATGGCCTGGGACAAGGCGACCGACGCCAACATGCCCAAGGACAACATCCAGCGCGCCATCCAGCGTGGCGCCGGCGGTGCCGACGGCGACGCCTACGAGGAAGTCCGCTACGAAGGCTACGGTATCGGCGGCGCGGCCGTCATCGTCGATTGCATGACCGACAACCGCACCCGTACCGTGGCGGAAGTCCGCCACGCCTTCGCCAAGAACGGCGGCAACCTGGGCCAGGAAGGCTCGGTGGCCTTCATGTTCAAGCACTGCGGCCAATTCGTGTTCGCCCCCGGCACGCCGGAAGACAAGGTCATGGAAGCCGCGCTGGAAGCAGGCGCCGAAGACGTCCTGACCGACGAGGAAGGCGTGATCGAAGTCGTTTGCGCGCCGGCCGACTACGCCGCCGTACGCAAGGCTTTTGACGACGCGGGCCTGAAGGCCGAAGTCGACGGCATCGTCATGAAGGCCCTGAACGAAACCGAACTGGCTGGCGAAGACGCCATCAAGATGCAGAAACTGCTCGACGCCCTGGAAGGCCTGGACGACGTGCAGGAAGTCTATACGACCGTCATTTTCGACGAAGCGCAGTAAATCCCACCCTGTTGACGCACGGGCGGCCCTTGCCGCCCGCGCGCCAGTGGCAACCTTCAGACTCACGCAACATGAAACTCCTGGTAATTGGCTCGGGCGGCCGCGAACATGCCCTCGCCTGGCGGCTAGCCCGCTCCCCGCGCGTACACAAGGTGTACGTCGCTCCGGGCAACGGCGGCACGCAACGGGCCGAGCAGATGGAAAACATCGCGCTCACCAATGCCGAGGAATTGGCTGATTTCGTCCAGCGCGAAGGGATCGCCCTGACGGTCGTCGGCCCCGAAGCGCCGCTGGCCGCAGGCGTCGTGGACGTCTTCCGCGCCCGTGGCCTGAAGATCTTCGGCCCCACCAAGGCCGCTGCGCAGCTGGAAAGCTCGAAGGACTACGCCAAGGCCTTCATGGTCCGGCACAACATCCCGACCGCCCGCTACGAGACCTTCACCGATCCGGCCCTGGCCCACGCCTATATCGACAAGGAAGGCGCCCCGATCGTGATCAAGGCCGACGGCCTGGCCGCCGGCAAGGGTGTCGTTGTCGCCACCACGCTGGAAGAAGCCCACGCCGCCGTCGACGCCATGCTGGGCGACGGCTCCATGGGCGCCGCCGGCGCGCGCGTTGTCATCGAAGAATGCCTGGTGGGCGAAGAAGCCAGCTTCATCGTCATGTGCGACGGCCGCAACGTGCTGGCGCTGGCCACCAGCCAGGACCACAAACGCCTGCAGGATGGCGACCAAGGCCCCAACACGGGCGGCATGGGCGCGTATTCGCCCGCCCCCGTGGTCACGCCGGAACTCCACCACCGCATCATGCGCGAAATCATCCTGCCGACGGTGCAAGGCATGACGCGCGACGGCATTCCCTACACGGGCTTTCTGTACGCCGGCCTGATGATCGCCCCCGGCGATGATCCCGACCGCGCCATCAAGACCCTGGAGTTCAACTGCCGCATGGGCGACCCGGAAACGCAGCCCATCATGATGCGCGTCAAGAGCGACCTGCTGGACGCCCTTGAGCACGCCGTGGAAGGCACGCTGAACCAGGCCGACATCGTCTGGGACCGCCGCACGGCGCTTGGCGTGGTGCTGGCTTCGCACAACTACCCCAACACCCCGCGCACCGGCGACGTCATCCGCGGCCTGCCCGCCGACGCCGAAGACTGCATGGTCTTCCATGCCGCCACCGAACTCGACGGCGACGAAACCAAGACCACCGGCGGCCGCGTGCTGTGCGTCACGGCCCTGGGCGACTCGGTCAAGATGGCGCGCGACCGTGTGTACGAAGCCATCGACGGCATCCATTTCGATGGCCGCCAATACCGCAGCGACATCGGCTGGCGCGCGCTCAAGCCGTCGCAGCAAAAACCCAAGTCCCACGCCTGAAGGGAAAGCGATAGATGAACGCCTTGCCCGTCGCCTCGGTCCGCGACTACCTCACCGGCTTACAGGCCCGCATCGTCGGCGCCCTGGAAGCAGCGGAAGGCGGCGCCTTCCGCGCCGATGAATGGGTCCGGCCTGAAGGCGGCGGCGGCCTGTCGCGGCTGCTTGAAGGCGGCCAGCTGTTCGAACGGGCGGGCGTGCTGTTCAGCCACGTCAAGGGCACGAAGCTGCCCCCGTCGGCCAGCGCCCACCGCCCCGAGCTTGCCGGGCGTAGCTGGGAAGCCATGGGCGTGTCGATGGTGCTGCACCCGCGCAACCCGTATGTGCCCACCACGCACATGAACGTGCGGATGTTCATGGCCGCGGCCCGTCCCGGTCACACGGAATCCGACGTGTTCTGGTTCGGCGGCGGCATCGACCTGACGCCTTACTACCCTTTCGAAGAAGACGCCCGGCACTTCCACACGGTCTGCCGGGATGCGCTGGCGGCGCATGGGGCCGAGTACTACCCGCGCTACAAACGCTGGTGCGACGAATATTTCTTCCTCAAGCACCGCAACGAAACCCGCGGCATCGGCGGCATTTTCTTCGACGACCTGAATGCTCCGGGGTTTGACGCCTCGTTCGCCCTCACGCGCTCGGTCGGCGACGCCTTCCTGCCCAGCTATCTGCCCATCGTCGAACGCCGGCGCGAACTACCCTATTCCGAGCGCGAGCGCGACTTCCAGGCGTATCGCCGTGGCCGCTATGTCGAATTCAACCTGGTCTTCGACCGCGGCACGCTGTTCGGGCTGCAATCGGGCGGCCGCACGGAATCGATCCTGCTGTCCATGCCCCCGCTTGCGCAGTGGCGATACGATTGGCAGCCGGAAGCGGGCACCCCCGAAGCCGAGCTCGCCGCCTACCTGACGCCGCGGGACTGGGTTTGAAACGCATCGGTCTCCTGGGCGGCAGCTTCGACCCCGTCCACGTCGCGCATCTGGCATTGGCGCAAAATGCCCTGAAAACCCTGGGCCTGGCGGCTGTCGAACTGATCCCCGCCGCCAACCCCTGGCAACGCGCGGCGCTGCACGCCACCGGCCACCAGCGTTGCGCCATGCTGGACCTGGCGATCGCCGGCCATGACGGCCTGGTCGTCAATCCCATTGAAATCGAACGCGGCGGCGCCACTTACACCATCGACACCCTGCGCGCCCTGCCGCAGGACGCGCGCTATGTCTGGCTGCTGGGCGCCGATCAGTTGGCCAATTTCTGCACCTGGCGTAACTGGCGCGACATCGCCAGCCTGGTTGACCTGGCGGTGGCCACCCGCCCCGGCACCCCGTTGACGCCCCCCGCCGAACTGGCCGCTTGGCTGGGCGAACAGGGACACAGCCTGGAAGAACTGCCTTTTGCCCCCATGGCAGTGTCCGCCTCCGAGATCCGCCGGCGCCTGGCTGCCGGCGAATCCACCGATGGCCTGCTGCCCCCCGCTGTCGCCGCTTATATTGCGGCGCACAAGCTTTACCGATAAACCCACACCCGCCGGGCGCCCAAAGCGCCACGGAGCCGGCATCCGCCGTCCGTCCGCGGGTTATATTTGCAGCTATGGATATAACGAAACTCCAACGCGCCGTCATCGATGCCCTCGAAGACGTCAAGGCGCAAGACATCAAGGTCTACAACACCACGCATCTGACGAGCCTGTTCGATCGCGTCGTGATTGCAAGCGCCACCTCCAACCGCCAGACCCGGGCCCTCGCCTCCAGCGTGGCTGACAGCGGCCGTGCGCTGGACTTGTCCGGCATCACCATCGAAGGCGAAGACACCGGTGAATGGGTCGTCGTCGACTTGGGCGACGTCGTCGTGCACATCATGCAGCCCGCCATCCGCCAGTACTACAACCTGGAAGAGATCTGGGGCGGCAAGCCGGTGCGCGTGAAGCTCCTGCCCGAATCGACTCGTGCGGCGCCGATCCCCACCGACAGCGGCTACGACGACGCCGAAAGCTGAGTTCCTGCCGTGAAACTGATCGTTGCGGCCGTGGGCACGCGGATGCCGGACTGGGTAGAAACCGCCTGGGCCGACTACGCGAAACGCCTGCCGGTCGACTGCGCACTTGAACTGCGCGAGATCAAGCCCGAACCCCGTACCACCGGCAAGACGCCGGCCCAGATGATGGCGGCGGAAGCCAAACGTATCGAAGCCGCGCTGCCCGCCGGCGCGTTGCGGCTGGCGCTGGACGAACGCGGCCGCGACTTGACCACGATGGCCTTGTCGCAAAAGCTGGAGCAATGGCGGGCAGGCGGACAGGATGTCGCCTTCCTCGTCGGTGGGCCGGATGGGCTCGACCCCGACCTGAAAGCCTCGTGCAGCGGTCAACTGCGCCTGTCATCCCTGACGCTGCCGCACCCCATGGTGCGCGTGGTGCTGGCCGAGCAGCTCTACCGGGCCTGGGCCATCATGACCAACCATCCTTACCACCGCGCCTGACCGCTGGCCGGGCCGGCGCCCATCCTGTTCCCGCATGACCCAGACAGCCGCCTCCGAATCCCCTGCCCGCCTCTACCTTGCCTCGGCTAGCCCGCGGCGGCGCGAATTGCTGACCCAGATCGGCCTGGCCCATGAAGTCCTGCGAGTGCCGGCTCCTCCGGGTGAAGACGAACCCCAGCATCCGGGAGAAAGCGCGGCCGACTACGTC
Organism: Achromobacter sp. FW305-C-13; assembly: GCF_058783475.1. Taxonomy (NCBI): domain Bacteria; kingdom Pseudomonadati; phylum Pseudomonadota; class Betaproteobacteria; order Burkholderiales; family Alcaligenaceae; genus Achromobacter; species Achromobacter sp. FW305-C-13. Next base: position 6,301 of record NZ_JBYSYN010000006.1, on the reverse strand, counting down.
CGGCGCACCGCGCGCGACAAAGCCTTGCGCGGGCGCGACTGGATGAACAGCCAAGCCCTGCCCCACCTGCCGCTGCTGGCCGCCGACACCACCGTTATCCTGGATGGCGCCGTGCTGGGCAAGCCGGCCGACCGCGACGACGCCCTGCGCATCCTACGCGCCCTGTCCGGGGCGGCCCATGAAGTGCATACCGCCGTGGCCGTCTGGACGGGCGATCAACTGCTGGAAGCCGTCTCGATCACGCAGGTCCGCATGCGCGAGCTGGGCGACGACGAAATCGGCCGCTACTGCGACAGCGGCGAACCCTTCGGCAAGGCCGGCGCCTATGGCATCCAGGGTCTGGCGGGCACCTTCATCTCGCATATCTCCGGCAGCTACACGGGCGTGATGGGCCTGCCGCTGTTCGAAACGGCCAATCTATTGCGGGCCGCGGGTATCCAGACGCCCTGAATCCCGCCACACGATAAAAAATCCCCCGTGGTCTTGCGACCCGGGGGATTTTTCATTGCAGGGCAGTTTCCGCGGTTTACGCCGTATGGCTCAAGGGCGTCTGGACCTCGGCGGCCGGAACGGCATGGGGCAAGGCCGGCGCCTGGCCGTCAAGCGCTGCATGCAATTGTTCCTGATCCAGCTCGCCTTCCCAGCGGGCCACGACCACGGCGGCGGTCGCGTTGCCGACCAGGTTCGTCAGCGCGCGGCATTCCGACATGAAGCGGTCCACGCCCAGGATCAGCGTCATCCCGGCGATCGGCACGGACGGCACGACGGACAGCGTCGCGGCCAAGGTGATGAAACCCGCGCCCGTCACACCGGCGGCGCCCTTGGAGCTCAGCATCGCCACCGCCAGCAACAGGATCTGATCTCCGAGCGACAACGGAATATCGCAGGCCTGCGCAATGAACAGCGCCGCCATCGTCATGTAGATGTTGGTGCCGTCCAGGTTGAACGAGTATCCCGTGGGCACCACCAGGCCGACCACCGACTTCGAACACCCGGCGCGCTCCATCTTCTGCATCAAGGTGGGCAGCGCGGCCTCGGACGAACTCGTGCCCAGCACCAGCAGCAGCTCTTCACGGATGTAGCGCACCAGCTTCAGGATCGAGAAGCCGTTGTAACGAGCCACCAGACCCAGCACCACCACCACGAACAGCACCGACGTGGCATAGAACGTTCCCACCAGCATCGCCAGGTTCACGACCGACTTGATGCCGTACTTGCCGATGGTGAATGCCATCGCCCCAAAGGCGCCGATCGGGGCCGCCTTCATCAGGATGGCGACCAGCTTGAAGATCGGCTGGGCCAGGGCCGTCATGAAGTTCAGGATGGGTTTGCCGCGCTCGCCGACCATCGCCAGGGCGATGCCGAACAGCACCGCCACGAACAGGACCTGAAGGATGTCCCCGCCCACGAACGGGCTGAAGATCGTCGTCGGGATGATGTTCATCAGGAAACCGGTGATCGTCGAATCGTGCGCCTTGGCCACGTACGTCGCCACCGCCTTCTCATCCAGCGTCTTGGGGTCGATGTGCATCCCCGCGCCCGGCTGGACCAGATGGCTGACCAGCATGCTCACGATCAGGGCCAGCGTCGAGAAGATGAGGAAGTACAGCATGGCCTTGCCCGCCACGCGGCCGACTTTCTTCAGGTCGCTCATGGCGGCAATGCCGGATGCCACGGTCAGGAAGATCACCGGGGCGATGATCATCTTCACCAGCTTGATGAAGGCGTCGCCCAGCGGCTGCATCTGCTGGCCGAGTTCAGGCTTGAACGCGCCCAGCAAAATGCCCACCACGATGGCGAACACCACCTGGACATAGAGGATTTGATAGAACTTGAGCTTGCGCGCAGGCGCGCCGTGATCCACGTCGATCATTGGGTTTGTCCCCACCAATGCCCCTTGCCCCGGGCGGCTGAGCGCGGCGGGCGACGGAGCGTTATCTGTTTTGTGGCTTTGCGTTATCGCCGCAAGCCCATTTCACCGGGCATTCCCTGCCAGGCTTGCATCGATATATGCAAGAGCCGTGCCAGCGTGGAATACGGGTTGCGTCTATTGCCAACCCTTTGATATCTCGGCACTTCCCGCCGAATCGATTGGATTTCATCCCACCGATTCGGCGGAAAATCACACAAAAACCGGATAGAATGTGCGGAAAACCGCACACGCCATGCCGACTCGCCCTTCCTCCTCAACGCCCGCCCGCCAAGGCTGGGATCAAGCCGCCGTACCGTTGCAACAGCGACGTTCGCCCGGCAACGGCTCATGGCTGGGGCGAACGGCCATGGTCCTCATCGCCGTCGCCGTTGTTTTCGGCGTGCTGCATGTCGCTACGCAATGGGCGCGCGATGGCGCAGTCAAGGCCGCGGCCGTGCAAGCACGCGCCGCCGGCCAGATCAATGCCGCCCTGCTCCGCAACAACCTGGACAAATTCAGGGCGCTGCCTTTCGTGCTGACGCGCGACGTCGACGTGCGGGCGGCGCTCCAGGGGGCATCTGCCGCACAGATCGAATCGCTGGACGAAAAACTCGATACGCTCAGCCGTGGCGTCGGCGCGTCCGCCATCTACCTGCTGGACAAAAAAGGCCTGGCGATTGCCGCCAGCAACTGGCGCGAACCGGCGACTTTCGTCGGCGTGGATTACCAGTTCCGGCCTTACTTCCAAGGCTCCGTCACCCGCGGCTTCGCAGAACACTTCGCGTTGGGCACGGTCAGCCATGAAGCCGGCCTGTACCTGTCTCGGCGCATCGACGACACCAACGGCGCATTACTGGGCGTCATCGTGCTGAAGGTGGATTTCCGCGACCTGGAGTCCGACTGGCGCCAGTCCAGCGCGCCTATCTTCGTCACCGACGAACACGGCGTGGTGCTGCTGGGCAGCATCCCCGGCTGGCGCTTCGATGTGCTGGCCCCGCTTGCGCCCGATATGGCGCAGAGCTTGCGCACCAGCCTGCAGTTTGGCGACGCGCAGTTCCGGCCGCTGCCGCTGTCGCCGCCGCTCACACCGGTCAGCACAGGCCAGCTGGTGCGCACCGATGACGCCTTGCCGCCCTTGCCCAAAGGCGCGCCTTTGCTGCACACGACGCTGCCCATCGTGGAATCGCCGGGCTGGACGTTGCACCTCCTGACCCCCGTGCAGACGGCCATGAACCAGGCAAGCGCCAACGCGCAATTGGGTGTCCTGCTCGCCCTGAGCCTGCTGGCCGCCGCCCTGGGTATCGTGCTGGTCCGACGGAACCGCCAACGCGAACGCGCGGAACAGCAGGCCGCCATCCAGGCGCAGCTGGCGTCATTGGTGGACGAACGCACCGCCCAGTTGCTGGCGGTCAATGAGCAACTGACGGACGAGATGGACGAGCGCCAGCGCACAGAGGCCCGGCTGCACACCATGCAGGATGAACTGGTGCAAGCCAGCAAGCTTGCCCTGCTGGGCCAGGTCGCCGCCGGCGTCGCGCACGAGATCAATCAACCGGTCGCTGCCATCCGCGCCTACGCGGACAACGCATCCGAATTCCTTCGCCGCGCAGATGCCGGCTCTGTTCAGGAGAACCTGGGCACCATCGCCTCGTTGACCGAACGCATCGGCCACATCACCGGTGAACTGCGCGCGTTTTCCCGCAAGGCCGGCGCCTCGGTGGGGCCCACCAGCCTGAAGGAAGCGCTGGACGGAGCCCTGCTGCTGGTCGGCCCCCGAGCTCGCCGCCAAGGCGTCACGCTGCAGCGGCCGCTTGATGGCCAAGACTGCCTTGTCCGTGCCAACCGAGTGCGGTTGGAACAGGTGCTGGTGAATCTGCTGCAAAACGCGCTCGAAGCGCTGGAAGGTCGGCCGGACGGGCGCGTCGTCGTCGCGCTTGAAGACCTGGGCGCAACGGTGCAGGTCCACGTCAGCGACAACGGCCCCGGCCTGTCGCCGGCCGCCCGGGCACGCCTGTTCACGCCATTTCAAACCAGCAAACCGGAAGGCCTGGGCCTGGGATTGGTCATTTGCCGCGACATCGTCAACGAATTCGGCGGCGAATTGCGCGCGGCGCACCCCACCGATCCAGGCTTTCCCACTCCACACGGTCCCCAACAGGGGGCCATGTTCACCCTGACGCTGCGCAAGGCAGCCCCTGGAACATCCGTTCCGGCCCTCACGCCATGACCCGCGCCCCTGCTCCGCTTTCCTCCCCTTCCTCCTCCATGGAGGAATCGCTACGCCAGCCCACCCAGCCTCACGTCGTCTTCATCGACGACGATGAGGAATTGCGGCGGGCAAACGTCCAGACCCTGAAACTGCACGGCATGACAGTCGATGCCCACGGCTCGGCGCGCGCAGCGCTACCTCATCTGCACCGGGAATTCGACGGGGTCGTCGTGACGGACATTCGCATGCCCGATATCGATGGCCTGCAACTGTTCCACCGCCTGCGCGATATCGATCCTGAGCTCCCCGTCATTCTCATTACCGGCCATGGCGATATCGCCACTGCCGTGCAATGCATGCGCGACGGCGCGTACGACTTCCTGGCCAAGCCCTATCCTCCCGACCGACTGCTTACCGCGATCACCCACGCCGCCGAGAAGCGGCGTCTGATCCTGGAGAACCGGCGTCTGCGAGAAGCCGCATTTGCAGTGGAAGCCGACGAAGTGCCTTTCATCGGCACTACGCCCGCCATGCAGCGCATCAAGCAGACGCTGCGCCATATCGCGGACGCCGATGTCGACGTGCTCGTTGAAGGCGAAACCGGCACCGGCAAGGAAGTCGTGGCCACCGCGCTCCACCGGCTCAGCCGCCGCCGACATCACGCCCTGGTCGCCATCAATTGCGGCGCCTTGCCCGAAAGCGTCATCGAAAGCGAACTATTCGGACACGAACCCGGCGCCTTCACCGGCGCCCAGAAAAAACGTATCGGCCGCATCGAACACGCCAGCGGCGGCACCCTGTTCCTGGACGAAATCGAAAGCATGCCCTTGGCCGTGCAGGTCAAGCTGCTGCGTGTGCTCGAATCGCGTCAGATCACCCCACTAGGCAGCAATGACGTCCGCAACCTGGATCTGCGCGTCGTCGCCGCCACCAAGGAAGATCTGGGCAGCCCTGCCATCCGGGCCAAATTCCGCGAAGACCTGTTCTATCGGCTGAATGTCGTCACGATCCGCATTCCGCCCCTGCGCGAACGCCGTGACGACATCCCGCTGCTCTTCGCACACTACCTTGGCCACGCATCGCGCCGCTTTCACCGCGACATCCCGGAGATGCCCGCGTCGATCAAGCAATATGTCATGACGCACGATTGGCCAGGCAATGTGCGAGAACTCGCACACTTCGCTGAGCGCGTGGTCCTGGGGGTGCTGAACAGCCCCTCGCTGGAAACACCGTCTGAGCACGACGCGACGCGCAGCCTGCCGGAGCGGATGGAGCACTTCGAAGCGCAGCTCATACGCGACGCGCTGTCCACACATCAAGGCGACATCAAAGCCACGCTGGAGTCGCTCGGCATCCCCCGCAAGACTTTCTACGACAAGCTTCAACGTCACGGCATCGATCGCCAACAATACTTGCGTGGCCCGGGTTGAAGCTTCGTGATTTCCCTTCCCTTCGCTTTTCCCGCCAACGGGCTTCTCACGCCGAGGCTACGCCTGGTACCGGCGGCGGTATCCCATGCCGCCAGCGTTCGCACGTATCTGCTGGACAACCATGACTATTTGCAGCCCTGGGAACCGCTGCGCCATGCCGGCTTCTTTGAACACTATGCCGTCGCCGAACGGCTGCAAGGGATGGCTCAGCGGAACGCCAACGGCGAGTCGCTTCACTTGCTGTTGTTCATCCAGGATACCGACGAGCTCATTGGCGTCTGCAACTTCAGCAATATCGTCCGTGGTGCATTCCAAGCGTGTCATTTGGGCTATTCGATTGCGGAACAATGGCAAGGCCAGGGTTTGATGCGCGAAGGGTTGACGGCTGCCATCGCCCACGTCTTCCAGAACATGAAGCTGCACCGGATCATGGCTAATTACCGCCCCGAAAATGCGCGCAGCGCGCGCCTGCTGTCCAGCTTGGGCTTCCAGCGCGAAGGAGAGGCACGGTCATATCTGCAAATCAACGGTGCCTGGCACGATCATGTATTGACCGCACTGATAAACCCCGCGGATCTCTAATCGCGAACACCTTCTTGAATCCTCCGCTCCAATGCAAAACCCCCTCGCGGCTGGCGCCGCGAGGGGGTTCTTTAATTCAAATCCGTTTTCCCAAAGACAAAACCCCACAGGATTACCTGTGGGGTTTTGCGGAATAAAAGCCTGACGATGACCTACTTTCACAGACGT
>NZ_JBYSYN010000005.1:0-191163 GCF_058783475.1 Achromobacter sp. FW305-C-13 | reverse complement strand
GTAGGTCATCGTCAGGCTTTTATTCCGCAAAACCCCACAGGTAATCCTGTGGGGTTTTGTCTTTGGGAAAACGGATTAGCAATACGGCTTAGCAAAAACGGCTTAGCCATAAAGAAACCCCCTCGCGGCTGGCGCCGCGAGGGGGTTTTGCGTTGGAGCTAAGAAATCAGGGCAATTGGCGGCGCAAGGCAGCGAAGAAGAGTTCCGACTGCAGGCGTTCGCTTTGAATCTGCGCGGCGACTTTGCTGGCGATGGCGGTATCGACCGGCTTGAGCGGCCGTCCGGTGGATTGCGCCAGGACCTGAGCGCTACAGGCGCGTTCGAGGAAGAACAGATCGTCGTAGGCGTAGTCCAGGCGTTCGCCGCACACGACAACGCCGTGATTGCCCAGGAACACGATATCTGCGCCCTGCATGGCGTGGGCGATGCGTTCGCCTTCGCTGACGTCCAGGGCCAGGCCGTTGTAGTTTTCGTCGATGGCCAGGCGTCCGTGGAAGCGCATGGCGTTTTGCGACAAGGTCGTGTCCAGTCCGCGATCAGAGGTCAACGTCAGCGCCGTGGCGTACGGCATGTGCGTATGCAGCACACAGGCCTTGCCGGCGATACGGTGAATGGCGGCGTGAATGAACATGGCGGTGGGCTCGACTTCGTGGCGTCCGGCCAGCTTGTTGCCATGGGCGTCGATCAGCACGATATCGTCCGCTTGCACTTCGTTCCACATCAGGCCGCGCGGGTTGAGCAGGAAGTGGTCCGGATCGCCGGGCAGTGCCACGCTGAAATGGTTGCAGACGCCTTCGCCCAAGCCGTGAGCGGCAGCCGCCCGCAGCGCCAGCGCCAGATCTGCGCGCAGTGCAGCAACGGGTTCTGCGTGAAAAAGAGCGTCGGCGAAACGGGGTTCTTGATTCATGACTACCTTCAAGGAGTTGGAGGGGAGGGGCGCGCGTTCGTCGTCAGAGCCAGTCGGCGGCGCGGAACAGCTCGGGCACGCGGTCCAAAGTCGGTACGGTAGCGTCCGGGCGGTAGTCCGGCAAGAGCTTGCGGCCTGTACCGCGGTCGATCCATACACAGCGAAAGCCGATCTCTCGGGCGGCGGCATGGTCCAGATGGGGGCTGGCGCAGATATGGACCACCTCGTCTGGCGTCACGCCTAGGCTGTTGTAGGCATGGCCGAAGATCTTGCGGGAGGGCTTGTAGGCCCCTGCCTGTTCGGCCGTGATGACGCGATCGATATGGCCACCCAACTGGGCCACATTGCCGGCGATGATCTGGTCATCGGTATTGGAGATGATGCACAGACGGAAGCCGGCCTGCTTCAAGGCGGCCAGCGTATCCACGACTTCAGGGAAGGGCGGCATGGCGGAGATGCTGCCGGTGAGCATCGCGGCGTCTTCTGGACGATAGGTAAGGCCGAAGTCCTGCATCGTGAGGCGGAGCGATTCCCGCGTGATGTCCGCAAAGCTGCGATGGGGCGGGGTACGTTCCAAGCGGTGTTCGTGTTCGTCGTATACATGCAGGAATTGCGCCGGCGTGGGCGCGTCTTGCGCATCAGTCCTGGTCGCCAGAATGCGGGACACCGCCGCTTGCAAGCCTTCGTCCCATTGAATCAGCGTGCCGTAGCAGTCGAAAGTGAGCCATTTGGGACGGGGAAGATGATCCAGCGGCATATCGATTTCCTCATGGATGAAGGGAAGGGTAGCGTCAGCTTAAAGTCCGGCTCACAAAGTCGTAAAATTAATAATTAGAATCTGATCAGTTGCTGAGTCGATATCGAGCCCGCTCTCTAACTGCTGCCTATAGACGGATGACGAACCATCATGTTGGACCTGGAACTCCTGAGAACCCTGGTGTGCGTCGCGGATGAAGGCAGCTTCACGCGGGCGGCCAGCCGCGTGCATCGCACGCAGTCCACGGTAAGCCAGCAGGTGCGCAAGCTGGAGCAGACCGTCGGCAAGACGCTTTTGCTGCGGGGCCGTGCGGGCAGCGACGTCGTGGCGACCGAGGACGGCGAGCTGATGCTGGTGTATGCACGCCGTTTGCTGGCCATGGCGGACGAGGCCGAGCATGTCGTGGCGGCGCCCCGCGCGGCGCGGGTGTTGCGGCTGGGAATTCCTGAAGACTTCGATGTGTCGCGGCTGACGGTGCTGCTGGCGGGCTTTGTCGCCAGGCATCCTGAGGCGCGCCTGGAGACGATCAGCGGCATGAGCACGGACCTGCGCGGCAAACTCGCTTCGGGCGATCTGGATCTGGCGCTGATCAAGCGGGAGCCGGGCGACGGTACCTGCCTTGCGGCCTGGCCGGAGCGGCTGGTATGGGTGGGCGACAAGCGTCACCTGGCGGGATCCGCCGCCGTGCCGCTGGTGCTGTTTCCCCATGGCTGTATCTACCGCAAGCGCATGATCTACGCATTGGAAAGCGCGGGGCGCCCCTGGCACGTCGCGTATCACAGCCATAGCCTGGCGGGGGTTCAAGCTGCCGTGGCGGCGGGGTTGGGCGTGAGCCTGCTGCCTGCTTTCGCAAGGCTGGAGACGCATGCGCTGCTAGGTGCGCAAGAAGGGTTTGCGGCGGTGCCGCCGACCGAGCTGGCGATCGTGGGCAACTCGCGCGCGGCAAGCGGCATGGAGCAGCAGTTGGTGGCGGCGCTTAAGCAGGCTGTCGAGACGGATATCCAGAGTCTGGCTGCCAGCGTATAGGGCTGATAGGATTCCCGCTGCGCGCCAGCTAGCGCCTGCTGGGCAATTGGCACGCAGCCGTCACTTCACGTCAATTCAGATCGCCGTCCACGTAATACCACTGGCCGCCTTCCCTGACGAAGCGGCTGATTTCATGCATGCGGTGCGCGCGGCCGGCCTGGCGGCTGCGTGCGACGAATTCCACGGTGGCGTGGTCGGCGTCTTGATCGCGGGCTTGCTTGATGGTCAGTCCCAGCCACTTGAGGTCGGAGGGATTTGGCTCCAGCGACTCGGGGCGGGTGCTGGGATGCCAACTGGCCAGCAGGTAGGGCAGCTTGTCCAACACAAACGCGCTGTAGCGCGAGCGCATCAGCGCTTCGGCCGTCGGGGCCTGCATGGCCAAGGGGCCTTCATGCCAGCGGCCGCAACAGCGGGAATAAGCCGCGCCGCCACACGGGCAGGGCTCGGCCAAGGGTGAGGATTTCTTCGTCACGATAGGGGGTGGGGCGCTTAGGCGCGCAGGTCGTTGTATTCAGGGTGGCGGCGCATGTAGACCTCGGCGTAGGAACACAAGGGGCGGACTTTCCAGCCGTTGGCCCGAGCTGTGTCCAGCGCAAACTTGGTGAGTTCCGCCGCGATGCCGCGGCCGCCCACCTGGCTGGGTACCCCAGTGTGGACGATGGCCATGATGTCCGCCTGGAGCTGATAGTCCAGCACGCACAGGACGCCATCGACGGTGGCGGTGAACCGGGATTGTCCGGGGTCTTGGGTGACAACGGTCATTCGGAGATTCCTTGGTCTGGTCAGGATACGAAGCCCAACGCCCAGATTAACAGTTGCGGGCGTAGGAGCGGGGCAGGTGCAGGGGAGGAACTAATCGGCGCGCCCGAGCGTGACGAAAATGCCGTCGGCTTCGTGTAATCGGGGGCCCGCCGGCAGGATCAAGATCGAGACGTCGTCGGGCAGCTTGGAGGCCAGCGCTTTCAGGCGTCCGCTGACGACGCCCTCCAGTGAATCGCGGCTTGCCTCGGCAGGGATGGCAAGGCTTAGCGCGACCTTGTTCCAGGCTTCCCACGATTCCGGCGCTTGCCGGTACGTCAACGTTGTCCATGCCGACGGGTTGATGGTGCTGCCATCCGCCAGCCGGGGAGGTGCATCGCTCGAGGCTTCGAGCTTCTCGCGCGTGGCGCCGGCATAGATCCACGAGGCTGGCGTGCGGATTCCCTTGCTGGCTTGGGCGGGAATATCCAGTTTGGCGGCCAACGCCTCCAATGCCTGATCCGTGGACAACCTGGCTTCTTGAAGCCGGACGGGATCAATCGAGATCCAAAGCTGGACCGGCTCTGGCAGATTGCTCCAGACCTGGGTGATGTACTGGCTGTCGCCAATGCCCGGGCCGATCGTTTCGGCAGCCAGGCGTTGCAGCTCGGGCTTGCTCAGCCGGGGGCTGGCGACCAGCAGATAGAGATCGGCGCTGGGGACGGCGCCCCACACCAGGGCGGGAGGCTGGACGGCGTCTGACGCACTGGCCTGCGTGGCACTTGCGGGCAGGCACACGCAGAAGGCCAGTGCGGTAAGCAAACTGCGGCCTGTTGGCCGCAAGCGGTGAATCCGGGTCACGAGAAAATAGGCCCTTAACGACGCAAGGTCTTGAGCAACGCCGTGAGCTGGGCGTCGCGGTTTTCCACGAGGTCTGCAATGCTGCGTTGGCCGGCTTCGGCGTTGACGCCTTCGATCAGGCGTCTTTGCAGTTCGGGCGTGACCTCGGGTGCGCCCAGGTCGTCCCACCAGGTTTGCACCGGGCCCAGCAGGTGGTCCATGAAGTTGGCCAGGCCGCCTGCACCGCCGCCCAGGTTGAAAGTCATGTGCGGGCCGAAGAGCGCCCACCGCAGGCCCGGGCCTTGCGAGACGGCGGCGTCGATGTCCGCCACGCTGGCGACGTTTTCGGCGGCCAGGTGGATGGCTTCGCGCCACAGTGCCGCTTGCAGGCGATTGGCGATGTGACCGGGCACTTCCTTGTTCAGGCGGATGGGATGCTTGCCCATCGCCTGGTAGAAGGCGATGCTGCGATCAATGGTCTCGGCTGAGGTCTGGTCTCCGCCCACCACTTCGACCAGCGGGATCAGGTGCGGCGGGTTGAACGGATGGCCGATGACGAAACGCCCGGCATGGCGGCAACGCGATTGCAGGCGGCTCATGATGAGGCCCGACGAACTGGACGCCACGATGACGTGCGGCGGCAGGATGGCGTCCATGCGCGCGAAGAGATCGATTTTGAATTCTTCGCGTTCGGGGGCATTTTCTTGCACGAAGTCCACGCCGGCCAAGGCGGCCGTCAAGTCCGGCTCGAAGCGCAACGCATCGGGCGACGCGCCGTCGGCCACGCGGCCCAGCTCTTTCAATACGGGCCAGGCCGCTTGCACGCGGGCACGGGTCAGGGCTTCGGCGTCAGAGGCCGGATCGCTGACGACAACTTCCAATCCGTGTGCCAGGAACAGCGCGGCCCAACTGGCGCCGATGGTGCCTGCGCCGACGATGGCGACGCGGCGGATGGACGGATTGGACGTGGCGGTGCTGGGCATGCGGCTCTCCGGTAGGTGGGGAATCGCCACATTGTGAAGCAAACGCAGGGCCGTTGCCACGGCACCCGTTGAACGGCAAGATGACGGATCTTCCTGAACACACGGAGCACGCCACGTGGATGCCAGATATGCCGGCCAATCGGCCGTACCGTATTTTTGCCAATGGGAATCGGCCCACCTGGCGGACGCGATCATCCGGAAGGAACTCGCGCTAGCCGACGATCCGGCATGGCCGACATCCGGTGCCCGCGATGTCGAGGAATATGTCCGCTGGGCCAACCATGTTTGCGGCATGGCGTGCCTGAAGATGGTGTTGGCGGCGCGCAGCGGGCAGATTCACCCCACGCTGGAACTGGCCCGGCGCAGCTTGGCGTTCGGTGCCTATACGGACCGCGAGGGCGAGATCAAAGGGTTGATCTATGCACCGTTCGTGCGCTTCGTCACGGAGGAGTTCGGACTGGACGCCCAGGTGCACGTCGGGCTGGAGACTGTGGCGTTGCCCGCCGTGCTGGAAGGCGCCGACTACTTCATGGCTTCCGTGCATCCGGACATTCGACAGACCGACCGACTTCCCCCCAGCAAAGGCGGCCATCTGGTGCTGGTGACGCGAGCGTCCGCGACCTCAGTCACGTTTCACAATCCGTCCGGTGAAGTGGGCCAGCAGGCGGATGTCGAGTTGCCGTTGGCCGTGTTCGACGCGTTCTTTGCCGGACGGGGCATCGCTATCCTGCCGGGCAGGCAGGAATGAGCCCTCAGGCGTTGCGCGCGCGCCGCAGGTGCCGCCAGACCAAGGCCACGGCCACGGCATAGCTGGCGGCGATGACGACATAGGCCACCGGCAGGCTCGCGTGCCAGTCGGGCAGCAGATGCAGGATGGTGCCCATCAGCGCGACGCCAACGAGCGCGCCGGACTGGCGGTTGGCATTTAGCGCCGCCGCCGCGCTGTTGGCGTGATGCTTGCCCGAGACCTGCATGACGACGCTGGTCATCGCCGGCACGGCGATGCCAACGCCCAGGTTGCCAAGCGCGACCATGATGGCGAACGGCCAGTAGGCCATGTCCGGCGAGAAGGCATAGATGCCGGCGGCGCTCATGATGGTGGCAAGGGATACGCCGCCCAACAGAGACGCCGATACGTTCCAGCGCGCCGAAACACGGCCCGAGATCATGTTGCCGATGGAGAACACGGCCAGCATGGGCACCAGCTGGATGCCGGTCTGCAGGGCGTCCGTGCCGCGCGCATGCTGCAGGAACAGGCTGAGCAGGAACAACTGGCCGTAGGACGCCAGGTTGATCAGAAAGCCTACACCGTTGGCTGCCGCGAATTGCGTCGTCTTGAACAGCGCACGCGGCAGGATGGGTTCTGCGTGGCGGCGTTCGCGGCGCACCAGCAGCACGACGGCCACGGCGCACAGTGCCGCGACGCCTGCGATGCGGCTGGAGGTCCAGCCATAGGCATTGCCCTGGATCAGCACGAAGCATAGGGATGACAACGCGACGACGCCCAACAGGTGGCTCAGCGGATTGAGCGCCCGGGGGCGGCGCGGCGCGGCCTGGATGCGGCGGCGAGCCAGCCACAGTCCGACAATGCCCAGGGGCAGATTGATCAGGAAGATGCCGCGCCATCCGAATTGGTGGATCAGCACGCCGCCCAGCAATGGGCCGGCGGCGCCCGCTACCGCCACGATGGCCGACCAGGCGGCCAGCATCCGGTTGCGTACGTGTTCGTCTTCATACGCATGGGTCAGCAGGCTCAAGGAGCTGGGCATGAACAGCGCGGCGCCCACGCCCTGCAGCATGCGAGCCGCAATCAGCGAATCCGCGTTGGGCGCCAGGCCGCAAAGCAGTGACGCCAGCGTGAATACGCCCAAGCCGCTCAGGTAGATGGTCTTGGCGCCGTAGCGGTCCGCCAGCGCTCCGGCCACCAGCAGCAGGGCGGCGAAGGTGAGCGTGTAGCCGTCCACGATCCAGACCAGGTCGGTCAACGGGACGGTGAATTGCAGCGCAATGCTGGGCAGCGCCACGTTGACCACGGTGACGTCCAGCATGGCCATCACAAAGCCGATGGCCAGCGTGACGAGCGGTAGCCAGCCGGTAATGGGTTTGACGTCCACGGCGGGGACGGAGGCTTGAGGGCAGGCGGTAGTCATGATGGCAGTGAGTGTTGCGGCATTCCGAGGGCTGAATCTTAGGAGGTTTCAGCGATGCAAAAAATCCGTATATCTGCTTTATAGTGATGCAAAAATGCATCGACTCGGCCCTTGCGGTCCGGGTAAAGGGGACGCCATGGATTGGGACAACGCCAGGATTTTCCTGGCCATCTATCGGATAGGCACATTGCGCGGCGCAGCGGCATTGCTGCAGATCGATCAGGCCACGGCTGGCAGGCGCCTGGCCGCGTTGGAGTCTTCCCTGGACGCGCGGCTGTTCCTGCGCACGCCGGGGGGCTATGTGCCGACTGCGGCGGGCGAATTGGCGTTTGCCGCCGCCGAGCGCATGGAGCAGGCGGCCGACCAGTTGCAGCGGCAAATGCAGGGCCTGGACCACCGCTTGTCCGGGGGCGTGCGCGTGGCAGCTTCGGAAACCGTGGCCAGCTACTTCATCATGGAGGCGGTGCGCCGCGTGCATGCCCAGCACCCGGATATTCGGGTGCTGCTGTCCACGTCGATCCAGATCAGCAACCTGACGCGTCGCGAGGCGGACCTGGCCATCCGCAACGTCAAGCCCGACAACCCGGACCTGATCCAACGCCACCTGACGCGCAAGGACGTGGGTCTGTACGCGTCGCGCAGCTATCTTGCCAAGCATGGCGAGCCGCGGCCGGGCACGGCGTTCGCCGGCCATGCGCTGGTGACGTACCAGCAGTCCGTGCTGCCGGGCTGGTCCGATACCTTCTGCGGCGAACCCACGGGCAATGGCCATGTCGCCATCGAATTGAATTCGGGGCTGATGATCATCGAGGCCGTGGCGGCTGGCCTGGGCATCGGTGAACTGCCTACCCATATGGCGCCGGACTATCCGGAACTGGTCCGTATTTGGCCCACCCGCAGCGAACCCTATGACCTCTGGCTGGTGATGCATGGCGATCTGAACCGCACCGCGCGAGTGCGCGCGGTAGCCGATGCGATTGTCGAGGTCTTCGAAACGGAAAAATAGCGGCCGACCCGCGACGCACTGCGGTAAACCGTGGCTTGTGGGCAGGCACGGCAGGCGCTAAGGTTTGCTTGCCCCCGAAAAACATCCCTTGAGGAGTGACGCGTGTCCGAAATCTGGCGTTTGTCCGCAGTTGAACTTGCCGCCCGCATCCGCAATCGCGACGTGACCGCCACCGAAGCGGCGCATAGCGCGCTGGCGCGGCTGAACGCCGCGAATCCGGCAGTCAACGCGGTGGTCGATCACCGTCCGGAAGATGTACTGGCGCAGGCTGCGGCCGTGGATGCCGCGTTGGCGCGCGGGGAAGACCCCGGCATCCTTGCGGGCGTACCCGTCACCGTGAAGGTCAATGTAGACCAGGCGGGCTACGCCACCACCAATGGCGTCACCCTGCAGAAAGACCTGATTGCCGCCGAGAACAGCCCGGTGGTGGACAACCTGCGGCGGGCTGGCGCCGTCATCCTGGGCCGCACCAATACGCCGGCATTTTCACTGCGGTGGTTCACAAGCAACGCCGTTCATGGCGAAACGCGCAATCCCCGCAATGCGGCGCTGACGCCCGGCGGATCCTCGGGCGGCGCGGCGTCGGCCGTGGCGGCCGGCATCGGGCACCTGGCGCACGGCACGGACATCGCGGGCTCCATCCGCTATCCCGCCTATGCTTGCGGCGTGCACGGGCTGCGCCCGTCGCTGGGCCGCGTGCCTGCATACAACGCCGCCTTGCCCGAGCGTTCGATCGGCGGGCAACTGACCGCAGTGTCGGGGCCCTTGGGGCGCACCATTGCCGATGTGCGCCTGGGGCTGGCCGCGCTGTCGGCGGCGGATCCGCGCGACCCGTGGTGGGTGCCGGCACCGCTGGTGGGGCCGGATGTGCCGCGGCGCGCTGCACTGTGCGTGAATCCGGAGGGCATGGAAACCGAACCGGCGGTCGTCAAGGCGTTGCAGGAAGCTGCGCGCAGGCTGACCGAGGCCGGCTGGACGGTCGACACGCTGGATTCGATTCCGCCGCTGCAGGAGGCTGCCGATCTACAGATCCGCATGTGGATGGCGGATGGCTACGACGGCATGCTGGCCGCTGCTGAGAAAGAAGGCGACCCCGGGGCATTGGTGGCATTGCGCGGCCAGCGCGATAAGGCCGCGGGCGCCGATCTGACCAGTTTTTCGGCCGTGCTGACGCGTCGTGCGACGTTGACGCGCTTGTGGGAATTGTTCTTTGCGGAGTATCCGATCCTGCTGTTGCCGGTGTCGGCCGAGTTGCCGTTTCCGGACAAGCTGGATTTGCAGGGCGATGCGGCCTACGCTCGGGTGTGGCGGGCTCAGATGCCCCAGATTGGCGTGCCCTTCATGGGCTTGCCCGCGTTGGCGGTCGCGATGGGCGGCGCAATGAGCAGCGTGGGGCCAAGCCCGGTGGGCGTGCAGATCGTGGCGGGGCGCTACCGTGAAGACCTGTGCCTGGCTGCCGGTGAAGTGATCGAAGCCGCCGGAGAGCCGGTCAGCATCGCGGAACCCAAGGCGCGCTAGTTCAGGCGTTCAACCGTGTGCGGAGGCAGGCGTTGCCGCTTGCCATTCCGCGCGCAGCAATCCCATCATGCCGGTGTCCCAACGCTCGTCTCCGGCGCGCGTGGACGAGCGCCGCACGCCTTCCATCGTGAAGCCCAATCCTTCATAGGTACGGATGGCGGGCGTGTTGAACATGTAGACGTTTAGTTCCAGGCGCTCGATGCCAGGGGTCTGGAAGGCTTCTTCGATCATCAGCGTAACCATGGGCCGGGCCAAGCCCTGTCCGCGTTCGGCCGGTGCGATGGCGACACGACCCAGGCGGGCGTTGCCGTCGCGCCAGTCGTACGCCAACTGCGCGTGACCCACGGGCGTGCCGTCACGGCAGACCATCCAGCAACGGCGATTGGGCGGGCTGGCCTGTCCTTGCGCCAGCATGTCGGACATGTCGGCTTGCGCAAGCGGGAACGACAGGTGAGAGCCCCCCCATTGCACGACCTCTGGCTGGCTGGAAAACCAGCTGGCCAAGAGCGGAAAGTCCGAGGAAGCGAAGGGGCGCAGGGTCAGCATGGCACAGGGCTCCGGGGGGATGCGCTAGTGGTTGAACCGCAGGCGCAGCACGCCCAGGTCGCCGTACGTCAATTCGATGTCTTGATTAGCGGGCACGTCCAGGAAACCGGCATACGAACCCGTGATGACGTGCTGGCCCGCATGCAGGCCCAGGCCTTGTTCACGCAGGAAATTCGCAAGCCAGTACAGGCCCGCCTTGGGGTGGCCGTTTGGGTGGAAGCCGGCATGCTGCTCGATTTCCTGGCCATCGATTGCCAGCGTGAGGCTCATGCTGGCGGGGGCGGCATCCGGCGATACGATGCGCGGGCCAAGCACGATGCCCTGATTGAACATGTGGTCCGCCAGCAATTCAGGCAGGCTCGCGTGTTCGGGCGACGCATAGCGGCAACCCAGGACTTCCAGCGCAAGCCGGGCGCCGCCGATTGCGGCATCGACTTCCGCTTCGGTGTACGGCGTGTCGCGTGCGGGCAGGTCGCGGGCCAGTTCGAACGCGAATTCGGGTTCGACGCGCACGACGGCGGTGCGGCTGGCGATGGGGCCGGCTTCTGCGTAGGCCGTGTTCGACGCATAGATCGGCGCCACCACGGTTTTTTCGGGCGACGGCAGTGCGCTTTTCCATGCCGCGATGCGGTCTTGCCGGGTTTCTTGCAGCAGCTGCGCCGTGCGCTGCTGCACGGCGAAGGCCTGGCCGAGGGACTGCGGGCGGAAGGCGGCGGGCAGGCGTGGACCGGCCACGCCGGAATCCCGGGCGGCGATCAACGCGCGGGCGGCGTCCAGGCTGCCGGGATAGTCTTCAATTCTGATCTGCATGCGTTCATGCTCCCAGGTACAACATGATCCACAGGACGATCATGGCGATAAGGCCCAGCCAGCAAGAGCCCCAAAAACCCACGATGGGCCACTTCAGTGCCAGCGGCGTCTTCTTCGGGTCGACATGGCCCAGCAGGTCATTGGCGTTGCCGATCAGCCAGAAGCGGGAGCCGGGGAACATCAGGCGGAAAAAGTAATCCAGCATGATCGCGGCCTGGATGGACAGCGGATATTGCTTGAATGGGCGGTGCTGCAGGTAAGGGTGCTTCAGCGTGGCGTTGATCTGCTTGCTCTTGAAGAAAAACAGCACGATGCCGCTGAGCGAGCAGGTGATGAAGCAGAGCACGAATAGGCTGAACGCCATGGCCATGACGGGTGAATGCATGGGGGTCTCAAGAGTGCGCGGCGTGCCGCGTTGGGATGATAAGAAGCCTGGAAAAATATTCTGGCCGTATTGTAGAAGGCTTGGCGCAGCCCCGTGTTCAGGGCTGCGTCAGCCGTGCGCGCCGGGGCCAAGCGCCACCGCGGCACGCGCACGCCGGCGTCAGCCGCGCGTCTGGCCTTCGCCGCTGAGCACCCACTTCAGCGTGGTCAGGCCTTCAAGGCCGACCGGGCCGCGGGCGTGCAGGCGGTTCGTGGAAATACCGATTTCGGCGCCCAGCCCGTATTCGAAACCATCGGCAAAGCAGGTGGGCAAGTTCACATAGACCGAGCTGGAATCGACTTCGCGCTGGAAGCGCTGCGCGGCTGACAGGTCTTCGGTGACGATGGCGTCAGTGTGGCCGGAACCCCAGCGCGCGATGTGTTCGATGGCGTCGTCCAGCGTATCGACGATGCGTACGGCCAGGATAGGGCCCAGGTATTCCGTGGCCCAGTCTTCGTCGGTGGCCGGCGTGATGTGCGGCAGCAGGGCCAGCGTGCGCGGGCAGCCCCGCAGTTCGACGCCATGCTCGATGAAGGCCGCGGCCAGCGTGGGCAGGATGGAAACGGCGGCCACGGCGTCGACCAGCAGGGTTTCCATGGCGCCGCAGATGCCGTAGCGATAGGTCTTGGCGTTGAAGGCAATGCTGTGCGCCTTGTCCGGATCGGCCGCGGCGTCGATATAGATATGGCAGTTGCCGTCCAGATGCTTGATGAGGGGCACGCGGGCTTCTTGCGACAGGCGGGCGATCAGGCCCTTGCCGCCGCGCGGCACGATGACGTCGATGTGTTCAGTCATGGTGATGAGTTTGCCTACGGCGGCGCGGTCGGCGGTGGCCACGACCTGCACGGCGTCTTGCGGCAGCCCGGCGGCGGCCAGGCCCGTCTGCACGACTCGGCCCAGGGCAATGTTGGAGTGCAGCGCTTCGCTACCCCCGCGCAGGATGGCGGCATTGCCGGACTTCAGGCATAGCGCGGCAGCGTCGATCGTGACGTTGGGGCGCGATTCGTAAATGATGCCGATGACACCGAGCGGCACGCGCATCTGGGCCACACGCATGCCGTTGGGGCGCACGGTGGTGGCGGTGATGCTGCCGATCGGGTCGGGCAAGGCGGCGATCTGGCGCAAGCCTTCGGCCATGTGGGCGAGGGTCTTGTCGGATAGCGTAAGGCGGTCAAGCAGCGCCGGTTCCAGGCCGTTGGCGCGGGCGGCGGCAACGTCTTTTTCATTGGCGGCTTTCAGCTCGTCGTGGCTGGCGGCCAGGGCGTCGGCCATCGCCAGCAGCGCCTTGTTCTTGGCGGCGCTGTTGGCGCGCATCATGGCGCGCGAGGCGCGGCGGGCGTTCTCGCCCAGGGTCAGCATGGCGTGTTCGATGGAGGACGAGGACATGGCGGCGTCGATCATAGAGTTGGGGCGGCGCAAGCGCCGTCTGAATATTTCAGTGTATATCCGGCCGGAGGGCCGGGCGTAGTGAGCGGGGGCGAGGCGAAGGCGGCGGCAATGCCGCCTTCACGGTCGTCCGCCGGCGGCGGCGACCCGCAGCGCCAGCCGGGTCATTTCTTCCCAGGGGTCGGACAGGCGGCCAGGCACGGACAGGCCCTTGATCAGGCGGTCGACTTCGTGGGCATGCTGCACTGCGGCTGGCCAGACGCCGGGCTGCACCCGGCTCAGGGCTTGCAGCGCCAGGCGTTCGTGAGCGCCGAAAATGCGCAGGCGGCGCATCAGGCCGTTGACGTCCTGGCCCAGCGCGCGCGCTTCCGCGACGCGGGCCAGCAGGCGGATTTCTTCGCCCACCGCCCACAGCACCAGCGGCAGCGCTTCGCCTTCGGCGCGCAGACCGTCGATCATGCGGATGGTTCGGGAAATGTCGCCGGCCAGCATGGCGTCACGCAGACCAAAGACGTCGTACCGGGCCACGTTCAGCACCGCGCGTTCAACATCTTCGGCCGCCAATTGGCCTTCTGGGTAGAGCAGCCCCAGCTTCTGGATTTCCTGATGGGCCGCCAGCAGGTTGCCTTCGACCTTGTCCGCCATCCATTGCAGGGTGGCGCCGTCGGCGCGCTGGTTCTGGCGGGCCAGCCGCATCCCCACCCAGGCCGGCAACCGGCCGCGTTCAATATTGGGGATGTCAACCATCATGCCCCCGCGAGCCAGCGCCTGGACCCACCGGCTTTCGCGGGTGGCTTTGTCAAGGCGGGGCAGGGCGATCAGGACCAGGGTGTCCGCATCCGGCTGCTTTTCGGCTTGCTCGGCCAGTTTGGTGAGCGTATCGGCGCCGGACTTGCCGGGCTTGCCGGTGGGGATCTTGATTTCAAGGATGCGGCGGTCGCCGAACAGCGAGACGCTTTGGGTGGCGGCGGTGACCGCGCTCCAGTCGCTGCGCGCGTCCATCACCATGGACAGCCGTTCGGAGTAGCCGGCGTTGCGCGCCGAGGCGCGCAACGCGTCAACTGCTTCGGTTACCAGCAGGGGCTCGTCGCCCGATACCGTGTACATCGCGGCGAGCCGGTTGCCCGGCCGCTGCAGATGTTCGGCCAGCCGGTCCGCGTCCATAGACTGTGCCATGGGCTAGCGGAGGATGGCCGGGTCAGTGGTGGACGGCGTCTGCCACGGCGTGGGCGTGCGCTTCGGTTGCGGCGCATTCGGGTCGTACAGCGGGATTTCGCCGTTTTCACCGCGTTCCTCGGCGTTTTCGAAGGCACGGCGCACATCAGGCGCGGTCATGCGGCGCAGCACTCGGGTGACGAGATCGCGTTGCATGGCCTTGTAGAGTGTCTCGATCTGGCCCTGCTTGGCCTGCACGACCTGATCGTCATACGGCATTTCGCGGTAGATCGACAGCGTGGTGTCCGGGATCAGCGCGCGTCCCTTGTTGTCGATCAGGCGGAACGTGTAGTTGATGCCGAGTTCGTATTCCTCGACACGGCCCTGCGCGTTCAGCGAGACCTCACGCAGCGTGCGCGTATCGGCGACTTGCTGCAGGATGGCTTGCGCCTCCTTGGGCGTGTCCACGAGCTTCGTATTGGGCGACGCCGCACGCAGGGAACGGCGCACGTCGGCACCGAACTGGGAGTTGTCGGGGATGCCGACATACAGCGTGTCGAACGGCATCGGGGTGACTCCCCGCAATGCGAAACCGCATGCGGAGAGCAGCATGAACAGCGCCAGGCAGGCGCCGCGCAGCAGCCAGGATTGGCGGGAGGAGTGCGTTTGTTGCCCGGCGAAGTACATGCTTGACCTCATCAGCCTACGACGTTGACCAGTTTGCCCGGAACCACGATAACGCGCTTGGGCGGACGGCCTTCCAGGAAGCGGGTGACTTCTTCCTGGCTGGCGGCGAGCTTCTCGATATCTTCCTTGGGGGCGGCGGCCGCCACGCGGATCGAGCCGCGCAGCTTGCCGTTGACCTGGAGCATCAGCTCGATTTCGTCTGCGATCAGCGCGGCTTCGTCCACATGCGGCCACGGCGCGTCGAGCAGGTCGCCCAGTTCCTTGGCGTAACCGAGGTCTTGCCACAGGTGCCAGGTGATGTGCGGGACGACCGGATACAGCACGCGCAGCAGCACGCCAAGGGTTTCGGCGTAGGCGGCGTCGGAGGCGGCGTCTTCGGCCAGCTTGGCGTCGTCGATGGCGTTCAGCATTTTCATGCAGGCGGACACGACGGTGTTGTACTGGATGCGCTGGTAGTCGTAGTCGGCCTGCTTGAGCAGCGTGTAGACCTCGCGGCGCAGATCCTTGACGGCGGCCTGGGCTTGCGACCAGTCGGCGCCGTTGGCCAGACCGCGCGCCACGGCGTCGCGGCGGGCATAGCTGATCGACCAGAGGCGGCGCAGGAAGCGGTTCGAGCCTTCGACCCCGGAGTCGGACCATTCAAGGGTCTGCTCGGGCGGGCTGGCGAACATGACGAACAGGCGGGCCGTATCGGCGCCCAGCGTATCGATCAGCGATTGCGGATCGACGCCGTTGTTCTTGGACTTGGACATCGTGCCCACGCCGCCATAAGTGATGGCGGAGCCGTCCGACTTCAGCTTGGCGCCGGTGATGGCGCCGCGGTCGTCATAGACGTTTTCGACGTCTTCGGGCCAGAAATATTCGATGCCGCCCTGGGGCGTCTTGCGCGAATAGATGTGGTTCAGCACCATGCCCTGGCACAGCAGCTTGGTGAAGGGCTCGTCGAAGTTGAGCAAGCCCATGTCGCGCATGACCTTGGTCCAGAAACGGGCGTACAGCAGGTGCAGCACGGCGTGCTCGATGCCGCCGATGTACTGGTCCATCGGCATCCAGTAGTCATTGCGCGCATCGACCATGGCGGTATCGTTGCCAGGCGAGGTGTAGCGCATGAAGTACCAGGACGAGTCCACGAACGTATCCATCGTGTCCGTTTCGCGGCGCGCGGGCTTGCCGCAGCTAGGGCAGGCGCAGGACAGGAAGGCCTCGTTCTTGGCCAGCGGGTTGCCGCTGCCGTCGGGGATCAGGTCGTCGGGCAGGACGACGGGCAGGTCTTTTTCGGGGACCGGGACGGGACCGCAATCCGCGCAGTGGATGATCGGGATCGGGGTGCCCCAGTAGCGCTGGCGCGAAATGCCCCAGTCGCGCAGGCGCCACGTGGTCTGCTTTTCCCCCAGGCCTTGCGCGCCCAGGTCGGCGGCGATGGCGTCCACGGCCTCCTTGTGCGAGAGGCCGTCGTACTTGCCCGAGTTGATGGTGCGGCCGGACTGCTTGTCGCCGTACCATTCCTGCCACGCGTCGGTGGAGTATTCCTTGCCGGCCACGCCCACGACCTGGACGATGGGCAGCTTGTATTTCTTGGCGAAGGCGAAATCGCGCTCGTCGTGCGAGGGCACGCCCATGACGGCGCCGTCGCCGTAGGTCATCAGCACGTAGTTGCCGACCCAGACCTCGACCTCTGCGCCCGTCACCGGGTGCGTGACGGTCAGGCCGGTGGGCATGCCTTCCTTTTCACGCGTGGCCATTTCGGCCTCGGTCGTGCCGCCCAGCTTGCATTGTTCGATGAACGACGCCAACTGCGGGTTGTTGCGAGCCGCGTGCGTAGCCAGGGGGTGTTCCGGCGCCACGGCGCAGAACGTCACGCCCATGATGGTGTCGGCGCGGGTGGTGAAGACGTACAGCTTGCCGTCCTGGATCAGCTGGCCGTCCGGGCCGGCGATCTTGTGCGGGAAGGCAAAGCGCAGGCCCTCGGACTTGCCGATCCAGTTTTCCTGCATCAGGCGGACGCGCTCGGGCCAGCCGGGCAGGTCGTTCTGGACGGCGCCAAGCAGTTCGTCGGCGTAGTCTGTGATGCGCAGGTAGTAGCCCGGGATCTCGCGCTTTTCAACCAGCGCGCCCGAACGCCAGCCGCGGCCGTCGATGACTTGTTCGTTGGCCAGCACGGTCTGGTCCACCGGGTCCCAGTTGACGACCTGGGTCTTGCGGTAGGCCACGCCCTTTTCCAGCATCTTCAGGAAGAGCCACTGGTTCCACTTGTAGTACTTCGGATCGCAGGCGCACATTTCGCGCGTCCAGTCGATCGCCAGACCCATCGACTTCATCTGCTTCTTCATATAGGCGATGTTGTCGTAGGTCCACTTGGCCGGCGGCACCTTGGACTTGATGGCGGCGTTTTCCGCCGGCATGCCGAAGGCGTCCCAGCCCATGGGCATCAGGACGTTATAGCCACGCATGCGCAACTGACGGGCCATCATGTCGTTGATGGTGTAGTTACGCACGTGGCCCATATGCAGCTTGCCGCTGGGGTAGGGCAGCATCGAGCAGGCGTAGAACTTCGGCTTTTCGGAGCCGTCGGCGTTCTTCGCGTGTTCGTGGACCAGATAGGCGTCGCGGGCCTGCCAGTCTTGATGGGCGGCCGCTTCGACGGTAGTGGGGAGGTAACGTTCCTGCATGGGCTCGGGCACGGTGGCAAAAAAGGGTGAGCCGCCCTGCCGCGTGGACGCGGTGGCGGTCAAAACCCCTGATTATAGGAGGTGCTAGGCGTGGGCAGGGGACGGAGCCGTTTCCGGGATGCGGGCACTGGGCGAGAACGCGCCATATGCCAAGGTAACAACGCCCAGGACGGCGCCCGCGGTGACCACGCCGGGCCAGCCAAAATGGGCGTAAAGCCAGGACGATACCAGTGAACCGGTCGCCCCGCCGATGAAGTAGCAGGTCATGTAGCCGGCGGTCAGGCGGCTGCGGGCCTCCGGGCGCAGGCGGTACAGCGCGCTGCTATTGGTGACATGGACGCCCTGGATCGCCAGATCCTGGATCAGGATGCCTGCGAGCAGTGCGACGACCGAGACCTGGCCGAAGGCCAGCAAGCCCCAGGAACCGAGCAGCAGGAGCAGGCCGACTCGGGTGGCCAGGTTGCCCAGGCCGCGGTCGGCCAGACGGCCGAATCGGTTGGCGGCATAGGCGCCGGCCGCCCCAGCCAGACCAAACAGCCCGATGGTGGTGGTGCTGTATTCATAGGGAGGGCTGGACAGCAGGAAGGTCAGCGTCGTCCACAGCATGCTGAAGGCGGCGAACAGCAGGAAACCCAGCAGCGAGCGGGCGCGGAACAGCGGTTCCTCAATGAACATGCGCAGAATCGAGCCCAACAGGCGCGGATAGCTCATCGACGTGGGGCTCTGGTAGCGCGGCAGCAGGCGCCACAGGGCGGCGGACATGGCCGTCATCAGGATCGCGGCCACCCAGTACACCGTGCGCCAGCTGCCCACATCGGCCAGTGCGCCCGCGACGGTGCGGGCCAGCAGAATGCCCAGCAACAGGCCGCTCATGACGGTACCGACCGCCTTTCCGCGTTCGTGCGGCGCCGCCAGCGTGGCGGCGAACGGCACCAGGATCTGGGCGACGACGGACAGCAGTCCGGTCAGCGCCGTGCCCACCAGCAGTACGGCGATGCTGGTGGCGAACGACGAAATCAAGAGGCCGCCAGCCGACAGCAGCGTCATCAGCACGATCAGGCTGCGGCGTTCGAACATGTCGCCCAGCGGCACCAGCAGCATCAGCCCCAGCGCGTAGCTGAGCTGCGCGGTGGTGACGATGGCGCCGGCCGTCGCGTTGGACAACGAAAACTGCTGGCCGATCGTGTGCAGCAGGGGTTGCGCGTAGTAATTGCTGGCGACGGCCAGGCCGGTGGCGACCGACATCAGCAGGATGATCGGCGCGGTCAGGGTGGGCGGGGTTGTCTGGGCGGGTGAAGCGGAAGTCATGGAGGCAGGCAGAAGGGGATGCGGGGCGAGGCGCAGGGGTGAGGCAGGCCGGGCTCAGGCGCCGATGCCGCCGGGGGTTTCCTGGTCGTGCTTGATCAGCAGCTTTTTCAGCAACCCGGCCATTTGCTTGCGCTCGGCCGCGGACAGCGGGGCCAGCAGTTCGTTCAGGTCTTTCAGATAGTCCTTCAACACCAGCTTGATCACGCGCAGCCCTTCCGCGGTCAGCGACACGATGATGCCGCGCCGGTCGTCGGGGTTGGGATTGCGGACCAGCAGACCGGCCTGCTCCAGGCGGTCCAGGCGGTTGGTCATCGCGCCGGAAGTCAGCAGCAGGGCGTCGACCAGCTTCTGCGGATTCATGGCGTGCGGGGCGCCGGTGCGGTACAGCGTAGCCAGGACATCGAATTCGCCCTGGTGCAGGTTATAGCGGCGGAAGCTGCGGTTCACGTTGCGGGTGGCAAAGGCGTTCAAGCGGAACACCCGGGTGACGACCGTCATGGCCGCGAAGTCCTGATTGGGGCATTCTGCGGTCCATTGCGAGATCACCTGATCGACGAGGTCATTCATGCGAAATCCGAATTTACTTTGATATGAAGTTTCTTTATGTTGAGATAAATTCTAACAGCAGGACCCCACGCGGCGCAAAGCGCGCGGCAAAAAAGAAGGGCCCGCCTCTTTCGAGGCGGGCCCTTCCGGCTTGACCGGATACTCGCGCGAATTACTGCGCGGCGTCCTTCAGCTTCTTGAGCGGGCGAACCTTCACCTTGACCGAAGCCGGCTTGGCGGGGAACCAGCGCTCGACGCCAGTGAACGGATCCTTGCCGAAGCGCTTGGCCTTGGCCGGAACCTTCTGCACGGCAACCTTGAACAGGCCGGGCAGCGTGAATTCGCCAGCGCCCTTCTTGTCCACGGAACCCAGCACCGAGGTTTCCAGGCTGGCCAGGACGGCCTTGACGGCCTTGGCTTCAACGCCGGATTGCTCAACGATGTAAGCAACCAGTTGGGTCTTGTTCAGGGCAGCCTTGATGGCCTTGGGTGCAGCAGCGACCTTCTTGGCGGCAACGGCCTTCTTTGCTGCGGGCTTCACAGCGGGTTTGGCGGCGGTTGCCTTCTTTGCGGGCGCCTTGACGGCGGGCTTGGTGACTTTCTTGGCAGGAGCTTTTGCTTTCGTGGCCATGGTCAAAATCCGTAGTTGAGGACATGGAGCAGCGCGGGCCGGATATCGGCTTTTAACGCTACGCGCCCGATGATAGCGGAAGACTTGAAGTTCTTGCGGCTTTCTAACGGGTTTTAAGCCACTGTTTGTTGTTTTCGACGCAGAAAGTGCTTCCTGCAAGGGCTTCTGCAATACGTCGTGACATTCGAGGCCTATTTTTGCGGAACATCGCAGCGCTGAACCATTGGCGCGGCGCGTGTTCCAATTGCGTGCGGCGCGCGGGGATATTGTTGAACGCCGGCTTGCTAGCCAAGCCGATTGGCGATCGTTCCCGCGCGGGAACAACCCAAGCATGGATTGAAGCTCTTATATGTTGTTGATGAAAAAGTTTGCAGCGGGCCTGCTCGTTGCAGCGGCGTGCGTATCCGGCGCGATGGCGCAATCAATGCCGCAGCCGGTGCTGTCGGCCAAAGCGTGGCTGCTGCTGGATGAGACGAGCGGTCAGGTGATCGCCTCACATGCGGCCACCGCGCGGATCGAACCGGCGTCGTTGACCAAGATCATGACCGCCTACGTCGTGTTCGAGGCGCTGAATAAGAAAGAAGTCACGCCTGGCCAACTGGTCGTGATTTCGACGCGCGCCTGGAAAGTGCCGGCGGGCAGCTCCAAGATGTTTCTGGAGCCGGGCTCCAAGGTGTCGGTGGACGAGTTGCTGCGCGGCCTGATGATCCAATCGGGCAATGACGCGGCGATTGCGCTGGCCGAGGCGGTGTCGGGCAGCGTCGAGGCCTTTGTGGCGCGGATGAACGACACCGCCGCCAGGCTGGGATTGCACGCGACGCATTTCGCCAGCCCCCATGGCCTGCCGGACCCGGGCACCTATTCCACGGCCAGCGACCTGTCCATCCTGGCCACGCGCTTCATCCGCGACTACCCCCAGCTTTACAAGACCTACGATTCCGCCAAGCAATTCACGTTCAACAAGATCACCCAATCGAACCGCAACCGGCTGCTGTGGCTGGACCCTAGCGTGGACGGCTTGAAGACGGGCCATACGGAATCCGCCGGCTACTGCATCGTGGCGACGGCGCGCCGGCCCAACGGCGCCGACCAACGCCGCCTGATCACGGTGGTGGTCGGCACGGCGTCCGACAAATTGCGCACCCAGGAAAGCCGCGAGTTGCTGGAGTGGGGGTTTCAGGGATTCAATACCATCAAGCTGTATGCGCGCGGCCAGGCCGTGGCCACGCCTGAAGTCTGGAAGGGCGAAAGCAACAGCCTGAAGGCCGGGTTTTCGCGGGACGCCTATGTGACCGTGCCCGCGGGCGCCAAGGTGGAGCCTGTGTGGACGCCGCAGGAGCCGCTGGTGGCGCCGATTGCGGCCCAGGACACCGTGGGCGCGTTGCGGGTGCTGGTGGACGGCAAGCCGTCCATGCAGTTCCCCGTGGTGGCGCTGGAGCCGGTGGCGGAGGCGGGATTCGCGGGACGCGCGTGGGATTCCGTCCGGTTGTGGTGGCGCGGCCATTCGAGTTGATCCGGGCATGCGCGGCGGGTGACGGCAAGGAGGTGTGCGATGGCAGTGAGCTTTCCTGGAGGTCCGGCCGCAGCGCCGGGGCCGGATGATCCGCTGGCGCTGCTGTCTGCCTGCCATGGGCGGATTGCGCGCCAATGCGCTACCTTGACGCGCCTGGCGGCGCATCTGCCCGCGCAGGGCAGCGACGCGGCTGCACAGACGGCCGCCGCCAGCGTGGCGCGCTATTTCGATACCGCCGCGGCGCACCATCACGAAGACGAGGAAGAAGATCTTTTTCCGGCCTTGATCGAGTCCATGGCGGGGTCCGATGCGGGCTGCCTGCACGCGCTGGTGCAAGGACTGATGGCCGAACATCGGCGCCTGGCGGACATGTGGATACCGCTGCGCGAGGTGTTGTCCGAGATCGCCGCCGGGCGGCCTGCCGCCTTGCCGGCGGCGCAGGTGCAAGCGTTCACCGAGGCCTATGCCGCGCATATCCAGCGTGAAGAGGACGAGCTGCTGCCGATGGCGGCGCGTTTGATTTCCGACGATGCGCTGGCCGATATCGGGCAGGCCATGAAGGCGCGGCGCGGCGGCGGCGCGAGCTGACCCACCACGCCAAGGCGGCGGCAAATGGCGCTACGATGCCTCTAGCCGGCGCATCGGGCGCTGGAATCTACGCATTCACGCCATGAGCCGCCACCGCATATTCCGCCAGAAATTGCAGGATTCCCGATTGATGCACGCCATGTCGGCGCATAACCCGATGTCGGCCCGGCTGGCGGCGGACGCAGGGTTCGATGCGATCTGGGGCAGCGGTTTTGAACTTTCGGCAAGCTATGCGGTACCCGACGCCAGCATTCTTTCCGCGTCGCAGCATCTGGACATGATGCGGGCCATTGCAGCGACGGTCGAGGTGCCGGTCATCGCGGACATCGACACGGGATTCGGCAATGCCGTCAACGTGTCGTACATGCTGCCGCAGTACGAAGCGGCCGGCGTGTCGGCGGTGGTGATGGAAGACAAGACCTTTCCCAAAGACACCAGCCTGCGGACGGACGGCCGGCAGGAACTGGTGCGCGTGGAGGAATTCCAGGGCAAGGTCGAAGCGGCCTGCGCGGCGCGGCGCGATTCGGATTTCTGCGTGATCGCCCGCACCGAGGCCCTGATCGCGGGCTTGGGCCAGGAAGAGGCGCTGGCCCGCGCGCAGGCCTACGAATCGGCGGGCGCCGATGCCATCCTGATCCATTCCAAGCAAACCACGCCCAACGAGATCGTGCGCTTTGCGCAGGCCTGGACGGGTCGCGTGCCGCTGGTGCTGGTGCCCACCGCGTATCCGCAGTTGCGTGAATCGGATATCCAAGCGCTGGGCAAGGTGGGGCTGGTGATCTACGGCAACCACGCCATCCGCGCGGCCGTCGGCGCGATGCGTGACGTCTTCGCCCGCATCCGCCAGGATGGCGGCATCCATGGGGTGGACGCCGGCTTGCCGACGGTGAAAGAAATCATCGCACTGCAGGGCGACGCCCACATGCGCGAGCTGGAACGCCGCTATCTGAAATGAGGCTGACGGCGGCGCGTTGCGCCAGCCGGGTCGAGCGATTACGCTAGGCGGCCTTGTTCCGCATGGATGCACGCGCGGACGAGGAAACCATAAAAGGGGAATAGGACAGGATGACGCAGGGGGCTAGAAATCTGGCGGGCCGCATGTTTGGCTCATGGGTCAATGACGTCAACAAGCTGACCCTGCGCGCCGACTTGTCGGCAGGCCTGCTGGGCGCGCTGCTGGTGCTGCCCCAAGGGGTGGCATTCGCCATGCTGGCGGGATTGCCCGCCGAATACGGGCTGTATTCCGCGATTGTCCCCTGTATCGTCGCGGCACTGTTCGGGTCCAGCCGCCATGTGATGTCGGGCCCGACCAACGCGAATTCGCTGGCGCTGTTCGCCGTGCTGACGCCCCTGGCTGCCGCGGGCAGTCCGGCCTATATCCAGCTGGCGCTGGCGGTGACGGTGCTGGTCGGCATCATGCAATGGCTGGTGGGCGTGCTGCGCCTGGGTTCGCTGGCGCATTTCATTTCGCCGTCGGCCCTGTTCGGTTTTACCAGCGGGGCCGCGCTGCTGATCGCGGTGCACGCCTTGAAGGACGCGCTGGGCGTGCCGTCGCCGGCCTCGCATGGGGCAGGGGCGCTGCTGATCAGCGTGGGCACGCATCTTGGCGACGTGCACAAAGGCGCCTTGTTGGTGACGCTGGTCACACTGGGCGTGGCATTGTTGGTGCGCCGGCTGGACAAGCGCAAGCCCTACATGCTGCTGGGACTGGTGGCGGGGGCGCTGGCAGCTGCTGCGTTCAATAAATGGGCCGTGCCGCCGGGCGGTGTGCCGGTCTCGGTCGTGGGCGCCATCGCCCAGCCCTGGCCGCCGTTTCATGTGCCCAGCGTAGATTGGCGCACACTGCCTGATCTGCTCAGCCTGGCCTTCGCGCTGACGATCGTGGCGCTGGCGCAATCGATCTCCATCGCCAAGGCGGTGGCCACGCGCTCAGGCCAGCGCATCGACGCCAACCGGGAGTTCACGGGGCAGGGGCTGTCCAACATCGTGGGCGGCTTCTTCTCTTGCTACCTGTCATGCGGGTCGCTGAACCGGTCCATTCCCAACTACGAAGCCGGCGCGAAGACGCCGTTGGCAGCTGTGTTTTCCGCGGTGTTGCTGGTGGTACTCGTGGCCTTGTCGGCGCCGTTACTGGCAATGATTCCCAATGCGGCGATCTCGGGCCTGTTGCTGTTGGTGGCATGGACCTTGCTGGACATTCCGCGCTGGCGCCAACTGATCCGGATGCAGCCGGGCGAGTGCGCGATCGCCGGCGCCACGCTGGCCGCCACCGTCACCATCCGCATGGAAGTCGCGATTCTGCTGGGCACGGTGTTGTCGTTGATGGCGTATCTGCACCGCACCTCGCGGCCGGCGATGCGCACGATGGGCTTCGATTCCCGCGGGCTGGACCGGCGCTTCGTCGTGCTGGAGCACCAGGAGGACGCGTTGCCCGAGTGCCCGCAGTTGAAGCTGCTGCGCATGGAAGGTTCCATCTACTTCGGCGCGGCGGCGCATGTGGCCCAGCGCCTGCACGAGTTGCGCGCGGCGCCGGACGCGCCGCGCCATCTGCTGGTGATGGCCAAGAGCATGAACTTCATCGATCTGGCTGGCGCGCAGGTGTGGGAAGACGAATTGGCCGCGCGTCGCGCGATGGGCGGCGACTTGTATTTCCACCGGCCACGGCCTGAGGTGCTGGACATGTGGCGCCGCACGGGGTTTCTGGAGCGCCTGGGCGCTGATCACATTTTCCCGGACAAGGCCACGGCGCTGCACACCATCTACGCCAAGCTGGACCCGGCGATCTGCGCGGGATGCAAGGCCCGGATCTTCTGGGAATGCCAGCCGCAAAACCCGCAAAGCGAGCACTGACGTCCCCGCCCGCGCGCCGGTTTCACGGGGCTTCCGTGCCCAGGTAGGCGGCGCGCACGCGAGGGTCCGCTGCAATGGCGGCGGGTTCGCCTTCGGCCATCAGGGCGCCGCGCACCAGGACGGCGATGCGGTCCGCGTGCTTGAACACCACGTCCAGGCTGTGTTCCGTGAACAGCACGGCAATGCGTTGCGTGTCGGCCAGTTGGCGCGTCAGCCGCATCAGCGCATGCCGCTCGTTCGTGGCCATGCCGGCCGTGGGTTCGTCCATCAGCAGCAAGCGCGGTTGGTGCGCCAGTGCCATCGCCAGTTCCACCCGTTTGACGTCGCCATACGCCAGCGTGCCGCAGGCGGCCTCGGCCTTGTCCGCCATTTGCACTTGCGACAGCAAGGCCATGGCTTCCTCGACGGCATGGCGGGTGGCGCGGCGCCAGGGATTGAACAGCAAGCGATCGCGCGACAGCAGGGCCGTCTGCACGTTTTCGCACACGGTCATGGAGCGGAAGGTGGCGGCCGTCTGGAAGGTGCGGCCCACGCCCAGCCTGCAGATCTTGCCGGCGGACAGGCCCACCAGTTCGCGGCCGTCCAGGCGGACGGATCCGGAATCGGGGCGCAGTTGCCCACCCAGCACGTTAAAGCAGGTGGATTTGCCGGCGCCATTCGGGCCGATCAGCGCCAGCATCCTGCCCGCTTCCAGCGTGAAGGAAACGCCGGCCAGCGCATCGATGCCACCGAACGATTTGCGCAGCGCGTCGACCTGGAGCAAGGCATTTACCGAGGTCATGCGCGCCTCCTGCCCAGTCGTGCGGCTGCGCCGGCCAGGCCTTCGGGAAACGCCATCACCAGCGCCAGAATGGCCAGGCCCAGCACAGCGTGCCAGTACTCGGTGCTGCGCGCCGCCACGTCCTGCAGCCACGTATAGGCGGCGGCGCCCACCAATGGCCCCGCCAGCGTCTGCAGGCCGCCCAAGAGCACCATGACCAGCCCGTCGACCGAGCGGCTGACGGCCAGCACGTCGGGCGCGATGCTGCCCTTGGAAAACGTGTAGAGCGATCCGGCCAGCCCGGCCGCGAAGGATGCGGCGACAAAGCCTGCCCATTGCACGCGCCGGGTCTCCATGCCCAGCGCTTCGGCGCGCATCGAGGAATCGCGCACGCCGCGCAACGCGTAGCCCAGCGGTGAAAACGCCAGGCGGCGCAGCCAGGCGATGCCTGCCGCGGAGAGCGCCAGCGTCAGGTAATAGAACCAGGGGCCCTGCGCCAGCCAGGACGACGGCCACACGCCGATGAGGCCGTTGCTGCCGCCCGTCACGTCATCCCATTGGTAGGCGAGTGCCCAGAGGATCTGCGCCACGGCCAGCGTCAGCATTGCCAGGTACACGCCGGACAGCCGCACGCAGAACCAGCCGAACAGCAGCGCGCCGAAGGCGGCGGCGAAAGGACCCAGCAGCAGCGCGGCCTCCATCGGCACGGCGGCCAGTTTCAGCAGCAGCGCGGCGCCATAGGCGCCCAGGCCGAACCAGGCGGCGTGGCCGAACGAGGTCATGCCGGCGAGCCCCGTCAGAAAGTGCAGGCTGGCCGCAAACAGCGCGGCGATGAGGATCTCGGTCATCAGGATGCCCAGATATGGCCAGTACAGCGCGGCGACGGGAACCAGCGCCAGCAAGGTCAGCAGCAAGCCGTAGGTCAGGCGCAGGCGACGCCCCGCGGGGGCGATGGGGCGTTCCGGCGCGCCCGCGTGCGAGGCGGGCGCCGGCGGCTTGCCCAGCAGGCCCCAGGGCCGCACCACCAGCACCACGGCCATCACCGCAAATTCGGCCAAGAGCGTCAGCTTGGACAGGTTGAACAGCCAGGGCCCGATCTGGACCTGGCCCAGGAACACGAACACGGCTTTGACCGAACAGATGAGAAGCGCGGCGAGGAACGCGCCGGGTATCGACCCCAGGCCGCCCACCACCACCACCACGAAGGCGCTGGCGATGATTTCCAGGTCCAGGCCCAGGGTGGCGGGCACCCGAGGCGCGGCCAATGCGCCCCCCAGGCCGGCCAGGAACGCCCCCAGCGTGAAGGCGGACGTGAACAGCCAGGCCTGGTTCACGCCCAGCGCGGCCAGCATGCTGCGGTTTTCAGCGGCGGCGCGCAGCAACCGGCCCCAGCGCGTGCGCATCAGCAGCAGCCATAGCAGGCCCAGTACCACCGGGCCGGCGGCGATCAGCAGCAGGTCGTATTGTGGGTAGCGCCGGCCCAGGATCTGCACGGCGCCGGACAGCCCGGGGGCGCGCGCAGCAAACAGGTCTTCGGGGCCCCAGATCGCCAGCGCGGCGTCGCCGATGATGAGCACCAGGGCGAACGTGGCCAGCAGTTGGAACAGTTCGGGTGCCTGGTACAGCCGCTTGAGCACCAGCCATTCCGCGGCCGCCCCGATCAGGCCGGTAGCCAGCGCGGCCAGCAGCAAGCCGGCCCAATAGCCGGCGCCGTCGCCGAAATACGTGGTGAACGTCCAGGCCAGGTAGATGCCCAGCATGTAGAACGAACCGTGCGCGAAATTCACCACACGGGTCACGCCGAAAATCAGCGACAGGCCCGCGGCAACCAGGAACAACGCGCTGGCGTCCGCCAGGCCATTAAGCAGCTGCGACAGCAGCCCGGACAGGCTCATCAGTGCGCCGGACGCATCTTGCGGACCTGTTCGTCAGGCGGCTGCAAGCGCGCGCCGTCGATGTAGGCGAAGTCCTTCATGATGCCCTTGCCGTCTTCCACGGCCGTCACACCCACGTAGACGCCCATCGTCGATTGATGGTCGATCTTGCGGTACTGGATCTGTCCATAGGGCGTGTCCACCTTCAGGCCGGCGAAGGCGTCGACCAGCTTTTCGGTGTCGACCTCGCCCGCGGCCTTCAGGCCCTGGGCGATGGACATCAGCGATGCATAGCCCACCACTGAGCCCACTTTGGGCGTTTCGTTGTAGCGCTTCTTGTAGGCGTCGACGAAGGCGTTATTGGCGGGGGTATCGATGGCGTACCAGGGGTAGCCGGTGACGATCCAGCCCGTCGGCGTGTCGGCACCCAGGGGTTCCAGGTATTCCGGTTCGCCTGACAGCACCGACACGACTGCGCGGTTTTCGAACAGGCCACGCGTGTTGCCTTCGCGCACGAATCGGGTCAGGTCGGCAGCAAACAGCACGTTGAAGATGGCGTCGGGCTTGGCGTCGGCCAAGGCCTGCACCACGGCGCCGGCATCCACCTTGCCCAGCGGCACGGCTTGTTCCGCCACGAATTCCACGTCGGACTGGAATGACTTCATCATGGCCTTGAACGTGGCCACGGCGGATTGTCCGTACTCGTAGTTGGGGTACACGATGGCCCAGCGCTTCTTGCGCAAGGCCAGCGCCTTGGGCGCCAGCGCGGCCACATGCATCCAGGTGGAAGGCCGCAATCGGTAGGTGTAGCGGTTGCCTTCCTGCCAGGTGATCTTGTCGGTTAGCGGCTCGGCGGCCAGGAAGAACACCTGCTGCTGCTTGGCGAAGTCGGTCAGGGCCAGCCCGGTGTTGGACAGGAAGCCGCCGAACAGCAGCTCGACCTTCTCGCGCGCCAGCAGTTCCTGGGCAGCACGCACGGAATCACCGGGGTTGCCGTTGTCGTCGCGGGAGATGACTTCCAGTTTCCGGCCCAGCACGCCGCCTTCGGCGTTGACCTGCTCAAGCGCCAGCTGCCAGCCCTTCTTGTAGGGCCCCAGGAAGGCGGGGATGGCCTTGTAGCTGTTGATCTCGCCGATGCGGATCGGCGGTTCCTTGTCTTTGGCGACGGCTACGGCGACCGGAGTCAGCGCCAGGGCCAGGAGCGCGGGCGCAACGGCGCGGCGCAGCAGGGTAAGGCTGGGACGAAGCATGGCAGGGTATCGCAGGCAAGAGGGATCGGGCGTCGCCGCGCGGCACGGGGCGCTGCGGGTTGCGGCCAATTGAAACACGCGCCTTTGCCAGGCGGCAATAGACGCTTCCCCCTGCTTGGGGCGGCCCGGCAATAAAAAAAGCCCTGCAAGGCAGGGCTCTTTCAGACTTACCAGAAAACCGGCTGAATTACTTCAGCTTGGTTTCCTTGTAGTCAACGTGCTTGCGAGCGACCGGATCAAATTTCTTGATCAGCATCTTCTCGGGCATGTTGCGCTTGTTCTTGGTGGTCGTGTAGAAATGACCCGTGCCGGCAGTCGACTCGAGTTTGATCTTTTCGCGGATACCTTTGGCCATGTCGTGCTCCTAGTATGGTGATTGTAGGGGAGGCCGATTAGGCGATTTCGCCGCGGGCACGCATGTCGGCCAGGACGGCGTCGATGCCGTTCTTGTCGATCGTGCGGATGGCCTTGGCCGAAACACGCAGGCGGACCCAGCGGTTTTCGCTTTCAACCCAGAACCGGCGCGATTGCAGGTTCGGCAGGAAGCGACGCTTGGTCTTGTTGTTTGCGTGCGAAACATTGTTGCCCACCATCGGGCCTTTGCCGGTCACTTGGCATACGCGTGCCATGGATGCACCTCTTTATGTCGTTCTTTTCGCGCATCGCTTGGGGGGTAGACAGGGTTTTAGCCGCCGGGCTGTGTGGGAAGCGCAATGTGTTGCCTGTTGCGCTGCCTTTGCCGGCCACCCAGTCTTAGTGGATGAGGGGGATCGGGATCCGCCCGTGCTTATACCCGCTGCCTGCCACCCGCTGAAATCCTGCTAGAAATTCCTGATGAATTCCTTGACCGGATTTCTCAACGCTACGCGGTTGGGGTCAGAGTGCTGAACTACAAAGCATAGTAGTCCGGCACGGGAAACTTCTTGTGAAGACTTAGATTCTAATACGAAAAAGCCAAGCAAATCAAGCGGCCGGCTCAGTTCGTGTGCGATTGCGCGACACGGCCCGATATCCAGGACAGGCAGGCGCAGCTGGCCAGCGTGGTCGTCAGGGGCAAGGCGCTGTCCGTTTGCCAGGCGCTGACGGCGAAACCGGCCAGCGCGCCGCAAGACAATTGCAGCGTCCCCAATAATGCGGACGCCGCGCCCAGCCGCTTGCCCTGGTCCGACAGCGCCAGCGCCGCCGAGTTCGGGTTCACGAAGCCCTGGCTGCCCATGTAGGCGATCAGGCACAGCATCAAGAGGGGCAGCGACATCCAGCCGGCCAGCGTCAGCGCCACAGCGGCAAGGCTGGCGATGGCCAGCGAGGTCAGGGCCTTGCGTTGCAGTTGGCGGGGCTTGTAGGTGCGCAGCAGGCGGGCGCTGATCTGCGAGCAGATGATGAGCGACAGCGCGTTGGTGCCGAACAGCAGGCCGTAATACTGGGGCGGCACGCCGTACAGTTCGATGAAGACGCGCGGCGACCCGATGATGTAGGCGAACATGCCGGCCTGGCCGAAGCCGCCCGCCAGGCTGTGCGCCATGAAGCCGCGATGCGCGAACAGGTCGCGGTAGTTGCGCAGGATGGTGCTCCAGCGCAGCGGCACGACGCGTTCAGGCGCCAGCGATTCCTTCATGATCTTCGCCACGGCCAGCATCAGCATGGCGCCGCCGGCCAGCATGATCCAGAACAGGCTGCGCCAAGAGGCGATCGCCAGCAATTGGCCGCCGGCAAGCGGAGCCAGAATCGGGGCGAGGCCCATGATCAGCATCAGCAGCGACATCGCACGCGCCGCCTCATGGGTTTCATAATGGTCGCGGATGACTGCGCGGGGGATCACGATGCCGGCCGCGCCGCCCATGGCCTGCACGACGCGCCAGCCCGTCAGGGCCTCGACCGAACCCGACAGGGCGCAGCCCAGGGATGCCACCATGAACAACGCCAGCCCCACCATCAGCGGCGGCTTGCGGCCGAAGCGGTCGGCCATCGGGCCGTAGAACACCTGCGCCAGCGCCAGGCCGATCAGGTAGGCCGCCAGCGTGCGTTCGACGTCGCCGCGCGGCACGCCCAGGTTCGCCGCAATGGTCGGGAACGCGGGCAGGTACATGTCGATGGCGAACGGGCCGATCGCCGTCAGCGCGCCCATGAGAATGAGCCAACCGGGCAGGCTGCTGCGGGAAACTGGTGATGGGGGCATGTTGGTCGCGGTAAAACGCAGAGACAGGGCGCGCATGCGTTGGATTGCACGGTTTTGCGCCAAGCCAGCGACTGTATCACGGGTAACCTGACACGCAAATTTCAGCTGTTTTCCGATACAGTCGTGAGCGTCCGTAAAGTACTCAGAGGAGAAGTCGTGAATCCTTTGCTATCTGTTGTGGAACGCAAGCTTGAGGCCTTGCCCGTCCCTGTCCAGCTGGTTTTGCCTGACGGCGCCGTGCTGGGGCCGCCCGATCCGCGGGTTCGTTTCGTGGCGCACGACAAGACGGCGCTGGCCCATCTGGCCGAAGGCGCCGTGGGCGTTCTGGGGCAGGACTACGTGGAAGGCCGCATCGACATCGAGGGCAATATGCGCGATGTGATGGCCGCGGCGTCGGCGTTGCTGCCGGGGTCGCCGGTCGATGCCGCGCGCGGCGGCTGGCTGACGGAGCTGGTCCGCAAGGTGATGTCGGTGTGGCGGCATTCCGTGGAGCGCGACGCCAAGCAGATCGAATTCCATTACGACCTGTCCGACGACTTCTACGCCCTGTGGCTGGATCCGCGCCGGGTTTATTCCTGCGCCTATTACCGCACGCCGGACATGACGCTGGCCCAGGCGCAGGAAGCCAAGCTCGATCACATCTGCCGCAAGCTGCGGCTGCACGCGGGCGAGCGCTTTCTGGACGTGGGGGCGGGGTGGGGCGGATTGCTGCTGTGGGCTGCCGAAAACTACGGCGTGGACGCCACGGGCATCACGCTGTCGCGCAACCAGCACGCGCACGTCACGAAACTGATCCAGGAAAAAGGCTTGGCCGGCCGGGTCCGCATGGAATTGCTGGACTACCGCAAGCTGGACGAATCCACGCCTTACGACAAGATCGCGTCGGTGGGCATGTTCGAGCACGTGGGCCGGGCGCAGCTTGAAGGCTATTTCGCCAAGTTGCGCCGCCTGCTCAAGCCGGGCGGCCTGATCATGAACCATGGCATCACCGCGGCCGGGGTCTACAACCCCGAGCTGGGCAACGGGATGGGCGAGTTCATCGAAAAGTACATTTTCCCCGGCGGCGAACTGACCCACATCAGTGTCGTCATGGAAGCCATGACCAATGGCGGGCTGGAAGAGGTGGACGTGGAGAACCTGCGGCCGCACTACGCACGCACCTTGTGGGCGTGGAGCGATGCGCTGGAGGCCCGCTTGCCGGAAGCCGCGCAGGTGCTGGGCGGTGAGCAGGGCGCGCGGTCGCTGCGGGCGTACCGGCTGTACCTGGCCGGCTGCGCCATGGCGTTCGAGCACGGCTGGATCGCCTTGCATCAGATCCTGGGCCAGCTCCCGGCGACCGGCCGTCCGGACGAGCTCGACCATCCGGCCGACCTCTCCTATCCGTGGCGCCGCGACTATATGTATGGCGATGACGCTGGCCGCTGATGGTTGGATGCGGCACCGGGCCGACTGAGCGGGCTTTTCAGCTGAACATAAGCTGAAAATTGATCGAACCCCCCCATTTCAGAGGCCCGAAACCGCGCTTTTAGGCCCTTCTGGAACGCGTAGTATGTATTAATAAGAACAAAATATTTACTGAATGTATCTATGGTTTGAGAGCGAGTTTTCTTAGGGGAATTTCGTAATCCCCCTCTAGTCGATGGGGGTTATCCCGTAGCTTTTTTGCCAGGAATGTATCTGTTTTGTTCAGGCTGAGGGTTGGGTGGCGCAGCAATTTCGTTTAAGATGCTGCCTTCTTCGTTCAGTTTGTTCACTTTCTGCGGGTTTTCAAAAACCTAGTTTTTGAAGCTCCTGTCTTAGCAAGATTCCGCACCGCTTGCGGATTTTCTTGTCGCTAGTGTCGGTTTGTATTGGCGGTTCTGCCCGTCTTCCGCACAACCCCCTTAGCTCCATGGCACTTCCGGGCCAGACCCGGCGTGTGTCCCTGAACCTATGGAGGCAAAAGCCAAATGCGTTTTACCCCTGTCAAGACCCTGGCCGCCGCGGCCGTTCTGTTTGCGTTTGCCGGCGCGGCCCAAGCCGCCGACGCACCGCAATGCGAAATCAAGCGTCCAGTCAATTTCGGCGCCATGAACTGGGAATCCAACCTGGTCCTGGTTGATGTCGAACGTTTCATCATGGAAAAGGGCTACGGTTGCAAGACCGAGACCCTGCCGACGGAAACCTTGCCCGCCCTGGCCGCGCTGGAGCGCGGTGACCTGGATATCAATACCGAAATCTGGCTGAACAGTGTGGCCGATCCCTGGGATCGCGCCGAAAAGACCGGCCGCGTCAAACGCATCGGCGACCTCTACATGGGCGCCGAAGGCTGGTACATCCCCCGCTACACCGCCGAACGCCTCCCCGAACTGAAGTCCGCAGCCGATCTGCCGAAGTTCAAGGACAAGTTCAAGGACCCCGAAGAGCCCGGCAAGGGTCGCTTTTATGGCTGCCCGGCGGGTTGGGGCTGCGAGATCACCAGCAACAACCTGTTCCACGCGCTGAAGCTGGACGACAGCTACACGCTGTACTCGCCCGGCACGGGCGCGGCGCAGAAGGCGGCGCTGATGTCGGCGTACAAGCGCAAGCAGAACGTGGTCTTCTACTACTGGTCGCCCACGCCGCTCGTCGGCGCGATGGATCTCGTCAAGCTGGACATGCCGCCCTTTGACGCCGAAAAGCACAAGTGCCTGACGTCGTCCAAGTGCGCCAACCCCGAGCCCAGCGCCTATCCCGACAATCCCGTCTTCACCGCGGTGAACACCAAGTTCTCCGAAGAAGCGCCCACGCTGACCGCCTTCCTGGCCAAGGTGTCGGTGCCGCTGCCGGTGATCAATGAAACGCTGGCCCACATGGAAGAGTCTGGCGACGATTCCAGCACCGTGGCCAAGTGGTTCCTGAAGAACAAGCCCGACGTCTGGACCAAGTGGGTCCCCGCCGACGTCGCCGGGCGCGTCCAAAGCGCGCTGTAACGCATCGTGGTGCAGGCCTCGCGCCGCTTCGGCGCGTGCCGGCCCGGCCAGCGGGAAAGTCTTCCGGCTTGTCGGGCCGCCTCAAGGGAAAAAGCCCCGTGCGGGCAAGTTGCCCTGGGCTTTTTCCCCTGGGATGGCTGTTCGCCGGACGCTCGCGTCCGGACGCAAGCCGTTGGCGCCGTCCGTCCAGCCGCCTGGACATCCGGTCTTTCGGACTATCCGGCGGCGACCGCCGCCGTAAGCGCCCCAGAATGGAGTCGAAACAATGTTTCCTGAAATTATTCCCGCCCGTCAGGTAAGGGCGGCGATCGACGGGTTCGTCGATCACCTGGTCACCAATTACGCGGACACGCTCGAGACCCTGTCTCAGCCGGTCCTGCACGCCTTGGTGTGGTTGGAGCAACTGCTGCGCAATTCGCCCTGGTGGGCGGTGGTCGCCGTGACCGTGGCCATCGCCTGGGGCGTCAGCCGCCGCATCGGCCTGAGCCTGGCGATGGGCGCGCTGTTGTGCGTGATCGGCGTGTTGGGCCTGTGGGACGCCGGCATGCAGACGCTGGCGCTGATGATCATGGCCGCCGGCTTGTCCGTGCTGATCGGCATTCCGCTGGGCGTGCTGATGGCGCGCGTGAACTGGCTGCGCTCCATCATGCTGCCGGTGCTGGACGTGATGCAGACCATGCCCAGCTTCGTGTACCTGATTCCGGTCGTGATGCTGTTTGGCCTGGGCAAGATTCCCGCCATCATCGCCACCGTGATCTACGCCGTGCCGCCGCTGATTCGCCTGACCGACCTGGGCATCCGCCTGGTTGATCGCGAAGTGCTGGAAGCCTCGCGCGCCTTCGGCGCCAATCCGCGCCAGCAATTGTTCGGCGTGCAGTTGCCGCTGGCCTTGCCCAACATCATGGCCGGCATCAACCAGACCACGATGATGGCGTTGTCGATGGTGGTGATCGCGTCGATGATCGGTGCACGCGGCCTGGGCTATGAGGTGTTGCTGGGGATCAACCGTCTGGAAGTGGGCCGCGGCCTGCTGGCGGGCTTGGGTATCGTGGTGCTGGCCGTGCTGTTCGACCGGATCACGCAATCGTATGGACAGCGCATGCGCATGGGAGGCCAGCGATGAGCAAGATCGAGGTCAAGAACATCTACAAGGTCTTCGGTTCGCATCCGAAGAAATGGCTGCAAGCCGCCCAGAACGGCATGAGCAAGGAACAGCTGCTGGCCGAAAGCGGCCACACGCTGGGCCTGCGCGACATCAGCCTGTCGATTGAAGAGGGCAGCATCTACGTCATCATGGGCCTGTCGGGTTCCGGCAAGTCGACGCTGATCCGCCACTTCAACCGCCTGATCGAGCCCAGCGCCGGCCACATCCTGGTCGACGGCGTGGACGTGGTGAGCCTGAACAAGCGCGATCTGGAAGTCTTCCGCCAAAAGAAGATGAGCATGGTGTTCCAGCGCTTTGGCCTGTTCCCGCACCGTACGGTGCTGGACAACGCCGCGTACGGCCTGACCGTGCAAGGCGTGGGCAAGGCGGAACGCGAGAAGCGCGCCCGCGACTGGCTGGAGCAAGTGG
The DNA here is from genome assembly GCF_058783475.1 of Achromobacter sp. FW305-C-13. NCBI lineage: Bacteria > Pseudomonadati > Pseudomonadota > Betaproteobacteria > Burkholderiales > Alcaligenaceae > Achromobacter > Achromobacter sp. FW305-C-13. The sequence continues at coordinate 155,541 of NZ_JBYSYN010000005.1, read as the reverse complement.
GTCTGGCCGGCTTTGAAAACCAGTATCCCCATCAGTTGTCGGGCGGCATGCAGCAACGCGTGGGTTTGGCGCGCGCGCTGGCGACCGACGCCGAAATCCTGCTGATGGACGAAGCGTTCTCGGCGCTGGACCCATTGATCCGCCGTGAAATGCAGGATCAGCTGCTGCAGCTGCAGGCCAAGCTGAACAAGACCATCGTGTTCATCACGCATGACCTGGACGAGGCCCTGCGCCTGGGCAACCGCATCGCCATCCTGAAGGACGGTGAACTGGTGCAGGAAGGCACGCCGGAAGACATCCTGCTGAACCCGGCCAATGACTACGTTCAGTCGTTCCTGCAGGACGTGAACCGCACCAAGGTGCTTAACGCCACGCACGCCGTGAATCCGGCGCGCCTGACGTTGACCATGCGTTCGCGTCCCGCGCACGCCCTTGACCGCATGCGGGCGATGGACTACCAGTATGCGCCGGTGCTGGACGGCAAGCGCCTGGCAGGCGTGCTGACGGCCAAAGCGGCCGAGGAAGCCATCCAGCAAGGCGCGCGCGACGTGTCGCGCTTTGTCGAAGACCTGGCGTCGGTGCCGGCTACGGCGGGTCTGGGTGAAGTGTTGGCGCAACTGGTGCACAGCGACCAGCCGGTTGCCGTCACGGGCGAGGACGACGAGTTCCTTGGCATGCTGTCGCGCAAGAAGGTCGTCGAGTTGGTGACCCCGGCGCTGACCGAAACCGCGGCGTCGCCGGAAGGCGCCCCAAGCGAGCTGGAAGCCCAGCCCGCTCCCGAGCACCGGGGCGAAGCGGCCTGACCGCATCAGCACCCCGATAGGGCGCCCGGCGCCCGGACTTTGCCCGCCTGCAATCGCTTGCACGCGGGCAAAGTCGCTATATGATGGCTGGCCGGTCAGTTCGGCCGGACTCCTGCTATTCGAAAAATCGGAAGCCGTCATGCCAATCTTGAATGTCCAGATCCTGCAAGGCCACTCGGCCGCCCAAAAGGCCGCGTTGCTGAAAGCCGTTTCCAACGCCGTAGTGGAAAGCATCGCCGCGCCGCTGCCCAGCGTGCGCATCGTGCTGCAGGAAGTGCCTGCTGAAAACGTGATCGTGGCCGGTGAAATCGGCAAGCGCATGGTGCGCGTGGACGCGGCGCTGATCGAAGGGCGTGACGAAGCTAAGAAAGCCGCGCTGATCGCCGCGGTGAACCAGGCCGTCTGCACCAGCATCGATATTTCGGGCGAAGACGTGCGCGTGCTGATCCGCGACGTGCCCAAGGTGGACATGGGCGTGGCCAACGGCATCAGCGCCAAGGCCGCCGGCCGCTAAGCGGGGCGCGCCGAGCGGGGCGCGTCAGGCCAGTTGGTCGGACGTGATGACGTGCATGCCGGGCGGCGCGTTGATGGCCGCCTCGAGCATCGCCTGCGCGATTGCGTGGGCCGGGTTGATCCGCCAACGGCGCGGCAGCACCGGGCCCAGTAGCGTCAGTGCGCCGACGGCGGCGCGTTCGCCAAGCCGGAACTCGGCGCGCCGGCCGCCGATCAATCCGGGTTGCACCAAGGTCAGCGACGCGAAGTCCAGGCCGGCCAGGTCACGTTCCAGCTCGCCTTTGACCCGGTTGTAGAAAAAGCGCGACGACACGTCGGCGCCGATGGCCGAGTTCAGCACATAGGCGGAAGTGCCGTGATGGCGGGCCAGCCGGGCCACGGCCAGCGGATAGTCGTGGTCGACCTTGCGGAACGCGGCTTCTGAACCTGCGGCGCGCATGGTTGTGCCCAGCGTGCAGATCACGGCGTCGGCGCGCCACCAGTCGGCGTCGTGCGGCAGGCGGTCGAAGTCGACCACGGGAGACTGCAGCTTGGGGTGCGCCGGCAGCGGGCGCCGGGCGATCGAGATCACGTCCGTCACGCGCGGATCGGCCAGGGCCTGATCCAGCACGTGGCGGCCAACCAGGCCGGTCGATCCGATCAGAAGCAGCTTCATGGAAGACTCCGGGTTGGCGTTACGCCGTGGTGTCGCCCGCCGCTTCGGGCTGATAGACGATCTCTTCGATCGTGGCGGCATGCTCGGTCTGGTTGGGGGCGGTCCAGGTGATGCGCTGGCCCTGGCGCGAGCCGATCAGGCTCAGCCCTAGCGGCGACAACACCGAAACCTGGCCTTGCGCCAGGTTCGCGTCGGCCGGATAGCACAGAGTAACGAGCATTTCGTCGCCGTTGGCGTTCAGCAGGCGCATGCGCGAGCGCATCGTGACGATGTCCGGCGTCACGTCTTCAAGCGTGATGATGGGCGCGGAATCCAGGATGTCCTGCGTGGCGTCGATCGCATCGCGCGACAGGCCGGCGGCGCTGCCGGGGCGGGTGATCATGCCCAGCAGGCGGGCGTGGTCCAGGGCGGTGATCAGTTTGTCTTGCGGCAAGGCGTTCATGTCGATTCTTCTTAGACGTATGGCCCCCTCGGCAGACACTTTTCAGGCTTGCTCGGGTGGGGCGATGGAGGTAGTGACAGCGCTATCGGGAAAAGAAGGTTAAGCAGCGCCGCAACGAAGCGTATCGATTGAAGCCGGTCTGAAGGGGTGCGCCGCCGTCACGGTGGACGGCGGATAAGCACCCTGTTCCGGGGAGCGCCCACGCGGGCGGGTTCAAGCGTCGTTGCGACGCAGGTTGTCGCGCGGTTGGCGCCCAATCTGCTGTCGGCAACAGCCAAGTATATAGGCCATTGTCAGATCAGCCCTTGATGAAGGCCAGCAGGTCGGGATTGATGACCTCGCCATGCGTGGTCAGCATGCCGTGCGGAAAGCCCGCATACACCTTCAGCGTGCCGTTCTTCAGTAGTTTGACCGACAGCCGGGAGGAGTCGTCGATCGGCACGATCTGGTCGTCGTCGCCGTGCATGACCAGGGTGGGAACGGTGATGGCCTTCAGGTCTTCGGTCTGGTCGGTTTCGGAAAAGGCCTTGATGCCCTCGTAATGCGCCTTGGCCGAGCCGATCATGCCTTGCCGCCACCAGTTATTGATGACGCCTTGTGACACTTGCGCGCCCGGGCGGTTGAACCCGTAAAAGGGGCCGGACGCTACGTCTGTGAAAAACTGGGCGCGGTTCGCAGCCAGCGCCGCACGGAAACCGTCGAATACCTCGATCGGCGTGCCGCCCGGGTTGGCATCGGTCTTGACCATCAAGGGCGGCACGGCACTTACCAGCACGGCCCGGGCGACCCGGCCCTGCGGTTGGCCGAACTTGGCGACATAGCGCGCCACCTCGCCGCCACCGGTCGAATGGCCGATGTGGACGGCGTTGCGCAGATCCAGGTGCTCGGCCACCGCCGACGCATCGGCGGCGTAGTGATCCATGTCGTGGCCGTCGCTGACCTGGCTGGAGCGGCCGTGGCCGCGGCGGTCATGTGCAATGACGCGAAAGCCCTTGGCGACGAAGTAGAGCATCTGCGTGTCCCAGTCGTCGCTGGACAAGGGCCAGCCGTGGTGGAACATGATGGGCTGGGCTGTCTTGGGGCCCCAGTCCTTGAAATAGATCTGCACGCCGTCGGGGGTAGTGATGGTGCTCATGGTCAGTGACTCCGGGAAGAGGCAGGGGGAAGGGGAACCGCGGGGGATGGCCGGGCCCTGGCGCCAGCCATCCTGCAGCGTAGCCGGCATGGCGACCCGGAGCTTGTACGTTATCAAGCAAATTTGGATGAAATCAACCTTGGCGGGGTATTACGCCTGGCCGGTGGCAGCCATCCGCCGGAGCTGGGCGACAGCGGCCGCGGCCAGCAGCAACAACAGGCTGGCGGCCACCACGTAGGGCACCCAAGGGCGTAGCCCGTACAGCAGCGTGCAAGCCAGCGGCACGATCACCATCGCCATGCCCTGGACCGCGGTGACCGAGCCGGCCGCGATGCCCTGTTCTTCCGGGCTGACCGCATTGGCGGCCAAGGTCTGGATCGACGGGAACACCAGGCCCATGCCTGCGGCCATCAGCGCATAGCTGAGCAGGAAGCCCGCCGTGCCCGGCAGCACCGCGATCAAGAAGAAGCCCGTGCTGGCCAGCACGGCGCCCGCGGCCAGGCAACGTGCCGCGTTCATTTTCCGGGCGCGAGCCAGGGCAAGCTGCACCAGGATCAGCACGATGCCCACCGTGGCCATGGCGATGCCTGCGACGCGCGCGGCGGGGCCGGCTTCCAGGTGCAGGGCGTCCATGGCGTAGAAGCCCACGATCATCTGCGCGGTGATCACGCCGCTCATGGCCAGCAGCATGGCGGCAAGCGGCAGCCGCAGGCGACGGTCGGACAGTTTCAGCGGGGGCGTGCCCCGGGGCGCGTGCGACGCGTCGGACGGCAGGCGCAGCATCAACCATGCCGTGCCCAGCACCGGCAGGACGGCGGCCAGGTACAACGGAACGATAAGGCTGTCCTTGACCAGCAGCCCGCCGATGGCAGGGCCCAGGACCATGCCGACGCCGTTGGCGGCGCCCAGTTTGGCCATCATGGCGCCGCGCTGCTCGGGCGCGGTGATGTCGGCGATTCGCGCGGCGCTGACGGCGGGCATGGCTGCGTAGAACGCGCCGATCAGGCCGCGCAGGACCAGCAACGCCGCCAGCGCGACCCATGGCGACGGCGGTTCGGCCAACATCCGGTCCAGCGCCCACGCCAGCAGCAGGTAACTGACGATGTAGCCGGCGGCCGCGCGCAGCAGCGTGGTCCGACGCCCCACGCGGTCGCTGCGGCGGCCCCAGTAACGCGCCATCAGCATCCAGAGCAGGCCGGCCACGGTGACGACCAGGCCTCCGTGCCATTCCGCCAGCCCCAGGCCGCGCACGACGGGGCCGATCACGGGCACGAACGCCATCATGGCGGTCAAGCACAGCATATTGAAAACGAACAGGGCAGCGGCTTCGCTGCGGGCGGAAAGCGGGGTGGGGTTCAAGGCGGCGTCTTTGATGAGGATGAAAACCGTTATCATCTTCACCTGGGCGTGGATGCGCTAGCGAATCTGCGCCGGCGATGGCGGAATTGAGGAAATATGGGCGATCAGCTTCGGACGACCCGCGCGACCGACGGTCCGCTGACTGCGGAGGACATGTTGCGTCTGATGCCGCCGGACTGGGCTGACATCCGCACGGAACACGAACTGGCGGGCGGCGTGTCCATCGGCTGCTATGACGGCACCCCCGTCACCGACTGGGCCGTCGAGGGCACCGCCGTTCCCAGTATGGGGTTGGCGATCATCCTTGAAGGGCAGTTCGGCTTGGGCTTCGAGGGCGGCGCCCCGTTGCATGTCAAACCGGGCACGGTGATTCTGCATTCCACCGACGCCCTGGTGCCTGGCTGGGACGAATTCAAAGGCCGGCGCGCGATCCGCACCGTCGACATCCGGTTTTCGTCGGATGCCGTGCGTCCGATCTGGGAGCAGGTGCTGCTGACTGCACCTGGCGGCATGCTGGCCGACGATGCCAGCGTGCCGGACAGGGGCGCGCATCTGGCGGTGCTGCCGGCATGGTCCGGCATCGCACGCATCGCCGGCGAGATCCTGAGCTGGCGCCACGACCGCAGCGAGATCGCTGCGTTGTATCTGCAGGGAAAGGCCAACGAGGCCCTGGCGCTGACGCTCAAGCACGTGAACGACGGCCATCGTGCGCTGCCACAACCCGCCGACCGCCGCCGGCTGGCCGAGGCCTACCACCGCATTCAGCGCCACTACGCGGACTGCAAGACCGTGCGCCAGCTGGCGCAATCCGTGGGCCTTAGCGAAAAACGCCTGCAGGCGGGGTTCCTGTCGCTATATGGCCAGTCGGTGCACGCCTGCCTCTTGGGGGCAAGAATGGATGCGGCGGAAAGCCTATTGAAGCGCGGCTGCTCGGTCACGGATACCGCTTATAGCGTCGGCTTCGCCAGCCTTAGCCATTTCATCAAGGCGTTCAAGGCGCAGCGTGGGAGCACGCCCGGGAATTGGCTGAAGGGCGGAGCGTAGGCGATCGATCGGGTGGCGTTGCCGCCCCAGCCGCCAGCTGCGAGGCCGTGATGCCGTCCTGACACCGTCAATGGTTGTAGCCGCGACAGTCCAGGACTAAGCTGCAAGCTTGGCTATCGAAAGCGGTGCTCGTGGATCCGCCCGTCAGCAACACCGGACCCGCTCGCCGCAAGGAGAGCAGCATGCGGCATGCAGTGGATCTGTCGGGGCGCGTGGCGGTCGTCACCGGCGCCAATTCCGGAATCGGGCGCGGTATTGCCTTGGAATTGGCGGCGGCGGGCGCGCGGGTGGTGGTGAACCACCGGCCCAATGAAGACTCCGAGCGGCGCGGCGCAGAAGTGGTGCAGGAAATCCTGCGCGCAGGCGGGCAGGCGGTTGCCGCGGCAGCCGATATCAACCGTGAGGAAGACGTCGAGCATCTGTTTCGCGTGGCCGAGGATCACTTCCAGGGCGTCGACATACTGGTGAACAACGCCGGCATCGAACAGCCGGCCGCCATTCAGGACATGACGCTGGCCCAATGGCAAAAGGTGATCGACACCAACCTGACGGGCCAGTTCCTGTGCGCTCGCGCTGCGGTACGGGCATTCCTGAACCGCACGCCCCGGCCGCCCGCTGATACGGCGGCGGGCAAGATTATTTTCATCAGTTCGGTCCACGAAGTCATTCCGTGGGCGTTCCAGTCCAACTATGCGGCGTCCAAAGGCGGCGTGTCGCTGCTGATGCAGTCGCTGGCGCAAGAGTTGGCGCCGATGAAGATCCGCGTCAATTCCGTGGCCCCCGGGGCGATACGCACACCCATCAATGCGCCCGCCTGGAACACGCCAGACAGCCTGGCCTCGCTGCTCAAGCTGATTCCCTACGGCCGCATCGGCGAGCCGGAAGACGTGGCGCGCGCTGTGGCGTGGCTAGCCAGCGATGACTCCGACTACGTGACGGGGTCGACTTTGTTCGTGGACGGCGGCATGACGCTGTATGCCGCTTTTCGTGGCGCGGGTTGAGCCTATGTCGAAGCCGCTTGAAGACTATGGCTTGATCGGCAACATGTTGTCGGCTGCGCTGGTGGCGCGCGACGGTTCCATCGACTGGCTCTGCCTGCCGCATTTCGATTCCCCGGCTTGCTTCGCGGCTTTGCTGGGCGACGACAGTCATGGCCGCTGGCTGCTGGCGCCCAGCTCCCCGGAGGCGATCACCACGCGCCGCTACCTGCCGGAAACGGCGGTGCTGGAAACGCGCCATGAGACGCCGGACGGGGTGGTGCGCGTCTACGACTTCATGCCGCTTAGCGATGATGAAGAACGGGTGGACGTCGTGCGTATCGTGCAGGGCGAATCGGGCCGCGTGGACATGCGGATGGAGCTGACGCTGCGCTTTAACTACGGGCAGGCCGTGCCCTGGGTGCGCCGGCGCGATTACGGGCTGAGCGCCATTGCCGGGCCGGACGCCGTCGAGTTGCATACGGCCGTGCCGCTCTCCGGCCGCGATATGAAGAGCGTGGCCGAATTCACCGTGCGGCAGGATGAGACCGTGCCCTTCACCCTGTCGTATCACCGTTCGCACAAGACGCCGCATTTCGTGCCGGACCGCCTGGAGAGCATGGATCGCACCATTGCGTGGTGGCGCGAATGGGCCAAGCGCTGTCATTGGGAAAATGGCCTGGGCGAACGGCGAGACGCTGTCGTGCGATCGCTGATCACCTTGAAGCTGCTGACCTTTCAGCCTACCGGCGGCATCGTCGCGGCGCCCACGACGTCGCTGCCCGAGCAATTGGGCGGCAGCCGCAACTGGGATTACCGGCATTGCTGGCTGCGCGATTCCGCCTTGACCTTGTATGCGTTGTTGAACGCCGGCTATCGGGAAGAAGCCGAGGCCTGGCGGCAATGGCTGTTGCGGGCCGCGGCCGGCCATCCCAACCAGCTGCAGATCATGTACGGCATTTCCGGCGAGCGGTGGCTGCCCGAACACGACATCCCCTGGCTTCCCGGGTATGAGGCAAGCGCGCCCGTGCGGCTGGGCAACGCCGCGGCCGGGCAGATGCAGCTGGACGTATATGGCGAACTGATCGAGACCCTGCATGCCGCGCGCGTGGCCGACCTGGCTCCGCTGGCCGAGGCGTGGCGCATGCAGAAGGTGTTGCTCACACCGCTTGAGCACCTGTGGCGCGAGCCTGACCATGGCATCTGGGAAGTGCGGGGGCCGCGCCGCGCGTTCACGCACTCGCGGCTGATGTGCTGGGTGGCGCTGGACCGTACCGTGAAATCCTGCGAGCGCTTCGGACTGGAAGGCCCCGTGGACCGCTGGCGGGCGTTGGCTGACGAGATCCGCACCGATATCTGCACGCATGGCTATGACGCCCAGCGAAATACGTTTGTGCAGTACTACGGTGGCACTGCGCTGGACGCCAGCCTGCTGCTGATTCCGCAGGTGGGCTTCCTGCCGGCAGATGACCCGCGCGTGACCGGCACGGTGCAAGCCATTGAAAGGGAATTGTTGCGCGACGGCCTGCTGCTGCGCTATTCGACACAGCACAGCGACGATGGGTTGCCGGGCGACGAAGGCGTGTTCCTGGCGTGCAGCTTCTGGCTGGCCGACGCCTACATCATGCAAGGCCGGCTGGACGACGCGCACCGCCTGTTCGACCGCCTGCTGTCCTTACGCAACGACCTCGGGCTGCTGGCCGAAGAGTACGACGTGGCGCGCAAGCGGTTGGTGGGCAATTTCCCCCAGGGCTTTTCGCATATCGGGTTGGTCAATACCGCCTACAACCTGAGCGCCGCCGGCGGGACGGCGCACCAGCGTTCGTCCCGGGACGCCCCGCAGGAATAAACCCGCGCATCCGTTGCGCCATTCCACTCCGTCCAGCTCCGGCATGCCGCGGCCCATGGCCGTCTCAGGCCATGAGCTGGTAGGCCATGGCCAGCGTCAGCAACAGAATTGTGCCCAGTACCCACAGCATTGCGGCCAAGGCGATCGCGAGGGGAACCCGCGTTCGGTGTGGGGCTTGCACGGCATGTACCGCCGGCGCCGGCAGCCCCTCCGGCGGCGGGGGCAAGATGCCGTCATTGGCGGCATCGCATGGGGCGGCATACTGGCCGATCGAACTTTCCGGCCCCATGCGGACAACGATCATGATGTTGCCAGCCGGGGTCGACGTTAAGGCAGGTTGGGGGGAATTCATGGCGATCACCGCTGTCGGGCAAGTGAAACTCTGATCGGGGACCGAAGTCTCCCCCGGTCCGTGTGCATGTCCGGCTGGCATGCCTGCTTAAGGCGCCTTCTTCACGCTTTGTGCCAGCCACTTGGCCTGGACTTCCATATGCCCGCTTCCTGGTGCCGCGACGGCAAGCAGGGTAACGGTGAGATAACGGGTATTCATGAATATCTCCGGAAACGGCGCATGGTGCTCGCCAGGCGAGTGGGGATAGGTCGTCCGGAAGGCATAGCAAGTGGCGTGCCCGGGGCGTGCCGCGCCCGTCCGATAGGTTCCGGTACTTCTTACGATGCTTGTAAGGAATGCCGGGCCGCCTGGTTCCCAAGCGGAGTTGAGCGGGGGCATTGCTGCGCTGCGGCGGGTGGCACAACGCTTGCTGCGTGAATGCCAGAGGTCCCCGCGCGGAGAAACTGCGCAAAGGGGAAACATCGTTACTCCCAGGAGGCTCGACATGAACCATGACCAACGATATCCGTGGCGTGATGAGGACGACTTCAACCGGGATCCCGGCAGCGGCAACCCCCGCGACCCCTACCGCCAGGCGCAGCAGCCCGGCCGGTCGGGCGGGCAGGCGCCGCGGGATTCCGTCAACGACGTGCGGCGCCAGCAGCATGCGGGCGCGGGGGACCAGGAGCCGTGGCGCGATCCGGCACCTTCGTTCGGATACCAGGGCGAAGGCACGAGCCACGCGCCCGGTACCCGTGAAACCCGGGGCGGTGTACGCAGCCGCAGTGCGGACCCCGGCCAGAGCAGCTACGGCGGCTTCAGGAACCAGGACCCGTCGTACCAGCGAGAGCAGGTGTATGGATCGCGCAGCCCCTCCTATAGCGGCCCCACTTCCTATGGCGACGAGGAAGGCGGCTATTACGGCGACCGCCCGCAATGGGCGGACGAGCCGGAAGCGTCTTTCGAGACCGCGGAGCGCGGCGGCTACAACCGTGGGCCGACCGCCTGGCGCGACCGCGGTTCGCGGCGGACGGATCCCAAAGGCTATACGCGATCGGACGAGCGCGTGCGGGAAAACGTGTGCGAGCACTTGGCCCATAGCGGCCTGGACGTGAGCGACGTGTCGGTGGCCGTGGCGGATGGCTGCGTGACACTGGAGGGAACCGTGCTAGACCGCCGCACCAAGCATCGCATTGAAGACTGCACGGACGCATGCGCCGGCGTGCAGGACGTCGACAACCGGATCCGGATTGCCGGCGTGGGGGGAAAGGAACCGGCGGCAACATGACGCAATAGGACCTCCCGCCCACCACGCGCGCACACCGCGCTATCGCAACCAACAGGAAAGAAGCCATGAAAACCAAACCAAGCAAACCCGATCCGACCGCCGACGACACTCCCCGCGAATCGCAGGCGAGTCACGGCGACACGCAAAACCGAACGAAGAAGGAAGGCCACGTTTCGCAGATCGGGACGGGGCAGGATCAGCAGAGCCAGCGTAACCGGGGTGGAGGTGCGCGCAGCAAACCCTGAATCGGGCCGGTCAGGCTGGATGGCACTGGCCTGGCCGCCTTCGGCGCAAAGGGGTAGGCGCCCATCGCATGGCTGCGCTATAAGCCCAGCGTCAAGAGCATCAGGAAGGTGCCGAACAGGATGAAGTGCGTCATGCCCTCGATGGCGTTGGTCTGACCATCGTTCAGGTTGATGGCGGCTACCAGAAGCGTGGCCAGCATCATCAGCGTCTGCACGGGCGTCATGGCCAGGTCGATGCGTTGGCCGGAGAACAGCGCCATGGCCTCCATGGCGGGCACGGTGAGAATGACGGTGGACAACGAGGCGCCCAGGGCGATGTTCACCACCGACTGCATCCGGTTGGCCAGTGCGGCGCGCAGTGCGGTCAGCATTTCGGGCGCGGCAGATATGCCGGCCACGATCAGTGCGATCAGCCCGATGGGCACATTGATGCCTTGAACGCTGCGCTCCAGCGAATGCGACATCAATTCTGCCAGAAAGCCCACGGCGATGATGCCGCACGCCATCATGGCGGCCGAGTATCGCCAGCCGGGAGAACCCGAGGCGGGCGTGTTGGCGCGCGTTTTCTTGTCGGGATAGCTGTAGCTGAAAAAGTAGCTGTGCGGCCCGGTTTGCATGCGAAGGAATACGCTGTAGAGCAACAGCATCGCCACGATGGTGAAGGCACTATAGGCCTGCCAGTCGGCCTGGGGGACGAATTCGGGAATGATCATGGACACCGTGACGGCTGTGAGGATCATCACGCTGTAAGTGCGCGCGGAATCATCGTTGTAAGCCTGTTCGCCGTGCTTGAATCCTCCGATGAGCGCGGCAACACCCAGGATGCCGTTGATGTCGAGCATGACGGCCGAGTAGATGCTGTCCCGCACTAGTGTCGGCGAACCCGTCTTGGTCGAGACGATGGCCAGCACGATCACTTCAACCAGCACTGCCGACAGCGTCAGGATCATACTGCCGTAGGGATCGCCCAGCTTCTGGGCGATGCGTTCGGCATGGCGCGCCACGTTCAGCGATGCGGCCAGGATCGCCGCGATGAGAAGGACCGTCTCCAACAAACCGGCGAGTCGGCCGAAGTCGGCCAGGCGGCTGTCGATCGCATATCCCGCAACGGCGACCGCGCAGGCTAGAACCAGGAATTTCTCTGACTGCAGAATGGATTTCATCTGGACTCGGCAGGCGGGAACTCCAGCGAGGCTAGCACGCAGGCAACCCGGGCGGGAAGGATGGCGGCAATCCCGATCCCACCTCGACCGCGGGCTAGCTGTTCTTCAGTACGTCTATCAGCAGTTCCAATGACCATGGCTTGGGCAACAGCGGAAAGGCTTGCGTCTCTGCATGGCGAAAGCGCCCGTCAGCGCCGGTAGTCAGCGCCACCCGGATGTGCGGCCACGTCTGGCGGACTCTCTTCGCCAATTCCAACCCGTCCAAGCCCGCCATTTCCACGTCGGTGATCATGAAGTCGACGCCGCCGTTGCTTCTTTCCAGGAGGCGGAGCGCCGACTCGGCGTTTGGCCGCAGCAGGACTTCATGTCCGATGTCCTCGAGCAACGATCGAAGTATGGCGCCCACGCTTGCATCGTCTTCGACCAGCAGGATTCGTTGCTGCGAGGTCCGCGGGGTGTCCGTCGACGCCGGGGTGGTTCCCTGAAGCCCCCCGCTGAGCCCGTCTTCGGGAATGAGAACGGTGAAGGCGGACCCTTTGCCGACCTCGCTGCTGACCCGCACGTCGCCACCCGATTGTTTCGCGAAACCGAAGACCTGGCTCAGGCCCAGGCCCGTTCCCTTATCCGCCGACTTGGTGGTGAAAAACGGTTCGAACACATGCGAGAGAACCTCGGGAGTCATGCCGAAACCCGTGTCGCGCAACTCGATTTCGACGCACGGCAGTCCGGTCGGAATCGCATCGCCTGCCGAGAGTGTCGAGATTTCCCGCCGCACCGCAACGATCAGGCGTCCACCGGCCGGCATGGCGTCGCGCGCGTTGATCACAATGTTCAACAGGGCGTTCTCAAGCTGGCTGGGATCGGCGCAGATGTACAGGGGGTGTTCCGGGAACTCGTACTCGATCCTGATCGCGGCGCCCACCGTCGTTGCGAAGATGTCACGCATGCCATCGATACAGCTCCGGACCTCGAACCGGGCGGGCTTCAGCGGCTGCCGTCTCGAGTAGGCAAGCAGCTGCGCCGTTAGATGGCTTGCCCGCTCGACTGTGGCGGCAACCAGCGTGGCCAGCTGCTTGCGCTTGTCGTTGCCCACCTCGGGTTTGCTCAGCATTTCCGTTGCAAAGCGGATCGTGGTGAGGAAGTTGTTGAAGTCGTGCGCGACGCCGCCGGTAAGGCGTCCCAGGGCTTCGAGCTTCTGCGCATGGTGCAGTGCATCGTGCGCGGCATCGATGTCTTCCTGGGCCTTTTTCTTGTCCGTGATGTCGCGGGTGATCTTGGCAAAGCCAAGCAGGTTGCCATCGTCATCGCGAATCGCGTCGATGACGACGCTGCACCAGAACTTCCGGCCGCTCTTGTGAACGCGCCAGCCCTCGGCTTCGAACCGGCCCTCGCGGCGGGCGGTCTCCAGCGCCTTTTGCGGGACGCCCACCAGGCGGTCTTCATCCGTGTAGAAAAGCGAAAAGTGCCGGCCGATGACCTCGTGCGAGGCGTAACCCTTGAAGCGCTCCGCGCCTCTGTTCCAACTGGTGATGCGGCCCTCGGTGTCGAGCAGATAGATGGCGTAGTCCATCACGGCCTCGACCAGCAACCTATAACGGCTTTCGCCGGCGAGCGTCAGGGCGGGATTAGCGCGGGTGGGCGGGGGCATCACGTTTCCTCGATAAGCGCGTGGCGCCTCGGGTATGCAAATTGCTGCCCACGCCATTCAATGCGGGGGCAACGCCATGAACGCCATAGAACGAGTTGCGAGATTCATGCTGGAGAATAACCTGACATTGGTCACGGCGGAATCCTGCACGGCAGGGCTGATCTCGGCGACTCTTGCCGATGTCCCCGGCGCGGGCGGCCTCCTGGATTGCGCATTCGTCGTCTATTCGGTGCAAGCCAAACGGCGCTGCCTGGACGTCCCCCAATCGACGCTGTCCGCCCACAACCTGACGAGCGAGGCCGTGGCCCGAGACATGGCGCTTGGGGCGGCCCGAAAGAGCCCGGCGAATGTGGCCGTGGCCAATACCGGGGTGACGGACGACACCGACGACCGTATCCCAAGCGGCACGCAGTGCTACGCCTGGGTCTTCAAGACGGGGCAGGCGGACGCCAGCCCCGTCGTGTATACCGCTACCCGACGATTCGCCGGCGATCGCAACAGCATCCGCAGGGCCAGCGCCGAGTTCGCCCTGCAGGGCATCGTGGACCATTTCTTGCAGCATTCGCCCATAAAGGGGGGCCTCGCTCGTTCCCGCGTCGGGGGGGCCTGAACCTGATCGCAGGGTATTCCCGCTACGCTGCAGGCGACGGGCTCCCGCGATCCCGCGCTCACACGCCTTCTTTCTGAAGGGCGCGGACGACCTTCTCGGACCCGTAGTCCCGCTCGGCGGCGGCGCGGCTTACCTTGCCCCCCAGGAGGTCTTGGCGAATGTCGGCCAGCGCGCGTTCGGCCGGCGCGCCATAGCCGCCCCCGCCGGGCGTTTCCAGGCGCACCGAGACGCCCGCCGGCAGCGGGTGGCCCGAAATCTTGTTGGGCAGGCGCTGCTCGTCGGCGAGTCCGGGGTTCTGGATCAGGCGCGAGGTCCCGCCGGTCAGGCCGCCATCCAGGCCGGCCGCGCCGAACAGCGCCGCGTCGCAACGGATGGTGCAGGCCAGTTGGTCGTGCAGCGACCGGATCTGGCGCGCGATGCCCATGCCGCCGCGGTACTTGCCCGCGCCGCCGGTGTCGTTCACCAAGGCGTATTCGTCGACCAGCAGCGGGTACTCGATCTCCAGGGCCTCGGCGGGCAGGTTGGAGGTATTGGTGACGTTGACCTGGATGCCGTCCATGCCGTCGCCGCGCGCGCGCCCGCCCGCGCCGCCGCCCAGAGTTTCAAGATAGACGAAGGTGCCCTTGCCGTCGCGCAGGGGGCCGGAGAACAGCATGGAGGGCATGACGTCGTTTGACGAGGCCATGCCGCGTCCGGGAGGCAGCAACTGGCCCAGTGCACCGATCACGGTGCCGGCCACGCGCTGCGCGGTGGTCACGCGCGCGCCCACCGCGGCGGGAAAGACCGGATTGGTGATCGTTCCTTCGGGCGCGCTGATGGTGATGGGCTGGAACAGGCCGTTGTTGGGCATCAGCTCGGGGTCGAGCATCGCCTTGACGGCGAAGTACACGCTGGCCCTGAGCGCGCTGGCCGGCAGGTTGAAGGCGCCGCGCGCCTGCTTGCCGGTGCCGGTGAAGTCCACGTGCAGCTGGCCGTCGCGCGCCTGCACGTTGGCCTGGATCACCACCGGCTCGCCGCCCATGCCGTCATCGTCCATGCGTTCGGTGAACGACACGCTGCCCTCGGGCAGTTGGGCGATGCGGTTGCGCAGCCGCCGCTCCGTATAGCGCAGGATGCCGTCGATGGCCGACAGCACCGTGTCCAGGCCGGATTGCCGCAGCAGCTCCAGCATCAAGCGAGCGCCCTTGTCGTTGGTGGCGATCTGGGCGCGGATATCGTGCATGCGGTTGTCGGGTTCGCGCGTGTTGTGCGCGATCATCTCCAGCAGGTCCAGGTCCAGCTCGCCTTGCCGCACGATGCGCATGGCCGGCAGGCGGATGCCTTCTTCCCAAACGGTCTTCAGGTGGTGCGAGGTCGAGCCGGGCACGGCGCCGCCCACGTCAGTGTGGTGGCCGATGTTGGCGGCAAAAAAGCGCAGCACGCCGTCGTAGAAGATGGGCGACACGACGGTGATGTCCGGTGCGTGAGTGCCGCCGGCCAGATAGGCGTCATTGCACAGGAACGCGTCGCCCGGGCGGATGCCGGCCACGCCATAGCGGCGCAGCACGGCATCGATGCCGCCCGACAACGAGCCCAGGTGCACCGGCACGTGGGCAGCCTGGGCCACCAGGCGGCCGGCGGCGTCGAACAGCGCGACGGAGCAGTCTTTGCGCTCCTTGATATTGCTGGAGAAAGACGAACGGATCAGCGTGTTGCCCATTTCTTCGGTGATGGACAGCAGGCGGTTGCTGAAGACCTCCATTTCGATGGGGTCGAAGGCGTCGGATTCGGCGGCGGCGGTCAGTGCGGTGGTCATGTCGGTTTGCCTTAGGGGTTGAGGTTGACGACAAGGTTGCCGTAGTCGTCAGCGCGCGCTTGCTGGCCGGGCAGGATCACGGTGGTCGAACTCATTTCCTCGATGACGGCGGGGCCGTCGATGGGCGCGCCCACCGGGAGCAGGGCCCGGCGGTAGACGGGCGTGTCGGCCCACCCCGTCTTCTCGAAGTAAACGGCGCGGCGCTCTTTGATCGCGTCCTCCAGGTTTGCGCCCCCGGGCACGTGAGCGATCGGCGCGCGGGGCACCATGCCCACCGCGCGCACGCGGCAATTGACGATCTCGACCTCGCGGCCAGTGGCGTCGTAGCCATACTCGCGGATGTGTGCCGCGCTGAAGGCCGCCACGAAGTCGGCCCGCGGCATCAGGCGCATGCCGTCCAGCGGTACGGGGATCTCGAAGTTCTGGCCCTGGTAGCGCGCGTCGATGACGGCCGACAGGCGTTGGGCGGCGTCGCCCACGCCTTCGCCGGCCAACCACGCGCGCGCCTTGCCGCCCAGCACGTCCAGCGCCGCTTGTACCGCCTGCCAGCCTGGTTCGCTGGCGCCGGCCATCAGCGTCTGGACGAAGTCCATGGAAATGTCGGACAGCAGGATGCCGCGCGCGCACATGGTGCCGGGTTCTTGCGGGATCAGCAGCGTGCCGATGCCGCAGTCGCGCGCAAGTTCGGCCGCGTGCAGGCCCCCCGCGCCGCCGAAGGCGCATAGCGCGAACTTGCGGATGTCGTGGCCGCGCTCGGTCGATACCGCGCGCACGGCCCGCGCCATGTTTGAGTTCGCGATCCGCAGGATGCCGTAGGCCGCCTCTTCGATGCTGATGCCCAGCGGGCCGGCCACCTGTTCGGCCAGCGCGGCGCGCGCGCGCTCGGCATGCACGGCCATGCGGCCTTCAAGCAGCGCCACGGGATTCAGGCGCCCCAGCACGACGTGCGCGTCCGTCAGGGTGACCGCCGTGCCGCCCCGGTTGTACGCGATCGGGCCAGGCACGGCGCCGGCGCTCTGCGGGCCTACCTTCAGCGCGCCGGCATCGTCGATGCGCGCGATGCTGCCGCCGCCCGCGCCGATGACGTGCACGTCGACCATCAGGGTCTTGACCGGATAGTCCGCCACCAGGCGGCTGGAGGTGAATAGCGGCTGCAGTTCGGCCACCAGCGAGACGTCGGTGCTGGTGCCGCCCACGTCGAAGGTGATCAGGTTGTGAAAGCCCGCCACCCGTCCAAGCTCGGCTGCGCCGATCACGCCAGCGGCGGGCCCCGACACACAAGTCCGCACCGGCGCGGTCAGCACCGACTCCACCGACATCAGGCCGCCGTTGGAATGCACTGTCGTGGGGGCTACCGCCACACCCATGCGCTGCACCGAGCCGACCAGATTGCGCATGTAGGAAGCCATGCGCGGGCCGACATAGGCGTTCAGGGCCGTTGTCGACATGCGTTCGTATTCGCGGAACTCCGGCAGTATTTCGCTGGACACGCTGAGGTAAACGCCAGGCAGATATTCCGCCAGGATGTCGCGCGTGCGGCGTTCGTGGGCGTCGTTGCGGTAGCTGTGCATGAAGCAGATGGCGACCGATTCCACCTGCGCTTCGGCCAGTTGGCGCGCGACAGAGACCACCTCGTCCTCGTCTAGCGCTTGCAGCACGCTGCCGTCGGCGGCCATGCGTTCGCCGATCTCGAAGCGCCACTCGCGCGGCGCCAGCGGCGCTGGTTTGATGACGTTGTAGTCGTACAGGTGAGGGCGGGTCTGCCGGCCGATCTCCAGCACGTCGCGAAAGCCGCGCGTGGTGACCAGCGCGCAGCGCGAGCCGCGCCGTTCGATCACCATATTGGTGGCGACCGTCGTGCCATGGCCCACGTGCGCCAGCTCGGTGCCGGCGATCCCGTGTTCGCGCATCAGGTGCGCCAGGCCGCTCTGGATGGCTTCGGACGGGTCGTGCGGCGTCGAGGGCACCTTGAAGTAGGACAGCTCGCCGCTGTGTTCGGCCAGCAGGGTGAAATCAGTGAAGGTGCCGCCCACGTCGAAGCCGACACGGAAACGGCGCTCGCCGGGAAGGGATGCGGGGTGAGTCAACGCGGGTCTCCAGGATGCCGGCGCACGCGGGCGCCGAAGCTAGGGTGACCCGAATGTTATCGACGGAGAATCATTCGATCTAATCAAAGATTTGCATTGATGGTCATCATTAATGTGAATGATGTGGCGATCAATAGGCGTGCGACTCGGCCCCCTGCGCCGGGTCGAACATCATGCCCTGCGCCTTGCATACCTTGAGGATTTCCTCGCGCAGCCAGCGATGCGCGGGCAGGTTGTCCGACCGCTCGTGCCAGATCAGGTTGACCGTGCGCGGAATCAGCGGAAAGGGTGGCTCGATGGCCTCAAGCTGATGGCTGTGCGGGCTGTTGCGTACGGCATTGACCGGCACGACGCAGATCAGGTCGGTCTCGGCCAGCAGGCGCGGGGCCAGCGCAAATTGGTTGATCGTCAGCACGGCGTTGCGCTTGTAGCCGTGGGCGGCCAGTTCGTGGTCAATCAGGGCGGCAGTGCCCAGCAGGCTGACAACCAGGTGCCGGGCGCGCAGGAAGTCATCCAGCGTAAAGCGCGGCAAAGAGAGCAGCGGATGGCCCTTGCGCATCGCGCACACGTAGGTCAGGGTTTCCAAGGGCAGGGTGCGCAGCGACGAGCCGAAGTTCGAATACACGCCTGCCGCCATGTCGACTTCACCCTTGTCCAGCAGCGCGGCGGTGTTATCCAGCGAATAGGGGTGCAGGTGGATGCGGATGTTCGGCGCCACCGATTGCTGCTCGACGAACAGCGGCCGGATCACCTGGTCGGCCACGTAATCGGACATGGCCAGGCGGAACACCGCCTCCGAGCGGGCGGGGTCGAATTCGTTGCGCTCCAGCGTCTCTGCGATGCGGGCAAGCGCGTCGCGGATGGGGGGCCACAGCAATTCGGCTCGCTGGGTGGGCAGCACCCCGCCTTGCACCTTCACGAACAGTGGGTCCTTCAACGTCAGGCGCAGGCGGTTGATGGCATTGCTGACCGCAGGCTGCGTCATGTGCAGCGTGAATGCCGCGCGCGTGACGTTGCGCTCGGTCATGACGGCGTCGAAGATGCGAAGCAGGTTCAGGTCGATGGCGTCAAGCACAGTAGCCCCGTATCGTTATCAACAATGTTGATGATGTTTTATTTTAATTGTTGATTGGTCACATAACACGAGACCGCTTAACCTTGCCCGGGTTCCTGCGCAGTTTTCACGCAACTTGGGTAATCAATCGATGATAAAGAACCTGAAGTTTCTGGCTGCTGCCTGTGTTGCGGCCTTGGCTGCCTCGCAGGCGGCGGCCGCGGACAACTACCCCAGCAAGCCGATCACGATCATCCTGCCCTATGCCACGGGTGGTTCCGCCGACATGCTGGCGCGTTTTGCGGCCCAGGCGGTGCAGAGCGAACTGGGGCAACCCGTCATTGTCGAGGCCAAGCCCGGCGCCGGCGGCGTGCTGGGCACCGAGCACGTCGCGCGGGCAGAGCCCGACGGCTACACCTTGGCGCTGACGGCCAGCGGCACCATGGCGGTCAACCCCTACGTCTACAAGTTGCGATACAAGCCGCTGGAAGACTTCAAGCAGATCACGGTGCTGGTGGACCTGCCTTTCGTGGTGGTGACGAACAACGAGTTCCCCGCCAAGACGCTGCAAGAGTTCATCGATTACGGCCGCAAGAACCCCAACAAGATCACGTTCGGCAATGCTGGGCTGGGCACCCAGCAGCACCTGACACAGCTCATGTTTGCCCGCGCCGCCGGCATCCAGATCAATATCGTTCCCTACAAGGGAAGCAGTCCGGCGATGAACGATCTGCTGGGCGGCCATATCGATGCCGTGCTGGACAACACCGGCGTGCAGACTCCTTTCATCAAGGCGGGCAAGGTACGGCCGCTGTTTGTCACCAACCCCGAGCGCGTGGCGGCGCTGCCGGATGTGCCGACGGGCCCCCAGGCAGGCATGCCGGGCTTTTCCGCGGTGGCCTGGTTTGGGCTGGCGGCGCCCAAGGGCACGCCGGACGTCATTGTGGACAAGATTCAGCAGGCCATCGCAAGAGAATTCGCCAAACCCGACATGCAGCAGCGTTTGCTGGACTTGGCGATGATCCCGCGTGCGTCCAGCCCGGCCGATACGACAGCCCGCGTCAAGACGGATCTTGACGCATTCGGCAAGATCGCTAAAGAGGTGGACCTGAAGCCGCTGTGAATCGTAGAGCGCGACGCGTCTGCGATGGCGGATTTGACGGCCCCACTTCGGTGGGGCTTTTCTTCTGGACGCTGGTGGGGCGCAATTATTCTTGTGGACGGTGGCAGACCGCTTCCACGTTATGGCCGTCCGGGCCGAATACGAAAGCGGCGTAATAGTGGGGATGGTAATGCGGACGAAGTCCGGGGGCACCATTATCCCGGCCGCCCGCAGCCAGGGCGGCCCGATGGAAGGCGTCCACTTCCTGCCGTGTCGTCGCCGCAACGGCGATATGCAAAGGGGCCGGCACCGAAGAGGCGGTGTACAGCCAAAGAGAAGGCTTGCCGTTTTTTCCCAACCCCACGCTATCGGGGCCTTCCATGGCAAGGCTTACGCCCAGCGGGCCTAGCGCCTGCAGGAAGAATTCGCGACTTTGGTTCATGTCGCTAACGCCGAAACCGATGTGATCGAACATGCGTTATCTCCGTTTGGCGGTGGCCTGCCGCCCGTCAATGGGATATTTGGTCGCTGGCACCGGATCAGTGTAGTGCTGGCCGGGATGGCCCAATGGTCGTGACGCTTGCCCGGTTTGCTGTCTACAATCCGGCGGTGCAGGTGTCTGGCTGAATCCCACCGACAATCGATGCGCAGGAATGGAAAATGGTGACGCAAGGACGCGTCCTTCGCGTTCGTTGACGGTCGACCCCGATCGATACCTACGGTTCTTACGGCTACTTTGCATCGTCCATCTTCTGCTTCGCGTCCACTGGACTGGCTGAATTTTTTCGTCGCCGATGTCCGCGACGGTCTCGGCCCCTATCTGGCCATCTACTTGCTCGCGGTGCATCATTGGCGGCCCGACAGCATCGGGTTGGTAATGACGATATCCGGACTTGCGGCGCTGGCCGCGCAGACGCCGGCAGGCGCTCTCGTGGACCGGACATCGAACAAGCGCGCCCTGTTGATCGCGGCGGCCGTACTGGTGACCGGGGCCTGCATGGCCCTCCTGGCCAATGCGAGTTTTGCCTGGGTCACGATCACGCAAGCCCTGGCAGGCGCCGCGTCGTCGGTGTTCGCCCCGGCGATTGCCGGCATCACGTTGGGGCTGACCGCCGCCAATGCCTTTACCCGGCGTATTGCGCGCAACGAATCCTATAACCACGCTGGCAATGCCTTCGCCGCCTTGCTGGCAGGCGGCCTGGCCTACCTCTGGGGGCCAGTGGCTGTTTTTTACTTGATGGCAGCGATGGCGCTGGCCAGCCTGGCCGCCGCGTCGTACCTTCCGGCGCATATCGATTTGGGCCGGGCGCGTGGCCTGGACGACGGCACAGCGGGGGCGGCAAACGCGCAACCCATTCCCCTGCGCCAGTTGCTGAGTCACCGATCGCTCTTGCTCCTTGCCCTGAGCTGCGGGCTGTTTCACCTGGCCAATGCCGCCATGTTGCCGCTTGTCGGGCAGAAGCTGGCGCTGGCGAACCCGGCGCTTGCCACGCCTTTGACGGCGGCTTGCATCGTGGCGGCGCAGTTCGTCATGATTCCCGCGGCGATGGCGGTAGGGCGCTATGCCGACCGCCTGGGACGCAAGAAATTGCTGCTGATCGGCTTCGCCATCCTGCCCTTGCGCGGCGTGCTATATACCTTTTCCGACGACACGGCCTGGCTGGTGGCGGTGCAGCTGCTGGACGGCGTGGGCGCGGGCATCTTCGGGGCCGTTCTGCCCTTGATGGTGCTGGATCTGACGCAAGGCACGGGCCGGTTCAACGCCAGCTTGGGCGCGGTTACCACCGTGTTCGGGGTCGGCGCGTCGCTGAGCAACGGCGTCGCCGGCGTGATCGTTCAGCATGCGGGATACAGCGCGGCGTTTCTGGTCCTTGCCGGGATTGCTGCGCTGGCCTGCGCGACCCTGCTGATCTTGCCCGAGACTCGCGCGTCAGGCGTATCGCCCGCCGCGGCCCCATCCTCGTCTTCTTGATTTCACCCTGGAAAGCATGTCGTTATCCAATGTCTTGATCTGGTCGATTGCCGCGGCGACCACCATGGCGATTCTTCTGCGTCCTTTTCGACTGCCGGAATATGTATGGGCGTGTTCGGGCGCGGTGGCGCTGGTGGCGTTGGGATTGCTCAGCCCCGCCCAAGCCGGCCATGCGGTCCTGGAAGGAACCGACGTCTATCTGTTCCTGGTCGGCATGATGCTCGTGGCGGAGGTGGCCCGGCAGGCGGGCCTCTTCGACTGGCTGGCGGTGGCGGCCGCCGATCACGCGGCAGGCTCGGCGCGGCGTCTGTTCGACCTGGTGTTCCTGGTGGGCACCGTGGTCACCGTGTTGTTGTCCAACGACGCAACGGCGGTCGTGCTGACGCCCGCCGTCTATGCGGTGACCCGAGTGGTTGGCGCGCCGCCCTTGCCCTACTTGTACGTGTGCGCATTCATCGCCAACGCGGCCAGCTTTGTGTTGCCGATATCGAATCCGGCGAATCTGGTCGTATTCGGCGATCGCATGCCGGCCCTGGCGCCGTGGCTGTTGCACTTCGCGTTGCCTTCCGCGCTGGCTATCGGTTCCACCTATGTCACGCTGCGATGGGTGTTCCGCGACGACTTGCGGCAGCCGCTAAAGCCCTCGCCGCCGCTGCCCGCCATGACGCCCGCCTTGCGGTGCGCCGCAATAGGCGTGGCGGGCACCGCCTGCACCTTGCTGATCACGTCGGCCCTAGGTTACCGCCTGGGTTTGCCGACGCTGGCCGCCGGCAGTGCCTCGGCGCTGTTGGTGCTGGCCGTGACGCGATCCAGCCCATGGCGCCTGGTCAAAGGCGTCGCCTGGGGCGTTCTGCCCTTGGTGGCTGGCCTGTTCGTCCTGGTCGAGGGGATGGCGGCCAGCGGCGTGCTGCAATCACTGGCGCAAATGATGCGCGGCTTGTCCGATACCGCCGTGCTGTGGACCAGCGGGATCGGCGCGG
This sequence comes from Achromobacter sp. FW305-C-13, assembly GCF_058783475.1. NCBI lineage: Bacteria > Pseudomonadati > Pseudomonadota > Betaproteobacteria > Burkholderiales > Alcaligenaceae > Achromobacter > Achromobacter sp. FW305-C-13. Next base: position 132,489 of record NZ_JBYSYN010000005.1, on the reverse strand, counting down.
CGCTGTCGGGCAACATTATCAACAACCTGCCGGCGGGGCTGATGGCAGGATCGTTAGCCCGCATGGCCGACCTGTCCGGCTCGGCGACCGCCGCACTGCTCATCGGTATCGATCTGGGGCCCAACCTGTCGGTCAGCGGCTCGCTTGCCACCTTGCTTTGGCTGATGGCCGTGCGCCGCGAGGGGATGCATATTGGTGCGCTCAGCTTCTTGCGCTTGGGGCTTGTGGTCATGCCGCCGGCCTTGCTGCTGGCCCTGGCGGCGCTGCATCTCACGAGCTGATGCCGGGTGGGGAGGCCGATTGTCCATCGGGGACCAGCGCCTCCACCAGCAACGCCAACGCGGGACTCTTCGGGGTGCCTTTGCGAAACACCAACTCGTAGGGTTCACTGCGTGACTTGAGCGTCAGCGCCAGGGTGCCCACCAGACCGTTGTGGCAGAAATAGTTGGCCAGGTCTTCCGACACCAGCGCCACCAGATCGGTGTTGCGGCTTAGCAGGGTAAGGGTCGCCAGCGCCGACGTGGTTTCGATCAGGTGCAAGGGAAAGTTCAGCTCCGCTTCGTGGAATTCCCGTTCCAGCAACCGGCGCATCGGCATCTGGGCGCGATAGACCACCCAGCGGCTATCCTGCAATTCGCGCAAGTCCACCGTGTCCGCACCCATCGCCGAATGGCGCACGTTGGCGATCACCGCAAGGGATTCGGCTTTCACGAAAAGCGATTCATAGACGTCCGGATTGCGGCTGACGGAAGATCGGCAGATCGCCGCGTCCAGCCGGCCGCGATCAATCAGGCCCAACAGCGTTTCGCTGGTGTCCTCCACGATTTCCACGGACATGCGCGGCTGCTGGCGCAACAGGTGCGTCACCGCATCGGTCAGCACCGGCACGGCGCCCATGATGGTGCCGATGGCCAGGCGTCCGCCTGCGCCGCTGGCGATTGCATCCAGTTCGTGCCTCAGCTTGTTGATGTCTGCCTGGATCAGACGCGCAAAGCGCACGGCGCACAGCCCAGCCTCGGTAGGGATTAACCCGCGGTTGGTGCGCGCAAACAGTTCCACTTGCAACGTCTGCTCAAGCTCGCGCAGGGCCTTGCTGGCGCCGGGTTGGGTCAGGCCGATTTTGTCGGCCGCCCCCAGGAGGGAGCCGCATTCCTCGATGGTGATAAGCAGCCTGAGCTGTTTGGCATGGAGGCGCGACATGACGGAATTCAGGCTGGGCGAGAGGTTTGCCATGAGCAAAAGTTATAGCTGTATGGAAACTCGTCAGTGTACCGAAATGGGCCTCATGCCTAGACTCGCACTTCTTATCCGGTTGAGATGAACGAGAGGAGTAGCGGCAGCATGGCACTTATCAATTACGTGACCGAAATTCACTTCGGCGCCGGCGTCCTGGCAGACCTGAAAGAGGTCTGCTACCGCCTGGGTATTACAAAACCTTTGATCGTGACCGATCGGGGGGTGGAAGCGGCCGGCATTATCGATCGCGTGAAGTCGGCCCTGGCAAGCGCCAGCTTCGCGGTGTTCAACGACACGCCGCCCAACCCGTCGGAAACGGCCGTGCGTGCGGGCGTGGCAAGCCTGAAGGATGCGGGCTGCGACGGCGTCATTGCCGTCGGCGGCGGTTCGTCGATCGACCTGGCCAAGGCCGTGGCGATTTCGGCCCGCCATGAGGGCGCGCTGCGCCAGTTCGCCTTGATCGAAGGCGGCATGCAGAACATCACGGCCGCCACGCTGCCGATCGTTGCCATTCCCACGACGGCAGGCACGGGCAGCGAAGTCGGCCGCGGTGCGATCATCATCCTGGAAGACGGGCGCAAAGTGGGCATTCTTTCGCCGCACGTGATTCCCAAGGTCGCGATCTGCGATCCGGAGCTTACGTTGGGCCTGCCCGCTGGCCTGACGGCCGCCACGGGCATGGACGCCATCGCCCATTGCATCGAGACCTTTCTTGCCCCGGCCTTCAACCCGCCGGCCGACGGCATTGCCCTTGACGGCCTGTGGCGCGCATGGCGCCACATTGAAGTGGCGGTGAACGAGCCGTCCAACATCGACGCCCGCGCCAATATGATGAGCGCCTCGCTGCAGGGGGCGCTGGCCTTCCAAAAGGGCCTGGGTTGTGTGCACAGCCTGAGCCATTCCCTGGGCGGCATCAATCCCAAACTGCATCACGGCACCCTCAACGCCATCCTGCTGCCGGCGGTGGTGCGCTTTAACCGTGGCGCGGAAACGGTGGCGCGTGAAGACAAGATCGCCCGCCTGCAACAGGCGATGGGCCTGCCCGCGTCGCAGTCAGTGGAAGAGGCGCTGGTGACCAAGTCGCGTGCCCTGAACCTGCCCACGGGCCTGGGTGAACTGGGCGTGACCGAAGCACTCTACGAACGCATCGTCAAGGGCGCGCTGGCGGACCACAGCCACCGCACCAACCCGCGCGAAGCCAGTGCCGACGACTACGTCGCGATGCTGCGCGCCTCCACGTAAAGCGCCAAGCGCCTGTGGGCGCACCCCGATATGCCATAAGACCCATCCCGCATCCGCATGGGATGGCGATTTTCCATGAACAGACCCAATGAGGTGGAGACATGAGCACCCTATCCGTCAACAGCCCCGGACTTTCGGCGGCCGATAAAGAAACCCTGGTTCCGGAATCCGAGCGCCGCCGCGCGCTCATGGGCAGCGCCGTGGGTAGCACCATCGAGTGGTACGACTATTTCCTGTACGGAACCATGTCGTCCATCATTTTTGCCAAGCAGTTCTTTCCCAGCGACAACGCGCTGGTGAGTCAGATGATGGCGCTGGCCACCTTTGCCCTGGCTTTCCTGGTCCGTCCGCTGGGCGGCGTGATCTTTTCGCATATCGGCGACCGCATCGGCCGCAAGAAGACGTTGGCGATGACGCTGTCGATGATGGGCTTGTCGACGGTGCTGATGGGCCTCTTGCCCAACTATGCGCAGATCGGGCTGGCCGCGCCCATCCTGCTGACGCTGCTGCGCCTGATGCAGGGCCTAGCGCTGGGCGGCGAGTGGGGCGGCGGGGTGCTGCTTGCCGTGGAGTATTCCCCGCGCACGAAGCGCGGCTTCTATGGCGCCGTCCCGCAGACGGGGGCCGTGCTGGGCCTTGCCCTGGGCAACATCATTACCTCGTTGCTGAGCGCCAGCATGAGCGAAGACGCTTTCCAGGCCTGGGGGTGGCGCATTCCCTTCGTGGGCTCGATCGTGCTGGTGATGGTCGGCATGTGGATCCGCAACGCCGTGGGCGAAACGCCTTCGTTCAAGAAAATCCAGGCCACCCGCAGCAGCGCCCGGATTCCGCTTAAGGAAACGCTGCAACACCACTGGCGGGAAGTGCTGATCGCGATTGGCGCAAAGGTCGTGGAAACGTCCACCTTTTTCCTCTATGCCACCTTCACCATCTCGTACATGATGGACCATGGTTTCGCGCGCTCGACCATCCTGAACATCGTGCTGGTCTGTGCATTGATCGCCTTTCCGGCCATGCTGTTCTTTGGCCATCTTTCCGACCGCATCGGCCGCAAGAAGGTGTTCATCGGGGGCAGCGTGGCCTTCCTGGTGTGGATCTTCCCGTACTTCTGGTTGCTGGACCAAAAGTCGGTCTGGGCTGCAGGGCTTGCGATCGCGGTGGGCTTCGGTGTCATCTGGGCCAGCTACGGCGCGATGATCGGCACGCTGCTGGCCGAAGCGTTCCCCCCGGCCATTCGCTATACCGGCATGTCGCTGGGCTACCAGATCGGCGCGGCGCTTGTCGGCGGGCCGATGCCCTTGATCGCCACCGCGCTGATTGCCTACTTCAGCGGCAGCTATGTGCCCGTGGTGCTGTTCCTGGCCGCATGCGCCGCCGTGTCCATCATTTCCGTGGCGGTGGCTCGCGACCGCAGCGGTCAGCCCTTGGACGACTGATCCATCCCGCTTTTCCATCGATCCTTCTTCGCGCGCTGCGGCGCCATGCCGCCGGCAGTGCGCGAAGCACCTCCATTCATTCAGAACCCCATTCAAGGAGTCCCTTCATGCAGATCACTGGAGAGATGCTGATCGGCCATGCCGCAGTACGCGGCACGGGCGGCACCCAGCGCGCTTTCAACCCGGCGTTGAACGCAGAGATTTCAGAGCCAGTCTTCGGCCTTGGTACCCGTGCGGACGTTGAGCGCGCTGCGCAACTGGCTGCTGCCGCGTTCGATCCTTATCGCAATCTTCCGCTGGTGCGCCGCGCCGAATTTCTTGAAGCCATTGCAGACGAGATCCTGGCGCTGGGCGACGAGCTCATCGAGCGCGCCCATGCAGAAAGCGGGCTGCCCCGGGCGCGCCTGACCGGTGAACGGGGGCGCACCATGGGCCAACTGCGCCTGTTTGCCCAGGTGGTGCGGGATGGCCACTTTCTGGGCGCGACCGTTGACTCGGCTCAACCCGAGCGCCAGCCGCTGCCGCGCCCGGACCTGCGTCTCGCGAAAATTCCGCTGGGGCCGGTGGCCGTGTTTGGTGCCAGCAACTTCCCGCTCGCGTTCTCGGTGGCGGGCGGCGACACCGCATCGGCCTTGGCGGCGGGCGCGCCGGTAATCGTCAAAGCGCATAGCGCGCACCTGGGCACCTCGGAGCTGGTGGGACGGGCCGTGCAGCAGGCGGCGCGTCGCACGGAGATGCCCGAAGGCGTGTTCTCGCTGCTGATCGGGGCCGGCCGCGAGATCGGCGAAGCGCTGGTCGCGCATCCGGCCATCAAGGCGGTGGGTTTCACGGGCTCGCGCCAAGGCGGCCTGGCGCTGGTCAAGATCGCCAATGGCCGGCCGGAGCCGATCCCAGTGTATGCGGAGATGAGCAGCATCAATCCCGTGTTCGTGTTGCCGGCCGCGCTCGCGGCCCGCACGGACGCGATTGCACAGGGCTTCGTCGAATCGCTTGTCCTGGGCGCGGGCCAGTTCTGCACCAACCCCGGCCTGGTGCTGACCATCGAAGGCCCGGATCTGGACCGTTTCATCGCCAGCGCCGGCCAGGCGCTGGCTTCCAAAGCGCCGCAAGTCATGCTTACGCCGGGTATCGCCTCAGCGTACCGCAAGGGGCGCGAACAGGTTCAGTCGCTGCCGGGCGTGGAATCCGTGGCAAGTGGCACCGCCGCTGAGGCCCAGTCCAATGCCGCCCAGGCCGCACTCTACGTCACGGATGTGCAGAGCCTGCTGGGCAACGACGCATTGCAGGCCGAGGTGTTCGGCCCGGCCTCCCTGATCGTGAAGGCGCGGCACCTGGAGGAGTTGCTGCAGGTCGCCGAGCATCTGGAGGGCCAACTCACCGCAACATTGCAGATCGATGAGCCGGACCTGGCGGCGGCCCGCCAGCTTGTCCCCGTGCTTGAGCGCAAGTGCGGCCGTATCCTCGCCAACGGCTTTCCGACGGGTGTGGAAGTCAGTCACGCCATGGTGCACGGTGGGCCGTTCCCCGCCACGTCCAATGCGGCGCACACCTCGGTCGGCGCAACCGCCATTGAGCGCTTTCTACGCCCGGTCTGCTATCAAGACTTGCCAGACGCACTTCGGCCCCAGGCGTTGCAACAAGAGAACCCGCTGTCGGTCTGGCGGCTGATCGATGGGGTGCCGACCCGGCCGCAGGGGATTTGACGGGGCGGTCCAGGCCAGGCGCAGGCCGCGAATCGGCCTTGTCGCCTGGATCACGATGCCGCCAACGCGTGCCTGGCGTGGCGCGTGATGCGCTCCAGCATGCCGCTGGCCACGCATCCCGCCAACGCAAACGCCACTGCCGCCCACAAGGCCCACGTGGCGCCGGCGTCGGTGTTGAAGGTAAAGCACGCCGCCACAAACGCGGCGCCCATTGTCTGCCCCAGCAACCGGGCCAGGCCGGACAAGCCGCTTGCCACGCTGGCGCGATGCGTGGGCACGCTGAACATGATGAAACGCTGATTGGGCGACAGGAACAGGCCGAAGCCCGTGCCGCACAGCGCCATCGGCAGCATCACCGTCCACATCGGCGCGCCGGCCGGCAGCCAACTCACGCACAAGAGGCCCGTGGCCAGCAGCGCCAGGCCGATCACGCCAAGCAAGCCGGCCGACATGCGGTCCGACCATTTGCCGGAGAACGGCGCCAGGCACGCGCCCATGACCGGCCATGGTGCGATCAGCATTCCCACTTCAGCGATGTCGCGCCCCAGCGTCTGGTTCAGCAGGAAAGGCAGCGCGACCATGGCCGCGCCCTGCGCGGCGAAAGCCAGTACGCAGATCAGCACCGACATCGAGAAGGGCGGCAGACGCAGCAGGTCCCGCGGCACGATGGCGTGCGTGCTCACGCGCTCGCGGCGCAGCAGCAGCGCCCAGCACACCATGCCCAGCGCCCAGATGAGGGCGACGCTCCAGTCAGGCCGCGCCACGCGCTCCAGGCCCAGGACGGTCAGGCCGAAGGCCAGCGCGCACAACAGGGCAGCGCCTGCATCCAGCGCCTTGCCGTCGCCCGGCGACCTGGGCAAATAACTGCCCGCCAGCGCCAACGCGACCAGGCAGAACGGCACGTTCACATAGAACAACCAGTGCCAGCTAAGCACCGTCAGCATCGCCGATGCCAGGACCGGCCCGCCCGCCAGCGAGGCCGCCGCGATCATGGCGTTCAGTCCCATGCCCCGGCCCAGCTGTTCTTTCGGATAGATGGCGCTGACCAGCGCCATGTTGCAACCCATCAGCGCCGCGGCGGCCAGGCCCTGCACCGCCCGGGCCGCCTCCAGCGACCACAGCGTCGGTGCCGCGCCGCACCAGATCGACGCCAGCAGAAATAACCACAGTGCCGGCATGAACACCCGGCGATGCCCGATCTTGCCGGCCAGTGCCGCCAGCGGCAGCATCGTCGCCACCATCACCAGCTGATAAATCGTGACCACACCGATCACGTCCGAGGCGCTCACGCCGAGCTGCGACGCGATCGACGGCAGCGCCGTGTTCGTCATCGAGGTGTCAAGCGTCGCCATCGAGATCGACAGGGATACGGCCAGCATCGCATAGCGGCGGGTGGCGGGCGTCAACGGCGTAGGAGAGGGAAGGGCGGAAGCAGGCATCACGACACACGGGGAAAATAGATCGGCCCCCAGTATGAAAGCCGCGATCCTTGCGGTGAATAGCAAAATCCGTAAATCAGCCTTTCAGATATGAAATACTGGAACGGCAGGAACGTCTGCGAAAAACGTCGAGGATGAGGGGATGGTGACGCGATCGGAAGGCATGGCGCTATTGGTGGCAGCCGTTGACCAGGGCAGTCTCAGCGGCGCCTCGCGCGTGAGCGGGATCTCGCTGGCGTCGGTCAGCCGGCGCATCAGCGCGCTGGAGGAACGCCTGGGCACGCGGCTGCTTGTCCGCTCGACCCGAATCCTGAGGCTGACCGAGGCGGGTCAGCGCTACTACACCGAAGCCAAACGCCTGCTGGCCGAGATGGACGAACTGGAAAGCAGCATGCAGATCGAGGCCGCCGAGCCCTCGGGCCGCTTGCGTGTCACCGCGCCCACCCTGTACGGCCGGGTCCACTTGCAACCCCTGCTCGCACAGTTCCTGGTGCTGCATCCCAACGTGACGCTGGACCTGCATCTGATCGACCGCCCCGTCAATCTGCTGGAGGAGGGGATAGACCTGGCCGTGCTGGTGGGCGAGCAACCCAGTTCCAGCCTCGTGGCCCGGCGCCTTGGATCCATCCGCTGGGTGTTGAGCGCCTCGCCGGACTACCTGGCGCGGCATGGTGTGCCCGCCAGCCTGCAGGACCTCCTGCAACACGACGGCCTCGTCTACAGCCACCTGGCGACGGAAGAGATGTGGACGCTGATGGAAAAAGGCAAACCCACGACGGTGCGAATGCGCACACGGATGCGCTCGAACACGGTGGATGGCGTCGTCGCCGCCGCGGCGGCGGGAGCGGGCATCGTCTACGCACCCGCATGGGCCATCGCCGAGCACGTCGCGGCTGGCCGGCTGCTACCCTTGCTGCCGGAAACGGAAACCCCGCCAAGGCCGGTGTTTGCATTGATGACCCATCAGCGGCTGATGGCTGGCAAAGTGCGATCGCTGGTGGAATACCTGGCGAAGAACCTGACGGAAAAATCGTTGAACGAACTTTGAGACGGGCAGGGCCGGGGGCGCTGCCCGTTGATCGGGGCGAGACCGCTTGTTCACCGAAGTGTTGCGGTCCGCATCCCGCTCATCCAGTCACCCTCAATATCGCCACCGCACGTTCACCGAACCGGCATGTTCGCGGTTACCGCCGCCATACTGTCCGCTGTAGTTCAAGCCCATCGTTGCATTGCGCGACACCGCCACTTCGGCGCCCAACTCGGCCAGCGCCGCATTGCGGGCGATGGGCGAGCCCGACACCGTGAAGGCCTGGCCGCCGTCAAAGGCCATGGAGGTTTGCGGCAGCACATCGCCGAATGCATGACGCCAGCCCAGCGTGGCTTGCAAGCGGCCTTCAGCGCCAGCCAGCGTGAAGTCGGTCTGCGCCCGCACGCCCAGCGTGCTGGTGGTTTGCTGGTCGTTGCTGCTCTGACCCCGCAGTGCGGCCGACCCACCCGACTCCGAGAAGCCACGCGTGCGCAGGTCGCTCCAGGCCAGGCCGACAAACGGTTCGATCGTGGCGCGATCGGACAAGGGCAGCGAATAGCCCAATTCGGTGAAAAGCTGGGTGGTGCTGGCGCCGTAGTCGGCAGTCAGTTTCTGCGAGTCGCCAGCCACTGTGGCGTAGCGCCTGGTACTGACGTCGTGCCAGGTATAGGACGTGCCCACCAGCAGATTCAGCTTGCCCGCGCCGGCCTCGAAGGCCTTGCCGCCGTAGATGGCGGCGCTGTAGCCGGACACATCGGCCTGCGAGGCGCGGTCGTCCACGCGGATTTTGCTGTCGGTGTAGCCGACCGCACCGCCCAGGCGCCAGCCATTGCCTACGGCATGGTCGGCGCCGGCGAAGACGCCGCCCGTGTGCTGACGGACCTGCGCGGTATTGGCGGTGGCTTTCTGGGTTTGCCAGTTGCCCACGAGCTCCGCCCAGGCAGGCTGCGCGTTCGATGACGGCAGCGCCGCGGCGGACATCGTGCCGCCGGCCTGCGCCGTCGGTGCGCCGGCACGCATGCCCGCGCTGAGGTTGGCGCGCAGATAAGACAGCGGCAGCGTGCGCGTTGTCGTGCTGGACCCCATCAGGCTGGACGCGACGCTTGCGTGCGCTTCGCCCGACAGGCTGTTGAAGGCGGCAGGCGGCACGCCTTCGGGCAAGGTCAAGATGTACTCGTGCAGCGCATTGCCCGACGGCAGGCTATCCAGCGCGTTGGCCACGGCGCGCTGGTTGCCGGTGCGTGCAGCGTCTGCAAACGTGATCGGGCGGTTAGGCGCGGTGGGCGTTGCGGGGTCCACCGGCACTTGCTTGCGGCCGAGTTGCAGCGTGACGTCTTGCGTGCCGTAGCGCAGCGCCGGGTCCAGGAACGCGTAGTTGGACGACACGGTGTTGAACTGGCCGTTGATGGCACCCGCCGTCAGGATCGTGTATTGGCGCGTGCTTTCGAACCCGCCTTCCGGCCCAACGTGTACGACAGACCCGGCCAGGTTCGCCACGCCGCTGACGGCCAAGCGCGCGCTGGTGGACGATGCCGGGTCAGCCGCTACTTGGTAGACCGAACCTGGCATGAACGTCAGGTCGCCCGCCACATTCAGCGTGCCGTTGAGGTTGCCCGGCGCAAGGGTCGCACCGCTTTGCAGCGTGGTCGCGCCGACCTGGCCCGCGCCTTGCAGCAGCGTGCCGTTGGCTAGCGTCAGCGTGCCGCCGAGCTTGCCGGTTGACGCGATGTTCAACGCGCCAGCCTGCACCAATGCGTTGCCCGTATACGCGCTGCCGTCGCCCGATACAGTAAGCAAGCCCGCGCCAGTCTTGGTCAAATCACCGCTGCCGGCAATCGCGCCAGCGAGACCGAACGTCGTGCCAGACGCCACATAGATGCCGCTCGTCCGCGTGATTTCGACGGCGCGGTTCGTATCGAAGCTGGCCGTCATGGCCAGCACGCCGCCGCTCAGCGTCAGGCCGCCCGAGGCTGCGCCCAGGTTCGCGTCCTTGGACACCGACAAGCCGCCCTGGCGCACATCGGTGCCGCCGGTGTAGGTGTTGTTTGCGGTCAGCACCAGCGTGCCGAAGTCGGTCTTGGCCAACTTGCTGGCGCCGGTCAGTCGGGATGCAATGGTGCCGGTGGTGGTGGCGTCCGCGGCTGATCCCTCGCCCACTCGGATGATGCTTTCGCCGCCCGCGCCTTGCAGCGCGATGTCGTCGCCTTCGATGCGGTAGCCGTTAGTGGCAATCTGCATGCCGGTGATGCCGATGGCGCCCGCCGATGCGTCGACCATGACCGTGCCCGCTTGCGCCTGGAAGATGGCGAACGTGGGATTGGGCTGGAAGACGCCGTTCAACGTGCCGTCCACGTTGGCCCAGTTGCGGCCATCGGCGCGCCATGTGCCTGAGCCGCCGTCGATGGCGCCGTTGTCGTGGCGCGCCGTGTCGCCACCATCCCAGAAGCTGAGCGTGGCGCCGGACGTGGACGCCAGGTTGACCTGACCACGCGTGGCGGTTTGCAGCGTCAGCGCGCCGGCGGCGACGCCAGCCGGCGTTGCGCCCAGGGCCAAGCCGTTGTTCAACAAGTTGCCACCATAGTCGAACAGGCGATAAATGCCCGCGCCAAATCCGCCGTTATCGGTCACGTTCAATGTGCCAGCCAATGTCAGATTGCCGCCCACATCGAACAAAGCCGAGGCCGGGGCGGGCGCGCGGCCCAGAGACACGTTGACCTGGCTGGCGCTATCCAGCGTGAGGTCGCCGCCAATGGAAAGCTTGGACCCTTGTTCTCCTATCAGCACGCCGCCTGCCAGCGTGGCGTTGCCCGTGATACGGCCACCGTTGAACAGCATGCCGCCACCGCTGATCGCCGCATTGCCGCCCAGCACGCCGTCGATGTACAGCAGCCCGCTCGTCACCGAAACATCCCCGCCCAGCTTGTTCCCCACCATCAGCGTGCCGGCCTGAACCTCGGTCCGGCCCGTGAAGGCGCTGCTGTCGGCCGTCAGCATCAGCGTGCCCCCGCCCGTCTTGGTGAGCTGGCCTGCGCCAGACAGCACGCTGTCGTAAGAGGAGCCAGCCGATTGATCAAAGCGCATCGTGGCGCCCGAGGCGATCATCGTATTGCCGGTGTAGCGCCCTGCGCCGGCCGTGACGGTGCCAGCATCGATACGCCAGTCCTGACCGCTGATGCCGGTCAAGGTCAACTCGCCCGCACCTTGCTTGACCATCGAGCCGGTGCCGGAGATATAGCCGGCGTAGCTGGCGTCAGTGGCTTGTTTGAACACAACGGAGCCGTCGTTCGCCAGGTCGCCCCGCAAGGATGCCGCATCGCCCACCAGCGTGCCGGCCAGCACTTGCGTGTTGCCGTAAGTGTTGGCGCCCGTCAGCGTCAAGGTGCCACCGCCCAGCTTTTGCAGATTGCCCGTGCCGCCGATGGCGCCTTGCAAGCCCAGCGTGGTGCCTGCCGCCACCGTGATACCGGCGGTTTGTGTCAGCGTCACAGCGCGCGCGGAATCAAAGCTGTTCGTGGTGGCTAGCGCGCCGCCGTTCAACGTCAGCGCGCCTGCGGCTGCGCCCAGATTCCTGTCGGACGCCACCGACAAGGTGCCTGCGCGAACTTCAGTGCCACCCGTGTAGGTGTTGTCGCCCGTCAACACCAGCGTGCCGTAGTCGGCCTTCACCAGCTTGCTTGCACCGGTCAGGTTGGACTTGATGGTGCCGGTGATTGCCGCACCGGACACGCCGCCCGAGCCCACGCGCACAATGGTTTCCGCGCCGCCCGCCAACGTAATCGGATCGCCTTCGATGCGATAGCCATTGGTCGCGACCTGCATGCCCGTCACGCCCACGCCGCCTGCTGACGCGTCCACCGACACCGTGCCTGCCGCGCCTTGGAACACGGCGTAAGTCGGGTTAGGTTGGAAGCGGCCGTTGAGGGTACCGTCTACCGTGGTCCAGTTCAGGCCATCCGTGCGCCATGCGCCCGAGCCACCATCGATGACGCCGTTATCGCGCCGCGTAGCGTCGCCGCCGTCCCAGAAGCTCAGCGTGGCGCCCGCGGTGGACATCAGGTTGACCTGGCCGTTGACGGCGGTCTGGATGCGCAAGTCGTTGGCGGTGATGCCGGTGGGGGCGCTACCGATGGCCAGCGTGTTGGTGGTCAGTGCGCCACCATAGTCGAACAGGCGGTAGACGCCCGCGCCGAATGCGCCTTGGTCGGTGATGTTGAGCGTGCCGGCCAAGGCCAGGTCGCCGCCCACATTGAACAGTGCGTTGGACGGGGCGCGGCCCAGCGACACGTTGACCTGGCTGGCATTGTCCATCGCCAGGTTGCCACCGATCTTCAACGTTTTGCCTTGCGCGCCTTGCAGGATGCCGCCTGTCAGCGTGACGTTCTGGCCGATGGTGCCGGTGCCGGACAGGATGACGTTGTGGCCGATGGCGGCGTTGCCGCTCAAGGTGCCGCTAACGTGCAGGCGGCCGTTGGACACCTCTGCGTTGCCGCCCAGCTTGCTGGTCACGACCAGCGTGCCGTTCGTGACGCGCGTCGTGCCGGTGAATGCGCTGCTGTCCGCGTTCAGGCTCAGCATGCCCGCCCCGGCCTTCTCGAAGGTGCCGCTGCCGGAAATTCGGCCGGCGTAATCGGCTTCGGTGGGTTGATCGAAACGCAGTGTGCCTGCCGCACCGATCGCGGCGTTGGCCGTGTAGCGGGTCACGTCGCTGACGAGCGTGCCTTGCTCAATATTCCAGTTCAGCGTGTTCAGGCCGTTGAGCGTCAGGACGCCCGCGCCGCGCTTAGTGATGGCGCCGGAGCCGATCAGCATGCCGGACACGCTGTCATCCCACGTTTGGTTAAAGATGACCGTGCCGGCGTTCTGCAGATCGCCACGGATGGATGCACTATCACCGATGAGGGTGCCGGCTTGCACACGCGTGCTGCCGTAGGTGTTTGTGCCTGTCAGCGCCAGCGTGCCACCGCCTTGTTTGATGAGGGCGCCCCTGCCCGACACCGTGCCGGTCAGCCCCAACTGCATACCCGTGGCCACGTTGATGGCGCCGTCTTGCGTCAACGCGATATGGCGGTTCGTGTCGAAGCTGGCGGTTGTGGCGAGCGTGCCGCCGATCATGGCCACATCGGTGTTGGCGGCGCCCAGATTGTTGTCAGCCGAGACAGACAGCGTGCCGAATTGAATGTCGGTCCCGCCGGCGTAGGTGTTGTCGCCGCCCAGCACCAGGGTGCCGTAGTCGGTCTTGAACAGCTTGCTTGCGCCGGTCAGCGATGCGGTGATGGTGCCGATGAAGTTGCTGCTGGCTGCGGTGCCGTTGCCGACGCCTATCGTCGTCTGGCTGCCGCCTTGCAGCGCGATGGAATCGCCCTGGATGACATAGCCATCCGTGCCGATCGTCATGCCTTTGACGCCGATCGCGCCCGCCGTGGCATCCACGGTTACGACGCCCGCCGTGCCCTTGAACGTCGCCAACGAAGGCGTCTTGAACGCGCCGTTGGACGCGCCATCGGACGTGGTCCAGTTGCTGTTGGCGGTGTTCCAGACGCCCGAACCGCCATTGACGGCACCGTTGGCGTGCGTGCCGGCGGTGTTGCCATCCCAGTAGTCGAACACCGTGCCGACGGTCGACACAAGGTTGACCTTGCCCGTGAGGAACTGCAGCGTCAGACTGCCCGCGCCAACCCCGGCGGGCATCGACCCGAAGCCCAGCGAGGAGCCGGTCAACGACTTGCCGTAGTTGAACAGGCGGTAGACACCTGTGCCCAGCCCGCCCATATCCGACACGTTGAGTGTGGAGTTGGTCAGCGTCAGCTCACCGCCGACATCGAACAACGCGGCAGCCGGCCCCGGGGCGCCCACTGCCACATTGACCTGGGCGTTCGTCAGAGTCAGATCGCCGCGGATCGTCAACGTCTGGCCTTGCGTGCCCTGCAAGACGCCGCCCGTCACCCCGACATCTCCACCGATCGTGCCGGAACCGGCTAGCGTGGTGCCGCTAAACGCGGCGACGGTGCCGCCTAACTTGTTCGAGACGGTCAGTCCGCCCTTGGATACATCGGTCGATCCCGCAAAGGCGCTGCTATCGCCAACTAGTGACACGACGCCGGAACCATTCTGAAGGATACGGCCGGTACCGCTGAAAGCGTTGCTGAGCGTCATGTCGTTGGAGCGGGCCAGGTAGACCAAGCCGTCGTTCACGACGGCGCCCGTGCCAAGGCTGCCAGTCGTGCTGAGTGTCCCGAGCTGCAGGGTGCCGCCCGACACCGTGGTGATCCCAGTGTAGGTATTGTCGCCCTTCAGCACCAGGCTGCCGGCTCCGGTCTTGGTCAATCCGCCCGCACCCGAAAGCTCGCCATTGAGGACGATCCCGTTGTCGCTGGATACGGTCAGGCCATTGGTGCCCAACAGGACCGCATTATTTAGGACCAGTTGCACTGAGCCCGTTTGCAACGTGCCCCCGTTGCCGGTCACCGTGCCGGCGCCCAGCCCGTCCGAATGGTCGACAGTCAGAACGCCGCCATTGAGTTGGGTTGTGGTGGCGGCGCCGGTAAGGACCGGCCCCGCCAGGTTCCAGGTGCCGCTGTTGACGATCAGGTTGCTGAAGTTGACGTAGTTGGCGTTTGCCACGGTGCCCAAGCCGGCTGTGCCGGTGCCGCCACCGATGGCATTTTGCAGCGCCAGGGTGTTGCCGCCGCCGGCGCCGCCATCGACCACGCCGGCGGCCGCGAACTCCATTGTCGAGTTCTGCACCGATATGGCAGGCGCCGTGCCGGCTCCTTTCGTCACCCATGAACCCGTAATCGCGTTGAATCGGTTGGCGCCTTTGCCGGCGCCCAGCGACACACCGCCTACGATCTGGCCGGCGTTGGTGAATTCGTTGCCGGCAGCCGATGCATCAAACGCCACGCGGCCGGTAATGGTGCCGTTGATGGTGTTTGTCATGGTGACTTTGCCGCCCCCCGAAATCGCCACGACCGGCGCATCAGCTGCCTCCACAGACTGCGCCATCTGGGGCTTCGATGAGAGCGTCCCCGAATTGGTGACCTCGGTACTACCAAAGGCGCCGTTCTGGATATTCAGCGCCACGCCCTGAACGTTAGGCAGGGAGGAGCTGAGCAGCCCCGCCGTGCCATTGATAGTTCCCCCGTTTTTCACCGCCACAAGGCTGTTGGTGGCATTGCCGATGGTGACGCCAGAGGTCATGAATGGGGTCAAGCCCCCCGTCGGCTCAACCGTGCCCTGGTTGCTAAAGCGTGTGTTGTTGCCGGTCAACAAGATTGCACTTGCATCGCCCAGTGGCGCGTTGACTTGCGCGCCAGGGGCGACCGTCACGTCCATATTGTCGTAGGGCGAATTGATGGTGACGATGGTATCTGTGCAGATGACCGTCAGTCCCGGGCCAAATGCCGGGCTGCATGCGGCTTGCGCCGCGGGCAAATATCCGAACATGGCGCACACCGCCGCCATGGCGACCACCAGACTGCGCTTGCGTGGCATGCTGCGCGCTTGCGGCCCTGCGATGTGGCCTGCTGCTCCACGGCTTGTGCTTTTGCCCCTGACCTTTGCGGTTTCTGGCGCGGCGACCCAGGCGCCCAGGGACTGATTCCAAATGGAGCAGAAGGTTTTATTCATCGCAGCCTATTATTAGGGGAGGTAGGCTGCTCCCCTTGAGTCAGCCTGTTTGTAATGGACTATTACGCATTATCTTAGATCCTGTAACAAAATTTAAAAATCACTGAAACTTGGTAGTTTCAAGCCGAAAAGCGCGGGCAATGAGGCAGTAGCGGTGTTTTCTTTCACCGGTCAAACGCGGCCTGCAGCGCTTCCTTGCCGCGCTGTCCTTGATGCAACAGCAGCATCAGCAGCAGTCGGGCCTTTTGTGGGCTGAGGTCGCCCGCCATGACTGCCCCGGCGTCGAAAGTCGTTTTTCCCCCTCCAGGGAATCCATAGACCGGCATCGTGCGCCCATTCGGCACGCGCGTCGAAATGACGACCGGTACGCCCTTGTCCAGCGCATACTTCACGGCCTCGAACATGGAGACGTTCATATTGCCCATGCCTACAGCCTGGACCACGATGCCTTTCGCGCCCTGGTCTATCGCGTAGCGCAGCAAATCGCCATCGGCGCCGCCGAACATCGACAGGATTTCCACGCGTGGCATCTCGCCCTCGCCGATATCGATATGTTGGCGCCGCAACGGCGTGCGCGAGAACTGCACGCGGTCTGACCAGACCTCTCCAAGGAATCCGAAGTCACCAGACTTGAAGGTCTCGACGTCGGCGGTGTGGGTCTTTGTCGCCGTGCGCGCGGCGTTGATCTGATTGTTCATCGCAATCATCACCCCCTTGCCTTTGGCGTCCGGCGCGGTGGCGATCCGGATCGCATTGAGCAGGTTGCGCGGGCCGTCAAAATCCGGAGAAGACGCATTGCGTTGCGCGCCAATCAGAATCACCGGTTTGTCGGACTTCACCGTCAAATCAAGCCAATACGCCGTTTCTTCCATCGTGTCGGTGCCGTGGGCGATCACCACCCCGGCCACCTCTGGCCGTGCCAAGGCCTCATCCACCGACTTGGTCAGCCGCGTCCACCACTTGGGTTCGACATAATTGGCCGACATGGCCGAGAAGTTGTTGACTTCGATGCGTGCGTACTTGGAGGCGTCGGGCACCGTCTGCATCAGATCGTCGCCCGAGATGGCGGGAACCACCCCTTTGGTGACCGGATCCACCTTCATCGCGATCGTGCCTCCGGTGGCAATGAACTGGACGACCGGAAGGCTTTCGGCCGCGGCGCCGACCGACATCGCGCACATTGCAAAAAGCGAAAGAACTCGTAGTTGCAGGCTCATGAGACGATTCCCGAATGGTGAACGGAATGCCTATTCTAGTCAGGAAGGCGCCCGGGGCCGAGCCACCCCGGGGCCGTTCCGCTTCATTCGATGCCGTATTTGCCCGGGGCAATGACGCCATTCGGATCCAGGGCGGCTTTGATCGATGCGCAGGCGCGCACGAACTCTGGCATGCGCTGGGCCTGGTGGAACCCGTGGTACAGGGTCGGCGCGCGCCCGACAAAGATCCCGCGATCGGCGAACAACTTGGCCAGCGACCGGTAGCAGGCGTCCGCGCGGGCGGTTTCGTCGGCGTCTTCGCGGTTGTAGATGATGGCGTGGATGGCGCGGGCGAAACGCGCGCCGCAAACGTTCGACAGCAGGTATTCCAGCCCGTGGTCCTGGCAGATGCGGCGCGCCTGCGCCTGCAGGTCGTTGACGATGTCTCCTGCGACAGGAGAGCCCGCCGACAGCCAGATCGCGCCGCCGCCCGGGCGCCAGCCCAGCATCTTCAATTCGCTGTCGGTCGGCACGCCGGTGTTGGAGTTGATGGCGATGTGCAGGGGGCCGATTTCTTCTGCCTCCTCCAAGGGAAGCTGGCGCCCCTTGCCCGAGGCCAGGAAATGTTGGGCGATGCGGTCGATCTGGGGTTGCACGGCGGCGCGGCTGGCGCCGTACACGGCGCCTGATACGGTCCAGGATCCCAGGTCATATTGCCGCCGCAGTGCGGCGCGGCCTTCGTCCGACAGCGAGCGCTTGCCGCCGTTGGTCGCGTATTCCGGGTTGGTGGCAGCGGACGACAGCAGATACAGGTCGTTGGTGGCGCGGATCAGCGTCGGCACGAAATTGCTTAGCTTCAGCGGACGGATGCGTTCGACGATCTCGCCCAGATCTTCGTCGTCGGGGAAGGTGAAAAAGAAGGGTTCGATATGCGGAGGCCGGGGCATGAGCCACATGCCCACGCGGGTGACGATGCCGAAGTTGGATTGAGAGAACAGGCCGTCCAGCGTCGGGCCGAAGCTGTACTTGGAAACGTGCCAATTGGGATGCGACGAACCGGCCAGGCTGCCGTCGCCGGTACGGATCACGTCGCCATTGCCGAGCACGACCTCCATGCCGCAGCTCATCCCGAAATGATCGGCGTAGGCGCCGCTGCCGCCGCCCTTGTCCAGGGCGTTGGCGAGGATGCTGCCCTGCGACGGACCTGCGGTCGGCGAGATCATCAGCTTGCTTTCCCGGCGCTGCAGTTCGTCGTGCATGGCGCGAAAGCTCACACCGGGTTCCAGCACGCAATAACCCAGCGCCTCGTTGACCTCCAGGATGCGGTTCATGCGGCGGCCCAGGTCCACCACCACCTGGCCGGGACGGATGGGCGAGCGCGTGCCCAGCCCGATGTTCTGGCCATTGCTGATGGGATAGAGTTGGACGCGGAAGCGATTGGCCAGGCGCACCAGCGTTTGCACCGCCGCGGTCGAGTCTGGATAGGCGACTGCGCCGGGCCGCACGTCGGCGCAGGGCAGGGTATGTTCGCCGTAGCGTCCCAGGACGTCCTCGCCCAGCGTTATGGCGTCCGCGCCAAGCTCGGCCGCGGCCGCATTGGCGAAATCTACGATAGGATCATTGGAAGGCATTCGTCGTTCACCACAGAAGATCGCCGCTGCCGGCGGTTGCTGGAACCGGCGTGGCCGCCGGCGTTGGAGTGTTGGCCGCCGCCTGAGGCGGCTTGGGCCGGAAGTGTTCAAGACCGCGAGGAGGCGGCCCGCCCGTGGCCCAGTCCAGCAGCTGGACCGTGTGCGCCACGGGCACGGGCGTGAAGCGCGAGATCTGCACGAGGCATCCCAGGTTGCCGGCGGCGATAACGTCAGGCTGGCCCGCCGCGGCGTGGGCCGCTTTACGTTGGCCCAGTCGATCCGAGATGGCCGGCTCGAGGATGTTGTAGGTCCCCGCCGAGCCGCAGCACAGGTGCGATTCCGCAATGTCGCGCACTTCCATGTCCAGCCTGCCCAGCGCTCGGCGCGGCGGCCGTTCGATCTTCAGACCGTGCTTGAGCGAACAGGAGTCGTGATAGGAAACGGCCAGGCCGAGGGCCGCGCCGTTAGCGGTCAACGGCAGGCTGGCGGCGATCTGCGCGATGTCCTGGGTGGCCTCGACCACGCGCCGCACCTGGGCCGACAGTTCCGGGCGGTCAGACAACAGTTCCTCATAGCGTTTGATCACGGAACCGCAGCCCGAGGTGGTGCTGATGATGGCATCGATGTGCCCCGCCTGCAGTGCGGCCGACCAGCTGCGGACGGCCTGTTCCATGTGGCGGGTGGCGGCCTGGCGTCGTCCCATGTGCAGTTCGAGCGCGCCGCAGCATTGCACGCCGGGCACGGGGATGACGGCGACGCCGGCGCGTGCAAGCAGGCGCTTGGCCGAGTCGGTGATCTCGGCGCCGAGCACGGATTGGGCGCAACCGTCCAACAGCGCCACGCGGCGCGTCGCGTGCACGGGCGGCCGGGGAGCTGCTTCTGCCCGCGGCGCGAACGCCGCGAGCGCGGGGGCGGCAGATAGGGAGAGCAACGCGCCCAACGGCCCGCCCAGCCGGCCCGCTGCGCCGCGCAGCAATCGGCCCATGGCTGCGGCGGGACGCAGCAGCGAGGGGGTCGTCAGAACCCGGGCCAGCGCTGAGCGCAGCAGGCGCTGCGTCAGCGGGCGGGCCTTGCTCTTTTCGATGTACTCGCGCGCGCCGTCGATGATGGCGTGATACGAGACGCCGGCCGCGCAGGTGGTTTCGCACGACAGGCACGACAGGCAGCGGTCCAGATGGCGCACCGCGGTCGGGCTGGGTGCGTCGCCGCTGTCCAGCATCTCGCGCGCCAGCGCGATCCGGCCGCGTGGTGAATCCAGCTCTTCGCCATCGAGCACGTAGGTAGGGCAGACGGCGGTGCAAAAGCCGAAATGCACGCAACGCTCGGCGGCGGCGCTGACCGCTTCTTGGCGGTGGATGGTGATGGTTTTGGGCATGGTGCGACGTGAGCTTGCCGGCCAGGGCCGGGATGGAGCTCATTCTGTCGCCAGGCGGCGCGCGGGGCTGTGCCCAGCGCGCCAGCGGACGCCGCCCAGGGCGTCAGTCAGCGGCGCGGCTGCCCTTGTTTGAGCAAATTGACGGGCAATTCGCCGTATCGCTCGGAGAACCGCCGCGTGAAATGGGAGAGATTGTTGAAGCCGCAAGCGAAGGCGGCTTCGCTGACGGTGCGGGTCTTGCCGGCCGCCAGCAGCTCATGCGCGAGGGCCAGGCGGCCCTGCACCACGTAGGCCTCGAACGACAGCAGGCCATGCCGCGCGAACAGGCGGTGCAGGGTGCGGACCGATATGCGGCAGGCGGCCGCCACCGTTGCGGGCGACAGGTCCGGGTTGGCAATCGCCGTATCGATGTGGCGCTTGACGCTGACGAAGCTCAGTTCGGTGGAAGGGGGCGCCGCGGCCTGCGCCACGGACGTGCAATGCAGCGCGACGATTTCGATGACGGTATCCAGCAGCGTGTCGACGGTGCGGTCCAGCAGTTTGACCTCGGTATCGGTCAACAGGCGTATGGCTTCGGTCAGCACGGGCGCGAATGGCATATCGGCCGGCAGGCTGGCCGGCGCGCGCAGCCGCCGCAGACCCGGGGCGCGCGCGCTCAAGGCATGGCGCGGCAGCAGGACGAGCCGACGCGAGGTCGCTTCCGGGAACGTGATGTCGAACGCGGATCCGGTGTCGAGCAGCCCGAATGCGCCCGGCCGCAGGCACAACTGCTCGTCACCCTGGGACATCAGGGCGCTACCCTGCAATTGCAGGCTGAGCATGAGGTGATCGCCATTGAGACGGCTGACTTGCCGCTGCGAGCGCCGGATCATGTGCGGGGAACTCGCGAAGTTCACAAGCCGGACCCCTGCGCGGTTCTGGCTCGACATCGTGCCGGCGAATCCGGCGTCCGGTTCGGCCCGGAATTCGGAGTCGAGCACGCCGGCACAGACCGCGTCCTGCCAGAACGCCAGGGCGTGCTGGCCGTGATCGAGGGTGCTCCATTTGTGCCATTCAGGCGCCATATCGGCTCCGAGGTCCGTCGCGTGCTGTCGCTGCCAGCGGCATCGGCTGGCACGTTGGGTCGTGCCCAATGTAGCGAGGCGGTGGAGAATGGGCCATCCGTGCATTCCCCAGTAACGGCGCACTATGTTCAACGAATGGAGCGTGGCATGAAACGGTTTCTATCTTTGTGGGCGGGTGCGGTGCTCGCGGTGTCGGCCTGTTACGCCGCGGCGCAGGAATATCCGGCGCGTCCCGTGCGAATGATCGTGGGCTTTGCGCCTGGTGGCGGTAACGATATCCTCGCCCGCGTGATGGCCGAGCAGCTCCAGCGCCGCCTGGGCCAACCCTTTATTGTTGAAAACCGGCCCGGCGCCAGCGGCGCCATTGCCATCAGCGCCGTCAAGCGGGCAGAGCCGGACGGCTACACGCTGCTGGTGGGGCCAAGCAGCGGCATGACCGTCAATCCGGCCATCTACAACAACCTGGACTACGACCCCGTCGCCGATTTCGCGCCGATCTCCCTCGTCGGAGACATTCCGATGATCCTGACCGTCAAGGCGGACAGTTCGGCGCGTTCGGTGGCGGATCTGGTCGGTCAGGGCAAGAAGAACGGCAAGCCGCTGTTCGCCGGCTCGGGCGCCAATTCTTTCCAGCTTGCTACCGCACTCTTCGCCAAGCGCGTCGGCCTGGAAGCGGAGGTCGTCAACTACAAGGGGAACGGCAGCGTGGTCGCGGCGTTGTTGGCCAACGAGATCGACTTCGCGCTGATCGACATGGCAGCCGTACGGCCCCAGATCCGCAGCGGCCGGCTGAAGGCGCTGGCCGTCACGGGCGCGAAGCGTTTCACCTTGTTGCCTGACGTGCCCACCGTCGCGGAATCCGGCGCGCCGGGCTTCGCGATGTCATTCTGGTCGTCCTTGTACGCACCCGCGGGCACGCCGCCAGCCGTTATCCAGAAGCTGCAGGCCGCCGTGTCCGTCGCCGTGCGAGAGCCCGCCGTGGCCGATCGCTTGCTGGAGCTGGGCATCGACCCCGTCGGTAGTTCACCGCAGGCCCTGGCCGACACCATGGCCCGGGAGATTCCAATGTATGCCGCGGCCGCCAAGGCGGCGAACCTGGCGCCGGTACAGTAACTGCGTGGTTGGAGACCTGGCCGGCGGGGCCAGCGGAAAGCTAAAGTACAGCTTGCCGCCACGATGGCCCCTAATTTGCCTGGCGCGCTGCTGGCGCATGGTTTGCCGTCCGGCCTCAGCAGCGTGTACGTCTTTGGGCGATGAGCACCAGGCAAGGGCGCTGACTCGGTGTTAATCCGTGGCGGCGCCTAGGCGTCGCTATTCCGAGCCGTCGGCTTGATCAGGCCGAGTTGCGTCAGCGCGGCTACGCCATCGTCCAGTCCGCGCTCTTCAACGATCTTGCCGTCGATCACCTTCAGCACCGTGGTGCCGGCGAAGTGCATCTTCCGGCCGGTTGCGGCAGGCAAGCTACCGGTCAGGAAATCATCGTGCGCCGGCCCGGTATGCGTGCCACCGCCTTCCCATTGACCGACCACGTAGTCACCTTCAGCAATCAACTCCGCCGTTCCCCAGAAATTGAGGTCGGGGAACGCCTTGCGAAAGTCCGTCATGAAGGCACGGATGTCCTCCCGGCCGCGGCGTGGTTCATGCAACGAGTATTGCAGCAGCATGTCGGGCGCGGCGACTTCATCGATGACGGCCAGGTTCGGATTCTTACCCCAGAATTCGGTGAACCAGCGGCCGACGACTGCCTTGTTTTGCGCTTCCTTGCTCATGATGAAATCCTCACAGTAGTTTCGGGTAGACCGTCGAGCGTGCTCGACAACCTGAACAACAGAATAGGCAGTCGGCGAAATGTATGAACTCTGGTTCTTGCTGTGAGGACGTCAGTCAAGATGCCCCGCGCTCAGGGATTTCCCCAATCATATTGTCCTTGCGGAAAATCAATGCTCTATAGGACACTTTGTGTCATTAGGGCTGACACGGCCCAGTCAAGGGGAATGGCATGAAGGTTCTGAGCAAGGTGGCCGCGTTGGCGCTGGCGGCGGGAATAGGGGCAGGCGCGCACGCGGCGTTTCCGGAGCGGCCCGTTCGGCTGGTGGTGCCGTTTGGTGCCGGGGGCATCACGGATATCGTGGCGCGCCAGGTGGGAAAGGGCATGGGAGACGTGCTGGGCCAGAGCATCGTGATCGAAAACCGCCCCGGTGCGGGCGGGATGATCGCCGCGCAGGTGGCGGCCACCGCGCCGGCCGATGGCTATACGATCTTCATGGGCACGGTCGGCACGCAAGTGGTGAACCCGCTGATCTACAGCAAGCTCAGCTATGACGCGGACAAGTTCGCGCCGGTGGGCATGGTGTCGGGGTCGCCCTATGTGCTGGCGGTGCGGGCGGGCTTGCCGGCGGCGTCGTTCAGCGAGTTCGTGGCGTACGCCAAAGCCAATCCGGCGCGCTTGAATTTCGGGTCGGCGGGCAACGCCAGTTCGCCGCATCTGGGGCTGGAGCTGCTGAAGCTGACGGCGGGCCTGGACATCGTGCACGTCCCGTTCAAGAGCGGCAGCGAAGCGGTCAATGCCGCGATTGGCGAGCAAGTGGATGTGGTGATGGACGCCAGCCCGGTCATCATGCCGCACGTGGCGTCCGGCAAGCTGCGCGCGTTGGCGGTGGCTGCGGACAAGCGTCTGCCGTCGGCGCCCGCCGTGCCGGCCAGCACCGAGGTGGGCGATGCACAGCTGCAGATAAGTTCGTGGAACGCTTTCTTCGCGCCGGCGGGCACGCCGCCCGAGGTGCTGGCTGCATTGAACGCGGCGTTACAGAAGACGCTGGCCTCGCCCGAACTGAAAGAGCGGCTGGCGGCGCAGGGCACCCAGTTGTACACGGGGACGCCGCAGGAGTATCAGCATTTCATCGCCGGTGAAAAGACGAAGTGGACCGAGATCGTGAAACGCGCCAACATCAAAATGGACTGACCGCATGACTCAGACGATGCATCCCCTGGCGGGCAAGCCGCTGGAACTGGCCGATACGCTGCGTTCGGGCAACGCCTGGAAGATCCGATTGGCCTGCGGTTTCATGGGCTTGCCGCTTGCGCGCCGGACCTTCGACATTGTGCAGGGCGACCTCGAGACCGATGCGTTTGCGCGCATCAACCCATGGCGGCAGGTCCCGGCCTTGCTGACGCCTGAGGGCGAATGGCTGGCCGAGTCGCAGGCGATCCTGTGGTATCTGGCGCAAGGCACGTCCTGGCTGCCCGAAGACCGGCTGGCGCAAGCGCAGGTCAGCAGCTGGCTGAGCTTCGAGCAGACCCAGCATATGCATGCCTTCGCCCAGCCGCGGCTGTTGATCCACCTGCGTCAGACCGCGGCCGTGGATGATCCGGCGATGGTCGCCTGGCGCGCCATCGGCATGAAAGCCGCGGCGCTGATGGACGCGCATCTGAATGGCCGGACGTACCTGGTGGGCGACGCGCCGACGATTGCCGACGTGGCGCTCTATCCCTACACCAGCATGGCGGAGCAGGGCGGTTACGACCTGTCCGCCTTTACCCATATCACTGCCTGGCTGGCGCGCATCCGCGCCTTGCCGGGATTTACGCCGTTGATGGAAACGGCATGACGGAGACATGATGAGCGATACGATGCACTTGGGAAAAGACGAACTGATTGCGCGCGCGAAAGCCGAGATGCAACGTCAGTTCGATACGCCGCAATGGAGTCTGCGCGAGCGCTTGGCGCTGACTTGCCGCATCCTGTTCGACGGCGGGCACGATTCCGGGCTGGCTGGGCAGATCACTGCGCGGGCGGCGGAGCCGGGCCGGTACTACACGCAGCGGCTGGGTCTGGGCTTTGACGAGATCACGGCCAGCAACCTGCTGGTGGTGGACGAAGACCTGCGCGTGCAGGAGGGCGGCGGCATGCCCAACCCGGCCAACCGCTTCCATTCCTGGATCTACCGCGCGCGGCCGGACGTGAACTGCATCATCCACACGCACCCGCTGCATGTGGCGTCGCTGTCCATGCTGGAGGTGCCGCTGGAAATCTCGCACATGGACAATTGCCCCTTGTATGGCGACGTGGCGTTCCTGAAGGATTGGCCGGGCGTGCCGGTGGGCAACGAGGAAGGCGAGATCATTTCTGCGGCGCTGGGGGACAAGCGCGCCATCCTGTTGTCGCACCACGGCATGCTGATCGCTGCGGGTTCGGTGGAAGAAGCCTGCGTGTTGGCGCTGCAGTTCGAGCGCGCCGCGCGCATGCAACTGCTGGCGATGTCGGCCGGCAAGATCCAGCCGATTCCGCCGGCGCTGGGCCACGAGGCGCACGACTGGATCCTTACGCCCAAACGTTCCCAGGTGGGCTTTTCGTACTACGCCCGGCGTGCGTTGCGCACGCATGCCGACGTGCTGGCCTGAGGCAACCCAAGCCGGCGGGCAGGGCGGCTCGACGGCGGGGCCGGTTTCGGGCATGCTTACCGGTCGGATTTTCGACCCACTGCCCATGATCGACCTGCCCCACCGTCTACGTACCCTGCGCCGTCAGCAAACCCTGTCCCTCGAACAGCTGGCGCAACGCACGGGGCTGACCAAAAGCTATCTGTCCAAGCTGGAACGCGGCTTGAGCGAGCCGTCGATTTCGACCGTGCTGCGGCTGGCCGAGGCCTACGGCGTGGGCGTTTCACAGCTGGTGGGGACGGATGACGCCGCGCAGGACGAAGTGGTCAGCGTGGTTCGCGTGGCGGACCGTGAGGCCCTGCAACGTGGCGGGCTGGGCAGCGAATATCATTATGAATCGCTGGCCGGGCGCCGCAAGGTCAAGGCGATGGAACCCTTCGTGGTGCATCCGCCGCGCGACTTTCCGGACGCGACCGCGGTCTTTCCGCATCCGGGCGAAGAATTCCTGCTGGTGCTCAAGGGCGCCATCGAAGTCCATGTGGGCGAACGTCAGTTCCGCCTTGAGACCGGAGATTCGGTCTATTTCGATTCCGAACTGCCGCACCGCATGCGCACCGTCAGCCGGGCCATGGCCGAGGTGCTGGTGGTGGCCGCGCATTAAGCGCCGTCGTCTGGAAACCGCACAACAATATCCATAGGTGTCCCATGAAACATGACCAGTCGCGGCTTGTCCGCATCGATGCCGGCCCGCTGAAGGATCCGGTGCCCGGCAAACCCCGCCGTCCGATTTCGGGTGATGCGGCCTTTCTGACCGTGACCGCCTTTGAGGGCAACGCGGGCAAGGCCGAAGCCGGCGTATGGGAAAGCACCGCGGGCGTGTTCCAGTCGAACACCACGGGCTACATCGAATTCGGCTACATCGTCGAAGGTTCGGCGCGCCTGGTCGACCCGGACGGCACGGTGCACGAATTGACCGTGGGCGAGGCCTTTGTCATGCCGGAAGGCTATACCGGCCGCTGGGAAGTGGACCAGTTCGTCAAGAAGATCTACTTCATCACGCGCCTGGGCTGAGGCCCGACCGCTACGGCTGCGGCCGCTGCGGATAGGCCGACGTGCCGAACGTGTTGCCCATGCGGTTGCCGATCGTGGCTGGCGTGGGCAGGCCCATCTGGTTGGGCGGGCGTTGCGTGACGGCTTCGGACTCCAGTCCGGTTGCCGGCCGGTGCGGCGTGTCAGGCGCCATCTTCTGGTTCAGGCAATCGTAGGACAGCGCCCGATATCCGTTGACCTCCGTATCGATGCACGCGCCGCCGGATGTGGCGGGTTTCTGTGCGCCTGGCGCGGGGGCGGCGGGCGCTTGGGGCTCGGCCGCCCACAAGGAGGCTCCAGCCAGCGCGGCCGTCAGGCATAGCAGAACAATGCGGCCAGCGGCCAGGGGCACCGTGCGCATGCGCGCTCCTTGAGCAATGCCGGCCGGAGGCGGCCGATGTGATCCATCAAGTATAGGGACGGGCGCGGCCGCGCAGGTGACCATTGCGTGTCGGCGGCAAGGGCGGTGCGGCAACGGTGTCACGAATGCGTCATTCGGCGCCTCTAGCATGGCGGCTTTTGTAAGGGCGGGCGCCCAGGCGCCTGGTGTTGCGGCCATGTCAGGCACTTCCCCATTGCGGTCACGTTCATGAGCGGCGCCTTCAGGGGCTGCGGCACGGCGCTGCGCGCCTGTCTGGCCTTCGGCCTGTTCACGCTGGCGGCCGCGGGCCGCGCGGAGCCGCCGCCCAAGCCCATCGCGTTTGCCATCTCGGCGCAGCCCTTGGCGCAGGCGCTGGTCGAATACAGCCTGGCCAGCGGGCTGACCGTGTTGGTGGACAGCACGTTGACGGCCGGCCGGCAGGCTCCTGCGGTGATCGGCAACTACACACCCGGCGATGCCCTGCGCAAGCTGCTGGCGGGGTCGCCGTTGGCGATCCGCTATGCCAGCGCGCAGTCGTTCACGCTGGTTTCCACGGAACAAGAGGCGGCCACCCCGCCGCGGTCTGGCAAGCGCTTGCGCGATACGCCTTACGCGGCTGTGGTCCAGGGAGCCATCAAGCGCGCTTTGTGCAAGGCGGCCGGGACGCAGCCGGGCAGCTATCGGGCCCTGGTGCAGTTGTGGTTCGACAAGGCTTGGCGGGTCAGCCGCGTGGGTTGGGTGGCGACGACCGGGTCGCCGGCGCTGGACGGCAGGTTGGAGGCGGCCTTGCGCGGCGTGGTGATCGGCCCGTTGCCTGCCGGCATGCCGCAGCCGCTGACCGTCTTGCTGGAGCCGCGCGGGGCAGCCGAGTGCGCGGCGGTTTCGGGAGCCGGCCGTGCGGGATAGCAAACCGGAAACTTCGCTGCGGTCCTTGTTCCTGGAACGCTACAACGATTTCCGCAATCAGCTCAAGCGGCGCCTGGGTTCGGAAGACCTGGCGCATGACGCCATGCAGGAAGCCTTTCTGAAGGTCAATGACCTGCCCGCCAGTTCGTCGATCCAGCAGCCTGCGGCGTATCTGTTCCGCGTGGCGCTGAATATCGCCGAAGACCAGCGCCGCAGGGACTCCCGGCTGCTGACGGGGGTAGAGATCAGCGAACTGATTCACATCACGGACGAGGTCGCGGACCCCGCGCGCATTGCGCAGGGCCGCAGCCAGGTGGATGCCTTCGAGCGCGCGCTGCGCAAGCTGCCTGAACGCACACAGCAGATGTTGCTGGCCGCGCGCGTGCACGAATTGCCCCACGCGGAAATCGCGCGGCGCTACGGCGTGTCGGAACGCATCGTCTCCAAAGAACTCAAGCGCGCGCTGGAACACTGCGCGCGGGAACTGCTTGTGGCGGGCAAAGGGACGGCGGACACGTCCCGCCTTGCCGCGGGCGGGGATGAAGAACCATGGCACTGACGATGAGCATGCCCGGAAGCAACCATAACCAAGACGTGGCGGCGCGCGAGGCGCGGGCCTGGCTGCTGACGCTGACGTCCGGGCGGGCAACCGAGGCCGACGCCCAGGCGTTCCGGGAGTGGCTGCGCGCCGACCCGCGGCGTCAGGCGGCCTTTGCCGCGCAAAAGCAGCTGTGGCAGGACCTGGGGCCCGCAGTGCAGGCGGTGGTGGCCGAAGGGGCGCATGACCGGACGCGCAACCGGACACCCAACCGGGCGCGCAACGGAGCGGGCAAGCCGCTGATGACCGGCAGGCGCGCGTTCCTGGGTGGCGCGCTGGCCGCGTCGGCGGCCTATCTGGCTTTCAAGCCGCCGCTGGGCCTGTGGCCCGGCCTGGATACGCTGGGTGCGGATTACCGGACGGCGGCAGGCGAACAGCGGCTCGTGGCGCTGGGCGATGCGCTGGACGTGCAGATGAACACGCTGACCCGCATCAATGTCGCAAGCGGGGGTGACGGCGCAGTGATTGAGCTGGCCGACGGGGAGGCCGAAATCCGCAGCGGGGCGCAGGCCGCCGTCGTGGTGGCGGGCAAAGGCCGGATCACCGCGAAGGACGCGGTGTTCAACGTCCGGTACATCGGGGGTGAGGCGCGCCTGTGCTGCCTGTCGGGTGTGGTGCGCCTGGCGCACGAGCAAGGCGTGTTTGACGTGGTGGCCAACCGTGAACTGCGTTACGACGACACCCGGGTGATGCCGCCCGTGCAGGTCGATCCGGCTGTCGTGACCGCCTGGCGGCAGGGCTGGCTGGTGTTCAACCAGCAGCCGCTGGCGCAGGTGGTGGACGAGCTGAACCGCTACCGGCGCGGGCGCCTGGTGCTGATGAACGAACAACTGGGCAGGCGGCAGGTGCAGGCGCGCTTTTCGCTGGCGCAGGTGGCGGACGCCGAACGCCTGATCCGCGACGCGTATGGCGCCCACGTGACCCGTCTGCCAGCGGGCGTCGTGCTGCTGTCATAGGCCTGCGCCGCCCTGGTGCCTTGATGAATTATTTGTGACAGGGTTCTGGTCGGCATTTTTCCATCCGTCTGTCTTGTTCTAGGTGACGAACACGCGCGATTGGAACAAGGGATGGCGATCATGCAGGCACGGATGTCGGAAATGAGCGGTAAGGGAAAGAGGGCGCGTACGCCGGGGCGTGGGCGTCCGAACTGGCGTCCGACGCCGCTGTCGCAGGCGGTCACTGCGCTGTTGATCGCGGGTAGCGCCAGCAGCGCGGCGCAGGCGCAAACGCGTGCATTCAGCCCCGGCTGGTTTTCCGACAAGAACGCCGTGCAGTCCACCGCGCAACGCACGGGCCGCATGCCGGATGGCAGCGTCGCGGGCATCGGCGCGAGCGCGCGCCAGCAGCAACAGTCGCGGCAGCAACTGCAGCGTTCGCTGGACAATTTGAACCGCACCGCCGCTGCGGTGGCCGCGCAGCAGGCCGCTCAGGCCGCGGCGCGTGCCGCTGCGGCGGCTACTGGCGGCGATGTGCCGGACGGCCTGACCGAAGGCGGGTTATGGGCGGCCGAGGGCGGCCTGGCGAAATGGGAAGGCGCGAAAGCCGCCAAGTCCAGCATGGAGAACGGCCGGCAGGTCGTCACCATCGAGCAGACGCAATCGCGGGCCATCCTGAACTGGGACACCTTCAACGTTGGCCGCAACACCACGGTGCAATTCAAGCAAGGCGTGGACGATGCGGTGCTGAACCGGGTGGTCGGCGCATCGGCCAAACCCAGCCAGATCCAGGGGGCCATCAAGGCAGACGGCACCGTGATGGTGGTGAACCAGAACGGCGTGATCTTCACTGGCACCAGCCAGGTGAACGCGCGCAACCTGGTGGCAGCGGCTGCCACGATCACGGATGCACAGTTCCGCGACAAGGGGCTTTACGTCGACAACGGCGCGCAACCGACTTTCCAGGACGCGCTGGGCCGTGTCGAGGTGCAGCCGGGCGCAGTGATACGCACCGCGACGCCGACAACTTCGACCGCGGGCGGCGGCTACGTGCTGCTGGTGGGCAAAGAAGCCGCGAACGCCGGCACGATCGACACGCCGGGCGGTCAGGCGCTGTTGGCGGCTGGCGACAGCTTCGTGATCAAGCGCGGTCAGGGCACATCGGGCAACCTCGTCTCCACGACGAAGGGCAATGAGGTGACGCCCGCGGGTACGCCGGGGCGCGTCGTGAACACCGGTTTGATCCAGGCTGCCACGGGCGACGTGACGTTGACGGGTGGCGACGTGGTGCAGGGCGGCGTGGTGCTGTCGAGCACGTCGGTCGATACGCGCGGCACGGTGCACCTGACCGCGACGGGCGCGGACGGCCGGATCACGGTGGCCGAGAACAGCGCCACGGCGATTCTGCTGGACCGCAGCGGCACCCTGGCGCTGGACAGCCAGCGCGACGGCCTGCGCGTGCCGCCGGCGGTGCAAGGCGATTCGCCGTTGTTGGCGGCGGGGGCCGACCGGCGAGAACTGTCGCGGGTGGAGATCAGCAGCTCGGGCACGGTGGATTTCACGGCGGGCTCGATCACGCTGGCCACCGGCGGCCAGATCGCCGTCCAGGCCGCGCAGCGCAGTTTGCTGCGCGATGGCGCGGTGCTGGACGTGTCGGGCGCGGTGGGCGTGCCCGTCGCGATGGAAAACAACAATCTCAAGATCAACGTGCAGGGCAACGAGCAGCGCGATGCGCCCGTCAACCGGGAAAGCGGCAAGCTCAACAACAACGACGTCTGGGTCGATATCCGAGACCTGGTGCTGGTGCCGGCGGGTACGAACGGCTACGCCACGGACCGCTGGTACACGGCCGGCGGCCTGCTGGAGGTGAGCGGCTATCTGGGCACGCAGGGGCATGCCGTCTACGAGTGGATGGCGCAGGGCGGCAACGTTGAATTCACCGGCGGCGACGTGGTGACGCGGGCCGGCTCGCAGATCAACCTGTCGGGCGGCACGCTGGACGTGCAGGACGGCATGGTCCGCCAAAGCTGGCTGCGCGGGGTGGATGGCCGGCTGTACGAGGTGACGCGGGCGCCGGGCGACCTGGCCTATACGGGGCTGTACAAGGGATTTGAGGCCAACAGCGAACGCTGGGGGCAGACGCGCTATTTCTACAACCCGCTGATCGCGCCGCGCGAGCGGTTTGAGGCCGGCTATACCGTCGGGCGCGATGCCGGCCGCCTGGTGATCGGCACGCGTAGTGCCGTGCTGGAAGGCGAGCTGATCGGCACGACGTTCCAGGGCGACCGGCAGAATGCCGCGGCGCAGGCCGGCCTGGATGGCTACCAGCAATCGCAGCGTGCGGTAGCGCGCGGCGCGCAACTGGTGGTGGGCACCTATACGCCGTACTACAGCAAGGCGACGGGTGCGCTGCAGTACGCGCTGGGGCGCAGCGACGGCACGGTCGATCAGGTGGTGCTGTCCGACCGGGTGGCGGCAGTTGCCGCCGGCCTGGACCTGGCCACGGCGCTGCCCGAGGACCGCAGGGGCATCCTGCATCTGGATACGACGCGGCTAAATGGCTTTGGCCTGGGCGCCGTGAAGATCGCCGCAGACGACATTGCGGTGCAATCGGACCTGACGGTGGCCCCGGCGGGCGACATCACGCTGTTCGCGAATAACCTCGCGGTGGACGCCGCGCTGACGGCCCACGCCGGCAGCATCCGGCTGGGCAATGTGCTGTGGCAGGCCACGCCCAGCGGCATGGCCGACACGACGGCGGGCCTGGCGAACGCGGGCGGCGGGCTGGCCGACGACCGGCTGACGCTGGGCGCACGGGCGCGCCTGGACACGTCGGGCCTGTGGGCCAACCTGGCGCTGGCGCCAGGGCAGACCGGCGCCATGCCATATCTGAACGGCGGCAGCGTGTCGCTGCGCAGCAGCCTGGACATCGACCTGCAAGCCGGCAGCGTGATTGATGTGGGTTCGGGCGCCGCGCTGCGCGCCAAGGGCAACGTCACGGGCGGCAAGGGCGGTAACGTGACCGTGGAAGCGGTGGCGGGCGGTACCGCCACCGGCGGCCGGCTGGTGCTGGACGCGGAACTGCGGGGCTACGGCGTCGAGGGCGGCGGCACGCTGGCCGTGACCGCGGGCAAGGTCGTGCTGGGCGCCAAACCGTCTGACGCCGGCGACGACGTGCTGGCGCTGGCGGCGCCGTTGTTTCAGCAGGGGTTCTCGCGCTATGAGATCACCGGCAGCGGCGGCGCCTCCGTGGCTGAGGGCGCGCGCATCGACGTGTCGATGCCGGTGTACCGGCCGGTGAGTGATGCGATGGGGCTCGCGACAGGCGCGCCGGCCCGTGCGGCATTGGAAACCTGGCAGCCGCCCGTCTACCTGCACGACCCCGTGGCGGGTACGGTGACGCGCCGCCGCGGCGCCAGCCTGTCGCTGCAAAGCGGCCGCAGCCTGTCGCTGCCGGGGGCGGACGCCGATGCGGCGTTGCTTGTCGGCCGTGGCGCGCAGATCAATGTGGACCCGGGGCAGTCGATCCAACTGCGCGGCGCGGGCCAGATCACGGTGCTGGGCGCGCTGACGGCGGCTGGCGGCAAGATCGATATCCGCCAACTACGCATGGGCGACATCGATGTGGCAGAGTCCATCGAGACCGCCGCAGGCCAGGTGCACAACCGGTCGATCTGGATTGGTGAGCAGGCGGTGCTGAACGTGGCCGGCCGCGCGGAAACCGGCGTGGACGCGCAGGGCCGGCGCTATGGCGTGGCGGACGCGGGTGGCGTCATCGTGATCGGCGGTGAAATCAATCATGACCGCGCCACGGCAACCGCTTCTGACGCCTACGTCATCATCCGGCCGGGCGCGGTGCTGGACGCGTCCGGTTCGACTGCGACCGTGGACGTGAACGGGGTGGGCCCCTTGCAGCTGGACCGCAACGGCGGCCGCATCGCGCTCAGTTCCTACAACGGCCTGTTCCTGGACGGCGCCTTCATCGCGCGCGCCGGCGGCGCAAACGCCGCGGGTGGTGCTCTGGATATCGCGCTGGAAACGCCGCTGTACCGCGGCGCGGGTGACAACCCGTCCAGCATGGAGGTGCAAGTGCCGCGGGAACTGGTGCTGGCGGCAGGCAGCGGCAACGCCCTGGCCTCGGACGTGTTGCCGGGCGAGGCGGCCGACGCGCTGCGCTACGGGCAGGCCCGGTTGGACGTCGCGCGCCTGTTGGCGGGCGGGGGCTTTGATCAGTTGGGGCTGCTGTCCAATGGCTTGATGTCGTTTGACGGCGCGGTGGATATCACGCTGCGCCAAAGCCTGCGGCTGTATGCCGGGGCGTTTTCCCTGGCGCCGGATGCCGACCCGGCAACACGCGTGAACCTGACGGCTTCACAGGTTCGCCTGTCCGGGCCGGGCAAGTACTACGCCACCAACGGCATGATTCGGCCACGCGTGCTGTTTGGCGATGCGCCGTCGGTGGGAGACGGCGTCTTCACGGTGCGCGCCACCGACCTGCTGGAAGTGGGCAACAGCCTGTCGTTCGGCACCCAGGGCAGCATCAACCGCAGCGTGGGCGGCCCCCTGGCGGTGGCGCGGTCGGGCTTTGACCGGGTGACGCTGGAAAGCGGCGGCGACCTGCGCTTCTTGCTGAACAACGACAGCGAACCGCGCACCCGGCTGTGGACGCGAGGCGATCTGGACCTGACCGCCGCGCAGTTGTATCCGGTGACGGGCGCCGAGGCCGAGGTGCTGGCGGGCTATACCCGCAATCCGGTATCCGGCGTCAATGTGTTCGATCCGACCCGCACGCTGCGGGTGGGCCGGTCGGGCGACGCCACCGCGCCGTTGCCAGCCGTGCCGTATTCGGCATTTGGCTCGCTGCGCCTGGCGGCAACCAACGTGGAGCAGGGCGGTGTGGTGCGTGCGCCGCTCGGCGCCATTGTCCTGGGCGACGTGAGTTCGGTGTTGGGCACGCAGCGCCTGACCTTGTTGCCCGGCAGCGTGACCTCGGTCAGCGGCGCGGGGCTGTTGATGCCCTACGGTGGCACGACCGATGGCGTGTCGTACAAGTTCAAGGGCGCGGAAGTCTCCCTGGTGGGCGCCGGCGGCGCCACCGGCTCGGGAAGCGGCGCGTCGTTGCGTACGGGCATCACGCTGGGGTTCCGCGATGTGGACGCGCTGCCGGGATCGGTGCTGGACCTGTCCGGTGGCGGTGAACTGACCGGCGCGGGCTTCGTGTCCGGACGCGGCGGCTCGACCGACGCGCGTTATTCCCCGCTGGTGCGCAACAATCCCAAGGGCGGCTTCACCTTGCCCGGGCTGGCGGCCAATCCGGTCTATGCCATTGTGCCGGGCGTGCAGCCGGGCTATGCGCCGGTCGGCGGCGAAGCCGGCGCCTCGGCTCCGGGCCTGGGCCAGAGCATCACGATCGGCGCGGGCGTGCCGGGCTTGCCGGCAGGCACCTATACGCTGATGCCTTCCACCTATGCGTTGTTGCCTGGCGCGTTCCGCGTTGAAATCAATACCGGCGCGACGCCGGGCGCCGCTATGGCGCCGACGCAGATGCGCAATCTGTCGTGGGCGGCCAACGGCACGCTGTCCACTGCGGGTACGGGGGTGGCCGACAGCCTGGCGACCCCGGTGATCCTGACGCCGGCCAACGTGCTGCGCACCTATTCGCAATACAACGAGACCAGCTACGCCAGCTTTGTGCGCGCCGATGCGGCCACGCGGGGCGTGCCGCGCGCGATGCTGCCGGCCGACGGCCGCACCCTGCGCCTGGCAATCCATGCCGGTTCGCAGGACGGGCAGGCGCTGCGCTTTGACGGCCTGGCCGATTTCAAGCCCGCGGAGGGCGGCTTTGGCGGCGCGGTGGCGCTTAGCGGCGGCAGTTCGAATGTGGAGATCCTGGCGGCAGGCCAGGCGCCCACGGCGGGCTTTGCGGGCGCGTCAGTGCAGGCCGATGCGCTGGTGGCGATGGGCGCCAGCCGGTTGGTGATCGGCGCGTTGCCGGTGGTGATGTACGGCCAGGGTGGCCGCTTCTATACCTTCCAGGGCGACGCGAGTGATGTGGTGATGCGCGCCGGCGCGCAACTGGCGGCGCCCGAGGTACTGATTTCTGCGCGGACGATCGAGCTTGAAGCGGGTGCCGGCATCTCGACGCTGGGCCGCGGCGCGCCGTCGGTGGATTCCACCAACGGGTACGCGTTCGAACCCGGCAGCAGGGGGTTGCTGGCCGTGTCCAACGGCCGCCTGGATGTCCTGGCGCCCGATGCGCTGGGCACGGGCGCGATCCGCATCGGCACCTGCGCGGCGCTGCCGTGCCAGGGCGTGACGCGGCTGTATTCCGGGGGCACGATCGCCGCGGCCACCAACGGCACGTTCGACCTGGGCGAACAGGTGCTGTATGGCACCCGCAACCTGACGCTGGCGGTCGGGGCGATCAACGCGGGCACCGCCGACGCGCTGGCGCAGGCGGCCGCGCGTGGCGTGCTGCCCAACGGGCTGACGCTGAACCAGAACATCCTGGGCCGTCTGCTGCGTGGCGACACCAGCACCGGCGCCCCGGCGTTGGA
The DNA here is from genome assembly GCF_058783475.1 of Achromobacter sp. FW305-C-13. Lineage (NCBI taxonomy): Bacteria > Pseudomonadati > Pseudomonadota > Betaproteobacteria > Burkholderiales > Alcaligenaceae > Achromobacter > Achromobacter sp. FW305-C-13. The sequence goes on along the minus strand of NZ_JBYSYN010000005.1, from coordinate 96,688 downwards.
GCGGCTGACGCTGACGGCGCGCGAGTCCATGAATTTCTACGGCACGGTCGCGCTGGATACGCGCGACCCGCTCACGGGCAAATACAGCCTGTCCACGCTGTCCCTGGGCACGCCGGCCATCTACGGCTACGGTGCGGCCGGTGACGAGGCCAGCATCCGCACCCAGAACCTGATCTGGAACGGCGCCACGCAGGCGCCTGGGGCGGTGGCGGCCGGCGGGGCCGGCACGGGCCACGGTGTGCTGCGCGTCGAGGCCGAACGCATCGAGTTCGGCTACGGCCAGGGCGCGCAGCCCAGCGGGTTGGACGATAACGGCCGCTTGACCCTGGGCTTTGCCAGCGTCAACCTGAACGCCAGCGAACGCATCACGGCCAATCACCGTGGCAGCCTGGCGGTATATGAATCGCAAGGCGCGTATGCCAGCGGCAGCGGCTACGCTTACAGCGGCGGGAATCTCGACCTGAACACGCCGCTGTTGACCGGTTGGGCGGGGTCCGTGAACAAGATCACGGCCGGGGGCGACGTCCGCGTCGCGGCGCTGCCGGGCGCGCAAGCGGCAACCTTGCAGGAACTGGGCGCGGAACTGAGCCTGGCGGGCGCCAATGTGCGCGTGGACGGCGCCATCGTGCTGCCCAGCGGCAAGCTGACGCTGCAAGGCCGCGACAGCGTGGTGCTGAGCGGCACGTCGCAACTGGACGTGGCCGGCCGCGCTATCGCCTTCAACGACGTGTCGCGCTATAGCTGGGGCGGCGACCTGATCCTGGAAAGCAGCCAGGGCGGCATCCGGCAAGAGGCTGGCTCGGTGATCGATCTGTCGGCCCAGGAGAACAACGCGGGCAGCCTGCGAGCCGTGGCGCTGGCGCCAGGCGCAGGCCAGGTGGAGCTGCTGGGCCGCATCCTGGGCGCCAGCTCGGGCCATTACGACGCCGGCGGCACCGCGGTGCCGTATCGCGCGGGCAGCATCGACATCCGCGCGCAGCGGCTGGGGGCGGCGGGCGCCTTGAACGCCGATTTCGACGCGCTGAATCAACGCCTGAACGACGGCGGCGTGCTCGGGGCGCGCAGCTTCCAGATCAAGCAGGGCAGCTTGACGGTCGGCGACACGCTGCGCGCCAACGACGTCAACCTGTCGATCGACGGCGGCAGCCTGACGGTGGCGGGCCGGGTGGACGCCAGCGGCGAGCGGGTAGGCCGCATCCGCCTGGCGGCGCGCGACGGCTTGACGTTGTCGGGGACGTCGGTGCTGGATGCGCACAGTACGGTGCTGCGCGTGGACAGCTACGGCAAGATCATCGACGCCCCGAACCGCGCGGTGGTGGAACTGAATTCAGGCCAAGGCGTGCTGACCCTGGCCAGCGGCGCGCGTATCGACCTGCGCCACGGTACCGCCGCGGCGGGGCAGCTCGACGGCGTGCAACGCGGCACGCTGGAATTGCTGGCGCCGCGCATCGATGCTTCCGGCAACTCGGAAATCAACGGCGGCGGGGCGCCGGGGTCCGCCGCCCGCTATGGCGACATCGCCATCGAGGCGCGCGGCCCGCTTGCGATCGACGGCGCCAAGTCGATCACGCTGACCGCCATGCAGCGCTATGACGATGCCGAGGTGGGCAATCCGGGTGACCGGACCAACGGCCGCGATTACCAGATCATCAATCAGGCCTACCTGCAAGCCAAGCACGACGACAGCACCGCCTTCATGGACGGAGCGGTGGTCAATGGCAACCTGATCAACGGCAAGCTGGCGGGCCTGAACAACGCCACTTATCGTGACGTTTTCCATCTGCGTCCGGGCGTGGAAATTGTCAGCAAGACCGCCGACGGCGATCTGGTGGTGCAGGGCGACCTGGACCTGTCGCGCTACCGCTACGCAGGCGTGAACCCGCGCACGCCGTTGACGGGGGTATACGGCTCGGGCGAGGCCGGCGCGCTGATCCTGCGCGCCAAGGGCAACCTGGATGTCTACGGCAGCATCAACGACGGCTTCGCGCCGCCGGCCGCCACGCCGGACGACGAGCACGGCTGGGTGCTGACGCCCGGCGTGCAGCCGTTTGGCGGCGACGTGGTGTTGCCGCGCGGCGGCGTCACGCTTGCGGACGGCACCGAGTTCCCCGGCGGCAAGACGCTGAACTATCCCTTGCCCCTGAAGGCCGTGAAACTGGCGGCGGGCACCCGTTTGCCGGTGGAGGCCGCGCTCGACCAGGAGCTGTCCCTGGCCAGCGGCACGGTGCTGTCCGGCGACGTGCGTGATGCGTCCGGCCAACTGCTGTACGGCGCTGGTACGGTGCTGAGCCAGGCGGTGGACCTGCCCGCCGGCACGCGCCTCGGGGCGGGCACGCTGCTGGCCGGCGGCACGTCGCTGCAGTCGTTCACTTGGCCCGCGAACGTGGCCCTGCCCAATCTGTACACGACGCAAGGCTATGAGCCGAACGTGCTGCTGATGGAAGGCACCATTACGCTCAAGCAAGGCGCGTTCATTCCGTCGCAGACCAAGCTGGTATTCCCGGCTGGCACCGACTATGTGGACCTGCGGCCCGGCACGTCCGCAGACCAGCGGCGCAATTGGGCCGTGGCCCAGATGCTGCCCGCGGGCAGCCAGTCGTGGTCGGTGCAATTGGTAGCCGGCGCCGACCTGGACGCGGCTGATCCGCGCCGGGTGCTGACCGGGCCGACCGCCGGCAAGTTGACGCTGGCGGACACCCATTACAACGCCAGTCTGGTTCAGGGCGGCGGGTGGGTCTGGGGGCCGGACGCCGAGCAGTCAGGCTTTGAGCCCGGTACGCCGGTGCCGGACGATATGGCCTGGTTGTGCGACGTGATCGAAGGATTCTGCGAGCGCGGGGACGCCAACGGGGTGTCGGTGACGCCGCATACCCAGAATTTCAGCGTGCTGCGCACCGGCACCGGCGATCTGGACCTGAACGCGGGGGGCGATATCAGCCTGATGTCGGCCTATGGCGTGTACACCGCCGGTACGCAGTCGGCGAACATTGCGTCCGCCTACCAATTGCCGCGCGGCCGCTTCGGCGCCACGGTGCTGGGCGACGACCATGCGGCGACCTATGAACCGTTTGTGACGGCAGGCAGCGGCTACCAGGCCTGGTATCCCGAAGCCGGCGGTAACCTCAGCCTGTACGCAGGCGGCGCATTGCGCGGCGACGCGTGGGGCCTGACCGCGCAAAGCACGTACGACGCCCGCAGGGTGGATGCCAGCGTGGGCGTTGGCAATTGGCTATGGCGCCAGGGGACGGGCAGCGCAAACGGGGGCGATACGCCAACCGCATGGTGGATCAACTTTGGCAGCTACACCCAGGCACCGTCGGATTTCAAGGACAACACGCCGTTGCTGGTGGGCTTTACCGGCTTTGGCGCGCTGGGCGGCGGCAATGTCAGCGTGCGCACCGACGGCGATGCCGGCAACATCGAGGCGCGCGGTTCGCGTAGCAACCCGCGCAGCCAGGGACTGGTCGTGGCGGTGGGCAGCACCGGCCGCATTGCGGCCGACGGCGGCATGACGTTGACCGGTGGCGGCGATATAGACCTGCGCATCGGCGGGGCGCTCAACCCCACGCAGAATGCCCGAGGCGCCGTGTCGTCGACCTCCGGGCCTACGCCGTACTACGGTGATCCCGCCATCGACATGCAAGGCGCGCTGATCAACCTGCGCGGCAGTGTGCAGTTCGCGGGCGGCGCGATCGGTGGACTGGATCTGCGCTATGGCAGCCAGCCAGCCCTGCGCGACGCCAAGGACAGCCGCGGCTACGATCCTTATGAATCCTCGCTGGCCAGCGCCACCGGCGGCTTGGCGCTGATTCCGGGCGATGCGGTGATTCGGGTGGACACACGTGGCGACCTGGTAGTGGGCGGCGCCAGCGATCCCGGCCGTGTCGCGTTGCAGAACAGCACGCCGTTCCGGTTGCGCGACGGCACGCAGATCGATGGCGGCGGCTACAGCTGGTTTTCGATGTGGACGGCCAACACCGCCATTGAACTGTCCAGCGCGGGCGGCAACCTGACGCCCAGCCGGCAGACGTCGCACAGCGCCCAGGGCCTGGCGCTGCAGACCGGCCGCAACACGTCCGCGTCGGATGCACGTTATCTGTACCCCTCGATCCTGCGCGCCACCGCGTATGACGGCAGCATCTACGCGGGCGTCTCGGCGGGTTACCTGAACGCCGAGGACGGCGGCCTGCCGTATTCGCTGACGCTGGCGCCCGGCGCGCGCGGCCAGCTCGAGCTGCTGGCGGGCAATTCTATCTACGCGGGCGGCTACGCCATCAACCGTTCGGGGGCCGATCCGGCCAGCGTGGCCAATGTGCTGGCGCCGGCGTTCGCGGGCTATACCTCGCAGGCCACCAGTGCCGTCACCTTGGGCAACCAGGGCGCCAACGGCATCACCGGCGCTCGCAACACGCACTTCCCGTTGTTCTACTTCGATGCGCCCACGGCCAGCGCGGCCGGGTCAGGCCAGGTCACGCGCCTGTATGCCCGCGACGGCGATATCGTGGGGTTGCGCAGCGGTGAAACGCTGGCGATCATCGCGGGCCCCAACCTGGGGCAGACCTGGTACGAGGCCGCGGGCCCGGTGTGGATGATGGCCGGACGCGACATCGTGGCCTCCGGCACCGATAACGGCGCGCAGTTGAACGTGCCGACGACCAACGGCTACTACTTTGCCGCGGGCGTGGCCTCGGCTACCTCGTCCGGCAATCTGTTCCTGCACGGCGATGCGCTGGATGTGTCGCGGGTGTCGGCGGGCCGTGACATTCTCTACAGTTCCTTCCAGGTGGCCGGCCCCGGCACGCTGGAAGTCACCGCCGGCCGCCATGTGCTGATGGGCGACCGGGCGTCGATCAACAGCCTGGGCGCAGTGCTGCCGGGCGACCATCGTCCCGGCGCATCGATCGCCGTGCAGGCGGGCGTGGGCGCCAAGGGACCGGACTACGCGGGCTTCCTGGCGCGGTATCTGGACCCGACCAACGCGGCGGACCCGAGCCGTCCGCTGGTGGACCAGGGCCTTGCTTTCAAGACGTACGAGGCGGAACTGCTGCTGTGGTTGACGCAGCGCTATGGCTTTGCCGGCAGCACGGACGACGCGCGCGCTTACTTTGCCGCCTTGCCGGCGGCGCAGCAGCGCATCTTCGCCCGCCAGGTGTATTTCGCCGAACTGCGGTCGGGCGGCCGGGAATACAACGACAAGGCCAGTCCGCGCAGCGGCAGCTACCTGCGGGGCCGCCAGGCGATCGCCGCGTTGTTCCCGGAGACGGCGCCGGGCGCGTATCAAGGCGACATCACGCTGTATGGCGCGTCGGGCATCCGCAGCGCCTTCGGCGGCGATATCCAGTTGATGACGCCGGGCGGGCAGCAGGTGTTCGGCGTGGAGGGCGTCGCGCCGCCGGCATCGGCGGGCATCATCACGCAGGGCGAGGGCAGCATCCAGCTGTATGCGCTGGGCAGCATCCTGCTGGGCCAAAGCCGCGTCATGACGACGTTTGGCGGCGGCATCACGGCGTGGTCGGCGCAGGGCGACATCAACGCGGGCCGCGGTTCCAAGACGACGGTGCTGTACACGCCGCCCAAGCGTGTCTACGACGCGTTCGGCAACGTGACCTTGTCGCCGAACGCGCCCAGCACGGGCGCGGGCATCGCGACGCTGGCGCCGCTGCCGGAGGTACCGGCGGGTGACGTGGACCTGTATGCGCCGCTGGGCACCATTGATGCGGGCGAAGCCGGCATCCGGGTGTCGGGCAACGTGAACATCGCGGCCTTGCAGGTGGTGAACGCGGCCAACATCCAGGCGCAGGGCGACAGCGCGGGCGTGCCGGTCGCGGCCTCCGTCAACACCGGTGCGCTGTCCTCGGCCAGCGCGGCGGCTACCTCGGCGGTCAATGCGGCGCAGGACTCCGCGCAGCGCGCACAAAGCCAGGCGCGCCAGAACCAGCCTTCGGTGATCAACGTGCAGATCCTGGGATACGGCGACGAACCCGTGGCCGGCGCCGCCCCGGCGCCACAAGGCAGCCCGTCGGCGTCTGCGCCCGCGTATGACGCTGCCAGCGCCGTGCAGGTGCTGGGCGCGGGGCCACTCAATGCCAGCGAGACCGGCGCCTTGCGTGAGGAGGAACGGCGCAAGCTGACGATGTGACGGTGTGCCGGCAAGTCGCCGGCGGTCATCGCAATGTCATGCAGCGGCCAGTATTCACTGGCCGCTTTTTTTTTGCGCTTTGCATGCCAGCGCCGTCATCTTGCCCGGCCAGAATTCCTGCCGGGCGGCCCCCGCCGCGGCCGCTCCGATTCTTTTTCATGAAGTTTTTCTTACAACGCGCGGTCTTGGGTGTCCCAGTACGTCTAGTAACAAGCAGAAGCTGTGGGCGCGGGATAGCAGGCAAAAACCGTAACGGGATTGTCGCGAAGCGCACGGCACGGCAGCGGCCGGTACCAACCGGTTTTCACACAAGGAACCGAGTGCATCGCTATGCATGATTTCGAAAGTAGGGGCAGCGCGTTGCGCGCCATATTGCGCCGCGCGCCGCAAGCCTTCGTTCTGACGGCCGCCATCAACGCGGCGTGGGCGCAAGCGGCGCCCGAAGCGGCCCCGGCCCCGGCCGCAGCCGCCGACGCGCGCCGCGTCAACATCAACGAGTACATCGTGCGTGGCAACACCGTGCTTGAAGCCCGCGACATCGAACGCGCCGTCTATCCCTACCTGGGGCCGGACCGCACGCTGGCCGACATCGAGTCCGCGCGCGAAGCCTTGCAGGCCATCTACCAGGAACGCGGCTACCAGTCGGTGTATGTGGACCTGCCCGAACAGCAAGTGGCCGACGGCATCGTGTTCCTGCAAGTGTCCGAGACCAAGGTCGGACGCGTGCGGGTGGTGGGCGCGCAGCACTATTCCCCGCTGGCAATCCGCGACGAAGTGCCGGCATTGCAGGAAGGCCAGGTGCCCAACTTCAACCGCGCGCAGGCCGAGCTGACCGGCCTGAACAAGGGTGCCAGCCGCCAGGTCGTGCCGCTGGTGAAGGAAGGCCGCATGCCGGGCACGATGGACGTGGACCTGAAAGTCGAAGATAAGAGCCCCTGGCACGCCAGCCTGGGCCTGAACAACGACTACAGCGCCGACACCACGCGCCTGCGCAGCACGGCGTCGCTGGGCTACGACAACCTGTGGCAACTGGGGCACTCCGTCAGCCTGACCTTCTTCACCGCGCCGCAGGAAACCGACAACGCCAAGGTCTGGTCGGGCTCGTATTCCATGCCGCTCTCCAGCCGTTGGGGCCTGCAGTTCTCGGGCTACAAGAGCGACAGCAACGTCGCCACCATCGGCGGCACCAACGTGCTGGGCAAGGGCTACTCCTTCGGCCTGTCCGCCATCTACACGATGGAACCGCAAGGCGACTGGAGCAATTCGCTGTCCATCGGCCTGGACTACAAGAAGTTCGACGAGTCCACGCGCTTCGGCGCCAACGAAGACCAGGTTCCGATCAAGTACCTGCCGTTCACGCTGGCCTACAACGGCTACCGCTATTCCGAGTCGTCGCAAAGCAGCCTGGGCCTGTCCGTGGTGGGCGCCAGCGGTTCCTTCTTCAATCAAGGCAGCGGCTGGAAGGAATTCGACGACAAGCGCTATCGGGCCAGCCCCAGCTTCGCCTTGCTGCGCGGTGACGGCACGCACACGCAGAACCTGTTCGGCGACTGGCAACTGGGCCTGCGCGGGTCGTTCCAATTGGCCTCGGGCGCCCTGGTGTCCAACGAACAGTTCTCGGCCGGCGGCGCGACCAGCGTGCGCGGCTACCTTGCTGCCGAGCGCACCGGTGACGACGGCCTGCTGGGCTCGGTCGAATGGCGCACGCCGTCGCTCGCCCGTTGGCTGGGCGCCAACGTCAACGAATGGCGCTTCTACGCCTTTGCCGACGCCGCCACCTTGCGCCTGCGCGACCCCATGCCTGAACAGGACGCGAGCTATTCGCTTGCCAGCGTCGGCCTGGGCACCCGCCTGCAAGTGCTGGATTGGCTGTCCGGCTCGCTGGACTGGGGCTATCCGCTCAAGGACGGCCCCAACACCCGCAAACACGATCCCCGCCTGAACTTCAGCGTACGCGCCAGCTTCTGAGCGCACGCGATTACCGCATTCTTCCCGGAGTCTTGACCATGCAACGCTTATTGATGCTCCTACTGACCGTGCTGGCCGGCGTATTGCCGTCCGCCGCCCAAGCCTGGTGGCAGCCCGACTGGCAGTACCGCAAGCAAATCACCGTCGACAGCACCGCACAGGGCATGCCGCTGGGCGGCTCGGCCGGCCGCACGCCGCTGCTGGTGCGCCTGCACACCGGCAACTTCACCTTTGACGGCATCAACGAGAAGGGCGCCGACATCCGCTTCGTGGCGGCCGACGACCAGACCGTGCTGAACCACCAGCTGGAATCCTTCGACCCCTTGCTGGGCATGGCGCTGGTGTGGGTGGACGTGCCTGAAGTGGCCGACGGCCAGCGCCAGGACATCTGGATGTACTACGGCAACCAGAAGGCGCCGGCCTCGGCCAATGGGCAACTGACGTTCGACCCCAACTACACGCTGGTCTACCACTTCGACGGCGCGGCCGGCGCGCCGCCGCGCGACACCACCGCCTACAGCAACCACGGGCAGACGCCGACGGGCGCCGCCGTGGATGGCGTCATCGGTCGTGCCGCGCAGTTCACGGGCGCCGCGCCGCTGATGCTGCCCGCCAGCCCGTCGCTGGCCATTCCCGCCGCGGGCGCCTTCACGTTCAGCGCCTGGGTCAGAGCTGACCAACCGGCTGGCGAACAACTGATCTACGCCCGCCGCGACGCCGGCAACGCCTTGCTGATCGGTATCAACCAGGGCGTGCCCTTCGTGGAAGTGAACGGCCAGCGCAGCCAGCCCGGCCAGCCGCTGACGCCCGCCGCCTGGCAGCACCTGGCCGTGACGGCCGACGGCAGCCAGGTCCACCTGTACGTGAACGGCCGCGCGACCGCGTCGCTGGCCGCCAGCCTGCCGCCGCTTGGCACGACCGCCGCCCTGGGTGGCGATGTGCCCACGCCGGCCGCGCCCGTGGCCCCTGCCGCCGCGCCGGCTGCGGACGGCTCGGTGCCGGAGCAAGCCGCACCCGTTGCCGCCCCGCATCCGGTCTACGCGCCGTTCGTGGGCGCCATCGACGAAGTGCGCCTGTCCAAGGTGGCGCGTCCCGCGGCGCTGATCTACGCCGACGCCAGCTCGCAGGGCGCGGAATCGCGCCTGGTCGCCTACGGCGCCGACGAAGAGCAGTCGGGCTTCGGCTTCGGCGGCCTGGGCTTCCTGCTCAAGGCGGTGCCGATCGACGCCTGGATCATCATCGGCGTGCTGGTGCTGATGATGGTGCAGTCCTGGATCATCATGATCAAGAAGAGCCGCAACGTGGCCCGCCTGGCGCGCGCCAATGAAGCCTTCCGGGAGTCCTTCGCCAACGTCGGCAAGCGCCTGGAAATGCTGGCTGACGACGCCGGCTTGGCCCAACGCCTGGAGCACGCCTCGTTGTGGCGTCTGTACCGCGTGGCCGTCAACGAGATCCGCACGCGCCGCGCGCAGGGCGCCGACACGACGTCGATCTCGGCCGCCACCATCGAGGCCATCCGCGCGTCGATGGACGCCGTGCGCACCAAGGAAAACCAGGCGCTGGGCGCCAAGCTGGGCTCGCTGTCCAACGCCATCGCCGGTGGCCCGTACATCGGTCTGCTGGGCACGGTGCTGGGCATCATGGTGGTGTTCCTGGGAACAGCCATGGCCGGCGACGTGAACATCAACGCCATCGCCCCGGGCATGGCCGCGGCCTTGCTGGCCACCGCGATGGGCCTGTTCGTCGCGATCCCCGCGCTGTTTGGCTACAACCGCCTGGTCTCGCGCAACAAGGAAGTCAGCGCCGACATGCGCGTGTTCGTCGATGAATTCGTGACGCGCCTGGCCGAAGTGCACGGCGAGACGCAGGCGCAGGAAGCCGCCCACCACCCCGCAATGCGTGCGCCGGCGGCCAGCCGCCCGGCCGCGCGCGATGCGCAACCCGCGCCCGCCGAGGCATAAGGAGCATCCATGGCTTCCGTATCCGCATCCCAGGACGATGACGACGACGCGCCCGTGGACGGCATCAACATCACGCCGCTGGTCGACGTGCTGATGGTCGTGCTGGTCATGTTCATTCTGACCGCCACCGCGCAGATCGCCGGCATCAAGGTCAACCTGCCCAAGGCCAGCTCCACCATGGCCTTGTCGCAGCCCAAGACCAAGGCGATTTCCGTCAACGATGCCGGCCAGGTTTTCCTGGACGCCTATCCGGTCACCTTGCCCGAGCTGGAAGACCGGCTGCGCACGGAGAAAGCGCTGAACCCCGACTTCCCGGTGATTGTGCGCGGCGACGCCGCCGTGCAGTACCAGAAGGTCGTGGAAGTGCTGGATCTGCTGCGCCGCCTGGAACTTGCCCAGGTCGGCCTGGTTACCGGCAAGCCGCAATAGGGGCCGGGACCAACGTCATGCCGCAACACGCATCCGATTCCTCGCGCGTCCCGCATCCGGCGCGCCGCTGGCTGAAGCTGGCGGCCGTGGCGGTGGCCGCGGCGGTGGCGGCCTACGCGCTATGGCGCTGGGCCAACGACATGTCCGGCGTCCGGCGCGATGCGCCCAAGGTCACGGCCATCATCCCGTTGCCTCCGCCCCCGCCGCCGCCGCCCGAACCCGAGAAGCCGCCGGAGCCCGAGCAGCCCAAGGAAGAACCCGTGGCCACGCCCGAACCCGAGCCGCAGCCCACCCCCGAACCGCCCAAGCCGCAGGACGAAGCGCCGCCGCGCCCGGCCGACGACCTGGCCAACCCGATGCAGATCGACGGCGATGCGCAGGCCGGCAGCGACGCGTTCAACATCGGCGCGGGGCAGGGCAAGGGCATGGCGGGCGGCGGCGGTGGCCGCGCCGGCAACGCCACTTATAGCCAGTACCTCGCCTACGCGCTGCAGAAGATCCTGCGTGAAGACGAGCGCACCCGCAATCTGACCTTCCGCCTGCAAGCCAACATCTGGCTCACGGCATCGGGCCAGATCACCCGGGTGGAACTGACCCGCGGCAGCGGCGACGCCGACGTCGACGCGCGCGTGGTCGCCGCCTTGCGTGCCGTGCCGGGCCTGGACGAGCGCCCGCCGGCCTCGGCCAACATGCCCATCCGCGCGTCGCTGACCGGCCGCCGGCCGTCTTGAAATCCCGAACAGACCTGATCCCGGAGTGACTACAGAATGAAGTTCGAACTGAATCGGCTGGCGGCATCGCTGGCGCTGGCCGCGGCGAGCGCCGCCGCGCTGCCGGCCCATAGCGCCCCCGCGCCGTCCGAGAACGCCACCATCAACTTGATCCGCCTGCTGGTGCAGCAAGGCGTGCTCAAGCCCGAACAGGCCGACGCGCTGGTTGCGCAGGCCGAAGCCGAAGCCAAGACCGCGCGCCAGGCCACCCCCGACCGCGGCGCGGCCGTGGCCCAAGCCGGCGACGTGCGCGTGCCCTACATCCCGCAGACCGTGCGCGACCAGATCCGCGACGAGGTCAAGGCCGAAGTCATGGTGCAGGCCAAGGAAGAGAACTGGGCGCAGCCCAATACCTTCCCCGACTGGGTGTCGCGCATCACGGTGGAAGGCGACGTGCGCGTGCGCGATGAGTCGCGCTTCTACAACGGCGGCAACAGCAACGAAATCACCGATTTCGCCAAGCTCAATGCCAAGGGCCCGTACGACGTCAACCCCAACACCAACGGCGGTTACCCGCCGATGCTGAACACGCGCGAAGACCGCCGCAACCAACTGCGCATCCGTGCGCGCCTGGGTGTGCGCGCCGAACTCTCGGAAGCGTGGACGGCCGGCATCCGGCTGGCCACGGGCAGCGACGACAGCCCGGTGTCCACCTCCCAGACCTTGGGCGGCGGCATGGGCAAGAAGGACATCTGGCTGGACCAGGCCTACCTGACGTACCGCCCCGCCAAGTGGGCTACCGTCACGGGCGGGCGCATCGCCAACCCCTTCGAATCGACCGACACGCTTTTCTCCAACGACCTGAACTTCGACGGGGTCGCCGCCATCTTCAAGCACCCCCTGGAAGGCCGCGACGTGACCTTGTTCGGCACGCTGGGCGCATTCGCCACCGAATACGCGAACAACGGCTGGAACTCGTCGTCGCTGAGCGAGGGCAGCACCGAGAACAAATGGCTGCTGGGCGCGCAGGTCGGCGCCGACTGGAAGATCAACAACCAGAACAGCCTGCGCGGCGCGCTGGCCTACTACCACTTCGACAACATCGCGGGCAAGCGCTCCAGCTCCTGCTCGCCTTGGGCGGGCGATGAGAACTGCGACACCGACTGGTCGCGCCCGGCGTTCATGCAGAAGGGCAATACGCTCTTCCTGCTGCGCAACATCGCGCCCAATCCGCTCAACCCGGCCGACACGCCGCAGCCGCAGTACGTGGGCCTGGCGTCCAAGTTCGACTTGCTGGACCTGAACCTGCGTTGGGACACGCGCGTGTTCGACGGCCTGGGCTTGCGCTTGAACGGCAACTACATCCGCAACCTGGCCTACAGCAAGAGCAAGATGGCCAGCCGCTCGCAGGGCTACATCGTCAACAACTTCGGCGAGAACGGCGACATCGAAAGCGGCCCCAACGCCTGGATGCTGCAAGCCACGCTGGGCCGGTCGTATGACCTGAAGGAAAAGGGCGATTGGCTGGCCTTTGTTGGCTACAAGTACATCCAGCCGGATGCGCTGCCCGACGCGTTCAACGATTCGTCGTTCCACCAGGGCGGCACGAATGCGCGCGGCTACTACATCGGCGCGGGCTACGCCTTCGAGAAGAACGTCTACGGCGTCTTCCGCTGGATGAGCACCAAGGAGATCTACGGCGCGCCCTTGGCCATCGACACGATGCAGTTCGAAATCAACGCCAGGTTCTGAGGCCATGGACATGCACATCGTATGGGATGAAACCCGCCATTCGCCCGCGGCGGGGCGCGGCCGGCGGTTCGCCGCCGCCGTGGCCCTGTGCGCGGCCGGGCTGAGCCTGGCCGGCGGCGCGCAGGCCGAAAGCATGGAAGAGCGCCTGCGCGCCCAGTTGCGCAGCACCACGCAGCAGCTGCAGCAATTGCAAAGCGAGCAGGCGCAGGTCAATGCGGCGAAAGCCGCGGCCGAAGCGCAGCGCGACGCCGCGCAAAAGGAACTGGAGTCGCTGCGCGGGCAACTGGCCAAGAGCCGCGGGCAGGCCGAGAAGCTGGCCGAGCAGCAGGGCGCAGTGATGGAAAGCGCCCAGGCGCAAATCGCGGCCAGTCATGCGCAGTTGGGCAAGTTCAAGGGCGCGTACGACGAGCTCTTGACGCTGACGCGCGCCAAGGAAGCGGAACGCCAGACGCTGGCCCGCAACCTGGCGCAGCGCGACGAGGAGGTCAAGGTTTGCGTGGGCAAGAACCGCGACATGTACGAGGCGGGCAAGGAAATCCTCACCGCCTATGAACGCATCAGCACCGGCGACATCCTGGCGCTCAAGCAACCTTTCGCGGGCAAGGCGCGCGTCAAGTTCGAAGAGCAGGCGCAGGCGTATGGCGACAAGCTGTACGACGCGCAGGTGCCGCGGAGTCAAGCTGCTGCAACGTCCAACCCGTAGTCTGTCCTCCGATTGCCATTTTTCTTTATCCAGGAAATACCGAAATGACCGAAACCAGCCTGATTCTCGACGTGAACGCCGAACGCCTGCAGGCGCTGCTGCAATCCCTGGGCTACCGCGTGACCCTGTCCGAACAGAACGGCATGGTCCAGTTGCTGAGCGCCAGCCAGGGCGTGGGCTTTGCCGCCCGCCTGGGCAATCCGGCCCAGCAGGAAGGCCACTATCTGGACTACACGCTGAGCTGCGCGCTGCGCGTGCAAGGCGAGCTGCCGGCCGGCCTGACCGACCGCTGGAACGTGGAAAAGCGCTTCGCCCGCCTGTCGGTGCAGGGCGTGTTCCTGGTGCTGGAGCTGGACGTGATCGTGGCCGGCGGCGTGTCGGAGAACTATCTGCGCGCCACCACCGAACTGTGGGATCGCCTGCTGCAGGAATTCCTGCTGTTCCTGCGTGCCAATGCGTCGGCCCAGGACGTTGCTGACGCCCCCGCTGAAGCGCCGCAGGACGCCGAGGCCGATACGGCCGAAACGACGGTTGCCGCGTAACGCGCCCCCCGCAGCGCGCCGCCGGATGTATGCGCGTCCGGCGGCGCGTTGATGCCATACAGAGGTTTCCATCATGACCAAGTCCCTGAGCGCTTCCAACCGGCTGCGCCTGACTGCCGCGGTGCTGTTCATTGCCGTGCTGGCCGGCGCCATCGCGCTGATGCGTGGCAAAGACGCCCAAAGCAGCGAGGCCGCGCCGCCCAAGGCGGTGGTGTCCGCCACCCCGTCCGCAGTGGCGTCGGCCAGCGCACCTGCCGCCGCGCCCGTCAGCCGGCCGCCCGCGATCGCCACGCTGGGCGCGGTCCAGGTTGATCGCGACGAACTGCTGCGCCAATTGCAGGCGATGCCGCCGCAGGCGCGCGAGCAGTTGAAGGAAAACCGGACGGGCCTGGACCAATGGCTGCGCGCCCGCCTGGCCGAAAAGGCGTTGGTCGAGCAGGCGCGTGCGCAAGGTTGGCAGGACAAGCCAGAGCTCAAGCGCGCGTTCCAGGCGGCGCAGGAAAGGATCGTGCTGCAAAGCTATCTGGAATCGGTCAGCCGGGCGCCGGACGACTATCCGGGCCAGGCCGATCTGCAAGCCGCGTATGAGCGGGCCAAGCCGCAGTTGGCGGTGCCGGCGCAATACCGGGTCAGCCAGATCTTCCTGCCCGCCGCGCTGGGCGATGCCGACGCGGTCACTGCGGCACGCAAGCAGGCGCAGGACCTCGTCAAGCGGACCCAGGCGCCCAAGGCCGATTTCGCGGCGCTGGCGCAGAGCTACTCGCGCGATGACACGTCGCGCGCACAGGGCGGCGACATCGGTTTCGTGCCGTTGGCGCAGTTGATGCCCGAGATGCGACCGGTGATCGAGCAGATGAAAGAGGGCGAGGTGTCGGCGCCGGTGCAGTCGGCGGCAGGGTTTCACATCCTGAAGCTGTCAGCCTCGCGGCCGGCCAGCGTTACGCCGTTCGATCAGGTGAAAGAAGAGCTGCGCGCCGCGCTGCGCTCCCAACGTCAGGAACTGGCCGCGCGGGCCTATCTGGAGGGCTTGTTGAATGCCGGTACCGTCAGCATCGATGGCGCGGCCCTCAATGCCGCGTTTGAACAAACCGCGGCCGCCCCGGGGGCCAACCCGGCCGTCGCCCGCGCCCCGTGACGCGACGGCGCCGCAGCTTGCGCCGGCCATCGGCCGGCGGCTGGATGCCCGGCTGAAGCTGGCGCTGGGCGATGCCCAGCCGCCCGCCAGCCTGCAGTGCGCCGGCGCATTGCTGCAGGCGCTGCGGCAGACCTATCCCGATGATTTGGGGCGCTGGTTTCCGCTGGTGCCCGAACAGGCGCCGGTGCGCGCTCGCGACGTGTCACGCGAATTGGGGCTGGACTTGTCGGACTTGCGGGTGCTGTACCGGGCGTTGCGGGTGACCTGGCTGGCCGAACTGGTGTTTGGCGGCCGCGAGCAGGCGCGCCAGTGGCTGTGCAGCCCCAAGCGACGCCTGCTTGGGCGGGTGCCCTTGTCGCTATGCCAGCATGGGCGGCACGCCGGGATGATCGAACAATGGCTCGTCAATATCGATGAAGGAAACGGTCCATGATTGCGCTGTGGCGCTTGAGCAATAGCCAGGACCTGCAGCCGCGGGCCCGGCCGGCGGGCCGCTGGCATGGCGCCGGCGCGCCGGTGGTGGTGCTGGACGCGAACCCGGCAGCGGCCGTATTCGCGCGGCTGGCCTTGTCGGAAGTGGGGCATCCGCGGGCGTTGCCCAGCCACTATTTCCTGTTGGAGGTGATGGCGCCGGACCATGCCGTCAGCGATGCCGACCCGCCCCTGCACTGGGAGACCGACCTGCCCGGTACCCGGGCGGTGGGCGATGCCTGGCTGGCGCGGGGCGACACCTTGCTGCTGCGGGTGCCGTCGCCGGCGGGCGGCTTCCAATACCTGTTGAATGCCGCCCATCCGCAACTGGCGCAATGCCAGATCGTGTCGTCGGCGGCGTATCCCTATGCGCCGCATCTGGCGGGTATTGCGGACGCGGTGATGGATGGGGCGGGGTGGCTGGTGGCGGCGGGCCGAGAGGGCGGACGGGAAGGCGGACGGGACTAGGGCCGGTTATGGCCCTAGAATGAGGCACAGCCGGCGTTGCGCCGGCTGGCAACCCGTTCCCGTCAGGAGCCCGCCGTATGACCGCAATCTCCGCTGCCCCCGCGCCGGGCGCAGCGTTGCCCGCCTACACCGCGCAGGTGGACATCGTTTCCATCCAGTCCCAAGTCGTCTATGGCTACGTCGGCAACAACGCCGCCATGCCGATTTTCCGCCGCGCGGGCCTGCGGGCCATCGCGGTGCCCACCGTCATCTTGAGCAACACGCCGCATTACCCCACGCTGCATGGGGGCGCGGTGCCGCTGGATTGGTTCGAAGGCCTGTTGAAGGGGCTGGACGAGCGCAGCGTGACCAAGGTGGCGCGCGCCGTCGTCTGCGGCTACCTGGGCCAGCCGGGGCAAGCCGATTTGCTGGCGCGCTGGCTGCCGACGGTGCGCGCGGCGCGCCCGGACCTGCGCGTGCATATCGACCCTGTGATGGGCGACCGCAACGACGGCCTGTATGTGGACGCCGGCCTGGTCGCGCAATACCGCGATTTGCTGGTGCCGCTGGCCGACGGCATGACGCCGAACCACTTCGAACTGGAACTGCTGGTGGGCCGCCCCCTGGCGTCGGTCGATGACGTGGTGGAGGCCGCTCGTGAATTGATCGCGCAAGGGCCTGAATGGATCGTCGTGACCAGCGCTGCCCCGATGGCAGCCGCCCCCGGCACCTTGCAGCTGGCGGTGGTGACGCGGGACAAGGTCAGCGTGGTGACCCACCCCGAGATCGCCATCCCGCCGTCCGTGCATGGCACGGGCGACGTGTTCATGGCCAGCCTGACGGCCAGGTTGCTGACCGGGCAGGACCTGCCCGAAGCGGCGCGCGAGGCCGCCGCCCAGGTGACGGCAACGCTGGAGCGCACGCGCGAACTGGCCTGGGAAGAGCTGGCGGTGGAAGACTAGGGCCCGGCCCCGGAAGGGGCCTCTGCCATCAGTACGTCTTGTACGGCAGGAACTTGCCGCTCATCACGATCTGCACGCGGTCGCCCTTGGGGTCGGCCTCGCGCGACAGGTCCATCTTGAAGTCGATGGCGCTCATGATGCCGTCGCCGAACTCTTCATTGATCAGCGCCTTGAACGTGGTGCCGTAGACGCTGATCAGTTCATAGAAGCGGTAGATCAGCGGATCCGTCGGCACCGACGTCGGCAGGGACCCCTTGTAGGGCACCACTTGCAGTTGCACCACGGCATCGGCGGGCAGGTCCAGCACGCGCGCGGCGGCCAGGGCCTGTTCCTCGGTCAGCGTCATCTGGCCCAGCAGCGCGGCCGTGGTCCATTCCTTGCTCTGGCCGACGGCTTCGGCGATGGCGGTCCACGTCAGCTTCTTTTCCAGCTTGCGGGTGACGATCAGTTCGGTGACTTCAGCGCGGGACATCATGATGGGATTCACTCCTTGTGGGATGCCTTGTCGACTAGGAAGTCGACGAGATGGTTGCGGATTTCGTAGTAGCGGGGCTCGTGGTGCAGGCTGGCCCGGGTCCGGTCGCGCGGCAGGTCCACGCTGACGGATTCGGCGATGCGGGCATAGGGGCCCGCGCTCATCAGCAGGATGCGGTCCGACAGCAGGATCGCTTCGTCCACGTCGTGCGTGATCATGAATACGGTCTGGCGGGTTTCCTGGACAATGCCGCGCAGCTCATCCTGGATGGTGCCGCGGGTCAGCGCGTCCAGCGCGCCGAAGGGCTCATCCAGCAGCAGCATCTTAGGCTGGATCGCAAAGGCGCGGGCAATGCCCACGCGCTGCTTCATGCCGCCCGACAGCTCGCAGGGCTTCTTGCCAGCGGCTTGCGCCAGGCCCACCATGTCCAGATAGCGCAGGCTGTGTTCGCGCACCTGTTCGCGGTCGTAGGCCGGCCAGCGCGACCGCACGCCGAATTCCACGTTTTGCAGCGCGGTCAGCCACGGCAGCAGCGCGTGCGCCTGGAACACCACGCCGCGTTCCAGCGAGGGCCCGGCGATCTGGCGGCCGTCCATGATGACGATGCCCTCGTTGGTGTCGTCGATACCGGCCAGCACATTCAGGATGGTCGTCTTGCCGCAGCCGGAATGGCCGATCACGCAGACGAACTGGCCCTGTTCGATCGTGAAATCGATGTTCTCGAAGACGGGCGGCTGGGGCTGCCCGTTGCGTCCCGGGTAGCGTTTTCCCAGTCCTTGTACTTGCAGGAAAGCTTGGCTCATGGCGTCATTCCCGATAGCTGACCAGCCGCGCGGCGCGCGCCAGCAGGGTATCCAGCAGCATGCCGATCAGGCCGATGAAGAAGATGGCGCAGATGATGTTCGCGATAGACAGGTTGTTCCATTCGTTCCAGACGAAGTAGCCGATGCCGGTGCCGCCGATCAGCATTTCGGCGGCCACGATGACCAGCCAGGCGATGCCCACCGAAATGCGCATGCCGGTCATGATGGTGGGCGCGGCGGCGGGCAGGATCACCTGCAGGGCGGTGCGCAGGCGCGACACCTCCAGCGTGCGCGCCACGTTCAGCCAGTCCTGCCGCACGGCGCCCACGCCGAAGGCGGTGTTCACCAGCATGGGCCACAGCGAGCAGATGAAGATGACGAAGATGGCGGACGTGTCGGCGTCCTTGATGGTGTAGAGCGCCAGCGGCATCCACGCCAGCGGCGAGATCGGCTTGAGCACCTGGATGAACGGGTCGAAGGCGCGGTAGACGGTCTTGGACATGCCGATCAGGAATCCCAGCGGGATGGCCGCGAGCGCCGCCAGGCCAAAGCCCGTCAACACGCGCGCCACCGAATAGGCCAGTTGTACGCCGATGCCCTTGTCGTTGGGGCCGCGGTCGTAGAACGGATCTTTCAGGTGCTGCCACAGTTGCGCGCCGACGTCGGCGGGGCCGGGGAAGGGTGTCTTCGACCCGCTGGCCGCGGCATTGCCGACCAGCGCGGCGTAGGCCGGGTCCACCGTCGCGCCCCCCGTGTCGGGGCGTGTGGCAACGTGCCACAGCAGCAGAAAAGCCAGGAACAGGGCGACGGAAAGGAACGTCGCCCGCCAGTGTTGCACGGACCGCATCAGGTCCTCCGGATCTTGAAGCCGGCCAGATAGGCCTCGGGTTGGGCGGGGTCGAAGGGCTTGCCCATGACGCTGAAGGTCTTGGCCGTTTCGGCGGGCGGGGTCAGGCCGGCTTCGCGCATCAGGCGCACGGCGTCGGTTGCCAGGAAGACCTCGCTGGCCACCTTCTGGTAGTCCACGTCGCCCTTGATCTGGCCCCAGCGCTTCATCTGCGTGAGGATCCACACGGCGAAAGACTGCCAGGGCATGGGATCGAAGTCGATGCGGTTGGGATCGGTCAGCACCTTGCCCAGCCCGTCAGCGTAAGTGCCGGTCAACACCTGCTCCACCACGGTCACCGGCTGGTTCAGGTAGTTGGGCGCCGCGATGGCGGTGGCGATTTCCTTGCGGTGCGCCGGGTTGCGGGCGTAGGCGGTGGCTTCGATGATGGCCTTCAGCAATGCCTGGTAGGTATTGGGCATCGTCGTCACGAATTCCCTGCTGGCCGAGAAGGCGCAGCAGGGATGGCCGTCCCAGATCGCCTTGGACAGCGTGTGGATGAAGCCCACGCCGTCATAGACCGCGCGCTGGTTGACGGGGTCGGGCGCCAGGAAGCCGTCGATGTTGTTGGCGCGCAGGTTGGCCACCATTTCGGGCGGCGGCACGGAACGGATCTGCACGTCGGTGTCGGGGTCCAGTCCGTGTTCGGCCAGGTAGTAGCGCAACAGGTAGTTGTGCATGGAATAGTCGAACGGCACGGCGAACTTGAAGCCTTTCCAGTCCTTCGGATCGCGCCGGTCCTTGTGCTTCATCGACAAGGTGATGGCCTGGCCGTTGATGTTCTCGACCGCAGGCATCGTCCACGGCACGGCGCGGCTGGCGCCCACGCCCATCGAGATCGCCAGCGGCATCGGCGACAGCATGTGCGCGGCGTCGTATTCGCCCGACATGGCCTTGTCGCGGATCAGCGCCCAGCCGGCCGTCTTCACCACTTCCACATCCAGCCCCTGCTTGGCGTAGAAGCCCATGGGGTGCGCCATGATGATGGGCGTGGCGCAGGTGATGGGAATGAAACCGACTTTCAGCTTCTGCTTTTCCAGCGGGCCGGCGGATTGCGCGAAGGCCTCGCGGGCGGCAGCCAGCGGGAAGATCGACGCGATGGCCGCCATTGCCGTGCTGCTGCCCACCGCGCGCAGGAAGCGGCGGCGCAGCGCATCCTGCGGGAAAAGGGCGCGCATCACCGCCTGTTCGACGGCGGTATCCGTGGCGGATTGCCGGGCGGCTTCGTGTTCAGCCTGCGAGGCGTGGCGGCCGCAACCGCAGGCAAGGCGGGTGTCGGCGTCGAACGGATTGCTGAATAGGGACATGGGATGGCTCCGGCCAGACTGGGTTGGAGCCATCATGGGGCCGGCCGCGCAGGGCCGGTATCCCGGGTTCGACGATATGCGTGTAGTGCCTTTACTACGCGGTGCGGGCCGTGCGCCGTGCTGGTGCGCGGGCGGCTACGGCGCACCCAGCTGGTGCGTGTTGGCGTAGGCCACCAGCTCCACCAGCGTGCGCACGCCGAGTTTTTCGAAGATGCGGCTGCGGTAGGTGGAAATGGTGTTGACCGACAGCGCCAGCTGTTCGCCGATGGCCGATACCGAACGGCCAGCCACCAGCAGTTGCAATACCTGGAATTCGCGGTTGGACAGCAGCTCGTGCGGCAGGCGTGAGCTGTCCTGGCGGACGGTCTGGGCCAGCAGTTCGGCCACGGCGGGGGTGACGTACATCTTGCCGGCGGCGGCGTTGACCAGGGCGGCCAGCAGTTCGTCGGGGTCGCAGCCTTTGTTCAGATAGGCGTGGGCGCCGGTACGCAGCGCGCGCACGGCGAACTGCGTCTCGGGGTAGACGGACAGCATCACGACGCCCAGCGCGGGGTAGTCGGCGCGCACGGTCTTCAGCACGTCCAGGCCGTCGCGTTCACCCAGCGCCACGTCCAGCACCATGGCGTCGTAGCGGGCCTGGCGCAGGGCGCGCAGGGCGGACGGCGCGTCGGCGGCTTCGTGCACGAGGGCGACGCGCGGATCCTCTTCCAGGATGCGGGCCAGGCCGCGGCGGATGATCAGGTGGTCATCGACGATAAGCAGGTTCAGGGCCATATTGCGTGTCAGGGGGGGTTAAGGCGCAGGCGGGCGCGCATGCCGGCGCCAGGCGCGCTGTCCAGCGCGAGGTCGCCGCCGATGCCGCGGGCGCGTTCACGCATGCCGAGGATGCCGAAGGTGCGAGGCGTTTCGGGCAGCTGCATGCCGATGCCGTCGTCTTCCACGGTCAGCAG
This sequence comes from Achromobacter sp. FW305-C-13, assembly GCF_058783475.1. NCBI lineage: Bacteria > Pseudomonadati > Pseudomonadota > Betaproteobacteria > Burkholderiales > Alcaligenaceae > Achromobacter > Achromobacter sp. FW305-C-13. The sequence continues at coordinate 75,048 of NZ_JBYSYN010000005.1, read as the reverse complement.
CAGGCCGTCTTCGCTCCAGGCGGCGCTGACGCTGACGCTGCGGGCGCGGGCATGACGCTGCACGTTGGTCAGCAGTTCCTGGACGATGCGGTAGACGGCGATTTCGGCGTTGCGGTCCAGGCGCCGGCGTTCAGTGTCGGGCGGGCACAGGTAGCGGCATTGCAGGCCCGTGCGGGCCTGCAGATCCTGCAGCAGCGTTTCCAGCGCGGCCCACAGGCCCAGGTGGTCCAGGACGACGGGGCGCAGGTCGCTGAGGATGCGGCGGGTGGCGCCCATCGCGGTCTGGGTGACTTCCAGCATGCGATCGACGTGGGTCTGCAGCGCGGGCGTGGCGCCCAGTTGGCGGCGCAGCCAGTTCAGGTCCAGCTGCAGGGCGGTGAATGACGCGCCCAAGTCGTCGTGGATGTTGCGGGCGATGTGGGCGCGCTCTTCTTCGCGCAGGCTGGACAGGTGTGACGACAGGCGGCGTAGCGAGTCGTGGGCGTCGCTGAGCTCAGCGGTGCGTTCGCCGACGCGGCGTTCCAGTTCGCGTTCGATGCGCTTGCGGTCGGTGATGTCGGAGAAGGTGACGACGGCGCCGACGACTTCCTGGTCGTTGAGGATGGGGTAGGAGGCGTATTGCGCATCGAAGCAGGACCCGTCGCGTCGCCAGAGCACTTCGTCATCGACGCGTTCGCCGCGGCCTTCGCGGAACGCCCGGAAGATGCGGCAGTCGTGGACGGGCATCAGGGCGCGGTTGGCGTGGGAGTGATGGATCAGGTAGTGCATGTTGCGGCCAACGACTTCATCGGGGGTGTAGCCGAGCATGGCGGCGCCGGGACCGTTGATGAAGATGCAGCGGCCGCGCAGGTCGATGCCGTAGATGCCTTCGCCGGCGGATTCCAGCAGCAGTTCCAATTGCCGGCGCCAGGCGGCGTGGTGCGAGAGGTGGTTCAGGTCGGCGAACATGGCTGTTTGTCTTTCCCGGGGGTGATGCCCCGGCCCCTTGCGAGTTTTTTCGCGTGCTTTTTTTGGGGGAGTTTACGCTTACGTTCGCTGCGTGGTGTGTGTTTGCTGGCTGGTTGTGGGTGTTGGTTCTGTTGACGCCCGGGGTGGCGGCGGCCTGGGGGGCGCGGGTCAACGATTGCGGTCCGGAGCCTTCGCTCCGGACTGCCCCGTCGTCATCCTCGTTGCCGCCTACGGCGGCTGCCTTCGGATTCCCTCGGGCTTATCGACTCCCCGCACCCCCCAGGCCGCCGCCACCCCGGGCTCTGACAGTTCATGCCTGACGTCAGCGGGGGAGGTTGGGGTGCTTGGCGTCTTGTTGGGGCCTCAGCGCAAGTTCGGAAGATCTTGCAGGGCCGCCCATCGCCTGCCGCGCGGGCGGCGGGCGATGGGCATTTGGGGGGGAAGGTGGACGGATGCTGAACGCGTCTGGAGGAGGGGTGATCGGACTGGGCGCCCTGAATGGGGCGTCGCCGCATTGGTGGATATGACGAAACCCGTAGGATGGGTGGAGCGCGGGATGTTCATCACGCGCAACCCATTGCGGATCGCGCGTAACCCATCACCCCGCGCCTGCCTTACGGCACCAACGACAACCCAATCCGGAACTGCGATTCGTTGCGCTGGTTGTATCCAAGCAGCGTTTCGCCGTAGCCGTTGAAGTACTGCAGGTGCAAATACCCGTTCATGTTCAACCACGTACGCTGCAGCGGCCATGCGAAGTCCAGCTGGGTCGTGCGGCGTTTCTGGTCGCCCTGGCGGTACATCGCCGACACGACGGCGCCGTTGTCTTGCGCCCAGCGCAACTGCCAGTCGACGCGGCCGGCGTAGTCGGCGTAGTCGCGGTTTTCGTCGGCGACGGCGAAGTAGGCTTTGACCTTGGGGGCGAAGGTCAGGGTGCTGCCGCCGTCGAAGCGGTAGTGGAAGCGTGGCTCGATGTAGCCGTCGTTGACCGAACGGGAGTCTTCGCCGTCCTTGCCGTTGGAGTTGTGTTCGACGCCGGTGTTCATGCCGAAGCGCCAGTTCTGGTTGGCGGACTGCCAGATGTTGTCCGACAGCCAGAAGGCGCTGGGGTTGAAGGTGGTGTCGATGAAGGGCATGGAGTCGCCCTGCAGGTCCCACAGCGAGGTCTGGGTGTAGGCCAGGTAGAAGTTCTCGCCCCACGTCGCCGGGCGGTCGCCGCTGGGGCTGAAGAGGCGGTACTTGGCGCTGATCTGGAAGCGGGCGGTGGTTTGGCCGCGGGTGCCGATGTCGAAGTAGACGGGCTTGTATTCCGAGATCGAGCTGCGGAACCGGTCGAACGCCGTTTGTTGCGCGACGGTGGGGACCACCGCGGCGCTGGGCGCGGGGCCGCCTTCGGGCGAGGCGCCGACGGCGGTGACGGCGGCAGGCGGCACGGGTTGGCCGCTGCGGGCATCCACCACGGGGCCTTGCGCGGGCGTGCTGGCCAGCGTGCCGCTGTCGCGGCCGGTGGCGTCCAGCGCCATCATGGAGGGTTGGCCTTCGATGGAGACAGCTTGCAGGCCGCGCGCGGTGCTGGGCACGACGGCGGTCCACGCCATGCGCGCGAAATTGTTGACCGGCACGCTATAGCTGGCGCGGTCGCCGGCCAGTTTGGCCAGGCTACGCACGATCTGGCCGTCCTGGCTGCGCCATTGCAGCACGAGCTCTGGCGGCGCTTCCCAGTTGGCGCGCGTGCTGCCTTCATTGAAGTACACCGCTTCGATGGTGACGGTCTCGCCAGGGGCGGCGGATGGGCGGTCCAGGCGGTACGACACGCCGGCGGCGGCTGAGCCTGCGGCGCCCAGGGCGACGATGGCCGTCAGGGTGCGCAGGGGGAATGAGGGGGCGGTGAGACGTCGAGGGGACATGGGCGCAATGTGTTTTTCTTGTGACGAGGCAATGTAGCATCGCGCGCCGAAACTGTTTGTAAGGCAGGCTTATCGGATGTAGAGGGTGTAATAAACGGGCGGTAATCAGAAGGTGCCGCTATGGCATGCGGCGCGGGCATGGCGCCATCCGCCGCGCATGCAACAAGGCCCCGCGCATTGTCGACAATGCGCGGGGCCTTGTATTTCAAGCCTTGCGGGGCTTATTCGCCGAACTTGATGCCCTGCGCCAGCGGCAGGTTGCGCGAATAGTTGATGGTGTTGGTCGCACGGCGCATGTAGTTGCGCCAGGCGTCGGAACCCGATTCGCGGCCGCCGCCCGTCTCTTTTTCGCCACCGAAGGCGCCGCCGATTTCCGCGCCCGAGGTGCCGATGTTGACGTTGGCGATGCCGCAGTCCGAACCCGATGCCGACAGGAAGGTCTCGGCTTCGCGCAGGTCATTGGTGAAGATGGCCGACGACAGGCCTTGCGGCACGCCGTTCTGCAGCGCTAGCGCATCGGCGAATTCCTTGTAGCGCATCACGTACAGGATGGGCGCGAAGGTCTCGTGGCAGACGACGTCGGTCTGGCCGGGCATTTCGGCGATGGCCGGGCGCACGTACCAGGCGTTGGGGTATTCGTCGGCCAGTACGCGTTCGCCGCCAGTGACCTTGCCGCCTTGCTCGCGCGCGGCCTTCAAGGCGTCTTGCATGGCGTCGAACGACACGCGGTCGATCAGCGGGCCGACCAGGTTGCCGCTGTCCAGCGGGTTGCCGATGGGGGCGCTGGCGTAGGCCTTGTGCAGGCGTTGGACCAGTGCGTCGGCGACGCTTTCGTGCACGATCAGACGGCGCGTGGTGGTGCAGCGTTGGCCGGCCGTGCCGATGGCGCCGAAGACGATGCCGCGCGCGGCCATGTCCAGGTCGGCGGTGGGGCCGACGATGATGGCGTTGTTGCCGCCCAGTTCCAGCAGCACGCGGCCGAAGCGTTGCGCCACGCGCGGGCCCACCTGGCGGCCCATGCGGGTCGAACCCGTGGCCGAGACCAGCGCCACCGTGTGCGAATCCACCAGCGCTTCGCCGACTTCACGGCCGCCGATCAGCACTTCGGACAGGCCGGCGGGCGCGTCGCCGAAACGATGCATCGCCTGGGCGAAGAGCGCCTGGCAGGCCAGGGCGGTCAGCGGGGTCTTTTCCGACGGCTTCCACACCACGGCATTGCCGCAGACGATGGCCAGTGCGGCGTTCCAGGACCACACGGCCACGGGGAAGTTGAAGGCGCTGATGACGCCGATGACGCCCAGCGGGTGCCACGTTTCCATCATGCGGTGGCCGGGGCGCTCGGACGCGATGGTCAGGCCATACAGCTGGCGCGACAGGCCAACGGCGAAGTCGCAGATGTCGATCATTTCCTGCACTTCGCCTTCGCCTTCCGCCACGATCTTGCCGGCTTCCAGGCTGACCAGTCGGCCCAGCGCGGTCTTGTTCTCGCGCAGCGTTTCGCCTAGCAGGCGGATCAGTTCCCCCCGGCGCGGCGCCGGCACGTCGCGCCAGGCCAGGCTGGCCTGACGCGCACGGGTGATGGCCGAATGGGCTTGCGCCACCGTGTGTTCGTGCACTTGGGCCAGTTCGGCGCCGTCGATCGGGCTGCGTGCGGTCAGCGTGCCGCCGGTAAGCGCGGCCGCGTTCAGGCCGAGCGCGCGCAGGATGTCTTGGGGGGTGTCCATGCCGGTTCCTTGGATTGCCAGCGAAGCCCATGTCTTCGCTTAAGGGTTATGCCTAAGTGGCGATTCTGGAAAAAAATTTACTATACGAAACTCCAGCGAGAATTGCGAAACTTTTTTTTCTTAACCGGCTTAGGCGCCGCTTCTCTCGGGAGGCCGCCCCGGGACCGGTTTGGAAAACCTCTTTCGGGGTGCATCAGTGGCAGACGCTTTACTTGATGTCCAAGCAGTCACCAAGACCTTCCAGCGCGACGGCCAGCCGCCGCATCGGGCGCTGGACGGCGTCGATTGCCAGCTGAACCGGGGCGAAGTCATGGTGGTGGTCGGGCCTTCCGGCTCCGGCAAAAGCACCTTGCTGCGCACGCTGAACGGTCTGGAAAGCATCGACAGCGGCACCATCCGCGTGGACGGCGTGTCGCTGACAGACCCCGCCACCGACGTCAATCGGTGGCGCACCGAGGTCGGCATGGTGTTCCAGCACTTCAACCTGTTCCAACACCGTACTGCGCTGGACAACGTTGCGCTACCCCAGCGCGTGGTCCGCGGGCGCAGCCGCGCCGACGCCGAACGCTACGCCCGCGACCTGCTGGGCCGTGTCGGCATGGGGGATTACGGCGAGCGCTATCCCAGCCAATTGTCCGGCGGCCAGCAGCAGCGCGTGGCGATTGCCCGCGCGCTGGCCATGGACCCCAAATTGATGCTGTTCGACGAAGCAACGTCCGCGCTCGACCCTGAAACCGTGGGCGGCATCCTGGAACTGATGCGCGGCCTGGCGCGCGACGGCATGACGATGGCCGTCGTGACGCACGAAATGGGCTTCGCGCGCGACGTCGGCGACCGGGCGCTCTTCATGGATGCGGGCCGCATCGTGGAAATGGGCACGCCCGACGAGGTGTTCTGTCATCCGAAAGAGCCGCGCACGCGCGCCTTCCTGGAAAAGATTTTGTAGTCCAAGCAAGCCGGTCCGGCTAAATCCGGGCGCTGCCGGCCTTGCGGCAACACCACATGCTTTGCCCGGAATGACAAGGTTTCATCCACCTCTAGGGGATATTGAAATGCTGAAAATCAAACAATGGCTGGGCGTGGCCAGCGTCGCCCTGGCGGCCGCCACCGTGGCGCTGCCGGCGCAAGCCGATGAACTGGGCGACATCATCAAGCGGGGCGAACTGCGCGTGGCGGTGCAGACCTCGGGGCCGCTGATGAGCTTCATGGACAAGACGGGCAATCGCACGGGCCTGGCGGTGGAAGTCGCCAAGCGCATGGCCGACGACCTGGGCGTGAAGCTGGTTCTGCAAGACTATGAATGGAAGGGCCTGTTGCCCGCGCTGCTGTCCGGCAAGGCCGACATGGTGGCGGCCGACATGACGCCCACGCCGCAGCGCGCGGCCCAGGTGCTGTTCTCGGCGCCGATGTTCTATGCCGAGACCGTGGCCGTCGTGCCCAAGGATTCCCCATACAAGTCGTACGAGGAACTGGACAAGGCGGGCGTGAACGTCGGCGTGCTGGGTGCCAGCACCTACGCCGAAGTGGGCAAGAAGATGTTGCCCAAGGCCACCATGAAAGAGTTCTCGGGCGGCAGCGCCCCGGTCGGCCAAGCCCTGTCCAGCGGCCGCCTGGACGCCGGCATCATGTCCATGTCCACCGCCAACCAGTTCCTGGTCGACTTCGGCAACCTGCGCGTGCTGGACGGCGTGATGGTGCGCGAACCGCTGGCCTTTGCCGTCGGCCCCAACGCTTTCCGCCTGAAGTTCTGGCTGGACAACTGGCAAACGCTGAAGACCGCGGACAACACGCTGCCCGAGCAGGTGAAGTACTGGTACTCCACCGACTGGAAGAAAGACCATTAATCACTTTGGCCTGCGCAAGGCTTCTTAGTGTCAACAGGCTCTAGCACCGCTACGGGGAGACCGGACCGCCCATGGACTGGCTGATCGATTACTACAACTGGCGCATCGTCAGCCAGTACACGGGCCAATTCGCCACCGGCCTGGCCAACACGCTGATCGCCGCGGGCGCAAGCCTTGTGCTGTCGGTGTTGGCCGGTGTGCCGCTGGCGCTTCTGCACATGTCGTCCAAAGCGGCCATCTGGCGCCCCGTGGCGGCCTACGTGCAATTCATCCGGTCTACCCCGTTGCTGGTGCAGATCTACCTGGTCTATTACGCCGTGCCCATGCTTATCCCGGGCGCCAACGGCTGGAGCGAGATGGTGCTGGGCATCCTGGCGATGACCCTGCACCACGCCGCCTACATGAGCGAAATCATCCGCGTGGGCATCGAGTCGGTGCCGCGCGGCCAGATAGAAGGCGCCAAGGCCTGCGGCATGAACTATCAGCAGCGGCTGCGCTACGTGGTGTTGCCGCAGGCCTTCGTCAATACGCTGCCGCCCTTGCTGGGCCAGACCGCCGTGCTGATCAAGGACACCTCGCTGCTGTCGCTGATCACCGTGTTCGAACTGGTGGCAGCCGGCGTGCAGATGAACAGCGACCGCATCGTGCCCAACGAAAGCTTCCTGACCATCGCCGCGGGCTATTTGCTGATCTACGGCGTCATGCTGTTGTTGTCCCGAGGCGTGAGCCTCTGGCTGGCGGGTCCGGCCTGGAACGCGAGGTAAGCATGCTGGATTCCTATCTTTCCACCGCCGGCGTCGTGCTGCCTTTCTTGCTGAAAGGCTTCTGGGAGACGCTGAAGATCTCGTTCGTGGCCATCATCGCGGGCTCGCTGTTGGGCTTCGTGATCGGCGTGATCCGCAGCTACCGCATCCGCGGCATCCACCAGTTACTGGGCCTGTACATCCATATCCTGCGCGGCACGCCGTTCCTCGTGCAGCTCTATATCTTCTACTTCGTGCTGCCCAGTTCCGGCATCGAACTGCTGCATTGGGATTCCGGTACCGCGGCCTTCGTGTCGCTGTCCGTGTACACGTCCTGCTATGTGGCGGAAATCGTCATGGGCGCCATCCAGTCCGTGCCGCGGGGCCAGACCGAAGGCGCCATGACCCTGGGCCTGCGTCCTCTGCAGATCCTGCGGCTGGTCATCCTGCCGCAGGCCATGCGCCTGATCGTGCAGCCCATGAGCGGCGTCTACGTCATGCTGATCAAAAGCACCGCCATCCTGTCGGTGGTCGGCATCACGGAACTGACCCGGCAAGGCGAGGTGTTCATCATCACGTTCCCGGCTAAATCGCTGTTCATCTACGGCATGATCGCCGCCATCTATTTCATCTACTGCTACCCGTTGCTGCGCCTGGCCAACTGGCTGGAAAAGCGCCTGACGGGTGGTTTGCAGGGCGCAAGCCTGCACTGACACGGACACCACCGGCATGGCCTCCGAGTACATCGACACCTATTACAAGCGCACGCTGTCAGACAGCGCGACCTGCTATCCGCCGCTGGCGGGTGCCTGCAACACGGACGTCTGCGTGGTCGGCGCCGGCCTGGCCGGGCTGTCCACCGCGCTGGAACTGGCCCGCCGCGGGCGCAACGTCACCTTGCTGGAAGGCAAGCGCGTCGCGTGGGGCGCGTCGGGCCGCAACGGCGGATCGGTCTCGCCGGCGTTCTCCGCCGGCGCCGACGCCATCAAAAAGCACGTCAGCGAAGACCACTATCGGCAGCTGTACCGGCTGTCCGTGGAAGGCGTGGAGATCATCCGCGACAATATCCGCAGCCTGGCCATCGCCGACGCGCACAAGGTCGACGGGCGCCTGCGTGTGGTGCGCTATGAAGCGACCGATGCGCTGAACCAGTGGTGCGATGCCCAGCGCCGCGACTTCGGCCGCGACGTGCGCTTCCTGACGCGCAGCCAGGTGCGCGAGCGCCTGGTGTCGGACGTCTACCACCAGGGGGTCGAAGACCCCGCCTCGTTCCATTTCCATCCGTTGAACTACGCGCGCGCGCTGGCCCGCGAATGCGCCCGGCTGGGCGTGCGCATCCATGAAGATTCCCCGGTCATCGGCGCCGCCCTGAACGGCGCGGTCAAACACCTGCAGACCGAGCGCGGGCAGGTCGACGCCCGCACCGTCGTGCTGGCCACCGGTGGCTACACCGGTGACGTCGTGCCGGCCCTGCGCCGGGCGATGCTGCCCATCGCTACCTACATCATGTTGACCGAACCCCTGGGCGATCGGGTACGGGAAGCCATCCGCAGCACCGCGGCCATCGGCGACGACCGGCGCGCCGGCAACTATTACAGAGTGCTGGATGGCGGGCGCATCGGCTGGGGCAGTAGAATCACCACCCGTGTCGACGACCCGCCCGATCTGGCCGAGTCCCTGCGCCGCGAATTGCTGTCCGTCTACCCCCAATTGCAGGGGCTGCGCGTCGAGACCGCATGGTCGGGGCGCATGGCCTACGCCCGGCACCTGATGCCGCAGATCGGCCTGTTGGCGCCGGACGTGTGGTATTGCACGGCGTTCGGCGGCCACGGCATGAACACCACGTCGATCGGCGGGCGCGTCGTGGCCGAGGGGATCACGGGCGACACCCAGCGCTACAAGCTGTTCGAACCCTTCGGACTGGCATGGAACGGGGGCAGCCTGGGCACGGCAGCGGTTCAACTGACCTATTGGTCTTACCAGGCGCGCGACTGGTGGCGGGAGCGCACAACGCGGGCATGACAAGGTACACAGGATGCAAGGCAACAAACAGAGCGCATTGGCACAACGGCTGCGAGCCCTGCGCCAGGCGCGCGCTTGGACATTGAAGCAGGCAGCGGCGGCCACCGGCGTCGCCGCGTCCACGCTGTCCAAAATCGAGAACAGCCTGCTGTCGCCCACCTATGACAACCTGATCAAGATTGCTGCCGGCCTGGACCTGGACGTGGCCGAACTCTTCACGGCGTCCGACGCGCACATGGGCACCGGCCGCCGCAGTCTCAGCCGCCAGGGCGAAGGGCGCCAGTACGAAACGCCGTACTACGACCACCGTCTGCTGTGCACCGCGTTGTCGCACAAGCGCATGATGCCGTTCCACACGCGAGTCAAGGCGCGCTCGTTCGACGAATTCCAGGACTGGAGCCGCCACCGCGGCGAGGAATTCGTCTACGTGCTGGAAGGCGAGGTGCAGCTGTACACCGAGTTCTACGAACCCGCGCGCCTGAAAGCCGGCGAAAGCTTCTACATAGACAGCCGCATGGGGCACCGGGTGATCAGCCTGAGCAAGGACGACGCGATCGTGCTCTGGGTGTCCACGCACGCGGATATCGAAGAAGAGTAGGGCGGCATCGGTCCCGCCCACCTTTTTCCGCAACAAGGTAAAATGCGGCGCCCGGATCTCTTCCGGGGCGCCAAAAGACTGCGCGGCAGTAGCTCAGCTGGATAGAGCACGGGCCTTCTAAGCCCGGGGTCGGGGGTTCGAGCCCCTCCTGCCGCGCCACGTTTCCTAGATAAATCAACGGCTTGGCCATACTCGCACCGCATTTCCTGCGGCGCACCACCTCAACTGCGGTTGTTCAGTATCTGCAATTGCATGGACGGGGTCTGGCGGGTAACCGCGGCATGCTGCGCGAAATGTTGATCGCGTTGATGGCGGAATTCATCGGCTTCGGCAAGCATCCACCCCTGCAGCGCGGCGATCTGTTCGGACGGTTGGTGTGCGGTAGCGAAGAAGTAGGAAGCGGGTGACGGCGCGAAGATGCCGAACACATCGATCAGACGGCCTGCCAGCACGTCTTCGAAAACGATGGCGGCGCGTCCCATCGCGATGCCTTGCCCGGTCATGGCCGAGCCCACCGCCAATTGCGACAAGTTAAAGCGTTGGCCCAGGTGCAAGTCCGGCAACTCCACGCCGGCATGTTCCAGCCACGTGCGCCATTCGATCAGGGCGGGTGCCCCCGCCCATGCCGAGTCGTCATGCAGCAGGAAGTTCGGCCGCAGGTCTTGAGGGGTCAGGATTTCGGGGTGCGCTGCCAGGAATTCCGGACTGGCGACGGGGAAGATCCATTCATCAAGCATTGCCACGCCCTTGGCGGGCGCCGTCTGCGCGGGCGTGAAGCAAATCATGGCGTCGATGTGTTTGCCAGGAAGGTGCTTGTCGTCCAGGGGCTGCACTTCGGCCTGCACGCGTAGGGGTATATCAGGATGACATCGAAAAAAGTCTCCCATGCGGGGCATCAGCCAACGCATGGCGAACGAGGGCGCGCAAATCATTTCCAGGGGCGCGGTCATGCGTTCCTGGCGGATTTCTCCGATCACCGTATCCATGCAGCGAAAGGCATCGCTGACCACGCGATGCAATCGTTCGCCTTCCGCGGTAAGCAGGACTTCCCGCGGTAACCGCTGGAGCACGGGCACTTCAAGCCAACCTTCAAGCTGCTTGATTTGCTGGCTGACGGCGCCCTGGGTGATGTGAAGTTCCTGCGCCGCACGGGTAAAGCTGCCGCAGCGCGCAACGGCCTCGAAGCAGCGCAACCAAGTCAATAGAGAGGGTGAGAAACGCGTCTTCATCATCTGCTTCGTTAGTTGGGTGGCCGCTCCCCGGCGTGGTGCAGGATTGGCACGAAACGGTGCGAAAAAAACGTCATCGCGGTGCAGCAAATTGTGCGTTGCCTGATCCCGGCGATTGTCTGGCCTGAGATTAGTGCCGCTAATGGGCTGGGCCAGTATAAGTCGTTTGTATCGCCTTCTGATCAAGGTGACTATGCAGCCATCAGCGACCACATGCAGGTCGCCTTCACGGAGACAACGATGGCACGGCACATCACGATCGGCGCGGCGCAGCTTGGCCCGATTGCCAAGGGAGAGGGCAGGGAAGCGGTGGTCAAGCGGCTGATCGCGTTGCTTCGGCAAGCCAGTGCCCGCGGCTGCGAACTCGTGGTTTTTCCCGAGCTGGCGCTGACCACCTTCTTTCCGCGCTGGCTGATTGAACGCGGCCCCGAGCTGGACGCGTGGTACGAGGCGGAAATGCCGAATGCGCAGACGCAACCGTTGTTCGATGAGGCGCGCGCCTTAGGCGTTGGCTTCTACATCGGGTATGCGGAGCTGGCCGTCGAAGACGGCAAGACGCACCACTACAACACGTCCATTCTGGTCGGTGCGGACGGGGAAATCATTGGCAAGTACCGCAAGATCCATTTGCCTGGGCATGTGGAGCCGCAACCCGGCCGCGACTCCCAGCATCTGGAGAAGCGTTATTTTGAACCGGGAAATCTGGGTTTTCCCGTATGGGACGCCTTTGGCGGCGTGGTGGGCATGTGCTTGTGCAATGACCGGCGCTGGCCCGAAACCTATCGGGTGATGGCCCTGCAAGGCGCGGAGCTAGTCGTGCTGGGCTACAACACGCCCAATGACCACACCGGCGACGGTGCGGTGGATGGCTTGTCCAATTTCCACAACCACCTGGCCATGCAGGCAGGGGCGTATCAGAACAGCACGTGGGTCGTGGGCACGGCCAAGTGCGGCCGCGAAGAGGGGGCCCTGATGATCGGGCAGAGCGCCATCATCGCGCCCTCCGGCGAAATCGTGGCGATGGCGACGACGCTTGAAGACGAACTCGTGACCGCGCGCTGCGATCTGGACATGAGCAAGGTGTATCGCGAGACATTCTTTGATTTCGCGCGCCATCGCGAGCCGCAGCACTACGGCTTGATTGTCGAGCGCAAGGGCGTGGGTCCGGCCTTGACCAAGAAAGTGGCCACTCGCGCCCATGCCCCCCTTGATGCCTGCGTGAAAGGAATGCCGGGCCTGATCGGGGCGGTGCCCATCGAGGACATCGCCAAGCAGGGATGGAACGTATTGCGCGAGGATTTGCCGCTACCGCTGGCGGTGATCAGGCAAGACGCCCTGCATCACAACAGCGACTGGATGCGCCGGTTCCTGGAAGAGCGCGGCTCGATTTTCGCGCCCCACGGCAAGACCACGATGAGCCCCCAGCTGTTTGATCTGCAACGCCGCGATGGTGCCTGGGGCATCACGTTGGCGACCTGCCATCAGGTTCAGGTCGCCCGCCAGTTTGGCGCGCAGCGGATTGTGTTGGCGAACCAGCTGGTCGGCAAGCAGTCTGTCGCGTACATCCTGCAGGCACTGCGTGACGATCCGAGCTTCGATTTCTATTGCCTGGTGGACGACGCGGCGCATGTCGAAGCCCTGGCGCAGGCCGCCCGCGAGGCCAATATCGGCAGGCCGTTGCAGGTGCTGCTTGAAGTGGGATATGCCGGCGGCCGTACCGGGTGCCGAGATGATGCGTGCGTGCAAGCGGTGATTGCCGCCTTGAAGCAAGCGTCTCCTTACCTGGCCCTGCGTGGGGTGGAAGGATTCGAGGGTTTGATCAAGCCCTTGCCCGAGCAGGATGTGGAAACGCAGATCGCCGCCTTCCTTGCCCGCATGATCGCGACCGTGCAGGCGTGTGAAGCCCAGCAGGTGTTTGCCGACGGCCCGATTCTGCTGAGTGCCGGCGGCTCGTCTTTCTACGACCTGGTGACACGGCACTTTTCCCCGCTGCGTTTGTCGCGCGAGCACATGGTGTTGACCCGCAGCGGTTGCTACCTGACGCACGATTCGCATCTCTACAAAGAGGCCTTCGCTCGATTGAAGGATCGCAGTCCGGATGTTGCCAGCCTGGGGCATGGCTTGCGGCCGGCGCTGGAAGTCTGGGGCTATGTGCAGTCCCGGCCGGAGTCGGGAAAGGTCATCGTCAATCTGGGAAAGCGCGATATTTCGCCCGACCATATGCCCCCCGTGATGGGGTGGTTCAGGCCGGGCACGGACACTGTTCCCGCAGCTGGCGCGGCGCCTTCCCCCTTGTCGCCCGGTCACGTCGCGACTGGCCTGGATGATCAGCACTGCCACATGAGCGTGCCCGTCGATTCGCCTTTGCGCGTGGGCGACATGGTGTGTTTCGGCATTTCGCACCCGTGCCTGACGTTCGACAAGTGGGAGGCCATTCTGATGGTGGACGAGCGTTACGACGTGGTAGGAGCCATTCGCACTTACTTCTAAGCAGCTTTCATTCTTTTAGACCAAGGGGAAAAAAACATGGCACAAAAGCAATCGATGGCATTGCAGGCGGTACGCCTGGCGCTGACCGCCAGCGCGGTATTCGGCACGGCCGCATTGGCGCCCGTTCAGGCGCAGACCGTGACGGCCGTGATGCATGCCGCTCTACGTTCATTGGACCCGGTGATCACCACCGGCTATATCGTCCGGAACCATGGCTACATGGTGTACGACACCCTGTTCTCCCTGGATGGAGACAACAAGATCCAGCCTCAGATGCTGGAGTCCTGGAAAGCCTCCGATGATGGCAAGACCTATACCTTCATCTTGCGGGAAGGGCTGAAGTGGCATGACGGCAAGCCGGTGACGTCGGCCGACTGCATCGCGTCGATCAAGCGTTGGGCGTCGCAGGACAAGATGGGCCAGATGATGGCGTCGATGATGTCCGGCATGGAAGCGGTCGATGACAGGACTTTTGTCATGCGCTTTTCCGAGGCCACGGATCTGGCCGTGCGCGCCTTGGCCAAGCCCAGCGCCATCCCCGCCTTCATGATGCCCGAGCGCGTCGCCAATACGCCGCCGTCGCAAGCGATCAAGGAGACCATCGGTTCGGGTCCGTTCCGCTTTGTGACCGAGGAATACAAGCCGGGCGTGCAGGTGGTGTACGTGAAGAACACGGACTATGTACCGCGCAAGGAGCCTGCAAGCGGCCTGGCGGGGGGCAAGGTCGTCAAGGTGGACAAGGTCAAATGGGTGACCATGCCGGATCAGATGACGGCGGTGAATGCGCTGATCAACAAGGAAATTGATTTCCTCGAAAAAGCGCCTTTCGACCTGTTGCCGATGCTGGAGGGCAATAAAGACATCAACGTGCACGTCTTGACCTCGCAAGGCGGGCAATCCGAGATCCGCTTCAATTTCGAGCAACCGCCGTTCGACAACAAGCTGATTCGACAAGCCGCGGTATTGGCGGTCGACCAGAAAGAGGTGCTGCAGGCGCAGATTGGCAATCCCAAGTACTTCCAGACCTGCGCCGCCGTATTTGGCTGCGGCGGCCCCTATGAAAGCAATATCGGCGCCGAAAAACTGGTGAAGGGCGACCCGGTAAAGGCCGCGGCGCTACTGAAAGAGGCCAAGTACGACGGCACGCCGGTCGTGATATTGATGCCCTCGGATAATCCGGGCTCGGCCCCCATCCTGCAGGTGGTGGCGCAATCGCTGCGCAAGGCCGGCTTCAAGGTGGATCTGCAGTCCATGGACTGGCAGACGGTGCTCAATCGTCGCGCTTCTCACGAACCGGCCGCCAAGGGGGGGTGGAATATCTTCGGCACCTATACGGTGATTCCGGATATTCGGGACCCGCTTGCCTTCATGGGCGTGGCGGCGAACGGCAAGGACGCCTGGTTCGGCTGGCCGGACGTGCCGGAGATCGAAAAGCGCCGCGCACAGTTTGCGCGCACGAATGACCCGGCCGTGCTCAAGCGCCTGGCCGACGAGATCCAGGAACTGGTGATCGATGAAGGCGTCATCGTGCCCCTGGGGCAGTTTTCAAACCTGTCTGCCACGGGCAAGCAAATAACAGGTGTGGTGGTGGCTCCGGTTCCCGTGTTCTGGGACCTTCAAAAAACCGGTAAGTGAGTCGGCCATGCCTGGATTTCTTTTGAAGCGCCTGTTCTCCGTCATTCCGGTATTGGTGGTGGTCGCCATCATTGTTTTTGCCATGTTGCGTCTGACGCCCGGGGACCCCGCCGCAATCATTGCCGGCGACGGGGCTACCTCGGCTCAGATAGACGAAATACGCAAGAACATGGGGCTGGATAAGTCCATCCCGGATCAGTTTTCGATTTGGGTGGGCCGACTGGCACAGGGAGATCTGGGCACCTCGTTGATTTCCGATGCGCCGGTGTCCAGTCTGATCGCCGACCGCATCGGGCCGTCCATCGCGCTGTCGCTGTCGACTATCGTCTTCACGGTGCTGGTTGCGATTCCCCTGGGCATCGTGGCGGCTTGGCGGCAGGGGAAATTGGTGGATCGCGCCATCATGGCAGGCTCCGTCGTCGGATTTTCCGTGCCGGTGTTCATCATTGGCTACGTGTTGATCCTGATCTTTTCAATGCAGCTGGGCTGGTTCCCCGTGCAGGGCTATCAGCCGATGTCCGAAGGGGTGTGGCAGTTCGCGCAGCGCTTGATCCTGCCGACCCTGGCCTTGAGCACGGTGTATGTCGCCCTGATCGCACGCATTGTGCGCAGCAGTGTGATTGAAGTCATGCAGGAAGACTTCATCCGCACGGCGCGCGCCAAGGGGCTGCGCGAAAGCGGCGTGTTGCTGCGTCATGCGCTGGGCAATGCTGCCGTTCCCATCGTGACGATCATCGGGGTGAGTATTGCGATGCTCATCGGCGGCGTGGTGGTGACGGAATCCGTGTTCAACATTCCAGGCCTGGGGCGATTGGTCGTGGATGCCGTCCTGGCGCGGGATTATCCCGTCATCCAAGCCATGATCCTGCTTTTCTCATTGGTCTATGTCGGAATCAATCTGGTGATCGATCTTTCGTACACCGTTCTTGATCCGCGCATTCGTTATTGAAGGTGCGCACGCCATGTCTGCTACGACTTCATCTTTGCCGGCGCCTGGCGCGCCTGCCGTCGAGGCCGCCGCCTCGTCTTCGATCCTGGGGCAACTCAAAACCACCATGTCGGCCTGGCCGGCCATGCTGGCTATCGCCTTATTAGGCTTGTTGCTGGTCGGTACGATCTTTGCCCCGTGGTTGGGGACCGTGGATCCCACGCTGATGGATCCGGCCATCCGCCTGAAGCCGATGTCCGCCGAGCACTGGCTGGGCACCGATGCGTATGGCCGCGATGTGTACTCGCGTACGCTTTTTGGCGCGCGCGTGTCGTTGGCGGTGGGGTTGGGCGCGGTGGTGGCCAGCTTGCTGGTCGGCCTGGTCCTGGGGATCCTGGCCGGATACTTCAAGGCCGCCGACACCGTCATCATGCGCTTTCTGGATGGGGTGATGGCCATTCCCGGCATCTTGCTGGCGATTGCGCTGGTGTCCTTGTCCGGGGCCAGTCTGTTCACGGTGCTGGTGGCGATTTCCATTCCGGAGATTCCCCGGGTGGCGCGTATGGTGCGCAGCGTCATCCTGTCTGTCCGCAACGAACCCTATGTTGAAGCGGCGGTGTCGCTGGGTACCCGGGTGCCGGTGCTGGTGCTGCGGCACATGCTGCCCAATACCTACGCGCCGCTCATCGTGCAAGGTACCTACATCTTCGCCGCGGCGATTCTGACGGAGTCGGTACTGAGCTTTCTGGGGGCGGGAATTCCGCCGGAAACGCCGTCCTGGGGCAATGTGATGGCCGAGGGGCGCGTGTACTTCCAGATGCTGCCTGGCCTGATCCTGTATCCCGGGCTCTTGTTGTCGTTGACGGTGCTGAGCGTGAACATTCTTGGCGACGCGCTGCGCGACGCGCTCGATCCGCGATTCTCGCGCCGCTTCTGATGGCTTACCCAGGATTCACGACGTTATGAAAACAACCTCCGCTAATCGTGAGACGGACCAGGCGCCTGCGCTGAAGATCTCGGCGCTCACCGTGCAAGCCGGCCATGGCGCCGCCCGTCGGCCGGTGATCGAGAACATCTCGTTCGAGGTCTATCCCGGCGAAACCCTGTGCGTGGTGGGCGAATCCGGGTCGGGAAAATCCGTGACCTCGTTGGCCGCCATGGGACTGCTGCCCAAGGGCGTGTTGACCGCGACGGCCGGCAGCATCCTGCTGGGCAATGATGATGTGCTGCAGGCGACGCCTGACCGACTGCGCGCCCTGCGCGCTTCCCGGATCGCCATGGTGTTTCAAGAGCCCATGACGGCGTTGAATCCCGTGCAGAAGGTGGGCAGGCAGATTGATGAGGTGTTGCGCTTGCACAGCCGCCTGGGTGCGTCCGAGCGACGCAAACAGGTATTGGCGATGCTGGAGTCGGTGCATTTGCCGGACATCGAGCGGGTCTACAACGCCTACCCGCATCAATTGTCTGGCGGGCAGCGCCAGCGCATTGTGATTGCGATGGCCTTGATCCTGAAGCCGCAGGTGTTGATCGCGGATGAGCCAACCACCGCGCTGGACGTGACGACGCAAAAGCAGATCCTGACCCTGATCCGGGAGCTTCAGGAGCGGCAGCGCACGGCCGTGGTGTTCATCACGCACGATTTCGGGGTGGTGGCCGAGATTGCCGATCGCATTGTGGTCATGAATCGAGGCAGTGTCGTTGAGACCGGCACGCGCGATCAGATCCTTGCCCGGCCGTCGCAAGCGTATACCCGCATGCTGGTGTCATCCGTGCCCAGTCTTGTACCGCAGCAGCGGTCCTTGCCCAGCGGGGAGAAAGTGCTGGAGATCATCGGACTGGGCAAGACCTACAAAGAGAAGCCGTTTTTTGGCGCAGCGCGTGTGGTCGCGGCAGCCAAAGACGTGGCCTTGACGGTAAGGCGCGGTGAAATTGCGGGGGTGGTGGGCGAATCGGGATCAGGCAAGTCGACTGTCGCACGCTGTGTCGTCAGATTGATCGAGCCGAGCGCGGGCGCCATTTTCCTCAAGGACGAGGACATCGTGCAGGTATCGAGTGCCCAGATGCGGTTGCGGCGGACCCGTGTACAGATGATTTTCCAGGATCCCTATCGTTCGTTGAATCCGCGGCGTCAGGTGGGCGATTCGCTGATCGAGGGCTTGGTCAACTTTGGCGTCGCAAACGCCGAAGCGCGCGAGCAGGCCGCGCAGGCGCTCGAACTGGTGGGTCTCGGGCGCGACGTCATGCAGCGCTATCCCCACCAGTTCTCGGGCGGTCAACGTCAACGCCTGTGCATTGCGCGCGCCGTCGTGATGGAGCCGGATCTGCTGGTGGCCGATGAGGCGGTTTCCGCCCTGGACGTGTCGGTGCAGGACCAGGTTCTCAAACTGCTGGAGGAGATCCGGGCCCGGACGGGCGTGGCGATCCTCTTCATTACGCACGATTTGCGGGTGGCGGCCCAGATCTGCGACAGCATCGTTGTCATGCAGAAGGGATGTGTCGTGGAGTCCGGCCCTGCCGCCCGCGTGTTGACGGCCCCACAGCAGGCCTACACGCGCGAACTGATCGAGGCGGCACCCGGGCGGGATTGGGATTTCCGCAATTTCCGCGCCTTGCGCGCGGCATGAAGCGCTGGCCAAGAATTCAGTTCACAGCGCCAGCCGGATCGAGGCTTGGTCCCTCGTCCAGACAGGTCGGTGGTCTAACCGTTTTTCCATTTTCAGAGGAGCGCAAGATGCGCATCATTGTTGGCGGCTTTCAGCACGAAACGAATACGTTTGCACCAAGCAAGGCAGATTGGGACGCCTTCATGCTGGGCGGAGGCTGGCCTGGCATGGCGCGTGGCGAAGCCGTCTTCCCGGCTATCCAGGGCGCCAATATTCCCGCGGCGGGCTTCGCGGAGGCGGCGCGTGGACACCAGCACACCTTGATCCCCACGTTGTGGTGCGCCGCGAGCCCTTCCGCGCACGTCACGCGCGATGCCTTCGAGCGCATTGTGGCGATCCTGCTTGCGGACATCGCCGCGGCGCTGCCTGCGGACGGGGTATATCTTGATCTTCACGGGGCAATGGTCGCCGAGCATTACGACGACGGGGAAGGGGAAGTGCTGCGCCGCGTGCGCGAGCTGATCGGGCCGGAGGTGCCGCTGGTCGCCAGCCTGGACCTGCACGCCAACGTGACCGAGCGCATGTTGAAAGAGGCCGATGCCCTGATCGCCTATCGCACGTATCCCCACGTTGATATGGCTGACACGGGCGCCCGCGCATTTGCCTTCATGCAAAAGCGGTTAGATGGCATGCCGCGTCCCTGCGTCGCCGCCCGCCGCATCTCGTATCTGTTGCCGACCTGCTGGCAAAGCACGATGGCCATGCCGGCCAAAGGACTATACGAACGTCTTGAAACGCTGGAGGCCGCGCCGGGCGTTTCCAGCATGTCCTTTTGCATGGGTTTTCCCGCCGCGGACTTTCCGGACTGTGGCGCGCTCGTGTGGGCCTATGCCGACACGCAGTCAGCGGCAGATGCTGCGGCAGATGCGCTGACAGCCGATGTCGAGGCGGCCGAAGCCGCGTTTGCGGGCAAGCTGTATTCACCGGAAGAGGCGGTGCTGCAGGCGGCGAAGCTGGCTGCCAGCGCCAATAAGCCGGTCGTCATTGCCGACGCGCAGGATAATCCCGGCGCAGGCGGAGACTCCGACACCACGGCCATTCTGCGCGCGCTCGTGCGTCACAACGTGCCGGGCAGCGCATTGGGACTGATGGTGGATCCTCAGGCGGCCTTGCTGGCTCACCAGGCCGGGGAGGGGGCGACGGTGCGCATCGCGCTGGGCGGTCATTCTCGGATTCCAGGCGATGCGCCTTTCGAGGCGGATTTCGTGGTGGAGCGGCTGTCCGATGGGAAGTTCGTCGCAACCGGCCCCTTCTACTCCGGCTTTCGCATGGAGCTGGGGTCGAGCGCCTGCTTGCGTATTGGCGAAGTGCGCGTGGTCGTGGCGTCGCATAAAGCGCAGATGGCGGACCAGGCCATGTTCCGCTACGTGGGCATCGACCCCACCCAGCAGAACATCCTGGTGCTCAAGAGCACGACGCATTTCCGGGCGGATTTCACGCCCATTGCGGCAGACATCCTGATTTGCGCCGCCCCGGGACCGATGCCGATGAATCCTCTGGATTTGCCCTGGACCAATTTGCGCGACAGCTTGCGCATGCATCCCGGCGGCCCTACCTTCGCGCAGTTCAAAGCGGGCACGCGCGAGCTGCAATCGGCTTGAGGTCCGAGACGGGGGGCGTCGAGACGTTGGCGCGCTGACGCTGCGGAGCGACGCTTTTCCCGTCAATCAAACACGTCAAAAAGCACGTCGGCGACTATCGCCGTGGCGACGGCTACAAGGATGAGGTCCGCCCCGGCAACTCTCCATTCATACCCGGGATAGACGGGAAGGCGTGCCAGCATGGGGCCGGGGACCATCTTTTTGGCGATTCCCGGAGGCAGGGGCTTGCCGCGAGCGAGGTTCTTCCGTACGCCCGGCGGCAACGAACCGTAGCCCGACAGCCCGTACTCCTGCGCGTAGCCCCTGGCGGTAGAGATCGTGATGCCGGCGTGGCGAAGCGTGACATTGACGTCGCTGGAATTGCTCCCTTTGCCTGAACCGTCGTTCCCGTTGTTACCCTTGCCGTTGCCGTTGCCGTTTCCTTTGCCGTTTCCCTTGTTTTGCCCTTGACCCGGATTGTCGGGTTTGCCCTTTCCTTCAGGCGGAGCAGCCAGCGCGTTGCCCGCCACAAACAGACAGCAGAGGGCGGTAGCGGCGAATCGCTTCGAGGTGGTGGGGCGCATGGGATAGCTCCGATTAGGCCGAAAGTGGTACGGCGATTCTAGAGTCGGCCTGGCCTTTCGGCGTAGCGGGTGAAGTGATAAAGATGTAAGCAGGTCCACGTCCCTGGCTGACCTGTAGATGTGTCATTTCGAAACAGCGATATCTTTGTGGTGGCCAATCACCCATAGTGGCTCCGGGAATATTTTTTCCCTGTACATCTAGGACATACATTGAAGATAGAAACTGGCATCGTGAAGTGGTTCAACAACGACAAGGGCTACGGCTTTATTTCGCCGGAACTGGGTGGTAAAGACCTCTTCGCGCATTACTCTGAAATTCAGGGTGATGGGCACAAGTCGCTGGAAGAAAACCAGCGCGTGTCGTTCGTCGCCGGCCAAGGACAGAAAGGTCCCCAGGCGACGATGATCAAACCGATTTAATGGCTGAACTGCTTGCCGGAAGGCGGGCAGGTCGGTAGCAGTTGTGGGGCCGGATCCTTTGAAACATTGGATCCGGCCCTTTGGTTTTGGGGCGGACGGCAAGCAGCCGCCGTCCGCTGCGGTCAGGCGTCGGATTTATTCTTCATCACCCCACGGATATTCATCGCCGCCAACCCCAACTGCAATGCGATGAGGGCAATGGCATCATCGTGCAGCCCCCAAGCGATCCACAGCACGTTGCTCAGCAAGAAGACCCAAAAGCCCGCATTGCGTTTGCCTTGTCCGCGCGATGCTACGAGCCAGGCGGCGGCGAGGGACGTGGCCATCGCCGGCCATTGAAGAAGATCCCACGTCACGTCCATGTCGTGTGCCGCGCATTACCTGAATCATGGCTTGGCGACGGTGGGCAGATCAGCGATTGTCGATTCATTGCCACCACGCCGACGGACCATAAGCGCCCAGCCGGTCGATCCCCGGAGTCTGCTGCGGATCGACCCCCGGCATGGGGTTCGGGATGCTGTCGGGCGGCCACGGTGCGTCCTTCCCGCCTTTCTGCTCTCCGGGGGCATCCTGCTTTGGCTTGGAAGGCGGAATTTCTGCCGGGTGTTGCTCGGGCTGTGCGCCGTCGTTATCCGGCCGTGGAGGCGTATCGCTCGCAGGTAAGGTGTTCATGTGTTGCTCCTTGGGCTACCGGGAAGGGGCATGTCGTGGGGGAGGTCCGCCACGATGGCACTCACAGCAAACGCCGTGCCGAACACGAGGAACGGACGGCGTTACGCAACGTTCGCTTTGTCAGTGGAGTTTCTTGAGCACGCGCGCCACGCGTGCGATGCCGCCGGTACCGCTGGCCGCCCTGCCGATCAGGGCGCTGCCCACGGTGGTCATGGCCAGACGGGTGAGAAGGGTGCCTCGGCGCATCCCTGCCATTAGCAGCCATGCGCCGAGGCCGAACACGATCAGGTGTTCGCCTGGGAAATCGGGACGTTGCGCATCAATGTCCCGTAATTGCCGCGCCAGCGATTGAGGAGCGCGGTCATGGGTGGCGGATTCGGCATTTGCATCGGCTTTCATGGGGATCCCCAGTTTTCAAAGGATCCCCCGCGTCAGCAAGAGGCATGCCATGTCGGCGTTGCCCGCGGCCGGTTCTCCCTTGCCACGGTTTAGTGGCGGCGTCGTTCGGTTGCGCGCGGCACATACCGGATGACCCCATCGGGCGGTTTCCAGGATTTTGTTTCAGCCATCCAGCCAGCTTCCCAGGCCTCGACCTTTTCGCGCCATTCAACGATCGATTCACCGGTATGCCCAGGCATGACTGCTGCCTGATAGTAGGGACAATCCCACAAGGTCAAACCATCACGGGCGGCTTGGGCGCCCAGCTTTCGGATGTCATCGTGCATTGCCGCACCTCCAAAAGTGGATGAATGGGCAATTAGTATCGCGCCGCCGATTCCCTCTCCGCAATAGTGTGGGGGTGCTAGGCGGCCTAGTATGGCCGCAGGGGCTTTCGGTACGAAACTTGCTCAGTGTCGCTCATTGCTGAAGGGTAACGGGCATGCCAAAAGAAAAGCAGGGCAAGAAGATGAATGCCGTCTCACGGTTTTTTGATCACTTCGCGGCGCATGTGACCAAGTGGGCGGGTTCTCCCATGGCCTTCGGGTCTGCATTGATCGCCGTGTTGATCTGGGCGGCGTGCGGCCCCGCTTTCGGTTATTCCGAAACCTGGCAGCTGGTGATTAACACCGGCACCACGATCGTTACGTTCCTGATGGTCTTTTTGATCCAGCAGAGCCAGAACAAGGACGGGCAGGCATTGCACCTGAAACTGGACGAGTTGCTGATCGCCCTGAAAGGGGCGGATGAAGGACTCGTCGATGCCGAACAGCTGGACGAAGACAAGCTGTTGGCGCTGGCCGCGGCCTGCACCGCGCGCGCCCGGCTTGCCGCGCGGTCGGACCGGCGCAAGGGGCGCGAGGAACGGGTCCCGGGAAAAGGCCACCGTACGGTGCGCGGCAGCTTGCGGGTACGCCGCAAGGCTTTGCGCGCGGGATAGCTGAACAACGCTTTCCGCTACCCTTTGGAACCCCTCTGCGGACCGGGGCTTGCTATAAAGATGGCTATAGCAGCTATCCAGGGCCAGTAAGATGTCCATTCATACGTTGAGCCGATGCAGTGTCGCGCTCGTGCTCGTCGCACTCGTTGCCGGGTGTTCTTCGATCCTTCCGGGGTCATCCAGCTCCAGTCCTGGCACCGGCTCAAGTGCCGCCTCCGAACGGGTGGTCAGCGACAACTGCAAGTTTCTTCGCAGCCGGTGCATTTACGAGGGATCGTACGATGCAGGAGAACGTAACTATGCCGAGCAGGAAGCCAAGCGTCTGAATACTGCCGAATTGGAGCGGTTGCGGCGCGCATTTGCCAAATAAGTCGAAGGGCTGCGCGCGGAACGCCCACGTAATCCGGGGGTATTCGGCTAAACGAACGCGCCGATTGCGCGTTCTTTGGCATTGCCGACATTACGCGGAAAACTATATTGCGGAATAAATCGAAATATAGTTAACGAGTTAGATACTTTCTGTCTGCTTTATTTGCGTTTACTAGCGACGGCGAATCGCAACTCTCTCTACACTTCGCGCTCCGTGTAGAAATGCGAATCCAGGATGCTGAACTGGGCTGTGGTCGTGTCTGTGGCTTCTTTACTTGCGGTCTGGCCATCGCAAAAAATAATGGAAGAGATAATCTGCGTGACGCCGCCGGTCCAGGCAAAAATAATCGTGTTAATGAGAAAAGACGTTTTTCTGCAATGGCGCCAGCCCCAGGTATCCGGCTGCAGAAACGCGCAGGAAAAAGGCGTCGGGCAAATCCGGCTCGTCACCGGGGTGCGTGGCTGATCCCTGACTGAACTACGTCGCTGCCGTCGCCCGCCGGTATGCCTGCAGCGTGCTGAACATCTTTCCGCCCAAGCGGAAATTCGTTTCCGCGAACGCCCTGGCGTTGGACACGACGGCCTGCGCCTGCCGCGGGCCGTTTCTAATCTGCATGATGCAATCGGCATAGCCCGCGACGTCACCGGCTGCGGCTAGCCAGCCGGTCAGACCGGGGGTGACGATCTCCGGCAGGCCGCCCACATTGCTGGCGACAACGGGCCGGCCTATCGCGAATGATTCGGGCACGATGCGCGACCAGGCTTCCGTTGCCGACGGTACCAGCACCACGTCGGCCGCCTGAATCATGTCGGGTACATCGGTCCGGTGGCCGGCGAATACCACATGTTCTGCAATGCCCAGATCCACTGCCAGGCGGTAGAGTTCGTACGCATAGGGTTGGGTGCTGGGGGTGGGCATGCCCACGACCAGAGCCGCGGCGGGCACGCCCTGGCTGCGAAGCCGTTGCACCACGCGCAGCAGATCGGCCTGGCCCTTTTCCCGCCGCAGCATTCCCACGGTCGCGATCACGTAAGCGTCCTCGGGGGCGGCCAACTCCAGATTGCGCCGGATGCGCAAGCGAGCGTCGGGCTCGCTGGCTGGCCGAAAGAAGTCGTCGCCGGCCCACTCGCCCACGACGCTGATCCGGTCTTCGGGAACCAGCCGTGCCGCCAGTAGTTCCTGTTTACCGACGTCGCTGGTCGCGATGACGTGGTCGCAGCCGATCTTCCATTCCAGCCGACGGCGGGGCGAGGTGCGCATGGCTTTGGCGAAATGGCGGGTCCGGACGACCGCGCACAGGTCGCGGCAGAGCGCAGCGGTCTTGCCGTCGGCGCGGCTGTGGCTGTCGATGACCTGGATCCGTAGCGCCTTGATGGCGCGCCGCAGCGCCAGGACGGTCGACGGCGAATACGCCGGCTTGAAGTCGATGTCCACCGTCGTCACGGCGCGCGCGCGGGCCTCCTGGCTGACGGCGCTGCCTGCGGGTGAGGCGATGGCCACCTCGTAACCGTGGCGTTGAAGCCAGCTTGCTTGCTCCAAAGTGCGGAATTCCAGTCCGCCCAAGCCATGTTCAGCCAGCGTATGCAATATGCGCATGATGCTCCAGTACCTTGCGGCAGGCGCCCAGCACGTCGTCGGGCGTAATGGTGTCGATACCGTCCTCGAGGCGGCGCGGAACGACCGCGGCCGAGCGGGGCCGCTGCCAGAACCATTCGGGATTCGGTTCGTTGAAAATTCCGACGTACGGCACACAGGCGCCCTGCGCGATATGCGAGGGGCCGCAATCATTGGCCACCACCAGGCGCGCCTGCAGCATGACCGCACTAAGCTCCGGTATTGGCCGGCAATAGGCGATGGCAAAGTCCGGCCGCCGCATCGCCTCCAGCGCATCCCGTTCCGCCGCCTCTTGTCGGCCCAGTACGTAGAGGAACCGGGTGCCGTTGCCCAGCAACTGTTTGAGCCGGTCAGCCAGCCGAACGTAGTTCGCCAGGCTCCATCGCTTGAACGCGCCGGCGCCACCGCCCGGAATCATCACCACGTCGGCACGCGGGGCGGCGCGCAGGTGCGGGCGCGCCAGCGACTGGAAGCACTCGCGCGCCGCGCGTTCAAGGTCGAAGGGGCGGTACGAGGCCAGCAAGCGCAGATTGGCCAGGCCGATGTATTCGGCGGTGTCCTTGCGGTGGCAGTGCGTCCAGATCAGGTCGCTGAGGCGTGCGTTGCGGAACCCAAGCCGGATCGCCGGCAGCCGCAGCAGATTGATCAGGCCGAAGCGTTCGCTGCTGTGGTGCAGGCTGACGCAAATCCGGGTCTCTTTTTTCAGGCTGCGCAGGTAATCGCCGAATGTCGACGCGCGCACGAACTCATCGACCCAGGGCAGCGATCGGTAGAAATTGCCCACATCATCCCGCGCGACCACCTTGATCCGTTTCGATGACCACCACGTCTTCAGCTGATACAGGGTCGGCAGGGCGACGATCTGGTCGCCCAGTTGCGGCTGGCTTCTGACATACACAACGATTTCCGACACGTGGGCCTCCCTTGCTTACGCTGCGGCCGGGCGACCGCTGGCGGGCAATGTATCGGGAGACGGGCGGCAATTTTCCCGGATCCCTTTAAGGAGTGTGAAGAACAAGACGGGGCTGCTTTAAACAACTACACAATTTATCGGCCCCCCGGCCCCCAGGGCGAACTGGGCCTGCGGGGCCGGAGTGCGCGTCCTTCAGGAATGCGGCTTGCTGGCAGTCCCGCCGGATCGCGGCACGGCCCGCGGCGCGGATTAAAGAAGGGGCTGCCTTGGAAAACTCGCTATCAATCAAGATCACCCGCCGTAGTCTGCTGAAGGCGGGCGCGGTTTCTGCGACGGCGATGGCTGCCCCGTCGGTAGCCTGTGCCCAACAAGCTGCCCAGGGCAACATGCAGCCGATGGCGGCCACCGTGACCCTTCGTGTCAACGGCACGGCGCGCGAACTGTCGCTGGACATGCGCACGACGTTGCTGGATGCCTTGCGGGAAAATCTACAACTGACCGGCACGAAAAAGGGCTGCGACCACGGCCAATGCGGCGCCTGTACGGTGCTGCTGGACGGCCGGCGCGTCAATTCCTGTTTGACGCTTGCCGTGATGCATGACGGGGCCGACATAACGACTATCGAAGGCCTGGGAACACCCACCGCCCTGCATCCGCTGCAGGCCGCTTTCATCCGCCACGACGGTTACCAGTGCGGCTACTGTACGCCCGGGCAGATCTGCTCCGCGTCTGCCATGCTGGAAGAGGTGGCCCAGGGCATTCCCAGCCATGTCAGCGCCAGCCTGACGGAACGTCCGCTACTCAGCGTGGAAGAGATCCGCGAACGCATGAGCGGCAATATCTGCCGATGTGGCGCCTATTCGAACATCGTCGACGCGATCGTCGAAGTGGCGGGGGACAAAGCATGAGGCCCTTCACCTATGAACGCGCCCGTACGCCGGCCGAGGCGGCCGCCAGCGCCGCCCGGGTGCGCGGCGCGCGTTTCATCGCCGGCGGGACGAACCTGCTTGACCTGATGAAGCTGGAAGTGGAAACCCCCACGCATCTGATCGATGTGAACGGATTGGACCTGGACCACATTGCCGAGACCGCGGAGGGCGGCCTGCGGATCGGCAGCCTGGTGCGTAACACCGACCTGGCCGCAGATACGCGAATCCGGCAAGACTACGGCGTGCTGGCGCGCGCCATCCTGGCCGGCGCCTCCGGACAGATCCGGAACCGCGCCACGACCGCCGGCAATCTGCTGCAGCGCACGCGCTGCCCATACTTCTACGATACGAATATGCCCTGCAACAAGCGGGCGCCGGGCAGCGGTTGTTCCGCCATTGGCGGCGTCACCCGCCAACTGGCCGTACTTGGCGGCAGCGAGGCCTGTATTGCCACGCATCCCAGCGACATGGCGGTGGCCATGCGCGTGTTGGATGCCCAGATCGAGACCGTGAAGCCTGACGGCGCCCAGCGCGTGATTCCGATTGCGGACTTTTATCGGCAGCCGGGAAACACGCCGCACATCGACAACGCCTTGGATGCCGGGGAGCTCATCACGGCAGTCACATTGCCGAAGCCCATCGGCGGCGTCCACCTCTATCGGAAAGTGCGGGACCGCGCGTCGTTTGCCTTCGCGCTGGTTTCCGTGGGGGCGGTGGTGCAGCCGGACGGCAGCGGCCGTATCGCACTGGGCGGCGTGGCGCCGCAGCCATGGCGGGTTGAAGCCGCTGACGCGGAATTGCCTCGCGGGGCAGCGTCAGTGGCCGGTCGGCTGTTAGCGGGGGCGAGCCCCGCGACCGATAACGCCTTCAAGCTGACGCTGGCGACGCGAACCCTGAGTGCAGTGCTGGCGCAAGCGAGGGCCTGACGCGATGAAATTCGATACTCCTGCCACCCAAAACCCCATCGACCAGCTGAAGGTCGTTGGCCAGGGCGTCGACCGCGTCGACGGCCCCTTGAAGACGACGGGCAAGGCCGCCTATGCCTACGAGCGCCATGACGCGGTGCGCGACGCGGCCGTCGGCTACGTGCTGGGCGCCGCCATCGCCAAGGGTCGGATCGCCGCCATGGACATCGAGGCGGCGCGTCGTGCGCCGGGTGTGCTGGCGGTGGTCACCGCGCAAAACGCAGGCAAGCTGGGCAAGGGAAAAATGAATACCGCCACGCTGTTGGGCGGTCCCGACATCCAGCACTATCACCAGGCCATCGCGCTGGTCGTGGCGGAAACGCTGGAGCAGGCGCGGGCGGCAAGCCGGCTGATCCGGGTGCAGTACGAGCGCGCGCCGGGCGCCTTCGACCTGGCCGCGGAAAAAGACGCGGCGGAGAAGGCCGGCAAACTGGCCAAGCCGGACGTGGTGGGCGATTTTGAAGGCGCCTACGCGGGGGCGGCAGTCCACATCGACCACACCTACCGAACGCCCGACCACACGCACGCGATGATGGAGCCGCATGCCTCCACCGCCGCGTGGGAGGGCGACGCGTTGACGCTGTGGACCTCAAACCAGATGATCGACTGGGGACGCGGTGACGTGGCCAAGACGCTGGGCGTGCCGAAGGACAAGGTGCGGCTGATCTCCCCTTACATCGGCGGCGGGTTCGGCGGCAAGCTGTTCGTGCGCGCCGACGCGCTGTTGGCGGCGCTGGGGGCGCGCGCGGCGCGGCGTCCGGTCAAGGTGGCGTTGGCGCGCCCGCTGATCGCCAACAACACGACGCATCGGCCCGCCACTATTCAGCGTATCCGCATCGGAACGACAGAGGACGGCAAGATCACCGCGATTGCGCATGAAAGCTGGTCGGGCGATCTGCCTGACGGCAAGCCTGAAGAAGCGGTCCAGCAGACGCGCCTGCTGTATGCGGGCGCCAACCGGCTCACCGCGTTGAACCTGGTGGAGCTGGATTTGCCGGAAGGTAATGCGATGCGCGCGCCGGGCGAGGCGCCAGGACTGATGGCGCTGGAAATCGCCATGGACGAGATGGCCGAAACGCTTGGCCTGGATCCCGTTGAATTCCGGGTGCGCAACGACACGCAGGTAGACCCTTCGGAGCCCGAACGCCGGTTTTCTCAACGGCGCCTTGTCGAGTGCCTGCGCATGGGCGCCAAGAAATTCGGCTGGCAGGAACGCAACGCGCGCCCGGGTTCACGCCGGGACGGCCGCTGGCTCGTGGGGATGGGCGTGGCGGCGGCCTTCCGCAACAACCTGGTAACGGACTCGGCCGCGCGCGTGCGGCTGGACGCGGCAGGGCAGGTCATCGTGGAAACCGATATGACCGACATCGGCACGGGCAGCTATACCATCATCGCCCAGACCGCAGCCGAGATGCTGGGCGTGCCGCTGGCGAAAGTCATTGTGCGCCTGGGCGATTCGACGTTTCCCGTGTCTGCCGGATCCGGCGGGCAATGGGGGGCGAACAGCTCGACGGCCGGCGTGTACGCGGCCTGCCAAAAGCTGCGCGACGCCGTTCTCGCGAAGCTGGGCTTCGCTGCCGAAGGGGCGGTGTTCGCGGATGGCTCCGTGACGGAAGCCAGCGGCCGGACGGCGCTGTTACGGCAAGCGGCTTCGGACGGAGAGCTGGTCGCCGAGGACGTGCTTGAATTCGGCGACCTGGACAAGACCTACCAGCAATCCACCTTTGGCGCGCACTTCGTCGAAGTGGGGGTGGACGCCGCCACGGGCGAAACCCGTATCCGCCGTATGTTGGCCGTCTGCGCGTCGGGCCGCATCCTCAACCCCAAAACAGCTCGCAGCCAGGTGATCGGCGCGATGACGATGGGCATCGGCTCGGCGCTGATGGAAGAACTCGCCATCGACCAACGGGCCGGCTTCTTCGTCAATCACGACCTGGCCAGCTACGAGGTGCCGGTGCATGCCGACATCCCCTTGCAGGAAGTGATCTTCCTGGACGAAACCGACCCGATGTCCTCGCCCATGAAAGCCAAGGGCGTGGGCGAATTGGGCCTGTGCGGTGTGGGTGCGGCGATCGCCAATGCGGTCTACAACGCCACGGGCGTACGGGTGCGTGACTACCCGATCACCTTGGACAAATTGCTGGCAGGATTGCCGGAACCGGCGTGATCCCCGCCGCACCGGGGGCTGCCCGCGTGCTGTCAGGGCGCGCTGGCTCCCGCGATCGCGTGGGCGATCTGAGGCAGGTTGCGTTCGGTGATCAAAGAAATACCCAGCCGGCCGGATGCCGACACGATGCGCGGATCAGGCAGGGCAGCAGCTTCTGCCAGGCCGCTGGCCGGGTGCAACGCCGGGTCGTAGCTGAAGAACCCGCGCTGATGCGTCAGATACGACCAGTCCCACGCGGGCGACAGCCTGCACAAGGTCTTGTGCAGGGCCGCGCGCACTTGCCCGACGCGGTCGCGCATGCTGTTCAGTTCGTCTTGCCACAGCTTGCGCAGGCCCGGCTGGCTGAGGATGCGGGCCACCACACCCAGCGACGCGGGCGGCGCATCCATGCGCGTCCACGACTGCATGGCGCGGGCAAGCGGCTGCGCCTGGTCGGCCGAGGGGCAATAGGCGCTAAGGCTGCCGCAGCGCGTTTCCGACAGTTGGAAAATCTTCGAACACGATTGCGCGACCAGCGTGAAGACCCCGCGGTCGGCCATGGCGGTCACGCCGTAGTTGTCGTTCTGCAGCGTATCGCCCAGGCCCTGGTAGGCCATGTCGATGAAGGGGATGTGCCCCAACGCTTTGATCACGTCGGCGATCACATCCCATTGGTCGCGGCTGAGGTCGCTGCCGGTGGGGTTATGGCAACTGGCTTGCAGCACGATGATGGCGGGGTCGGGCAGCCGGCACAGGAAGCCGACCAGCGCGTCCACATCCAGCTGGCGCTCGTGCGCATCGAAGTAGGGATAGTGTCCGACCGCGAACCCCGCTTCTTCGAAGATGCGCTGGTGGTTGCTCCAGCTGGGGGTGGGCAAGTACACGCGCCGGGTAGGCGGCATGCCCGCCAGCAGGCGCGCACCCAGCGTCAGGGCGCGTGTGCCGCTGGCCGTCGGGTGGGTCAGGAAATGCCGCGGGTCCCGGCCGTCGCGGCTGTCGCCGAACACCAGGCCGCCCACGGCCTCGGCGTACAGGCCGGCATCGGCGGCGGCTTGCGCCGATCCGCCCACGCGCAACTCGGTACGCGCCTGGCGCACGCTCTCGAACTGGGGGACGTTGCCCTGGGCGTCCAGGTAGAGGGCGGGCGGGTCCAAGCGCAGGCGTTCCATCTTGCTTTCCTTAGGGGCGGGACTTCGCCTGATCCACCGACATCTGCATGGGCATCATGTTTTCGTTGGCGTTGTGCATGACCCACAGCGAACCCGCCACGATGATGGCGATCAGCAGCGCCGTGCAGATGAAGACGCCGGTGTTGTCGCGCTGCGTGCGGGACGCGCCCAGGTGCAGGAAATACACCAGCTGCACCAGCAACTGCACGATGCACAGCACCACCAGGGCCAGCAACCGGCTCTCGCGCGGCACCAGGTCCGTCATGACGGCGCCGAATGACGCCAGCGTGAGTACCAGCGACAGCAGGAAGCCGACGATGTAGCTCTTCAGGCTGCCATGGGACTTGTCGTGCCCGTCCGTATGCGGATGCGCGCCATGGGGGGAGGGATGGGTGATCGTGCTCATACGAACTCGCGCAGGTAGACAAAGGTGAAGACGCAGATCCAGACCAGGTCCAGGAAGTGCCAGAACATCGACAGGCAGGACAGGCGGCGCGTGACGATGCCGTCCAGGCCGAAGCGATGCACCTGATGCATCAGGACCAGGATCCAGATCAGGCCGAACGACACGTGCAGGCCGTGCGTGCCGACGAGTGTGAAGTACGCCGACAGGTACGCGCTGGTGCTGGGGCCGGCGCCTTCGGCCAGCAGTACCGAGAACTCGTAGAGCTCCATGACGATGAAGCCGGCGCCGACCAGGAAGGTGATGCCCAGCCAGGTGATGACCTGCTGCTTGCGGCCCGCCTGCATGCCCAGCATGGCCACGCCGAAGGTGAAGCTGCTGATCAGCAGCAGCATGGTTTCGCCCAGCACGAAGGGCAGATGGAAGAGTTCCGCGCCGGTGTGCCCGCCCGCGGTGCTGTTGCCCAACACCGCGAAGGTGGCGAACAGCACGGCGAAGATCAGGCAGTCGCTCATCAGATAGATCCAGAACCCCATCGTGGTCTTGGATCCGTCGTCGTGGTGTTCCTCGTGCGCGCCTGCGGCGTCGCTAAGGGTCAGATGGCTCATGGCTTACGCGGCCTCCTGAAGGCGTTCATAACGGGCGTTCTCGATGCTTTCGACTTCGGCGGCGGGAATGTAGAAGTCCACGTCGCGGTCATAGCTGCGCACCACGAACGTGATGACGATGGCAACCAGGCTGCCCACGGCCACGGCCCACATGTGCCAGACGAGCGCAAAGCACAGCAACAGGCCCCACATCGAAATCGCAAAGCCCACCGCGGTGTTGCGCGGCATATGGATCGGGTCGTACTTGGCCGGGCGCACATAGGCGCGGCCGGATTGCTTGTTGTCCCAATGCTGCTCCAGCGACGTGATTTCCGGCGTCACGGCGAAGTTGTAGGACGGCACCGGCGACGCGGTCGCCCATTCCAGGCTGCGCGCGTCCCAGGGGTCGCCCGTCAGGTCGCGGTTCTGCTTGCGGTCCTTGATGCTGACGGCGATCTGGATCAGCAGCGACAGGATGCCCAGGCCGATGATGACCGCGCCCACCAGGGCCACGATCAGGTAGGGCTGCCAGTCCGCATGCGGGTAGTGGTTCATGCGGCGCGTCATGCCCTTGAAGCCCAGGATGTACAGCGGCATGAAGGCCAGGAAGAAGCCGATCAGCCAGCACCAGAACGAGGTCTTGCCCCAGAATTCATTCAGGGTGAAGCCGTAGACCTTGGGGAACCAGAACGTCAGGCCCGCAAGGCAGCCGAACACCACGCCGCCGATGATGACGTTATGAAAGTGCGCGACCAGGAACAGGCTGTTGTGCAGCACGAAGTCCGCGCCCGGCACGGCCAGCAGCACGCCGGTCATGCCGCCGATGGCAAACGTCACCATGAAGCCGATCGTCCACAGCGTGGCGGAGTGGTAGCGGATGCGGCCGCGGAACATCGTGAACAGCCAGTTGAATAGCTTCACGCCCGTGGGAATCGAAATGATCGACGTCATGATGCCGAAGAAGGCATTCACGTTGGCGCCCGAGCCCATGGTGAAGAAGTGGTGCAGCCAGACGAAGAACGACAGGATGCCGATGGACGACGTGGCGTACACCATCGACTTGTAGCCGAACAGCGGCTTGCGCGAGAACGTCGCGATGATTTCCGAGAACGCGCCGAACGCCGGCAGGATCAGGATGTAGACCTCGGGGTGGCCCCAGATCCAGATCAGGTTGATGTACATCATCGCGTTTCCACCAAGCTCGTTGGTGAAGAAATGCATGTCGAAGTACCGGTCCATGGTCAGCAGCGCCAGGGTCGCCGTCAGCACGGGGAACACCGCCACGATCAGGATGTTGGTGATCAGCGCGGTCCACGTGAACACCGGCATCTTCATCAGGTTCATGCCGGGGGCGCGCATGCGCAGGATGGTCACGATGAAGTTGATGCCGGACAGCGTCGTGCCCAGCCCCGATATCTGCAGGGACCAGATGTAGTAGTCCACCCCCACGGTTGGACTGTATTGCAGCCCTGACAATGGCGGATACGCGACCCAGCCCGTGGCGGCGAAATCACCCACGAACATCGAGATCATGACCAGGACCGCGCCAACAGCCGACAGCCAGAAGCCCAGCGAGTTCACCAGCGGATAGGCCACGTCGCGCGCGCCGATCTGCAGCGGCACGACCACGTTCATCAACCCCAGGATCAGGGGCGTGGCCACGAAGAAGATCATGATGACGCCATGCGCCGTGAAGATCTGGTCGTAGTGGTGCGGCGGCAGGTAGCCGGCGGCGTCGCCCACGGCCATGGCTTGTTGGGCGCGCATCATGATGGCGTCGGCAAAGCCGCGCAGCAGCATGATTAGCGCCAGGATGATGTACATCGCGCCGATGCGCTTGTGGTCGACGGTGGTGATCCACTCGGTCCAGATGTACCCCCACTTGCGGTAGTACGTCATGGCGGCCACCAGGGCCAGGCCGAGAAGAATGACGACCCCCAGCGTGCCCATGATGATGGGCTCGTGATAGGGGACCGCCTCTAGGGTCAGTTTGCCGAACATAGTTCGCTCGCTATTGCTTGTTCCAGGGATTGCGTAAGCGCCAGTTGCTTGGCGGTTGCGCGCGGGGTGCCGTGGTCGTGCATGTACAGGTTGACGATGGCGTCGAACAGCGCGGGCTGCACCTGCGAGAACACGGCCGGTTCCATGCGGCCGCTGGGCTGTGCCAGGCGTTCATAGGCGGCGGCGTCCAGCTTCTGCGGCGCGTTTTGCGCCTGCTTCACCCAGGCGTCGAACTCGGCGCGCGAGGTCGCATGAGTCAGGAAGTGCATGTCGGAAAAGCCCGGGCCGCTGTAGGCGGCGGACAGGCCCGGGAACACGCCCGGTTCGTCCGCGATCAGGTGCAGCCGGGTCTGCATGCCCGCCATCGCATAGATCTGCGTGCCCAGTTGCGGGATGAAGAACGAGTTCATCATCGACTGCGCGGTCAGCTTGAATTCCAGCGGCGTGCCCACGGGCACCGGCAACTGGTTGATCGTGGCGATGCCGTAGTCGGGGTAGATGAACAGCCACTTCCAGTCCAGCGCCACTACTTCGATGCGCAGCGGCGCCACTTCGGATTCCAGGGGCTTGTACGGGTCCAGTTCGTGCGTGGTCTTCCAGATCAGCACGCCCAGGATGGCCACGATGATGCAGGGGATGGTCCAGACCACGACTTCGATGGAAGTGGAATGCGACCACTTCGGTTCGTAGCGGGCGCGGGTGTTCGTTTCGCGGTAGCGCCAGCCGAAATACAGCGTCAGCAGAATCACGGGGATCACCACCAGCAGCATCAGGCCTGATGCGATCAGGATCAGGTTCTTGGTCTGGACGCCGATGTCGCCCTTGGGCGCGAACAGGGCCCAGTCGCAGCCGCTCAGCAGCAGGGGCAGCAGGGCGGCGCAGGCGGCCCGGGGCGCGGCGCGCAGGCAGGATGCCCGGGCGCCGGCCAGGCGGGCCCAGAGTCTAGAGTTGGACATGTGATATCCCTTGGTTGAGGACACTAAATCCATACATCAGCCAGGGATTGGGTCGGGCAGGCGCGCAACAGCATCCGTCCGGCTATGAAAGCCGTACAAGATTTCTAATGTATGGACTCATGTGAAGATTGTTGCCATACTAATTGATTAATATCATCCATACATTGCGACATTCTGGCGCAGGTAAAACCATGCAAGAGCAAGATTTGTATGCAGTTTGGCCCCAGGCCCTCACGCGTGGCGGGGGCCCGCGCTACCGGCAGATCGCGGATTTCATCGAGCGCGCCGTGGCAGAAAACCAACTGCAGCCGGGCGACCGCCTGCCGCCGCAGCGCGGGCTGGCGCAACGTCTGGGCGTGGATCTGACGACCGTCACGCGGGCCTATGCCGAAGCGGGGCAACGGGGCCTCCTGGATCCGCGCGGGGCCTTGGGCACCTTCATCGCACGGCCGGCCGCGCAAACCGCGCAACTGATCGACCTGGGCATGAACATGCCACCCCCGCCGTTGGGCTGCGACTTGCAAGACCTGGTGCAGCGCGGGTTGGCCAAGGTGATGGACCGCCACGACGTCAACGTGATGATGGCCTATCACCTGGCCGGCGGCGGGCCGGAGGCTCGGGAGGCCGGCGCGCAATGGTTGGCGCAGGCGGTCGGGCCCATCGACCCCGCGCTGGTGCTGGTGTGCCCCGGCGCGCAGGCTGCGCTGGCCGCCCTGATCCTGGCCTATAGCCAGCCGGGCGATGCCATCGTCGCCGAACCGCTGGCGTATCCGGGGCTGCTCAGCGCGGCGCACCACCTGGGCCGCGAGGTGCGGGCCGCCGATGTCGATGAGGACGGCATGACGCCCGCGGGCCTGGAGCGGGCGTGCCGTGAAAGCGGCAGTCGATTGGTCTATCTGAACCCGACCCTGCAGAACCCCACCACGCACACGATGAGTGCGGGGCGGCGGCGCGATCTGGTCCGATCTGCCTCGGCGTGCGGCGCCCGCATCATCGAAGACGATCCCTACCGCTTGTTCCTGGACGACGCGCCGCCGCCGCTGGCCAGCTACGCGCCGGCCTCCGTGTTCCACATCGCCACGCTGGCCAAATGCCTCACGCCGGGCCTGCGCACCGCCTTCGTGCTGAGCCCCGATCAGGACAGCCGCGAACGCGTGCTGGCCGCCATGCGCTCGTTCGCGCTGATGGCCACGCCTCTGATGGGTGCCTTGACGACGCAATGGATCGTCAGCGGCGCGGCGGACACGGTGCTCAACGGCGTGCGGGCCGAAGCGCAGGCGCGCCAACGGTTGGCGCGCCAATTGTTGCCTGGCCCTTTTCCCTCTGCTCCCGTCGGCATTCACCTGTGGCAGGCGATGCCGCCGCAATGGACCGCTTCCGATCTGGCGCGCGTCGCGCGCGATGAAGGCCTGAGCGTCACGTCGTCCGACGCATTCCAGGTAGGGCAGGCGGCGGGCCCCAACGCCATCCGCATTTCGCTGGGCGGCGTGAAGGACCGCGAGGAACTTGCGCAGGCGTTGGCCCGCCTGGCCGAACTGATGCGCCGGCGGCCGTATGCGCAGCGCGACCCTATCGTCTAAGGATTGGCACGCGCCTGGCCGCTTTCCTCCAGCAACCAGTCCCTGAATGCAGCGACGGGCGGGGTCGCAAGCTTGTCCGGCGGCGCCAGGAAAAAATAACCCGCGCCCGTGCTGAAGGCTTCGTCGATGGCGGGCGCCAGCACGCCTTGCTGCAACTCGTCTTCCACCAGGAACGTCGGCAGCAGCCCGATGCCGATACCCGAGGCCACCGCCTGGATCAAGTGGGTGGTCAATTCGAACTGCGCCCCCCAGCGCATGGTGCGCACCGGCAGGCCGTGCGCTTCGAACCAGCGTTGCCACACCGCGGGGCGGGCCGCCACCTGAAGCAGGCTGTGCTGGGCCAGATCTGCCGGCTGGCGGATCGGGTGGCTGGCGGCCAGTTCGGGGCTGATTACCGGGATGACGTGTTCATCCATCAAGCGGTAAGACGCCAACCCGGGCCAGTCGCCGTCGCCCACGGCGATCACGGCGTCGATGCCGGCCAGGTCCAGGTCGAAGCGCGTGACCCGCGAATGCAGGTGGACCAGGATGCCGGGGTGCCGCGCATAGAAGCGGTTCAACCTGGGCATCAGCCATTTCGCGGTAAAGGTGGGCAGCGCGGCCAGATGGAAGGCGCCGCGGCCGGTCCGGTGCGAGATCGCCTGCAGCGATGCGCTGCGGATGCGTTGCAGGGCCGCTTCCAGTTCCTTCTGATACCGCATGCCGGCTTCGGTCAGCAGAATGCGCCGCTTCTCGCGTCGGAACAGCGCGACTTCCAGTAGGTCCTCAAGCGCCTGCACCTGCCGGCTGACGGCGCTTTGCGTCAGCGCCAGCTCGGTCGCGGCGCGGGTGAAGCTGAGATGGCGGGCACTGGCTTCGAATGCCAGCAGCAGCGACATGGACGGGGTGAGACGGCGCGGGTTCATTCTGGAAAGGCATGATCGGAAGAGGTTCACTATACCGTGCGCCCCTGCTGCTTCCGATGTTTGTCCGGAAAGCCTGGGCAGAGGCGGATAGGGGCAGATCATTCAAAAAATGAATGATCTGCCTGAGTATTTTCCATTTTCACACTTCCGTTTCCTGACTGAAAATAGGATCAACGGACGGCAGACGCCTGCCGGGTCCCGGCAAGTTCAATGATGGAGGTAACGATGGATTTGGGTATCAAGGACAAGATCGCGCTGGTACTGGGCGCAGGTGGCGGCCTGGGGGGCGCCATTGCTGCCTCGCTGGCGCAGGAAGGCGCGCGTGTCGTGGTGGCGGATCTGAACCTGGAGGCGGCCACCGCCACGGCGGACAGGATCAAGGCGGACGGCTTGACCGCCATACCGATGCAATGGGACCTGCGCGCGCTGGACGCGGTCGACAGCCAGGTCGCATGGATCGAGTCCCAGGTGGGTCCGGTCGATATCCTGGTCAACAACACGGGCGGTCCGCCGCCCACGCCTTCGTCGGGCCAGACGGCCGATCTGTGGCGCGAGCACTTCGAAGGGATGGTGCTGTCTGTCATCAAGCTGACCGACCGTGTGCTGCCGGGCATGCGCGAACGGCAGTGGGGCAGGATCATCACCAGCACCTCGTCCGGCGTGATCGCGCCGATTCCGAATCTGGGCATTTCGAACGCGCTGCGCATGTCGCTGGTGGGTTGGTCCAAGACGCTGGCGCGCGAAGTCGGCAAGGACGGCATCACGTCGAACATCGTGCTGCCCGGCCGCATCGCCACCGCCCGCATTTCGTTCCTGGACGAGGCACGCGCCAAGCGCGAAGGGCGTAGCGTGGAAGACGTCAGCCGCGAAAGCACCGGCAGCATTCCGGTGGGCCGCTACGGGGACCCGAAGGAATACGGCGACGCCGTGGCCTTCCTGGCCAGCGCGCGCGCCAGCTACATCACCGGATCGACGATCCGCGTGGACGGCGGCCTGATCGCCAGCATCTGATCGCAAGCCAAGACATTCAAGGACGTTGAAAATGAAACTGACTGCCGACGCCAAGGGCGTTTTCCCCATCGCGCCCACTCCGTTCTTCGATGACGGCGCGGTGGACCACGCGTCGATCGACCGCATGATGGATTTCTACCAGTCTTGCGGCGCGACCGGCCTGACGGTGCTAGGCCAGCTGGGCGAGGCGCCGAAGCTGGATTTCGCGGAATCGCTGGACATCGCCTCGCAAGTGATCGGCAAGGCCGGCGGCATGCCCATCGTGGTGGGCGTGTCGGCGCCGGGCTTCGCTTCCATGCGCTCGCTGACGCGCGCCGTGATGGACCTGGGAGCCGCCGGTGTGATGATTGCGCCGCCGAACACGCTGCGCACCGACGACCAGATCGTCACCTACTACCATCAGGCGGTCGAGGCCATTGGCGACGACGTGCCGTTCGTGCTGCAGGACTACCCGCTGACGTTCTCGGTGCAGATGGCGCCGTCGGTCATCCGGCGCATCGTGACGGACTTGGCGTCTTGCGTGATGCTCAAGCACGAAGACTGGCCCGGGTTGGAAAAGATCTCGGCGCTGCGCCGCTTCGAGGCCGAAGGCGCGATGCGCCACATCTCGATCCTGTGCGGCAACAACGGCCTGTTCCTGGACTACGAGATGGCGCGAGGCGCAGACGGCGCCAACACCGGCTATTGCTTTCCCGACATGCTGTGCGACTTCGTCAAATGGGTAGGCGAGGGCAAACGCGAGGCCGCGCATGATCTGTTCGATGCACACCTGCCGCTGCTGCGCTACGAGCAGCAACCGGGGGTGGGGCTGGCGGTGCGCAAGTACGTGATGATGCGCCGGGGCATCCTGTCCAGCGCCGCGCAGCGCCGCCCGGGCGCCGTCCTGACGCCCGCGGCGAAGGCCGAGGTGGATCATCTGCTGGCCCGCCTGGCCAAGCACGATCCACGCGCCAAAGATCTGGTCTAGGCGTCTTCTGCGTTTTGCGCGTCTTGGGCGATTCGGCGAAAGGACTCGCCGAATTCCTTCAGGGCAAATTCAAGGCGTTGGGTACAGGCATCAAGCGCCGATGCGTCTGGGGCAGGATCAGCGCATAGCCGTCCTACCGCAGCGCAAAGCGCGCTTAGCTGGGCGTCGCCTGTCATCTGGGCAGCGCCCTTGATGCGATGGGCAAGCACGCCCAACCCGGTCCAGTCCCGGTTCGCCTGCAACGTGCGGACTTGCAGGATGTCCTGGGCATTGACGGTGCTGAAGGCGTGCGCCAACTCATGGATGCGTGCGGGATCCGCGGCGGTCAAGTCGACGAGCATGCGCAACCGTTGCGCGTGGCGCTCTGAGCGGGTAGGGGAGGGCGTGTCGCGGGGAAGGGATGTCTGGCTCATGCAAAGCCATTGTGCCGCATAGTGACTTTCGTATTCTTCCTATTTTTTTATTGAAGATACGACAGCACTATGTGCTGTATGCCGGAAAGTATTTCCCCTCCGGCGAACCCCATGCGAGTCATCCGTCCTATGCCATCACGATATATTCGCGTTATTGTTGCCGACGATCACCCGGCAGTGGCCTTGGGCATCAGCTACGAACTCGGCCTGGATCCGGCGATCGACGTTATCGGATGCGCCAAGAATTCCACTGACCTGGTCGCCCAGCTTGAAGTGCAGCCGTGCGATGTGCTGGTCTCCGACTACACCATGCCGGGCGGTAAGTATGGCGACGGACTCGCCTTGTTTGCCATGCTGCGGCGGCGGTACCCCGAGCTGCGTATCGCGGTCCTGACCATGATCGATACCCCGACACTGATCCGGGCCTTGCTGGGGCACGACAACGTTTGCGTATTGAGCAAGTCTGATTCCACCAGCCACATCGTCAATGCGGTCCATGCCGTATACCAGGGCAAGACCTACTACTCGCCCAAGATCAAGGGAATGATCATCGATGAGGCGTTCACACAGGGAAGCGAGCGCTTGACCCGGCGCGAGGCCGAGATCGTCCGGTTGCTCTGTGCGGGGGCGACGGTGACCGAAATTGCGCAACAGTTCCACCGTAGCGTGCAGACGATCAGTTCGCAGAAAAGAAACGCAATGAAAAAGCTGGGTCTGGAACGTGACGCCGACCTGATCCTGTATGGCGCCGACGCCGCCAGAGACCCTCTGGGCGAAGGCGGGTTTCAAGCGCTTTCGCGGCCAGATCCGACCGCCTGGCGCAGCACGTGAAACCCCTGCCTGCTTAGTAGCCTACCGCCTGCCCATCGCGACGCGAGTCTGAGGCGGCCATATAGCCGCCCTGCGGCAGGCGGCAGATCAACTGGGCCGACCCGAATTCCAGACTGTCTGCAGGCGCCACCGCCACGTTGTGGCCGCGGGCTCGCAGCGTCTCCACTACGTCCGCAGGCAGGTGCGATTCCACATTCACGACCGGGCCCTTTTCCACACGGAAGCGCGGCGCGTCGCTCATGGCCTGGGGGTTCTGGCCGAACGCGGCCAGACGCGTCACCATCTGCAGATGGCCCTGCGCCTGCATCGATCCGCCCATCACTCCGAACGACATTAACGGTTGGCCGCCGCGCGTGACGAACGCGGGGATAATCGTGTGCATGGGTTTCTTGCGCGGCGCCACCTGGTTGGCGTGGCCCGGCGTGAGCACGAAATTCAAGCCACGGTTGTGCAGGCTGATGCCGGTGCCGGGTACCACCACGCCCGAGCCGAAGCCGTGATAGTTGGACTGGATGAAGGACACCATGGTGCCGTTGGCATCCGCGGCGGTCAGGTAGACCGTGCCGCCGGTGGCGGGCGTACCGGCGGTGGGCACGCTGGCGCGGTCCATCGAGATCAGGCGCGCGCGCTCGGCCAGATAGGCGCGGTCAAGGAGTGCGCGGGCATCGGTACGCATGTGGCGCGGGTCTGCCACATGGTGGTGCAGGTCCGCGAATGCCAGCTTCATCGCTTCGATGCTGACGTGGTAGTAGTCGGCGCTGTCGCGGCCCATGCCTTCCAGATCGAACTGTTCAAGCATGCCGAGTGCCATCAGCGCGGAAATGCCCTGGCCGTTGGGCGGGATCTCATGCAGCTCGACGTCGCGGAACGATTGCGAGATGGGGGCGACCCATTCGGGGCGGTGCTCGGCCAGATCGGCGGCGCTTAGCGCGCCCCCTGTCTGGCTGGCAAAGTCCGTGATCTTGCGGGCGAGTTCGCCGCGATAGAAGCTGTCGCCGCCGCTTTCGGCGATCTCGCGCAGGGTCTTGGCCTGGGCGGGAAAGCGCCACCATTCACCGGCTTGCGGCGCGCGGCCTTGCGGCAGGAAGGCGTCGGCAAAACCGGGCTCGTGCGCCAGCTTGGGCGCTTGAGTGGCCCATTGGCGCGCAATGGTCGGCGATACGGCAAAACCCTCTTCGGCGTAGGCGATGGCGGGTTCGAACAGCTTGGCGAACGGCAGCTTGCCGAAGCGCTCGGACAAGGCCTTCCAGCCCGCTACCTGGCCGGGCACGGTGACGGTGCCCCAGCCGGTGCCGGGCATGGCGTCGCGGCCGTTGAAGTATTCGGGCGTCCATGCGGCCGGCGCACAACCGCTGGAGTTCAAGCCATGCAGGCGGCCGTCATGCCAGACCAGCGCAAACATGTCGCCGCCGATTCCGTTCATGACGGGTTCGACGACGGTCAGGGCGATCGCGGTGGCAATGGCGCTGTCAACGGCATTGCCACCGGCCAGCAGCATGCGTAGTCCCGCCTGCGCGGCCAGCGGCTGGCTGGTCGCGACCGCATTGGCGGCCAGGACCGGCATTTTTCGGGAAGCGTACGGAAAAGACCAATCGAAGGGGGAGGACATGGATGCTGGAACTCGTAGAAAGGATTACTGCGGGGTGATGCCGGCTTGGTCGATCAACTGCTTGGTGCGCGGGATTTCGGCCTTGATGAAGGCGGCGAATTCTTCGCGGCTGCCGCCGCGCGGTTCGGCGCCGGCTTCGGCGAGCTTACCGCGCAATGCGGGGTCGGCCAGCACCTTGTTCACGGCGCGGTTCAGTTTGTCGAGGATCGGCGCGGGCGTGCCTTCCGGCGCGACCAGACCGTACCACGGGGCGATGTCGTAGCCGGCATAGCCTTGTTCCGCGATGGTGGGGATGTCCGGGGCCAGCGACGAGCGCTGCGAATTCGACATGCCCAGCGCCAGCAACGAACCGCTCTTGACCTGGGGCAGGCCGGTCATGATGGTGTCGAAGTACATCGACACCTGGCCGGACAGCAGGGCCGGAATGGCTTCGCCCGCGCCTTTGTACGGCACGTGCAGGATATCGATGCCGGCGATGGACTTCAGCATTTCGCCCGCCATGTGCGAGGTGGTGCCGGTGCCGAAAGAGGCATACGTCAGCTTGCCCGGATTGGCGCGTGCGTACGCGACCATTTCGGGCAGCGTCTTGAAGGGCTGCTGCGGATTGGCCAACAGGATGTTCGGCGTGTAGGCCACCATCGACACCAGCGCGAAGGCGTCCGGGTCATAGGCCAGGCGCTTCTGCAGGAAGCGGTTCGTGACGACGGCGGCGGGGCCGCCCATCAGCAGCGTGTAGCCGTCCGGCGCCGAGCGCGCTACCGAGGCGCTGCCGATTGCGGCCGCGGCGCCCGGACGGGCTTCCACGACGAAGGGCTGGCCAAGTTCGGTGGCCAGCGCGGCGCCCAGCTGGCGCGAAATCAGGTCGGTCGCGGATCCGGCCTGGAAGGGCACGACGATGCGTACCGGATGTTGCGGCCAATCGGTGGCGGCGGCTGTCTGCGCGCCGGCCTGGGCCGCGAAGGCCACGGCGGCGCCGGCCAGCGTCCGGATGAGACGAAATTTCATGGATTCCCCTTGATCGCGTTATGGAAAACGAGTGCCGCCGGGCGGGTCTGATGCCCGTTCCAGCGCGTAGGGCGCACGACAGCGCCCGGCCAGGACGATTAAACGGGAAGGGGCCATTGCGGCCTATTGGTGTTTGCATCCATGGATCACTGGATCCAGTTTGTGTTATTTTTGCGTTTATCTATCATTGCGGCTTTCCAAGCCCTGGGGACGACGATGCTGCAATTTCAGA
Organism: Achromobacter sp. FW305-C-13; assembly: GCF_058783475.1. Taxonomy (NCBI): domain Bacteria; kingdom Pseudomonadati; phylum Pseudomonadota; class Betaproteobacteria; order Burkholderiales; family Alcaligenaceae; genus Achromobacter; species Achromobacter sp. FW305-C-13. The sequence goes on along the minus strand of NZ_JBYSYN010000005.1, from coordinate 31,077 downwards.
AGACAGCGATCAGCGCCGAAGACGAGGCGTACCTGCATTTGCAGCGCGAGATCCGGCTGGGCCGCTATGCGCCCGGCCAGCGCCTCGTGCCGGACGTGGTCGCCAGCGAAATCGGCACCAGTCGCATGCCCGTTCGGGGCGCCTTGCGCCGGCTGGCGTCTGAAGGCCTGGTGGAAATCCGCGCCAATCGCGGCGCGGTGGTGCGCGGCCTGAACCAGCAGGAAATGCTGGAAGTATTTGAGATGCGCTCGGTGCTGGAAGGCCTGGCGATGCGCAACGCCGTGCTGCACATGAATGCTGAACACGTCCGCCGCCTGTCCAGCCTGTTAGACCAGCTGGAGCAGGGCTCCGGCGACTATCTGGACTGGACGACTGCGCACCGCGAATTCCACGAATACCTGTGCGGCTTCTGCCAGCAGCCGCGGCTGCTGCGCCAGATCTCCGAACTGCATTCCGTGGTGGAACCCTATATGCGCCTATGGGCGGCCCAGCCCGGCCGCGTGCTGCGCGTGCGCGAATCGCACCAGGAACTGATCGATGCGCTGCAAACGCGCGATCCGGACAAATGCGAGGCGGCGATGCGCCAGCACGTGCTGAATACGGTTCCCGCCCTGCAGGCATTCCTGGAGCAGGCGGCCTGACGGGGGCCGCTCCGCATCAGGCTTCGTTCAACTGGGTGTTCACGGATTTTTTCCGGCGGAACTTGATTTCGCTGGCAAGCACGCCAGCCACGATCAACGCGGCGCCCACCAGCGCCAGCGCCGGCAGCCGGTCGCCCGCCAGGCGCCCGACGATGCCGCCCCAGACCGGCTCGCCCGCGTAGATGACCGTGGCGCGGGTGGGCGATACTGATTTCTGCGCCCAGTTCATGGTCAGCTGGATAATCGCACTGGCCAGCCCCAGCCCGATGGCGGCGCCGGCCCACAGCCATGAAAACTCGGGCACGCCTTCGCCCAGCACCGGCATCAGCGCAAACGACACCAAGCCGGCGGTCAACAACTGCACCGCGGTCACGCGGCGGCTGTCCACGCGCTTGGCGAACATGCCGATCAGGATGATCTCGGCGGCGATCGCCACCGCGCCGGCCAGGGTGGCGACCTCGCCGGGGCTGAAGTTGAGCGAACCCGCTTCGGGGCCTGCCAGCAGGATCAGTCCCGTGAAAGCCAGCGCCACGCCTATCCAGCTCATCAAGCCCGGCGGGCGCTTTAGCACCGCCCATTGCAGCAGCGGCACAATCGGCACGTACAACGCCGTGATAAAGGCCGACTGGCTGCTGGTGATGGTGCGCAGGCCGTGCGTTTGCAGGTAGTACCCCAGGAACAATGCGCAGCCGATGGCGATGCCCGCGCCGATCTCGAATCGGGTAATGCCCATCATGTGCTTGCGGAACAGCAGCATCGTCACCAGGCCGGCAATGGTAAATCGCACGCCAACGAAGAACAGCGGTCCGCTATGCTGCATGGCAATATGGATAATGAGGAACGTGCTTCCCCACAGCATGGTGACCAGCACCAGGGCAAACTCCTGGCGCGACAAGGCGAATATCGATTTGGGCTTCACGGCAGACTTCAGGCGTCACTAATTTGAGCAATATACTGCACATTACCAATTCCGAAAGCGATGTCCTCACGCACGTCGGGGCCAATCTGAAGCGGCTGCGCAAGGCGGCTGACCTGAGCCAGACGGCGCTGGCCGATGCCTCGGGCATCAGCCGCCGCATGATCGCGGGGCTGGAGGCCGGCACGGCCAACATCAGCCTGTCCAGCCTGGACAAGCTGGCGCATGCGCTGGGGGTGGGTTTCGTGGATCTGGTCAGCGACCCGGCGCGCGAACGGCGCCGCATCGAGGCCCGCGCTTGGCGCGGCAAGCGGCCCGGCAGCCAGGCCGTGCTGCTGGGCGCTGCCCCGGCCAGCTGCGAGGCGCAGTTGTGGCTGTGGGTGCTGGCGCCGGGCGAGACATACGTGGCTGAGCCCGATCCGCCAGGCTGGCACGAGATGGTCTACGTCATGGAAGGCACGCTGCGGCTGGAATTGTCGGGCGTGACGCAACACGTGCAAGCCAACGACTTCGCCATCTACAGCAGTGCCCAGCCGTATTCCTATCGCAATGACGGTGACGCGCCGCTGCGCTTCGTGCGCAACGTATTGAGATAGCGCGGTGCAGATCCGGCGCCCAGCGGGGCTCTCCCGGCCGGCCGTGGGTTTGCCGCAACGGCCCGATTTTTCCTGTGCCACGGCGGCGGGCCTGTCGGCTAGAATCGAGAATAATATTCATTCTTAAGTCGCTCGGTTGCGTGGGCGTCAAGTCCGTCACCCATGTCAGACCAGGCTCCCGCCCTCTCTCTCCAAGCGCTGTACAGCGACCACCACCCCTGGCTGGTGGGCATGCTGCGACGCAAGCTTGGCAATCGCGACAACGCCGCCGACCTGGCGCAGGATACTTTCCTGCGCGTGCTGGCCAACCGTAACGTCGAAGCCATCCTGCGTCCGCGCGAATACCTTGCCACCATCGCCCGCGGGCTGGTGACCGACGCCTACCGCCGCCAAGCCATCGAACGTGCCTATCTGGAAACCCTGGCCGCGCGGCCCGAACCGGTCGCCATCTCGCCCGAGGCGCGCGCCATCGTGCTGGAAACCGTGCTGGCCATCGACCGCATGCTGGACGAGCTGGGGCCGCGCACCCGCGCGATCTTCCTGTTGGTGCAGTTCGAGGAACTGACCTACGCCCAGGCCGGCGCCAAGTTGGGCGTGTCCGTGACCACCATCAAAAAGCACATGGTGCGCGCGCTGACGCAGTGCCTGCTGCTGGCCGCAGACTAGGGGCTTCCTGCCGTGCTGCAACGGATTGATCCATGACGGTTTCCGCAGAAGCGCTGGAGGCCGCCGCGCGCTGGTACGTGGCCTTGCAGGACGTCGATGCCGACGAGGCGACGCGCGCCGGTTGGGGCCGTTGGCTGGACGCCGACGCTCGCCATCGTCAGGCCTGGGCGCGCATGCTGGACTTGCAAGAGCGGCTGGGCAGCGTGCCCGGCGACGTGTTGCTGCCCACCCTGCAAGCCGCCCGCCAGCAGCAGCGCCGGCGCCTGTTGGCCCTGGCCCTGCTGGCCGGGGGCGGCGCGGCGCTGGGCCTGTACAGCACACCGCCCTGGCGGGTGCTGACCGCGGGGCTGCGTACCGCCACCGGCGAGCGGCGCACGGTGACGCTGCCCGACGGCGGCATGCTCTATCTGAATACCGGTTCAGCCGTCGATGTCGACTACGGGTCCGAACGCCGGCTGCTGCGCTTGTACCAGGGAGAGGTGCTGGTGCAGACCGCGCCCGACAACGCCGGCCGCCGGCCGTTCGAGGTGCTGACGTCGGACGGCAGCGTGCGCGCGCTGGGGACGCGCTTTTCGGTACGCCGCGACGAGGACGCCACCCGGGTCGCGGTCTTCCAGGACGCCGTGCTGCTGCAGCCCGCCGATCCGGGCGCTGCGCCCCTGCGCCTGTCGGCTGGTCAGCAAAGCCTGTTGACGGCGCGTGCCGCCGCGGCGCCCCAGCCCGTGCTTCCGTCGCAGGCGGCCTGGGTCGACGGCCGGCTGGTCGCCATCGACCAGCCACTGGGCGACTTCATCGCCGAGCTGGCGCGCTACCGCAGCGGCAGCCTCACCTGCGATCCGGCGGTGGCTCACCTGCGCCTGTCGGGCGCCTTCCGCCTGGCCGATACCGACGCGGTGCTGGAAAACGTGGCCGCCTCGCTGCCCGTGGCGCTGCGCACCCGCACCCGCTATTGGGTGCGCGTCGTGCCGCGTTGACCCAAAAATATTTTTATCGCGGGGTTGCTCTTTCCCGTTCTCGTCCGGCCTACCAGATAGGGCCGCCTGGTCCAGGGTCTGCCAACCCTGCCTGGGACCTTGCGGCATGTTCCGTCCTGCCTATGAGAGCCGCCGTGTCCCGCAAGCCGCAAGCCGCCGATTTCCGTTCCGAACCCCGCTCGCCATCCCGTTCTGAAGCCCGCCCTGGGCGCCACGCCGTTGCCGGTAAGACTCGCCGCCTGACGGGCGCCCTGGCTGCGCCGCGCCTGTTGCCCGTCCTGCTTGCCGCCGCCGTGTGGTCCGCCTGGGCCGTCGGCCCCCTGGCGCCCGTCGCGCGAGCCCAGTCCGCGCCTGCGGCGCGTAGCTACGACATTCCCGCCGGTCCGCTGGACGTTACGCTGAGCCGCTACGCCGCCGCCGCCGACATCACCCTGTCGTTCAACGCCGACCAGACCCGTGGCCGCCAGTCCGCCGGCATCCGGGGCAGCTACGGCGTGGACGCCGGCCTGGCCTATCTGCTGGCCGGCAGCGGACTGGAAGCACGCCACCGCGGCGGCGGCAACTACGTGCTGCGCGAGGCGCCCGCCGCCGGCGTCGCCACGCTGCCCGCCGTCACCGTCACCGGCGAAACAGCCTTCAGCGCGGTGCCCGGGTACGCCGCCAGCCGCACGGCCACCGCTACCAAGACCGACACGCCGATCCTGGAAGTGCCGCAGTCCATCTCGGTGGTCGGCCGCGACGAAATGCAAGCGCGGGGTGCGCTGGATGTCATGGACGCCGTGCAATACACCCCGGGCGTATCCGGCAATACCTACGGCCCCGACAACCGCGGCTGGGAATACATCAACCTGCGCGGTTTCTCGACCTACTACGTGTCGTTCCGCGACGGCCTGGCGCAGACGCCGACCGGCGTCACCCGGTACTCCACCGAACCCTATGGCCTGGAACGCATCGAAGTGCTGCGCGGTCCGTCGTCGATGACCTTCGGTCAGGGTGACGCGGGCGGCGTGCTCAATCGCATCAGCAAGCGGCCCACCGGCGAACGCATCCGCGAGGTGGAAGTGCAGTACGGCAGCTACGAGCGCAAGCAATTGGCCTTCGACCTGGGCGACGCCTTCGGCCAGGACGACACGCTCAGCTACCGGCTGGTGGGAGTGGGGCTGGACAGTGATGACCAGGACAAATACCCCAATGGCGACAAGATCAACCGCAAGCGCCTGTATCTGGCGCCCTCGTTGCGCTGGCAGCCCAGCGCCGCCACGTCGGTGACGTTGCTGGCCGAGTACATCAAGAACAAGACCGGCGAAGATCCCTACTATTTCGCCAAGGACTACAAGCTCACCGATGTGAAGATGGGCGACCCGGGCTTCAGCCGCATGCGCAGCGAACAGGCATCGATCGGCTACCTGTTGGAACACCGCTTCAACGATGCCTGGACCTTCCGCCAGAATTTCCGCTATAGCCACCTGTCGATGGACCGGCGGGTGATCTGGACGGACGAAGTCAATGAAGACGTCACGGCGATATCCCGCGTTGCCCGCACCTGGGACGACCCCCTGAGCCAATCCGTGGTGGATACCCAGATGCAGGGCAATCTGCGGCTGTGGGGCACTGAACATACCGTGCTGATGGGGTTCGACTGGAGCGAACAACGCGCCAAGGCCAACCGCTACATCGGCCCGGCGCCCGACCTGGACCTGCTCAACCCCATCTATGGCGTGCCCATCGCCACGCCCACCAATCCGCTGGCCGACTACCGCCAGACGATCCGCCAGGCCGGCCTGTATCTGCAAGACCAGATCAAGCTGGATGACCACTGGATCGTGACGCTGGGGGGGCGGCAGGACCGGGTCACCTCCACCACGAACGACCGCCTGCATAGCACCAGCCAAAAGCAAACGGACAACGCCTTCAGCGGCCGGGCCGGCCTGACCTACCTGGCGGACAACGGCCTGGCGCCTTACATCAGCTATTCGGAATCGTTCATACCCAATAGCGGCGTGGACGCGGACAACAACGCCTTCAAGCCCAGCCGCGGCAAACAGGTGGAAGTGGGCGTCAAGTACCAGCCGGCGGGTTCGCGCAGCCTGTACACGCTGGCCGTGTTCGACCTGAACAAGACCAACATCGTCAGCTACAACCCCATCACCGACGAACAGCGCCAGACCGGCAAGCAGCGCGCCCGCGGCATCGAACTCGAAGCCAAGGGCGAACTGCTGCGCGGCCTGAACGTCGCCGCGTCCTACACCTATCTGGACATGGAGGTGCGCAGCAGCGGGGATCCCCTGGAGGTCGGCAAGATCCCGATGGGGGTGCCCAAGCACACCGCGGCCCTGTGGCTGGACTACACCTTGTCCCAGGGCCTGGGTGCGGGCGCGGGGGTGCGCTATACCGGCCGGCGTCAGAACGACGAGCACAACACCTCCAGCGAGCCCGGCGTGGCCCTGGTCGACGCCGTGGTGCACTACGAGAACGGGCCGTGGCGCCTGGCGCTGAACGCCACCAACCTGTTCAACCGCGACTACTACTCGATCTGCTACATGGGCGAGTGCTACCGCGGCGCCGAGCGCACCCTGGTGATGACGGCGCGCTATCGCTGGTAGCTTAGAACTCGTATTTCAACGTTGCCACGACATTGCGTTCTTCGCCGTAGTAGCAGTAGTTCAGGCTGGCGCATGACGCCACGTAGGTCTTGTCCAGCAGGTTGTTGGCGGCCACGCGCACGCTCATTCCCTTGAGCGACGAGGACAGCCGGCCCAGGTCGTAGCGCACCGACAGGTCTACCAGTGTGTAGGCCGGCACCTTCAGCGTGTTGGCGCTGTCGGCCCAGCTTGTGCCCACGTAGCGCACGCCGGCGCCCACGCCCAGTCCGGAGTCGAACTGATAGTCGCCCCACAGGGACGCCATGTGGCGCGGCGCCTGGTACGGCGTGTTGCCGGTCAGACCTTCGGTGGATTCGCGGTAGGTCATCGCGGTGAAGGTGTAGGCGGCCAGCATGGTGAAGTTGTCGGTCAGGCGAGCCTTACCTTCCAGTTCGATCCCGCGCGACCGCACCTTGCCCGCTGGCGTGTAGTAGGTCTGCGCTAGCACGCGGTTGGCTACGTTGTCCTGCGTCAGGTCGAAGGCGGCCAGCGTCACCATGTTCTCGGTGCCGGGCGGCTGGAACTTCACACCCGCTTCGTATTGTTTGCTTTGTGTGGGCGGCAGCAGGTTGCCTTGTTGGTCCGTGTAGGCATTGGGGTTGAATGACTCGCTGTAGCTGACGTAGGGCGACACGCCGTTGTCGAACAGGTACACCAGGCCTGCGCGCTTGGTGAACTTGGATCCGCTCCAGCTCTGCTTGGACGCGTAGTCGCCAGTGCGGCTGGATTCGGTCGTGCGGACCTCGTCCTGGCGGCCGCTCAGGATCAGGCGCCAGCGGTCATAGGCCAACTGGTCTTGCAGGTAGAAGCCGGTCTGCTCCAGGCGGCGGTCGAAGAAGGTGCGGCTGGTGATCTGCACATTGCCATTGGCGTAGTCGGGATGGAAGGCGTTCAGGTTGGACGCCGAGCCGGAATCCCATCGGCCGTCGGCGTGGCGGTTCTGGTAGTCCAGGCCCAGCAGCACGGTGTGCTTGACCGCGCCGGTCTCGAACTTGCCTTGCAACTGGTTGTCGATGGCGAACGCGTTGAGCGATTCATCGGCGCCCGAGTAATAGCGGTTCAACTCCGTGCCGTTGGCCCAGCCGTAGCCGTAGACCTGCTTGAGCGCGACGTCGGACGAGACATACCGCGCGTTCTGGCGGAACGTCCAGCGGTCGTTGAAGCGGTGGTCGAACTGATAGCTGAAGATGCGCTCGTTGCGCTTGAATTCGTTGTTGTCGGGATCGGAATCCACGAAATGGCGCGAGATGCGCTGGCCCGCATGGTCGTTGGTGATGCTGGCGTCCGCCGGCACGCCGCTGTGGAAGCCGCCGCTGGGGTCACGCTGCAGATAGGCTTGAAGCAGCAGACTGGTGTCCGGCGTGAAGTTGAACATTACCTGCGGCGCGATGGCATAGCGCTCTTCGCGCGTATTGTCGAACTGGGTGTCGGTGGAACGGCCCAGGCCGGTGACGCGATAGGCCACCTTGCCGTTGTCGTCCACGGGACCGGCGACGTCGAAGCCGGCGCTCTTCTGGCCCTGGGTGCCATAGGACACCTCCACCGAGCGGTACGGATCGAACAGCGGGCGCTTGCTGGTCAGCTGCACCAGGCCGCCGGGGGCGCTGCGGCCAAACAGCACGGAAGAGGGCCCGCGAAACACGTCGATGCGCTCGACGAAGTAGGGATCGATCTGGATCGAGCTGAAGGTGCCGGAATCGCTCAGCAGTTTCAGGCCGTCGTAGATGGTGTTGTCCGTGCTGTTTTCGATGAAACCGCGCAGCGCCACATAGTCGTAGCGGTCGGCGGCGCCGACCAGGCCCGTGAAGGCGCCGGGTGTGTAGCGCAGCGCTTCCGTCACGCTGCGGGGCTTTTGTTCGTCGATCTGCTCGCGCGTCACAACCGACACCGACTGCGGGGTCTCGATCAATGGCGTGTCCGTCTTCGTGGCGCTGGAACTGGTCGAGGCCAGCAGGCCCGAGGTCGGGTCCAGCGCGCCCGGCACGCTCTGGCCGCTGACGCGCACGGCAGGCAGCGTGGTCGTCCCGGGCACCGGCGCGGCCACCAGCACGTAGCCGCCCGCACTGCGCGCGGCGGTAAATCCGCTGCCGGCCAGCAGCAGGCGGAAGCCCTCATCGACGCGGTAGCGTCCGTTCAGCCCGTTGGTGGTCAAGCCCTGGATGCGGCTGGCGTCCACGGAAATCGCCACGCCGGCCTGCTGCGCATAGCGGTTCAAGGCCGGAGCCAGTGGGCCGGCGGCGATGTCGAACGGGATCGCGGCATCGGTCTGCTGTTGGGCATGGGCGGGCAGGGCGGCGGCCGCGCCCAAGGTGGCCAGCAGCAGGCTGAAGGCCAGCGGGGTGTAGCGTAGGTTCAAAGTCGGCAGGGGCATGGAAAGTTCCGTGTGCGTGAGTGTCCTGATTGCTATGACGCACCAGATCGGAAAAGCGGAACTCCGCCGTAAAAGAGAACGCTATCTGCCCGGCCCAGCCCGATCCACGATGACGACCCAAGGCGTCAATGTGCGCACCCGGATGGGGAAGCTGCTGGCCAGCAGCTGCAGGGCGCGGTCGGGATCGTCCAGCGGCAGGACGGCATTGACCTGCAGGCCGGCCAGCGCGTCGCGGTCTACGCGCAAGAGGCCGCTGCGGTAGCCGCCCAGCAGTTCCAGTACATCGGCCAGCGGCTTGTCCTGCACGACCAGGCGCCGGTATTTCCAGGCGTCTTCGACGGCGGCGGCGTCCAGCCGCTGCGGCGCGCCCACGCCTTGGGCGGTGATGCGCACCTGCTCGCCGGCCTGCACCTGCCGGGCATGGTCCGGGGCGGTGTCGTCGCGGGCGGTGGCCAGCACCTTGGACTCCAGCATGCTCAACACGGTCACGCCGGATTCCGCGCTGACGACAAAGCGGGTGCCCAGCGCACGCAGGCTGCCTTGCGCGGTGCGCACCACGAAAGGCCGCGTCGCGTCATGGGCGACTTCAACCAGGATATCGCCGCGCACCAATTCCACTTCGCGGCGCTGCGGGTCGAAATGCAGGTTGACCGCCGTGCCCGGCTCCAGGGTCACGCGGCTCTGGTCGGCCAGCACATGGGTCTGCCATTGGCCGGCGCCGCTGCGCATATCCGCCAACAGATAGGACGACGGATAGAAATGCAGGAACACGGCCAGCGGCGTGGCCAGTGCCGCCGCCAGCGCCAGGGCGGCCGCCACGCGCCGGATGCGGCGCTGTCTGCCGCCTGCCCAGCCGGCCTTCAGGCCTGCATGCAAAGGTGTGGTCTGTCCGGCGGCATCGTCGCGCAATGCGCCCAGTTGCGTCAGCACGGCTTCCATTCGCCGCGCCGCGGCGTCGTGGCGCGGGTCTTGGCGCTTCCAGGCATCGAAGCCTGCACGCAAGCGATCGCGGTCGGCCGGGCTGGCGTCGTCTTCGGTCAGGCGCATCAGCCATTGGGCCGCTTCGCGCGCGATGTCCTGGGACCCGACGGCGCTCATGCGTCCACCGCGTCGTGGCAATGCAGCAGCGCGGACACCAGGTACTTGCGCACCATGCGATCGGTCACGTCCAGCTTGGCGGCAATCTCGGCATGCGTGTCGCCATCCAGGTAGTGCAGCAAAAAGGCCTGGCGCGGACGTTCCGCCAGGCCTTCCAGGATGGCGCTGATCTGGGCCAACGCCTGCGACGTCATCAGGATCTGCTCGGGCGAAGGCGCGCCCGGGTGATCGGCCATGGCCAGGCTCAGTTCGGCCAGATAGGCCTCTTCCACTTGGCGGCGGCGGGCCTGGTCGATGATGAGCCGGCTGGCGGTCACCGACAGGAAGGCGCGCGGTTCGCGCACCGCGGCCAGGGCGTCGCGCGATGCCAGGATGCGGGCAAAGGTGTCGTGCGCCATGTCCGCCGCATTGTGCGGGCAGCCCAGCTTTTTCTTCAGCCAAGCCAGCAGCCAGCCGCCGTGGTCGACGTACCAGGCGTGCAGCTCGGAATCGGGGCGGGAGGTTGCCGAAGGCATGAAGGACGCGCGGTGGCCGGAATGACGAAAGGCCACCCCTCGGGCAGCTCATGAATGAAAATCGATATCAATTATATTTGCTTCGCTGAAATTTGCGAGTCAGGCGAAAGTGTCCGCTGACCGAACCCAAGTTCCCGGGGGCGAGGCGGCGGCCGCCTTGCCGGCTTATAGCCGGGAGTAATATGTGGCGTCTGGCGGTTGTAGCCGCGGACAAGAACAAGCCGATTCACGCCTCGCCCTTCCCACCCGTGTCGATAGCGGATTCTTTCCGCGCCTCCCTGCGGTGTCTGTAAGCCCTGGCGCATGAACGGCCATAAGAAGACATCGAGGAGAAGCACTTGGACAAGCAAGAGTCGGGCGGCTGGTATTTCGGCTGGAACATCGTTGGCGCCGCCGCGGTACTCACCCTGTTGACGGTCGGCCTGCGCATGGGCATCGGGCCGTTCTTCCTGCCGATGGCGGACGGGCTGGGATTTTCGCGCAGCTTGCTCTCGGGCATCGTCGCGATCGGCATGCTGTGCTATGGCCTGGCCATGCCGCTGGCGGGCTACCTGGTCAGCACGCGTGGCACCCGCTTCGTGCTGCTGACCGGCACCGCCATTGTCGTGGCGTCTTCCTTGTGGACGGTGTTTGCCCGGGGCCCCCTCGAATTCCTGCTGTCATTCGGCGTGGCGCTTTCCGTCGGGCTGGCGTTCACCAGCCCCGTGGCGCTGACCCCCGTCATCAGCCGCTGGTTCACCCGCCAGCGCGGCATGGCGCTGTTCTTCCTGTCGACCGGATCGATGGCGGGCATCGCCTTGATGACGCCCACCCTGACGTTCGCGATCGAAGCTGTGGGCTGGCAGGAAACGCTGCTGGCGTTCGCCGTGCTGTTCGCCTTGCTGACCGTGCCGGTCGCGCTGTTCATCATGCGCGACACGGCGCCGGAACACACTGACCTGCTGCCGCATCAGATCATCGACAACAAGTCGTCCGCCAAGCCCGCCGCCCGCGGTCCCGCGCCGAACGTGCGCGATGCCTTGCGCACGCTGCCGTTCTGGCAAGTGGCGCTGGGGTTGTTCGCCTGTGGCTACAGCATGAACTTGTTAGGCACGCACGGCATGCCGATGCTGATGGACCATGGCTTTGACGCCACCACGAGTTCGCTGGGTATCGGGCTGATTGGTCTGGTCGCCATTTTCAGCACGCTGGTGCTGGGCCGCATGTCGGACCAGGTCGAGCGCCGCAACATCCTGGCGGCGATCTATCTGGTGCGAGGGCTGGGATTCTTCGCGCTGGTTATGGTGGGCGCGCACTGGGAGCTCTATGCTGCAGCCACGATCGGCGGCATCGTCTGGGCGGGCAGCATCGCCTTGTCGTCGGCGATTCTGGCTGACGTCTACGGCATCCGCTTGGTCGGCGTGCTGTATGGCCTCACGTATCTGGGCCACCAGGTAGGTGGCATGATCAGTTCGTGGCTGGGCGGGTGGGCGTTCGACACATTCCACACGCATTGGGTCGCCTTCGGATCGGCTGGCGTGTTGCTGCTGCTGGCCGCGGCGATTTCGCTTCGGCTGCCGGGGCGCGGCCTTGCGCGCGCGCCGGCAGCCGTGGGACGCTGAATCAGCGGTCTTTCAGCAGCGAGACCAGTTCGGGTACGTAGCGGTCACCGCCGCCCTGCGTAACGGCCTGGTCGAAGGTGTGCTGCACGGCGGCGCCGATCTCGCGCACCGCGCCGGCTTCCGCCGCCATCGTGTTGTAGTAGGACAAGTCCTTCTGCGCGTTCGACATGAAAAAGCGCAGCGAAGACGGGTCCTGCTCCAGCAGGTACGGCTTGAGGCGTTCCAGCGCCACGCCGCCGCCACCGCCCTTGGCCAGCACATCGGCAAACACGGCAGGGTCGATATCCGAACGCAGTGCGCAGGCGGCCGCTTCCGACAACAAGGCCACCACGCCCAGCGATACGTAGTTGTGCAGCAGCTTCATGCGGTGGCCGGCACCGATCGGACCCGCATGCGTGATGTTCTCGGCAAAGCAGGCCAGGATCGGCTTGCATTCTTCAAACAAGGCCGCGTCGCCGCCCACCAGCAGGTTCAGCCGGCCTTCGGCGGCTTCCTTCGGCGTGCGCGTCATCGGCGCGTCCAGGAAGCGCCCGCCGGATTCCGTCACGGCCTGCGCCACCTTCACGGTGGACGAGGGGATGGCCGTCGAGCAGTCGATGATCACGGTGCCAGGACGCAGGCCTTCCAGGACGCCACCCTCGGACAGCAGCACGGCTTCCACCTGCGGACTGCCCGTCACGCACAGGATGATCACGTCCGACTGCGCAGCCAGCGCGGCACCGCTGTCCACGCTGGTCGCGCCAGCGGCCTTCAGCGTATCCAGGGGCTGATTGCCCGGGTGTTCCAGGACGGTCAGGGTGTGACCGTGCTTGACCAGATTGCTTGCAATGCCGTGGCCCATGAGGCCGATTCCAACCATGCCGACTTTCGCCATCTTCCACTGCTCCTGCCATGTGTAGGGATTTGTTGTGCTGTAAATCTTACTCTCAGAATTCAGGCGGGGACCCCCATGGGGTGCCGGTTTGCGGTACTTTCATTCCTCCATTATCGGATTCCCGTGATCAGGCTATGACAGATTCCATCCCCGAGGGTTTTGCGCGCTGGCGCCCCAGCAGTCCCTTCATGACGCACCTGGCCGATCTGGGCGCTTTGTACCGGCGCGATACGGACAGTGTGCTGGCGTTGCGGGTGGGCGAGGCGCACACGAACATGCACGGCATGGCGCATGGGGGGCTGTTGGCCACCTTGGCCGACAGCGCGTTGGGCCATACCATCGCGCAGCAAGCGCAAGTGTCCATCGTGACGGTGCAGATGTCGGTGGAGTATCTGAACGCGGTGCAGCCGGGGGACTGGCTCGAGGCGCACGTGCAGATCGACAAGCAAGGCAAGCGCCTGATCTACGCCACGTGTCTGCTAAAAGCGGACGGCCGGCTGATGCTGAAAGCCAACGCCGTGTTCGCTGTCCGCCACGCGGCCGTGCCCGCCTCCGATGGCTAAGCCGCCAGCCGCGCGTCGTCACAGATACGGCGTGGCCAGCCAGATGATCTTGTTGCGCAGCCGCTTGGCAAACGGCGCCTGCGTCAGATCTTCCAGCGCCACGCGTTTGGCCTGGCCGATCAGCCCGTCAACCCGGTCGCCAATCCAGCGGGCAACCGTGGGGTCGTAGATCTCGGTGTCCAGCTCGAAATTCAGCCGCAGGCTGCGCGGGTCGAGGTTGGAAGAGCCCACATACGCCCAGGCGTCATCCACCGTCATCAGCTTGGAATGGTCGAACGCGCCATGCGCGCGCCACACCCGGCAACCCGTGCGCACTACCTGGTCCAGCTGCGCCGACATCGCGTAGTCCACCAGCCGCAGGTTGTTCTTGCCCGGGATGACGATGTCCACATGGATGCCGCGCCGCGCGGCGGTCGCCAGCGCCCCGATCAGCGTCTGGTCGGGCAGGAAGTAGGGCGACTGGATGCGCACATGGCGTTGCGCCACCGCCAGCGCGCCCAGCAGCATATTGTGCGAACTGCCCAGCGCCCGGTCGGGGCCGGAAGGCACACAACGCATCGGCACGTTGCCTGAGGGCGGCAAGGCGTGCGGGTCGAACCAGGGCTTGGCGGGCAAGGATTCGTGCGTCGTGAAGTTCCAGTCGTGCGCAAACACCGACATCAGCTGCGTCACGATCGGCCCCTCCACGCGGAAGTGCGTGTCGCGGTTGGTGGCGTCGCCCGCCAATGCGCTGACAAAGGCCGCGCGCACGTTCATCCCGCCGGTGAAGCCCACGCGCCCGTCGATCACCAGCACTTTGCGGTGGCTGCGCAGATTCGCGTACGGCATGCGCAGCACGCCCAGCGGGTTCGTCATGAAGCGCGCCACCGGCACCCCGCCGCGCGCCAGCATGCGCACGATGGGCGGACGCGAATACTTGGAGCCGATGGCGTCGATCAGCACGCGCACCTCGACGCCGCGCTGGCGGGCCTCGATCAGCGCCTGCGCCAGCTCGCGCCCGATCGCGTCATTGTCGAAGATATAGCTTTGCATCGCCACGGCGTGACGCGCGCCGCGGATGGCCTGCAGCATGGCCGGGTAAGTCTCGTCGCCACCGGCAAGCGGCTGCACCGCGTTGCCGCCCAAGAGCCGGAACCGGCTGACGTGGTCGCCAAGCACTTTCAACGACGCGAACTGCGGACCCGAAATCGGCGCCACGTCCACGGGCAAGGTCTCGACCTGCTCGGCATCCACCACCATTGCCTCGTCGCGCTGCTGCGACAGCCGCGTCTTGCGGATCCGGTTGATGCCCGCCACGAAATAGAACAGGGCGCCGAACAACGGCGAGAACAACGCCACCCCCACCCAGCCGATGGCCGCCCGCACGTCCTGCTTGGTCATCGCGGCATGCACTGCCGCGCCCGTGCCCGCCACGATGCTGATGGCAAAAACCAGATGGGGCCAGTAATCGATCAAAATTGCGTGTATGCGATCCATAGCGACGGCGTAAAAGACGGCCTCCAAGTGGGAACCATGCGGAAGGATAGCAAGCTGTGACAGTCAGGCAAGTGAAATTGGGGGCAGGGCGTTTGACGGGCCAAAAAAGTGTGCTATAGTTCGGCCTCTTCGTTGTTGAGCTTCTTTCTGAAGCGCGGCGGCAGAAGAAAAAGGCGCTGCGAAAGTAGCGCCCGAAAAGTAGCACCAAGCAGTACCAGAGGTGGCTGTAGCTCAGTTGGTAGAGTCCTGGATTGTGATTCCAGTTGTCGTGGGTTCGAGCCCCATCAGCCACCCCAAAGAATTCCTTAGAAATCAGCCGCCTAGAGCGGCTTTTTTCTTTTGTGCGCAAGAAAAATTCTAATAATGCTTTTGCGCCTTCTAATTCGTTGGGCCGCGGGTGTGCCGCGCTCCGGCGCCCCGGGCATTACCGGCTACCCAAGAAATGAATCAATCGTTCGGATGCTATCCGGACTGCAGACCAGCCGTTCAGATTCATTGCCTTTGGTTTTATCCATGAATTTCCCCACCGTGTTGTAGACCCGGATCTCCGCGTGGGGGAAGCCGCCTTTCCTGTCTTCGGTGGCGAAGAATGCGTACACGTACGTTCCGCGCACGTATCCGAATGCCGCGACGGCCTGCGTCGGGCTGAACGCGTTCTCTTTGAATGACTCCAGGACGTTGTCGGTTTCAAAGCGCAATTCGGCCGGACCGGTGCCTTGGGTATAGGTGTAATAGCCTTCCTTCAGCGCCGGATAGGCACCGGGATCATCGAGTTTGCAGAATTCCGCATGGGCATCGGACTTCTCGATGTTGCAGCTGAAAAACGTTTTCCAAGGCGACATGCAATCTGCCGCTGCCGGCATCGACACCGCCGAGATCGCGGCGCTCAGTGCGAGTTGCGTCCAGATGCATGCCATGGGGTCTACAGCAGCCGCTCATCCACGCCATTGCGCAGATCATAGGGCGACCACAGGATCCGTCCGACGATGCGCACTTCGCATCCGTCTTCCTTTTCCAGCGGGAAGGGCGCGTAAGCGGGGTTCAGCGATTTGGCCAGCCATCCGCCTTCGCGTTCGCGCGCGATGCACTTCACGATCATCTTGCCGCCGTGGTTGATCGCGTACACCGTACGCGGGTCGATCTCGCGCGGGTCGGTGACGGGGTCTTCGAAGAACAGCATGGGGCCGCCATTGCGGATGACGGGTTCCATGCTGTCGCCCTGCGCATAAACGATTTTCATGCGGCTGAGCGGCAGCTTGAATGACTCCAGGAATGAGCGGCGCAGCAGGATTTCGCCGATCTCGGTCTCGTGGTAGTTCTCAATGCCAAGCCGGCCGGCGGCCAGGCGCACATCCAGTTCGGGGATGGGCATGAATTCCTGGTCGTTGGCGGAGTAGCCGGCGTTGGCGACGTGGCCGACGTTGGCCGCCGTGCTGATGCGCAAGGCTTGGGCGCGATCAGCCTGATGGGTGGTGAGTCCATCAGGATCCCATGGGGCAGCAGCGACCGGCGCCATCGGGAATTCGTCTGCGGCGGCGTCGATGTTCATGACGGTGCCGCGTTTGGCTTGCTGAGCCTTGGACTGCGCGGACGATCCCTTGGCCTTCACGCCCATCTGGCCCAGTGCGAGCAGCAAGGCGCCTTCCAGGCGCTTGAGCTGATCGTCGGCCAGGCCTCTTATCAGCGACGCGGGCACGGAAGGAAAAGGCCATGCGACGTCTGCGGTCGGGGGGGGGAGGGGGGCGGCCGTTGATAGCGACGCTGCCTTTTGGGCTTCGAGGGCCAGGCGCGGGCTGATCGCGGCGAGTGTGCAGCCGAAGCCTTCGGCATAAGCCATTGCGGCCTCGATGCCAATGGGACGCCGACCAGTGATGTGCTGATAAATCATCGCCTGGCCGCCCTTGACCTCGTGGTCGCGAGCGAATGCCGCGCGGTTCACGCCTTCAAAGCGTGCGCGCAGGGCGGCGGCTTCCTCTTCGATCGTCCACATTTTCATATAGCAATGCTATTCAAATAAAACTATAGCATGGCTTGCTTATAAACTGTAGCATCGCTATAGTTTTAGTGATGAAGCTACATGATTATTTCAACCGGGAGGGGGCGCTCACCGCTGCGGCGCTCGCTCGACGCGTGGGGGTATCCCCCGCGCTGATCTATCAGTGGCGCACGGGCCGCAGGCCCGTCCCGGTCAAGCATTGCGCCCTGATCGAGCAAGCCACCTGCGGCGTGGTCACCCGGCGCGACCTGCGTCCCGCCGACTGCATCCGAATCTGGCCTGAGCTGGCCGAAGGGACGAAGGCGCAATGAACTACTACCCCCACCACATTGGCGATTTCAACAGCGCGACCCGGCACCTCACGCGTATTGAACGTAGCGTGTACCGCGACTTGATCGAACTCTATTACGACACGGAGGCCCCCTTGTCCCGGGACGTCGACAAGCTGTGCCGTTTGCTGATCGCGCGGTCCGATGAGGAACAGGCCGCCGTTTCCCAAGTATTGAACGAGTTTTTTGCTGCAACGGAGCACGGTTGGAGGCATGCCCGCTGCGACGCGGAGATCGCCCGCTATCACGGCAACAAGGAGGCGAAGTCCGTCGCAGGCAAGGCTAGCGCCGCAAAGCGGGCACGGCAGGCGCAGCACCGCAAGCTCGGCGTGGGCGCCGAGGCTGTTCAATATCCGTTGAACGTCGACGCAACTAACCAGGAACCAGAACTAGAACCAGGAACCAGAAGCCAGCAAGAATCCGTTCCAACGCCGTGCCCTCGCAGAGCCGGATTCGACGCCGCGGCGATTGCGTTGCCTGAATGGCTGGATCCCGCGGACTGGAAAAGTTGGGTAGCCGATCGAAAAGACCGCAAGAAACCGATAACGGAGGAGGGCGCGCGGCGTCAGTTGCAGCAACTTGCGGGTTACCGGGCTGACGGCATTGCCCCGCACGCCGTTATCGCCCACAGCATTGCCAGCGGTTACCTGGGCCTGTTCCCGCCGCGTGATACCGCTCGTGCCGCGCCCGCCAACCGGGCGCGGCAGCGGGCAGATTGGTCGTCGGAGCTGCGTAGCGTGCTGGCTGAAAGTCATGCTCGCAACGAGATCGACATGGGAGTGATCGATGCAAGTCGCTGACGCATCGGCGGGGCTGGGGGCACTGGTCGTTCGTGAAATGCATCTGCTCTACGGCGCGAAGTTCGCGCAGCAGTGGGAAGGCCTGACGCCGCGCGAGCTGAAAGACTCTTGGAACCAGAAATTGGCAGGGCTTGACGAGCCGCAGGTCAGGCGCGGCTTGATGGCGTGCCTGGCGCGGGAGTGGCCGCCGACGCTGCCGGAGTTCCTGAAGCTGTGTTGCCCGTGGTTGACGCCGGAAGTGGCCTATCACGAGGCCGTGCGTGGCATGTCGGCGCGGCGTCGGGGCGAAAGCGGCTGCTGGTCTCATCCCGCCGTTTATTGGGCGGCAGTGGGTGTCAGCACGGTGGATCTTCTGAACAGCAACTACGGGTCGATGAAGGTGCGCTGGGAAAGGACGTTGTCTGAAGAACTGGGCAAGGGGGCATGGCCAGAAATTCCGCCGCCGCGTGCGGCGTTGCCCGCGCCAGGCCAGACCCTCGCCACGCGCGCCCAAGCCGAGGCCGCACTCAGGGCGATGGGCGCGGGCCAGCTGCTGGAGCCCCGCAGCCGGTCGCATCGCGAGTGGATCGATCGATGGGAAGCGCGGATCGCAATGGGAGGACATCCCACGAAAGCGATCGCGGAAATGCTGACGGTCGCCAAAGGCACCTCCCATCCGCAAACCCCATGAGCAAGCGATTCGTATCCGGGCGGCGTATGCGAGACGAAGGGCTCGCCCGAATTGGCATCAATGGAATTGAGACGAGGTGTGGAATGGAAGAAGGATTGCCCCGTTGGGTGGAAGACGAGATCCGCAACTGGATGCGGTCGCAGTGGGAAGGCGATTGGCCAGGTCCGCGTCGGATGGCGCAGGCAATGCCGGACGTGTGCGAGTTTCCGCCGCAGCCCGGCCACGATGACGACGACGAGCCCATACGCATTCCGGTGAACCATGAGCGCGCGTGCAAGGTGCATGCCCTGTACGAAGCGCTGCCGCTGGCCGAGCGTCGCATCATCCAGGCGGAATACACGCGCCGTGCGGAATACGGCGACCTGCCCGCGCATTTGCGTCAGGACAAGGCGTGCCGCGTTATCGGCATCACGCTGCCGTACTACAAGGTGGCGCTGGGAAGTTTCAAGCAACGGGTTTGGAGGGCTTTCAAATGAAGTATGCGCACGAGGTCATTGATCTGCTAGCCGCGTATCCGGGGCGCGAATTCAAGATGCGCGAAATCTTGCGTCATGTCAGCCGCGGCATTCCGCTCGCGCCCGCGTCTCACGAGGCCATGCGCCGCGGCGCCCGCCGGGTGCTCGATCATTTGCTGGATGCGGGCCACGTGCAACGTTGCGGCGGCAACACCAAGTCGGTTACCTATGCGTGGTCCGAATTGGGACATGCGCTTGCCGAAAATCGTCCACATTTGGGACCGGATTTGAGACAATAACGGCGGGCCATTGCGCCCGCACGAAATGCAGCCCGCCAACCAAAAGGTTCGCGGGCTTTGTTTTTTCCAGGCTGTAAAAGGCCTATTGATGCAACCCATTCTCTGGGACGCCATGACGCCAGAAGACGCTATTTTTGAATTGGTAAGGGCCGCGGCAGATGGCATGCCTGTCCTGTTTGCCGAAGAAATTGAACCGGCGCCGCCGTCGCCTTATGTCACGTTGGCCGTGCGGTGGATAGACGCCGGGCCCGCCGAAGAAGGTCAAGTCGATGCGGACGGCAACCTGGCCATGCTGGAGCATCGCGATGCCACCGTTGAACTGAAGAGTTTCGGTGTTGAGGCGTTCAACGCGCTGGATAAGCTGGGGTTGACTCTGCAGCATCCGGTATTTGAAGAGCGCGCCGAAGCGTTGG
Source organism: Achromobacter sp. FW305-C-13 (assembly GCF_058783475.1). Lineage (NCBI taxonomy): Bacteria > Pseudomonadati > Pseudomonadota > Betaproteobacteria > Burkholderiales > Alcaligenaceae > Achromobacter > Achromobacter sp. FW305-C-13. Next base: position 11,182 of record NZ_JBYSYN010000005.1, on the reverse strand, counting down.
GTCTGGCGCTCTTTGAGACGGGCCGTCTGCAGAATGTTCCGCCCGAGGAGGGCGCGGCATTCGATGTACGGCGCGGCGCCTTGGAGTTGGGCGTCCGCTATTCGCAAACCTATACCGCTTTCGTCGGCACGATTCAGACCGTGACCGGCGTGGCCACCACGGCTGGCGGAACCACTGCCGCGATCAGCACCCCTTTCACCGTGAAGACACCCACGGCGCCTTAGCGTCACGGATCTTCCTAACTGTCCTGCCGCCTTATGGCGGCTTTTTTATTGGAGCCGCAAATGGCAAAAATCGACCGGATCGTCAATGTGGCGATCTCGCTGAACACCACGGCGATCAAGGAGCAGAACTTCTCTGACATCCTGATCCTTGGCGCACACGCGCTGGCGGTCAATCGCATTCTGGCCGTGACCGAGCCCGGCGAGTTGCTGGACATGGGTATCGCTCAGACCGACCCGCTGTACGTCGCCGTGCGCGATGCGTTCAAGCAGATACCGACGGTTGCTCGGGTTTTTGTTGGCCGCCGCCACGTGGATGCGTCGACGTTCACCGTAATGCGCGCTGCCGCCACGGACTACACCGTGACCCTGTCGTGGCGTGATGGCGCCGGCCTGGTTCAAAAGGCCGACGCGATGGCTAAGGGCGTTGCCGACAGCACGCCGGAAACGATCGCTACCGCGTTGGTCGCTGCCATTGCCGCGACCGACGCACCCGTGACCGCTGCCGCTGTTGGCGCCGAAGTGTCGGTGACTGCGGAGCAAACCGGGAATGCGGTAGCGATCGCCATCAAGGGCAATCTGCAACTGTCGGCGCCCGTCAGCACCGAAGCCCCCTCGGCCGCGCTGAATGCATGCCTGCGTGAAAACGGCGACTGGTACGGCGTGGCCTTGGCCAGCCGTGTTGAAGCCGACGTGCTGGATGCCGCGGAATGGGTGGAGTCCAATGAGCGCCTGTTTGGTGTGTCGTCCGATCAGGCTGGCATCATCGATGCCGCCGTGTCCAGCGACATTGCGTCCAAGTGCCAGCAAAAGCAGTACTTCCGCACGCACGTTTGGTATCACGGCCAGGCCCAAAAAGAAGCGCTGGAAGCTGCTGTCAGCGCCAACCGTTTTACGTTCTATCCGGGCGGCGAAACCTGGGCCAACACGCGCTTGTCCGGCGTGACGTACGACAATCTGAGCGAAGGCCAGGCGTTGGCTGCGCATGCCAAGAACGCAAACACGTTCGAGCAGATGCGCAACTTTGCCGTGACGCAAAACGGTAAGGTCGCCGCCGGCGAATGGATCGACGTGATCCGTGGCCGTGATTGGCTGTCCGAGCAGGTGAAGATCAACGTCGCATCGCAACTGATCAACGCGAACGGCAAGGTTCCATACACCGACGTGGGCATTCAGATTCTGGTCAATGGCATTCGCCAGGCACTGCTGCTTGGTCAAAGCCGTGGCCTGATCGCGCCCGACGAGATCGATGACGCGGGCCGCACGATTCCCGGCTTCGTGATCACCGTGCCGCGCGCTGCTGGCATCTCCACGAATGACAAGGCCAATCGCATTCTGCGTGACCTGAAGTTCAGCGCCCGTCTGGCGGGCGCCATCCATGTTGCCGAGATCAAAGGCAACCTCACCTACCAACAACTGTAATCGGGGTATTTCCATGTCCGTCAAAACTTACGCACCGAACCAGGTGAAGATCGTGGTGGGCGCGCTGCCCATCTCCGGCTTGGCTGAGGACAACTTCGTGACCGTCACCGAACTGGGCGATGGCATTGCGTCCGTCGTCGGTATCGACGGCGAGGTGTCGCGCGCCATGTCGCGCAATTCGCGCCTGAGCATCAAGCTCACGCTGATGCAGACCAGCGCCAGCAATGCAGCCTTGTCGGCGCTGCATCAGGCCGACAAGGCCACCGAGGGCAATGGCGCCTTCCCGATTTCGATTACCGACCTGCGCGGTTTGTCTCTGCATGCGTCGGACTCGGCATGGATCGTGAAGATGCCGGACGCCGGCTACGGCGCGAAGGTCGGCTCCCGCGAATGGACGATCGAAACCGGCCAGGCCATCAACGTGGTCGGAGGTAACGCCTGATGGCCGCGATCAAGGAAGTGGTCATCGGTACGACGATCTTCCGAATTTCGCGCTTTGATCCATTCCGTCAGCTCAAGCTGCTGGGCGATCTGCAAAAGGAAGTGCTGCCGGCGGCCGGTTCGATGCTGACCACCGCGTTCGGCAGCGATAACCCCACGCAGGAACGCGATGAAAGCGCCATGCTGAACGCCTTTCGCGAGTTGTCGGCCAAGCTGGGCGGCGACGCGCTGGGCGGCTGGGCCGAGCGCCTGATCGACCCAGAGCTGATCAGCTTTGAGCTGGTGGGGCGCGAGCCCCAGAAGCTCACCGCCGCGCATCGTGGTTTGGCGTTTACCGATTACGCCGAAATCCTGGAACTGCTGTTTCACATTCTTGAGCACAACTTCGCCGGCCCTTTGGCGCGTTGGGTCGGCCGCTTTGGTCCGGCCCGCGAGAAGCTGGCGAGTCTGTCGGGCAGTTCGACGCAGGCTTCGAACGAGAGTTGATCATTTGGCGGCCCATCCTGGCCCGCCATGTCAGTTTGGACGCCGTCAAACGCGGTGACGTCGACCTCCTGGACATCCTGAAGCTGAACGCTCTGATGGATGCCCAGGAGGCGGCGCAAGCCGCGTCAGAACGGAAGGCGAGGTAACGATGACCGTTGTAAGGGAAGTAGTGGCTGTCCTGAGCTACCAGGTGGACGAAACCGGAATCAGGCGATACCGGCAAGGGTTCAAGGACGCCATGTCAAAGATGGCGGCCGACTCGGCGGGCGCCATTCAGGCGATGCGTGATGTCGCAAGCAGCATGACCGGGGCCCAGGCAGGTCTGAATGACCTGATCCAGCTGCAGAAGAAGGCGGCTGGAGCAACAGGCATTCTGGCAAAGGGCGTTGCCAATTTGCGTGGCGCCCTGGGTTCGTTGGTGGGGTTTGGTTCGGTTCGGCAGCTCTTGGGCGACATGGATGCCTGGGTGCAGGTGGAAGACGCCATGCGCCGGGCAACGAATTCAACGCAGGAGTACACCGAGGCCGACCGCGAGTTGGCCAAGATGGCGCGAACGACGCGTACAGCCTATGCCGACAATGCCGATACGTTCATGCGCATGCAGCGCAGCATGGCGGGCCGGGGAAAGTCCACGCAGGACACCTTGGATGTCACGCAGCTTGTGGCGCTGGGCGCGGCCTTGTCTGGCAGCAAAGGCGGTGATCGAGGCGCGATCATGGAGTCGATGCTCAAGGCCGTTGAGCAGGGCGGGTTTGGCGCGGAGCAGTTGGCTGCGTTGCCCAAGCGTCTGCAAGACGCCATGGCCAAGGGAATGGGCACCACGCTGCAAGGTCTGACAGCCCAGGCCCAAGGCGGCATAATCAGCAACGACCGCGCACTGCCGGCTTTGCAGTCACAGTTGCCTGCGCTGCAAGCAGAGGCAGGCGCCAAGCCGGCAAGTCTTGCCGGTTCGGTGACGGTGTTGAACGACGCCTGGCAACGATTCTTTGGGACGATGATTGGCGGCCGTTCCACGTTGCAGATCGTGACGGGGGCCGTTGAACTGCTGGCGGACAACCTGGGCTTTGTGATCAGGATGCTCGCGCTGGCCGGGGCATCGTTTGGCCTGGTGATGTTGAACCAGTGGCTGGCTGCGGCGTCGCGTCAGTCGGGCGGTTTGCTCCGAGCGCTACGTGACGCGACGGGCGCTGCCTTGGGTTTGAATACCGCAATGTCTGCCGGCTCCGGGCCTGCGGGCGCGGCGCAGACGTTCTCGGGTTTGAGCCGTTCGCTCGGGCCGATGCTGCGCATGGCTGCGGTTCTGACCACGATCTATCTGATCGGCGAAGACATATCCAACTGGCTGAACGGTAGCGAATCCGTGCTGGGCAGCATGGTCGGAGGCGTGGAGAACTGGCAGGACGAAATTGCGGCTGTTTCCACGGTGCTGACTTTTGTGAAGGACTTGCTGGGCGGTGCAGGCCTGGCAGTGGGCGAGTGGGCGAAGCAGCTCGCCATGGTCTCGGCGGTCGCCTATGGTTTGTGGCGCATTCTTTCGCCCATCGGCCCCCTGTTCATGTTCTTGGCCCGGACGGCTGTGCCTATGTTGTGGCGGGCAGTGACCATGAACCCGCTGGCCCGGATTCTTATGCTGTTCGCCATGCTGGCCCTCGGTGTGTGGCAAATCTACGAAAACTGGGATGTGATCAGCGCAGCGATAGTGGCTATGTGGAATTCCGTCACGGGATATCTGAAAGCGGCGTGGGATGCCGTAACGTCGTATCTGTTGGCGGCTTGGGATACGGTCACAGCCTATATCTCGTTGGTGTGGGACACGCTGATGGGATTGGCACAGAGCTATTTTCTGGCCCCCTTGATGGCGTGGTTTTCAGCGCTGTGGGCGTTCTGGAGCGGTCTGGTCAACGCCGTGGTCGCTGCGTTCACAGGCGACTGGGATGCTGCGATCGCTCACCTGGTCGGCGCGTTTACCGGCTTGTGGACGTTCTTTGCCAACATCGGCAGTGGAATCCTGAACGTGATCCGCGCGATTGGCGACGCCATCCAGACCTGGGTCATGGACAAGTTCAAGTCGGCGGTCAGCTGGTTCAAGAGTTTGCTCCCCGGTCAGATGCTGTCAGATGAGCAGAAGGGCGCTATGACGGATTCCGCCAGGGCGCTGGCCGCACAACCGCAAGTGCAGGCATTTGCGTCGGGAAATGCCGTTCCGGGTGTACCGCCAGGTTCGGCGCTGCGAGGCGGTCTCGGCAAGATGAACCAAGCGGTCAATGTGCAAAACAGCTTCACAGTCAACGCGACCGGTCTGGATCCTGTGGCTATCGGCTCAGAGGTCAGGAAGGCCGGGGAAGGCTTCAACTTTGACAGCAGGGAAATCATTACTCGGTCGCTATCCGTGCCGAGAAGCGTCGAGGCTTCGAGCTAGGAGAAACCATGAGCTTTGTATCCATGATTTTTGGCTGGAACGGTGGCAGCAGGATCGGCACCGTTCCGCTTGATGCCCTCTTGAACGAGAAAACCTCGCTTAGCAGCCAGGCCACGTCGTATGCCGTCGAGGAAGGCTCGCCCGTGTCCGACCACGTCGTGCAGGAATCAGAGAAACTCTCGCTGGATGGTTGGGTGACGGCGGCTGAAGTTGCCCTGATGGGCTCGGCCAACCGTGGCATAAATGGCGTCAGCTCAGGCGGCGCAGGCCGCTCCAAACTGATCAGCGCCAAAGCCGCTTTGCGTGAGATTCACGCGAACCGTTTGCCCATCACGATTTCGACTGGCTTGGACCAATACGTCGACTTCGTGATGGAGTCCTGCGAAATCGGACGCAGCAATTCTGGTGGCGAGCGTTTCGAAATCTTCGCCAGCTTCAAGAAGATCCGAAAGGTGGCGCTGCGTCATGTGGATATTCCACCCGAACAGACGTCGGGCAGCGCTACCGGAAAAGCGGGCGCCACCAAAACCAATGCGGGCAAAGTTTCCAAGCCTTTTGAGACGCCCGCCGCAACAGCATGACGTCTGCCAAATTTCCAGGAAGGTCCCATGTTTGAGATTCCAATTCTGGACGCTAACGACAGTCTCACCGAGGTGGAACTGGACGGCGTCACTTATTTCTTGCGGCTGTCCTGGAACAGCGAGGCCGACCAGTGGGTCTTGTCGATCGAGAATGCCTACAACGAGCTGATCGTGGCAGGCATTGCCGTCATGCCTGATACGCCGTTGCTGGGCAGCTACCGGCACCTGGCGTTGCCGGCCGGTGAACTGGTGGCTCGCGCCCCGGACCGTCGTGACGCCATCAGCCGGACAGCGTTGCCCAGCGGCGTGGTGCCGCTGATGTACATCGAGGCGGACGAGGCGGCAGATGGCCAGATTTAATCGGGTCTACCGGCTGTTAGTGGGCAAGGGCGGTACCAAAGGCTATGAGATCGTGCCGCCTATACGGCTGGCGTTCGAGGTCACCAAAGACGTCAACGAAGAGCCGAACGATCACAAGATCCGTCTTTACAATCTGGCGCCCGCAACGCGTAAATCCTTGGAAGAACCGGGGCTGCGCTGTGTGCTGTACGCGGGTTATGCCGAAGAGGGCGGGCCGATTTTGATGGCCTCGGGCAGCATCGTGTTTGCCTATACAAAATTCGACCAACCTGACGTGGTCACTGAACTGATCGTCAAAGATGGCTATACCGAGGTGCGGGACACGGCCGTGTCTATCGGCTTGGGGCAGGGCGCTTTGGCAAGCTCCATCATTCGTGACATTGCCCGTCAGATGGGCTTGTCGCTAATGATGGCCGATGACGTGCCTGACCGCACTTGGGTCAACGGCTTTTCGTTCTATGGCGCGGCGCGGACGGCACTGCACAAGGTTACGCAAGGTACAGGCCTGGAATGGTCGATTCAGAATCAACAGTTGCAAGTGCTGCAACGTGGTGGCACCACGCGACGCCAGGCGGTGGTGTTGGCTGTCGATACGGGCTTGCTGGGTCATCCTGAGCGGGTAAGAGAAGCCGCGCAGGAAAAGGCGAAGCCGAAGGGCAAGCCGGCCAACGATGCCGCCAACCCGGTTAGCGCACATCAGGAGCGAGACGGCTGGAGCGTGAAATCATTGCTGCTGCCGATGATCAACCCCGGCGATTTGGTCAAGCTGGAAAGCCGCACTGTTGAAGCCTTTCAGCGCGTCGAGAAAGTGCAACATAAGGGCGACAGTGAAACCGGCGATTGGCTGACCGAATTGAATCTGGTTGACCGGTACGCGCCGGCCAAGAAAAAGGATAAGAAATGAGCAGCGCAATTAACGCTATCCGCTCGATTATTTCGACGGAGCTGGCCGACGTTTACACGACACTGCCGGGCGAAGTCGTGAGCTATGACGGCATGTTCGTGACGGCGCGTCCGGCGCTGGCCAAGCGTCTGGCAAACGGCGAGAATTTGCCTGCTCCCCAGATTGTTCGCGTACCGGTGTGCTGGCCAGTCGGTGACGTGAATGGCGCGCAGGCCCTGATTTCGGTGCCGCTAAAAGCGGGCGATGCGATCAAGCTGTCGTTCTCGGCCCGCGCGCTGGAAAACTGGCTGACAGGCGACAACGGGCCTCCGGACGACCCGCGCCAGTTTGATCTGTCCGACGCCTTTGCCACGCCATTGTTGAGGCCGGGTTCGTTGGCAGCCGACACCGACAACGTCTGCATTCGATATGGCCCCGGCACGCTTAAGTTGTCGCCGGCGGGCGAACTGACCTTTCAGGTCAGGACCTGGACCGTAGAGGCCGAGCAGGCCATCTTCAACACACCCGTCACGATCAATGGGCCGCTCGTCTACACGCAAGGCATGGCGGGCGAGGGTGGCGCGGGCGGCGCATCCATGCGGATCCGAGGCGGCGTGGCCTATGAAGGCGGATCGATTACGCATAACGGCAAGAACATCGGCGACTCGCATCGCCACCCTTACGCCGGCGGTATTACGGAGGACCCTGTCTGATGGCTTTGGACCTAGCACTTTCCGCCGACCACGATCTGGATCTGGATCTGCTCGGGCGGACATCGTTTTTGGATGGCGCCGACCGGATCGCGCAACAGATCAAGGTGACATTGCTGGCCTTTATGGGCGAGTGGTTTCTGGATACGACCTTTGGCGTCCCGTACTTCGACGACATTCTTGTGAAGTCGCCTGACCGGGCCAGCATTGAAGCGATCTTGCGCGCCCGGATTCGAACGGTGCCCGGTGTTGAGCGCGTGCGCCGCCTTGATCTTGAAATAGAACGCCAGCTGCGCGTTCTGCGCGTCAGTTTTGACGCGGATACGACCGCGGGACGACTCGATCGAGTCGTCGAACTGCGTAAGACCTAACCCCCCACCCCACTTTTTTCGAGGTACCTATGGCCTACGGTGTCACACCGGACGGGTTCGTGCGTCCGCGCCTTCCCGAGATTCGACAGGAAATCGTGGCGGACTTGCGTGCCCGCATGCAGTCGGCCGGATTTAACGGGGCGGTAGAGACCCGCCCCGACAGCATCACCGGCTTGCTGATTGATACCTTCGCCGAGCGCGAAGCCACCTTGTGGGAGCAGGCCGAAGGCGTCTACTACGCCATGTATCCCGGCTCAGCCACGGGCGTGTCACTGGACCGGTCCGTGTCGTTTACGGGCGTGTCGCGCTACCAGGACGAGCCCTCCCGGGCCTATGTGGTGTTGTATGGCGACGCCGGAACCACTGTGCGGGCCGGCGCGCAAATCCGTCATCGCGTCAGCCAGAACCTGTGGGAACTGGCTGCGCCAACGCAGATTCTTGCCGGTGCGGCGGCCGACGTGACGCTTCAACCCCTTGTTGCGACGCACACCGAGTATCGCGTTTCGATTGATGGCCAGGCCTACGCTTATACAAGCGGCGCCACGACCAACCTGCCGCAGATCCTGGCGGGATTAGTCACGGCGTTGTCAGCCAGCGGCCTGGCGGTCTCGAGCGACGGCGCCGCCGTGCGGATTCATACCGATGGCCGCAGCGCGGCCGCGCTGGCCTGGTCTGCAGCGTTGAGCCTGGCCCGCTTGGGTTCACCTGCGCTGGTTCAGACCGCGCAGGCATCGACCGAGGGCGCTGCAGAAGGGGACCTGAACGGGATCGTCACGCAGGTAGATGGCTGGATCGCTGTCGACAACCTGCAGCCCGGCGTAGCGGGCAGGTTGGCCGAGAACGCCGCCGAACTCCGTGCACGCTATCCCACCGGCCTGTTCCGTCTGGGCGCGGCAACACTGCCCAGCATCGCGCCGAATGTGCGCGACCGGGTGGCCGGTGTGCGTACCGTCAAAGTGTTCATGAACAACACCGACGAGCCGGATGCGCTGGGTCGGCCTCCGCACAGTGTCCACGCGGTGGTTGACGGCGGCCTGGACAATGAAGTGGCGGACGCGCTGTTCCGGGTGGTCGCAGCCGGCATCGATACGCATGGCCAGCAATTGGTGGTGATCAAGGATGCGGACGGCGCCGATCAGCGTATCCGCTTCGACCGCCCGGAGCAGGTCTACGTCTGGGTGCGTTGCGTGACCACTTTGCTGCCGCCATCCGAGCAGGCGTTTCCGCCTGACGGTTTCCAGGAGATTGCGGGCAACCTGGTCGTGGTGGGCAAGGCCTTTGCCATCGGTGAAGACGTCATCCTGCAACGTCTGTACGGCGCGATTTACCGCAGTACGGGTCTGGCATCGGTGGACCTGACGCTGGCGTTTTCGCCAGACGCAGCTTTTGTGCCCGCGCCGTCGGATTACCGCAGTGCCAACGTGGCGATCCAGGATTTTCAGGTTGCTGCGTTTGATTTGTCGCGCATCGAGGTGACCTGATGGATCTGACTCAAGACCACGCACAAATGGCCTGGAGCCATTGGCTGGGCCAGTTCCAGACCAAGCGGAGGTTGGAGGCGCTGGTCAAGGCGCTGCTTAAGCCCGCCGAAGGGCTGCAAGGAGCGTTGCGAGCGTTGTACGAAGATCGTTGGTTGGACACCGCGGTCGGCAAGCAGCTCGACGGCATCGGTGAAATCGTGGGCCTGCCGCGGGTGGTCGATGAAACGCTGTATGTGCGCTTTTTCGGCTTTCTGGATCAGCCCAACGTAGGCGGCTTTGGCGAGGCCCGCTTCCGGCGTTCCCATGAACGGCCGGTTGCCGGGTCTACCACCTTGCTTGATGCCGAGTACCGCAAGCTTCTGTACTGGAAGATCGCCCTGAACAACGGACACGGCACCACGCCGGAAATCGCGAGCTCCCTTAAACCAATTTTTGACGTGTCCCGCGTGATCGTGCAAAACGCGGGCAACGCAAAGATCCGCATCTGGGTTAGCCGGATCCCTGGTCCGAATGATCCTCTTATGGCCAACCCCCACAAGTGGATCCCGCAAGCCGCCGGCATCGGCGTGCAACTCATCACCGGTTCGACAGAAAAGCCATTTGGCTTTCGCGAACAAGGTTTCCATGGTTTTGGCGTCGGCGTGCTGGCGCGAGGTATCTAAAAATGGCAGATCCCACTTTCTTCGATCTCTTCAAGTCGACCTGGGCGCAAAACGGCCTGACGGAAGGCATTACGGACCTGCAATACAAGACCGGCTGGTCCTATATCGGGTCCGTTCCGCCTTCGGTGGAACAGTTCAACAAGGTTCAACAGGCCACCGACGAGCGCCTGAGCTGGCTGTACCAGCAGCTTGATGGTTTGGCTGCGGTGACGGGCCGGCCGCTGCAAGAAGGCGGAACCGACGCACTTAGTCACGCGATCCAGAATCTGGATGCAGGGAATGTGAAAACGGGCACGTTGCCGGTGGCGCGGGGCGGGTCTGGTCTGGCGAGCGTACCAGCAGGGTCTTTTCTGACGGGCAATGGAACGGGCGCATACGCCGCCCGTACGGCGGCCCAGGCATTAACGGACATTGGCGCTGCGCCTTTGTTGTCAGCTGCCTTGACGGGTGCGCCCACTGCGCCTACGCCGCCCAGCGCAGACCGGAGCACTCGTCTGGCCACTACGGCCTTTGTGGCGGGAAATTTCCCCAGGATTTTCTCCATTACTGCGTTGCCTACGGAGGACATCGGTCCGATCATCGTGGCGGAATGCAGTGAGATCTGGATCTGGTCGGCATCCAGCTATTTCAACGGCTACCGCTCTCCTAGCTGCGGTCGTCCGTTGGATGGCCATACCACCACTCCGCTGCCCAGCGAGATTGACGCCGTGGGAGGTGTCCTGCCGAAGGCGGCTTATGCGGGCCTGTGGGGCTATGCCCGGGAAAATGGTCTTGTCGTTAACCAGGCGACATGGACAGCGAATCCTGGCGCACACTACTTTGTGGACGTGGATGCAAATCAATTCCGGGTTCCTGATTTGCGCAACATGTTCCGCCGCTTTACGGGAACTGACGCTGACACTGCAAATGCGAGGTCTTTGGGATCGAGGCAGGGCGGAGACGTTCAAAGCCATGTTCATACCCTGACTGCTGGCGTAAGCAACCTACAAACCAGCGCTACGCCAAATGCTAACGACGTTGGCCGCTCAGGCGGCACGAACGACGGCGGCCGCACGCTGGCGACAGGCGGAGCGGAAACGCGCCCCGTCAATGCCGCATTCCATCCGCGAATCCATGCCTGACGTCCCTCTCACTGCAAATGCGAG
>NZ_JBYSYN010000004.1:0-873967 GCF_058783475.1 Achromobacter sp. FW305-C-13 | reverse complement strand
ACGCCAACTTGGCGGCTCAGCAGGATGTGTTCACGCGTTTGCGGCATCGGGCCGTCAGCGGCCGAAACCACCAGGATCGCGCCGTCCATTTGCGCGGCGCCCGTGATCATGTTCTTCACATAGTCAGCGTGGCCCGGGCAGTCAACGTGCGCGTAGTGACGCGCTTCCGTTTCGTACTCGACGTGGGCGGTGTTGATCGTGATGCCGCGAGCCTTTTCTTCAGGAGTCGCATCGATCTGGTCGTAGCCCTTGGCTTCGCCACCGAACTTGTTCGACAGAACGGTCGTGATAGCTGCCGTCAACGTCGTTTTGCCGTGGTCAACGTGACCAATCGTACCCACGTTCACGTGCGGCTTGGTACGTTCAAACTTGCCTTTTGCCATGGCTGACTCCTGACCTGGATTGCGCTTCAGACTGAAGAAAAGAACTTGGAAATTTGTGGTGCCCATGGCGCGGATCGAACGCGCGACCTCTCCCTTACCAAGGGAGTGCTCTACCACTGAGCCACATGGGCATTTAAAAATCTTGGAGCGGGTGAAGGGAATCGAACCCTCGTCGTAAGCTTGGAAGGCTTCTGCTCTACCATTGAGCTACACCCGCGGCATACCCATCACCTTCTCTTTCCCAAACCTTTCAAAATCAAGGCCTGGGGAACCTTACAACCTTCTTTGCGAAGGTCGCCCAGTTCCCTAGGCCTAATTTTAAAATCCAGGCAGACATCGCCTGGATTCAGAGTTGGGTCTCTGGTGGAGGAGATTGGATTCGAACCAATGTAGGCGCAAGGCCAACAGATTTACAGTCTGCCCCCTTTAACCACTCGGGCACCCCTCCAGCGGAGAACTTGAGATTATGAACACTTTCGAATCCGGTGTCAAACCCTTCGGATGAAAATATTCAAAACTTTCGTTCAACCACACGCGTTTCCGCGCAGAGGGGGCGAAGCTTACAGGTTTCCGCGAATTGATGCACGCAAAAGTTGTGAATAGTCGTCGGCCGTGAAAATAATGGGGTTGGTTCCCCCTGAGGGATCCTCGCTGGCCATGCGCCCTACCCGCTCGGCCTGGCCCTCGTCGATGCCGATTTCGGCCAGGGTATGGGGAATGCCCACGGTCTCGCGCAGATGCAGCACCCAGTCCAGGACCGCCCCGGGGCCCGTGGCGGGCAAATCCAGGTAACGGGCCAGCGCCTCGAGCCGGGGTGCCACCGCGTGCTGGTTGGCTTTCAGCACATACGGCATCAGGATCGCGTTCAGCATGCCGTGATGCGCGTCGTACAGCGCACCCAGCGGATGCGCCAGCGCGTGCATAGCGCCTAACCCGCGCTGGAAGGCCGTGGCGCCCATGCTTGAAGCCACGAGCATCTGCTGACGGGCTTGCAGGTCGCTGCCATCGGCCACGGCTTGCGGCAGGTATTCCTTGACGAGGCGCATGCCTTCGATGGCGATGCCGGCTGCCATCGGATGAAAGAACGGTGAACAGTAGGCTTCCAGGTTGTGCGACAGCGCGTCCATGCCGGTTGCCGCAGTGATCTTCGGCGGCAGCCCCACCGTCAGCTCCGGGTCCAGGATGACGATGGCCGGCAGCATGCGCGCATGGAAGATGATGCGCTTGACCTGTGCGGCCTCGTCCGTGATGACCGATGCGCGGCCCACTTCGGACCCCGTACCCGCCGTGGTTGGGACCGCGACCACGGGCGCCATGCCGGCCACGTTTACGCGCTGATAGTTGTCGCCGATATCCTCGAAGTCCCACAGCGGCCGCTTCTGGCCCGCCATCAGCGCAATCGCCTTGGCTGCGTCCAGCGCCGAGCCGCCACCGAAAGCGATGACGCCGTCATGCCTGCCCTGCTTGTACGCCGCCACGCCATCTTCGACATTGCGGCCCGTCGGGTTGCCCTTGACCTCGTGGAAGAGGCCGCACTCCAGGCCTGCCTGGCGGCAGGCGCGCACGGCGTCGCTCACCATCGGCAATGCGGCAAGGCCGGGATCCGTGACAAGCAAGGGCCGCCGCATACCGAGTTCGGCGCACCAATCGGCAAGCTCCTTGACGCGGCCGGGGCCCGCCTTGATGGCGGTGGGAAAGTTCCAGTTGACGCTTGGCACAGTCATGATTCGATTCCTGAAGGCGTCGGGTCAGACGCTGCGAAGATGAAAAGATTTGGCTTGCGTGAGCGGTTCGTAGCCAACGACCGACAAGGACACGCCGCGCCCCGTGTTCTTGACACCCGTCCAGGCGAGCGCGGGGTCCAGGTAGTCGCAACGGTTCATGAAGAAGGTGCCTGTGCGCACTTGCCGGCCCAGCGCCAAGGCGGTGTCTTCGTCCTGCGTGAAGACCGCGGCCGTCAGTCCGTAGGGGCTGTCGTTCATCAACGCGACGGCCTCATCGTCAGTGTCGACCGGCATGATGCCGACGACCGGACCGAAGCATTCGTCGTTCATGATTCGCATGCGATGGTTTACTCGCGTCAGCAATGCGGGCGCGACGTAAGGCGAGCCTTCACTCGCAATATCGAAATGTGAAGGATCAATCAGGTTTTGGGCGCCGGCTGCTGCGGCTTCGGCGATGACTTCTCGGATATCCGCGGCCGCGCGCGCACGAACGACGGGACCTAACGTCGTATCGGCGTGCAGCGGATTGCCCAGTACGTAACCGTTCGTCAGGGCGACGGCGCGTTCGACGAACTCGTCGTACAGCGGCCGTGCGACGTAGATGCGTTGGATGCCGCAGCAGGATTGGCCCGAATTGAAGAAGGCGCCGTCGACCAGGGTGTCGACCGCGTGGTCCAGCTTGGCGTCGGCTCGCACATAGGCCGGATCGTTGCCGCCCAGCTCCAGGCCTACACCGATAAAGCGCCCCGCCGCGCTTTCCTCGACGATGCGCCCGCCGCGCACCGATCCGGTAAATGACACGTAGCCGATCTCGGGTGCGCGGATCAGCCGCTGGACAGTGTCGTGGTTGGCATGCAGGTACTGGAACACGCCTTTGGGCGCACCGGCGTCGCGGAATGCGCGTTCGATCAGCTCGGCGCACAAGGGGGTCTGGTCGGAGTGCTTCAGGATGACGGTGTTGCCTGCCATCAAGGCCGGGACGATGCTGTTCACGGCCGTCAACAGCGGGTAGTTCCACGGCGCGACGGTCAGGGCAACGCCGATGGGTTCACGGCTGATGAAGCGGGTGAAGCCCGCCTGGTCGGGCACGCGGATGGGCGCCAGCGCCGCGTCGGCGATCGAGATCATATGGCGCGCACGCGCTTCAAAGCCAGCGACTTCGCCCGGCGTGTAGCGCAAGGGGCGTCCCATCTGGATCGTGATGGCCCGCGCGATCTCGTCCTTGGCCGCGACGAAACGGTCGACCGCCGCCGACACGATGCGCCCCCGTTCGCCCACGCCCAGCGCCTGCCAGGCGGCTTGCGCGGATTGGGCCTGGGCCAGTGCCTGGGCGATCTGCGCTTCGCTGGCATAGGCGCGGCGCACGACCTCGCGCCCGTCGATGGGACTGATGGTGATGAGTTCCTGGGTCATGGTGGCCCTATGCAAGCAGTTGGACGGAATCAGATGATTTCGAAATAACGCGCCAGCTCCCAGTCGGTCACGTGGCGCCGGAACTGGCGTTCTTCCCACTCGCGGGTCGCGGCGTAGTGCTCCACGAACGGGTCGCCGAACAGGTGGCGGGCCGCCTCGGATTCGCGCAGACGCTGCGCGGCCTCCCATAAGGTCGTGGGCAGGTGCAGGTGTGCTGGAAATTTCTGGGTGTAGGCGTTGCCTTGCACCATGGGTTCGGGTTTGAGCCCTTGCTCGATGCCGTACAGGCCCGAAGCCAGCGCGGCCGACAGCGCCAGGTAGGGATTGGCGTCTGCGGAGCCGATGCGCACTTCGACGCGCTGCGATTTGTCGCTGCCCGGGATGAGGCGCAGCGCGGTGGTGCGGTTTTCCATGCCCCAGGTGGCGTCCAGCGGCGCCCAATAGCCGGGCACCAGACGCGAGTAGCTGTTGATCGTCTGCGCGTACAGCGCCATGAACTCGGGCAGGTAGCGCTGCACGCCCGCCATGAAGGACGTCTGCGCCGCGCTCATGCCATGCGGTTGGGATTCGTCATAGAACGCCGAACGGCCGCTTTTCTTCTCGCGCAGCGACAGGTGGATATGGCCGCTTTGGCCAGGATGGTCGTGCGACCATTTGGCCATGAAGGTGGCCATCAGCCCGTTTTGCTGCGCCAACGCCTTGGTGAAGGTCTTGAAGAGGAAAGCCTTGTCGCCGGCGGCGGCCGCCTGGTCCACCGCGATGGCCGCTTCCAGCACGCCCGGCCCCGTTTCGGTATGCAGGCCTTCAATGGGCATGTCCATGCGTTCGCACATGTCCAGCAGCTTGCGGTAGAAGTCGCCCTCGACCGTGCTGCGCAGCATGGAATAGCCGAAGTTGCCCGGCGTCCAGTTTTCCATGTTGCGATAGTTTTTCGCGCGCACCGAATGCGGCGTTTCGCGGAACATGAAGAACTCGTACTCCAGCGCCGCGTAGACGTCGTAGCCCATGCCTGCGGCCCGGTCCAGCGTGCGGTGCAGCAGCCGGCGCGGACAGATGGCACCCGCGTCGCCCTCGAATTCCGCCAGGAACAGCAGCATGTCTTCGCCGCCGGGCCCCTGTTCAAGCGGCAGCCGGCGCCCGGTCTGCGGCACGATGCGCAACTTGGCGTCGGGGTAGGCGGTGTGCCAGCCGGTGTACTTGGTGTTGTCGTAGAGCTGGTCATCGAGGTCCCAGCCGAACACCACGTCGCAGAACGCCAGGCCGGAGCGCAGCGCGCCCAGGAACTTGTCGCGTCGCAGGTACTTGCCCAGCATGACGCCGTCGATGTCGGACAAGCCCACCTTGATATGCGAGAGCGGGCTGGCTTGCACCAGCCGCTCTGCGTCTTCCACCGTTGCTACCCCTAGTGCATGCATGCTCGTTCACCTTTGTGGCTGAAGCGTTGCGTTGACCTGCGGGCGGGCGGCGCGGCGTTCAGGTCATGGCCGCCCCCAGCACCCGCATCGCCTGGCGATGCAGCTGCGGCGTGGCGGCCGCGACGACGCGGCCCTGGGATTCGAGGCTGAGCGGCTGCCCCGACCAATCGGTTATGACGCCGCCCGCGCCTTCGATCACGGGCATCAGCGCCAGGTAGTCATAGGGCTGCAGGCCGGCCTCGACCACCAGGTCGACGTGGCCGCTGGCCAGCAGTCCGTAGCTGTAGCAATCGCCCCCGTAGCGGCGCATGCGCGCTGCATCCGTCAAGGCGTCGAAGGCGGCCAGCTCGGCGCCTTCGAAGATGTCCGGCGACGTGGCGTACAGGATGGCGTTGCGAAGCTCGGTACAGGCGCTGGCCTGGCAGATCTCGCCGTTCAGCCGTGCCGGGGAATCGGCCGCGCCGATCCAGCGTTCCTGCAGCATGGGGATATCGATCAGGCCCAGTACGGGCCGGCCCCGGTGAAGCAGCGCCAGCAAGGTGCCCCACAAGGGGTTGCCCGAAATGAACGCGCGCGTGCCGTCGATGGGGTCCAGCGACCAGACGAGTTCGGCCTCGGTGTGCAAGGCGCCGAACTCTTCACCGAAGATGCCGTGCTGGGGGTAGTGCTGCGCGATGGCCTCGCGCAGCGCGGCCTCGACTTCGCGGTCGGCCTGCGTGACGGGGCTTTCGTCCGCCTTGGTATCGATGGACAGCGGGTGCCGGAACCACTTGCGTGACAAGGGCCGGACGCGGTCCGCGAGGGTTTGCGCGAACGAGGAATATTCGGCCAATTGCTGCGCCGGCAGCGCGGCGGAGGTTTGCATCACAGTGCTCCCAGGGGTTTTTCCAGTCTAGACACGTTGCCCCAAATTTGCAAATATACCTAAAACTGCAACCTGACCCTTATCCAGGAAGGTCGCCGTCCGCATCAGTAGCTCACACCGTTGCCGTGTATTCCCACCGGAGTTCCATCATGCAATGTATGAAGAAGCTTAGCGTTGTGGTTGCAGTAATTTCCCTAAGTTATGCACAGGCTGCCCAGGCCGGGCCCATCACGGTCTACACCGCGCTGGAGGAAGACGAGATCGCGGCGTACCTGAAGGCGGCCAACGCGGCCATGCCGGACGTGAAGGTCAACGTGCTGCGCCTGTCCACCGGCGACCTGGGCGCCCGGCTGATTGCCGAGGCCGCGAACCCGCAGCAGGATGTGATCTGGGGCTTTGCCGTCAGCAACATGCTGGACCCGCGCCTGCAGAACCTGCTGGAGCCCTATGCGGCCAAGGGCATCGACGCCCTGCCCGCCCAGTACAAGGGCGCGGACAACAAGTGGTTCGCCGCCACCGGCTACGTCGCCGCCTTCTGTGTGAACACCGACCGGCTGAAATCCAAGAACCTGTCCATGCCCACGTCGTGGGAAGACCTGGCCAACCCCGCCTACAAGGGCGAGATCGTCATTCCGAGCCCCGCCGCCTCGGGCACGGGTTACCTGCAGATCGTCGCGCTGCTGCAGGGCCTGGGCAAAGAAAAAGGGTGGGCGCTGCTGAAGGACCTGGACAAGAACGTGGCGCAGTACACGCCATCGGGGTCCCGCCCCTGCAAGATGGCGCGCGCCGGCGAATACGCGATTGGCGTCTCGTTCGCCTTCCCCGCCATGCAGTCGATCGAGGAAGGCTACCCCGTCAAGATGGTGATCCCCAAGCAATGGGTGGGGTACGAGCTTGAGGCCTCGGGCCTGATGAAGACGGCCAAGAACCCCGCGGACGCCAAGCGCTTCCTGGATTGGACGCTGTCGGCGCAGGCGGGGGGCCTCTACAGCAAATACAAGGAACTGGTCACCCTGCCCGGCGCCGCCCCCAACAAGGCGGCCGAGGCTGCGGGTCTGCCCAAGGACCTGACCGCCGTGCTGTATCCGGTGGACTTCCAGAAGTCCGCGGCCGAGCGCGACGCCACGATCAAGACCTGGCAAGACACCATCAAGCGTTGAGGCTGGCGCGGCGGGCCAGGCCCGTCGTTCCAGCGTCCGGGAGACGCCATGTATCTGGAACTGCGCGGGATACGGAAAACCTTCGACGCGTCGGTGGCGCTGGAGGACATCGACCTGTCGGTCGGCGAACACGAATTCGTCTGCCTGCTTGGCCCCAGCGGTTGCGGCAAGACGACCTTGCTGCGCATCGTGGCGGGCCTGTTGCCTTTCGACCGCGGCACCATCACCCTGGGCGGGCGCGACCTGAG
Organism: Achromobacter sp. FW305-C-13; assembly: GCF_058783475.1. Lineage (NCBI taxonomy): Bacteria > Pseudomonadati > Pseudomonadota > Betaproteobacteria > Burkholderiales > Alcaligenaceae > Achromobacter > Achromobacter sp. FW305-C-13. The sequence continues at coordinate 866,759 of NZ_JBYSYN010000004.1, read as the reverse complement.
CGGATTGCCAGCCCGCAAGCGCGGATTTGGCATCGTGTTCCAGTCGTACTCGCTGTTTCCCAACATGACGGTGGCCGAGAACGTGGGCTATGGCCTGCGCATCCGGGGCGAGCCGCGCGACCGCATTGCTGCGCGCGTGGCCGAACTGCTGACGCTGATCAAGCTGCCCGACTATGCGTCGCGCTATCCGCATCAGCTGTCCGGCGGGCAGCAGCAGCGCGTGGCGCTGGCGCGCGCGCTGGCCGTGGACCCGGCGCTGATCCTGCTGGACGAACCGTTGTCGGCGTTGGATGCACGCGTACGCACCGATATGCGCGCCGAAATCCATGAGGTGCAGCGCCGGCTGAAGATCCCCACGATCATGGTCACGCACGACCAGGAGGAAGCGCTGACACTGGCCGACAAGATCGTTTGCATGAACGATGGGCGGATCGAACAGGTGGGATCGCCGTCCGACCTGTACCTGCGGCCCCGCACGCGCTTCGTGGCCAACTTCGTGGGCTTGAGCAATCTGCTGCCCACCGATTGGGTGCGCGACGCCATGCCCCATCTGATGGCGACACGCCCCGAAGGCGCCAGCGAACGCTATGAAGCCTGCCTGCGCCCGGAAAACCTGCGCATCGCTGCCGACGCGCAAGGGGCGGGGCGCGTGCAGGACATGACCTTCATGGGCAATCTGACGCGCTTGCGTATCGCGTGGCTGGGACGCGAGCTGGTAGTGGAACAGCACGGCGCGGCAGGCCTGTCGCGCGGCGCGCCAGTGCGCCTGGACATGGAACCCGGGCAATGCGCCTGGGTCAGCGTATGAGCGGCGCGCGTAGGGCCTGCCGATGAGCACGCTGGACGCGGGCGCGGCCGTGGCGGCGCCGGCCGGGCGCGCCCCCTGGTCGGCCGACCGGATGCTGCTGTGGACCTGCGTGGCGATTCCGCTGGCGGGCCTGGCGCTGTTCTTCCTGTACCCCTTGGCCACCGTGGCGTGGCGCAGCCTCGTGGAAAAGGACGGTTCGATCGGGCTGGGCAACTATGCCGAAGTGTTCGCCACCCGCGGCATCCTGACCGCCACCGTCAACAGCCTCGCGATGAGCGCCGCGACCACCGCCGTCAGCATCTTGCTGGGATTCGCCATCGCCTATGGCCTGGACCGCAGTTGCATGCGCGGCAAGGCGATCGTGCGGTTGGCGCTGGTGCTGCCGTTGCTGGCGCCGTCGCTGGTGCAAGGCCTGGGGCTGATCTTCATCCTGGGGCGCAACGGGCTGGTGCACCGGTGGACGGGCTGGGAGATCGACATCTACGGCTTCTGGGGGCTGCTGATCTCGAACGTGTTCTACGCCCTGCCCCAGGCCGTGCTGATCCTGCAGGCCGCGTTGCGCAACATGGACGCCCGCTACTACGACGCGGCCGAAGTCATGGGCGCCTCCGGCACGCGGCAGTTCTTCGACATCACCCTGCCCAACTGCAAGTTCGGCCTGCTGAGCGCCGCGTTCGTGGTGTTCGTCATCACCATCACCGACTTCGGCAACGCGGCGGTGATCGGCGGCAATTACCGCGTGCTGGCCACGGAGATCTACAGCCAGGTGTCTGGCCAGATGAATTTCGGGATGGGCTCGGTGGTGGGCATCCTGCTGCTCTTGCCGTCGTTGATTTCGGTGCAGATCGAACGCGTGGCCTCGCAGCGCCAGTTCGGATCGGCATCGCCCAGCGGCCTGCGGGTGGCGCCCCAGCCTCTGCGGGCGCGCGATGCGGCGTTCGGCATTGGGGTGCTGCTGGCCTGCGGCACGATCATCCTGACGGTGGCGACCGTGGTGTTCGCCAGCTTCATGCGCCTGTGGCCGTACCGCATGGAATGGACGCTCAAGCACTACGACATCACCGTCAGCGGCGGCTACACACCCCTGTGGACTTCGCTGTACCTGTCGCTGGCCGCGGCCGGCGGCGGCGTGCTGCTGCTGTTCTTCCTGTGTTTTGGCGTGTGCCGCATCGGACGGGGCTGGGCCAAGATCGTATATCTGCTTTCCGTGCTGCCTGTCGGGGTGCCGGGCCTGGTGCTGGGGCTGTCCTACATCTTCGCGTTCAATGCGCCCGGCACGCCCTTATATGCGCTGTACGGCAGCGCGGCGCTGATCGCCCTGTGCAACTTCTACCACTATCACACGCAAGGGTTCCTGACGATGATGACGGGGATGCGCGCGGTGCCGCAAGCCCTGGAGGAAGCCGTGAGCTGCCTGGGCGGAGGCACGGTGCAGGTGCTGCGCGATGCGGTCCTGCCGCTGATCGCGCCCACCGTGCTGGGCGTGTTCTTCTTCCTGTTCATGCGGTCGATGGTGACGCTGTCGGCGGTGATATTCCTGGTGACGCCCACCGTCAGCGTGGCGCCGGTATCGGTGCTGCGGTTGGACGAGGCCGGGTTCGTTTCGCAGGCCGCGGCGTATTCCACGCTTATCATGCTGGTCGTTGGAGGCTCTCTGCTGGCCATGCGCGCGTTGATCGCCGGTGCGGCGCGGCGGCGGAGATAGATTAGGAAGCATCGGATATGTGGCAAGAAGAGCGGTATCAGAGAATCCGCGCCCTGCTGTCGTCATTGCAGCAGGTATCGACCGACCGCATCGTCGGCGAACTCGGTGTGTCGCGCGAGACCGTCAGGCGCGATCTGCTTGAGCTGGAGGCGATGGGCGAATTGCGCCGCGTGCACGGCGGCGCCGTGCCGGTACATAGCGAACCGCCGATCGCCGAGCGCGTGCACACGCGCGTCAAATACAAGCGCGCCATCGCGCGCGCGGCGGCCGGCCTCGTGTCCAGCGGACAGACCCTGTTCCTGGATGCGGGCAGCACCACCAGCGTGCTGGCAGACGAACTGGCCAAGCTGTCCGGCCTGACCATCATCACGAATTCGTTCGATGTCGCGCTGAAAGTGGGTGCAGCGGGCAATGGCGCCAACCAGCTGATCATGCTGGGCGGCGCGGTGGGCGGCCCGGTCTGCGCCACCGCTGGCGACATCACCATCGCTGAGATCCACCGCTACCGCGCCGACCTGGCGTTGCTGTCGCCAGTCGGCGTGGATGCGGAGTGCGGCGCCACCAATTACGACCTGCGCGAGGCCGAAGTCGCGCGCGCGATGACGGCCAACGCCAAGCAGCTGGTACTGTTGGCCGACTTCAGCAAGATCGGCCTGTGCAGTCGCGTGTCGTTTTGCGGCGCGGACCGCATCGGCCATCTGGTGACCAACACCAGCGCGCAGAAGTCTCCCGCCTTTGCGGCCCTGAAGAGCGCCGTCGGCAACGTGCTGGCGGTGTAGGCCGGCGCCCCCGCCCGGCCGGCCGGGACGTATCAGTCGAGCGACACCCCTGCGGTCTTCACCATGTCCGCCCAGTACACCGTGTCTTCCTGCAGGCGCGCCCTGAACGCGTCGGGCTGGCTGCCCACCGGCCAGCTGCCGCCGCTGTTGATCTTGGCGATCACATTGGGCGACTTCATGGCCTGGGCCACGGCCTGCGCCAGGTAGGCGACGCGCTCGGGCGGCGTGCCGGCGGGCGCGAACAGGCCATACCAGTCGTCGGCGGTGATGCCATCCAGGCCGCTTTGCTTGAGCGTGGGCGCGCCCTTGAAGACGCCGATGCTGTTTTCATGGCTCAGGGCCAGGATGCGCAGCTTGCCCGCCGTCACCATCGGTTCGGCCGATGCGGGAGAGGTGATCAGCATATCCACCGTGCCGCCCATCAGATCGGTAATGGCCGGCGCGGCGCCGCGGTACGGCACGTGCACCAGATTCACGCCCGCCTTTTTCGACACCAGCGCGCCCATCAGATGGCTCATGGTGCCGTTGCCGGGCGTGGCGTAGGTGACGATGCCGGGCTGCTTGCGCGCGGCCTCCAGATAGTCGCCCAGCGTCTTGTACGGGCTTTCCGTCCGCGCCACCAGCACGAGCGGCGCGGACGTGATTTGCGAGATCGGCGTGAAGTCCTTGACCGGATCAAAGCCCACGTTCTTGTACAGGCGCGGATTGACGGCCATGACGCTGGTCTGCGACATCACGAGGGTATAGCCGTCCGGCTTGGCGCGCGACACCTGCGCGGTGCCGACGTTGCCGCCCGCCCCCGAGCGGTTCTCCACCACGACGCTCTGGCCGACGATGGCGCCCAGTTCCTGCGCGATCAGCCGCGCCACCCCATCGTTGCCGCCCCCGGGCGGGAACGGCGAGACCACGGTGATGGCCTGTTTGGGATAGTCGGCCGGCGCCTTCAACGTCTGGGCGCTGGCGCTCCCCATCAAACCGGCAATAGCCAGGGCGGCCGTCCCGCAAGCGTGCAATGCATGGTGCTTCATCTGGATTTCCCCTTGTGTCGGCGGCCGGATACTCGGCCGTCCTTTGCATTCCGGTTCGCCATGAACCGTCCGCACCCCGTCGGCACGTGTCGCCGGGGCGTATTGATCGGGTTGATGCGTTTGTCATCGCGCCACACGGCCTCTGCGGGCCGCGGTGGCGCTTGCGCCCTTGATGGGCGGGGTCAATGCGCGGCGTCAGCCGGCCGGAAAGCGGTAGCCCGCCAGTTCACGTTCGTCGATCTGCTTGACCAGATTGGTCTCCCAGGACAGGTACTGCCGGGCAGCCGCCTTGTTGCCGTCGTGGCGGTCATGCACGAAGAAGAGGTAATCGATGCACTCGCTGTCGGCCGGCACGGCGGGCGTGGATTCCAGGGGGATGCCCGCTGCCGACCAACTGGCGGGCGTGCCCGTGTTGACCTGGATATCCGTCACGCCCTGCGCACGCAGGTCTTCGGCAGCCCACGCGGCCACGGCGGCCTCTTCGGCCAGCAGGATGACGGGGCGGGTGGAATCCAGGTCCAGGCGGTCCAGGCGCGGGCGAATCGACCACGCAGCGCCCGTGATGTGGCTGGCGCGATAGCGCATGCCCGGGCGCAGGTCGACGGCCTGCGCGCCTTGCGCCAACGCGGCGGCCAGCCCGGCATCGGACAGCGCCGGGATCGCGGGTGTGTGCGCAGCCGTCACGTCGTTCGTCAACGCGGCGCGCACGCCCTCTTGCAGCACGCACGCGTCCCAGCCCATTTGCCGCAGCCAGCTGGCGACCACGGGCGCGCGCACGCCTTCGGCGTCGAACACGACGATGCGGGCGCCACGCACGGCCAGGTATTGGTCGGTGGCCTGCACCAGTTGACCGCCCGGCGTGTGCTGCGCGCCGGGCAAGGAGCCCGCGGCGTATTCTTCGGCGCTGCGCACATCGCACAGGAAGGTGCTGCGCGATCCATCCTGCAACCAGGCCTGCACGGTGCCGGCGTCAACCACCGGCACGCCGTGGCGTTCGCCCAGTTGCGCCGAGCGGGCGGCCAGCGCCGGCAACTCGTCGGCCGCGACGCCGTCGTCATAGCGGCGGCGCGCGCCGTGCTCCAGTTGCAGGTCTTCCAGGTACCAGCCTTGCGTGCCGTTTTCCAGCGCGTAGACGGGGTTGGGCACGCCCAGGTTGATCAGGGTCTGCGCGCCGATGATGCTGCGCGTGCGGCCCGCGCAGTTGATGACGATCGTGGTGTTGGGGTCCTTGGCCAGCGTGTGGGCGCGCAGCGCCAGTTCGCCGTTCGGGCAGCAGATGCCGCCGGGAATGCTCATCTTCTGGTATTCGGCGTAGGGCCGGCCGTCCAGGACGATCAGATCGTCGCCGCGCCGCTGGCGTTCTGCGAGTTCGCGGGCGCCGATGCGCGGCGTGTGGAAAACTTCTTCGGCCAATTCGCCGAAGGTCTTGCTAGGCACGTTCACGCCGGCAAACGCGGCGTAGCCGTCCTGCTGCCACTGGGCGATGCCGCCAGCCAGGCGATGCACGTGGCGATAGCCCAGCGCTGCCAATGCGCGGGCGGCGCGTTCGGCGGTGGTGTCGCCGCCGCCGTTGTCGTACACCACCACGCGTACGTCGCGTCGCGGCGCCAGGCGCACGATGTCGATCTCAAGCCGGCTATAGGGCACAGGCGCGGCATAGAACAGGTGCGCCTCGCCGTATTGGCCGTGTTCGCGCACATCCAGCAAGGCGATCTCGCGGCCGTCGTGCAGCCATTGCTTGAGCGTGTGCGAGTCGACGTCTGCGGCGGAAGGGGCGGAATGGGGATGCATCATGAAATCCGGAGAGAACGGGGGGATTGGGTAAGTGCGGACAAGCCTTGTTCAAGGTCGCCGATCAGGTCTTCGGGATCTTCCAGGCCGATATGCAAGCGCAGCATGGCGCCGCGCGGGGTCGGGTCCGGCAGCGAGCGCGTGTTCAGCTGCACCGGAATCACCAGGCTTTCGAAGCCGCCCCACGACGCGCCGATGCCGAACAGGCGCAGACTGTCGATCAGCCGCTCGGCATCCGCCGCGTCGAACGCGTCAGCCAGCTCGACCGTCAACAGGCCATTGGCGCCCGTGCAATCGCGCTGCCAGCGTGCGTGCGACGGATCGCCGGGCAAGGCGGGGCACAGAACACGGGCAATCTCGGGACGGCCCTGCAGCCATTGCGCTACCCGCAACGCATGGCAGGCGTGCTGCGCCATGCGCAGCGGCAACGAACGCATGCCGCGCAGTACCAGGAATGCGTCGTCGGCCCCGACCGTCTGGCCAAAATCGATGGAAGCGCGTTCCAGTGCCCGCCAGGCGCGGCGGTTGACGACGGCGGCGCCCATCATCACATCGGCATGGCCGCCCAGGTATTTGGTTGCCGCCAGCAGGGAGATATCGGCGCCCAAGGTCAGCGGTTTGTATATCAAACCCGACGCCCACGTGTTATCCACAGCCAGCCAGCAATCGTGTTTTTTCGCAGCTGTGGATAACTCGGTGAGGTCCGGCATGTCGTACGTCAGCGACCCGGGCGACTCCGCATAGATCATGCGGGTGTTGGGCCGAATCAGGGCTTCGATGCCGGCGCCGTCGGGCCGGTAGAACGTGTATTCGATTCCCATCCGCGTCAGATGCTCGACGCAAAAGCGGCGTACCGGTTCATACACGGCATCGGTCACCAGAACATGGTCGCCGGTCCGCAGATACGCCAGCAGCACTGTCGCGATGGCGGCCTGGCCGGTGGGATAAAGCGCCGCGCGATAGCCCTGTTCCAGCTCGACCAGCGCATCTTCGAGCGCATGCGTGCTGTCGGTGCCGCGCGCGCCGTAGGACGGCAGACGTTCCTGTTCGCGGCGTTCCCGCGTGTCGCGCCAAGCGGCGACGCTGTCGAAGACATAGGTGCTGGCGCGCGTGACGGGGGTGTTCACCCATCCTTGATGGGGACGCCCTGCGCGCAGCAAACGCGTTGCGGACCGGTAGGGCTTGTTCATGTTCAGCGGCGGGTCTTCACGCCGATCGGCATGATCTTGCAGGTGCCGGCTTCCAGGTCGAAGCCCAGGCGTTCGTTCAGCGTTTCCAGCGCGCGGCCATACATGTGCAGGTGACGGATGACGCTGTCGCCCTGGATCTCGACGGCGTGGATGTCGTCGGGCATCAAGGCGATGCCGGCGCCAGGGCCGACCACGACCGTGCCCGTCTTCGCCAGGCGGCCCACGCCCGGCACCGAACCGTCGTCGGTGCGGTCATAGACGTAGTTGTATTCCACGCCTTCCACGGCAGCGATACAGGCCCAGGTCGTGTGGTTATGCGGCACGATCTTGTTGCCGGGACGCATGACGTTCAGATAGAGGGCATAGCTCTTGTCGTCGTCTTCGGCGATCAGGTAGCGCGCCTGGCGCTCGCCGTCTTCCGGAGCGGCGTATCGATCGCCCGCCCACCAGTCGGTGTGGCTGGCCAAGCTCACGAGCTCTTGCAGCACCTCATCCAGGCTGTCGCGGTTCAGCCCCTTATTTCCTACAGTTTTTTTAATATTTCCGATGGCGGCATCAATGCCGGCCTGATGGGGATGTGCAGTGCTCACCTTGTCTTTTCCTCTTGTTTCATGAGTTATTGCACTTACTGTATCGCCCGCATCCCGCGCCAACAATTTAAATTGCCTTAACATTCCATTAGCAACGCTAATACTTTAGAGCCCGCCATGCGCAATCTGGATCTGGATCTTCTTCGCACGCTGACGGCCATCGCCCAGCACGACACCTTTTCCGAAGCCGCCAACCGGCTGCACAAGACACAGTCGGCCATCACGCAGCAGATGCAGCGGCTGGAATCCACCATCGGCCTGCCTCTCTTCGAAAAACAGGGGCGCAACAAGGTGCTGTCGTCGCACGGGCGCCGGCTGGTGGAGTACGCGCGCCACATGCTGGCCATCAACGACGAGGCGCTGCGCGCCCTGCAGGACGGGCCGCTTGAGGGGGACCTGCGACTCGGTGCGCCGCTGGACGTAGCGGACACCATCCTGCCTACCCTGCTGACGCACATCGCGCGCTCAGCGCCGCGCGTGAAGCTGGAGATCCGCGTGGACCGCAGCCCGTTCCTGATGGATGCGTTGCGCGCCGGTGAAATCGACCTGACGATCTCCACGCGTTTCGACCAGGACTTTGAAGGCGTGGCGCTGCGCACCTCCCCCACCGTCTGGCTGGCCTCTGCCGACTACGTGCATGACGTGCACGCGCCGGTGCCGCTGGTGCTGGCCGACGAGCCCAGCATCTTCCGCCGGCTGGCCCTGAACGCGTTGGAGCAGGCGCGCGTGCGGTGGCACACCAACTATGTGGCGCCGAATCTGGTGGGGATCAAAGCCGCGCTGCGCGCCGGGCTGGGCGTGACGGCCCGCAGCGTGGAACTACTGGGGCCGGAAATGCGGGTGCTGGGGGAAAAGGAAGGGCTGCCGCCCTTGCCGGACGTGACCTACTTCCTGTGGATAAGGCGTGATCTGATCAATCCACTGACGCGGCAGGTCTACGACATGCTGCGGGCAAACCTCGGCCTGGCGCAGCAAGGCGACGCGGCAAGCGCGCCGCCGCGCGATCAGTAGCGGTCGAAGATCGCCTGCAGGGCAGCCGGATCACGCGTGACGGACAGGCCCAGCATCAGCAGGATGCGCGCCTTTTGCGGATTCAGGTCGCCTGCGGCGATGAAGCCCAGGCTGGCGTCGTCCAGTTCCACGTCGCGGGCCACGAATCCGCTGCCCGTGCGGCTGGCGCGCACGACGGCCGTGCCGTCGGTGACCGCCCGACTCAGGGCGTCGATGCCCAGATCGGTGGCGTTGCCGTCGCCCACCCCGGCCAGCACGATGCCGTCAGCCACGTCGGCCAGGAAATCGACCAGGTCCGCCTGCAGGTTGGCATGGGCGTAGACGACATCCACGCGCGGCCAGCCGGCCTTCTCCAATAATGCGAGTGAAAACTCGCTTTGTGTGGTGTGCGTGGTGGTGTTGCGCGAATAGAAGCACGGCGCGCCGCCATGCATGACGCCGGCGCGGCCGCGATTGGGCGATGCGAAGGCGCACAGGCCCGCGCTGGCGATCTTCTGGATCTCGCGTGCGTAATGCACGTCTTCGTTCATGACGACGAGCGGCCCGCGGCCGCGCGCGTCGGGATGGCGCGCCAGCGCCACCGCGTTGTACAGGTTGGCCGGGCCTTCGGCGCCCAGCGCCGTGGCCGGACGCATCGCGCCCACCAGCACGACGGGTTTGTCGTGCTGAATCACCAGGCTCAGGAAGTACGCGGTTTCCTCAAGCGTATCCGTGCCGTGAGTGATGACGATGCCGGCCACCGAGGCGTCCTGGCACAGCGTGTCCACGCGTTCGGCCAGCGTGCGCCAGACGTCGTGCGTCATGTTCTGGCTGCCGACGTTGGCCACCTGCTCGGCGCGGATCTCGGCAATGCCGGCCAGCTGCGGTACCGCCGCCAACAGATCGTTGACGGAGAACGAACCGGCCTTGTAGCCCGCCGAGGTCGCGTCCGCCTGCGCACCTGCAATGGTGCCGCCAGTGGCCAGCACCGCGACGACCGGCAGCGCGTGCTCAGGCATCCACGACTCCGGACAGGCCTTGGCGTTCCAGCAGCGAATTCAGGTGTTCCCAGCCGTGGAAGTCGATGACGATCTGGCCCTTTTCCTTGGCGCCCACTTTCAGGGCGACCCGCGTGCCCAGGTGATCGGACAGGGCCTCTTCCAGGCGCGTCAGGTCGCGCGAGACGCCGTTGGCCTTCTTGCGGGGCGATGCCGCCGATTCGGTTTCCTTGGCGGTCTTGGCGACAAGCTTTTCGGCCTCGCGCACCGACAGGCGGCGCGCGATGATCTGGTTGGCCAGCTGGATCTGCGTGGCGGCATCGACCGCCAGCAATGCGCGGGCATGGCCCATGTCGACGTCGCCGGCCAGCAGCATCGTCTGCACCGGCGCCGCCAGGTTCAGCAGGCGCAGCAGGTTGCTGGTGGCGGAACGCGAGCGGCCGATCGCTTGCGCGGCCTGCTCGTGCGTCAGGCCAAATTCGTCCAGCAGGCGGCGCACGCCGTGCGCCTCTTCCAGCGGGTTCAGGTCTTCACGCTGGATGTTTTCGATCAGCGCCATGACGGCCGCGTTTTCGTCGGCCACGTCGCGCACAAGCACCGGCACTTCCTTCAAGCCGGCCAGCTGGGCGGCGCGAAAGCGTCGTTCGCCTGCGATGATCTCGTAATTGCCGGGCGCGGTTTCGCCCAGCGCGCGCACAAGAATGGGTTGCATGATGCCTTGCGTGCGGATCGACTCGGCCAGCTCACCCAAGGCGCCCTCGTCCATGCGCGTGCGCGGCTGATACTTGCCGGCGCGCATCTTCGAGATGGGCAAGGTGGATGGCGGACCCTCGGGCTTGGCCGCGACGGCCTTGCCGATGTTGTCGATCGCCGGCGCGTCTGCGCCCAGCAAGGCGTCCAGTCCGCGACCCAATCCCTTGGGTTTCTTGGTGGCCATAGTTAAATCCTCTTTCCTTCTGTTTTTGTATCCCGAGCCAGGCTCAGGCGTCCGTCTGCTCGGCGGGCAGACGGTACCAATACGCGTAACAGTCTTTGAAACCGTAGCGGCCATACAGGGCCCGCGCGGCTGTATTCTCCGGCTCGACCTGCAGGTACGCCGTCCTGGCGCCGCCGGCGGCGCCTTCGGTCAATAGGTAATCCACCAGGGCATCGGCGTAGCCTTTACGCCGTTGCCCCGGATCGGTGACGATGTCGAACAGGCCCACGAGGTCATCGTCGCGGACGGCCAGGCCCGCGGCAACACACTGACCCGCCGCGTCCAATGCGAGCACCGGCAGCTTATCCACAGCCAGTCCTTGCAGACGCGCTTGATGTTCCCCGATATGCCCGGGCGCCGAGCCACGCATGGCCCCGACCGCCTGCGCGAAGCGCCCGGTGTCGACTTTCCTGAAATGCAGGCCGCCCCGGACGCTGGGCCTGGGGGCGAGCGACATGCTCATGACTCGGGTCTCACCGGTAAAGGTATAGCCGCGGGCCTCCAGTTCGGCGTCCAGCGAAAAATCTGGGCCGATGGAGGTAATGCGCAGCACCATGGGCAAGCCATGGCGCGCATACAACGAAGAACAATACGCCAGCCGCTCGTCCAGCGGACGTGTGGATAACCCCAGCACATTGACGCTGCGCACACGCTTGGCTTCTGAATGCGCAAAGCGCACCAGCCAACCATCATAGAGCACCTGCGCGCCGACCGCCGTCGCGTTCAGCGCGGCCTCTTCCAGCCGCGCGCGCAGGCTGTCGCGCACGTCGGCAGGCGGCGTGCGGGAGACATGCGTTGCGGTCGGGGAAAAGAGCGCTGCGACAGACATGGCAAGGCTTACTTCAGATCTTTCCTGACGCGCTCGATCATTTCGGCGCCGAACGAGATATAGGCCTGCGCGCCGCGTGACGCTCGGTCATACACGACACCCGGCATGCCGTAACTGGGTGCTTCGGCAAGGCGCACGTTGCGCGGCACGACGGTCTTGAAGACCTTGTCGCCGAAGTGAGCCTCGAGCTGTGCGGACACTTGCTGTTGCAACGTCATGCGCGGGTCGAACATCACACGCAGCAAACCGATGACGCGCAGGTCGTCATTGATGTTGCGATGGACGCGCTTGATGGTGTTGACGAGATCGGACAAGCCTTCCAGCGCGAAGTATTCGCACTGCATCGGGATGATGACGCCGTGGGCGGCGGCCAGTCCGTTGAGCGTCAGCAAGGACAGCGTCGGCGGGCAATCGATCAGCACGAAATCGTATTGGCCGGCAACGGTGTCCAGCGCGGCCTTCAACTGGCGTTCGCGCTCGTCCATTTGCACAAGATCGATCTCGGCGCCGGACAGCTCGCGGTTGGCGGGCAGGACGTCATAGCCGCCGGATTCCGACTTCACGCGGGCCTGCTCGATGGTGGCCTCGCCGATCAGCACCTGGTACAGGTTCGATTCCAGCGCATTCTTGTCGATGCCGCTACCCATCGTGGCGTTGCCTTGAGGGTCGAGGTCCACCAGCAGCACGCGCTGATTGTGCGTGGCAAGGCCCGCCGCCAGATTGATGGCGGTCGTCGTCTTGCCCACACCACCCTTTTGGTTGGCGATGCAGAAGACGCGGGCGGTTGTGCTGGGGGGTAAGTTCTTCATAGGGTTCCTTGACTGCGTCCTTCACCGCGCTCTTCGCCGCGGCGCATCCAGATCAGGCAGCGTTCTGCTTGCAGCTCCGGTACCCGGAGCGGCTGAATATGGTCGACTTGCCATTCCCCGCGCGCATGCAGCGCCTGAATCTCTTCATCGGGGACCTTGCCCTTCATGGCGACGAGGGTACCATCGATGCGCACGTGGCGACCCGCGAGCTGCGCAAAATCGTCCAGCGACGCGAAGGCTCGGGAAGTGACGATGTTGCACTCGGCCGGCTCCAGCGTTTCGATGCGCGCATGGCGCGCTTGCAGGTTGGGCAAAGCCAGCGCGCCACTCATCTGGCGCACGAATGCGGTTTTCTTTTCAACGGCGTCGATGCACGTCACCGACCACATGGGCCGCATGATCGCGAGAACGACGCCAGGCAGGCCGCCACCCGATCCGACGTCGTAGACCTTGGCAGGGGCGCCAGCGGCGCCCAGCGCCTCGCTGAACGGCCCCACGGCGGCCAGGCTGTCGAACAGATGCTGGATCAGCATCTGCTGGGGATCGCGGATGGCGGTGAGGTTGTAGGTCCGGTTCCAGCGCTGCATCTGGGACAGGTAGTTCAGCAGCTTGTCGTGCGCGGCGGCATCGGCAGGCAGCCCCAGCTGCTCGCATGCGCGAGAGAGGCGGCCGGCCATGTCAGCGCCGGCCTGATCGATACGGGCGGTCATGCGGCTTGCTTGCGCGAGCCGTAGTGCAGGCGCTTGAGGTGGATCAGCAGCAACGAGATTGCAGCGGGGGTCACGCCGGAGATGCGTGCGGCCTGGCCGACGGTCTCCGGGCGATGCGTCTTCAACTTCTGGCGCACTTCAAACGACAGGCTGGTCACGGCGTCGTAGTCCACATCCGCGGGGATGGGCTGTTGCTCGTGCGAAATCTGCTTTTGGACTTCGTCCTGCTGGCGCGCGATATAGCCGGCGTACTTCACCTGGATCTCGACCTGCTCGGCCAAGACCTCGTCTTCCACCACGCCCGGGCCGGCCAGCAGCGAGCCGTCGGCATTACGCGTGGCCATCAATGCTTCATAGGAAACATTCGGGCGTTTCAGCAGGTCAGCTAGTGAGTACTCACGTTCAATTGCCTTGCCCAGCAGCGGTTCCGCAATCTCGGCGGGCAGGATCCGCGGATTGACCCACGAAGACTTCAGGCGTTCGACTTCCGCCGCCACCGCGTCGCGCTTGCGGTTGAACGCGTCCCAGCGTGCGTCGTCGACGATGCCCAGCTGGCGGCCGATTTCGGTCAGGCGCAGGTCGGCATTGTCTTCGCGCAGGCTCAGGCGGTATTCGGCGCGCGAGGTGAACATGCGATAGGGCTCGGTCACGCCGCGGGTGACCAGGTCGTCGACCAGCACGCCCAGATAGGCTTCGTCGCGACGCGGCGTCCAGGGATCGCGGCCCAGCGACTGCAGCGCGGCGTTGACGCCAGCCAGCAAGCCTTGAGCGGCGGCTTCTTCGTATCCCGTCGTGCCGTTGATCTGGCCGGCAAAGAACAGGCCGGCAATCGCCTTGGTTTCGAGCGTGCTCCTCAATCCACGTGGATCGAAGTAGTCGTACTCGATGGCATAGCCCGGGCGCATGATGTGCGCGTTTTCCAAGCCACGCAGGGAATGGATCAAGTCCAGCTGCACATCGAAAGGCAAGCTGGTCGACACGCCGTTGGGATAGACCTCGTGCGTATCCAGGCCTTCCGGTTCCAGGAACACCTGATGGGATTCCTTATCGGCAAAGCGATGGATCTTGTCTTCGATGGACGGGCAGTAGCGCGGCCCCACCCCTTCGATGACGCCGCTGTACATCGGCGAGCGGTCCAGGCCGCCGCGGATGATGTCGTGCGTGCGGGCGTTGGTGTGCGTGATCCAGCACGGCAACTGGCGGGGGTGCATGGCCACGTTACCCATGTACGAAAACACGGGGATGGGATCGAGATCGCCGGGCTGCTCTTCCAGAATGCTGTAGTTGATCGAGCGTCCGTCGATGCGCGGCGGGGTGCCCGTCTTCAGGCGGCCCTGCGGAAGCTTCAGTTCCTTCAGGCGCTGCCCCAGCGATATCGCCGGAGGATCGCCGGCGCGGCCACCCGAATAATTCTGCAAGCCCACGTGGATCAAGCCATTCAGGAACGTGCCGGCGGTCAGCACCACCGTCCGGGCACGAAACTTCAGGCCTACCTGGGTTACCGCGCCAACGACGCGGTCGCCTTCCACCATCAGATCTTCGACCGCTTGCTGGAACAGCCACAAGTTTGGCTGATTCTCGAGGCGGCCCCGGATCGCCTGACGGTAAAGCACGCGGTCGGCTTGAGCGCGGGTAGCGCGAACCGCCGGGCCTTTCGAACCGTTCAGGATACGGAACTGAATCCCGGCTTCGTCCGTTGCCAAAGCCATTGCGCCACCCAGCGCGTCGACTTCTTTGACAAGGTGGCCCTTGCCGATCCCACCGATGGAGGGATTGCAAGACATTTGGCCAAGGGTCTCGATGTTGTGCGTCAGCAGCAGCGTCTTGGCGCCAGCGCGGGCCGCAGCCAGTGCCGCTTCAGTGCCGGCGTGGCCGCCACCGACGACGATGACATCGAATTCGCGGGGATAGTCCATGATGGGGAGGGGAGATAAGAGAGCGTTCGGTGCTCATTATAGAGGCAGGGGTGGCATGTTTCACGTGAAACATGGATAGGGGTGCGGATGACCTTCCTGCCCTGCCCGCTTCGCGTCGGAATTTGGCAACGAAGGTCCAGGGTACGGGGCGAATATGTCGGCATCTGCCGGTGTTTTTGCTTGTCATGTTTCACGTGGAACAGGCTGGGGCGTGGAGTCGTCTCGTGGCCATTCTCTGCGCCTCACCGCTTCTGGGCATGCACATGTTTCACGTGGAACATCCTGCGCCTGAGTTCTACCCCCTTGAGCGGCAGAGCAGGGATCCACAAGCGCCCTCCTCCGAACACGACGCGAATATCGGAATCTGCCGACTATTCAGTGCGAATCCGATCAGCGGCACATGGTGTGGTCGATGGCCAAATAGATCGTCGCAAACGGCGAGGTTTACCCCTTACGGCATGTTCCAGGTTAAACGTCGCACCTTTTTCATCGGCCAGCCCCCTAAACTCGATCCGCCTGGAACGGTTGATCCCGGGCCATCCGTACCGGGCTAGGTGCCTGCCAGGAGCAAATGTTCCACGTGGAACTCCCTGTGGCAGCTACGATTGCAAACGAAGCGCGAACCCATCCCCGTGTGTACCGGCGATATGTTCCACGTGAAACACTGCGCAAATCCGCCAGGGGGACCTGCATCCCTCTCTTACGAGCATGACGAGTAATGTTTCACGTGGAACATTGGCATGGCCTGATAGTGCCCTATGGTGCACGCATCAGATGTTTCACGTGAAACATCCCATCAGAACCCCGCGACTCTGGAATTCGCCCGCCTCGAAGCGACCGTTACTCCACGTTCGAGCATGGTGTTCCACGTGAAACATCCGGCTTAAATTGCCATCCAGCAGAAGTGCCGACGATCTAGACACGGCGGGGCATGTTCCACGTGGAACATCGAGGCAGGGAAATCACCGCTCGAGCGTCGGTGCAATCCGTAAACTTCCGCAGCCTGGCACCCTGTTCCACGTGAAACATGTCCTGCATGTCGTTCGTGAAACACGCTAAGGGTTCGCCTTCAGCACGTTCCACGTGAAACACACCAAATTTAGGGACACGGATGTCGAGTCTCGTGGCCAGAAATCTGTGCCCCTCTCTTCATGATTTACGGAATGCGGACGACCCAGCTCTAAGAAACAAGGCAAATGCGGAAACTTTAAGAACCCGAAGACAGGTAAAAAAAAACGATTTTCCAACCCCTACCCTACCCCTTGACGGAAATATCGTTAATTTTTGCCGTTCCACGTGAAAGGTTCGCCAGCGTTTGAGGTCGTCGAAGATCCAGGATCGACGAAATTCTCGGAGCGCACACAAGCAAGCAATCAACGGCCGGCAATCATTGCGCGGCATCCGCCGAAATATTCCAAGCTTGCACACGCTCGTGTTTATTCACAGCATGCAGTGGATATCTTGGTGAAGACCAAAACGCCGTGATTTTCTCCGGCCAGAAGCGCATTCAAGTTATCAACATCTGTCCGTCATCCGCGCGAGGCCGTACACCCGAATTCACGTGGAACAACTTTGGGGATAACTCAGAAAACCGGCATCAACGGCCGGGCGAAAATTCCGCGAAAATAAGTCCCCAAGCTAATCGCCCAGATCTTCGAAAACCCACAAATATCCAACGCGTCTCATAGGAGAAAAGCGCCTGGCGTCCAATTCCGTGTTCATCTGAAAGGGACAAAGCTGTGCCACTTTCAAGCCCTGCAGAGATCGCCAAAAAGAGGTGGAAAACTTTGTGGATAAGATTCGACTATCGGGTCCATAACCCTTACTTAATCACCCCAAAACCCGGCCTGCGGATCAAGGGAACTCCCACGCCTTCGGCCAGTCAAATTGCCGCGATTCACGATGCGGCGGTTTATCAACATAGTTATCCCGCATCGTCTGTGCCCATTGTGACCCGCGTAGTTACCGCAGCACATCGCCTATGCCACACCGGGACCATTGACACCACAACTATCTTGCTCGAGCCCGTGGCGGCGCGCCATCATCCATTTGGCTGAGGCGGCAGATTCCATGTGAATCCCTGTGGAAAACCTGATATCCGGTTTCCAAGAGCGAATTCCACCGAAAAGGAATCCGGGAAACCCTCTCGCGAGCGGCGACCAAGATCGATAGGTGCGGGACGAACCGCAACCTGAAAGCGGCTCAAATCGTCCGCCGAATAATCGCTATCCCCATTTCTATCCACAGGCAAACGCCCCTCAATTTAGACAAATCAAGGGGTGCATCTGTGCATAACCGGGATGGGGATATCTTTGTGAACAACCACCGGATTCGCGCCCCAAAAAGGCTGAGGACGCCACCATCCGATAATCGGCATGCTTGCCTGTCTGGCTGGGGGGTGGCCTGAAAAAACGCTCGAAAGGCCCGTATTCCCTGGGAAAGAGCCCTGTTTCACGTAGAGCGGCCGCGCTCGGTTCCTGCTGGCCACCGTCAATTCGGCTAGTTTGAATTGCGCCTCGGCAAAACTGAAAATCTGTGCAAAACCTTGCGCGCCAAGACGCCTGTGCTTCATTACTGCGCACCGAAATTCAAATTCCCAAAAATAATTATCCACAGACTTATCCAAGGCTGGAGGATATGTTAGTGAACACTAACCCTCGTGTCTGTGCGGGCTGAAAACGGAAGCGATGACAACGGAAAAATTCCGGCCCAAATGAAACAACGCCCCAGACTCGGAAGTCTTGGGGCGTTGTAGCCAGGTCGGACCTGGCGGTCGGGAAATTGGGATTTCCCGATTTAGAGCGGGCGAATTTCGGCCGCTTGAGGTCCTTTCGGACCATCCTTAACTTCGAATTCGACTTCCTGCCCTTCGTTCAGGCTGCGATAGCCGCGGCCCTGGATGGCGGAAAAGTGTGCGAAAACGTCGGTGCCACCAACGTCCGGCGTAATGAAACCGTAACCCTTGTCAGCGTTGAACCACTTAACTTTGCCCTTCTGAGCCATTTTTTCTAGCGTCCTGTAATTGAATCGAATTGCAATGAATCAAGGACGCCGTGAGAACTGAACGACCGGTAGAAATACCTGCGTTGCTGCTGCGTTCCCGCTCGTCGCCAAGCAACAGAACGAGTCCGCGCGCTGCTTGAATCAACTGCGGAATCAGCATACTCACCCCCCATTACCGGCTCATATTGTTGTTTACCCCAATGTCGCTTTTTTCTGACTGGAAGCGAAGTCCCGTTAGGCGGAATTTGCCTGCCTGCGCGCCAGAAACGCGTAGATCGGACCGGTGACGATCACGACGAACACCATGCGCGTGACATGGAAAGCGGTGACCACCGGCACGCCCAACTGCAGCACCTTCGCGGTGATCGCCATCTCGGCGATACCGCCCGGCGTCGTCCCCAGGATCAAGGTCGGCACAGGCGCCACCGACCAGTACGACAGCAGCGCACCCAGCCCGAACGCCAACGCCAAGGCCCCGACCGTGAACGTCGCCACCACGGCGATAAAGCGCGGTGCGGCGCGGAAGAAATCCGGCCGGTAACGGTCGCCCAGCGACCAGCCGATGAACAGCTGTCCGATCTTCGGCACGTAGTCCGGCAAGGCCGACAGTTCCACGCCTGACGCGGTCAGCAACATCGCCACCAGCATGGGCCCCAGCACCCAGGGATTCGGCAGGCGCAGCTTCATGAAGCACAGGCCGCCGATGCAGGTCAGGGCCACCAACGCGGCAAGTCCTGCGCCATCCACGGTCTTCGGGCCTGGTACCGTGGGATCCAGCCCCGCCACGCCCCACCATTGGAAGATGAACGGCACCGTCACCACTACCAGCAGCACGCGCACGCTGTGCGCGGTGGCAACGCGATCGATCCGCGCCCCATGCCGTTCCGCCAGGCTGGCCATTTCGCTGGCACCGCCGATCGCCGACGAGAACCAGGCGGTCTTGAAATCGGCGTCCGTGAAGCGGCGCAGCATTGCCGTACCCATGAAGGCCAGCGCCAACGCGAACAGCATCCCCACAATGATGGGTCCGGCGTTGGTGCCGATATGACCAAGCACCTGCGGCGTGAAGTAGAGCCCCAGCGACGTGCCGATCACCCACTGCCCGCCATTGCGCGCAGGCCGCGGGCAGACCGTGCCCAACCCCGCGATCCGCGTGGCCGCCGTCACCAGCAACGCGCCCAACATCCACGGCAGGGGCATGTGCGCCCACACCGCCAGCAAGGCGCCCGCCAGCGCAATCGACAAACCACCCAGCACCCTCAACAACATGTTTTGACCCACGATCCCATCCACGTGCATAGCTAATACGAAAAACGAATTATGAGTTAGTGGGATACTTACGAAAACTTTCTTTGCCTACCAGCGTTCATCCTCGCGTCCACCATGATCCGATCCAAACTTCCCGACGTCGGCACCACCATCTTCACCGTGATGAGCCGCCTGGCCATCGAGCACAAGGCCATCAACCTGGGCCAGGGCTTTCCGGACTTCGATCCGGATCCCGCGCTGTGCGCGCTGGTGACCCGCGCGATGGCCGAGGGCCATAATCAGTATCCGTACATGCCTGGCGTGGCGCCGCTGCGCGAAGCCATCGCCGCCAAGACGCGCGAACTGTACGGCCATGCCTACGACCCCGAAACCGAAATCACCGTCACCAGCGGCGCCACCGAAGCTCTGATGGCCACGGTGCTGGCCGCGGTGAACAGTGGCGACGAAGTGGTCGTCATCGAACCCTGCTACGACTCCTATCTGCCGGCAATCCGCCTGGCAGGCGGCACGGCGGTGCCTGTGCCGCTGCGCGCCCCCACTGAAGCCGACCCCTACTACCGCATCGACTGGCAGCGTGTGCGCGACGCCATCACGTCCAAGACGCGTCTGCTGATGCTGAACTTCCCGCACAACCCCACTGGGGCCGTGCTTGAAGAAAGCGACCTGGACGCGCTGGAAGCCATCGTGCGCGACACCGGCGTGCTGCTGGTGTCCGACGAGGTCTATGAACACATCGTCTTCGACGGCAAGCCGCATGCCAGCGTGGCGCGCCGCCCCCTGCTGGCCGAACACGCCTTCGTGATCTCGTCCTTCGGCAAGACCTATCACACCACCGGCTGGAAGATCGGCTATTGCTGCGCCCCCCGCCAGTTGAGTGCCGAGCTGCGCAAGGTGCACCAATTCATGGTGTTCACCGTGCCCTCGCCCATGCAGTTCGCGTTGGCCGAATTCATGCGTGATCCCAAACCCTACCTGGACTTGCCGGCGTTCTATCAGGCCAAGCGCGACCGCTTGTCGCAAGGCCTGGCCAAGACGCGCTTCCGTCCGTTGCCCAGCCCTGGCACCTTCTTCCTGCTGGCCGACTACAGTCAGATATCCAAGCAGAACGAAGCCGACTTCGCCCGCGACCTGACCGTCAACCATGGCGTGACCGTGATTCCCGTGTCGGCCTTTTACCGCCAGCCCGACGCCGCGGAATCCAACCACCGCATCGTGCGCTTCTGCTTCGCCAAGAAAGACGCGACGCTGGATGCCGCGCTGGAGCGTCTGGCGCAGGCGTAGTTCCCAAGAACAAAATATGAGCATTCACTCATATTCATAATAAAAAAAGGGGCGCCGCGAAGCGCCCCTTGCAATTTCCGGCCAAGCCGCTTGCGAGCGGCAAGCCTTGCGGCCCGCCCCCACCGCAGCGCATCAAGCCGGACCAGCGGCAACCTTCCTGGCGCGACGCAACCGGCGCAACAGCTGCGGCACCACCACCACGGCGGCAGCGCCTGCCCACAACGACATCGAAACCGGGCTTGCGAACAACACACCCACATCGCCATCAGTCATCGACAACGCACGGCGCAGGTTCTGCTCCATCATGTTGCCCAAGACCACGCCCAGCACCAGCGGCGCCATCGGCACGCCGAACTTGCGCAGGAAGTAGCCCAGCGCGCCGATGCCGGCCACCAGCAACAGGTCGAACGTGCCCGCGTTGATGGCGTAGACGCCGATGTAGCTGATGCACAGGATGCCAGGCACCATCAACCAGCCCGGAACTGACAGCACCTTCGAGAAGAATCGAACCAGCGGCACGTTCATGATGAACAGCAGCACGTTGGCGACAAAGAGCGATGCGATCAAACCCCACACCAGCTCCGGCTTGGTTTCAAACAGCACCGGGCCCGGCGTGATGTTGTAGAGCGTCAGCGCGCCCATCATGACCGCAGTGGTGCCCGAACCCGGCACGCCCAGCGTCAGCATGGGCACGAAAGAACCGATGGCCGATGCGGTGGCCGCGGCTTCCGGCGCGACCAGTCCGCGCATGTCGCCCTTGCCGAACTTGGCGTTCGGATCCTTGGCTTCGATGATGCGCTTTTCCTGCGAGTACGCGACAGCCGCGGCCACGCTGGCGCCCGCGCCCGGCAGCACGCCCACGCCGAAACCCACCAACGCGCTGCGCACCACGCTCCACCACGTGAACGCCATCTCTTTCAGGTTGAAGAGCTTGCGTCCGCTGGGCTTGACCTCGACGCTGTGGCCCGCCATCACTTTTTCCAGCATCTCCAGCATTTCGCTGACCGCGAACAACGCGATCACCACCACCACGAAATCGATACCGTCGGCCAGGTGCACCGATTCGAACGTATAGCGGTATACGCCCGAGTTCGCGTCCACTCCGACCACCGAGATCGACAACCCGATCATCGCGGCCAGGACGCCCTTGACGGGCTGCTTGCCCAGCAGGCTGGTCAGGCAGCAGAACGCGAAGATCATCAGCACGAAGTATTCGGCGGGGCCAAAGGCCAGCGCCCATTTGGCTAGCATCGGCGCAAGCAGGATGATGCCCACCACCGACACGATGGCGCCGAAGAACGCCGACCACGCCGACAGCGACAAGGCCACGTTCGCCATGCCCTGCCGCGCCAGCGGGTAGCCGTCCAGCGTCGTCATGATGGCGCTGGCCTCGCCCGGCACATTCAGCAGGATGGCCGTGATGCGGCCGCCGTACTCGGCGCCCACGTAGACGGCCGCCAGCAGGATCAGCGCCGTCTCCGGCGGCAGGTTCATCGCGAAGGCGATCGGTATCAGCATCGCGACCCCGTTCACGGGACCCAGGCCCGGCAAGACGCCGACCATGGTGCCGATGAACGAGCCGATCATGGCCACCAGGATGTTCGTCAGCGAAAAGGCAACGCCAAAGCCGATCGACAGATGATCAAGAATGCTGCTCATATCAGGACCTCCAACAGTCCGCCCGGCAGGACCACGTCCAGCACCTTGTCGAACAGCACGAAAAAGAAAAGGCTCATGACGACGCCGCCGATGGCGCACTTCACCCAGCCGCCGCCGAACAGGCGGCCGACGAACACCGTCATCAACGATGTCGCGATCACGAAACCCAGCCACTGGAACAGGAAGGCGTAGGCCACGGTAAACGCCATCATCAGCGCGATGCGTCCGTTGGCGCCCGGCGGGTTGGCTTCGACCGCATGGCCGCCCTTGTAGACCAGCCACAGGCCGCACAGGCCGATGATGCCGGCCAGCAGCAGGGGAAAGGCGCGCGGGCCTACGGGTTCGTAGGCGAAGGGGGCTTCGATGCCCCACCCCGCCGCCGTCATGAAGGCGGCCAGCGCCAGCGCGCCTACGCCCAGGATTCGATCATTCATGATCCATCTTCCGTTGTGGTGGGACCGCGCGGCGCAACCGTCCCCGCCGCCGCTCGGCGCAAGCCGGCGGCAGGGGTGCCCGGGCGGGCGCGATCGGGAGGGAAAGCCTTGCGGCCGGCTTACTTCTTGACCAGGCCGAAGGAATCGGCCAGTTCGCCGTAGACCTTCACCTGGTTCTTCACGTAGGCATCCAGTTCAGGTCCCGTCTTGTTGAACGGGAACAGGCCCTGTTGCTGGCGCAGCTTGTCGAACTCGGGCGAGGCGGTGGCGGTGTTGAACGCCTTGACCCAGAACTGGTAGTCGTTGTCGGACACCTTCGGGCCCACATAGAAGCCGCGGATGATCGGCCAGACGATGTCGTAGCCCTGCTCCTTGGCGGTGGGCACGGTGCCCAGCTTGCCCGGGAGGCGCTGGTCGTTGAACACGGCCAGCACGCGGATGGGGGCGCCGCCTTCCAGCATGGTGAAGGCTTCCGCCGCATCGCCCATATAGGCCTGGATATGGCCGCCGCGCAACGCGGTGACGGCTTCGCCGCCGCCTTCAAACGCCACGAAACGCATCTTCTTGAAATCCACGCCGGCGGCCTTGGCGGTCAGCGCGGCCTTCATCCAGTCCTGACTGCCCACGGTGCCGCCGGCGCCCAGCACGATCTTGGTTGGATCCTGCTTGAAGGCGTCCATCAGGCTCTTCAGGTCGGTATAGGGAGAATCGTTGCGCACCACGGCCACGCCGTAGTCGGTGCCGATGGCGGCCAGCCAGCGCACGTCGTCGACGTTGTACTTGCCGAACTTGCCTTGGGCGAGGTTCAAGAGCGACCCGCCCGAGAACGCGACGATGGTGCCGGGTTCGTTGGGATGCTGGGCGACGATGTTGTTGTAGGCCACCGCGCCGATGCCGCCGGGCATGTAGACGATGCGCATGGTGCTCTTGAGCGCCCCGCTTTGCTTGAGCCCCTCGGTGGCCAGGCGGCAGGTCAGGTCGAAACCGCCGCCGGGCTGGGCCGGCGCGATGCATTCCGGGCGGCGCGGCTCGTCTGCCGCATGGGCGGCGCCCAGGGAAAGGGTAATCGCGCCAAGCGCCGCCAAGGCGGCCATGCGCAGCTTCAGGCTGGTCTGCATTCTTGCGTCTCCGAGTTTTATAGGTCTTGGTCTGGCTGAGTCGTCGAGCGGCGCGGTGACGCCTGATCGGGCCCAGCGGACGCTACCGTACAAAACCGAAGCTTTCCAACACCTTTCAAAACCGGCCGTTTTCGTGATGCGGCGCAGCATCCGGCATGGGATCAAGGGAAAACACCAACGCCGCCCGCAGCCCGGGCAAGGGGGCGCGGTTCTCCAGGACCAGCCTGGCCCCCAGGATATCGGCGATGGTGCCCACGATGGCCAACCCCAGGCCTGCGCCGGGCTTGTTCTTGCCTGCCGCGCCTCGCCGAAAGCGGACGCAGGCCCGGGCGATGTCCTCGGCCGACATGCCGGGACCGTCGTCTTCGACGATCAGGCGGGCCAGGCCGTCGCCTGCCTGCACGGTCACCGTAACCTCGCCCGCCGTCGAGGCGTAGCGGATGGCGTTGTCGACCAGGTTGGTGGCGGCTTCGCGCAGCAGCCACTCGGTGCCGCTGACCAGGACCGGGCGAACCGCCGCCTCCAGGCCTATGTCCAGCTGGCGGACACGGGCGGCGGGCAACAAGCCCCGGATCACCCCGTCGGCCAGGTCCACCAGGTCGACAACTTCCGCGGTGAACCCGCCTTCGGCCAGGGAAGCGTCCTTAGCGCGCGCCAGAGCGAGCATCTGGTTGGTGGTGCGCACGGCCCTGTCCAACCCCTCTTGCATCGCCAGAAGGGCGGTACGGACCTCCTGGGGGTCTGTTTCGCGCAAGGCATAGGCCGTCTGGGTCCGCAAAACCGACAACGGAGTGCGCAATTGATGGGAGGCGTCGTCCAGGAACTGGCTCTGCACCCTCGCCTGAGCCGCAAAACGGGCCATGTGGAGGTTTACCGCGGCAACCAGGGGCAGGACCTCACCTGGCATCTCCGACGCGCTGACGGGGCTTAAATCGTCTCCAGAACGCCCTTCCACCTCTTGGCGCAGCCGGACAAGGGGGCGTAAAGCCATAAAAACCCCCAGGATG
This sequence comes from Achromobacter sp. FW305-C-13, assembly GCF_058783475.1. Taxonomy (NCBI): domain Bacteria; kingdom Pseudomonadati; phylum Pseudomonadota; class Betaproteobacteria; order Burkholderiales; family Alcaligenaceae; genus Achromobacter; species Achromobacter sp. FW305-C-13. Next base: position 841,869 of record NZ_JBYSYN010000004.1, on the reverse strand, counting down.
ATCACCAGCACGCTGATCAGGATCACCGCCAGGTCGCGCTCTACCGAGCGCACCAGCACCTTGTGCAGGAAGGCCTGCCGGCTTTCCAGGCCCTCGGCGACCTGCACGATAACGCGTCCCCCTTTATTCGCGTACAGCGGGGGATCCATCGGGCGCGCTAGCGCCGCAACCCTGACGGGCGCCCCTTGATAGGTCGCGTAGAAAAAGCGCGGTTCGCCAGAGACAAGCGGTTGGTCCGGCATGGGCAGCTCCGGATGCCCGATTTCCGCCAGCCCGTCCTCTGTGGCCACCCGGTAGAACACGCTGCCATTGGCCGTCAGCTCGAAAAATTCCAGCATCAGGTAGGGCTGTTCCATGGCTAATCCACCGCTGGCTGTGGATATGTTGTGGTCGATCGCGCGAAGCGCCCCGGAGAGCGAGCGGTCGTAGGCAATGTCGACCTGGTTGCGCAGCTGGTGGTTCGATAGCCACAGCGCAGCCATCATCACGAATACCAGGGTGGGGATCAGCCACCAGAGCAACTGCGTTTTCAGCGTCCGATTACTTTTTTTTGCGGCGAAAAAAGCGATTTTTTTTGGACTTCTAGTTGTCAACAAGGTTCTCCAGGCAGTAGCCCATGCCTCGCATGGTCACGATCTGCACACCGGTTTCCGCCAATTTTTTGCGCAAACGGTGAACCAGGACCTCGATGGCTTCCAGGTTGATGTCCGCATCGTCGGTCAGGATGCGGTCAAGGATCTGCTGCTTGTTGATGGGTTCGCCACTTTTCTGGATCAACACCCGAAGTACCGCGTGTTCACGTGGGGATAACTGCAAAGTCTGTCCCGAGACCGTGAATTTTTGCGCTGCAGACTCAAAAACCAGGTTTCCCAGAGCCAAACGCGGATGTTCGCGTCCACGGCTACGCCGAATCAGTGCGATCAAACGCGCTTCCAACTCTTCCACAACAAACGGTTTCGGCAGGAAATCGTCCGCTCCCTGGTGAAGTGTTCCGATTCTTTCGGCTAGTGAATCGCGCGCGGTCAAGACCAGCACCGGCGTACGGTCGTCTCGCGCGCGAATCTTCGCCAGCAAAGTATGGCCATCCATGCCGGGAAGTCCCAAATCGAGGATGACCGCATCGAATTCTTCGATTGCCAACCTTCTTTCGGCGACAAGTCCGTCGTCAGCCCATTCAACGACAAAGCCCGCATGTCTGGCCAGGCTTCTGGAAAGCCAACGGGCAAGTTCGGCTTCGTCTTCTATCAGGAGGATGCGCATGGACGGAGTCCGGGGGGGAGTGGCTGGGCGGAATGGGAAAGCATGTTTGGCTTTTCCTTTATTTCTCTTTATATAAAGACTAATGATTAATAAGGCCTGTGGATAACTACCTTAACCTTGAAAACCTCATTCTTTTCATCAGCTTGCAGCCGTTTTTGCCTGTGCAAGAACTCTGTGTGGGAAAAAAGTTGAAGTTGGACAACATTTCGGCCACCCCCAAAAACCCCCGCTTGTTCAACTTGCCTCCACACAATGTGCACAACCTGGCTACTTAGGAGTTATCCACAGGGCGATTTCTGGAATCGGGGTGGGAAAGCGGCACTTTTACCCCGAAAAACCGCCTGTTGCCTACCCGGTTTTTTGCCATTGCAGAGGCCCCAAAACGCCCTCTGAGGCGTTCGCGAAACCAGGGATTCGAGGGGCCATCACCGGGCTTTCTTGACAGGGGACTGAACAAAAAGTGAGCAACTTCCGCCGTAGAATCCGGCCATGGCTACAGAAATCAGAATCAGGAAATTGGGCTGGGCGAAGGGCTTGAGAAGCCGTTTATTGGCCGACAACCTGCCCGCAACCTTGTGCGCGGCGGCACTGATGGGACTGTTCGGCGCGTTGGCGACGGTGGTGTTCCGGGAACTGCTGGGATGGACACAAATGCTGCTGGCCGGGGAAGACGTTCCCCACGGCATGGTGTCGTTGGCCCGTGGCCTGGACCCCTGGCAGCGTTTGCTGATGCCCGCTGTTGGCGGTGCGATAGCCGGTGTTGTGCTGCAAATGGCTGCAAGATGGCTGCCGAAACGGGGTGCGGCAGACTATATGGAAGCGATATCGGTCGGCCGGGGCGTCATCGGCCTGCGCCAGACGCTTGCGCGCAGCCTGTCGTCCATTTTTTCCATCAGCTCGGGCGCCTCCATCGGCCGGGAGGGCCCGATGGTGCAGTTGGCGGCCATGTTTTCCTCGCTGACCGGGCGATTCCTGCTGTTGCCGCCCCGCCATTTGCGGCTATTGGTGGCCTGCGGGGCCACGGCGGGCATCACATCCGCCTATAACGCGCCGATCGCGGGCGCGCTGTTCATCTCGGAAATCGTGTTTGGCGTGATTTCGTCGGCCACGCTAGTGCCGCTGGTGGTGTCATCGGTGGTGGCCAACATCGTCACGCGCCAGATCCTGCACTACGACGCGGTCTTCCATATGCCGCACTTCGAATTCGTGTCCGGATGGGAAGTCGTGAACTACCTGGGGCTGGGCGTGGCCGCCGGCCTGGTCGCGCCGCAATTCCTGCGTTTCCTGGACGTGTCGCGCGCCGCCTTTTCCCGGCTGCCCTTCCCCCTTTGGATCCGCATGGCGCTGGGGGGACTGGTCGTCGGTGCGTTGTCAGTGCTCAACCCCGAGGTCTGGGGCAACGGCTATAGCGTCGTCAACAGCTTGCTGCACAACCCGTGGGCATGGCAGGCGGTGGCCGCCATCCTGCTGATGAAGATTGTGGCTACGGGCGCAAGCGTCGGGTCGGGGGCGGTGGGCGGCGTGTTCACGCCGACGCTGTTCGTGGGGGCGGCATTGGGCGCGCTTTACGCAAGCGGGCTGCAGGCCGTGCTGCCGGCGGGCGATGTGTCGGCGATTTCCAGCTACGCCGTCGTGGGCATGGGGGCGCTGTTGGCCGCAACGACCTATGCGCCGCTGATGTCGATTCTGATGATTTTCGAGATGACGCTCAGCTATGAAGTGATGCTGCCGCTGATGCTCGCGTGCATCACCGGCTACGTGATTGCGCATCGCATACGGCCGGAGTCGGTGTATGCGAAATCACTGGCGAACAACCGCCGCGCGCAGCAAGCCGTATCCGAAGGCAGCAAAAATAAAAGCGAGTAAAGACTCGCTTTTATTCAGGTTGCGCTTGTTGGCGCAGGGGCTTGGTCATGAAGACGCGATGCAAACCCAGCTCTGTTGCGCGGTGCGTTTCCACGTAGCCGTATCGCAGATAGATGGCGATGTTCTCCGTCATCTTCTCTTGCGTGTACAAGCGGATGCTGGAGTACCCTGCCAGGCGCGCGACCTCTTCCGCGTATTGCATCAGGACGCGGCCATATCCCTTGCCTTGCGCAGAGGGCGAGACCGCGATGTTGTCCAGCAGCAAACAGCCCGGCTCGGGGATCAAGACCAGCACAGCCTGAATGGCACCGTCTTCCTGCAAGACATGCACCACGCCTTCTGCGACACGCGCCGCATAATCGTCGCGCATGGGGCCGGGCGTCGCGCCAATGCGCGCGATGTACGGCGTGTAGGCATCCGCGACGATCCGTTCAATAACGGGAACGTCGTCGGGCGTGGCAGGCCGTATCACCTTATTTTCCGATGCAGAAGCTGGAAAAAATTTCGCCCAGCAGATCGTCGCTGGTGAACTTTCCGGTGATGCTGGACAGGCTGTCATGCGCCAGCCGAAGCTCTTCCGCGAACAGGTCCAGCACCCGGTCGTCCTGGCCGGCGTGTTCGCCCGCAAGTGCCAGATGTTCGGCCGCGTCCTGCAGGGCGTGCAGGTGGCGTTCGCGCGCCAGCCAGGGCGATTCGGCGCCCGGGTTCCAGCCCGCGATGTTCAGCAGTTCAGCGCGCAGCGCGTCCAGGCCTGCGCCGCGCTTGGCGGAAATACCCAGTTCGCCCGGCGCCGGCGTGAAAGCTGTGGATAACAGGTCCACCTTGTTGAACACTTTCAGCACCGGCGTGCGCGGCGGCAGGCGCGCGGTGATCTGCGCGTCCAGCTCGTCGCCCGGCTGGGTGGCGTCCTGCAAGTGCAGGATGACGTCGGCGCGTTCGATTTCTTGCCAGGTGCGGGCAATGCCGATGCTCTCGACGGTGTCTTCGGTTTCCCGAAGGCCGGCCGTGTCCACAATATGCAGCGGTACGCCGTCGATATGGATTTCCTGCACCACTTTGTCGCGTGTCGTGCCCGCAATCGGCGTGACGATGGCGATATCGTCGCCCGCCAGCGCGTTGAGCAGGCTGGATTTGCCGACGTTGGGCTGGCCGGCCAGCACCACGTGCAGTCCTTCGCGCAGGATGACGCCCTGGCGTGCTTGCGCAATCAGGTTGGACAGGTCCGCGGTCAGCGCGTCCAGCGTCGGACGGGCCTGATATTTCTCAAGAAAGTCGATCTCTTCTTCGGGGAAATCCAGTGTCGCCTCAACCAGCATGCGCAGATGGATGATGCGGTCGGACAGGTCGTTCACGCGCGCCGAAAATTCGCCGGACAACGAGGCGACCGCGCCGCGCGCGGCCGCCACCGACGAGGCTTCGATCAGGTCCGCGACGGCTTCGGCCTGGGCCAGGTCCATCCGGTCATTCAGGAAGGCGCGGCGTGTGAATTCGCCGGGTTCGGCCAGGCGCAAGCCCAGGTCGCGGCCGGCGGCAAGGCAGCTATCGAGCACGCGGCGCAACACGGCCGGGCCGCCGTGGCCTTGCAATTCCAGCACGTCTTCGCCGGTATAGGAATGGGGGGCGCGGAAGTAGATTGCGATGCCTTCGTCCAGCAGTTCGCCGTCCACCGATTTGAACGGCAGGTAGTGCGCGTGGCGTGGCGTGAGTTCGCGCTGGAACAGGCGGCGCACCAATTCGGACAGGTCCGCACCAGAAACGCGCACGACGCCGATGCCGCCTCGTCCCGGGGCGGTGGCAATGGCGGTAATGGGGGAGTAAGCGGACATATCTGAACGGGGGAGATGCGAGAACAATAGGGGAATATAACTGTTGCGCGGCTCCTTGTTTGCTGGTTAATGTGCCCCAGAGGTTCAAAACCCGAAACAACTCTGGGAGATCACGATGGCATCTCGGTTTTCGCGTGTCTTGGCCTGCGGCTCAGCCGCGGTGATGTTGGCCTTTGGCACATTCAGTTCCGCAATGGCTCGCGATCTGGTGATCGCCCTGAAGACCGAGCCCTCATCGATGGATCCGCAGTATCACGCGCTGACGCCGAATACGCAGATCTCCCAAACCATATTCGATACGCTGGTCGCCACCGACGCGCAACTGAAGCCGCAGCCCGGGCTGGCGGAATCGTGGACCGTGGACGGCAAGGTCTGGACGTTCAAGCTGCGTCCTGGCGTGAAGTTCTCGGATGGCACGCCGTTCACCGCTGAAGACGTGGTGTTCACCTATGACCGCGTGCCCAAGGTGCCGAACAGCCCGTCGCCCTTCACGCTGTACCTGGGTTCAGTGGCCAAGACGGAAGCGGTCGACCCGATGACCGTGCGCATCACCACCAAGGAAGTCGCGCCGAACCTGCTGGTGAACCTGGCGCAATTGCCCATCATGTCGAAGAAGGCCGCCTCCGGCCCCGCGGCGGAAGGCAAGACCACCACTGAACTGAACAGCGGCGATGGGTTGGTGGGAACGGGCCCGTACAAGTTCGTGTCGTGGAAGCGCGGCGCGGAATTCGTGCTGGCGCGCAATGACAATTACTGGGGCAAGAAGCCCGAGTGGGACCGCGTGGTCTATCGCCCGATCAGCAATGCCGCCGCTCGCGTGGCTGCACTATTGGCCGGCGACGTGGACATGATCGAAGATCCCCCCACCGACGACCTGCCCAAGCTCAAGGGCGACAAGAAGCTGTACGTCGAGGAAACGCCGTCGGTGCGCGTCGTGTACGTGGCGCTGGACCAGTATGCGGAACCTTCGCCCGGCATCCAGGGTACGGACAAGAATCCGATGAAGGACAAGCGGGTGCGTGAAGCGCTGTCGCTGGCCATCAACCGCGACGCGCTGGTCGAACGCGTGATGGGCGGGGTGGCGCTGCCGGCCGGCAACCTGCTGCCCTACCCCATGGTCGGCTCCAGCAAGGAACATTCCAAGGCGCCGAAGGCCGATGTTGAGAAGGCCAAGGCTTTGCTGAAGGAAGCGGGCTATCCCAACGGGTTTTCGATCACGCTGGGTTCCCCTTCGGGCCGCTACGTGAATGATTCGAAAGTGGCGCAGGCCATCGCGTCGATGTGGACCCGCATCGGTGTGAAGACCAGCGTGGACGCGATGGCGCCCCCGGTGTTCTTCAAGAACCGCGACAGCTACGCGTTCTCGGCCTATCTGGCCGGCTGGTCGGTGACCAGCGGCGAGATGTCGAACGCGCTGACTTCCCTGCTGGTGACGCGCAATCCGGAAGCAGGCCTGGGCACGACCAACCGCAGCCGCTATTCCAACCCGAAGATGGACGAACTGGTGAAGGAAGCCTCGTCCACGATGGACGATGCCAAGCGCGCCGACCTGCTGGCGAAGGCCAGCAATATCGCCATGGACGATTACGCCATGCTGCCGGTGCACTTCGAGCTGTCGGTCTGGGCCATGAAGGGCGACATCCGTTATCAGGGCCGCCCCGACCAGGTCACGCTTGCGCAGTTCGCAACCCTGAAGAAGTAACGCGCAACGCGGGCGGTCCCTAGTGCTGGCAACAATCGTAAGAAGGCTGCTGCAAACCATCGTCGTCATGCTCGTCATGTCGGCGTTGGTCTTTGCAGGCATCTACATGGTGGGCGATCCGGTGTCGATGCTGGCCAGCCCCGAGGCGACCGAGGCACAACGCGCCGCGATAAGCGCATCGTTGGGCCTGGACCAGCCGCTGTGGCGGCAATACCTGATCTTCATGGGCCAGGCGGTGCGCGGTGATTTCGGCAACAGTTTCCTGACCGGCGAGCCGGCCATGCACCTGATCCTGGAGCGCATGCCGGCCACTGTGGAGCTGGCCTGTGTGGCCATGCTGCTGTCGGTGCTGATCGGCGTGCCGCTGGGCATCCTGGCGGGGCTCAAGCCGCAAGCGCCAGGCTCGCGCGCCATCATGACGGGCTCGGTGCTGGGGTTCTCGCTGCCCAACTTCTGGGTCGGCCTGATGCTGATCATGGTGTTCGCCGTGATACTGGGCTGGGTGCCGGCCGGCGGGCGTGGCAAGACAGTCAGCATCGGCTCGCTGGAGCTGAGCGTGCTGACGCTCAACGGCTGGCTTAGCCTGGCCCTGCCTGCCGCCACCATCGCGTTTGCCAAGTGCGCGATGATCATTCGCGTGACTCGCGCGGCCACGCGCGAGGCGCTGCCCATGGACTACATCAAGTTCGCGCGGGCCAAGGGGTTGTCGGAAAAGCGCGTGCTTGGCGTGCATCTGTTGAAGAACATCCTGATTCCGGTGGTGACCGTCGCCGGGCTGGAATTCGGACAGGTGATGGCGTTTGCCGTCGTGACGGAAACGGTGTTTTCGTGGCCTGGGATGGGCAAGCTGCTGATCGATTCCATCATCAACCTGGATCGTCCGGTGGTGGTCGCGTATCTGCTGCTGATTGTGTTCTTCCTGGTCATGTTGAATCTGGTGGTGGACATCATCTACACGGTGCTGGACCCCCGCGTACGTTTGGATAGCCGCCGATGAACAGCCCTGCCACCGCTGCCGCGCCTGCCGCGGCAATCAAGGAACAGACGCCCTGGCGGCGTTTCGTATCGGATTTCTTCGCCAGCAAACTGGCCACGCTGGGCCTGGTGATGCTTGTCGTGATCGTGGGCGCCGCCTTGCTGGCGCCGTGGATCGCGCCGCAGAATCCGTATGACCTGGCGTCGCTGGACATCATGGATTCCAAGCTCAAGCCGGGCAGCGAAAGCGGCGACGGCTCCATGCACTATCTGCTGGGCACCGACGGGCAAGCGCGCGACTTGTTTTCGGCCATCCTTTACGGCATGCGCACCAGCCTGCTGGTGGCCACCGTGTCGGTGCTGGCGGCGTTTGGCATCGGCGCCACCGTGGGATTGATCGCCGCCTATTTCGGCGGTCGGATCGATGCGCTGCTGATGCGGATTGTGGATATCCAGTTGTCGTTTCCCGCCATTCTCGTGGCGCTGATGTTGCTGGCGATTCTGGGCAAGGGTGTGGATAAGGTGATCATCGCGCTGATCGTCGTGCAATGGGCGTATTTCGCCCGCGCGGCGCGCGGCGCGGCGCTGGTAGAGCGTGGCAAGGAATATGTGGAGGCTGCGCGCTGCATGTCCCTGTCTTGGGGACGCGTGCTGTTCCGCCACGTGTTGCCCAACTGTATGCCGCCGCTCATCGTGATCGCCACGATCGACCTGGCGCACGCGATCGCGCTGGAGGCCACGTTGTCGTTCCTGGGCGTAGGCGTGCCCGTGACCGAACCGTCGCTGGGCATGTTGATCTACAACGGGTTCGAATACCTGTTGTCGGGCCAGTACTGGATATCGTTCTTTCCCGGCATCGCGTTGGCGCTGGCCATCATCGCCATCAACCTGGTGGGCGACCACTTGCGCGATGTGCTCAACCCGCGCCACGCGAATTGAGGGCGGACGCGATGCAGACGCCCGTTGTGGACAAGCCGCTGGCCACGCCGCCGACCATTCTTCAAGTGCAGGGCCTGAAGACGCATTTCTTCACGCGCAACGGCATCGTCAAGGCGGTGGACGGCGTGGACCTGACGCTCGCCGAAGGCGAGATCCTGGGGCTGGTGGGGGAATCGGGGTCCGGAAAAAGCATCACGGGATTCTCGTTGATGGGCTTGTTGGACGAGCCGGGCCGCATCGTGGACGGCCAGTTGCGCTTAAACGGCGAAGACCTGCGCGGCGCTACGCCGGCGCGGTGGCGCCAGTTGCGGGGCCAGGAGATCGCGATGATCTTCCAGGACCCGATGATGACGCTGAATCCGGTGCTGCGTGTGGACACGCAGATGATCGAGGCCGTGCAGGCGCACCATAAGGTGTCGCGCGAACAGGCGCGCCAGCGCGCCTTGCAGACGCTGACGATGGTGGGCATCCCGTCGCCGCAGGAACGCCTGCGCACCTATCCGCACCAATTGTCGGGCGGCATGCGGCAGCGCGTAGCGATCGCCATCGCGCTGTTGAATTCGCCCCGCCTGATCATCGCGGATGAGCCCACGACGGCGCTGGACGTGACGATCCAGGGGCAGATCCTTTTTGAAGTGCAGAAGCTGTGCCGCGAGACGGGCACGGGCCTGATCTGGATCACGCACGACCTGGCGGTCGTGGCGGGCCTGGCGGACCGCGTGTCGGTGATGTACGCCGGCCGCGTTGTCGAGACCGGCAGCACGCGCGACGTAATCACCCATCCCATGCATCCGTATACGCATGGGCTCATTGCGTCCATCCCCACGCCGGAATCGCGTGGCAGGCCGCTGGTGCCCATTCCAGGCATGACGCCGTCGCTCTTGAACCTGCCGCAGGGCTGTGCGTTCCGCGGGCGTTGCCCGCGCGCCACCGACGCCTGTCTGATCGAACCGCAGCCTGTTGAAGTCCGCCCGGCGCAATGGGTGCGCTGCTGGCATGCCGGAGTCCCAGACATCAAATGAGCGCAGCAGAACGCGGCGCGGCCGCCCCCATCCTGTCCCTGCGAGGCGTGGAACTGCGCTTCGTGCAGCCCGTGGACCTGGCCGGACGCATTGCGAACCTGTTGGGGGCGGGCCTGAAGACGCAGGTGGTGCACGCCGTGGGTGGTGTGGACCTGGAAGTGCAGCGCGGCGAAGTGATCGGCATTGTTGGCGAATCCGGCTGTGGAAAGTCCACGTTGGGCCGCATCGTGTCGGGCATATTGCCGCCTTCGTCGGGCGACGTGCACTACCAGGGCAAGGCGGTGAAGGCCATGACCGGCGCCGAACGGCGTGCCTACGAGCTGGGCGTGCAGATGATCTTCCAGGATCCGTACGCGTCCCTTAACCCACGCATGCGGGTGCGCGAGATCATCGGCGAGGCGCCGGTGGCGCATGGCCTGATCCGTGCGCGCGACAAGGCGGAGTACGTGGCGGGACTGATGCGTCAGGTGGGGCTGGACCCGGCTTTTGCGCAACGCTATCCGCATCAATTCTCGGGCGGGCAGCGCCAGCGCATTGGGATCGCACGGGCCTTGGCACTGAAGCCCTCGGTGATCGTTTGTGACGAGGCCGTGGCCGCGCTGGACGTATCCATCCAGGCCCAGGTGTTAAATCTCTTCGAACAGCTGCGCGACGATCTGGACCTGACGTATCTCTTCATCAGCCACAACCTGAGCGTGGTCAGCCACATCTCGGACCGCGTGGCCATCATGTATCTGGGCCGCGTGGTGGAACTTGCGCCCACCGACACCGTGTTCCAGCGCGCCAACCATCCCTACACGCAGGCGCTGCTGAAAGAATTGCCGACGCTGACGCCGGGGCGGCGCAACTACCAGCCGATCAAGGGCGAACTGCCGTCGCCCCTGGACCCGCCCACCGGTTGCGCGTTCCACCCGCGTTGCCCACACGCCATGCCGCGCTGCAAGACGGAACGGCCGCTGTTGCGCGAGATCGCGCCGGGCCAGCACAGCGCCTGCCATTTGAATGATGCGGCGTAGGCGTCATTCGCAGGGCCGTTGGACGGTTGATCGATGTTGCGTGGGCACTGGACGCAGGATGGGTGAAGCGCGAGAATCCCTGGGTAAGAACGCAAGGATCCAGCGCGCGCAACCCATCAATTGACGGTTGTGTTGTGGCGAAATTCGCTAAGGATTCAATGCTGCTTGATGGGTTGCGCGCGCTGGAGCTTGATATTTTTGCTGGGATGTTGCCGCGCTTCACCCATCCTACGTGTGAAGTTTTTCGCCATCACTGAACTCCAATTTTTATCCACGCCATGAAAACTATCGCCGAAATCGAACGCGCGCACCCGGAACTGACCGCGTTGCGCCGGGATATCCATGCCAATCCCGAACTGGCCTTCCAGGAGACGCGCACGTCGAACCTGGTGGCCGAACGCCTGCGTGAATGGGGCCTGGAAGTCCACACGGGGCTGGGCAAGACCGGCGTGGTGGGCGTGTTGCGCGCCGGCAGCGGCAAGGCAACCATCGGCCTGCGCGCCGACATGGATGCGCTGCCCATGCCCGAGCACAACCGTTTCGCGCACAAGTCCACCATCAGCGGCCGGATGCACGGCTGTGGCCATGACGGCCATACCGCGATGCTGCTGGGCGCAGCGCAATACCTGTCCACGCACCGCAATTTCGATGGCACCGTTGTGTTCATCTTCCAGCCCGCCGAAGAAGGCGGTAATGCCGGCGCACGCGCCATGATGCGGGACGGGTTGTTCGACAAATTCCCTTGCGATGCCGTGTTCGGCATCCACAATATGCCGGGCATGCCGGTCAACCAGTTCGGCTTCCGCGCCGGGCCGACGATGGCGTCCAGCAACCGCTGGGACATCGTCATCAAGGGCGTGGGCGGCCACGCGGCGCAGCCCCATGCATCGGTCGACCCCATCATCGTGGCGGCCGACATGGTGCATGCCCTGCAGACCGTGATTTCGCGCAGCAAGAACCCGCTGGATCAGGCGGTGCTGTCGATCACGCAGATTCATGCGGGCGACGCCTACAACGTGATTCCGGGCGAAGCGGTGCTGCGCGGCACGGTGCGCACGTATTCCGTGGAAACGCTGGACAAGATCGAATCGGACATGCGGCGCATTGCCACCACCCTGCCCCAGGTATACGGCGGCACGGGCGAACTCGACTTCGTGCGCGCCTATCCGCCGCTGGTCAACTGGGAAAAGGAAACGGCCTTTGCGGCCAAAGTCGCCGAAGACACGTTCGGCGCCGAGAACGTGCTGCGCGACATGCCGCCGTTCATGGGGGCAGAAGATTTTTCCTTCTTCCTGGAAGCGATCCCCGGCGCGTATCTGTTCCTGGGCAACGGCGACGGCGACCACCGAATGGAGAGCTATCACGGCATGGGCCCTTGCCAGTTGCACAACCCGAATTACGACTTCAATGACGCCCTGCTGCCGGTGGGCGCGACGTATTGGGTGAAGTTGGTCGAGGCGTATCTGCCGGCTGCCTGACCGCATTGGAAACCAGCGCTTAACACCGATACGCTATTTGCTTATAGGTGTTTGGCATGAGGCCGCGGGGTTTCCCTCGCGGCCTTTTCTATATGACGTGAAGCTTTGTTCAAACGCCAATAACTTCGTTTGAGATACAAGGCGCGCTTTCCATAATCGATCGTTCCAGACATGCCGCAAGGCGAACCGGAGCGATCGATGTCCCAGAGTAACGCCTTGCGGCGCGAAGTAGATGCCGCCCACGTCCCCCACGCGCAGTCCTTTGAACTGCGCCCCCTGCCCGGCCCCGTGGGCGCCGAAATCATCGGCCTGGACCTGTCGCGAGACCTGACGGCGGCCGATTTCGCCCGCGTGCATCAGGCGCATCTGGACCATCACTTGCTGGTATTTCGCGACCAGCGCATCACGCCGCAGCAGCATATCGATTTCAGCCGCCGTTTTGGCCGCTTGATGATCCACGTGCTGCACCAATTCCACCTGGCTGATCACCCCGAAATTCTGATCGTCTCCAACATCGTGGAAGACGGCAAGCCGCTCGGCTTGGGCGACGCGGGCAAGTACTGGCATTCGGATATTTCGTACAAGGAACTGCCCAGCCTGGGTTCGCTGCTGCACGCGCAGGAGCTGCCGGCCGAAGGCGGCGACACCTTGTTCGCAAACATGCATCTGGCCTACGACACGTTGCCCGCCGCGCTGCGAAACGCGATCGAGGGCAAGCGCGCCGTGCATTCCTATCTGGCCCAGTACGGGCAGTTGCAGAAGGAAGGCAACTGGCGCCCCAACCTGAGCGCCCAGCAGATCGCGCAGGTGCAGGAAGTGGTGCATCCGGTGGTGCGTACGCACCCCGAAAACGGCCGCCGCGCGTTGTTCGTGAGTGAAGGCTTCACGACGCGCATCGTCGATGTGCCGGAAGACGAAAGCCGCGCACTGCTGGCCGAATTGTTCGCGCACAGCGTGCGCGCCGAGAACATCTATCGCCATCGCTGGCAGCCGCACGACCTGGTGTTCTGGGACAACCGTTCGCTGATCCATCTTGCCGGCGGCACGCCGGATCATCTGCGGCGCAAGTTGTACCGGACCACCATCGAAGGCGATACGCCTTTCTGAAAAACACGCGGTTTCTGACGCAAAGCACTTATCCACAGGGAACACCATGCGTATGTCCTCCGCACTACGGGACCGATTGGTCCAAACCGTTACCGGCGCCGCCCTGGCGTTGATTCTGGGGGTGTTGGCGCTGGCGTCGCCCACGCCCGCCTTGGCCGAAGGGCGCATCCGCATCGCGGAACAATACGGCATCGTTTACCTGCTGCTGAACGTGGCGCGCGACCAGCAGTTGATCGAAAAACACGGCAAGGCCGAAGGTGTGGATATCTCGGTCGAGTGGGCCAAGCTGTCCGGTGGATCTGCCGTGAACGATGCGCTGTTGTCGGGGGCTGTGGATATCGCGGGGGCGGGCGTCGGACCGCTGCTGACGATCTGGGACCGCACGCACGGCAAGCAGAACGTGAAAGGCGTGGCATCGCTGGGCAACTTTCCTTATTACCTCGTCACGAACAACCCCAATGTGAAGACCATTGCGGACTTCACGGACAAGGACCGCATCGCGGTGCCGGCCGTGGGCGTGTCGGTGCAGTCGCGCGTGCTCCAGCTGGCGTCGGCCAAGCTGTGGGGCGACGCGCAATTCAACAAGCTGGACAAGATCTCGGTGGCGCTACCGCACCCGGACGCGGCGGCGGCGATCATTGCCGGCGGCACGGAAATCACGGGCCATTTCGGCAATCCGCCGTTCCAGGAGCAAGAACTGGCCGAGAACCCCAAGGCCCGCATCGTGCTGAATTCGTACGATGTGCTGGGCGGCCCCAGTTCATCCACCGTGCTGTTTGCGACCGAGAAATTCCGCAAGGAAAACCCGAAGACCTACAAGGCGTTCCAGGAAGCGCTGAAGGAAGCCGCCGCCTTTGCCGCCGCCAATCCGGAGCAGGCCGCCGACATCTACCTGCGCGTCACCGGCGCCAAGCAGGACCGCGACTTCCTGATCAAAGTGATCAAGAATCCCGACGTGCAATTCAAGCTGGAGCCGCAGAACACCTTTGCGCTGGCCGAGTTCATGCACAAGGTGGGCGCCATCAAGAACGCGCCGGCCAGCTGGCGCGACTACTTCTTCGATGATCCGCTGACGGCGCAAGGCAGCTGATATGTCGATGACCGCCGCCAGGCCTGTGGATAACATTGACCAGGCGTCGCCGCTGCTGGCTGTGGATAAGGTGACGATCGAATATAAGACGCGTGAAAGGCGGGTTCGCGCCACGCATCAGGTCAGTTTTGAAGTCCACGGCGCGGACCGTTTCATCCTGCTGGGACCCTCCGGCTGCGGTAAATCCACGCTGCTCAAGGCCGTGGCCGGCTTTCTGCCGCCCACCGAAGGACGCATCGCGATCGATGGGCAGACGGTGCAGGGCCCGGGTCCGGACCGTATCGTCGTGTTCCAGGAATTCGACCAGTTGCCGCCGTGGAAGACGCTGCGGCAGAACGTGGCGTTTCCGCTGCTGGCCTCGCGCAAGCTGGGCCGGCGCGAAGCGGATGAGCGCGCCATGCACTATCTAGACAAGGTGGGCCTGGCCGCCTTCGCGGACGCCTATCCCCACACGCTTTCCGGCGGCATGAAGCAGCGCGTGGCGATTGCGCGCGCACTGGCCATGCAGCCGCGCGTGCTGTTGATGGACGAGCCCTTTGCCGCCCTGGATGCCCTGACCCGCCGCCGCATGCAGGAAGAGCTGATGGCCTTGTGGGAAGACGTGCGCTTCACCCTGCTGTTCGTCACGCATTCGATCGAAGAGGCGCTGGTGCTGGGTAGCCGCGTGCTGCTGCTGTCGCCGCATCCCGGCCGCGTGCGCGCCGAACTGAACGCGCACGCCTTCGGCTTGCACAGCCAGGGATCCGCCGCCTTCCAATCGGCGGCCAAGCGCATCCATGACCTGTTGTTCGAGTCGCCTCTGCCTCTGTCCGATTCCGCACAGGCCGAGCGCGCGGCGGCTTGAGTATGAGTACCCCCCCATGAGCACCGCCTACCCCGCCTCGCCCCCCATTCGTCCCGAAGTCGAGTACGAGCTGCCGCCCTTGCCGACGCAGGCGGCGGAAACGCCGCTGCCGTGGCACGAACGGCTATGGCAGCACGCCAGCCTGCGCAAGCTGGTGATCCTGGCGCTGCTGGCTGCCTTGTGGGAGCTGGCGGCGCGCTACACCGACAATGACCTGTTGCTGCCGGGCGCGTGGCAGACGGCGCAGGCTTTTGTGCAGGGCATCGCCAATGGCGAGCTGCCGGCGCGCGCCGGACAGTCGCTGCGCGTGCTGGTGCAGGGGTATCTGGCCGGCGTCGCGCTCGCGTTCGTGCTGACCACGCTGGCGGTATCCACGCGCTTCGGCCGAGACCTGCTGTCCACGCTGACCGCCATGTTCAACCCGCTGCCGGCTATCGCCCTGCTGCCGCTGGCCTTGCTGTGGTTCGGGCTGGGCGAAGGCAGCCTGGTGTTCGTGTTGATCCATTCCGTGCTGTGGGCGCTGGCGCTGAACATGTACGCGGGCTTTCTGGGCGTGTCGGAGACCCTGCGCATGGCGGGCCGCAACTATGGGCTGACGGGCTTGCGCTACGTGCTGCAGGTCCTGGTGCCGGCCGCGCTGCCGGCCATCCTGGCGGGCTTGAAAATCGGCTGGGCCTTCGCCTGGCGTACCCTGATCGCCGCGGAACTGGTGTTCGGGGCGTCCAGCGGCAAGGGAGGTCTCGGCTGGTACATCTTCCAGAACCGCAACGAGTTATACACAGACCGCGTGTTCGCGGGGCTGGCCGCGGTGGTCATCATCGGCCTGCTTGTGGAAAACCTGGGATTCGACAATCTGGAGCGTTTGACGGTGCGGCGCTGGGGGATGCAGCGTTGAGGTGATGGGTTGCGCGCGTTTGGCGTTTGCCGGCTTTGGGCGGCATTGCCGCGCTTCACCCATCCTACGAAGGTTGATCGTGCGTTGTAGGATGGGTGGAGCGCGCGGCAGTGTTTGCCCGCAAGCGGCCGCTCAGCGCGCGCAACCCATTACCCGAACCACCCAAAAAAAAGCGGCCCCAAGAAGGGGCCGCTTTCCTTTCGAGCGACGAGTCGCCTAGATCTTCAGTCCCAGCGCCTTTGCCACGCCGGCGGCATAGGCCGGGTCGGCCTTCCTGAAGTGTTCCAGCTGGCGGCGCTGGATTTCTTCGGGCACGCCCGCCATGTGCCGGCCGATGTTGCCGAACAGCAGTTCCTGCTGGGCCGGCGTCATCAGGCGGAACAAGGCGCCCGGTTGCGAGTAGTAGTCGTCATCCACGCGGTGGTTCCAGCGCGCGGCGGCCTGGCCGTCCAGGGCCAGCGGCGGTTCGCCGGCGGACGGGGTTTCCTTCCACTCCCCTGCGCTGTTGGGCTCGTAGTTCAATGTGCCGCCGGCGTTGCCGTCGACGCGGCTGGCGCCGTCGCGGTGGTAGCTGTGGACGGGGCAGCGCGCAGCGTTCACCGGGATTTGGTGGTGATTGATGCCCAGGCGGTAGCGGTGCGTGTCCCCGTACGAGAACAGGCGCCCTTGCAGCATTTTGTCCGGCGAGAAATCGATGCCGGGGACGATATTGGCGGGCGTGAAGGCGGCTTGCTCCACTTCCGCGAAATAGTTCTCGGGGTTCTTGTTCAGTTCCAGCACGCCCACTTCAATCAGCGGGTAGTCGCCGTGCGGCCACACCTTGGTCAGGTCGAACGGGTTGATGTGATAGGTCTCGGCTTCGGCCTCGGGCATGATCTGCACCTTCAGCGTCCACTTCGGGAAGTTGCCCTGCGCGATGTTGTTGAACAGGTCGCGCTGCGAGCTTTCGCGGTCGTGAGCGACCACTTGCGCCGCTTCCTCGTCGGTCAGACAGGCGATGCCTTGCTGCGACTTGAAGTGGAATTTCACGTAGAAGCGTTCGTTGTTGCTGTTGACGAAGCTGAACGTGTGCGAGCCGAAACCATGCTGCTGGCGCAGGTTGGCCGGGATGCCGCGATCGCTCATCAGGGTCGTCACCTGGTGCAGCGATTCGGGGCTGAGCGACCAGAAGTCCCAGGCGGCGGTGGCGCTGCGCAGGTTGGTCTTGGGGTCGCGTTTCTGGGTGTGGATAAAGTCGGGAAACTTCAGCGGATCACGGATGAAGAAGACGGGGGTGTTGTTGCCCACCAGGTCCCAGTTGCCTTCATCGGTATAGAACTTGATGGCGAAGCCGCGCACGTCGCGTTCGGCGTCGGCCGCGCCGCGTTCGCCGGCAACCGTGGAAAAGCGCAAAAACAGCGGGGTTTGCTTACCGACCTGCGAAAAGATGTTGGCGCGCGTGTAGCGCGTGATGTCATGCGTGACGGTGAACGTGCCGTAAGCGCCCGAGCCTTTGGCGTGGACCACGCGTTCCGGGATGCGTTCGCGGTCGAAGTGGGCAAGCTTTTCAATCAGCCAGAAGTCCTGCAACAGCGCGGGACCGCGGGGGCCGGCGGTCAGCGTGTTGTTATTGTCCGCCACCGGCGCGCCTGCTGCGGTGGTCAGATGCTTCTTGTCGGTCATAGCACACTCCCTACGTGATTCTGGAATGCGCGTGCCCTGGTAGGCCCGCGCCGTGTCGTGCATACCCCCTGCGTCGCCGCCTGGGGAATATGTCCGACACATCATAGGGGTCATGGTTGCACTTGTGAAGTTGATTGATATGTCAAATTCAATAGTATTTATCTATTATCAACGCTCGATGCGGCAGCAGGATGCGAGGCGCGCCGGCTGCCGCGGGCGTAAAAAAACCGGCCCCTGAGGGCCGGTTCTTCATACTTGCAACGTTAGGCTCAGCGGTTCGCCAAGGCTTCCGTCTTGCGCTGCATGGCGCGGGTGATGGACCACTGCTGGGCGATCGACAAGGTGTTGTTGACGCACCAGTACAGCACCAGGCCGGCCGGGAAGAAGAACATCATCCCACCGAACACCAGCGGCATGATCATCATGACCTTGGCCTGGATGGGGTCCGGAGGCGTCGGGTTCAGTTTGATCTGCAGGAACATGGTGGCCATCATGATGGCGGGCAGAATGAAGAACGGGTCGCGGATCGACAGGTCATGGACCCACAGGATCCACGGCGCGCCGCGCATTTCCACGCTGGCCAGCAGCACCCAGTACAGCGAGATGAACACCGGGATCTGTACCACCATCGGCAAGCAGCCGCCCAGCGGGTTGATCTTTTCGGTGCGGTACATCTCCATCATGGCGGCGTTGAGCTTCTGCTTGTCGTCGCCGTACTTTTCCTTCAGGGCCTGCAGGCGCGGGGCCACTTGCTTCATGCGGGCCATCGAGCGGTAGCTCGCGGCGGCCAGCGGGTAGAAGATGGCCTTGATCAGCACGGTCAGCGCAACGATGGTCCAGCCCCAGTTGCCCAGGAGCGAATGCAGCCAGGTCATCAGCGTGAACAGCGGCTTGGCGATGATGGTCAGCCAGCCATAGTCCACCACCAGTTCCAGGCCAGGGGCGAGCGCCGCCATGGCCTTCTGGTCTTGCGGACCGACCCACAGGTGCGAGTCAACGCGTGACGCGGCGCCGGGGGCGATTTCGCCGACGGCTTCGATGCTGCGGGCGGCGTACAGGTTCTTCTGCACTTCCAGCAGTTCGTTCGTGCGCGGCTTGCCTTGCGGTGGCACCCAGGCGGTGGCGAAGTAATGCTGCACCACGGCGATCCACCCGTTGTCCGCCTGCTTGATGTAGTTGGCCTTCTTCTTCTCGATATCGCTGAACGTGCTCTTTTGGAACTTGTCCTGCTCGGAGTAGACGGCGAAGCCGGTGAACGTGTGATAGAAGCTGGACGTGTCGGCCGGGTCGTTGCCGTCGCGCTCAAGCTGCAGATACAGCGCGGGCGTCACGGGGGCGGAACCGACGTTGGCCAGGTCGTGGCGCACGTCGATGTCGTAGCGGCCCTTGTGCAGGGTGAACGACTTGGTGACCTTCACGCCACCCGATTCGCCTTCGAACGAGACGACCAGGTTGTCGCCGGTCAGCTGGCGCTCCGACGTCACCAGGCGGAAAGGCGTCTGGTGCGTGGGGAAACTTTGGCCGTTGGGCGCGCCGACCACCCCGGACTGCACGACGTAGTTCAGGCCGGCCGAACGATCCAGCAGAACCGTGGGCTTGTCCGGCTGGCCGGTTGCCGGGTACTTCAGCAGTTCGGCGCGCACCAGCTGGGCGCCCATCGTGTCGAACGTCAGGCGCAGCACGTCGGTGGTGATGACGACTTCTTCCGAGCGCGCGGCAGCGGGCGTGGCGGCGCCAGGGACCGCCGACGGCGCGGTGGCCGCGGTTGCGGGCGCGCTGGGCACCGAAGGCGTGGCGTTATTGGCGCCGGCCTGCGGATCCGTCGTGCTGGCCGCGGGCGTGGGCCCCCCGAACAGCGACGGCTTGCCGTTATGGATTTGCCAGTTGTTCCAAAGGAGCAACAGCGAAAAGGAAAAAATCATCCAGAGGACGGTACGTCGGATATCCATGGTGCCTACTGAAGTGAATACGGGCCAGCAAAGCCCGCCAGTTTAGCGTCAATCGTGCTCGGTGCGGTGGCTGTGGGAGCAGCACGGGGTGCCTTTGGTTCCCGGGGCCGGTGGAACCGGATCCCAGCCGCCGGGCGACCACGGATGGCATCGGCCAATGCGCCGGACGCCCAGCCAGAAGCCGCGCCAGGCGCCGTGGCGTTCGATTGCTTCAATCGCGTACGCCGAGCAAGTCGGGGTGAAGCGGCACTGCCTGCCTATCCAGGGACTCAGGAAGAACCTGTAGAACCGGATGGGGGCGATGAGCAGTGCTTTGAAAATCATCGCGCGATCCGCTCAAAGTGAGCATCCACTTCGGCTCTAGCCAAGCGTTTAAGCGAGGTGAGCGTGGTGGGAGCGACCTTGCTATGCAGGCGCACGACGTAATCCTTGGCGGGCAGCGCCAGGCGCCGGTGGCGGAACGCTTCGCGGATGACCCGCTTGATGGCGTTGCGCGTACTGGCGTGGGCGGCGAACCGCTTGGCAATGATGAGTCCCAAGCGCGCACAGGCATCCTGGCCGGGGGGCAGATCATTGGGAGCTGAAGTCACAATGAATAACGCCCCTCGGGCAAGACGCCGGCCTTTTAGGGCAGCGGCGAACTCGGAGGGGCGATGCAGCCGCGCCTCCGGGGGAAGCGTGGAGCGCGGCATGGACTGCGGGTCAGGCGTTTGCGCGGAACCGGAACGAGATTGCGAGAGGTCTTGCAATATGGCCGGTCCGTGCAAATAGTCAGGTTTCCGGAAAAACCGGAAATCCCGGACTTAGACGGCCAGACGCTTGCGGCCCTTGGCGCGACGGGCGCTCAGGATGGCGCGGCCAGCGCGGGTTTTCATGCGCACGCGAAAGCCATGGGTGCGCTTGCGGCGGGTAACGGAAGGTTGGTAGGTACGTTTCATGGACGATCCACAAAAAGAACAAAAGTCAGAAGGGACCTGCCCGGAGGGTTCCAGGTCGCGCATTCAGAAGCGGGTATCTAGTGAGCATTTTTGCAACAGGTGCAAAAACAACTCGTAGACGGGGCTCTGGACTGGGAATTTCTTCCCAGGCGACCTATTCAGCAAAGCTAAAAACCGGACAGTGCGGAAAGCGCCCCGACCTATGAAAGGAGGGTACTTGCCACAACTCCGGCTAAGCTCTCTGTGAAACCTTCTGACAGACAGAATTCGGAAAAGCCCACCATTTCAGCAAGTTTTCCCTGTCTTGTCAAACAGTTAAGCCTGGGCAGTGTAGACGCTTATGTCCTACCCTGTGGATAACCCGTGCTCAGGCAAGGTAGAATCGAGGTTTGAATAAGAGCGACATGAAAGAATTCTGGCAGACCTGCGTCAGTCGTCTTGAGCAGGAACTCCCCCCCCAACAAATCAGCGCGTGGATACGACCGCTGGTCCCGCTTGCGTACGACGAAACGCAGGCGGTGCTGCGCGTTGCCGCGCCCAACCGCTTCAAGCTGGATTGGGTGCGTAAGAACTTTTCCCACCAGATCGAAGCGTTGGCCGCGGAGTGGTTCAAGCGACCGGTACAGGTCTTGTTCGAGTTGCCGTCCCACGGAGCCGCGCCGCGTATGCCGGTCGCTCCCGTGCGTGCGCAGCCGCCGGAACAAACGCACCTGTCCGCTGCTCAGCCCTCAGGCGGCGCGCCGCCCATGCAGGCCGCGGCACCGGCCGCCCCTCCCGCCACGACCGTGGCGGCGCAGGCGGTGACGGCCGACGCGGCCAACATCGTGTACGAGCGCTCGCGGCTGAACACGGACCTGACGTTCGAGAACTTCGTGACGGGTAAGGCCAACCAGCTGGCGCGCGCCGCCGCGCTGCAGGTGGCCGAGAACCCGGGCACCTCGTACAACCCGCTGTTCCTGTACGGCGGCGTGGGCCTGGGCAAGACCCACTTGATCCACGCCATCGGCAACGCCATGGTCGCGGCGGGCACCGGGGTGCGCGTGCGCTATGTGCATGCCGACCAATACGTCTCCGACGTGGTGAAGGCGTACCAGCGCAAGGCGTTCGACGACTTCAAGCGCTATTACCATTCGCTGGATCTGCTGCTGATCGACGATATCCAGTTCTTCTCCGGCAAGAACCGCACGCAGGAAGAGTTCTTCTACGCGTTCGAAGCGATGGTGGCCCAGCGCAAGCAGATCATCATCACCAGCGATACGTATCCGAAGGAACTGTCGGGCATCGACAGCCGCCTGATCTCGCGCTTTGATTCCGGCCTGACGGTGGCGATCGAGCCGCCGGAGCTGGAGATGCGCGTGGCGATTCTGCTGCGCAAGGCGGAATCCGAAGGCGTGCCCATGCCCGAGGAAGTGGCCTTCTTCATCGCCAAGCATCTGCGCAGCAACGTGCGCGAACTGGAAGGCGCGCTGCGCAAGGTCCTGGCCTACGCCCGCTTCCACGGCCGCGACGTGCTGACGGTGGATGTCTGCAAGGAAGCCCTGAAGGACCTGCTGTCCGTGTCCAACGGCCAGATCACTGTGGAAAACATCCAGAAGACGGTTGCGGATTTCTACAAGATCAAGGTCGCCGACATGTACTCGAAACGCCGGCCCGCCAATATCGCGTTGCCGCGCCAGGTTGCGATGTACCTGGCCAAGGAGCTGACCCAGAAAAGCCTGCCGGAAATCGGCGATCTGTTCGGTGGCCGTGATCACACCACCGTCCTGCACGCCGTCCGCAAAATTTCCGACGCCCGCGCAAAGCAAGCGGAGCTCAACCATACCCTGCACGTGTTGGAACAAACTCTAAAAGGATGAACATGCAACTCGTACAAACCACACGCGATGCATTGCTGAAACCGCTGTCGACCGTGGCGGGCATCGTCGAAAGACGCCATACCCTGCCCATCCTGGCGAACATCCTGATGCGCAAGGAAGGCAACAAAGTTGCTTTCATTGCGACCGACCTCGAAGTACAGATCACCACGCACGCCGACTTCGGCGTGGGCCAGGACAACGAGTCCACCACGGTCGCGGCGCGCAAGCTGCTGGACATCCTGAAGGCGTTGCCGGACACCGGCGACGTGCGCCTGGCGCTGGCCAGCAACAAGCTGTCGGTGCAGTCGGCCAAGAGCCGCTTCGCGTTGCAGACGCTGGCCGCCAGCGAGTTCCCCACCGTCGCTCAGCCCGAGCAGTGGGACGTCTCGCTCACCATGCCGCAACGCACGCTGCGCCACCTGTTCAACATGGTGCACTTCGCCATGGCGCAACAGGACATCCGCTATTACCTGAACGGCATGCTGCTGGTGTTTGAACCGGGTCGTGTGCGCGCCGTCGCCACCGATGGCCACCGCCTGGCGCATTGCTCGACCGAGGCCGACGGCATTGCCGAACGCCACGAAGTGATCGTGCCGCGCAAGACCGTGCTGGAAATGCAGCGCCTGCTGGAAGACTCCGACGAGGTGGTCTCCATCGATGTGGCGCCGGGCCAGATCCGTTTCCGTTTCGGCGACGTGGAACTGGTGTCCAAGCTGGTTGAAGGCAAGTTCCCCGATTTCACGCGTGTGATTCCCACGAACTACACGCGCCACTTCATGGTGGGCCGCGAAGCGCTCCAGGGCAGCCTGCAGCGCGCCGCCATCCTGACCACCGACAAGTTCAAGGGCGTGCGCCTGCAACTGGCGCAGAACCAGATGAAGATCTCGTCCTCCAACGCCGAGCAGGAAGAGGCGCAGGAAGAAATCGACATCGATTACGGCCATGAAGCCCTGGACGTGGGCTTCAACGTGGGCTACCTGCTCGACGTGCTGGCCAACGTGAAGGTCGACAACATCCAGTGGTCGGTCATGCCCGATGCGAACGCGTCGGCGCTCATCACCTTGCCCGAAGACGACCAGTTCAAGTACGTCGTCATGCCCATGCGGATCTGATCCGCGCCCCATTTGTGGGTTTGTGCCGCTTGCGGGCCTAGGCCTGCGGGCGGTCCGGCCGCCAGGCCGTTCTTTAAAGCGTTATCGATACAGACATGTCAGATCAGCAGAACACCACTCCCGAGAACAGCGGCTACGGCGCTGACTCGATCAAGATGCTCAAGGGGCTGGAGGCCGTGCGCAAGCGCCCCGGCATGTACATCGGCGACACGTCCGACGGCACCGGCTTGCACCACATGGTGTTCGAAGTCGTGGATAACGCCATCGACGAAGCCCTGGCCGGCCATTGCGACGATATCGTCGTCACGATCCATACCGACAACTCGATCTCGGTCACGGATAACGGCCGCGGCATCCCGACCGATATCCACAAGGAAGACGAATTCCACCGCAGCGCGGCGGAAATCGTCATGACCGAACTGCACGCCGGCGGCAAGTTCGACCAGAACTCGTACAAGGTGTCTGGCGGCCTGCACGGCGTGGGCGTGTCCTGCGTGAACGCGCTGTCTGAATGGCTGCGCCTGACCATCCGCCGCAACGGCCAGGTCCACCAGATGGAATTCCGCCAAGGCGCGCGTGTTGCGCCCCTGGCGGTGACGGGCACGACGGACATGCGCGGCACGGAAGTGCGCTTCCTGGCCGACCCGATCATCTTCAACAACATCGAATACCACTACGAGATCCTCTCCAAGCGCTTGCGCGAGCTCTCGTTCCTGAACAACGGCGTGAAGATCCGCCTGGTTGACCAGCGCCAGGGCAAGGAAGAGAACTTCGCGTTCTCGGGCGGCGTGAAGGGCTTCGTCGAATACATCAACCGCACCAAGACCGTGCTGCACCCGAACGTGTTTTCGGTCACCACCGAGTCCGCCGCCGGCGGCGTGTCGGTGGGCGTTGAAGTGGCGATGCAGTGGAACGACAGCTACAGCGAAAGCGTGCTGTGCTTCACCAACAACATCCCGCAGCGCGACGGCGGTTCGCACTTGACCGGCCTGCGCGCGGCCATGACCCGCATCCTGAACAAGTACATCGCCGACAACGAACTGGCCAAGAAAGCCAAGGTCGAGACGTCCGGCGACGACATGCGCGAAGGCCTGGCCTGCGTGCTGTCGGTGAAGGTGCCCGAGCCCAAGTTCAGCAGCCAGACCAAGGACAAGCTGGTCTCCAGCGAAGTGCGTCCGGCTGTTGAAGAAGCCGTGGCCCGCACGCTGGAAACCTGGCTGCTTGAGAACCCGAACGACGCCAAGGCGCTGTGCAACAAGATCGTCGAAGCCGCCCGTGCCCGCGAAGCCGCCCGCAAGGCGCGCGAGATGACGCGCCGCAAGAGCGTGCTGGAAGGCGCTGGCCTGCCCGGCAAGCTGGCTGACTGCCAGGAAAAGGATCCGGCGCTGTGCGAGCTGTACATCGTCGAGGGTGACTCCGCAGGCGGCTCGGCCAAGCAAGGCCGTGACCGCAAGTTCCAGGCCATCCTGCCGCTGCGCGGCAAGGTGCTGAACGTGGAGAAGGCCCGTTTTGACCGCCTGATCGCCAGCGAACAGATCGCCACGCTGATCACGGCGCTGGGCACGAGCATCGGCCCCGATTTCAACGTGGACAAGCTGCGCTACCACCGCCTGATCATCATGACTGACGCGGACGTGGACGGCGCGCACATCCGCACCCTGCTGCTGACGCTGCTGTACCGCCAGATGCCTGAGCTGGTGCAGCGCGGCTACGTGTATATCGCGCAACCGCCGCTGTACAAGGTGAAGGTTGGCCGCGAAGAACGCTATCTGAAGGACGACCAGGAAGAAGCGCAGTTCATGCTGCAACTGGCGCTGAAGGATGCCGAGATCATCTCGGGCGGCAACATCATCCGCGGTGAAGAGCTTACCGATCTGGCCAGCCAGTACGTGGCCGCCGACGGCGTCATCGCGCGTTTGGCGAAGGTGTTCGACGTGGGCGCCCTGTCGGCCATGGCCGAAGGCGTTGAGATCAATCTGGAAACGGCCGAGTCCACCGCCGATTCCGCCAAGCGCCTGGCTGACGCCATGCGTGATCCGGTCAGCGGCAACGGCGTGGAAGTGGTGCCGCAGTTTGATGAAGCCACCGAGCGCCATCGTTTGTCGGTGCAGCGCATGCACCACGGCAACGTGCGCGTCAGCATCATCGACGCCGACTTCGTCAACGGTTCGGACTACGGCATCCTGTCCAAGGCTGCCAAGAGCTTCCTGGGCAAGGTCGGTTCGCGGTCGCTGGCCGCCCGCGGCGAAGGCGACAAGCGCAAGGAACAGACTGTGTCCGACTTCCGCGAAGCCATGCAGTGGCTGCGCAGCGAAGCCGACCGCAGCATCTCGAAGCAGCGCTACAAGGGTCTGGGTGAAATGAACCCGGAACAGCTGTGGGAAACCACGATGGACCCGAAGGTGCGCCGTCTGTTGCGCGTGCAGATCGAAGACGCCATCGCGGCCGACGAGGTCTTCACGACGCTGATGGGCGACGACGTGGAACCGCGCCGCGCCTTCATCGAAAGGAACGCGCTGTCGGCGGGCAATATCGACGCTTGATCGCGGCCGCTGTGTCGTAGCGAAGGCCAGCCTTGACGGGCTGGCCTTTGTTTTTTCTGTTCTAGGCGTATTGCCGGGCGCTACATCGCCACGTCGCACACCTGCTTGATGGTCTGCCGCAACCACCGGTGCGCCGGGTCGCTGTCCAGGCGCGGCGGCCAGGCCTGCACGACCCGCACGGGCGGCGTCGGCAACGGCACGGGAAAGCTGCGCAGTGCCAATCCCAGCCGTTCAATCCCCGGCATCAGATGCTGCGGCATGGACGGCAGGATCAGGTCGGAATCGGCCAGGGCGAAGATGGCGGCGTGGAAGGTGGGGGTGATCAGCGCGACGCGGCGGGTCAGGCTCAGATCGGCCAGCGCCAGGTCGATGGGCCCTTGCGCCCGGCCGCGGCGCGACACGCTGATGTGGTCGTAGGCCGTCAGGCGCTGCGGGGTGATGGCGCCTTTGAAGATGGCGTGCTCGGCGCGCGCCAGGCCGCAGAACGATGTGGTGAAGAGCGTCTGCACCTTGATGTCCGCGCCGAACTTCTGGGACGAACCAATGTAGAGGTCGGCGTCGCCGCTCAACGCGTCGCTGTCGTCTTCAGCTTCGGAAAGGAAGCGCAACACGCTGTGCGGCGCGTAACGGCGCAGGTGCTCCCGCAGGCGGCCGCCGAAGGCTCCCACGAACACGTCATTGGCGCGCAAGGTGAAGACGCGCGTCAACGTGCCCAGGTTGACGTCCTGGCTGAAGGCGGAGAACACGGTTTGCGCCTGTTCGACCACGCTGCGCACCTGGTCGCGCAGTTCAAGCGCGCGCGGCGTGGGCGCCAGGCCCCGGCCTGACCGTACCAGCACCGGATCTCCCACCGCTTCGCGGATGCGGGCCAGGGTGCGGCTCATGGCCGGCGTGCTCAGGTTGAGCCGGCGCGCGGCGCCGGCGACGCTGCCTTCCTGGATCAAGACGTCCAGGGTCAGCAGCAGGTTGAGGTCTGGCGTATTCATGCCGCCAAGCATAGCGTGCACGCGCGGTACGGCGGCGCGCCCAGGGTTGCGCAAAACGCAATCGTGGATTGCCTGTGCCGGCATTCCCCGTGACGGGAGCGGACGCCACCATGGCGCACCTGGCGGTGCATGGGCGCCAGCCGGACAAACCAAGGAGAGACAAATGGCGCTGGACGTACTGGAGCTGCATCATCACGCGGTGCGCATGCCGCTGGGCAAGGTGGCGGCCATGGGCGCGTTCTATGGAGACGTGCTGGGCCTGGACACGGATAAGGGCCGCTGGGAAATCCCGGGCATCGCGGGGTACTTCCTGGACCTGGGCAACGATTGCCAGATCCATCTGCTGGGCAGCGACGGCCCCTCGCCCTATTCCCAAGGGCCCGGCTGCGACCCGGTGGAAAACCACGTGGCGCTGGCGGTGCGCGATATCGCCGAGGCCGAAGCCGAGCTGCAGCGGCAGGGCGTGGACTACTGGAAGCTGGACAACGTGGCGGCGCCCGAGCTGATGCAGCTGTTCCTGCGCGACCCGGTGGGCAACCTGATCGAACTGCACCAGATCGGCCGCTGCCGCTGCAAGCGTAGCGACCGCCTGTTCGCCGACCAGAAGGCGGCGGCCGGTGCGGCGCCGACCCAATCGGCCGGGCAAGACTGAGGCGGCCGGGGACAAGCCATGTTCATCGATTTGAATGCGCTGGCGGGCCCGGCCCGCTACAAGCTGCTGACCGCGGCGATCGTGCCGCGCCCCATCGCCTGGATCGTGTCGCGCGACGCACGGGGGGCGACGAACGTCGCGCCCTTCTCGTTCTTCAACCTGATGTCGGGTGACCCGCCGCTGATCTGCGTGGGCATCGGGATGCGCGACGGCGCGCCCAAGGACACTGCCCGCAACATCGCCGAGCGCGGCGAGTTCACCGTCAACCTGGTGTCGGTACGGCTGGCGGCCCGGATGAACGTCACGGCGGTGGATTTCCCGGCCGGCGTGGACGAATCGGTGGAAGCGGGCCTGGTGCTGTCGCCATCCGAGCGCATCGGCGTGCCACGGGTGATGCAGTCGCCCGTGGCGTTCGAGTGCCGGGTGCATGAATTGCTGCGCATCGACGGGCGCAGCCTTGTCGTGGCCGACGTGGTGGCCATGCACGTGCAGGATGACCTGGTGGCGGACCGGGAACACCTGTACCTGGACGGCCCGAAGATGGACCTGCTGGCCCGCCTGCACAACCCGGGCTGGTACAGCCGCCCGCAGCCCGCCTTCCAGATGCCGCAACTGAGCCTGGCCCAGTGGGAGGCGCTGAAGCAGTCCGGCGAAGCGGACCGCTATCTGGAGCAGTCGCTGATATAAGAAAGGCGGCGCGCGCCGGTCCCGTCAGCGTGCCGGCCGCGTCTTCAGGTCGGCCATTTCTTCGTTCATCAGTTGATGGGCGTAACGCGAGAACACGCTGACCAGCCGCGTGCGGGTGTGATACGGCGGATACAGCAGCGCCACCGTGACCGGCACCGACGGGCTGAAAGGCCGGACCTCGACGCCGTTGGCCTCGTACTCCTCGCGGGCGGCCAGCGGGTTGATCAGGGCCACGCCCAGCCCGGCGCCCACCAGCGCGCACACCGACGAACCCAGCCCGGCCTCGGCCACCGTCTGCCGTTCCACCTTGGCGGCCTTGAAGACGGCGTCGATCTTCTCGCGCAGCGGGGTGGCGCTGGGAAACGAGATGAAGGGCTCGCCCGCGAAGTCGGCGGGCTTCAGTTTTTTCAGCTTGGTCAGCCGGTGCCCTTTCGGCAGGACCGCCACGCAGCTCATCGTGAGCACCGGCTCGACCTGGATGCCGGGGCTGTCGCCCGACAGCATGGCCAGCCCCGTGTCGCAGAAGCCCGAACTGATCCAGTTGTGCACCGCGCTGGCGTTGCCGGAATGGATGGAGACCATCACGTCCGGGTATTCCGTCTTGAAGGCCGCGACGATGCGCGCGAGGATGCCGCCGGCCAGCCGCGGCATGGCGGCCACGCTCAGCCGGCTGGCGCTGAACGAGCGGATGCTGGCCGCCGCCGACTCCAGGCCGGCCAGGCCGATGAAGGTCTTTTCGACCTCCTGGAAGAAGCGCGATCCGTCCTGCGTGGGGCTCAGGCGGCTGCCGTTGCGGTCGAACAAGGGAAACTGGGTGATCGCTTCCAATTGCGCTATTAAGCGGCTAACGTGCGGCTGCGAGGTATGCACGCGCCGCGCGGCGGCCGTCATCGAGCCGGTCATCATGACGGCTCGGAAGGCCTCGATGTGTCTTAAGCCCATCCGTGGAATGGCCATATCAAATCCGTATAGAGGAATACCTGATTGGAACTGGATAAAACCATACTGCTAGTTGATACTTTTTGCCAGCCGCGGGGCTCATCGCGGGACGCGGCGGCCGCCAAACAGTCTGGCGCCGCCGATCGTGAATACAAACACGCGCCGCACGCACGGCGCCAAGGGAATCAGATGAAAGCATTTGCCGCGATCTCCGTCGCCGCCGCCCTGCTGGGCAGCGCCGCCACCGTTCACGCCGAGGGCCCCAGCCGCCTGGACAAGATCCGGGAAACCGGCGTGATCACCATCGGCCATCCTGAAACCTCGGTCCCCTTCGCCTACCTCGACGGTAACCAGAAGCCGGTCGGCTACACGGTGGAGATCTGCCAGGAAATCGCCCAGTACGTGAAAACCGCGCTGAAGCTGCCCAAGCTGGACGTGCGCTACAACCCGACGACCTCGGCCACGCGTATCCCGCTGCTGGCCAACGGCACCATCGACCTGGAATGCGGCAACACCACCAATAACCTGGACCGCCACAAGCTGGTGTCGTTCGCGCCCACGACCTTCGTGGCACAGGTGGTGCTGGTGGCGCGCAAGGACGGCGGCGTGGATCCCAACAACCTGGAATCGTTCCGCGGCAAGACCATCGCGGCCCAGGCTGGCGGCCAGACCTTCCGCCTGATTTCCGGCCTGAACGCCAAGGGCAACCTGGGCATCACCATGGCGCCCACGAAGGATACCGCCGAGACCATCCTGATGGTGGAATCGGGCCGCGCCGCGGGTTCGGCCAACGATGACGGCATCGCCTACGGCGCCGTGGCCTCGTCGAAGAACCCGGACGCGTTCGTGATCGGCAAGAAGGGCCTGGAAATGGCGCCCTACGGCATCATGGAGCCCAAGGACGACCCCGCCTTCAAGAAGGTGGTGGACGACGCCGTGCTGGACCTGATCAAGACCGGCAAAGTCGCCGCGATCTATGACAAGTACTTCAATTCGCCGATCCCGCCCAAGCAGATCAACCTGAAGTATCCGATGAGCGACGCCTTGAAGCGTGCGCTGGCCAACCCGACGGATTCGGGCGACCCCAAGGCATACGAGTAAGCAGGTTGTCCGCGGGACGCCAGGCGCGTCCCGCGGCGGTTTGGGGCAAGGCGCCGCGGCCGGCGCCGATCTAGGGCACAGGCATGAATTACAACTGGAGTTGGAGCGTTTTCCTGGAGATGTCGCCTGACGGCGTGCATACCTTCCTGGAAACGATCCTGATCGGCGTGGGCTGGACGCTGGCGCTGGCGCTGACGGCGTGGGTCTTTTCGCTGCTGCTGGGATCTTGGCTGGGCGTGATGCGCACGGCGCAGTCCCGGCTGATGAACGTGGTGGGCGCGACGTACGTGGAGATCTTCCGCAACGTGCCGCTGCTGGTGCAGATGTTTCTCTGGTATTTCGTGCTGCCCGAATTGCTGCCGCATGCGTGGGGCCTGGCGATGAAGCAGATGCCGCAGCCCTGGGGGCAGTTCGTGCCCGCGGTGCTGTGCCTGGGTTTCTACGGGTCGGCGCGGGTCGCCGAACAATTGCGTGCGGGCATCCAGTCGTTGCCGCGCGGCCAGTTCCAGGCGGGCACCGCGCTGGGGCTGACCGAGGTGCAGGTGTACCGCTACATCATCCTGCCCGAGGCGTTCCGCATTGTGCTGCCGCCCTTGACGTCGGAGTTCATGGGCACCATCAAGTATTCGTCGGTGGCGCTGACCATCGGCTTGCTGGAGCTGACCGGCCAGGCGCGCTCCATGCAGGAATTCAGCTTCCACATCTTCGAGGCGTTCTCCGCCGCGACGGTGATCTACCTGATCATCAACGGCATTGTCGTGCTGGGCATGCGCCTGCTTGAACGCCATGTCGCGGTTCCCGGGCTGATCGGTTCGGCCGGCAAGAGTCGCTAGGGGATCGCCATGGGTAAATTCGATTTCGATGTGATCTGGACCGCCCTGCCCTATCTGTTCCAGACGGGCATGACGTTCACCCTGACATTGACCGTGCTGGCCGCGGTGATGGGGCTGGCGCTGGGCACGCTGCTGGCCATGATGCGGTTGTCGCGCTTCAAGATCCTGTCTGTGCCGGCAGGCATCTACGTGAACGTGATGCGGTCGATCCCGCTGTTGCTGGTGATCTTCTGGTTCTACTTCCTGGTGCCGTACATCGCCGCCTGGGTGGTCGGGTCGCCCACGCCGTTGCGCGTGGGGGCGTTCAATTCGGCGGTGATCACGTTCACCATGTTCGAGGCCGCGTACTTCTGCGAAATCATGCGCGCGGGCATCCAGTCGATTGCGCGTGGCCAGGTGTCGGCCAGCATGGCGATCGGCCTGTCGCCCTGGCAGGGCATGCGCTACGTGGTGCTGCCGCAGGCCTTCCGCAACATGGTGCCGGCGCTGCTGACGCGCGTGATCATCCTGTTCCAGGACACGTCGCTGGTCTACGTGCTGTCGTTGACGGACTTCCTGGGGGCGGCCTCCAAGATCGGCCAGCGCGACGGCCGGCTGGTGGAACTTTATCTCTTCGTGGCGGTGGTGTATTTCGTGATCTGCTTCACGGCATCCCGTCTGGTCAAGCTGCTGGAAAAGCGCACCCGGGTGTTGCGCTAAGCGCCCCGGCCCCGCTCCTACCCGTTATCCACAGGTTCTACGATGCAACTCTCTTCGACGCCTCCGATGATCGAGATCAACCAGGTCAGCAAGTGGTACGGCACCTTCCAGGTGCTGGATGAATGCACGACGAAGGTCGGCAAAGGCGAGGTCGTGGTGGTCTGCGGGCCGTCGGGCTCCGGCAAGTCGACCCTGATCAAGACCGTGAACGCGCTGGAGCCCTTCCAGAAGGGCGACATCGTGGTCAACGGCATTTCCGTGGGCGATCCCCGCACCAACCTGCCCAAGCTGCGGTCGGTGGCGGGCATGGTGTTCCAGCACTTCGAACTGTTCCCGCACCTGTCGGTGACCGAGAACCTGTGCCTGGGCCAGGTCAAGGTGCTGCGCCGGAGCAAGGACGAGGCCCGCGTGCGGGCGCTGTCGCTGCTTGAGCGCGTAGGCCTGTCGGCGCACAAGGACAAGCACCCCGGCGAACTGTCGGGCGGCCAGCAGCAACGCGTGGCGATCGCGCGCGCGCTGTCGATGGACCCGGTGGTGATGCTGTTTGACGAGCCGACCTCGGCGCTTGACCCCGAGATGGTCAACGAGGTGCTGGACGTGATGACCGACCTGGCCAGCGAAGGCATGACGATGATGGTGGTGACCCATGAAATGGGATTCGCCCGCCGCGTCGCCGACCGTGTGATTTTCATGGACGGCGGCAAGATCGTCGAAGACTGCGTGAAAGACGCGTTCTTCGGCAATGTGGAGGAGCGTGCCCCGCGCACGCGCCAGTTTCTTTCCAAAATTCTGCAGCACTGAAAGCCATGACCCAGCGGACCCCCGCCGACCTTCCCAGCGCCCCTGTCGACCTGCGCAGCGATACGGTCACCCACCCCACCGCGGCCATGTACGAACGCATGCGCACCGCGCCGATCGGCGATGACGGCCTGGACGGCGACCCCTCCGTGCGTGCGCTGGAAGCGCATGTGGCGGCCCGCCTGGGCAAGGAAGCCGGCCTGTTCGTGCCCAGCTGCACCATGGCCAACCTGTTGGCCGTGCTGGCGCAGACGCAGCGCAACGAGCAGGTCGTGCTGGAGTCGTCCGCCCACATGTACACGTCCGAGCGCGGCGCCGCCACCTTCACGGGCCTGTTCTACCAGGGCGTGTCCGGCACCGACGGCGCCATGGACCTGAACCGGCTGGACGACGCGTTGCTGTCCGGCGGCCACCGGCTGAAGACCTCGCTGGTGGCGATGGAGACCTCGCACAACAACGCCGGGGGCGCCGTGCTGCCGCTGGACCACATGCAGGCCGTGTACGGCATGGCGAATGCCGCCGGCATCCCGGTGCACCTGGACGGCGCGCGCCTCTTCAATGCCGCCGTGGCGCTGGGCGTGCCGGCGGCCGAGATCACGCAGTACGCCGACACGGTGTCGCTGTGCCTGTCCAAGGGGCTGAGCGCGCCCGTGGGCGCGGTGCTGGCGGGCAGCAAGGCGGTGATGTCGCGCGCCCGCACCTTGCGCCGCATGCTGGGCGGCACGCAGCGCCAGTCGGGCATCATGGCGGCGGCCGGGCTTGAAGGCGTGCAGTCGATGACCGAACGGCTGGTCGAGGACCATGCCCGTGCCCGCCGGCTGAGCGACGGCATCAACGGCCTGGCGCCTGCGCTGTCGGCCACCGTGCCGCAGACCAACATCGTGCAGGTCGAGACCGCCGGTACCGGCATGACGAACGCCGAATGGGTCGCCGCGCTGCAGGCGCAAGGCCTGCTGACCCGGCCATGGGGCCGTACGCGCCTGCGCTGCGTGACCCACCGCCACATCGACGACGAGGACATCGACGTCGCCGTGCAGGCCTTTGCGGCGGTGTTGAAAAAGCACTGAGATCGGGCCGCCGAGGGGGCCGGCGATGCGATAATGCAGGGATGTCCACGACTCACCTAACCCGAAAAGACTATTTCTGCGCATTGGCGGTCGTGGTCATCTGGGGGCTGAATTTTGTTGTCATGAAGGTCGGCATGCGGGGCTTGTCCCCCATGATGCTCGGCGCGCTGCGGTTTGCGCTGGCGGCCTTCCCCCTGATCCTCTTCGTGCGCCGGCCGCAGCTGCCGTGGCACTGGATCGCGGCCTATGGGCTGGTGCAGGGGCTGGGGCAATTCGGCCTGTTGTTCACCGCGCTGAAATTCGGCATGCCCGCAGGGATGGCCTCGCTGGTCATCCAGACCCAGGCGTTCTTCACCTTGCTGCTGGCCGCGCCCGTGTTGGGCGAACGCGCCCGCCGCCATCATTGGATCGGACTGGGTGTTGCCGCGGTGGGGCTGGCGGTGATTGCCGGCGGCCGCGGCGAAGGCCCCGGCCAGATGACGATGCTGGGCTTTGCGCTGACGCTGGGCGGCGCGTTCATGTGGGCGGTCTCCAACCTGATCGTGCGCCTGGCCAGCCGCAAGGCGCCCGGCTACGACCCCTTCGCTTTCATAGCCTGGAGCAGCGCCGCGCCGGTGCTGCCCTTCCTGGGGCTGGCCGTGCTGATCGACGGCTGGGACCCCGTAGTGGGCATGGTGACAGGCATGGGCTGGGGCGAGGCTCTGTCCGTGCTGTACCTGGCGGTGCTGGCGACGCTGGTGGCCTACACCTTGTGGACGCAGTTGCTGACACGCCATCCGGCCGCCAAGATCGCCCCGTTTTCCCTGCTGGTGCCGGTGGTGGGCCTGTGGGCGGCGTCCATGGCCTTTGGCGAACGGCTGCAGCCGCTGCAATGGGTCGGGGCGGGCTGCGTGCTGGCCGGCCTGGTCATCAATCAGGTGGGCGGGCGCTGGATGCGCACCCGCTGACCTTCCGGTTGGCCCTCGGCTGATCGGATTACGCCATCGCTCCTAGGCGGCGATAGGCGTTTGCTGCTGGGCTTACACCTGCTCGAAACGGATGTAACGCTTGTCGGTGTACTCCCGGCGCGTCGTGATTTCCTGCACGGAAGCGCCCGGCGGGCCGCGCCGCAACCATTCCAGCATGTGGTCCACCTGGTCGGGCGAGCCCTGCACCAGGGCTTCGACCGTGCCGTCCAGCAGATTCTGTACCCATCCCGTCACACCCAACATGTGGGCGCGGCGTACGGTCGCGTGGCGGTAGCCCACGCCTTGCACCGTGCCGCTGACGGTGACGAGGACGGTTTCGATATGGGTGTCGGATCGAGGGTCTTGCATGGATATTTCCTTCGGATGATGCGCCGCCGACGCAATGAACGTAGGCGGTTGTGGCTACGGCAGATGGTCTATAGGCCCGGTGGGCATCGAAGCGATACGTTAGAGCTCATGTCAAAACGTGCCAACGGGAACACCCGCTACCAGAGCTTGGAGAAGCCATTATGGAAGAGACCAGTTTGTTGTCGGAAGCAGAGACAGCGCGTTACAGGGACCAGGGCTACCTGGCCCTGAAGGACATGTGCCCGCAAGACGAGGTCGGGTACATCCGCCGGACACTGCTGGACCTGTTTGCGAACAAGACCGGATACAACGAGGGGGCGCAGTACGACTTCGTCAGCCGGGACGATCCGTCCAAGCCGGCCAAGTTTCCCAGCCTGCACGATCCGCGCCATTATGCCCCTGGTCTGCTGAAGACGGCCTATCACGAACGCACGCTGGACCTGGCGCGCCAGCTGCTGGGCGAGGACGCCGCGCTGTACGGCGAACACGCGCTGCTCAAGCCCGGCCCCCACGGCCCGGAAACGCCCTGGCACCAGGACGAGGCGTTCCGGTCGCCCGATTTCATCTACAACGAACTGAGCATCTGGCTGGCCCTGCAGCCGGCCACCATCGAGAACGGGTGCATGCAGTTCATCCCGGGCTCGAACAAATGGGACGTGCTGGAGCACCGTTCGCCCGGCGGCGACAAGACGCTGCATCCGCTGGAGTGCTGCGGCGACTTTGCGCGCGACCAGGCCGTGGCGGAACCGCTGGACCCCGGCGGCATCACCGTGCACGACGCCCGCACGCTGCACTTCACCGGTCCGAATACCTCGCCGTCGCCGCGGCTGGCGTACATCCTCATCTACAACACCCCGCCCGTCTACAAGCCGGGACGGCGCGAATTCCCGTGGCTGGAAGGCCGCTGGACCGACAGCCAGACCCGCAAGAAGCAATGGCATAAGCGCGGCGGGCTGGCCGTGGACGTGATGCGGCGCCTGCCGGGCGCGCGGCTGACCAGCCCGCGTTGGGTGGCGTGGGCGACGATCCGGGCGGTCAGCAAGGTCTGGCCGAGATAGCTTGGGTGGACAGGGGCCGCAGAGCTCCGGTCCGAGGGGGGCGAACGAGGCCGGCAAGCGACGCTTGCCGGCCTCGGCGCGTATACTGGGCGGCGCCGCGGGGCGTTGCCGCCCCTGCGCAGTGGCGAAGCCGCCGCAGCCGGCGGCACCAGACTCTAGAAAAACGAAACGCAGCTGGCGCACCTCTATCACTCCTCAGACCTCCCATGACCGCTAACCTTTCTACGATCACCTGCATCGAAGATTTGCGCGCCATTGCGCAAAAGCGCGTGCCGCGCATGTTCTACGACTACGCCGATTCCGGCGCCTGGACCGAAGGCACGTACCGCGCCAATGAAAGCGACTTCCAGAAGATCAAGCTGCGCCAGCGCGTGGCGGTGAATATGGAAGGCCGGTCGCTGCGCACCACCCTGGTGGGCCATGACGTCGTGATGCCGCTGGCGATTTCGCCCACCGGCCTGACCGGCATGCAGCATGCGGACGGGGAGATCCTGGCGGCCAAGGCCGCCGCCGATTTCGGCGTGCCGTTCACCTTGTCCACGATGAGCATCTGCTCGTTGGAAGACGTGGCCGAAGCCACCAAAAAGCCGTTCTGGTTCCAGCTCTATGTGATGCGCGACCGCGAATTCGTGGCCAACCTGATCGACCGCGCCAAGGCCGCAGGCTGCACCGCGCTGGTGCTGACGCTGGACCTGCAGATCCTGGGCCAGCGCCACAAGGACATCAAGAACGGCCTGTCGACGCCGCCCAAGCCCACGCTGCGCAACCTGATCAACCTGGCGACCAAGCCGCGCTGGTGCATGGGCATGCTTGGCACCAAGCGCCGCACCTTCGGCAACATCGTGGGCCATGCCAAGGGCGTGAGCGACCTGTCGTCGCTGTCGGCGTGGACGGCCGAACAATTCGACCCGCGCCTGAGCTGGGACGACGTGGAATGGATCAAGCAGCGCTGGGGTGGCAAGCTGATCATCAAGGGCATCCTGGATGTGGAAGATGCGCAGATGGCCGCCAATAGCGGCGCCGACGCGCTGATCGTCAGCAACCACGGCGGGCGCCAGCTGGACGGCGCGATGTCGTCGATTGCGGCGCTGCCGTCGATTGCCGACGCGGTGGGCTCGAAGATCGAAGTCTGGATGGATGGCGGCATCCGTTCCGGCCAGGACATCCTGAAGGCCGTGGCGCTGGGTGCGCGCGGCGCGATGATCGGCCGCGCCTTCCTGTACGGCCTGGGCGCTTACGGCCAGGCGGGCGTGACCCGCGTGTTGGAGCTGCTGTACAAGGAAATGGATACGACGATGGCGCTGTGCGGCCGCCGCAATATTGCACCGGGCGACCGCAGCATCCTGTTGCCGGGCACGTATCCGACCTGAACCGGGGCCTGCGCGCGGCGTGCCGGATTCCGGATTCCGCTTGATGGGTTACGCGTGGGGGGCAGCGATATTCTTGCTTAAAGAGTCTCGCGCTTCACCCATCCTACCGGTCAGCGTCGGCGCCTTCGCGACCCCCCCTCACCCGGCGTTTCCCGCACCCAGGAACTGGCTCGGGCGCCGTAGCGCCGGGTCGAACGGGTTGATCTGCGCGCCGATGGCATCGGCCTCGCGGCGCAGCATTTCCACGATCAGCGGCAGGCGCTCGTCATTGATGCGTTCGATGGGCGCGGCCACGCTCAGCGCCGCCACGGTCACGCCATTGGCGTCGTAGACCGGCACCGCCAGCCCGGCGATGTTGGGGAACACGCCCTGCCCTTGGCTGCGCGCGTATCGAAGCTCCAGGCATTCGCGGATGCGCACGCGCATCGAGATCTCGTCCACGAAACCCAGGTGGTGCAGCCGAGGGATGTTGAAGCGGATGACCTCTTCGCGTTCGGCTTCGGGCAGGCCGGCCAGCAGTACCAGGCCGCCCTGACCCATGCCCAGCGGCACGCGACCACCGATGTCGCCCGTGTGCGAGCGCACCGGGAAGGCGCCGTCGACGCGGTCCACGCAGACCGCGTCGAAACCGCTGCGCACCAACAGGAAGATCGTGTCGTTCAGCATGCCCGACAAGCGCAGCAAGGCAGGCCGGTACAGCGAGCGCAGGCTGGACTGGTGCGTGCCGGCAGCTGCCGCCAGCGAGAAGAACGCCACGCTGAGCTGGTAACCCTTGCTTTGGGCGGGCTGCTCCACCACGCCTTCCTGCATCAACCCCTGCAGCACGCGATGCACCGTTGCCTGCGCCTGGCCGGTGCGGGCGGCGATGTCGGTCAGGCGCAGCTTTTCCCCTTTGGCGTCGGCCAGCACGCGCAAGACGGCAAAGGCCCGCTGCAAGACGCCCTGGCCGGCGGAATCGTCGCTGGTTTCTGATTTCTTCATTCTTGGGTTCCGATAATCAAAATTACTAGCCATGTTTTTATCAAGAAATTCGATTGAATGGAATTGTTAGATAAAAAATTCGATTCTTCGGAAAACCCTAATTGACCCCAGGTTTTGGCCAAACCTAGACTGCCTCATCGAATAAGCCGCCAGGGCGCCCGTGAAGGGGCCACCCTGGGGCGCACGGCCTGCGACGGGCTACGGGGTTTGGAATATGTCATTTCTGCGGCTGGACAACGTCTCCAAGAACTATGGCGACCTGCGCGTCGTTTCCGACTTGAGCCTGGCGGTTGAACAAGGCGAGTTCGTCTCGCTGCTGGGGCCGTCCGGTTGCGGCAAGACGACGACGTTGCAGATGATCGCCGGCTTTGCCGACGTGACCCGGGGCACCATCACGCTGGACGGGCGCGACATCACCCACGCCAAGCCGAACACGCGTGGCCTGGGGATCGTTTTCCAGAGCTACGCGCTGTTCCCCCACCTGACCGTCACCGACAACGTGGCCTTTGGCCTGAAGATGCGCAACGTCGAACGCGCCGAGCGCCAGGCGCGCGTGCGCGAAGCGCTGGCGCTGGTGAAGCTGGACAAGCATGCCGACCGCTTTCCGCGCGAGCTTTCCGGCGGCCAGCGCCAACGGGTGGCGCTGGCGCGCGCGCTGGTCATCCGGCCGCCCGTGCTGCTGCTGGACGAACCGTTGTCCAACCTGGACGCCAAGCTGCGCGAAGAGATGCAGTTTGAACTGCGCAGCATCCAGAAGAAGATCGGCACGACGACGGTGATGGTCACGCATGACCAGGCCGAAGCGCTGTCGATCAGCGACCGCGTCGTGGTGATGCAGGACGGCCGCGCCACGCAGGTGGATGCGCCCTTCCGCATGTACGAGCATCCGCAGACCGAGTTCATTTCGCGTTTCGTGGGCAAGACCAATCTGCTGGCGGGCCGCGTCACGCGCTGCGGCGCGCAGGCCGAAATCGAGACCGGCGCCCTGCGCGTCGTGGTGGACGGCGAAGGCCTGCGCCATGGGGATAACGTGCAGCTGTCGCTGCGCCCCGAAAAGCTGGTGCCGGTGCCGGCGGGCCAAGGCAAGCTGTCCTGTGTCGTCAACACGCGCTATTTCCTGGGCAGCCAGTGGATGTACGACCTGGATTCGCCGGTGGGCGCACTGACCGTGCTCACGCCCAACGACGGCCGCCGTCCGCACGACGACGGCGAGGCCATCGGCCTGGACTGGGCCGAAGGCGTCTTGCGCGTGCTGCGCGCGCCCGCGCAGGAAGAGGCCTGACATGGCGACGCTGACGCAACCGGGCGCCGCCACCGGGCCCAAGCCGCGCAATGAAGGGCTGCTTGCCATCCTGGGCTCCATCCCGCTGGCCATCGTCTTTTTGACGCTGGTGCTGACGCCGCTGGCGCTGACCTTCGTGCTGTCTTTCCGCCCGTTCGATTATGGCGCGGGCGTCCTGCCCGGCCTGACCATCGAACACTATCTGGCGGTCGTCACCGACAGCTATTTCCTGGAAATCTTCTGGCGCACGTTCTGGATCGCGGGCGTCACCACGCTGATCTGCGTGCTGATCGGCGCACCCGAGGCCTACATCCTGTCGCGCATGGGCAAGCCCTGGCGTTCGATCTTCCTGCTGGTCGTGCTGTCACCGCTATTGATTTCGCTGGTGGTGCGCGCCTTCGGCTGGAGCATGCTGCTGGGTCCGAGCGGGGCCATCGGCCGCGCGGCCGCCGCGTTGGGGATGGGGCCGCTGCTGTACACGCCCACCGCCGTCATCATCGGCCTGGTGCACGTCATGTTGCCCTTCATGGTCATCCCCATCTGGACGTCCCTGCAGAAGCTGGACCCCACGGTGGAACACGCCGCGCTGTCGCTGAACGCGTCGCGCTTCCAGACGCTGACGCGCATCGTGCTGCCGCAGGCGATGCCGGGCATCCTGTCGGGCAGCCTGATCGTGTTCGGCCTGTCGGCAAGCTCATTCGCGATTCCCGCGTTGCTGGGCGGACGCCGCCTGAAGATGGTGGCAACCGTCGTGTACGACGAATTCCTGACCGAGCTGAACTGGCCGCTGGGCGCGGCCATCGCGATCGTGCTGCTGGTGGTGAACGTGATCATCATGATGGCGTACAACCGCGTCGTGGAACGCTCCTACCGCCGCAGCCTGGGCTAGGGCCCGTCAACACGGAAAGCATCGACATGCAGAAGAACGGTCCTATCGCGCTGG
Organism: Achromobacter sp. FW305-C-13; assembly: GCF_058783475.1. NCBI lineage: Bacteria > Pseudomonadati > Pseudomonadota > Betaproteobacteria > Burkholderiales > Alcaligenaceae > Achromobacter > Achromobacter sp. FW305-C-13. Next base: position 801,077 of record NZ_JBYSYN010000004.1, on the reverse strand, counting down.
CGTTCAATTTCCTGGTGGTGGCGTTCGTGCTGGCGCCGCTGGTCATCGTGTGCCTCGTGGCGTTCACGCCGGACACGACGCTCACGGTGCCGACCACGAGCTTTTCACTGCGCTGGTTCCGCGCCGTGTTCGACCACCCCAATTTCATGCAGGCCTTCCAGAACAGCCTGTGGCTGGCGTTCCTGTCGGCCACCATCGCGGTGTGCCTGGCGGTGCCCGCGGCGATTGCCATCACGCGCTACCGCTTTCCCGGGCGCGACGTGCTGAACGGCCTGTTCCTGTCGCCGCTGATGATCCCGCATCTGGTGCTGGGCGTGGCTTTGCTGCGCTTTTTCGCGCTGATGGGCATGGCAGGCAGCTTCCCGTGGCTGGTGGCCGCGCACGTCGTGGTCATCACGCCGTACGTCATGCGGCTCGTGATCGGCGCGCTGGTCGGCTTTGACCGGTCCATCGAACACGCCGCGCTGTCGCTGGGGGCCAGCCGCGCCACGGTGTTCTTCCAGGTGACGCTGCCGCTGATCATTCCGGGCGTGTCGGGCGGCTGGTTGCTGGCCTTCATCAACAGTTTCGATGAACTGACGATGTCGGTGTTCATTACCGCGCCGTCGACCATCACGCTGCCCGTGCGCATGTACATGTACGCCACCGAATCCATCGACCCGATGATGGCGGCCGTATCCGCGCTGGTCATCGGGCTGACCGCGGTCACCATGCTGCTGCTGGACCGCGTGTATGGCCTGGACCGTGTGCTGGTGGGGCAGAAATGAAGCGTCCGCTTACGGCGAAGAGAGAGGCGCCGGCATCATGGCAATACTGAAACGCCTGGCCGAAACGGCCCGGCCCCCCGTTCCGTTCACGCTGGACGGCCAGGCCTGTACGGCCCTGGCCGGTGACACGGTGCTGACCGCCGTGCTGACGCAAGCCGACCGCGTACGCCATTCGGAATTTGGCGGCGCCCCACGCGCGGGCTTTTGCATGATGGGCGCCTGCCAGGACTGCTGGATGCAGCTGGAAGACGGGTCGCGCGTGCGCGCGTGTTCCACGTTGATCGAGCCGGGCATGCGCCTGCAGACCACGCCGCTCGCGCCCGCTGCGGCGCCCGGCACGCTGGCCGCCGCGGCGTGGCCCGAGGACGACGCGCCATGAGCATGGTGATGCCCGTTATCGTCGGCGCCGGACCGGCAGGCGTGCGCGCGGCCGAAGCGCTGGTGGCGCAGGGCCTGCGGCCCGTGGTCCTGGATGAAGCGCCGCGCGCAGGCGGCCAGATCTACCGACAGCCGCCCCAGGGATTCCAACGCTCCAAGCAGGAACTGTACGGTTTCGAGCACCGCAAGGCCGACGCCGTCCACCGCGCCATGGCCGCCTTGCTGCCGCAGGTGGACTACCGCCCCGGCAGCCTGGTGTGGAACGTGGACGGCAAGACGCTGGACGTCCTGCAGGACGGGGTCAGCACGGCAGTACCGTACACGCACCTGATCCTGGCCACGGGCGCCACCGACCGCGTGCTGCCCTTTCCCGGTTGGCTGACCCCAGGCGTCTACACCCTGGGCGGATCGCAGGTGGCCTTGAAGTACCAGGGCTGCGCCATCGGCGCGCGCGTCGTCTTCCTGGGCACGGGCCCTTTGCTGTATCTGGTGGCGTATCAGTATGCCAAGGCCGGTGCGCAGGTGGCGGCGGTGCTGGACACGTCGCGCGCGGCCGACCGCCGTGCCGCCGTGCCGGGCATGCTGCGTGCACCCGGCCTGCTGGCCAAGGGGCTGTATTACATGGCGTGGCTGCGCGCGCATGGCGTGCCGTTGCGTAGCGGCGTGCGGCCGGTAGCGGTGCAAGGCAAGGAACGCGTGACGGGGCTGACCTATCGCCAGGGCGCACGCACGCACACGGTCGAATGCGATGCCCTGGCCTACGGGCTGGCATTGCGTTCCGAAACCCAGTTGGCCAGCCTTGCCGGCTGCGAATTCGAATTCAACACGCGTGACCGGAACTGGACACCGCGCCGCGACGCCGCCGGCCGCAGCAGCGTGCCGGGCGTGTACGTGGCGGGCGACGGCGCCGCGATCGCCGGGGCGGATGCCGCGGAACTGGCGGGCGAACGCGCTGCGCTGGCGCTGCTGGAAGATATCGATCACCCGCATGATGCGCAGCGCGCCCGCGGTCTGGAGGCGCAGCTGGCTGCCAACAGCCGCCTGCGCACGGCGCTGGAGCGCGCGTTCCCCTTTCCCGAAGATTGGGCCCAAGGCATTGCCGACGACACCGTCGTTTGCCGCTGCGAGGAAGTCACGGCCGGCACGTTGCGCCAGGCCGTCAACGACACGGCCGCGCAGGAACTGAACCGCTTGAAGGCGCTGACGCGCGTGGGCATGGGACGCTGCCAGGGCCGCATGTGCGGCGCGGCCGCGGCCGAGGTGCTGGCCCATGCTTGCGGGCGTTCACCTGCCGAGGTCGGGCGCCTGCGCAACCAGCCGCCCGTCAAGCCCGTGCCGGTACGCGTCGTGTGCCTGGAACGCCGGGAAAAGGTGCCGTCATGACGCAGCGTATCGATACCGAAGTCGCCATCATCGGCGGGGGCATCGTCGGCGGCAGCGCGGCGCTGTTCCTGCGCCGCCAAGGCGTGCCCGTCGTGCTGCTGGAAGCCGGGCTGTGCGGCGCACGCGCCAGCGGCGTGAACTACGGCGGTGTGCGCCGCCAGGGCCGCGGGATCGAGCAGATGCCGCTGACGCAGCGCGCGCACGAACTCTGGGGCCAGTTGCCGGCGTTGATCGGCATCGACGGCGAGTACGTGCGTTCGGGCCATTTGAAGCTGGCGGCGTCGGAGGCCGACATGGCATTGCTGGAGGCCTACCGCGAACGCACGCGGGGCTTTGGCATGCATCTGGAAATGCTGGACCGCCGCGCCCTGGCGCGCCGCTTCGGCTGGCTGGGCGAGCATGTTGCGGGCGGGTCGTTCTGCCCCGACGACGGTCATGCGAATCCGCGTCTGGTGTCGCCCGCCTTCGGGCGCGCGGCCGGGGCCCTGGGCGCGGACGTGCGCGAGGGCGTACGCGTAGCGTCCGCGGAACATGATGGCGCGCGCTTCATCCTGCGCACGGACGACGGGCTGGAAGTGCGGTCGCGCTTCTTGCTCAATTGCGCGGGGGCGTGGGCCGGACGCTTTGCCGAAGGCTTCGGCGAGCCCGTGCCCGAAACCTCCATTCATCCGCTGATGATGGTCACCGAACCGTTGCCGGTGTTCATGAGCGTCAGCCTGGGCATACAGGGCGGCGGCATCTATGCGCGCCAGGTGGCGCGCGGCAACTGCATCATCGGCGGGGGCCGCGGCGTGTCGTCCGATCCCGATTTCGCGCGGCCGGGCCGTGCCGGGCTGGGCACGCTGATGGCCAACGCCACGAAGCTGCTGCCCGTGTTGCGCGGTGCGCAAGTCATCCGGTTCTGGACGGGCGTGGAGGGAAACATGCCCGACCACAACCCGGTGCTGGGGCCGAGCGCCACCGTGCCCGGCCTGTTCCACGCCTTCGGGCTGTCGGGGGCGGGTTTCCAGATCGGCCCCGCCGTGGGCGAAGTGCTGTCCGAACTGGTCGTGCGCGGCCAGTCCTCCATTTCTATCGATGCCTTCCGCATTGAACGGTACACGGCCGCCGCTCACGGCGCCGCGGGCCGGCCTGAGAGTGTTCGTGAGCAAACGCTGGAGTCACCATGATGGATAAGAAACAGGGCGCATCGCGCCTGAGCAAGGGGAAGTGGCTGCTGGGCGCGGCGATGATGACGTTGCTGTCCGCGGGCGCCATGGCGCAGCAGAAGACGCTGTACGTCGGCATGAACGGCGGCGACATGGAGCGCGCCTTCACGCAGTACGTGTTCCCGGATTTCGAGAAAGCCAACAACGTGAAGATCGTCGTGGTGCCGGGCACTTCGACGGACGTGCTGGCGAAAGCGCAGGCCTACAAGGACAAGCCGCAGATGCACGTCATGTTCCTGGATGACGGCATCATGGCGCGCGCGATCTCGATGGGCCTGTGCGAACAGCTGAACGACGATCCCGTGCTGAAAGAGCTGTACCCCACCGCCGTGATGAAGGATCGCATGGCGGCCGGCATCGACATCGGCATGACGGGCCTGGGCTACAACACCAAGATGTTCGCCGACCGCGGCTGGGCGCCGCCCACGTCGTGGATGGACCTGGCTGACCCGAAGTACAAGGGCAAGGTCGTGTTCCAGTCCGCCTCCGGCAGCACCTTCGGCCTGCACGGCTTCCTGATGTTCAACCGCATCCAGGGCGGCGACGACAAGAACTACGAGCCGGGCTTCAAGAAGTGGCCCGAGACCATCGGCCCCAACGTGCTGGAATACATCCCCAATTCGGCCAAGCTGGCCGAGATGATCCAGTCCAACGAGGCCGCCATCTTCCCGCTGACGCCCACGGCGATCGCCCGCTTGAAGAAGCGCGACATCCCGGTGGAATACGCGCAGCCCAAGGAAGGCTCGGTGATCCTGATGGTGGGCGAATGCGTCATCGCCAAGAACAGCGAGCCCGAACTGTCGCAGAAACTGGCGCTGTACCTGTTGTCGGCCAGCGCCCAGGCGAAGGCGCTGGAAATGGGCGGGCACTTCCCGTCCAACAAGAACGTCCAGGCGCAGGCGGATAACGCCGACGCGCTCAAGCGCTTCCAGGGCTATATGGAAAATGCCAAGATCCTGGACTGGGATCAGATCAACACGACTCGGCCCGCATTCAACGCGCGCTGGAACCGGACTGTCGAACGTTGATAAGATCTTGCGGCGCGCCGCCTGTGGATAAACCGCAGGTGCGCACCGCGCACAGCCTGGGCGCCTGGCGCGCCCGCAGACAGGGGAAAGATCCGCATGCGGCTCATCATCAATTCCGGCGGCCCATCCGCGATCGACGCGTGGCGCGAGCAGTTCCGCGCGTTCGCACCCGACCTGGACGTGGTGGGCTGGCATGAAGACATCGACCCCGCCACCGTCGACTACGCGCTGGTCTGGGCCCCCGACGCCGGCCGTCTGGCCACCTTCACCCACCTGAAACTCATCATCAGCGCCGGCGCCGGCGTCGACCATATCCTGGCCGACCCGCACCTGCCGCGCCACCTGTCCATCGCCCGCATGGTCACGGCCCGCACCCGCACGGAAATGGCCGAGTTCGTGCTGACCTCCGCGCTGATGCTGACGCGCGACATCAAGCGGGTTGTGGACAACCAGGCGCGCCGCCACTGGGAGCTGTTCGACTCCCTGCGCGTTGCCGCCGACATGCGCGTGGGCATCATGGGCCTGGGCCACCTGGGCGTCGCCGCCGCCCAACTCCTGACCCGCGTCGGCTTCCCCGTCACCGGCTGGTCACGCGGCGCCAGCACGCTGGAAGGCCTGCCCTCCTACGCCGGCCAGGAGCAGTTCGGCGAATTCCTGGCAGGCACCGACCTCCTCGTCTGCCTGCTGCCCGCCACGGACGCCACCAAGGGCATCCTCAACACCGCCACGCTATCGCAATTGCCCCGCGGCGCCAGCCTGATCAACGCCGGCCGCGGATCGCACATGGTCACCCAAGACGTCATCGACGCCCTGGACAGCGGCCAACTGCAGCAAGCCGTGCTCGACGTCTTCGAACAAGAGCCGCTGGCCGAAGACTCCCCGCTGTGGACCCACCCGGGCATCATCATCACGCCGCATTGCGCCGCGATCCCCGATCGCAAGGAACGTGCGAGACACACGGCATTGCTGATCGAGGCCAACGAGCGCGGCGAAGCATTGCCGAACATCTACGACCCGCAGCGCGGGTATTGATTGTGCGGCGGATGTTGATCCCGCAAGCATGATGGGTTACGCGCGTTCCGCATCGTCGCAGTAACCCGACCGGAACGCGCTCCACCCATCCTACGGGTGAACGGATCGACCGAGCAACGATTCGACGCAGCGGCGGGTCGACGGATCGACGTAACGATGGGGCAACGGATCGACGCAACGACGGGTCGACGGATCAACGCAGCGACGAGTCAACGGATCAACCCAGCGACGAATCAACGATTCAACGGTCCAACAACTCAACGACCCAGGACACCCAACGGCCTTCGAGGGCACGTACCCGCATCCCTCCGACGCAAGACACCGCGTAAGCCCCAAAAGGCCGCCCGGGCGGCCGGCCTGGGGCGGGCCCCGCAAGATCCTCCACCATCCCCCGTTCGTGGTGAGAACCCCAAGCAAGAAATCCGTCCCAGCTGACGCGAGATTGCCATTGACGGAGCCTGGTGTGGTGGCTGCCGGCGGGGCGCGGGGAGTCGATCAGCCCGAGGGAATCTGAAGGCAGTTGCCGCAGGCAACAACGAAGATGACGACGGGGCAGTCCGGAGCGGAGGCTCCGGACCGCAATCGTTGACCCGCGCCCCGCCGGCAGCCACCACGCCAGGCGTCACAAGAACACACCCCTTTCCGAGACCACTCCCCAGGCGTCACAAGAACACACCCCTTTCCGAGACCACTCCCCAGGCGTCACAAGAACACACCCCTCCCCGACCCCACCACACCCCACCAGACGTCAAAAGAACCCCAAGTCACGCACCAAAACAACTACAACAATTCCTCCAAGAAAAACCGCAAAATCTGCAAACCCCCCAAAGCTACATTGCCCTCCAAGGAGCAAGCATGAAGCCCGAAACCCGAACCCTCTACTCTCAACGCCTCGACCCCGTCCTGCGCTGGCTGGCCTCTCACCCGGACGCCGACCCTGACCTGCACCGTCTGGCTGACCTGGCCTGCCTGTCCCCCTATCACTTCCATCGCGTTTACCGCGCCATGATGGGGGAAACCGTCAATGCCACCGTTCAGCGCATCCGCATGCATCGCGCCGCGGTTGCGCTGGCGGGGTCGCAGGCACCGTTGAGGGACGTTGCGCAACGCGCCGGCTACGAATCCGACGCTGCGTTCAACCGGGCGTTCGGCGCCGTCTTCGGCATTCCGCCGGGCCGGTATCGGGCGGCGCGCTCCCAACCCTTCGACTCCCAGGAGCTTGCCATGTACCCCGTTGCCATCGAACACTTCCCCGGCGTCACGCTGGCCGCGCTGCCGCACCGCGGCAGCTATCAAGAAATTGGTACCGTCTTCAGCCGCGCCTTCATGCTGGCCATCGGCCGGGGCATCGCCAACCCGGCGACCGTCGGCTTCGGCGTGTACTTCGACGACCCCGAACAAGTGCCGGAAAGCCAGCTGCGTTCGTTGGCCGGCATGCCGGTCGCACCCGATGCGGAATTGGGCAGTGAGCTGGAACGCTTCGAGATCCCGGCCGGCCGCTGCGCGATGCTTACCTACACCGGCCCCTACAACGAAATGGGCAAGCCCTATAACTGGCTGTTCTCGGAATGGCTGCCCGCCAGCGGCATGGTGCCGGCCGACTTCCCCATGTTCGAGCAATACATGAACGACCCCCGTACCACCCCGCCCGCGCAATTGCAGACGCGCATCTGCCTGCCGCTGAAATAGGCGCCGCGCCTACCCCAGCACGCCGGCCAGGTACTGCCTGAGCCAGGCGTGCGCGGGATCGTCCTGATAGCGCTCGTGCCAGTACAGCGACACGGCGATCGGCGGCAGTGTCAGCGGTACCTTCAACGTGACGATGCGTGCCGCGCCCGTCATCGCACGCGCGATGCTGACCGGCATCGTCGCGATCAGGTCCGAACCTTCCACGATGAACGGGCAGACCAGATAGCTGGACAACGTCGCCACGATCTTGCGGCTGCGGTTCTGTCCCATCAGGATGCGGTCTATCGCGGTGCTGAAATAGCGCGTGTGCGCCGCCAGGTCCAGGTGGCCATAGCGCAGATAGGCATCCAGGTTCCAACGCTTTCTCAGGCACGGATGCCCTTCGCGCACGATGCAGACCGCCGGCTCCTGGTACAGGAAACGCGTGCGCAGATCCGGGGCCGGATCCGGAAAATAGCCTGCGATCAATTCCACGTGATTCGTGTCCAGCATGCTCAGGCCGTGCTGCGGGCGCGCCGGCACGATCTGCAACTGGAAATGCGGCGCGTCCACCGCCAGCCGCGGGATCAGCTTGGGCAACAGCGTGAACTGCACATAGTCCGTGGCATAGAACGTCAGCGTGCGCGACGAGTGCGCCGGGTCGAAGGCCTCGCGGGTGCGCGTGGCCCGGTGCCAGCTTTCCAGGAACGGCTTGAAATTCTGATGCAGCTCCATCGCCCGCAACGTGGGCTGCCACGCGCCGCCCTCGCGCACCAGCAAGGGGTCGCCGAACAGCTGGCGCAGCCGGTTCATCGCCGCGCTCATCGCCGGCTGGCTGATGTTCAGTTGCTCGGCCGCCCGTGACACGTTGCGGCACGCCATCAGGGCATCGAAATGCAGAAGCAGATTCAAGTCCGGATTCTTCACGGCCGCGCACCTATAAATGGCAGTTATACAAATATAAACCTGTAGGGCTGCTGTCATTGAACCGGCAGGCCTAGCATGGCCTTGTTGTTGCAGCGAACCAAGGCCGGACACGCATGATCCGGCCACAAGGAAGTTCTATCAACAAGGGGAAACCAAGCCATGAACCAAGGGCTGATACGCAGTTGCTGTCGCATTGCCGCCGGGGTCGCGTTGTTTGCGGCAGCCGGATCGGCCAGCGCCGCCTGGCCGGATAAAGTGATTCGCATCGTGGTGCCGTTCGCGGCCGGCGGGTCCACCGACCTGATCGCGCGCAAGGTGGCCGAAGGACTGGCCCAGCGCCTGTCCGCCAACGTCATCGTCGAAAACCGACCCGGCGCAGGCGGCACCGTGGGCACCGAGTACGTCGCCCGGCAGCCGGCCGACGGCTACACCATCCTGATGGGCTCGGTCAGCACGCACGGCAGCGCGCCGTGCGTGTATTCCAAGCTGCCTTACGACGCGGTGAAGGACTTCACGCCGCTGACCGTGGTGGCCACGATTCCCAACGTGATGTCGGTCAACCAGTCGGTGCCCGCCAACACCTTGCCGGAGTTCGTGGCGCTGTTGAAGAAGGACCCCGAGAAGTACTCCTTCGCGTCCAATGGCCAGGGCACGTCCAACCACCTTGCGGCCGAACTCTTCAAGACCACCGCCGGCGTGTCCATGGTGCACGTGCCCTACCGCGGTTCGGGCCCGGCGCTGATCGATCTGGTCGGCGGCCAGATCAACATGATGGTGGACGTGGTGATGACGTCCTACCCCTACATCAAGGACGGCAAGATCAAGGCGCTGGCGGTGACCTCGCCGCAGCGTTCGCCGATGTTGCCCGATGTGCCGACCGTGGCGGAATCCGGCTATCCGGGCTACGAGGCCATGGTGTGGTTCGGCATGCTGGCGCCAGCCGGCCTGCCCGAACCGCTGCGCGCAAAGCTTACCGACGGCCTGGTGCAGACCCTGCACGCGCCCGCCATGAAGACTTATCTGGAGCAGCAAGGCGCCCAGGTCTCGGACGTGGCGGGACCGGCTTTCGGCACGATGATCAAGGACGAAATCAGCAAGTGGTGCCAGGTGGTGAAGAAGGCCGATATTCGCCTGGACTGACCCTTCCCGACCCGTTTGCGCCGCCGGTAGTCAACACGCGCCGGGGCATCAGACCCGCCGGCACGCGCGGCGGTCGGGACTTCTGTTGCCGCGCGGTTTGTCCGGGTGGCATGGCAAGACTCTTTTTGGAATGAACGATATGTATCGCATAGGGATAGACGTCGGAGGCACGTTTACCGATTTCACGATGATCGACGAGGACGCTGGCGTGGTGCACTTTCACAAGGTGCCGTCCACGCCGCACGATCCCTCGGAAGCCATCGCCACGGGCATCGGGCAGATGCTCGCCGACCACGGCGTGCCGCCGTCGCAGGTGTCGCACGTGGGGCACGGCACGACGGTTGCCACCAACCTCATCATCGAACGCAAGGGCGCACGCGTCGGGCTGATCACCACGCGTGGCTTTCGCGACGTGCTGGAGATCGGCCGTCAGACCCGGCCGCATCTGTACGACTACAGCGTGGGCAAGCCGCCCGTGGCCGTGCCGCGCGAATTCCGCATCGAAGTCGACGAGCGGGTCAATGCGGCGGGCGAAGTGCTGACGCCACTGGACGCTGCGCAGGTGCTGGCGGCGGCGCGCCAGTTCGCTGCGGCCGGCATCGAGGCCGTGACGATCTGCTTCCTGCATGCATACCGCAATCCTGAACACGAGCGCCGCGCTGCGCAGATCGTGGCCGACGCCATGCCTGGCGTCTACATCAGCCAGTCATCCGACGTGCTGCCAGAATTCCGCGAATACGAGCGCCTGTCCACCACGGTGCTCAACGCCGCGGTGGGACCGAAGATGGCGCGTTATCTGGAACGCTTCCTGCAGCGGGTGCGCGACCTGGACATCGGCCACGAACCGCACACCATCCACTCCAACGGCGGCCTGATGTCGATCGCCACGGTGCGCCAGTATCCGGTACGGACCTGCCTGTCCGGGCCGGCGGCGGGCGTGGTGGGCGCGGCCGCCGTGGGGCGCGCCATCGGCAGCCTGAACCTGGTTACCTTCGACGTGGGCGGCACCAGCACGGACGTGTCGCTGGTGTGTGATGGCCGCCCGCTGTTCACCTCGCATCGCCACGTGGCGGGCTATCCCGTGAAGACGCCGATGGTGGACATCCATGTGATCGGCGCGGGCGGCGGCAGCATTGCGTGGCTGGACGATGCCGGCGCGCTGAAAGTGGGCCCGCACAGCGCGGGCGCGGTTCCCGGACCGGTGGGCTATGGCCGCGGCGGCCAGGAGCCAACCATCACCGACGCCGAGATCGCCTTGCAGCGGCTGAACCCGGTGGCGCTGCTGAACGGCCGCATGCCGGTGCACGCGGAGGCGGCGCGGCAGGTGATCGAGCAGCGCGTGGCCAAGCCGCTGGGCCTGGATCTGGAATCCGCGGCCGAAGGAATATTGCGCATCGCGGCGGCGAACATGAGTCGCGCGATTCGTGCGGTGTCCACCGAGCGCGGCTACGACCTGTCGAACTTCGCGCTGTATGCCTACGGCGGCGCAGGGCCCTTGCACGCGGTGGAAGTCGCGGAGGAATGCGGCATCCCGATCGTGATCGTGCCGCAGGAACCGGGCACCATGTGCGCGCGCGGCATCCTGCTTAGCGACATCTCGTTCGACTTCGTGCGTAGCGAGATCTCGCTGGCGGGCGAAGACACGTGGCCCGCGATCGCGGCCATCTTCGAGGGGCTGCGCGCGCAGGCCGAAAGCTGGTTGGCCGAGGAGCGCGTGGACCCCGCGCTGCGCGTGTGCCATAGCGCCATTGACGCGCGTTACGAGGGCCAGAACTTTGAAGTGCAGGTCAGCCTGGACGACACGGGCGCCGGCGGCCACGCGGAATTCGCGCGCCGCTTCGCCGACGCGCACGAACGCGAATACGGCTACACAGTGGATGACCGCAAGGTGCAGATCATCAACTGCCGCATGCAGGCCGTGGGCCAGGTGGTGAAGGCGCCGCTTTCGCCGCGCCATATCGGCGGCGCGCTGGAAGACGCCCGGCTGGGCCAGCGCAAGGCCTACTTCGGTCCGGTGCACGGCTGGCGGGAGACGCCCGTGTACGACCGCGACCGCGTGCCCACCGGCGCGCGCTTCACCGGCCCTGCCCTGCTTGAGGAAATGAGTTCCACGACCGTTGTCGGCGTCGGCCAGCACGCAAGCGTGGACGACTACGGCAACCTGATCATCCGTTTGCAAGGAGGCGACGCATGACTACGCCCGATCATTCCGGCTCCAGCATCGCGCTGGCCGACCCCATCGGCATGGAGGTGTTCTGCAACCGCCTGCTGTCCATCACCGAGGACATGAACAACACGCTGGTGCGCGCCTCGTTCTCGACCAACATCAAAGAGCGCAAGGACTGCTCGGTGGCCTTGTTCGACGCGGCCGGCCGGCTGGTGGCGCAGGGCACGCAGATCCCGCTGCATCTGGGTTCGCTGGACGGCGCGATGGGCGCGATCCTGCGCACGTTCAAGACCGATGACATCCGCGACGGCGACGTCTTCATCTGCAACGACCCCTATCTGGCCGACGGCAGCCATCTGCCGGACATCAACATCGTCACGCCCGTGTTCTGGGAAGGCGTGCTGCGCTTTTTCGCGGCCAATATCGCGCACCATTCCGACGTGGGCGGCGCGGTGCCGGGATCAATCGCGGGCGGGCTGAAATCCATTTTCGAGGAAGGCATCCGCATTCCTGCGTGCCGCATCGCCCGCCACGGCGAAACGGACGAGGACATGCTGCGCCTGATCTGCGCCAACACGCGCGACCCTGAGGAGCGCGTGCTGGACCTGCGCGTGCAGATGGCCACCAACCGCCGCGGCGCGGCGGCCGTGCAAGGCCTGATCCGGCAGATGGGGCTGGAGGCCGTGCTGCGCTCGGTGGACGACGTGATCGCCTACACGCGCCGCCGCCTGCTCAACCGCATCGCGGAACTGCAGCAAGGCAGCTACACCTTCCGCAGCGATCTGGACGACGACGGCATGGGCGGCGAGCCGGTGCCGATACAGGTGACGCTGACCGTGCGCCACGACAACCTGCATTTCGATTTTGACGGTTCGGGCAAGCAGGCGCGCGGCGCGATGAACCTGCCGTTCAATGCCCTGCGCGCTTGCGTGTATTACGCCGTCAAAGCCATGCTGGATCCGGACCTGGCGCCCAACGCCGGGCTGTTCGACCCCATCACCGTGTCGGCACCGATAGGCACCATCACCAACCCGGAACATCCGGCGGCGGTGGGGGCGCGATCCATCACGGCGCAGAAGGTGGCCGGCGCGATCTTCGGCGCGTTCCGCGGTTTGCTGCCGCCGGAAAAGACCATGGCGTCCAGCAACGATTGCTGCCCCGCCATCGTGTTTTCGGGACGCTGGCGCGAACGCGCCGGGCATTTCGTGTACCTGGAAACGCTGGGCGGCGGCGCGGGCGCGCGATTCGATGCCGACGGTATGGACGCGGTGCATGTGCACATGACCAACACGTCCAACCTTCCCGTCGAAGCGCTGGAGAACGAGTATCCGCTGCTGATGGACGAGTACGCGATGATTCCGGATTCTGGCGGCGTGGGGCGCACGCGCGGCGGGCTGGCGATTGCGAAACAGATCCGCGCGGTGGGACCGGGCATCGTGTTTTCGGCGCGGTCGGACAGCCACACGGTGGGGGTGGCGGCGGGCGTGGATGGCGGTGGCGACGGACGCCGTGCGCGGCTCATCCGCAACTTCGGCACCCCGCAGGCGGAAGAACTGTTTTCCAAGACGGCCAATATCGCCCTGGCGCCAGGCGACAGCGTGCGCATCGAAACGCCGGGTGGTGGCGGGTATGGCGCGCCCGCCGAGCGGAGCGGGGCACGCATCGAGCGGGACCTGGCGGACGGCAAGGTCAGCGCGGAGGCCGCGCTTGCCGCCTACGGTTTCGCGCCCGCTACCCCACGTTGAGCGTCATCGAATACTTCATCTTGTCGTGGGGGAAGGTGGTGATGGTGGCCAGCAGCAGCAGGCCGCCGTCGCCGTAGTAGCGGCGGGTGATGACGAAGCCCGCCGTCTTGGGTTCGACCTTGAGCTGCTTGGCGATCGTGGCGTTGATGGGCGTGGCCGAGAACTCCTGGTTGACCTCGGTAATGCGGTCGCCGAAGTGGTCTTCGATCAGGCGCAGCAGCGAGATACGCGACTTGACCTCGACGCGCACGTCCGAGTGTTCGGGGTCGGCGTAGATCAGCGTGCTGGCCGCGGCGGTGTCCTGGTCGTCCAGGGTCTTGATGGAGTTGATATGCAGCCAGGATTTGTCGGCCGCGCAGCCCAGCGCTTCCGCCAGCCGCTTGGGCAGCTTGATGGTGCGCACGTCCTGCACCAGCAGCGCCGCATTGCGCGCGTATTGAAGGAGATCGGGGAATTGCGAGATGCGCTGCGTGAACCGGGTGCTGGCGCGGGCGGTTTCGACGCGGGTGCCGACGCCGGGCCGGCGCGAGACCATGCCGGCCACCGTCAGCATGCGGATGGCTTCGCGGATGGTGTGGCGGCTGGCGTTGAACTGGTCGCAGAGCTCGTGCTCGGTGGGCAGCAGCGTCATGACGGGGTAGCGGCCCGTGCTGATGTCCTGAGAAAGCGTTTGAAAGATGCTCTTGTAACGAGGGCCGCCCGCGTCGGCGTCCGGCGCCTGCGATTCCGGTTTGCCGCGTGCTTGCCGTGCTCCGCCAGGGCCGGCCGCGCGCTCGGAAGATCGGGTCATGGGGAGGGCTCCTTGCATTGTTATATGGGGTTTGTACGGACAATAACCGATTGACAACGATGTCTAGTCGGATCCATTATTTGTCCGGACATTCATGTACGGACAAAGTGTACCAACAATCGGGGGTTCTCATGGGCAAGGTACTTGCAGTGCTGGCGGCGGCCACGGTGGCCGCCGGGCTCAGCGCCAACGTGGCGGCGCAGCAGAAGTTGGTGGTGGCCGGTTACGGCGGATCATTCGAAGACATCATGCGCAAGGACATCTTTCCGCCGTTTGCCAAGCAGCACGGCGTGGAGCTGGACTATGTGGCCGGTAATTCCACCAACACGGTGGCGCGGCTGCAGGCGCAGAAAAGCAACCAGCAGATCGACGTGGCCATCATCGACGACGGCCCCATGTACCAGGCCATCGCGCTGGGATTCTGCGAGCCCATCAAGGGCCTGCCCGCCGACGACATCTACGGCACTGCCCGCTACAAGGACGACAAGGCCGTCGCCATCGGTATCGTGGCTACCGGCATCATGTACAACAAGAAGGTCTTCGACGAAAAGAAGTGGGCGCCGCCCACGTCGTGGAAGGACTTGAAGGACCCCAAGTACAAGAAGCAGCTGGTCATCCCGCCGCTGAACAATACCTACGGCCTGCACGCGCTGGTGGAATACGCCCGCGAAGGTGGCGGCAGCGAAAAGAAGATCGACGCCGGCTTCACCACGTTCAAGAACGAGGTCGGCCCCAACGTGCTGGTCTACGAACCGTCTCCCGGCAAGATGACCGAACTGTTCTCCAGCGGCCAGGCCGTGATCTCGGTGTGGGGAAGCGGCCGCGCCAAGTCGTTTGCCGACACCGGCTTCCCGGTGGGCTTCGTCTATCCGCAGGAAGGCGCCTACGCCCTGCTGTCGTCCGTCTGCCCGGTCGCCAAGTCGGCCACCAACCCCCTGGCCCAGGCCTTCGTGCAGTACCTGGTCACGCCCGAGGTGCAGGAAAAGCTGGCGTCGGCCTACGGCTACGGCCCCGTCAACAAGAAGGCCAAGGTGGAAGACGACCCCCGCGTGCCGCTGCCGATCGGCAAGCGCGCCGCTGACCTGATCGTGATCGATTGGGACACGGTCAACCAGAACCGCGACGACTGGAACAAGCGCTGGACGCGGGAAATCGAGCGCTGACGCGCAGCCGGCAGTGAATACGGGGCGGCGCCGCGCGCCGCCCACGGGAGCTTTCATGACCTATCTAGTGTTGGACCGCCTCTCCAAACGCTACGGCGACACGACCGCCGTCGAAGCGCTGAGCCTGTCGGTGAACCGGGGCGAGTTCATTTCCTTGCTGGGGCCGTCGGGCTGCGGCAAGACGACCACCCTGCAGATGATCGCGGGTTTTGTCGAACCCTCCGGCGGCAGCATCGTGCTGGATGGCCGCGACGTCAGCCGCGTGCCGGCGAACAAGCGCGGCCTGGGCCTGGTGTTCCAGAACTACGCGCTGTTCCCGCACATGACCGCCGCCGAGAACGTGTCGTTCGGCCTGGAGATGCAGCGGGTGAAGAAAGATGAACGCGAGTCGCGCGTGGCTGACGCGCTGAAGCTGGTGGGCCTGTCGCATCTGGCGGACCGCCATCCGGCGCGCATGTCCGGTGGGCAGCAGCAGCGCGTGGCGCTGGCGCGCGCGCTGGTCATCCGGCCCAGCGTGCTGTTGCTGGACGAACCGCTGTCCAACCTGGATGCCAAGCTGCGCGAGGAAATGCAGCTGGAACTGCGCAGCATCCAGCGCACGATCGGCACCACCACCATTCTGGTGACGCACGACCAGTCCGAAGCGCTGGCGCTGTCGGACCGCATCGTGGTGATGAACCAGGGCCGCGTGGAACAGGTGGCAGACCCCTTCCAGGCGTATGAAGGGCCGGCCAGCCATTTCGTGGGCGGCTTCCTGGGCAAAGCCAATGTGTTCACGCCGCTGTCCGAGCAGTACGGCGACGAGACGCGCGCCCGCGTGGGCGAGGCGCATATTCCGATGGCCGGCGCGCCGGTGCCGCAGGGCGCGGTGATCGTGCGGCCCGAGAAGATCCTGTTTTCCGAACCTGCCGCCTGTGCGCTGCCCGGCCGCATGAAGACGCGCGTGTTCCAGGGCAACCATTGGTTGTGCCAGGTAGAGACGTCGGTGGGCGAAGTGATGGTGATCCGGCAGAACGACGGCGTGCCGGTGCCTGCAGAAGGCGAGACCGTGCACCTGCGCTGGCGTGCGCAGGACATGTGCACGGTGGCGTCCGCGCCGCAAGGCCGCCCGTCATGAGCGCGCGCGCCAACCCCTGGGTGCTGAGCGCGCCGGCGCTGGTGGTGTATGCCACCTTCCTGGTGGTGCCGATGGCGCTGGTGTTCCTGATCAGCTTCTTCGACTTCCAGTTCTACGGCGGCATGCAGGCCACGTTCACGTGGAAGAACTACATCGAGATTCTGACCGACGGCTACTACTACGAGATCTACGCGCGCACCTTCGGCGTGGCCGCTGCCGTCACGCTGGCCTGCCTGGTGCTGGGCACGGCCGAGGCCTACGTGCTGTCGCGCATGGCCAACCCGTGGAAGGGGCTGTTCCTGATGGTGGTGCTGGGGCCGCTCTTGATTTCGGTGGTGGTGCGCACCCTGGGCTGGGCGCTGCTGTTCGGTTCCACCGGCCTGATCAACAAGGCCTTGATGGGTATCGGGCTGATCTCGACGCCCGTGGACCTGATGTACAGCAACCTGGGCGTGGCCATTGCGCTGACGCACGTGCTGGTGCCGTTCATGGTGATCTCGGTGTGGGCGTCGCTGCAGCGGATCAACCCGGCGACGGAAGCGGCCGCGTTGTCCTTGGGTGCGACCCAGTTCACCGTGATCCGCCGCGTCATCGTGCCGCAGGTCATGCCGGGCATCCTGTCGGGCGCAATCATGGTGTTCGCGATGGCGGCAAGCTCCTTTGCTACGCCGGCCATCATTGGCGGGCGCCGGTTGAAGAACGTGGCCACGGCTGCCTACGACGAATTCCTGAACACGCTGAACTGGCCGTTGGGCGCGGCGTTGGCGGTGGTGCTGCTGTTGGCGACGGTGGTTGTGCTGCTATCGGCCAATCGGATCATCGAGCGCAGGTACGGCGCCGTCTTCAACCAGTCGGGAGCCTGAGATGCAATTTCGAAACGGCCCCATCGGCCTGATCTTCCATGCGGTATTCATCCTGTTCATCCTGGCGCCCATCGTCATGGTGTGCGCGGTGGCGTTCACCTCCGAGGGCTTCATCTCGCTGCCCACGGGCGGGCTGTCACTGCGCTGGTTCCGCGCCATCCTGGACAACCCGCGCTTTATCGAGGCGTTCTGGTTCAGCTTGGGGTTGGGCACCTTGTCGGCCACGCTGGCGATCGCACTGGCGGTGCCCAGCGCGCTGGCGCTGGCCCGCAATCGCTTCCGTGGCCGTGAGGCGCTGGTGGCCTTCTTCCTGTCGCCGCTGATGATCCCGCACGTGGTGCTGGGCCTGGCCTTTCTGAAGTTCTTCACGACGGTAGACCTGGCAGGTACCTACGTGGGCCTCGTGATCGCGCACGTCATCCTGGTCATGCCGTATGCACTGCGCCTGGTGCTGGCGTCGGCCACCGGCATCGACCCGGCGCTGGAGCGTGCGGCGCAGTCGCTGGGCGCCTCGAACTGGACGGCCTTTCGCCGCGTGGTGCTGCCCTTGCTGCTGCCCGGGGTGGTCAGCGGCTGGGTCATCGCCTTCATCACCAGTTTCGATGAGCTGACGATGTCGATCTTCATCGCATCGCCCTCCACGACCACGCTGCCGGTACGCATCTTCCTGCATATCGAAGACACCATCGACCCGCTGGTGACCGCCGTGTCGGCCGTGCTGATCTATGTCACGATCATCGCCATATTCATCCTGGACCGCGTGGTCGGCCTGGAAAAGCTGTTTGTAGGAAAGGGACGCTAATGACGGACGAGAAAGAACTGGCGCCCCGCGCGCCCGTGCATCGCGGCATCTATGACGCCGCGGTGATCGGCGGCGGGCTGGTGGGCTCCGCGATCGCCTACGGCTTGCGGCGCGAGCTGGAGCATGTGGCGGTGCTGGACGAAGGCGATGTGGCGTATCGCGCGTCGCGCGGCAACTTCGGACTGGTGTGGGTGCAGAGCAAGGGCATGGGCCTGCCGCGCTACGGCGTGTGGACGATGACGTCGGCCTCGGGCTGGCCGCGGCTTGCCGCGCAGCTGCTGGAGGAAACCGGCGTGGACGTGCATCTGGAGCAGCGCGGCGGCCTGCATGCGCTCTTGAGCGATGAAGAGATGGAGGCCCGCGCCAAGTTCATGCAGACCCTGCTGGCGCAGCCCGGCATGGCGCAATACGACTGGAAGCTGCTGGACCGCGCGGAAGTCGCGGACCTGGTGCCCGGCATCGGCCCCGAGGTGCGGGGCGCGACGTGGACGCCGGTGGATGGCATCGCCAATCCGCTGAAGCTGCTGCGCGCGCTGCACATGAGTTTTGCACAGCGGGTTGTGGATTACCTGCCGCGCCGTCCGGCGCGCAGCATCAAGCAGCGCGACGGCGTGTTCGATATCGACACGCCTGCCGGCACCGTGCGTGCGCGCAAGGTCGTGCTGGCCTCGGGCCTGTCGAACAAGGACCTGGGCGCGCAGGTGGGCCTGGATGTGCCGGTGCGCCCGCAGCGCGGCCAGATCGTGGTGCTGGAACGCACGCGCCGCATGCTGGAGACACCGCTGTCCACCCTACGCCAAACCGACGAGGGTACGTGGCTGATCGGTGATTCGCAAGAGGAAGCGGGCTATGTGGACAACCTGGTGGGCCTGCCGATCCTGGGCACGCTGGCCGATCGCGCCGTGCGCACCCTGCCCGCCTTGCGGGACGTCCGCGTGGTGCGTAGTTGGGCGGCGCTGCGCGTGATGTCCAAGGACGGCTTCCCGATCTATCAGCAATCCGAAACGTGCCCCGGCGCCTTCGTCGCCACCTGTCACAGCGGCGTGACGCTGGCCGCCGCGCACGCCCTCAATCTGGCGCCCATGATCGTGGCCGGCAAGCTTGCCGACGACATGGCGCCCTTCTCGACCCGGAGGTTCCATGTTCAAGAGGCTTGACGAGGCGCAGCGCCAGACGCAAGGCGCGCCGGTGCGCGTGACGGTCAACGGGGCCGAACTGCAATGCCGGCAGGGTGACAGCGTGGCGGCGGCTCTCTTCGCCGGTGGCGTGTCGGCCTGTCGCGATACGGCCGTGAACGAGGTGCCGCGCGGGCCCTATTGCATGATGGGCGTGTGCTACGACTGCCTGGTCACCATCGACGGGCAGGCGAACCAGCAGGGCTGCATGACGGCCGTGCGCGAAGGCATGAAGATCGAGCGCCAGCTGGGCGCGCGCAAGGTGCAGGCATGATCGATACGACGCAATGCGATTTGCTGGTGGTGGGTGCAGGCCCGGCCGGACTGGCGGCGGCGACGCTGGCCGCCGGCCTGGGGGTGGACACGGTGCTGCTGGATGAACAGCCGGCGCCGGGCGGACAGATCTATCGGGCCATCACCACCACGCCCGTGACCGACCGCAGCATCCTGGGCGAAGACTATTGGCATGGGGCGTCGCTGGTCGCGCCCTTCCAGCAGTCCGGCGCGCGCTATGTGCCGGGCGCCACTGTCTGGGCCGTGGCGGAACATACGGCCCCGCATCCGGAGAAAGGCTTCGAGGTGGCGTATTCGGTGGCGGGCGAGGCGCGCATCGTGCACGCGCGCCGGCTGCTGCTGGCCACGGGCGCCCAGGAGCGTCCCTTCCCCATCCCGGGCTGGACGCTGCCCGGCGTCATTACGGCGGGCGCGGCGCAGATCCTGCTGAAATCCGCGGGCGTGGTGCCGGCCGACCGCACTGTGCTGGCCGGCAGCGGCCCGCTGCTGTATCTGGTGGCCTGGCAATACCTGAACGCCGGCGTGAAGATCGACGCGCTGCTGGAAACCACGCCGCCCGGACGCATGGGCCACGCACTGTCCAAGGTCTGGGGTTTCCTGCGGTCGCCCTATCTGGGTAAAGGGCTGAAGCTGCTGCGCGCCGTCAAGGCCGCCGTGCCCATCGTCAAGGGCGTGACGTCGCTGGAAGCGCTGGGCGAAGACAAGCTGCATAGCGTGCGCTACACCGCCGGCGGGGTCACGAAGACGCTGCCTGCCGATCAGCTGATGCTGCACCAGGGCGTGGTACCCAACGTGAACCTCTCGCGCGCGGTGGGCGTGGAACACCGCTGGAACGACGCGCTGGACTGTTGGGAGCCGCAGGTCGACGAATGGGGGCTGACCTCGGTCGACGGCATCGGCATGGCGGGCGATGGCGCCGGCATCGCGGGCGCATTGGCGGCCGAGCACCGCGGGCGTCTGGCCGCGTTGCAGGCGGCGCATCTGCTGGGCCGCATCGATGCCCGTAAACGCGACAGCGAGGCCGTGGCGCCGCGCGACGCGTTGGCCCGTGCCGTGAGGGGCCGCGAGTTCTTCGATGCGCTCTACAAGGCGCCTGACGCCTTCCGGCGCCCCGTCGGTGACACCATCGTCTGCCGCTGCGAGGAAGTCACGGCCGCGCAGGTGCGCGAGACCGTCAAGCTGGGCTGCAGCGGGCCGAACCAGATGAAGGCTTTCCTGCGTTGCGGCATGGGGCCCTGCCAGGGCCGCTTCTGCGGGCTGACCGTGGCCGAGATCATCGCTGAAGAGCGCGGCGTGCCGACGCAGGAGGTGGGCTATTACCGGCTGCGCTTCCCGACCAAGCCGCTGACCTTGGGAGAGCTTGCGTCGCTGCCGCAGACCGACGATTCCCGTCAAGCCGTCGTCCGACTGAAAAAGTGACGCCATGACCGGTGCAACGCGGTCGGCAGAGGTCATCATCATCGGCGGGGGCCTGCACGGCAGTTCGGCGGCGCTGCATCTGGCGCGCGCGGGCGTGCGCGCCCTGGTGATCGAAAAGAACTACGTGGGGCGGCACGCCTCCGGCGTGAATGCGGGCGGCGTGCGCACCCTGGCACGGCATCTGGCCGAGGTGCCGCTGGCCTTGGCCTCGCGCGAACTCTGGTACCGCATCGGCGACCTGGTGGATGACGATTGCGGCTTCGAGCAGCATGGGCAGGTACGGGTGGCGGAGAACGCCGCGGATGCCCAGACCCTGCAACAGCGCCTGCAGACGATGACCGGCCACGGCTACACGCACGAGCAGTGGATCAGCCCCGAGGACTTGCTGGACATGATCCCGGCGCTGGCGCCCACCATCCAGGGCGGCTTGATTGCGCGCGAGGATGCGGCCGCCGACCCGTATCGCACGACGCTGGCGTTCCGCCTGAAGGCTGCCAGCCTGGGCGCGCGTTTCCTGGAGGGAGTCCGGGTGGACGGCGTCACGCGCGCAGATGGCCAATGGCGCGTGGACACCGATGCCGGCACGTACACCGCGCCGCAGGTGCTGAACTGCGCGGGCGCGTGGGCCGACCGCATCGCCGCGCAATGGGGCGAGCCTGTGCCGCTGACCGCGATCAGCCCCATGATGCTGGTGACGCTGCGCATGGACCATTTCCTGGATCCCGTGGTGCTGGGCACCGGGCGCGCGCTATCGTTCAAGCAGCGCACGAACGGCACGGTGCTGATCGGCGGCGGGCGCCGCGCCTGGGTGGACCGCGACGCGGAATGGACCGAACTGGATTTCCGTTCGTTGGCCGAAGGCGCCCGCACGGTCTGCGACCTGTTCCCGCACATGCGAGACGCGGTGGTGAACCGGGGATGGGCGGGCATCGAAGCGGCCATGCCGGACGAGATCCCGGTGATCGGGCGCAGCAGCCGCCACGAGACCGCTTTTCACGCATTCGGCTTTTCGGCGCACGGCTTCGAGCTGGGGCCGATCGTCGGCCGCATCATGGCCGACCTGATCACCACCGGCGCGACGGACATGCCGATCGCGCCGTTCCGGATTGAGCGTTTTTCGGACGCCGCATTGGCGTCCTCCCCATCGAAAAAGGAGCAAGACGAATGAACGACGATATCGTGCGCAAGGAAACCAACCAGCGCTTGAGCCGCATCGTGATTCACGGAGACACGGTGTATGTGGCGGGCGTGACGTCATCGGCGGCGGGCGGCATCGCCGCGCAGACCCGCGACG
Organism: Achromobacter sp. FW305-C-13; assembly: GCF_058783475.1. Taxonomy (NCBI): domain Bacteria; kingdom Pseudomonadati; phylum Pseudomonadota; class Betaproteobacteria; order Burkholderiales; family Alcaligenaceae; genus Achromobacter; species Achromobacter sp. FW305-C-13. Next base: position 778,717 of record NZ_JBYSYN010000004.1, on the reverse strand, counting down.
CGTTGGCGAAGATCGACGGCTATCTGGCCCAGGCGGGCACGGACAAGTCGCGGTTGTTGTCCGTGCAGATCTGGCTGGCGGACATCGACCGCGACTTCGCCGGCATGAACGGCGTGTGGGCCGAATGGGCGCTGCCGGATGCGATGCCCACCCGCGCCACCTGCGAGGCCAAGCTGGCCGCGCCGGAGTTGCTGGTGGAGATCATCGTGACGGCCGCAAAACGGCCGCCGTATGTCAGCGGGCCGGTGTCTGAAAGCTGACCTGGCCCGGGCGGCCCGGCAGGTTCAAGGTGGCGGTGGCGGGCGGCGTGGTCGCGATCACGTTGCCGGCGCGCAGCACCATCAGGCGGGTGGCGCGCAAGCGTAGCGCTTCGACCGCATCGCGCGCCTGCAGCAGCACCAGGTCGGCGCGCTTGCCGACCGCGATGCCCGTGTCGTCCAGCCCCAGGATCTTTGCAGGCGTGGTCGTCACGGCTTCGAAACAGGCGCGCATGGCGTCCTGGCCCGTCATTTGGGCCACGTGCAGGCCCATGTGCGCCACTTCCAGCATGTCGCCGGAGCCCAGGCTGTACCAGGGGTCCATCACGCAGTCATGGCCGAAGGCCACCGGCACGCCAGCGGCCAGCAGTTCCGGCACGCGCGTCATGCCGCGGCGCTTCGGATACGTGTCGTGGCGGCCCTGCAGGGTGATGTTGATCAGCGGGTTGGCGACGGCGGCAACGCCGGCTTCGCGCATCAGCGGGATCAGCTTGGACACGTAATAGTTGTCCATGGAGTGCATGGACGTCAGGTGCGAACCCGTGACGCGGCCTTGCAAGCCCAGGCGTTGCGTGTGATAGGCCAGCGTTTCGATATGGCGCGACAGCGGGTCGTCGCTTTCGTCGCAGTGCATGTCCACGCGCAGGCCGCGTTCGGCCGCGAGTTCGCACAGGATGCGCACGGATTCCGCGCCGTCCTGCATGGTGCGTTCAAAGTGCGGAATGCCGCCCACCACGTCCACACCCATGTCGAGCGCGCGCTTCAGGTTGTCCAGCGCGCCCGGCGCGCGCAGCACGCCGTCCTGCGGGAAGGCCACCAGTTGCAGGTCCAGATAGGGTTTCACCTTTTCGCGCACATGCAGCAGCGCTTCGGTCGCCAACAGGCGCGGGTCGCAGACGTCCACATGCGAGCGGATAGCCAGCAGGCCGCGCGCCACCGCCCAGTCGCAATACGCCAGCGCGCGTTCTACCAGCGCTTCCTGCGTCAAGAGCGGCTTGAGTTCGCCCCACAGCGCGATGCCTTCCAGCAGCGTGCCCGACTGGTTCACGCGCGGCAGGCCGAACGACAGCGTGGAATCCATGTGGAAGTGCGCGTCCACGAACGGCGAGGACACCAGCTGGCCGGCCGCGTCCACGGTCTGCGCGGCTTCGGCCTTCAGAGCCGGCTCCAGCGCGACGATGCGGCCGTTGGCGATGCCGATGTCAATGTTCTGGCGGCCATCGGGCAGCGTGCAGTGTCTAAGAATCAAATCGAGCATACGATTTCCTTGCGGAAGATTTCAGTTATCCATGGTACTGCGCGCCCCGTCGCCGCATGAAGCAAGCGCCCCCCAATCCGGGTCGCACGGATCCGGCTTTGCCGGTCCGTAGCGACGCCCCTGGGGGAGAGCGCGCAGCGCTCCGGGGGGGGCTTACCTCTCGCCTTTGCGATAGGGCTTCATCAAGGCCTGCGGGTAGGCGGCGCGGCGCGCCATCACCACCAGGGCCAGGATGGACAGGATGTAGGGCAGCATCAGGTAGACCTGGTACGGCAGCTCCGGCAGGCCGGGCAAGGCGGCCCCACCCTGTTGCAGGCGCAGTTGCAGCGCGTCGAAGAAGGCGAAGATCAGCGCGCCCAGCAGCGCCTTGCCGGGCCGCCACGAGGCGAACACCACCAGCGCCACGCACACCCAGCCACGGCCGTTGACCATGTTGAAGAAGAAGGCGTTGAACGCCGCCAGCGTCAGGAAGCTGCCGGCCACGCCCATCAGCGCGGAGCCCGCCACGATGGCGCCCATGCGCAGGCGCGTGACGGACAGGCCCTGCCCTTCGGCTGCCGCCGGGTTCTCGCCCACCATGCGAATCGCCAGGCCCACGGGCGTGCGGTTCAGCACCCAGGCAAGGATCGGCACCGCGGCTAGCGCGATCAGCGTCATGGGCGTTTGCCCCGCCAGCACCGGCCCAATCAGCGGAATGCCGTCCAGGAATTTCATTTCGGCAAACGGCGTGATGGTGGGCGGCGTGTTCACGCTCGGGAACGTCACCCGGTAGGCGAAGTAGCTGAGGCTTGTGGCCAGCAAGGTCACGCCCAGGCCCGAGACGTGCTGCGACAGGCCCAGCGGCACCGTCAGCACCGCGTGCAGCAGGCCGAACACCGCGCCCGCCAAGGCGGCCGCCAGCACGCCCACGTACAGCGGCGCACCCAGGTAGACGACGAGCCAGCCCGTGAAGGCCCCGGCGGCCATGATGCCTTCGATGCCCAGGTTCAAGACGCCGGCGCGTTCGCACAGCAACACGCCCAAGGTGCCTAGAATCAGCGGCGTGGCCAGGCGCAGTACGGCAACCCAGAAGGCCGAGGAACTGATCAGATCCATCCATTCCATGTCGTGCTCCTCAAGCCCGGTTGCGGCGCAGACGGTACTGCGCAAATAGCGTCGCGACCAGCATGGCAAGCAACGAGGTGGCGACGATGACGTCGGCGATGTAGTTCGGCACCGCGATGGCGCGGCTCATGCTGTCCGCTCCGACCAGCATGCCGGCCACGAAGATGCTGGCCAGGATCACGCCCAGCGGGTGCAGGCCGGCCAGCATGGCGACGACGACGCCCGTGTAGCCGTAGCCCGGCGACATGTCCAGCGTGACGTAGCCCGTGCGGCCCGCCACTTCGATGGCGCCGGCAAGGCCTGCCAGCGCGCCCGACAGCATGGCGGTGCCCAGCATCACGCGGTTCACCGGCAGGCCCAGGAAGCGCGAGGCATGCGCGTTGGCGCCCACGGCGCGCATCTGGAACCCGAACACGGTGTAGCGGTTCAAGAGCCACAGGCCCAGCGCCAGGCCCCCCGCCCACAAGAGGCCGGTGTGGGCGCGCGTGCGTTCGATCAGCTTGCCCAGTTCCAGACCGCCGTTGAGCGCTACGGATTGCGGCCAGCCCATCGCCATCGGGTCCTTCATCGGGCCGTCCAGCATCATGGACACGAACAGCAGCACAATGAAGTTGCCCAGCAGCGTGGTCACGACTTCGTCCACGCCCAGCCGGGTCTTCAGCAAGGCCGGGATCAGCAGCAGCAAGGCGCCCGCCAGGGCCGCCGCCAGCATCATGCCGCCGAACAGCACCGGGATCGGCAGGTCGAAGCCGGTGCCGTCATGCAGGCCGCCGATGGCGACGGCCGCCAGCGCCCCAAGATACAGCTGGCCTTCGGCGCCGATGTTGTAGAAGCGGGCGCGGAACGCCACGGCACAGGCCAGGCCCGTCAACATCAGCGGGGTGGCGCGGGTCAGCGTTTCGGACAGGGCGAAGCGCGAGCCGAACGCGCCTTCGAACAGCAGCGCGTAGGTACGGCCCACGGGGGCGCCGGCCCAGGCCACCAGCAAGGTGCAGACCGCCAGCGTAAAGAGGATGGCCGCGATGGGGGCCAAGGCCAGCGCCATGCGGCTGGGCTCGGGGCGGCGTTCCAGGATCAGTTTCATGCGAGTGATGCTCAATAGAGGGGGCGTCGGCAAGCGGCCGACTGGGCCGTCATGCGCGAGTGCCCGTCATGGCCAGGCCGACGGTGGCGGGCGTCCAGTCGGCCACCGGCTTGACGGCCACCAGCTTGCCGCCGCACAGCACGGCGATGCGGTCGGCCAGGGCAAAGATTTCTTCCAGGTCTTCGGACACCAGCAGCACGCCGGCGCCGCGCGCGCGGGCGGCCAGCAACTGCTCACGCACGTAGGCGACGGCGCCGATGTCCAGGCCCCAGGTGGGCTGGTCGGCCACGATGAAGCGCGGTTCGCGCGCCAAGGTGCGACCCAGGATCAGCTTTTGCATATTGCCGCCGGACAGGCTGCGCGTGCGCACATCCAGCGAGGCCGCGCGCACGTCGAATTGCTTGGCCAGCGAGGCCGCATACGCCTTGCCCGCGCGGGCGCGGATCAGGCCGTAGCGCGCGAAGCGCTTGTCCTTCAGGTCTTCGACGATGGCGTTTTCCCAGAGCGGGCTGTCGCCGATCATGCCTTCGCCGTGGCGGTCTTCCGGAATGCGGCCGACGCGGGCCGCGGTCCAGCCGGCCGGCGTGGTGGGCGCGGCTGCGTGTTCGGCGCCCAGCCGGATCGTGCCGTCGGACGGCTGGCGCAGGCCGGTCAGGACCGACACCAGCGCCTGCTGGCCGTTGCCGGCCACTCCCGCGATCGCGACGATCTCGTGCTTGTGGACCACCAGGTCCAGGCTGTCCAGGCGCGGCGCGCCATCCCGGCCGTCGCGCACGGTGACCTGCGACAAGGTCACGACCGGCGCGGCTTGTTCGGCGGCGGCGACCGCTTCGGCGCGCGGCATGACGACCTTGCGGCCCACCATCAGTTCCGCCAGTTCGGCGGGGCTGGTGCCGGCGGTGTCGCGTTCGGCCACCAGTTTGCCCTGGCGCAGCACCGCCACGCGGCGCGACACGGCCATCACCTCGTCCAGCTTGTGCGAAATAAAGATGACGGCCAGGCCTTCGTCGACAAAGCCGCGCAGCGTCGCGAACAGGTCTTGCACTTCCTGCGGCGTGAGCACTGCGGTGGGTTCATCCAGGATCAGCACGCGGGCGCCGCGGTACAGCGCTTTCAGGATCTCGACGCGCTGCTTTTCGCCGACGGAAAGCCCGCCCACGCGCGCGTCGGGGTCCACGCCCAGGCCGAAGCGCTGGCCCAGCTCGACCAGGCGGCGGCGCGCCGCGCCGCGGCCGGAGGCCAGCTTCCACAGCGACTCGGTGCCGACCATGATGTTGTCCAGCACCGTCAGGTTGTCGGCCAGGGTGAAGTGCTGATGCACCATCCCCACGCCCGCCGCCAGCGCGGCGTCGGGCCGGCCGGGCGGCAAGGGCTTGCCGAAGACGTCGATACTGCCGGCGTCGGCCACATAGTGGCCGAACAGGATCGACACCAGGGTCGATTTGCCGGCGCCGTTCTCGCCCAGCAGGGCCAAGACTTCGCCTTGCCGAAGCGTCAGCGAGATATCGTCATTGGCCGTCAGGCTGCCGAAGCGCTTGGTGATCCCCGTCAGTTGCAGGGCGAGAGGCGCTTGGTTCATCGTGCCGAGGACTTGGGTTCTTTGTCGACGACTTGCACCGTGAAGCTGCCGTCCAGGATGGCCTTTTGCTTGGCCTGCACGCGGGCGATCAGCTCGGCCGGGATCTTCGATTCAAAGGTGCCCAGCGGCGCCAGCGACGAACCGTTGTGCTTCATCAGCGAGTATTGGCCGAAGTCGGCCGCCTTGAACGTGCCGGCCTTCACTTGCTTGAGCGCTTCGTCGATCGTGGGCTCCATGCTCCACAACGCCGATGCCACCACCGTTTCCGGGTACTGCGGCTGCGTGTCGATCACGTTGCCGATGGCCAGCTTGCCGCGTTCCTTTGCCGCGTCCGACACGCCGAAACGTTCGGCGTACAGCACGTCCGCACCCTTGTCGATCATGGCGAAGGCCGCTTCCTTGGCCTTCGGGGGATCGAACCACGAACCGATGAAGGTCACGGTGAATTCGGCCTTCGGGTTCACTTCCTTGGCGCCTTCGATGAAGGCTTGCATCAGGCGGTTCACTTCGGGGATGGGGTAGCCGCCGACCAGGCCAATCTTGCCGGTCTTGCTCATGCCGCCGGCGATCATGCCGGTCAGGTAGGCAGGTTCCTGGATGTAGTTGTCGAACACCGAGAAGTTGGGCTGCTGCGGCTTGCCCGAGGAACCCATCAGGAAGGCGGTCTGCGGATAGTCCTTGGCCACCTTGCGGGCGGCGGCTTCCACCGCGAAGGCTTCGCCCACCACCAGCTTGTTGCTCTGCTCGGCGTACTGGCGCATGACGCGCTCGTAGTCGGCGTTGGTGACGTTTTCCGAGAAGGTGTATTCGATCTCGCCACGGTCGCGGGCGGCGGTCAGCGCCTTGTGGATGCGCGACACCCATTGCTGCTCGACCGGCACCGTGTAGATGGCGGCGACGCGGGTCTTGGCCGGGGCCTGGGCTTGCGCCGCGCCCGAGAACAGCAAGGCGCCAGCGGCGGCAGCGGCCGCCAGCTTGAGCAGGCCGCGGCGGGCGATGCCGCCGACGGACGGGGTGGACAGGGATTTCATGCGGGAGACTCCTTCGCGGGGATGGAAAGGGGGAACCGATGGGGCGACGATGCGGATGCCTGGCTGCGGCCGCCGGCAGGCAGGGTCGGCGCAAGCGGACGAAAACGTAGGCGTGGGATCAGTCATGGGGATGGGGGCGCCGGGGCGCGTCCCATCCGAATGGTCGGTGCGCAGCCAGTCCAGGCGAAGCAAGTTGTATGCCATGAGGCATTCCTGCGACAAGTCGGGGAAACCTGATGAACGGGCAGGATTATAGGCACCTCGGCGGGGAAACGTGGCACCAAGATGGTGCGCCGTGTCCCACGGGATGGACGTGCCGCGCGTGAAACGCCGTGTTGCGGTGCATGAAGCGCCGGCAACGCGCCTGACGGGCCGCGGCGCGCCTAAAATCGAGCGATAAGCTGCGCTCCGCGCGGCAAGCTGGAAGGTCCATGCAAGACATTCAATTGCTGCTCGAGCAGTACGGCGGGTGGCTGGTGTTCGCGAACGTCCTGGTCGAACAGGCGGGCCTGCCCGTGCCCGCCTATCCCATGCTGATCGCGGCGGGTGCCTTGGGCGGCGCGGCCGGATGGCTGACGCCATGGCTGGCGGCCACCGTGGCCTGCCTCTTGGCCGACTCCCTCTGGTATGTTGCCGGCCGCCGTTACGGCGCGCGCCTGCTGGGCGTGATCTGCAAGATGTCGCTGTCGCAGGATTCCTGCATCCGCCAGACGCAGCGCCTGTACCTGCGCATTGGCGTGCGGGCGCTGCTGGTGTGCAAGTTCTTGCCCGGCGCGGGTGCGCTGTCCACCGTCATGGCGGGCCTGACGGGCACCGCCTACCGCCGCTTCCTGCTCTATGACCTGGTGGGCGCCATGATCTGGGCGGGTTCGGCCTTGCTGCTGGGCGGCTTGTTCCACAGCGTGGTCAACGACGTGCTGGAAATCCTGGGCACCTACGGCGCCATGGGGCTGGGCGTGCTGGCGGCGGTGCTGGCGCTGTATATCCTCACGCGTTTCCTGCGCCGCCGGATCCTGCTGCGCAGCCTGCGCGTCATCCCCCGCTTGTCCGTGGACGAACTGATGCAATGGCGCCAGGACGGCCGCAACACGGTGGTCTTCGACGTGCGTCCCGAAGCGCAGCGCGATGCCGAACGCATTCCGGGCGCCATCGCCGTGGACCTGAAGGCGCCGCTGCCGGCGCTGGACCCGGGCGCGCTGGAGTCCGACATCGTGGTGTATTGCGCCTGCCCCAACGAAGTGTCGGCTGCGCTGCTGGCCTCGCGCCTGCGCGCGGCCGGCTATCCCAAGACCTGGGCGCTGCGCGGCGGCTACGAAGCCTGGGCGGAACACAACCACGCAGTCTGAGCCGGTCGCTTCCCGAAAGCGCCTGTCCGGCGTGTGGGCAGCGGGCGCTTGCAGGATGCGCCCGCCGCCGTGCCAAGCGCATAATTCCGTATCAGCCCGCGAAACAGGCGGGCAGCTACAGGAGAGACAAATGCGGTTGTTGTTCTTGGGTGCCGGCGGCACCGGCGGTTATTTCGGCGGACGCGCCGCCCAGGCGGGCGCGGACGTGACCTTCCTGGTGCGCGAACCGCGCGCGGCCCGGATCCGCGAACAGGGCTTGCGCATCCAGAGCCCGTTCGGCGACGCCACGCTGCACCCCAAGCTTGCCACGCAGCAGACCCTGCAAGGCCAGTACGACGTGGTCGTGCTCAGCTGCAAGGCCTATGACCTGGCCAGCGCCATCGACGCCATCCGCCCCGCGGTCGGCCCGGATACGGCGGTGCTGCCCATCATGAACGGCGTGCTGCAATACGACGTGCTGGACCGCGAATTCGAGCCGCACCGCGTCTTGGGCGGGCTGTGCCAGATCAACGCCACGCTCGGCCCGGAGGGCGAAGTGGTGCACCTGGGCAAGCATGCCAGCATCGTCTTCGGCGAACGCGCGGGCCCGGCCCGCAGCGAACGCTGCGTGGCGCTGGAGCAAGCGCTGGCCGGCGGCGAATACGTCAGCCGCCTGAGCGAAGACATCCACCAGGACATCTGGGAAAAGTACGTCATGCTGACGACGCTGGCCGCCGGCACCTGCCTGATGCGCGGCGCGATCGGACAGATCGCGTCCACCGACGACGGCATCGACATCCTGAAAAGCCTGCTGCAGGAATCGCAAGCCGTGGCGGCTGCGTCCGGCCATGCCGTCCGCCCCGAAGCCGATGCCTTCGCGCAAAAGCTGATGAGCGACCGCACGCAACCCATGACGGCGTCCATGTTCCGCGACCTGCGCCAGGGCCTGCCGGTCGAGGCCGACCACATCGTGGGCGACATGGTGCGGCGCGCCCGCACGCTGGGCGTGGACGCGACTTATCTGCGGGTGGCGTATTCGCACTTGCAGGTCTATCAGGCGCAGCGCAACGCAGGTTGAATCCGGCCGATTGATGCATGAATTGCAAAAAACTCTTCCGGTTTATTGGGTTTTTTGTTCGGATTTGACCGAATAGTATGGATTTGCCCGAACCGGAGCGTGTCGCGGCGCATCGTGCGCCGCCCGCTCCGGCTTCCCTCCCAAGGAGCAAGACCATGAAAATCGCATTGATCGGCATTACCGGCCGCGTAGGTTCCCGCGTGGCCGACGAATTGATCAAACGCGGCCACCAGGTGACGGGCATCGCCCGCAATCCGGCCGACGTGAACGCGCAGCCCGGCCTGACCATCCAGCAGGGCGACGCCACTGATCCCGAAACCCTGACGCCGTTGTTGACCGGCCACGACGCCGTCGTCAGTGCCACGCGTTTCGTGTCGACCGACGCGCGCCCCTTGCTGGCCGCCGTGAAGAACGCCGGCGTGCCGCGCCTGCTGGTCGTGGGCGGCGCGGGCAGCCTGTTGGTGGCGCCCGGCAAGCTGTTGATCGACACCCCGGAATTCCCCGACGCCTACAAGCCCGAGGCCCGCGCCGGCGTCGTGTTCCTGGATACGCTGCGCCAGGAAAAGGTGCTGAACTGGACTTTCCTGTCGCCCTCCGCGCTGTTCGAGCCGGGTGAGCGCACGGGCACGTTCCGCGTGGGTGACGACCACTTGCTGGCCGACGAAGAAGGCAAGAGCTGGATCTCGATGGAAGACTACGCCATTGCGCTGGCCGATGAGATCGAGACGCCCAAGCATTCGCGCCGGCGCTTCACCGTCGGATACTGATCCGCCCGCCAGGCAAGGAAAAAGGAGCCCGTCAAGGGCTCCTTTTTTCATTGTGCGGCAGGGTCGGAACCTGCGTTTTTATTTGTAAACTGGCAGGCCGCCAGCCGGCGTCATCCTGAGTTGTCCTGTATGCGTATGAAGTTGAAATCGTTGGCCGCCTGTGCGCTGGTCGCCTCCCACTGCCTGGCAGCCGCGCCAGCGCTTGCGGCTGCGCCCCAGTCGAACAAGGAGATCGTCACGGCGTTCTTCCGGATGATGTTCCAGGACCGCGAGATCGACGAGGCGGTACGCCTGTACGTCAGCCCCAACTACGTGCAGCACAACCCCTACATGCGCGACGGCGTCGGGCCGATGGTGGATTTCTTCCCGCCCTATTTCGACCAGCATCCGCAAGCCATCGTCGAGATCAAGCGCGTGATCGCCGAGGGCGACCTGGTGGTGATCCATAACCAGTGGCGCGATTCGCCGGAAGACCGCGGCCAGGCGGTTGTGGATATCTTCCGCGTGGATAAGGGCAAGATCGTCGAGCACTGGGACGTCAGCCAGGAAATCCCCGAAAACCCCGCCAATCAGAACGGCATGTTCTAAGCCCCTGCCATGTCCAACATCCAAGCCGTTGACCTGCCCCGCTCTTACCTGCTGCTGAACCATGGCCCCACGGTGCTGGTGACCAGCGCCCACGGCGACGCGCGCAACGTCATGGCGGCCGCCTGGGCGATGCCCTTGGACTTCAACCCGGCCAAGATGCTGGTGGTGGTGGACAAGAACACCTACACGCGCGAATTGATCGAAGCGTCGGGGGAATTCGCGCTGTGCATCCCGTCGCGCGCGCAGGCGGCCGCCACGTTGAAGGTGGGCTCGGAATCGGGGCGCGGGGAAGACAAATTCCAGGCAAGCGGCCTGTCGACGTTTCCCGCCAGCAAGATCGGCGCGCCGCTGGTGGCCGGCTGCCTGGGCTGGCTGGAATGCAAGGTCGTGCCCGAACCGCACAACCAACAGGCTTATGATCTGTTCATCGGCGAGGTCGTCGCCGCGTGGGCGGCGCCGGACGTGTTTTCGGACAACCGTTGGCACTTCCCGCACGACGACCGGCGTTCGGTGCACTACCTGGCCGGCGGCTCGTTTTTCGCCACCGGTGAAGCCTTCAACGTTTCAGAACCGGAGTAAGCCCTTATGCGCAGCGTGTATCTCGCGGGTTTCGACGTATTCCTGCCCGATGCCGTGGCGCACGGCCAGCGGCTCAAGGCGCTGTGCGCCACCTACGGTTTCGACGGGTTGTTTCCGCTGGATAACATGGCGCCCAAGGACTTGTCGGGCCCCGCGCTGGCGCAGTGGATCTACCGCGAGAACGTGGCGCTGATCCGGCGCGCCGACATGGTGATGGCCAACCTGAATGCCTTTCGCGGCGCCGAACCCGATTCCGGCACGGCCTTTGAAGTGGGCTATGCCATCGCCTGCGGCAAGCCGGTGTGGGGCTATACCGGCCAGGCCGGCTCGCTGGTCGACCAGGTGGCGGTGGGGGCGGCAGCAGACGATGGCGTGTCGCGCATGGTGGATGCCGAGGGCTACACCGTCGAAGACTTCGGCCTGAACCTGAACCTGATGCTGGCGTGTAGCGCCCGCATCGTGGTGGGCAAGGCATCGGATTGCCTGGCCCGCATGGCCGAAGACGCCAGCCGCTGATCGCCAACCGCTAATCGCTAACTGCTAATCGCTAACTGCGGGCCAGCCGTTTAGGCGGCGGTTTTCCGGCGCGTGGCTTTCTTGGCCGCTGCCGCGGGTTTGCCGGCCTTGGCAGCACTTGCCTTCTTGCGCGGCGCGGCGCCGCCCGGCGTCGCCAGATACCCCATCACCGCATCCACTACGGCCCGTTCAAGCTGCGCAGCGGAAAACCCGGCGGGCGGCTCCAGCGCTGCCGCATGCACCAGCGATTCCATGATGCGCAGCACCACATAGGTCGCCAGGTCGCGGTCTTGTTGCGCGATTTCTGCGCGGTGCAGTTCCAGCAGGTGCCGCATGCGGCGATGGATGTCCTGATCGGCCAGGCTGTGTTCGCGCGGCGTGTCGAACAGCGGGAACTCGCGTTCCAGCACGCGGTGCAGCGCGGGCTCCAGCAGGTGCGCGTGCAGCATCGCCTGGACGATAGCGGCCACGCGCTCTTCGAGCGTGGCCGCGGGGTTGCTGTTCAGCACGTTGTCGATGACATCCAGCATCTCGTTGTCGTGGCGCTGATGCAGCGCGGCGATCAACGCGTTCTTGTTCGGAAAGTACTGGTACAGCGACCCGACGCTGACGCCCGCGGTTTCGGCGATCAGGTTGGTGTTGGTGCCCGCATAGCCGTTGGCGGCCAAAACGCGAGCCGTCGCCTGCAGGATCGTGTCGACGGTGTGCTGCGATCTAAGCTGGCGCGGCGATTTTCGGGGCTGTGGGATGTCGGTCATGGATGCGTGGAAAGGCGAGTATCAAACCTGAGCTTCGGCTCATAAAATTTGCAGCAGGCAATCCGATTTGTCACCCGCAAGCGCGGATTATGCCATCGACGAATTCTCCGCGATGGTTTCGGATTGTCATGACCCTTTCAAGGATTTTTCATGTCGAACGTTTCGACGGCCGCGGCATTGCCCGCGGCCCACGGACCCGTGCGCTCCGTGTTTGCGCAGTTGCTGCCGTTGGTCCTGGCGGTGTTCATCGGATTTTTCATGGTCGGCCTGCCGATGCCGGTATTGCCGTTGTATGTGAATGGCACGCTGGGCATGAGTGCGCTGGTGGTGGGCGTGGTGGCGGGCCTGCAGTTCGCCGCCGCCTTGTTGTCGCGAGCGTATTCCGGCGCGCTGGTCGATCGCCGCGGCGCCAAGCGCGCCGTGGTGGCGGGCTTCGTGCTGGGTGTGGCGGCCGGGTTGCTGTATGTGCTGGCCGAGGCGCTCTCGTCGCAGCCTCAGGCGGCGCTGGCCGTCTTGCTGGCGGGCCGCGCGCTGATGGGATGCGCGGAAAGCCTGATCGCCACCGGCGCGCTCAGCTGGGGCGTGGGCCGCGTGGGGCCGCAGAATGCCGGCCGCGTGATGGCCTGGGTGGGCGTGGCCATCTACGCCGCGTATGCGCTGGGCGCGCCCGCCGGCATGCGGTTGTATGGCGCGGCGGGATTCGCGGGCATTGCGTGGGCGACGGTCCTGATTCCGCTGGCGGCCTTGGCGCTGGTGCTGCCGCAGCGCGGGGTGGCGGCCGTAGGCGGCGTGCGCACGCCCTTCTACCGCGTGCTGGGCATGGTGCTGTTGCCGGGCATGGGCCTGGCGTTGACGAGTGTGGGGTTCGGCGTCATCACTGCATTCGTCAGCCTGTTCTTCGCGGAGCGCGGCTGGGACGGCGCGGCGTGGATGTTCAGCGCCTTCGGGGTGGGCTTCATCCTGGCCCGGGTGTTCTTTGCCGGCCTGCCGGACAAGCTGGGCGGCGCGCGCGTGGCGCTGGTATGCGTGGTGGTCGAGGCCGTGGGCCAGTGGCTGATCTGGTCGGGCGCGACGCCGCTGTGGGCGTATGGCGGCGCGCTGCTGACCGGCGCGGGCTATTCGCTGGCGTTTCCGTCGTTTGGCGTGGAAGCCGTGCGCCGCGTGCCGGCGGCAAGCCGGGGCGCAGCCATGGGGGCGTATGTGGCGTTCCTGGACGTGGCGCTGGGCATCAGCGGCCCGGCGGCGGGTTGGCTGGCGGGCGCGCAGGGGTATGGCGCGGTGTATCTGATGGGCGGGACGTGCGCGTTGGCCGCCGTTTTCGTGGCCTTGGCGTTGCGGCGCCCTGCCCGGGCATGACGCATTAATGCATCGGGGCCGTGGTTCGCCACGGCGCCGATGCGTTTGCCGGACTTAGACGGTTGCCGCCATTTCCAGGACTTCGTCGTCCACGGTTTCGGCCTGGCCGTCCTTGAGCTTTTGCAGATGGTCGGCCAGTTCGGCGATGGTCAGCGCCACCAGGCCGTGCTGGGCGGCGTAGCGCTCAAGCGACGCGCCGCGCATCATGGTGCCGTCCGCGTTCATCAGTTCGCACAGCACGCCGGCCGGGCGCAGGCCGGCCAGGACCGCCAGGTCGACCGAGCCTTCGGTGTGGCCGCGGCGGGTCAGCACGCCGCCGGGCTGGGCGCGCAGCGGGAACACGTGGCCGGGGCTGACGATGTCTTCGCTTTGGGCCGAAGGCGAGATGGCGGCGCGGATGGTGGTGACGCGGTCAACGGCGGATACGCCGGTGCTGACGCCTTCGCGCGCTTCGATGGAAACGGTGAAGGCGGTGGCGAAGCGGCTCTGGTTGCGCTGGACCATCGGGGGCAGTTCCAGGCGGTCGAGGGTCTCGCCGGGCAGGCACAGGCAGACGATGCCGCTGCCGTCACGGATCAGCTGGGCCATGACGGGCACGGTCAGCTTGTCGGCGGCGACGATCAGGTCGGCCTCGTTTTCGCGGTCGAAGTCGTCCATGAGGATGACGGGGCGGCCCAGGCGCAGATGATGCAGGGCGCGCTGCAGACGAGCGGCGAAGGGCTGTGAAGCCAGGCTGGGGAGGGACTGCTGGGTATTGAGGGTGGACATTGAAACGCTCTCGCAAATGAAGGGGGCGAAAAACGTTTCAGGGCTAATCGACAGCCGAACGCAATACGGTCGTCCAGGCGCAGGTGCGCCCGGGCAATCGGGAATGTGCCGGCACATCTTCTCTCATCCGGACTATGACCGTCGGCTCTGGCATCTCACCAGATCTGCTGACCCCGATGTCCGTGAAGGACGCCGGGCGCTCGCGGGCTCACCACATTGCATGGCATACCGCCGGTGGGGAATCGCACCCCGCCCTGAAGACGTACTGCATGTCGTGTTAACGACTTTCTGGATTGTACGCCTGTCGGGATTTTGTGTCGGAATATGCTTATTGCAAGTGAGGGATTTGGATTTTGGGGACGCAGGTGGTCGGTTCTTGAGACGCCTGGCGCGGGGGCGGGCCGGGGGGCGCGGGTCAACGATTGCGGTCCGGAGCCTTCGCTCCGGACTGCCCCTGCGTCATCTTCGTCACTGCCTTTGGCAGTTCCTTCAGATTCCCTTGGGCGCATCGACTCCCCTCGCCCCCCGGCCCGCCCCCGCGCCAGGCTCTGGTTTCGACACTTCACCGCCTCTGGGACGGGGGGTGTGCTTGGCATTTTTCTGCCGGGCCGTGTGGAGATGGAGGATCTTGCGGGGTCGCCAAAAAAGGCCGCGCGGGCGGCCGTTTTTGGCATTGGGGTGTCTTGCGGGTGCGGGGGCGCGTCGGCTGGAGGTTGGGCTGTCTTACTTTGCCGTGGCGGGTGTTTTTGCCGCGGTTGCCGATTCGGCGGTTTCGGCCGCTTCCACGACGTTTGCCGTTGCGGGCGTTTCTGCTTTCTTCTTTTTCTTTTTCGGCAGCGCCAGCATCGTGCCGCGGCACGGGGGGGTGCCGCACAGGCAGCGGTAGCCTTCCTTCAGCGCCTTGGTGATGCGGCCGTCCAGGACCAGGCCGTAGTCGTACGACAGTTCCGTGCCGCGCGGCAGGTCGCGCAAGGCGACGATGTAAACGCGCTTGCCGTGCTTGCCTTCCTGGGCCTCGCAGTTGGGCTCACAGGAATGGTTGATCCAGCGGGCGTCGTTGCCTTCGTCGCCGCCGTCGATTACGCGGCCGGAGCTGAGCGCGAAGAAGAAGGTGTGGAAGGGATCGTCGGGGTTGGTCGGGTGGCGGCGGTCGGCTTCCTTGGCGCTGATGCGCGCGCCGCCGTATTCGATGATGCGCGTGCCCGCGGGGATCTTGCGGGCGGCGAAGACGCCGTTGCCGTGCAGCTTGGAGCGGCGGACGACATGCCAGGGCTTGATCGGGGTGTCTTCGGAGGTCATGGAGGCCTGGTGAAAGCGGTGAGACGAAACAGAATTATATCGACGCGTCTTTGACAGGACGACAGGCGTATAGTGAGCGCGCCTTGTCCTTACTTGATATTCATCATGATCGTCCGTCCGCGTCCCTCTGCGCTGGCCTTGTTCTTTATCATGCGCGGCTCCATCATCCCGCGCATTTTCAGCCGGATTCTCGTCATCACGCTGCTGTCCTGCGTGGTGGTGTGGATGTACCACCGCCAGCTGTTTTCGCCCGCGCACCTGACCGCGGTGCCCTTCTCGCTCTTCGGCCTGGCGTTGTCGGTCTTCATGGGCTTTCGCAACAACGTCTGTTATGACCGCTGGTGGGAAGCCCGCAAGCAGTGGGGCGACCTGATCGTGCAGGCGCGCAGCCTGGCGCGGGAAAGCGCGGTGCTGCTGGCGGCCAGCACGGCCAACCCGGTGCAGGAACGGCTGGTGCGGCGTTGCATCGGTTTCGGGTACGGGCTGGCGGCGCGCTTGCGCGGCCAGGACATGGTGGAGGCCGTGCGCCCCTGGGTGCAGCAAGACGAACTGGACACGCTGGCCGGTTGCCGCAATGTGCCGGACGCGCTGCTCATGGCGATCAACCGCGACCTGGCGGCCTGTCTGCGGCGCGGCGAGCTCAGCGACATTCTCTATCAGGGCCTGACCCAGCGCGTGGCGCAGTGCGCCGCCATCCAGGCCGCCTGCGAACGCATCAAGTTCACGCCCTGTCCGTTCGCCTATTCGCTGCTGCTGCATCGCACGGCGTGGCTGTTCTGCCTGCTGCTGCCGTTCGGCCTGGTGGGCACGCTGGAATACCTGACCCCGGTGGCGGTCATCATCATCGCCTATACCTTCTTCGGGCTGGACGCGCTGGGCGACGAGCTGGAAGATCCCTTCGGCCTGGAAGAGAACGACCTGCCGCTGTCTGCGCTGGCCCGCGTGATCGAGATCGACCTCCTGGAGGGCCTGGGCGTGCGTCCGCTGCCCGAGGCGGCCGAACCGGTGGGGTTCGTGCTGCGTTGAGGGCGGTTTACCCCGCCGGCCCGGTCAGCGGCAGCATGGTTTCCTTCAGGCGGCGCAGCACGAAGCAGGATTTGCTGTGGCGGATGCCGGGGATGCGGTAGAGCTGTTCGCGCAGCAGGCGTTCGTAGTCGCGGGTGTCGCGCACGGCGATGCGGATGTAGTAGTCGTAGTCGCCCGACACCAGAAAGGCCTCCAGCACTTCGGGGATGGCCGCCAGCGCGCGGCCGAACTCGTACAGCGTTTCCTCGCTGTGGCTTTCCAGCGTGACGTGCACGATCACCGTGTCCATGAAGCCCAGGCTGGCCGGATCGATGTCTACGGTGTAGCCGCGGATCACCCCGGCGCTTTCCATGCGCTTGATGCGGTTCCAGCACGGCGTGGACGACAGGCCCACTGCCGCGCCGATGTCGTTCAGGCTGGCGCGCGCGTTCTCTTGCAGCACCTTCAGAATGGCCAGATCAAACTTGTCCAGGTTCATTTTCTTTGATTCCTCCAAATCTAAGATAAATTTACTCCGTTCGGCCGGTAATCGTGGAAAAGAAGATAAAAATTCTTCAAGCCTACGAATAAGATAGATAGCATGAACGATCGCCTGCACCCCACCGCCGCCGCCGCGCTTGCCGCCACTGAACCCGCCGTTTCCAACGGCGCGAAGATTCTGCTCGATACGCTGATTGCGCACGGTGTGGACACCGTGTTCGGCTACCCCGGCGGGGCGGTCCTGCCGCTGTACGACGCGCTGTATGCCGAGCCGCGCCTGCGCCATGTGCTGGTGCGCCACGAACAGGCGGCCGTGCATGCCGCCGAAGGGTACGCCCGCAGCACCGGTCGCACCGGCGTGGTGTTCGTGACCTCCGGCCCGGGAATGGCCAACACCACCTCGGGCTTGCTGGACGCCATGTGCGATTCGATCCCGGTGCTGTGCGTCAGCGGCCAAGTGTCCACTGCGGCCATCGGCACCGACGCCTTCCAGGAATGCGACGCCATCGGCATCTCGCGTTCCGTGACCAAGTGGAACACCCAGATCCGCGCCGTGGACGACGTGGCCAATGTGGTGTCCCGGGCGTTCGAGCTGACCCGCCAGGGCCGTCCGGGCCCCGTGTTGGTGGACTTTCCGAAAGACGTGCAGTTGGCCGTGCCGCGCGATGCGGATGACGACGTGCCCGGCCTGCCCTCGCAGCAAAAGCTGGCCGCGCTGCGTGCGCGCCGCCAGTCGGGCAAGCTGGCGCCCAAGTTGCCGCAGTCGGCCGTGCGCCGCGCCGCCGCGCTGATCGCGCAGGCCAAGCGTCCCATCTTCTACGGCGGCGGCGGGCTGGTGAATGCCGGCCCGGAGGCTTGCGAAGCGTTCGCCGACCTGGTCCGCCACACCGGCGCGCCGTGCACCCTGACGCTGATGGGCCTGGGGGCCTTCCCCGCGTCCAGCCCGCAGTTCGTAGGCATGCTGGGCATGCATGGCACGGTCGAGGCCAACTTGGCCATGCACAACGCCGACCTCGTCGTCTGCATCGGCGCCCGTTTTGACGACCGCATCACCGGCAAGATCTCGGAATTCTGCCCGCATGCGCGCAAGATCCATATCGACATCGACCCGGCGTCGATCAACAAGGTGGTGCGGGTGGACGTGGCGCTGGTGGGCGACTGCCTACCGCTGGTGCGGGCGCTGCGTGCCGAGCTGGGCGACGAGCCGATGGACGCGGCGCGCCTGGCGCCCTGGTTCAAGCGCATCGATACGTGGCGCAGCCAGGATTGCCTGGGTTTCACGCCCGCCGCCGACGCGATCCTGCCGCAGCATTTGATGGCCAGCCTGAATGCTGCGCTGGCCGACCGTGACGCCATCGTGTCCACCGACGTGGGCCAGCACCAGATGTGGGCCGCGCAGTACCTGCGTTTCGACAAACCGAACCGCTGGCTGACCTCGGGCGGCGCCGGCACCATGGGCTATGGCGTGCCGGCCGCGATCGGCGCGCAGGTGGCGCATCCGGACAAGACGGTGGTCTGCGTCAGCGGCGACGCGTCGGTATTGATGAATATCCAGGAACTGTCCACGGCCATGCAGCACCAGACGCCCGTGAAGGTCGTGCTGTGCAACAACGGCTATATGGGGATGGTGCGCCAGTGGCAGGAACTGATCCACGGCGGCCGCTACAGCCACAGCTACAACGCGTCGCTGCCCGATTTCGTGGCGCTGGCGCGGGCGTTCGGCTGGGGCGCAGCGCGGGTGGACGACCCGGCGAAGTTGGAGGCCGCGCTGGCCGAATGCCTGGCGCATGACGGCCCCTACTTCCTGGACGTGGCGGTGTCAGCGCAGGAAAATTGCTTCCCGATGATGCCCGCAGGCCACGGCCATCAGAAGATGATGCTGGCCGAAGGCGTCTGGTATCAGGACGAGACGACCTGATTCTGGCGCAGGGC
Organism: Achromobacter sp. FW305-C-13; assembly: GCF_058783475.1. NCBI lineage: Bacteria > Pseudomonadati > Pseudomonadota > Betaproteobacteria > Burkholderiales > Alcaligenaceae > Achromobacter > Achromobacter sp. FW305-C-13. The sequence continues at coordinate 759,932 of NZ_JBYSYN010000004.1, read as the reverse complement.
GGATGATGGGTTGCGCGCGGCAGGCGCTGCCGTGCGCTTCACCCATCGCGCAAGCCGCTGACGCACCTTAAAACTGAATCGATAGCCCGCCGTCCACGACCAGGACGTGTCCGTTCACGTAAGACGCGGCCGGGGATGCCAGGAATACTGCCGCGCCGGCGATTTCTTCCGGTTCGCCCCACCGCCCCGTCGGGTTGCGGGCCGCGATGCGCGGGCCGACTTCGGGGTCCGCCACCATTTCCGCATTGGTTTCGGTTGCGAAGGTGCCCGGCGCGATCGCGTTGCTGGTGATGTGGTGGCCGCCGAATTCCGCGGCCAGGGCGCGCACCATGCCGGTGAGCCCCTGCTTGGCCGCCGGATACACGGCGTCGCCCGCGCGCGCCAGTTCGCCCACCACCGACGTGATCGCGATCAACCGGCCGCCCCCCTGGCGCACCATGCGCTCGGCCGCGAACTTGGCTAGCAGCATGCCGGCGACCAGATCCGTGTCGATCAGCTCGCGGATTTCGGCGGGGCTGGTGTCGCGCAAGGTCTTGCGGTTGCGGGCGCCCACGTTGTTCACCAGCACGTCCAGGCGTCCATGCTTGTCGTCGATGCGCTGGAACGCGCGCGCCATGTCGGCGTCGTCGCTGACATCGAACGGCAAGGGATGCGCGTCCAGGCCGGCGGCCGTCAGATCGGCCACGGCGGCATCCACGGCTGCGGCGTTGCGCCCGTTGATCAGCACGCGCGCGCCACAGCCCGCCAGCGCCCGCGCAATGCAAAAGCCCAGTCCGCGCGCGGACCCGGTGACCAGCGCCACCTGGCCGGTCAGATCGAAGTTGCGCAGATAAGGTAGTGTCTTCAAATCAATTCTCCATCGCCTTGCGTTTCGAGGGCGAGTCTCGCTATTCCCTGAACTCGGGCGCCCAGTGCAGCAGGCGCCGCTCCAGCCACGTCACACAATAAACCAGCGCGATGCCGACGATGGACAACAGCGTCACGGCGGCGAACATGTCGGTGGCGTTCAGTGTGGCCAGCGCGGTGATCATCAGGTAGCCCATGCCGGTGGTGGATCCCACGAATTCGGCCAGCACCACGCCGATCAGCGCGAAGCTGATGGCGTTGGGTAAGGCGGCGAACGTCCATGCCGCTGCCGTCGGGATGCGCACCCGCCACAGGATCTGGCGCGGCGATCCGCCCAGCGTGCGGCAGAAGTCCACCAGTTCGCGTTCGACGCTGCGGCCGCCCTTGTAGGTGTTAAAGAACACCAGGAAGAACACCACAAACCAGGACGTCACCACCTTGGAGGCCAGCCCCAGGCCGAAGAACATGGTGATGAGCGGCACGAACGCGATGCGCGGCATCGAGTTAAATGCCACGATGAACGGGTTGAACACATCGGCCAGGAAGCGGCTGCGGCTGAGCGTCATGCCGACGATGAAGCCGCTGCCCACGCCTACGACCAACCCCACCATCGTGGCCTGCAGCGTCAGCCACAAGTGCGGCCAGACCGAGCGCGGCCCGGGCTGCATCCATTCCCACAGCCGCACCGCCACGCGCGACGGCTGGCTGATGAAAAAGGGGTCGAACAGCGTGTTCTGGGTGAACCACGGGATGCGCGTCAGCGTCTCCCACGAGCCCAGGATGACGGCAAGGATCAGCACTTGCCACAAGGTGATGCGCACGCGGCGGGCAATGCCGGCGCGGCGGTCCAGCCGCAGCTGGTCCTGCAGGGAATCAGAGGTTTCAGTCGGGATCATGACGCGGGGGGATTCAGGCGGCGGCGCGGAACTGCTGGCCCAGCACGCTCCAGAGGCTTTGCACGTGGGCGACGAACTGCGGCGTTTCACGCAGCGTGAAGACGTCGCGCGGATGCGGGATGTGGATGCGTTCGTCCAGCAGCACGCGGCTGGGCGGGCCGGACAGCACCACCACGCGGTCCGACAGCAGGATGGCTTCGTCCAGGTCGTGCGTGACCATGACGATCGTCTGGCCCAGCTTGCGCCAGATCTCCATCAGTTCGCGGTGCAGGTGCGTCTTGGTGTGGGTATCCAGTGCGCCGAACGGCTCGTCCAGCAGCAGGATGCGGGGCTCGACGGCAAGGCTCATCAAGAGCGCCACGCGCCGGCGCATGCCGCCCGACAACTGGTGCGGGAAGGCGTCGGCAAAGGCGCCCAGGTGGCCCAGTTCCAGCAGTTCGGCCACGCGGCGGTCGATCTTGTCGGCGGCCACGCCCTGGAACTTCAGGCCCAGCGCCACGTTCTTCTTGACGCTGAACCAGGGCAGCAAGGTGTCTTTCTGGAAGATGTAGCCCAGCGCGGGCGGCACCTGACCGTCCACCACCTGGCCGTCCACGCGGATGGTGCCGGTGGTGGGCCGCAGGAAGCCGGCGATCATGTTCAGCAGCGTGCTCTTGCCGCAGCCCGAGGGGCCGACGATGGACACGAATTCGCCTTGTTCGATCGTCAGGCTGACCTCGCCCACCGCATGCGTCGTGCCCTGGCGCGACTGGTACGCCTTGCCGACTTTGTCCAGCGTGATCATCAGAGGCCCCGCGCTTTCCGCACGAAGCCCATGTTCACGCATTTGGCGTAGGGCACCGTCTTGATCTCGTCGTTGGAGAACTGGCGGCCGTCGCCCATGATGGCCGTCATGCGGTTGTACGCGTCTTCGGTGATGAGGTTGTCCTTCAGGAACACCGTGTCCTTATAGACGCCCAGCGTCTTCTCGATGGCGGCGCGCGGGAAGGCGTTGAGGTAGTCGTCGTAGATGACGTCGGTGATGCCGGCGGCGGTGTTGGCGGTGATGAAGTCCTGCGCCTTGACCATCGCGGTCACAAAGGCCTGCACCACTTCGGGGCGTTTCTGGATGGTGTCTTCCAGCGTCAGCGCCGCGATGCCGGGGACGTCGCCGCCCATGAATTCGTTCCAAGAGCTTTCGGTGGTGGCGTCGAAAATGGGCACGCCCCAGCCTTCCTGGCGGGCTTGTTCCATCATGGACATGGTGGCCATGCTGGCCGACACCGACCCGGTCTTGAGCGCGCCCAGCATGGTGGCCAGGTCGCCCAGCGGGCGGATGTCCACCTTGTCGGCCACGCCGGCCTTCTGCATCAGGTACAGCGCCATCAGCCAGGTGCTGGACTGCGGCTGGGTGGCGCCCACGCGCTTGCCGGCCAGGTCTTTCAGCGACTTGATCTTGCCGCTGTCGAAGTCTTCGCGGCGCACGATGACGTTGGCGTAGGTGAGCTTGCGGTCAAAGCCGAACACGAGCGTCGCGGGCTTGCCGGCGATGGTCAGTGCGGGGGCGGCGGTGGCCGCCGTGGCGCCGAACACGATTTGGCCGGCCGCCAGCAACTGGTTGGTGCGCGGGCCGCTTTGCGAATTCAGGTATTCGACGTCCAGGCCGCCTTCGCTGAAATAGCCCTTTTTCAGCGCGACGTAGCCGGCCGCGAAAAAGGGGTCGATGCTGCCCTGGCCGTAGACGACGCGGCCCAGCTTGGGTTGCGCGAACGCGACGCGCCCATTGAGCAGGCTGACGCCGGCCAGCGCCCCGGCAGCGGCCAGCACGCGGCGGCGGGTAGTGAAATCGGGGCTGTGGGTCATGTCGTCCTCGGAATTTGATTGGGTTGCAGCTATTTGGCGTAAACAATACCCCAGCGCCTGCCGTCCAACAATGGAAAACGCCCGGTTGCCCGGGCGTTGGTCCATGATGGCGGGAGCGGTCAAGACATCACCGCTGCTTGAAGGGTTGCGCGCGATATGTGCCGGTGTGCTTGTTGGCACATCCTCGCGCTTCACCCATCCTACGACGCCGTTTTCTTCGGCGCCGCCTTCTTCACGGCCTTCTTGGCGGCGGTTTTGGTCGCCGTCTTGGTTGCCGTCTTCGTGGCGGTCTTCTTCACCGCGGCCTTTTTGGCCGGCGCCTTCTTCGCTGCCGTCTTGGTGGCCGTCTTTGCCGCCGTCTTGCCCGGCGCGCGGCCCGGCTTTTCAGGACGCGGCTCGAACTCGAAGCCCACCTTGCCGTCGGGCTGGCGCACCAGGAACGCCTTGAACTTGCGGTTGGTGCGGCTGGACACGAAGCCGTCGAGCAGGTCGGTGCGGCCGTCGGTCAAGAGCTTGCCCATCTGCTGGGCCGAGATCTCTTGCTGCAGGATGACCTTGCCCGAGCGGAAGTCGCAGCTCTTTTCGGGGCCGACGGACTTTTCGCAGACGTAGCTCATGCCGTGCTCGAACACGCGCGACTGGCACTTCGGGCACGGGCCCACCGGCGTGTGGCCGGAGAAGTCCACGGCTTCGGTGTCGTCTTCGTCGTTCTGGCCGAAATCGAACTCCAGCTTGTATTCATCGCTGATGCGCAGGATGGCGGCAAACGGCCGGCCCATCTTGCTGATGAAACCCTGCAGCGGACCGATTTCGCGCTTGGCCAGCAGTTCTTCGACTTCCGGCAGTTCGAACGTGCGGCCGCCCGGATGCTTGCCGATCGAGAAATCGCAGGCCGTGCAGGCGAAGCGGCGGTAGTTTTCCTTCACCACGGCGCCGCACTTGGGGCACGGCGTCTGCAGCGTGGCGTAGTCGCCCGGCACCGTGTCGCGCTCGTATTCCTTGGCGCGCTTGACGATGACTTGCGTCATCTGCGCGATTTCGCGCATGAAGGCCTCGCGGCCCAGCCCGCCCTGCTCGATCTGCTTGAGCTTGTGCTCCCATTCGCCCGTGAGTTCGGGAGAGGTCAGTTCGGTGACGTCCAGGCCGGACAGCAGCGTCATCAGCTGGCGCGCCTTGGCGGTGGGCACCAGGTCGCGGCCTTCGCGGCGCAGGTAGACCTCGTTCAGCAGGCCTTCGATGATGGCGGCGCGCGTGGCCGGCGTGCCCAGGCCGCGCTCGGACATGGCTTCGCGCAGCTCTTCGTCGTCCACCAGCTTGCCGGCGCCTTCCATGGCGGACAGCAAGGTGCCTTCGTTGAAGCGGGCCGGCGGCTTGGTCGACAGTCCCACGGCTTCGACGTCTTCCGTGCGCACGGTCTCGCCGTCCGCCACGGGCACCAGGTTGGCGTCTTCGCCCTGGGCTTCCTTGCCGTAGACGGCCAGCCAGCCCGGGGTGACCAGCACCTTGCCGTCGGTGCGGAAGCGATGCCCCTGCACTTCGGTCAGGCGGGTGGTAACGCGGTATTCGGCTGCCGGGAAGAACACGGCCAAAAAGCGCTTGAGCACCAGGTCGTACAGCTTGGCCTCGGCTTCGCTCAGGTCGTGCGGGATCTGCAGCGTGGGGATGATGGCAAAGTGATCCGACACCTTCTTATTGTCGAAGATGCGGCGGTTGGGCTTGACCCACTGCTGGGTGACGACCGTGTCCGCGTGGCGGGCCAGGCCGCCCACGGCGTTCGAGCCGCCCTTGGCCAGCGCGCGCATCGTTTCCTGCACCGTGGTGATGTAGTCCTCGGGCAGATAACGGGAATCGGTACGCGGGTAGGTCAGCGCCTTGTGGCGTTCGTACAGGGTCTGGGCCAGCGCCAGGGTGGTCTTGGCCGAAAAGCCGAAACGGCCGTTGGCCTCGCGCTGCAGCGAGGTCAGGTCGTAGAGCGCCGGCGACATCTGGGTCGACGGCTTGGATTCTTCGGTGACGTTGCCCGGCTGGTCGCGGCAGGCGGCCACCACGCTTTGGGCGGCGGCGGCCGACCACAGGCGCGATTCGCGCTTTTCGGGGTCGCGGTCGTCTTTCTTGAATTGGGGGTCGATCCAGCGGCCTTCATACAGGCCGGCGGCGGCGATGAAGGTGGCGCGCACTTCCCAGTAGTCGCGCGGCACAAAGCGGCGGATGCGCTCTTCGCGTTCGGCCACGATCGCCAGCGTGGGGGTCTGCACCCGGCCGACCGGCGTCTTGAAGAAGCCGCCGTCCTTGCTGTTGAAGGCGGTCATGGCGCGCGTGCCATTGATCCCGACCAGCCAGTCGGCTTCGGCGCGCGAGCGCGCCGCCGCTTCCAGCGGCTTTAACTGGGCGTCGTCGCGCAGGTTGGCGAAGGCCTCGCGGATGGCAGCCTGCGTCATGGATTGCAGCCACAGGCGCTGGATCGGCTTCTTTACGCCCGCATACTGAATGATGTAGCGGAAGATCAGTTCGCCTTCGCGTCCCGCGTCACAGGCATTGATGATCGAATCCACGTCCTTGCGCTTGGCCAAACGGACCAGCAGCTTCAGGCGTTCAGCGGACTTCTTGTCGGTGGGGCCCAGTTCGAATTCCGGCGGAATCACGGGCAGGTGCGTGAAGCTCCACTTTCCCTTGACCGGATCATTGGGCGCGACCAAGCTCAGCAAATGGCCGATGCTGGACGCGAGTACGTAACGTTCGCTTTCAAAATAGTCGCCCTCGCGCGCAAAGCCTCCCAAGGCGCGTGATATATCAAGGGCCACCGAGGGCTTCTCGGCAATAATCAGCGTTTTATTCATGTGTATCCAGTGGCGGTAGTCCCGCCTTAGTAGCGCGGATAATAAGATCGGAGATTCGCCAGATGCAAGTCGGCACTGAAAGACAAGCGGGATCCGAACTGCACGCTTGGCGCCAATTCCTGGCGCGAAGCACCCTTTGGCTAGGCGTTTTGCTGCTGGGCAGCGCCGCGATTTGCTGGGTCGCCGCCAATTGGCAAGACATGACAAAAGTGCAGCGCTTCGCCGGCACGCAGGGCCTGCTGGCGATTGCCGCACTGGCCGCCGCCTGGGCCGGGCTGCGCCTTCGGGCCACCCCTGGCGTGCGGCGCAGCATCCCTGGCGCGCTCCTGGCTTTGGCCGGCATCCTGTTGGGCGCCCTGCTCGCGTTATTAGGCCAAACTTACCAGACTGGCGCCGATACCTGGGAATTGTTCGCCTGGTGGGCGGTGTTGCTGCTGCCTTGGGCACTGGCCGCGGCCAGCCAGGCCGTGTGGTTGCTGTGGATCCTGGTGCTGAACGTGGCGGCCGCGCTCTGGCTGGGCGAGCGGATGTTCTCGTGGCTGTCGGTGTTTGGCGCATCGGACACCATTACCCTCGTCATGGCGGGGCTGAACCTTGTGTTGCTGCTGGGCTGGGAACTGGCCGCGCACCGCTGGCGCGCCAGCACGCTGATCGGTCCGCGCCTCCTGGCGGCCCTGGTCGTCAGCGCGCTGGTCATGTCCCTGATGTTCGTCGGCTTTGTCTTCGGCCGCGAGCAAGGGGTCGGCGGCATCGCGTGGCTTGCCGTGACGGTGGGGCTGGGCTTTTATTATCAGCGGGTCCGGCGCGACCTGATCATCCTGGCCATGCTGGCGGCCGGCGTCATCTGCGTGTCGCTGCGCTTCGTGGGCGAATGGCTGCTGCGCCTGGAGCCCGGCGTCTGGGCCGCGCTGCCGCTGGCGGCCTTGCTGATGGCCGAAGCCGTGCTGGCCGCGCGCTGGCTGCGCAAGCTGGCGGCCGAACCTCAGGTCGCAGGCCCTGCCGCGGCGGACGCCGAGCCGGCCTCGGCCTCGGCCGGCAATGCCGTGGAGCCGGCCGATTCGGGCGCGCCCGTGGCGCAACTGGCGCCAGCCGCCATCCCGCACGCCGAACCGCCCTGGTACGTGCAGTGCCTGCTGGGCCTGAGCGCCTGGCTGGCCACCCTGCTGCTGCTGGTTTTCGTGGGCTTCTCGGGGATCGTCACGTCCGAAGAAGGCGCGCTGGTGGCCGGGCTGATCCTGTGCGGCGCCGGCGTGGCGGTGCTGCGCAGCGACGCGGGCCCGTTCTGGCGGCAATGCGGCACGGCCATGGCGTTCGCCGGGCAGTTGCTGATCATCTACGGTTTGTCCGATTCCACCTCGTTCACCAGCGCTTGCGTGTTCGTGCTGCTGATGGCCACGGCCATCTACGTGCTGGGTCCCGATGTGATCCTGCGTTTCCTGTCCGGCGTGCTGATCGCCGGGGCTGGAGCCAGTCTGATCTGGCGCGGCCTGTCGCCCCAGCTGATGCGCGACGACCTGCTGGAGGCGTGGCTGGATTTCGATCCCGCCTTGTCCAGCGTCGTGTGGCTGCCCATCGCCGTGATCGGCGCCTGGGCCACCGCCGTGATCCTGACCGTGGGCCATCGCGGGGGCGTGAAGCGCGACCATGCGTTGCAGCCGCTGGCCTGGGCGTTCCTGCTGTCGGTGCAGGGCATGGTGTGGCTGGCGGGCGGGATCTCGGTCCTGCATCTGCCCGCCATGTGGCAGCTGAATCCGCAGGGCGCCCTGTTCGTCACCGCGGGAGCGTTGCTGCCGGCGGCCGCCGCGATGGCGGTGCTGTGGCCCCGCCGCCATGTGTTGACCGCCGGCGTCACCTGGGGCGTGCCGATCGCGCTGCTGATCCTGGCCGGCTTCTGGCTGCCCAGCCCGGGCGTGGGGTTCGCGCTGGCCTGGCTGCTGTTGGGCTTTGGCCTGAACCAGCTGCGCCTGGTGGTCTTCGGCGTGATCAGCCTGCTGGCCTATCTGGGCGTGTACTACTACCAGCTGGATGTGCCCTTGTTGCAAAAGGCGCTGTGGCTGGGCGGCGGCGCGTTGCTGCTGTTCGTGTTGCGCGGCCTGGTGTGGCTGGTGCCGCGGCTGATGCGCACGCAGGCGCCCGACCGCCGCGCGCCGCTGCCGCCGGTCTCGGCGCCCTTGCGCTGGCGCACGCTGGCCATCCTGGGGGGGCTGGCGCTGGTGCTGGTGGTGGCCAACGGCGGCATCTGGGAGCGTGAAAAGCTGCTGGCTTCCGGCAAGGTCGTCATCCTGGAACTGGCGCCGGTGGATCCGCGGTCGCTGATGCAGGGCGACTATATGGCGCTGAACTTCGCCGCCAGCCGGGACATCACGCGCTTGCGCCTGGGCGGCGACCGTCCGGTTGAAGACGAGACCCTGCCCGGCTTCGAGCCCGACGGCTATGTGATGCTTCAGACCGACGCGCGCGGCGTGGCCACGCCGTTGCGCATCCAGCCCGACGTGCATCCGCATGCCGACGGCGAAGTGCCGCTGCGCTACCGGGTACGCGACAGCGGCGTGCGCATCGTGACCAATGCCTGGTTCTTCCAGGAAGGCGAAGCCAAGCGCTTCGAGGTCGCCCGCTACGGCGAGCTGCGTGTGGGCGACAACGGCGAGGCCCTGCTGGTCCGGATGTTGGGCGCGGACCTGCAGCCGCTATAGCGGCACGGGGCCCCGCCTCAGGGGAAGCGCCGCGCCCAGTGCGCGGTGGCTTCGCGCAGGAACTGCCCGCGGTCGGCGTTAGCGGCAAGCGGCGCAAAGCCCAAAGCCCGCCAGGCGCCCTGTAGCGCCGCCAGGGGCGCTTGGGTGTCGATGGCGGGGGCACCGTTCTGCTTGGACAGTTTCAGGCCGCTGGCGGCGTCCAGGATCAGCGGCACATGCAGATAGCGCACGGGGGGCAGGCCCAGCAAGCGGCCCAGCACGCGTTGGCGGGCCGTGGAGCTCAGCAGGTCGGCGCCGCGCACCACGTCCGTCACGCCCTGTTCGGCATCGTCCACCACCACGGCAAGTTGATAGGCCCATAGCCCGTCCGCGCGCCGCAGGGCGAAGTCGCCCACCGCCTGCGCCACGTCTTGTGCTTGTGGGCCCAGCCACCGGTCTTCGAAGTGTTCGACGCCGTCCGGGATGCGCAGGCGCCAGGCGCGCGCCTCGCGGCCCTCGGGCAAGCCGTGGCGGCACGTGCCGGGATAAGGGCGTTCACCCTCGGCGCCGGGCACGGTCTGGCCGCGCAGCGCCGAATCGGCGATTTCGCGCCGGGTGCAGCCGCAGCCGTAGATCAGGCCGCGCGCGGCCAGCGTCTCGAAGGCGGATTGGTAAGCGGCGTTGCGCTGCGACTGCCACATGACGTCGCCGTCCCAGTGCAGGCCCAGCGCGTCCAGTTGCGCCATGATGGCGTTGGCGGCGCCCGCGACGGTGCGGGGGGTGTCCACGTCTTCCATGCGCAGCAGCCAACGCCCGCCGTGGGCGCGCGCATCCAGCCAACTGGCCAGGGCAGCCACAAGCGAGCCCGCATGCAGCGGGCCGCTGGGGCTGGGGGCGAATCGGCCTACGTAGGTCACAGCAACGGCAAGCGGCCCCAATGCATGGGGCCGGGGTGTGGGGTCATCAATGCAGCAACCGCACGCCTTCTTCGTCCAGCAGCTCTTCCAGGACCAGGTTGTCGATCTCGGCTTCCTGGCTCCAGAGAACCATGAGGGCGATGATCTTGATCTTGGACAGCGGCACGGGCGTTTCCGGCGAAGCCAGGCCCCGGTCGATGACGATTTCGCGCAACGGCGCCGGCAATACGCCGGCCGATTCCAGGAAGGCGATGAAGCCGATGGATTCGGTGCCGAGCTGGCTGTATTCGTTGTCGGTGTAGATCCGGGTTCCCGAGGTGGGAGCCTGAGCGAGGTCGACGCATCGTTCCGTGGTCTCGGCCAAACCGTACAGCCAGCCGAGCGCGTCGTCGATGTCTTCGTGCTCGAAACCGGCGGCGGCAAGCCGCTTAGCGAGCACATCGGCCGCAGGACAGGCTTGCGGCGTGTAGTAATTCTCGAACAGATAAACCAGGATATCGAACATATGGCGCAGTTTTGTGCCTGTTTGCACAGTCGGCCCGCAGATCGGCAGACCAGCAAACATGAATTTTACTTTACGCTGATTTATTTAGCCGGGCAACCGGCGAAAAGGCGGAATGTTGTATGTCGTCACCCTGTGGATCCAGGCCCCTATTTTGCCGGTATTTGCTGCCAAAATCCGGGATTGGACGAAATAAAAAAGGGGCGGACCGTAGTCCGCCCCTTTTAATTCCACGCCGTTCGGGTCAGGCCGCCTTGGCCGCGGTCTCCAGTTTCAGTTCCGCCAGCTGGCGGATGAAGACGGGGATGCAGATCGCCAGGCCGACCAGGCCGCTCGTCAGGCCGGGGATGATGGTCAAGAGCGCGCCGACGGTGCACAGCCACCGCTCCCAGCTCTTCATGCCGACCAGCATGTAGCGCGAGAACGCGGCCGACAGCAGCACCAGGCCCACCATGCAGCCGAGCAAGGTCACCCAGAAGTCGTACCAGGTGAAGCCCTGCACCGAGATCAGCAGCGACGGCGAAAACACGAACACGAACGGCACGATGAGCTTGGTGATGCCCAGCCTGAACGCCGTGTTCCCGGTCTTGAACGGGTCACTGCCCGCCATGCCCGCCGCCGCATAGGCGGCCAGCGCCACCGGAGGCGTGATGTCCGCCAGGATGCCGAAATAGAACACGAAGAAGTGCGCCGCGATCGGCTGCACGCCCAGCTGAACCAGCGTGGGTGCCGCCACGGCGACCATGATCAGGTAGTTCGCGGTGGTGGGCACGCCGCAGCCCATCAGGATGCAGACGATGCCCGTCATGATCAGCGCGGCCAGCAGCGTCAGCGCCTGCATGTTGGCCATGGCGTCGGGAATGATCATGGCCGCGCCGCCGGCCAGCACCTGCGATGCCGAGATCACGATGTACGAGATCTTGAAGCCCACGCCGGTCAAGGTCACCACCCCGATCACGATACCCACTGCGCCTGCCGCCGCGCCGACTGCCAGCGCGTACTTGGCGCCGGTCTCGAAGGCTTCGTACAGATCGCGCCAGCGCAGGCGCTGATACGGATTCAACAGGCCCACCAGGATGCAGCCCGTGATGCCGGCGAACGCCGCCAGATAAGGCGTGCGGCCGCTGGCCAGCACGCCTACCAGCAGGATTAGCGGGATCAGGGTGGGCCAGCGCATCTTGAACGATTGCTTGAGCTTGGGCATTTCTTCGGCCGTCAGGCCGCGCAGGCCTTCGCGCTTGGCTTCGAAGTGCACCTGCATGAACATGCCGAAGAAGTACAGGAAGGCCGGGAAGATGCCGGCAATCGCGATCTGCTGGTACGGGATGCCCAGGAACTCGATCATCAGGAACGCGGCCGCGCCCATGATGGGGGGCGTGATCTGGCCGCCCGTGCTGCTGGCCGCTTCCACGCCAGCGGCGAAGTGCCGCGGATAACCGACCCGGATCATGGCGGGAATGGTCAGCGACCCCACGGTCACCGCGTTGGCCACCGACGACCCCGACAGCATGCCGAACATGGCTGAGCCGAAGACGGACACCTTGGCGGGGCCGCCGGCATAGCGGCCGGCCACGGTGGAGGCCACGTCCAGGAACAGCTGGCCCAGCCCGATGCGGGTGGCCAGCACGCCGAATAGCACGAAGTGGAACACGTAGGTCGCCACCACGCCGACCGCCACGCCATATACGCCCTGGCTGGTCAGGTACATGTGGTTGACGATCTGCGGCCAGGTGTTGCCCGCATGCTTGAGCAGGCCCGGAAAGTACGGGCCGAACATGGCGTAGGCCATGAAGACCAGCGCGATGATGGGCAGCGGCCAGCCCATGGCGCGTCGCGTGGCTTCCAGCAGGCCGATCAGGAGGATCGAGCCCATGAAGACGTCCATCGGCATCGGGTTGCCGACGCGGAATGCCAGGTCTTCGAAAATGTAGGGGATGTACAGCACCGACAAGGCCAGTGCGATGGCGATGATCCAGTCGTACAGCGGAATGCCGCCGGGCGACAGCCACGTCGACTTGGGCTCGCGCTGGTAGTGCGACTTGGAAAAGCCGAACACCAGGAAGATCAGGCTCAGCACGAAGGCCAGGTGCACGCCGCGGTGCGTGGCCTCGCGCAACAGGCCGAAGCCGGCCGTGTAGTAGTGAAAGAGCGACAGCGTGACAAGCAGGCCCGACACGATCCAGGTCGCCGTCTTGTCCAGCGGCCGGAAGCGGATCTCGGAGTCGTATTTCTCCGCCAGCTTCTGGGTTTTCTCGTGATCTATTTCCATCGCCGTGATTCTCTGGATGATTCAGCAAGCAGGGCCGCGCTCGGCGGCCCTACTAAGCGCGGCGCAAACACGCCGCAGGTAGATGCAATGGCTTAGCCCCTGCAGCTTGACGGCATGTCCGCCGCCTCACACCGCCGCCGCCATTCCGGGCCGCGCGGAGCCGGCTTTGCCGGTCCGCTGCGGCGCCCCTGGGGGAGGCGCCGCAGGCGCTAGGGGGGGCCTACTTCAGGCCTACTTCAGGCCTACTTCAGCAGGCCGATTTCCTTGTAGAACTTCTCGGCGCCCGGGTGGAACGGGATGCCCGCGCCCTTGATGGCGTTGTCGCGGGTGATGAGCTTGCCCTTGGCGTGGCCCGCATCCAGCGTCTTGCGCGTGGCGTCGCTGTACAGCGCCTTGGTGACGTCGTAGACCGTCTGTTCAGGGATCTTGGCTGACGTGACCATCTGTGCGTTGACCGAGATGGTCTTCACTTCCGGCAGGTGCTGGTACGTATTGGCCGCGATTACGTCGGGCGTGAAGAACTCTTGCTTGGCGCGCAGTGCGTCGATCTCGGGGCCCACCAGCGGCACCAGTTCGATGTTGCCCGTGGACGCCAGTTCGGCGATAGCGCCGGCGGGGGCCCCGCCCACGAAGAAGAACGCGTCCAGTCCGCCGTCCTTGAGCTTGTCGCCCGCCTGGTTGGGCTTGAGGTATTCGGCCTTGATGTCCTTATCGGTCATGCCGTAGGCGCCCAGGATCAGGCGCACGTCGACCAGCGTGCCGGAACCCGGCTCGTCCATGGATACGCGCTTGCCTTTCAGGTCGGCCACGCTCTTGATGCCGGCGCCCTTGCGCGTCACCAGGTGAATGCTCTCCGGGTACAGGGTAGCAATCAGGCGCAGATCTTGCGCCTTGGGCTTGCCCTCGAACGTGCCGGTGCCGCTGTACGCCCAGTACGCCACGTCTGACTGCGTGAAACCCGCTTCGAACGAGCCGCCGATGATGCCGTTGATGTTGGCCACCGACCCGTTGGAGGCCACCGCCGTGGCGATGAGCTTGCCGGGTTGCGAGACCGCGTTGCCGATGATGCCGCCGATCGGGTAGTACGTGCCGGCGGTGCCGCCCGTGCCGATGCGGAAGAACTGCTGGGCCTGTGCGGAACCCACGGTGCCGACCGCGGCGACCGCAACGGTCAGGGCGGTGATCCAGTGCTTGAGTTTCATGCGAGCTTCTCCGGGACTTTGTGACGGGTTTATCAACGTGACGTCTTGCGTCGGGTCGTTCTGGCCGCGGCGGTTGCCAAGGCAAAAACGGGCCTCCCCCTGGGGGCCATTTCTATGATGAAATTCTGGCATGTAGGGGTCCCGTAGCCAATGGTTACGGGGCTATCGTTTACCTGGGGGTAAATCATCCTTCGGGTTATGGACGGTCATGTTTTGGTTATGGCGTGTGATTGCACGATCACGCGGTTACATCCCATGCGGTGCTGATAACGGAGTCACCCGATGTCCCAGGAAGTCATACGCGGCATAGCGCTGCCTCCACCCGCGCAACCGGGCGATCCTCTGGCGCGCGTCGACACGCCCAGCCTGGTGCTGGACCTGGCGCCCTTCGAGGCCAACCTGCGCGCCATGCAGGCCTGGGCCGACCGCCACGACGTGGCCTTGCGCCCGCACGCCAAGGCGCACAAATGCCCGGAAATCGCGTTGCGCCAGCTGGCGCTGGGCGCGCGCGGCATCTGTTGCCAGAAAGTCAGCGAAGCCCTGCCCTTCGTGGCCGCCGGCATCCGCGACATCCACATCAGCAACGAAGTCGTCGGACCCGCCAAACTGGCCATGCTGGCGCAATTGGCGCGCACCGCCAAAATGAGCGTCTGCGTGGATAACGCGCAGAACCTGGCGCAGATTTCCCAGGCGATGGCGCAGGCCGGGGCCGAGATCGACGTGCTGGTCGAGGTGGACGTGGGCCAAGGCCGCTGTGGCGTGTCGGACGACGCGCTGGTGCTGGCGCTGGCGCAACAGGCGCGCGACCTGCCGGGTGTGAATTTCGTGGGGCTGCAGGCCTATCACGGGTCGATGCAGCACTTTCGCACGCGTGAAGAGCGGTCGCAGGTCTGCCGGCATACGGCGCGTATCGCCGCGTCGTATGCGCAGTTGCTGCGGGAAAGCGGCATCGCGTGCGACGTCATCACGGGCGGCGGCACGGGCAGCGCAGAGTTCGACGCGGCAAGCGGCGTTTTCACCGAGCTGCAGGCAGGCTCTTACGCCTTCATGGATGGCGATTACGGCGCCAATGAGTGGGACGGCCCGTTGACCTTCCAGAACAGCCTGTTCGTGCTGTCCACCGTGATGAGCGTGCCCGCGCCCGATCGCGTGATCCTGGACGCGGGGTTGAAATCCACCACCGCCGAATGCGGCCCGCCGGCGGTGTTCAAGGCCGATGGCCTGACCTACGCGGCCATCAACGACGAGCATGGCGTGGTGCGCGTGGCGCCGGGGGCGCAGCCGCCCGCATTGGGCGACGTGCTGCGCCTGGTGCCTTCGCACGTGGATCCCACCTTCAACCTGCATGACGGGCTGGTCGTGGTGCGCGACGGCGTGGTGCAGGATGTGTGGGAGATCGCGGCGCGCGGCTTCTCGCGCTGACCGCAGCGGGTCGCAGGCGCGCGTGCCGTGCGTGCCGGTCCCACGATTCAGGCGGCCAGGTTCGTCATCCCCAGGAATTGCCGCAGTTCGGGGGTGGCGGGCGCCGAGAACAATTCTTCGGGCGGTCCGATGTCGTGCACGCGGCCCTGATGCATGAACACGACGCGGTCGCACACTTCGCGCGCAAAGCGCATTTCGTGCGTAACCATCAGCAGAGTCATGCCATCGGCCGCCAGCTCGCGCACCACCGCCAGCACTTCGTTGACCAGTTCGGGGTCCAGCGCCGATGTGATTTCGTCGCACAGCAGCGCCAGCGGCTGCATGGCCAGCGCGCGGGCGATCGCCACGCGCTGCTGCTGGCCGCCGGACAACTCTTCCGGCCACGCGTCGAACTTGTGCGCCAAGCCCACGCGGGTCAGCATGGCGCGCGCCAGGTCGGCCGCCTGCGCTTCCGGCATGCGTTTGGCCACCATGGGCGAGAGCATCACGTTGCGCCCCACCGTCAGGTGCGGGAACAGGTTGAACTGCTGGAAGATCATGCCCACTTTCAGCCGCAGCGCGCGCAGCCGCAATTCGTCGTCGCCCAGTTGGGCGTCGGCCACCATGATGGCGCCGCCGTCGATTTGCTCCAGCCCATTCACGCAGCGCAGCAGCGTGCTCTTGCCCGAGCCGCTCTTGCCGATGATGGCGATGACCTCGCCGGGTTCGACGCGTAGCGTCACCCCCTTCAGGACTTCGTTGTCGCCGAATTTCTTGCGGACGTCTTCAAGGGCGATGAGGGGCATGCAACTTCCTTTCCAGCCGGAGGCTGAGGCGCGACAGGGGCCAGCACAGCGCGAAATAGATCAGCGCGGCGCAGGCGTAGACGGTGAAGGGGCTGAAGGTGGCGTTGGTGATGACGGTGCTGGCCTTGGACAGCTCCGTGAATCCGATGATGGACGTCAGCGCGGTGCTCTTGACGATCTGCACCGCAAAGCCCACGGTGGGCGCGATCGCGATGCGCAACGCCTGCGGCAGCACTACATAACGCATCTGCTGCACATAACCCAGCGCCAGGCTGGCCGACGCTTCCCATTGCCCCTTGGGAATGGCCTCCACGCAGCCGCGCCAGATCTCGGCGAGGAACGCGCCCGACCACAACGTCAGCGCCGCGCCGGCGGCCAGCCAGGGCGGCACTTCCACACCCAGCAGCGACAAGCCGAAGAACGCCAGGAACAGCTGCATCAAGAGCGGCGTGCCCTGGAACAGTTCGATATAGGCCCAGCTGGCGCGCCGCATCGCGGCCACGCGGGACGTCCGCATCATCAGCGCCAGCACGCCCATCAGCGCGCCGCCGGCGAACGCCACCAGCGACAGCACCACGGTCCAGCGCGCGGCCAAGAGCAGGTTGCGGACGATGTCCCAGGTTGAGAATTCAATCATCTTGCCGCCTTGCGGAACAGGCGCCGGCCGGCCAGGCGCAGCAACTGGCGCAGCAGGATGGCCAACACCAGGTAGATGCCCGTGGTCACCAGATACACCTCGAACGCGCGGAAGTTGCGCGACTGGATGAAGTTGGCGGCAAACGTCAGGTCTTCGGCGGCAATCTGCGAACACACCGCTGACCCCAGCATCACGATCACGATCTGCGACGACAGCGCGGGCCAGATGCGCTTGAGCGCGGGTTTCAGCACCACGTGCCGGAAGACCTGGAAGCGCGTCATCGCCAGGCTGGCGCCGGCCTCGTACTGGCCCTTGGGCGTGGCGTCGATGCCGGCGCGGATGATCTCGGCGCTGTAGGCGCCCAGGTTCAGCGCCATCGCCAGGCAGGCGGCCTGCATTTCGCCCAGTTGCACGCCCAGCGACGGCAGGCCGAAGAACACGAAGAACAGCTGGATCAGGAACGGCGTGTTACGGATCACCTCCACATACGCCGCGACCGGCGCGCGCAGCCACGCCGGGCCTTGCGTGCGGACCCAGGCGCACGCGATGCCCAGCGCCACGCCGGCCACCGCGCCAAACGCGATCAGCTCGACCGTGACGCCGATGCCCTTCACCAGCACCGGCGTGTAGTCGAACACCGCGCCGAAATCGTATTGATAAGCCATGATGGCCGCCTTCAGGGCTTACAGATCCTTGGGCAGTTCGGCGCCCAGCCACTTCTGCGAAATCGCCGACAGGGAGCCGTCGCGCTTGGCGGCAGCCAGGATGTCGTTGACCTTGGCGCGCAGCTTGGGTTCGTCCTTGTTCAGGCCGATGTAGCACGGCGAATTCTTGATCAGGAATTTGGTCTCGGGTTTCTTGGCCGGATTGCGCGCCAGGATGGCGGCGGCGACCACATTGCCCGTGGCGATCATCGGCACCTGGCCAGACAGGAAGGCGGTGATGGTGCCGTTGTTGTCTTCATAGCGCTTGAGCGTGGCGGATTCGGGGGCGATCTTCGACAGCTCGATGTCTTCCACCGCGCCGCGCGTCACGCCGATCGTCTTGCCCGCCAGGTCCGCCGCCGACGCCACCTTCAGGTCGGCCGGGCCGAACACGCCGTTGAAGAACGGCGCGTAGGCGTCCGAGAAATCGATGGCCTTTTCGCGTTCCGCGTTCTTGCCCAGGCTGGAGATCACCAGGTCCACCTTGCGCGTCTGCAGATACGGCACGCGGTTGGCGCTGGTGACCGGTACCAGTTCCAGCTTCACGCCCAACTGCTTGGCGATGAGCTGTGCGGTGTCGATGTCATAGCCCAGGGGCTTCATGTCGGCGCCCACCGAACCGAAGGGCGGGAAATCCTGCGGCACGGCGATCTTGATGGTGCCTGCGCGGACGATATCGTCCAGCGTGTCGGCGTACGTCAGCGGCGCGGCCAGCAGGCTGGCGGCGGTGCAAAGGGACAACAACAGGGTTCTACGGTTCATGAGGAACTCTCCAGGGCGCGCACCGCCCGGAGCGGGTCGGATGCGTTGCACACCAATTCGGTATACAAACCAGGAAAAGCAAGTTCCGTGCCATTTCGCGGCCGCTAGACGGCCCTCGACGGGGACGCATCGCCTGCCCTGCTTTGGTGCGGAGCATGCCCCGAGTGCGGGCATGGCGGGCACCGGATTGGACCGCGTGCCGGGTTGCCCTTCGATTGCTCTTCAGCCGTCCAGATGGGGTTGCATCAAGGCCGCGAACCAGTCGTGGAACACGGCCAGGCGGCGCGAGCGCTGGCGCCTGTGCGGATACAGCAGCGATACCGGCAGGGCGGCCGCGCGGAAGGCCGGCATGACCTCGACCAGCTTGCCGGCATCCAGCAGGTGCTGGACGTCGAAGCGCGGAATCTGGATGAGCCCCAGCCCCGCCAGGCAGCAGGCGATGTAGCTTTCGGCATTGTTCACGACCACCCGGGCCGGCACCTGGGCGACTTGTGCGGCCCCGTCTTCCGCAAGGTACTCCCAGGGAAGTTCCCGGCCCGTCTTGGGCGACGCATAGCCCACGGTCCAGTGTCCGGACGCCAGGTCGTCGGGCCGGTGTGGCTCGCCTTGTTCGCGCAGGTAATCGGGGCTGGCGCAGTTGATCAGGGCGATATGGCCCAGCGGCCGCACGACCAGGCTGCTGTCTTCCAGCATGCCGATGCGCACCGCGCAGTCCACCCCTTCCTGCACCAGGTCGATCGCGCGGTCGGTGGAACTGAGCAGGAGTTCCAGCCGGGGATGGCGGCGCAGCAGGCTGGGCAGCGCCGGCGCGATCAGCCGCCGCGCAATGCGGCTGGGCGCATCGATGCTGAGCCGGCCCGACACCTGGCGCTGGCCGGCGTGGAACAACTGGTCGATGTCTTCCACTTCCGCCAGCAGTGGCCGCACGCGCTGCAGCAACTGTTCGCCGTCGGCCGTCAGGCGCACCTGCCGGGTCGTGCGATGCAGCAGGCGCACGCCCAGCTGGGTCTCCAATTGCTGGATGGCTGCCGACACCGAGGCGCGCGGCACCTCCAGCGCGTTGGCCGCCTTGATGAAGCTGCCCATGTCGGCGACCTGGGCGAACACGCGGTACTGGTCGAATCGGTCCATGCGTCTGGCGTCCCCTGCCGTCCACGGGCGGATCGCCCTGTGGATAACGGCAGGTGACAGATTACTTCGTCGTATAGCCGCCGTTGATCAGGATCGTCTGGCCCGTGATCCACCAGCCGTCGCTGACCAGGTGGCGGATGAACGGCACGACGTCTTCGATATCGGTCAGGCCCGTCTTGCTGAAGGGCGACAGCGCGGCCGCGGTCTTGTGGTACGCCACCGCGTCGGCGCCTTCGGCCGGGTAGAAGAAAGGTGTGTCCATCGGGCCCGGGCCGACGGCGGTCACCGAAATGCCGCGCGCGCCGAATTCCTTGGACGCAGCGCGCGTGTAGTGCTCGACCGGCGCCTTGGTGCCGGCGTAGGCAGCGTAGAACGGCGTGAACGCGCCCAGCAAGGACGTCACCAGCGTGCAGACCTTGCCGTTGTCGTTCACATGGCGGCCCGCTTCGCGCAGGAAGAAGAAGGCGGTCTTGGAGTTCACCGCCGTCATCTCGTCGTACTCGGCTTCGCTGATCTCGGTGAAGGGTTTCTTCAATACTTTGCCGACGGTGTTGATGGCGATGTCGGGTCGGCCCACGGCAGCGACGGCGTCGGTGAACAGCTTCTCGACGGCGGCGGCGGTGGTCAGGTCTGCCTGCAGCGCGACGGCGCGGGCGCCTGCCGCCTCGATCGCGGCAACGGTCGCGTCCGCTTCAGCTTTGGACGCGGCGCTGTTGTAGTGGATCGCCACCGCGCGGGCGCCCTGCTGCGCCAGATCGCGCGCGATCAGGCCGCCCAGGTTCTTGGCGCCGCCGGCGATCAGTACGACTTTGCCCTTGATGGAATGGTCTGCCATGGAAAACCCCTTCATGAATCGATGGAGCTTCGAGCTTAGGCAAGCGCGTGTCCGCGATAAACCACCCGGGGCTGGATGGATCATCCAGAAAAAACGCCCAATCGCCATGAAAAAAGCCGTCCCCTATTGCGGGGGACGGCTTTGTGCGGATCGCGCGGGGCGGGTGGCGGGCTTAATCCACCTGGGCGCCGGACTGCTTGACGGCGCGGCCCCACTTGTCGACTTCGCTGGCGATGAACGTGCCCGTCGCCTCGGGCGTCAATGGCATGGGTTCCGCACCGCGGTCACGCAGGAATTTCTGCATTTCCGGCGTGGTCAGCGCATGGCCGATCTGCTTGCTGAGGTAGTCGGTGATGGCCGGCGGCGTGTCGCGCGGGGCCAGCACGGCGGCCCAGCCGATGGCCTCAAAGCCGGGATAGCCGGATTCGGCCACGGTGGGCACGTCCGGCAATTGCGGCAGGCGCTTGGCGGTCGTCACAGCCAGCGCCACGGCCTTCTTGCTTTGCACGTGCGGCAGGCCGGCGGTGACGGAGTCCACCATCAAGGGCACCTGGTGCCCCAGGAAATCGGCCTGGGCCGGGCCGCTGCCCTTGTACGGGATGTGGCGGATGTCGATATCGGCCGCGGCCTTGAACATTTCCGCGGACAGATGCTGCGTGCCGCCGATGCCGGCGCTGGCGTAGGCCAGTTCACCCGGATTGGCGCGCGCTTGCGTCACCAATTGCTTAAGCGAGGTGATGCCCGAGGCCGGCGTTGCCAGGAACATCAACGGCACCGAGAACACGCCCGACACCGGCGCGAAATCCTTGGTCAGGCTGTAGTTGATGGTCTTGTACAGCGTCTGGTTGACCGCGGCGGCACTGCCCGCGATGACCAGCGTGTAGCCGTCGGGCGTGGCGCGCGCGGCCTGCTCCATGCCGATGTTGCTGCCGGCGCCCGCGCGGTTCTCCACCACGATGGGCTGCTTGACGGCGGCGCCCAGCTTTTCCGCCAGGGCG
Source organism: Achromobacter sp. FW305-C-13 (assembly GCF_058783475.1). NCBI lineage: Bacteria > Pseudomonadati > Pseudomonadota > Betaproteobacteria > Burkholderiales > Alcaligenaceae > Achromobacter > Achromobacter sp. FW305-C-13. The sequence continues at coordinate 738,675 of NZ_JBYSYN010000004.1, read as the reverse complement.
CGGGCGAAGATGTCGGTGGCCTGCCCGGGCGGGAACGGCACGATCAGGCGGATGGGGCGTTCGGGGTATTCGGCATGCGCCGGGGCGCCGGCCGCCGCCAGCGCCAGGCCGGCGGCAAGACTGGAAAGGATACGTTTCATGATTGGTCAGTAAAAAGCGACGACGGGCGGCGCGCGGGGGCGCGCCACTTGCATAAAATAGAGCGCCCGAGCGGTCGGCCCTTTTGAGGCGGCCCGGGGCGGATCGGCGGGGGTGCGTCACGATAGCATCCCTCTGTCGGTGCTACATTTGCCTTTTCGCGCTTCCCACCCCGAAGTTTCTCCTTCACCCCTGTCCTTTCACCCCGCAGGAACCGCCATGGAATTCAGCCAGTTCAACGTCAACACCCTCATGGAGATCACCTCCCGCCCGGACCTCGTGTTCGTGAGCGGCAAGGGATCCTGGCTGGAGGATCACGCGGGCAAGCGATATCTGGACTTCGTGCAGGGCTGGGCGGTGAACACGCTGGGCCACTCCGCGCCGGAAATGCAGCGCGCGCTGGTGGAACAGTCGCAAAAGCTGATGAACCCGTCGCCGGCGTTCTACAACATCCCCTCGATCGAGCTGGCGCAGCGCCTGACCGGTGCGTCCTGCTTTGACCGCGTCTTCTTCGCCAATAGCGGCGGCGAAGCCAACGAAGGTGCCATCAAGCTGGCGCGCAAGTGGGGCCAGGTCAAGAAGAACGGCGCCTACAAGATCATCACGATGAACCACGGCTTCCACGGCCGCACGCTGGCTACCATGTCCGCGTCCGGCAAGCCGGGTTGGGACAAGATGTTCGCTCCGCAAGTGGAAGGCTTTCCCAAGGCCGAACTGAACGACCTGGAATCGGTGAAGAAGCTGATCGACGACCAGACCGTCGCCATCATGCTGGAACCGGTGCAAGGCGAAGGCGGCGTGATCCCGGCCACCAAGGAGTTCATGCAAGGCCTGCGCAAGTTGGCCGACGAGAACCAGCTGCTGCTGATTGTCGACGAAGTGCAGACCGGCATGGGCCGCACCGGCAAGATGTTCGCCTACCAGCATTCCGACGTCATCCCCGACATCATGACGCTGGCCAAGGGCATCGGCGGCGGCGTGCCGCTGGCCGCCCTGCTGGCGCGCCAGGACGTCTGCGTGTTCTCGCACGGCGACCAGGGCGGCACGTACAACGGCAACCCGCTGACCACCGCCGTTGGCGTGGCGGTGTTCGACGCACTGGCGGCCCCGGGCTTCATGGACGCCGTCAACGCGCGTTCCAAGCAACTGTCCGAAGGCCTCTTGGCGCTGTCGGCCAAGTACGGCATGAAGGGCGAGCGCGGTTTGGGCCTGCTGCGTGCGCTGGTGATGGATCGCGACGATGGTCCGGCGATTGTGGAAGCCGCCCGCAAGCTGGAACCGCAAGGCCTGCTGCTGAACGCGCCGCGTCCGAATTTGCTGCGCTTCATGCCGGCGCTGAACGTGACGGCTGAAGAAATCGACCTGATGCTGAGCGAACTGGACAAGCTGATCGCGCAGGCGCGCAAGGCGTGATCTGAGTCTTCAGGCAGTAGTTGGCAACAAAGGCCGCATGGATATGCGGCCTTTGTGCTTTCCGGGCGATGGGCCCGCAATCCCGAGCCCCTGAAAAAGGCCTAAAACGTGTACTTCGCCGTCAACAGAAACGCCCGCGGCGCGCCGAAGTGATTGTTGTCCTGGGTGCTGCCGATCGCCTGGTAGTAATACTTGTCGAACAGGTTATAGACGTTCAGGCGCAGATCCAGATTTTGTGAGGCCCGATACGCCACCACGGCATCCCACACGCTATAGCCGGGCTGGCGCACGCTATACGCTGGCAAACTGATGGCGCTTTGCACGCGGACCGCCCCGCCCACCCGCCAGGCATTCAGCGAGCCAGGCAAGGTGTACATGGTCGAGAGCTTGAACAGATGGCGCGGCGTCTGCGTGTCGTAAGGAGCGCCTGCGGAGATTGCGCCCGAATCCTCCAGATACTTGGACCGGTTGAAGGTATAGCCGGCCGACACTTGCCACGCTGGCGTGAGCGCGCCCGCCACTTCCAATTCAAAGCCCCGGCTTTCCACCTTGCCGGACGGCGCATAGCATTCGATAACGCCCGGGCTGCACGCGGACGTGGCCAGAGCGACCGGACGATTGCGCTGGCGGATCTGGAATACCGCCGCGCTGGCGTTGAGCCGGCCGTCGAAATACTCGCCCTTGACCCCCGCCTCAAGATTGGTGCCGATGACCGGATCCAGTGGCGTGCCGCTGGCGGACTGGCTGCCCTGCGGCTGGAACACGCTGGTCCAGCTGGTGTAGACGGAATGCTGGCGGTCCAGGTCGTAGATCAGGCCCGCGTAGGGGGTCAGTTCGTGGTTGACCTTGTATCCGGCGGGCGGGCTGACGTAGTCGCCGGACTTCAGGTTCATGTCGTATTCGTACCAATCCAGCCGCGCACCCAGCATCAGCGTCAGCGGGTCGGCGAGGCTCAGGCGGGTGGTGGCGTAGCCGCTCATCTGGCGCTGGTATCCCTTGCGCGACCACGGGTAGACGAACGCGGGCTTCTCGACAGCGCTGGAGTCCCAGTGTTCCGGGTCGACCGTCATGTTGTAGTCCAGCGGCCAACCACCAGGGCCGTCGTCGTCCTTGTTCTTCAGGAAGCTGCCGCCCAGCACCAGTTCGTGCGTACGCCCCAGCAGCGTGAACGGGCCGCTCAGGTAGCCGTCGACGCTGTATTGGGTTTTGTCGTAGTCATACTGGCCCAGGCCCTGCCCGAAGAACGTCGAGTCTTCCAGGGGGTAGAGGTAGCTGCCCAGCATATTCATTTTGGCGCGCAGCGTGCGGGCGGTGAGTTTGCCGGACCAGCCGTTCTCGAAACGGTGATCGAGCTCGGCGAAGAAACTGGTGTTCTCCTTGTTCCAATAAGCCCAGTCCGGCGACAAGCGGATCGAGCGACTGAAGTCATAGAAGCTGCCGTCCCGGCGCGTGGGCAGGCCATTCCAATCCGCGCCCGGGTTGTCCTCGCGGTTGTAGTAGCCGCCGATGCTCAGCGTCGTGTTTGCCGTGAGATCGGCTTCGACGGTGCCGTAGAAGAGCTGACGCTGGTGCTCGTAGGCCTTCTTGAAGGTATTCGAATCCTGATAGGCCACCACACCCCGGGCGCGCAAAGTGCCGCTTTCGTTCAGCGGGCCCGAGCCATCGACTTCGCCCCGGTAATTGTCCCAACTGCCGGCGCTGGCCGTCACCGAGAACTGCGGCACCGCCGTGGCGCGCTTGCGCACCAGGTTGATCGTGCCCGAGGGATTGCCGGCCCCGGTCATCATGCCGGCCGCGCCGCGCAGCACCTCGATGTGATCGTACATGGCCAGCGTCGCCACGCCCTGCGTGTCGTAGTCGTAGCCCAGCGGCACCCCATCGGCCAGGAACGAACTGATCTCGAATCCGCGAGAGAAGAACTGCGTGCGTTCCCCGCCGCCGATCTGGCGCGTGGTCAGGCCCGGCGCGTCGCGGGCGACGTCGTCCAAGGACTGAAAGCCGCGGTCTTCGATCTGCTGGCGCGTCACCACACTGACCGACTGCGGCGTCTCACGCGGCGACAGCGCGAATTTGGTGGCCGTGGACATGATCGGCGTGGTGTAGGAATGAGTGCCTTCGGTCACGCCCGGCGTCGTCGCCTCGACCGTCACCGGCGCCAGCGTGGTCGTGCTGGACGGCGCCACGGTCAGGCTGCCGTCCGCCGTGCGCCGAAGTTCCAGCCCGCTTCCGGTCAGCGCGCGCGCGGTGGCTTCCTCGACGGTCAATTGGCCCGAAACGGCCGGCGCGGTTTTACCCGCCACCAGCTCGGCCCGAAACGAGATGACTGCGCCCGCAATGCGTGCGATCCGGGTCAGCGAGACATCCAGCTGGCCCGCGGGCAAATCATACTGACGCAGCGCCTGGGCATGGGCGGTGCTGGCGGCGGCTGCGATGACGCAGGCAGCCGGAAACCTGAGGGAAAGCATGGAACACTCCGTGGATGCGTGAGCACGCGTTCCATGTATGTGCATCGGCGCCGCTGAAAAAACACCCGGCGCAGAAAAAAGTTTCAAGCCAGATCGATCATGACGTACCAGCGGCTCAGCCGCTGCACCCGGATAGGCAAGGTGTTCGTGAGTGCTGCCAGCGCCCGGTCGCCGCCGTCCAGCGGGAACAGGCCCGTCACGCGCAAGCGGGACGCCTGCGGCGACGCTCGCAGCCAGCCGGGCCGGTATCGGGCCAGCGCGTCGATGACGGTTTGCAAGGGTTCGTCATGGACTTCGAGTTCGCCGTTGCTCCAGGCGGCGGCATACCCTTGATCGTTCTGCACCGCATCGATCTGCCGCGCGTCAAACCACACGCTCTGGCCCGGTGCCAACTGCTGGCGCGCGCCGGCCAGCGTGGTGACACTGGCGGCCCCGGTCAAGGCAAGGCAGAAGCTGCTATCGGCCGCGCAGCGCACCATGGCGCGCCCCTGTCCGAGCCTGACCTCGCCTTGCGGCAGGCGCACCTGCAGCCCCTGGCTTTCCCCCACCTCGAAAATCGCCGCACCGGCCGACACCTGCACGACGTGCTGCCCCTCCCACGACGCCGCGCTGCGCGCGTCCAGCTCCATCATGTTGCCGTCGGGCAAGGCCACGCGCCGGCGCTCGCCGGTGCGGGTGGCATAGCCCGACGCCAGAGATTGCAAGGGCACATAGCGGTCCGCCACGCCCGCGCCCAGCAGCAACGCCCCGCCCGCCAGCGCCAGCTTCCCCAGCCGCCGGCGCTGCGCCAACTGCGGCCCCGCCAGCGAACGCCGCAGCGCATCGCCATCGGCCAGCAGCCCCGGCCGCAACGCGTGCAGCGTGCCATTGAGCGCCGCGTTCAACCGTTGCCACGCCGCGCTATGGCTCGGGCTCTCCGCCAGCCACCGGTCAAACGCTGCGCGGTCCGCATCGCTGGCCTGCCCGCTGGACAAACAGACCTGCCACTCAATCGCCGCCTCGCGGGTGCGCGCATCCATGGCCGTCATACCCCAAACACCTCGCAGCAACGACGCAAGGCCTGCACGATGTACTTGCGCACCATGGTCGGCGACACCTTCAGCCGCGCCGCAATCTCCACATGCGTCATGCCATCGAGCTGGCTATACAGAAACGCCATCCTCGCCTTGGCAGACAGCCCGTCCAGCGCCGTATCGAGTCTCTGCAAGGATTGCAGCGCCTGCACCCGCTCCTCGGCCGACGGCTCCAGCGCCTCGGGCTGCAAGCGCAACACCTCCAGCCACGCCTGTTCCAGCTCACGCCGCCGCCACAGCCGCCATGTAATGCGCCGGGCGATAGTGATGAGCATCGCCCGCGGCTCGTTCAACTGCTCCAGCGTCGGCAGGCACAGCAACTGCGTGAACGTCTCGCCCGCCACATCTTCCGCGTCCTCGCGGTTGCGCAAACCATTGCGCAGCCGCCGCTCCAGCCACGGATGGTCGTTCTTATAAATGGTGGAAAACCGGCTATCGCGTGTCGAGTCCACGGCGTGGGCTATCAATAAATGGGAATCGTTATCAATTATCGCATAGCGAGCGCCGCCGGTTCTAGTCCCGCCTCCTGTTCTTGCGTAAAAGCCCCGCCGTGCTACGACTCGACAATCTCAGCAAACGCTACGGCGACTACCTCGTCTTCCAGGGCTGGGCCCACCGTTTCACGCCCGGGTACGTGGCGCTATGCGAAGAAGACAGCACCGGCAAATCCACCCTCCTGAATCTCATCGCGGGAGGCATCGCGCCGGATAGCGGAGACGTCTGGATAGACGCATTCCTGACCCACGCGCCCCAGCAAGCCAAGGCCAGTCTGGCCTAAGTGCCAGATAATTGCCTCGCGTTCCCCACGCAGAAGGGGCGCGGGCTGTTGGAACAGGTTGGGGCGGAGAAGAATGTGGCGCTCGACGAGGCCACGCTGGAGCTGGCCTATGACCTGGGGCTGGAGCCGCATCTGGACAAACGCTTTGAACAGATGTCCACCGGGACGCGGCGCAAGGTGTTCGCGACGGCGGCGGCCTTGGGCGATCAGGCGGTGGTGATAGCGGATGGGCCTAGCAATGGCTTCGATGCGCGGTTGGCAGCGGAAGCGCCTTAGTGCCAGACGTCAGGTCTGACGGTGTAAATGTAGTCTTGCTAAATGACTGACACCTTTTTCCTTGGACCGGTAATCCCGTAGCGTCTTCTCGCTGGAAACTACCAAACACATCCAAAGTACATTGAATCAAAGATATCTTTGGCCACTGTCCTTACGCTCGGTGAAAGATCTTCGGAGAAGAAGGCCCCATGTCCAGCAAGTTTGAATGACCAGTCGTCCCCCTGAAGCTCATTAAAGTTTCTATGCTCTACAAAGAACTTCCGGCGGAAGGCGGTTCGGACAATCCAATCTAGCTCAACTTCCTGCCCGCCGAGCGGATGTAGTTCATCGTTGATATGAACCTTCTTTTGCATCCCAGTCAACGAGCACTTGAGCAAGTACGAACAGTGATAGGCTACGAAGTCAGCGAGTTGAATTCCAGGTATAAATTTTGAATTGCAGTCGACTGTAAGCTCCATGTTCTCGGTCGGCATAGCGGCTCCAGTGATGCCTTCATCCACAAATACAGCTTGTGGCCGGGGAAGGGCATTGCGTTGGATAATCTGATCTGCGGTTGCAACGACAGATTTGAGCAAGATAGGTCGCTCGCTAGTTGGACCAATATACAAGCCTAACCTGCAGGTATCTAGAACGATGCGATAGATGTCGGCTCGTAGGTCGCGCAGTCCTTGTGCGTGGGCCATTCGAGCACCGCTCTTGTATTCGTCGAGAGTTGGCGTTAGACCCGCCCGAGATATGGCGCCATTAACAGCGTCGGTCGGCTCTTCGTCACAGTAAGCGAAACCAACGCAAATGTAGCCAAGATCGTCCTGAATGCTCTCATCGACAAAGATCATGTTCGTAGGTGGGAATGATTGGGTTAAGCTAAAGTGCCGGTGCAACTCTTCGCCGGCTCAGCGGACGATGGTCTATTGTTAACCGGACGATCCCTCGGGCAATCAGAGCTCGACCGTATATTGCCAAAGGCGCTTCAGCCCCAGACTAGTCTCTTGAGAAAAATGGCGTCAGACTAGAAACTAGCAGATGTGAATTGTAGTCTGACACCACTTTTAAGTCACTGCCGGTTAATAGTCTGATGACGACCGAGACACTGAATGCGTTGGGAATGCGGCGGTTAATTGATGCTGTTGTGGGAAAGGGATAGATTTTTAGGCTAGGCTATGGCCAGCCATATGCCGTGAAATTGCAGTCCGACAATCAATTCGCAGCGAAATTGCAGTCCGACACCTTGTTGTTATTGAAGGATGGCAATTAGTTAACCCTAGCCGATCGATTCTTCTGCGCTGTAACGCCATCTGCATACAGACCATCCCTAAGGGGGGACAACAAGCCTCTTCTAACTTCTGCTTATGGCTAAAAGAAGACGGTGATCGATGACCGTTCCTAGGCAGGCCCTTCACCTCAGTACCTCGGACTTTGAGAGCCTGCTAGCGGGCAACATATTCAAATGGATAGCACACTCGACGAGCCGCCAGGCAACCCCAAGAAGACCGCGCTCCAGCAGATTCAGGAGCAGCTTGAGCGTCAGATGCGCCCGCTGCGAAAAATCCAAGAGATGCAGGATCTGGTGAAGCCTTACTCCGACTACCAACTGAAGGAATTGACGAGGCAGTTTGAGCCGCACTCCCAGATTCAAGCAGTGCTGGAACGCTTAGCGGTCCCCAAGCATATGCAAGGGATCATCGACGGGACATCCATCGCCATGCAGGTGAAGCGAATGATGGAGCAGGACTTCCCGAAAGACACGTTCGCCGGCCTCGGCATAGACAACGACACTATTCGGCGAGCGGCCCGCCTCGATTCCATCAGTAGTATGGTCAAGCAGTATGAGCAACACGTGAAGCCGATCTCTCAGAATCAAGACATGCTGGAGGAGTTTCGGCGCCAAGCTTTTGGACTCTCGGCTGTTAACTTTGCGCGCCAACTGGAGGCAACCCCCGCGTTCCGGATAATGGAGGAGGCCAAGAAGTCGTTGCATCGCATGTGGCCGAAATTCCGAGAAATTGACTTCAGTCAGTTCGAGACCAACGAGGAGGACTTGCAGGAGACCCAGCAGGTCGTGGAGTCCATAACTCAGACCGTCGCCGAGCAGGAGTCGTTTCAGGAGGCTGTCGAGCGCATCGTCCTCGCCATTCAGGTGCAGCAGAAGCCCACGGTACAGTTGATGCTGTGGTTATTCTTTCGCAAGTTCGTGGATTGGCTGATTGCGGGCGCTATAGGGGCGGCCATGGGGCACTACGCGCCGGTAGTGTTGGGTGAGAGCCCGCAGGCAGCTAAGAAGGCGGTGCAGGATAACGCGCGTGCCGCAGTGGGGTCGCCGCTACTGCTGGTAGATTACCGCTACGTCTCGGCCAAGGTGCTCATTGTTCGGCAGAACGCTCGAGCCCGCTCGCCAGCGGTCGGGCGTCTGGCCTTCGGCCAGGCGGTGAAGCTACTGAGGAAGGAGAAAGACTTTGCCTTGGTCCTATGGGTCGACAAAGAGAGCGGCGCGGAAATTCAGGGCTGGGTGTTCTCCCGATACCTGGGCAAATTCAACTGATGCGCACCGCGCGAAGGCCGTGCACGCGCCGTGTTGACCAATATTGGGTGAGCAAGATGCCCTGATCATCAACCAGCGAATCGTTTTACTTTTTCTCTGCTCCCCAAGCCTCTGATTTGAAATGGGTTTCCCTGGAAATTCGTGGGGAACTCTCAGCGTCAAACTACAGTTCTCGCAATTACAGGTTGCGAAGTTGTAGTCTGACACCCTCAGTTTTTCTACTTATGACGTGCCAGTCCTGGATATTCCAGGACTAGGTGATGGCATCTGAAGTCGCTCGGATAGGCCTTGCCGGTGGGCACGCTGCGATGATGATTGGAGAGCCGATGTGGCCTTGAGGGAAACTCGGCAACAGTATCAAGAGCGCAGCCCAGTTTTTTCGCAATATTTGCAAGCGTGTCCAGTGCAGACCCTGATATAAGGTATCCCAACATCGCGCCAGAATTCGAGAATGGTGCATATCGACAGGTCAGGTACTCCTCACGAACATCTCTTTCGTATTCTGCCAATGTACGCGGAGTTTCCAGCACCTTAGCCTCTAGCGGCCACATGATGCGCTCATCAGCTCGAAGTATAAACGCGAGATCGTAAGCCGGTGGTTGAGCGGGTGGCGCCATCATCGTTTCTCTTTCGAAGGAGCCATGTTGCACGTAAAAGGGTTCAAAGCCCGTCATGGAATCCCTAATACGCGGTTCAAGCAACTGCGTAATGCTGCGTTCAAGATCACGACTATCGACGGCGGGTGGATGTGCGAGCATCTCATCGTAGGCTGCCCATACGAAGCCGAGTATCCAGTGTGCTGGATTCTGCATCCATGAGCAGGCTAGCGCGATGAACGATGGATCTGGGACAGTTGGCGGTGAAGGCCAAGAAGTAGGCGTCGTCATTGGAGGGCCGCCTCCTCTGCGGCCACTTGCTGCCAGCGAAAGAGATCCAATGCCACCTCATCACCGTCACTTAAACCTGCGCTGCGCGTCCAATATCGTGCCATGTCTGGTTTTACGACAAATATTGTTGGAATCCCATTGCTGCTGTCATATATACGCACAATCCGTTCATGATATATACCGCGTCGCGCGACATCGGGCCGTAACGATCCCTTGTCTAACCGTTCGAACTCATCAAGCAGCGCTGTTGTTCGTACTTGTCTAACATTGATCGTATCATTGGCGGTTCCGCCTAGTTCGAATGCCACAAGTCTGTATGGTAACTGGGACTCATGCTCGCATCGAAAAATAGTCGCAGCTACTTTTTTATTGTTCCCAAATCCCGCCTTCAATACACGAACAAAATAGTCACAGTAAGAGTTTAGTTGGACTTCTGATTCGTCATTCGAACCGGACGTTACCTGTCGAGAGGGGGCCGTGTCATCGCCACGAAAATCTTGTAGCGTGTACTGAAACATATCTTCAACCAAAACGCGCTCCGCATCATTTAGATTGAAAGCTCGGAAAGCACGTGCATCTAGCTGTTCATACGTTTCAATTCCATCCGCCAATCCAGACTCAGGGTTAGGAATAGGAAGACTCATTAGTTCATGAACCAACGCTTCTGGCCGATACGCGGCTATACGCCCGCTAGTCAATTGTAGATAATAAGTAGCGATAGCACTATTGAAGGACACACAGGCGGCTTCTAGCAATGGTGCTGGAGCGTGAACGCTGACATAGCTCTTATTGCACAGGGCCCCCTCTCCTTTACGAGACTTGGCTATGCGTGCATGAAAGCGACTTGATGCCTTCTGCCAGCTCTGCTTGATAATCAATTGTGGAAAGGAAAATGCACCAAAATCGGTAGAGTCCCGAGAGTGGGTTGTTATCTCGCCTGCTAGCGGTAGTGCATCGACATCTATATGTAAAAATGATTCGTTTGGAAAAACATCGGCATCAAAGAGGCGTCGTTTGTACAAACGGGGCTCGGATCTAGTCCGATCGCCGTAAATGATCCCTTGCCGGCTTTTTACGCCGAGCTCTTCCCGGACAGAAGAGAGGCTGGGGTATGTTTGAAGCTTCTTTAGAAGGACACGATCGCGGGGGCCGCCCCACATCAGGGCCGTCCAAACCAGTCGATCGGAAGCGGCCTCACGTACGGTTAGCCAACGACGATCCTGCGGTTCTATAATGATAGTGAACTCGTCGACGAGCGGCTTGAGGTGTTTAGGGCTTATATAAGCAATGCGGTCATCCAGCGATGGAATACACTTTTTCATCATCACCACACATGCGGGTGAGGTTGACGTTTTTGTGGTATGTGACTTGCGCTTGAAGACCTTAAACCGCAGTGCTGAAAGATTGTAGATCTCTTCGATGCGGTGTGCAGAAAAGAGCTCTTTCCTGAAGGCAATGGCTTTTGTACTGCCATTGAATAGCAAGGAGTTTGCAGACTGAATCATGGCGACTCGACCAGAGAGAGTCACCAAATGTGCAGCCTTTGCCAGAAACAAGCCACCTATATCCTTGTTGGCTACAGTCCAAGACCGCTCAGCGGAAGTTGCCCAATCTAGAGCGGGCGGGGTTACAAGGCTGTCGCCCCATGGCGCATTGCCAATTACTAGATCGTATGAGTTCGCATCTTGGATTGAGTCGAAGCCGTTACGATTTTCGGAAAAGAAATCCGAACAAACTAGACGTCTTTCTCGCATGGCTGGAAACACAATCTGCGTCCAGTAATGGCGCGGCTCAATTTCGTCGCACATTGCCAGGTAAAGACTGAAGCATGCGACACGAACGGCGTGCGGATCTTTGTCCACGCCGAAAATATTGCGCTCCAGGAGATTTCTCAAGGTTTCCGCGCGGATAGGTTTATCCGGATTGGCTTGCTTCCACCGATGAACTAGACGCTGAAACGCCTTGACCAAAAAAATCCCCGAGCCACATGCGGGATCGATAATCTTCAAATCCCACTCGACGCCGCTCCATGGCAATACGCGATCCAACACAAAGTCCACCAAGTGGGGTGGGGTATAAAAAATTCCATCTTGAGAAGCTCGCTCGGTCACGAACGTCTCATAAATGCTGCTGATGAATTCCAGTGGGATAACATCAAAAGAATATTGCGGCCAAAGGGATCTCTGCCCCGAAGGCATATTCACGTCGCCACGAATGAAATCGCTTAGTAGGGCAAGGTGTTGCTTACTAACTGCCCGCTTTTCAGCTGCCCAGCCTTGGGCACGCGCAGCTGGGGTGTCGCCCTTGCCAGGAAACAAATCCCCATTGAAGCGGATGTTTAACCAATCAAAAAGCCTATAGGTATCTTGATAGCTATCAAGGACGCTAGCAAATCCGGTATGTGCACGGCTTAGAATGCCATCCGCATGGAGGCGTGCAAGTTTGGTAGGCGTTAGAGCGGCAGCGCCATCCGAGTCCTTACGATCAAAGAGAAACTGCACGAAGATGATGCGAGCCAGCAAATCATGGCAAATATCATCGTCTTGAAGACCGGCCTCATCCAATTTGGCGCGAATGTATCGCAAATTGCCAAGCAACATTTGGTCGGCCCGTCCGTCGCGATCAAACCGCTCAGCGTGCTGGAAAAAGAACTCCCCAGAAACGAGATTTATCCAGTGCAGCGCACGCGCCGCTCGATTCTCAAGACCGTCAGAGCGAATTTGTGTTAAATCTGACTGCGTGATCTGATGCACTAGGAAATCGCCAACGTTCCTGTCAGGGTCTGGGGCTTCACAACAACTCCAGACACGGAGCAGATTCGGCTCTATCGTCACCAAAACTGGGCTGTGTGAAAAATTCCAAGTCAGGCGATGCAACTCTCGTAGAGTGGCATCCTTTGCGTCACCTTGGAAATCAACAACGACGGCTAAAGGTGGCTCAGTTGCGGTTGCTTGAGAATCAGCCATCAAAACGCCCACCACCGCGCGCTGCGCGTCGTCAAAGCGGGTTAGCGCTCGACCGATTTTTTCTCGCGCTAGTGATGCGAAGACAGCCGCACCCGCCCCCTTCGGATGCGTTACAGTCGCCGGGGCTGGCCAGCCTAGGTCTGCGTGCACCTGATTGAGTGAGATCGACAATTCTTCTTTCACGGATCCAACTCCAATTGATTTTGCTTGTCGCCACCGAATCGCCCCGCCTTAGCAGCACCACGTGGGCGCTTTGGCGTCAAGTCGATTCGTGCGAGGACATCGTGGAAAGCCAAGCCCTGGACACTCATTTCCGCAAGCAAAGCAGCAATTACAGCCAGATGGCCGGGTACCTCCCCGGCGCCTGCGTAGTTTGAAACGGAATTGCGGTTCATCCCGATCAACTTAGCAAAAGCGCGGACAGTGAGACCAGCTTTTCCCAGCTCTCCCAGAAACTCGGTGTATGTCATCGCCAAGCCTCTCGAGCGAATTGGCACATAATTTCATGATAAAAACACATTAAATTGTGTGCGTCAATGCTAATTCATAGCTCATCAGGTGGACGATCTTCTGTCTCGCTGCAGATCAGTCATCGCGATCCCGATTCAGACCATCGAGCTCTTTGGACGAAACTTCTCTGAACCCCCTGCAGGCGGCGCACAGGCTGGTTGCAGGGACCGTGGCCAGATGGGTCGAGTGAAAGGCATGTGTGCTTACGTGAGCACTTTGATCGACGCTCTGCTGGGAATTGGCACGAACTTGTACAGATTCCGTCAGCGCCGGCAGCGCTGCGCACGGTGCACCTGGCTCGATGCAAGGCGGCACAAGCCTGCTGCGATACGCGTCGCGCTCGAGCCGTCTTCTCCCTCCCTCGCCGAAGCTTCATGAGCTCGTCCCTACGATCCCAAGAAATGCTCCCTCAGCGAAACCGCTGACCCAAACCCGATCTTCATTGTGACCCGCTCCATGGGCAGGTCTGTCGTCTCCAACATCCTCCGGGATAAAAAGGTGTCAGACTGACACCTTTCATGAGGTCTTCCCTACCGGGCTTTCATCTCCTCCTTCTCCTCCTTCTCCTTCTTCTCCTTTTTTTCTCCATCGTAGTGAGACTTGATGGCGAGAAACATGCCCGTGCCCAACACGAGAAGCTTGAACGTACCGAAGACGACAGGGACCCAAAAATTCATTATTTCCTCAAAAGGCTGCTTCAGCAGCTTCATTCACGACTCGTGGTCCAGGCAAAGACAAACGAACGATAGCGGTATGGGCATGACTGCCGACATTGCAGTTTGATGCCTTTCGTTGGGGCGGTAGCGTGAGCGTCATCGCCTGCGCCGGGTAATACGCTCCCAATCCTACCTGCGTTATTCAGCGTTCCACCGGATCAGTTTGGCTGAATTTCTAGAGATCAGTGTGTTCGCAGGTACGTTCCTGGTGACGATGGAACCCGCCGCGAAAAATGTCAGACCACAATGTCTCAGCACATAAGTGCCGAAACTGTGGTCTGACTCCAAGACCCCCAGATCCCTACCGCGGCCGTCCCGCCTCGATCCACTCCTGCACCTGTTCCATCGGCAACCGGTATCGTGCGCAGTTGTACAGATCCAGCAAGAGCAGTTCCTCCGCCAACATCGGACGCAACACGTGCGCATCGTCCTTCGATAGGGCCAGCGCCGCTACCGCCGCATCGGCCGTCTGCCGTGCGCGCACCACCCGACTGATCGCTTCGTTCAGTTTTTCCCGGAAGCGCAGGCGAATGGGATCCGGCACACCCGCCGCGTCGAGCTGAATGGCGTACTTTCGGATCGAGCGCCGATAGGACCACGTGAACAGATCCACCGCCAGCGTCACATCGCCGCGTTCGTAGACGCCCGTCATGGCGTAGGCATAGTCTTGAGCCTCCACGTCCAGGAATGATAGCGGCGCGCAGTTGTAGAGCATCAGCGGAATGTTGGCCGACAGGCGGCTGGTGCGCTTGTTGCCATCCTCGAATGGCTGCAGATAGGCAAGGTTCACCCAGAGAAAGAATGCCGCTTCGACGGGGTTCTTGATTAGCCGCGCTTTCTCCACGATGTGATCGAAAATTTCCTGCAGCAGTGCGGGCGCCTGGATGGGCAGATAGGTCGTGCCGCCGATGTTGACCACGGTCCGGCGGATACGACCTAGGCTTCTGGTATTGGGCAACAGGTGCTGCATCAGGATCGCGTGGAGATTGCCGATGACGGCGGACGTGAGGCCGTGCATGGGCACCGCGTCGATCATGAACTCGATGGCGGCCTTGTGGTTGAGCAGCATGACCGCGTCCAGATCAGTGCCCGCCGCGCCGCGCTTGAAGAGTTCTTGCGTGGCCAGCAGCGAATACCGATTGCCTTCCAACCGCGAAGACGACCAAGACAGATCCAGCAACAGCGGTTCCAGCACGCGGCGCGCGTAAGTGCCGGCAGGCTGCTGGCCCTGCATGCGGCCTTCGTCGGCCAAAGTCTGGGCCAAAGCAGGAGGCAACAGGGAGCTCTGGTTCGGGACGTAGTTGTCCACGAAGCTGCGCTGATAGCCGACCGGTGCGCGCGATGCTAGCGGTTGCCGAAGATGGGCCAGCAGTTCCACCCCATGTTCGGACCAGATCATTCCGATCGTTTCGGATGCCGGATCCGCCACCCGTGTGGCGACGCTGTCCGGGGCCGGCGTCCAGGCGGGCGCGTCGCCCGCGAGTCCGTAGCGCGTTGCCCGGCCTTGCCCTTCGCGCAGCACCAGGCCGGCTTTGCGCAGTGCGTCCAGCTGGCGCTTTACCGTGGACCAACTGGCGCGGGTTCGATAGGCCAATTCGCTGGAACTCAGCCAGGGGAGATTATCCTGTTGCTGGGCACGGAGTAGCTGGAGGATGTGTTCGCGGGTGGTCATGGCGCGTGCGTAGAGACTGAATCAGCTCAATTTATCAAGAATCAGCTCAAAACTGAGCTGATTTTGAAGCCAGATGAGCTGAAACGGTCTGATTCTGAGCTGATTTCAGACGCAAGCCGCAGGAAGCATCGCCTGTTGCACCATCAGTCGCCTTCAAGCCGCAACGGTTGCACTGCTTCGGCAGCCACGGCGTCCCGCTATGCCAAAACACTTATGGAAACCTCAGGTTTATTCATTGGGCATGCATGCCTGACCTCCCCATAATCATCCCGCAGGCTTCAAAGGCCGCCGTCCATTCGCGACGTATCTGATGATTCATGGGGAATGACATGTTGAGGACTTTACTGGGACGCACAAGCTGCGTCGCAGGGATCGCGTGCCTGCTGTTCGCAGGCGTCAGCACACGCGCCGTCGCCGACTATCCGGCTAAGCCCATCAAGCTGGTCGTGCCGCAGGCCGCCGGCGGCGGCACGGATGTGATCGGCCGCTTGTGGGCGGACTACGTGGCACGGCAGCTGAAGACGCCGGTGGTGGTCGAGAACCGGCCGGGCGCCAACGGCATCCTGGCATCCAGTTACGTGGCCAAGCAGCCGGCCGATGGGTACACGGTGCTGGTCAGCGGGGTGTCGTACCTGGCCTTCAACCCGCATATGTACAAGAACATGCCGTATCAGCCGGCGCGGGATTTCGACGGCGTCAGCCTGTTGGTGAATACGCCCTTCTTGCTCGTCGCCGGCACGCAGACGGGGATCCGTTCGTTGGACGAACTGGTCGCCCGCGCCAAGGCCGAGCCCGAGTCGCTGAACTTCGCGTCGGCGGGCAAGGGCAATTCCACGCATCTGGTCGTGGAGATGCTGGCGCAGAAGACGGGCATGAAGCTCACGCACGTGCCGTACAACGGCGCGGCCGCGGGGCTGACCAGCGTGATGGCCAATCAGACCCAGGTAATGGCCGATGTGCTGAACACGGGCGCCGTGCAGGCCAATGCGGGCAAGGTGGTGCCGTTGGCGGTGGTGGGCAACAAGCGGGCGGCCAGTGTGCCGGACGTGTCGACGCTGGCCGAATTGGGCTTCAAGGATTTTCCGATGCCGGGGTGGTATGCGCTGGTCGCGCCCAAGGGCACGCCGCCGCAGGCCATCGCGCGGCTCAACGCCGAGACCCGGCGCTTCTTTGACGACCCCGCGGTCAAGGCGCGCTTGCAGGAACTCCAGTTGGAGCCGCTGCCCTCGTCGCCCGAGACCGTGGCGGAATGGACGGCCCGCGATAGCGCCACCTGGGGCCCGCTGATTCGCCAGCTGGGCTTGAACAACGACTGAACACCACGACAAAGGACACACCATGCCCAAACTCACCCAGGCGGTCTGGCAATACCGATTCGACAAGATGACGTCCATGATGGACGAGTTGGCCGTCGACGCCGTTATCTTCACCTCGGCAGACTTCTTCCAGTTCGCCACCAATTTCCATACCGACGTGTTGCCCTGGGAACGGCCGATCTTTGCCGTCGTGCCGCGTAACGGCACGCCCTTCCTGGTGATGAACGAGCTGTCCACGCATCACATGCAGTTCTCGCAGGAACAGGGCAAGGTCTGGATCACCGACATCAGCTACTACGCCGAGCATCCGCGCGTGCAGAACCGGCTGCCGTTGATTCCGCAGCTGCCCGAGGTGCTGGCGGCAAGATTGAAGGCCGCTGGGCTTGCGCGCTCGCGCATTGCGGTCGAGGGTGGCAGCCCCGTGCTGGCGCAACTCGCGCGCTTCCTGCCGGACGTCGTCTTGCGCAACGCGACGCCCGAGTGCCGCGCGCTGCGTTGGCAGAAGCACGATGAAGAGCTTGCCGTGATGGCGGCCGCCGCGTCCATCTCCGATTGGATTCAGGACCGCTACCGCGAGAACATCCGGCCGGGCCGGCTGGTACAGGAACTGGACTTCGCAATGGCGTCTCTGTTCGTGCAAGAGGCGGCCGAGCGCTTTCCGGGCGAGCATTTTGAAGTCATCCGCTGCTGGACCTTGAGCGGCCCCGCGTCGGCATCGCCGCATGGCGATGGTGCGTCATGCGGCGCGCGGATCCAGGAAGGCGACGTGCTGGTGAACATCGTCATTCCACGCCTGAACGGCCTGACCATCGAGAACGAGCGCACCTGGTTCTGCGGCACGCCTTCGGCCGAGCAGGTGCGGCTGTGGTCCGCGGCCAAGGCGGCGAACGAGGCGGCCATTGCCGCTGCGCGAACCGGCAATCCCGTCTGCGCGATCGACGCGGCCGCGCAGGCCGAGATCGAGAAGGCCGGGTACGCGGACTTCATCCGCCATCGCACTGGGCATGCCGTGGGCATCATCCACCACGAGTACCCGGAAGACATGGCCTTCAACCAGCGGCCCTTGCTGGACAACGAGGTGTATTCGGCCGAACCGGGCATCTACGCCTATGGCATCGGCGGCTTCCGGCTGGACGACACGGTGGTGGTGGGAAGCACGCCGCGCGTGCTGACCCACACGCCCAAGACGCTCGAGTACGCGACGGTCAAGTAGCCGCGTCGTGGGCGGCGCTGCCCTGGGAGGCGCTCTGCGCCTCCTGGCGCAGCGTTTCACGCAAGGCCGGCAGCACGATGCTGGGCGAGTCGGCCGCCCACAACATGCCGATGGGGCCGAACTCCAGGCGGGACGGCGCGCGCACGATGCTGATGAGCTGAAGCCGTTCATACATGTGCGCGACGGAGCTCGCCAAGGTGGCGATGTAATCGCGGTCTTGCAGCATCGACAACAGCGCGACCAGCGAACTGGTCTCGACGGACGGCTTCGGGGGCGGCATGCCCGCATCCACCACGGCCTGATCCAGCCGTGCGCGCGACAGCGTGCCCAGCGGCGGCAGAATCCACGGATAGCGCTGGGTGTCTTCCCAGCAGGGCGCATCCAGTTTCGCCAGCGGATGCCCGCGCCGGGCCACCACGCTGAAGGTGTCGGTCATCAGCCATTCGGTACACAGGCCGGAACGGCTGGCGCGCACATCCAATGGCCCGATGATGAGGTCGATCTCGCGCCGTTCCACACGTTCAATCAGGGGCTCGAGCAAGCCCTCAACCAGTTCGATCTGCACGTTGGGCGAACGCTGGTGCAGCGCGGCAATGGCGCGCGGCAACAAGACCGGCGCGGCAGAAAGAATGGTGCCGATATGCAGATGGCCGGCCACGCCACCCTTGACCGCTTCGATTTCCTCGCCAGTGCGCGCGGTGTCGCCCAGGACGCGGCACGCGTAGCGCCAGAGCGCACCCCCGGCCTCTGTCAGTTCAAGCGACCGGCCACGCAGGAACAGCGGCGTGCCGACCAGGTCTTCCATGTCGCTCAGCCAGTGCGAGAGCGCAGGCTGCGTCATGTGCATGGCTTTGGCGGCGCCGGTGACGCTGCGCGCGCTTTCCAGCGCGGCCAGCACTTGCAGGTGGCGCAGCTTGAGCCGGCGGGTCCAGGGCGGGTCGATCGAGGTGGCGTCCATGCAGAAATGGTAATGGATCTCTCAGCTTTATTCATTAGCGCCTTATGGTCGTTGGCAGCCAAAATGCCTTTCCCGATCGACGAGGGCAAGCGGTGAAGCATTCAACAGAAAACATGGCCCAGGCACAGCTTTTAAGCGACATGGCGCAGGCCTTGGCCGCAGCACCCCAACCCGAATGCGGGCTGCAGGGGCTGGCCCAAGCGCTGGCCACCCGCATCGGCTATCGGCTGTTCACGGTACTGGTGCTGGATAGAGAGGCGGAGCAGAGCCTGCGGTATTTCTCGAGCCAGCCCGACGCCTATCCCCCGGGAGGCGCCAAGCCCATCCGCGAAAACAGCGAGTTCTACGCCACTGTCGTGATGGGGGGACACGCCCGGATCTGTGTGGACCGCGCCGCGTGCATGCGCGCCTTTCCAGACCACGAGCTGATTCATTCACTTGGCTGCGAGAGCGCCGTGAACGTGCCGGTCCGCTGGGACGGCCAGACCATCGCATCGCTGAACCTGCTGCACGAGGCCGGCTGGTATCGCCAAGACATGCTGCCCGAACTGAGCTGGTACGCCGCGATGGCCGTTCCCGTCATTCAGAAGATCATTCATACCACCCGCCCGTAGGGAGAGAAAACCATGACACGCCTTAGCACCGCTATCACCGCATTGCTGCTGTCGGTGGGATTGACGCCGGCTCACGCGGCGGACGCCTACCCCACCAAACCGATCACGATCATCTACCCCTACGCGCCGGGATCAGCGTCCGACACGATGACCCGCCTGCTTGCAGAAGCCATGTCCAAGCGCCTGGGGCAGCCCGTGATCGTCGACGGCAAACCCGGCGCCGGCGGCTCGATTGCCACCGAGCACGTCGTGCGCGCGGCCCCCGATGGCTATACGCTGCTGCTCAGCGCAAGCGGCACCATCGCGGTCAATCCACACATCTACAAGCTGCGCTACAACCCCGTCGAAGACCTGGCGCAGATCTCCATCGCCGTGGAAGTTCCGTTCGTCTTCGTCGTGGGCAAGAATTTTCCGGCGCAGGATTACGCGGCGTTCAAAGCGTTAAGCAGCACGAAACCCGGCGGCCTGAGCTCGGCGAACGCCGGGCTTGGCACCCAGGCGCACCTGACGCAGGCGGCCTTCGCCAAGTTGGCGGGGGTGAACCTGAGCATCCTGGGCTACAAGGGGGCCTCGCCTGCCGTCAACGACATCCTGGGCGGACACGTGGATTCGATGATGGACAACGCAGCCTCGCAAATCCCGTATGTCACCTCGGGCAAAACCACTGCGTTGTTCGTCACCAGCGATTATCGGTTTGATGGGTATCCGCAAGTGCCCACGGCGAAGGAGCTGGGCATCACGGGGTTGGTTCCGACCGGATGGTTTGGTTTGGCGGCACCCAAGGACACGCCGCCCGCGGTTGTGGAAAAAATCCAGGGTGCGGTGGTTGCGAGCCTTAAGGATGCCGAGATGCAGCGCAAGCTGAAGGAGTTGGGTTGGGTGATCGTCGGGAATACGTCGCAGCAGGCTGCTGAACGGGCTCGCACGGACTATGAGCTTCTGGGGAAGGTGGCTCGGGATATTGAGTTGAAGCCGAATTGAGGGGTTGGGGCGCATCTTTTAAGATGCCTCCATCCACATCGCCAGAGTCCCGACATGCCCTCCTCTCCCGCTGACGACGTGATCGCCCTGTACCAAGCGCATGCCGCAGCGTTTGCGGCGCAGCGGAGTACGGAATTGATCGAGCGCGCCTGGCTGACCGCGTTCCTGGAGCGGCTTGCCGTGCCGCATCCGCAGGTGCTGGATGCGGGTTGCGGCACTGGCGTTCCCATCGCCCGCCACCTGATCGAAAACGGCTGCCGTATCACCGGCATCGATACCTCGTTGCCGCTGCTGTCCCGGGCCAAGGCATCGTTTCCCGACCATCATTGGATCGCCGCCGACATGCGGCAGTTGACAGGCATTGGACCGTTTCATGGTTTGATCGCCTGGCACAGCTTTTTCCATCTTCGACCCGAAGATCAGCGGCTGATGTTCCCTATCTTTCGGCGCCTGGCCGCGCCCGGTGCGGTGTTGATGTTCACCAGCGGCACGGCGTTGGGCGAAGCCATTGGAACGTTTGAAGGCAAGCCGCTTTATCACGGCAGTCTGGATGCCGGCGAATATCGCCAACTACTGGCGGAGAACGGATTCTCGGTGGTTCGGCATCAGCAGGAAGATCCGGCGTGCGGCGGCGCGACGGTGTGGCTGGCCACGCAGACTGGCTGTTAAGCAAGGCGCGGGGCCGACGCGATATCATGACCCCGCCCTTCCCCGCCGGGGTATTGCCTGGCCCTGCCGCTTGCAATGCCCCGTTCCTTCCCGCTTCGGAAACAGGAACCCAGAACGATGCCGTTTTCCCCCACGCTTGCCCGCGTTTGCCTGATCGCCCTTTTCGCCCCGACGCTGGCGCTTGCCCAGCCCGCCGAGCCGGATTTCGCCGCGCGCACGGCCGCGTTGGTGGAGCGCCATCGCGTGAATGTGGACGGACTGCTGGGTAATGCGCGGCAGGAGGGAATGGCGTTGCTGGTGATTCCGACCCTGAACCTGGACGCCGAGCCCCAGCGCGATTTCAACGACGACGCGACGCGCGACCGCTTTGTGCGCCAGCGCAGCACGTTCATGCATTGGAACCACAAGACAGAAGAGGGCTACGCGATCAGCGCCGGCGCGGGAGACCACAAGCTGAAATCGACGGACCCCGGGCCGCAGTTCCAGACGGTGCGCGGCAAGCTGCTGTATCAGGTGATTCCGGTGTGGCCGGGTGAATACCGGCTCAACCGCATTACGTATCATCAGCCTCGTACCGAATTGCCCGAAACGGTGCCGCCGCAAAGCGCCATGGAGCGGCTGAAGAAGATCGGCCTTGCGACGCTGGATTACACGGTGGACCGCGAGTTCAAGATGAGCTCGCCCCAAGCGAAAACCGGGCTAGAGGATGACGACAGCTTGGGCAAGGGCTGCGAGGTGGTGTTGCGGGCGGGTGGCGGCTGCGACGAGGCCGCGCGGGAGGTGCGCTGGCGGATCAACGGCGAAATCGCGTTCAACGGCGGACAGGCCGATGCCGTGCCTGCGCCCGGCATCGAAGCCGAACTGACTTTCTCGCCGATCGCGGCAATCAAGCTTGAAGCGGGCGATGTGGTGCTGACGGACGGCTTTGTGTTGCCCGTCGATCAGCCGGTCATGACGCCCGATTCGTGCGAAGACACCTCCCTCGGCCCCACCTGCACGATGGACTCGCTGACGTTGACGCGCCTGCCCGCCAGCCTGGACGATTTCCGGCAGGCGCCGGGCGCGGCCAGTTTCAATTTGCCGAAGTTGGATGCGGCGCTGCGTGACCTGACGTATCGGGCACCCACCCTGTACTACAAACCGGCGTCCGCGGGCGAGCCGAACGTGATTCGGGCCGTGGGTCGGAACTAGGATTCGACAGGAAACGGAATGGACGCAAAAGAGTTCGTCGCCAACTGGGATGCGCTCAGGGCTGAGTTGCTGGGCGCCTTTACGGCGCCGGACGCGGCTAGTGAGGTCGCCGCCAAGGTCCGGGCAATGGGGTTGTCCGCCGAGCAAGCCGTTCAGATGCAGGGCATCCTCGACACCGTGATTAAAGACACGATGGTTGCGCTGCTGCTGGGTCTGGACGGGGAGGCCAGCATCGGGGACAGCCAGCAGACGTTCACGATCACGGATGAAGACGGCACCGTGATTCAGGGCATCGAGGAGGCTGCGTGGGAACGCTTCCATGGCGCTGCCGGGCAATGATGCAAGGCGCCGGTTGCGGACCTTGCACACTGCGTAGAAAAAATCAGGAAGCCTGATCGGGCCACCGCGGGCCCGAAGCCGTCACGCGCTTTCGTCCGCGCTGCCCGTCGCATCGCGATACGCGACCGCATACATGGCCGTCACGACGAACGTGGCCAGGACACTAAGCACGACGCCCAGCGCGGCATAGGCCACATCAGCGCCCGTCACGAACGTGTACGTCAGCGGGGACAGCACACTCGCCGTGAAACCGGCCACGACGACCAGCGCCAGCAGCATGAGCATCAGCGGCCAACGCGGGTAGGGCATTGCCGCGCGAATGTGGCCAAAGCCATATTCACCCGTCGTCGCGACGCGCGGCAAGCTCAGCCCATACGTCGCAAGCGCGTACAAGACAGGCAGCCAGATAATCGCCGCGGACGCGATCAACGCGCCCCAGAATCGGATGTCTTCCGCGCCGTTCAGCAGCACATAGACCACAAACGGCAAATCGCCGGTCGCACGACCCAGGGCCGCGACGGCGATGGTGAGCGCGCCGAGCAACACCAGGTGCTTGGCCTCTGCAGTGCCGCCGCGCGCGGTCACCTCGCGCGGGATGTTCCCCAGGACGACGACCCGATGCCAGGCGAACGTCATGCGCGCGAACGCGATCAGGTTGATCAGCGTCAGCGCGACAAACACCAGATCCGTCAGCTGATATAGCGGGGTGTCCGCCAAGGCGAACGGCAGAGACAGCGTGAACACGGCAAGCGACCACGGCGCGGCGGCCAACATGGACCGGCCCTGTTGTCGGATGACACCAGCTGTCGCGGCGAAAAAGCGACCTGCCCCGAGTTTGCTCGACACAAGATTCCTTTGCTCTGAACTACGGGTTTCGTTATACCCCAGCCACCGCATCACCCTTGCATGGCGTGCCGGCGCGCAGGAGCTTGCCTCAAACAGGCAGTTCGCGCGGCATCAACGTACCGGCGTCTTCATCGCCATAGATGAGTCCGGGCAACGGCGATTTGCCCCGCCCGACGTTTGCCCACAGCACTTCGATCCAGTCCGCCGCCGTGTCGACGATGGCGTCCTGCACGACAAAGTCGGGCTCGTCCAGGCCGAACGTCGGCACGGCCGGGGTTACCCCGCTGGCGGTGTGCCGGACGTCGAACAAGATGCGATGCGCATCCACCGCCTTGTTCAGCACATAAAGATCGGGGCCTTCGAGGCTGACGACGACAGAGAACGTGCCCTCGCCGTCCTGGTCCGGGAAGATGCCGACGCGGATTTCGCGGGCCTTTTCAGGCAGGGCCGCGATCAGCGCGGCCAAGCGCGCTTGTGCCTTCTCGGAATGCCGGTCCAGAACGCGCCGCAGCGCGGCTTGATAGTCTTGCCGATTCATTTGCATCCCCTTACTGTCCCGCGGCTTCATAGCTCACCACAGGCTGGCTACGCGGGTCCTGACGGAAAAACACGATGTTCTCGAACGGGATCGGATCGGCATCCCAGCGCCAATACGGCTTGGTGGCGCCGGAGAAGCCGCTGTAGCGATGCTCGTACTGGTTGTAGCAACCGACATGCACGGGGTCGCGGCCGGCGCCATGCGTTCGCAGCGCGATGACCAGATCGCCCCATTTCGGATCCTGCCCGGACTCCACCACCGACGCGGGGGCAAACCGGTCGTCTTCAAAACGCTGTCGGGCCGATTGTGAAAAATGGGCTCGCAGGGCCTGCTGGATTTTCTCGCGCAGCGGTTCGTCGTCGGGCGAGGCGTCGCCGCCCATATCCGCGATTAGCTGCTCGGCTTGCCGGCAAACGCCTCCCAACTCCGGGCCGATGCGCTGTTCCAGTCCGGCCGCCAAGCCGCCGCGCTGCATGTTGCCGAAGGACAAGCCGGCGATGGCCATCGCCAGCATCGCGGCGCCTGCGCCCAACGGCCAAGCGGGCGTGCGTCGGCCGGCATAGCGCAACGCCGCCAAGACCAGCAGCAAATGAACCGCCACGAACAGCAGCGCGTAACCGGCCACCATCCAGTAGTGATAGAACGTGAATCCTGTAAGCATCACGGCGTCCCCCTGCTCGCCCGGCGAGACAGCTTTACGCTGCCGATGCTGGCCGCGACCAGCATCAGGCTCGTCAGCGTCGCGATGCAGAAAAGCGGGAAGAGGTCGTCGGTGATGATCCAGCTCAGCTGCTCGCCCAGGCCATACGGTCCGAACGCCCGCGCAAGTTCGCGGTCTGCGCCGGCGAAGATGCGGGTCCAGAAGCACGCGGCCAGGGCGCCGTGCAGCCACAACGCCAGCGCGTAGCGCTTGATGTAGACCAGGCAAAGTATGGCCAGCGCGCCCGTCCAGACGCTGATCACCGATAGCCGGCTGGCGTCGAAGAGCTGCATGCCAGGCTTGGAAAGCAGCCAGATCAGGGCGAAAATCGCTATCGCACTGGCCGCGCCGACGGGCCAGGGAATCGGAGTCAAATTGATTTTTCGGGTCATGGGTGCGACGAATATACCTGATCGGACACGGTCAAAATCCGGATGCAGGATCTGGCCGCAGACCGCGTTCGTGCGTACACTTCCGGCATGCTACGCATCGACAATCTCACTAAGCGCTACGGCGACTATCTCGTCTTCCAGGGGCTGACTCACACGTTCGGCCCGGGATGCGTGGCGCTATGCGAAGAAGACAGCACCGGCAAATCCACCTTGCTGGGCATTATCGCGGGCGCGGTCGCGCCGGATGCCGGAGACGTCTGGATAGACGGGCATTCGCTGACGCATGCCCCGCGCGAGGCACGAGCCCGCCTGGCCTATGTGCCGGACAATTGCATGGCCTTTCCGGCGATGACGGGGCGTGCGTTGCTGGAACAAGTTGCCTTGGACAAGCAGGTTGCCGTGGACGACGCGGTGCTTGATCTGGCCTACCGGCTGGGGCTGGAACCGCACCTGGACAAGCGCTTCGAACAGATGTCGACGGGTACGCGCCGCAAGGTCTTCGTGACCGCGGCCGCCTTGGGCGCCCCGGCAGTGGTGATTGCGGACGGGCCCAGCAACGGGTTCGATGCGCAGGGCCGCGCGGTGCTGGCCGAGGTGTTCAAGACCTGGGCGAAAGATCGCGTTGTGCTGTTCGCCAGCCACGATCCCGAACTGGTGCAGGCGTGCGAGGCCAGGACAATCAATGTGGCCGATCTGCGCTGATTGAACGCTGCCGCCGCCAAGCTCTGGCAGCAGGCCTGACACCTGTCAGTGCGGCTTCCAGGTCAGCCCGTCTTTCGAACGGTACTCGGGTTGGCCCGAGCAACACCCACCTGCGCCGAACGCCTGACGCCCGATGAAGGCCGTGATAAAGCCTTTGCCTTCGGTCAGCGATTGGTTGACGCATATTGTGGGCAGCGGATAGAACTCCCCCTCCAACACCAGCGTCCAGGTCACATTCTCGCCTTCGGCCGCGTCCACCTTGTAGACCTTGCAGTTGTTGACGAGCAAGTGAATGGGCTTGCCGGCCAGCACGCCTTTGAACTGGTGGTGCGGCGGCGTTTCGCGCGTGGCAATGGTTTCGGCGGTGAGTGTCGACCCTGGCGGTGGCGGTGGAAGAGAAGGTTCGCAACCCGCCAGCACGCTTGCCGCGCACAGCGTCAGTGCCAATCGGCAGGCAAGGCGCATCATCTTGGAAAACTCCGGTCAGGCGACGTTGGCGAAGCGCTGTTCAAGGTAGGCGATGATGTCGCTGGACTCGTACATCCAGCGCGTGCCGCCCGCCTCCTCGATGCGCAGGCAAGGCACCTTCACCTTGCCGCCGCCGGCCAGCAATTGTTCGCGTGCCTGCGGATCGCGCTTGGCGTCGTGCAGGGCCACCGGCACGTTCAGGCGATGCATGGCGCGTCGCGTCTTGACGCAGAACGGGCAGGCGTGGAATTGGTACAGCGAGAGTGCGGCCGCGTCTTTGTTGACGGCCGCCTGGCCTTGCGGCGAACGCTTCTGCGGGCGCGGCCGCGTCAGGGCGTCGCCCGCGACGATCAATTGACCCAGGCCGACACGCAAGGCTTTAACAATCATGGATTTGGACTCGAAATGCGAAGGGAGGCGGTCAGTCTACTCCCTGTGGGGGCATTGGTGCGGCGCGCATTCTTGAGCCCGCTGCAGGTCGCGAGACATTGCGTTCTCTGCCCTTCTCTTCGTCGGATTTCAACTTCCGTGCGTGCTATGGCGGAGCGAGGCCTCGTTCCGGATGGTGAAATGTTCTCAGAGCTTGTAAGCGGTGGTGGTGTTGATCGTTTACGCCAAAGCCAGATTCGTTGACCTGCCGGCCTCATTTCCGGCCAAAATCAAGGAGAGTCTTGATGCCTAAAAATGCCGATGCTGAGATGGCCGAGTTTGAAGCGGCACTGCTGCGCAGCATCAAGCAAGCTGCCCAGGGCCAATATGCCCGTGTGCATACGCCTGCTGAGATTGTGCGGGGGCCAGTCCTCTACACTCAGATACACCCCCCTTTTCCAACGCCCGCAATCATGAGATCCCGCGCCGCCCCTCATGCCCCGCCTGCGTCCCCACCGGATCCGGCCGCTACGGAGCCATTGCAGGATGCTGCCCTGCTGCGCCGTTTGCTGCGCGCCAAAGACCGCATGGATGCCGCCTCGCACGAGGCCTGGCCGGTCAGCCGGCTGGCCGAGGTCAGTGGGGTCTCGGAGGCCTATTTCGCGCGTTCCTTCAAGCGGGCTTTTGGCCTTCCGCCGCACCGCTATCTGCTGACGCGCCGGATCGAACAGGCGGTCTCGTTGCTGCGCGATACCGAGCTCAGCATCACCGACATTGCCTTTTCGACCGGCTGGCAAAGCCTGGGCACGTTCGGCCGCATTTTCCATGACGTCACGGGCTTGTCCCCCAGCGCCATGCGCAGCGAGGCGCGGGCGACGATGCCCGACATCGGCCGGGTGCCCGCGTGTGTCGTGAAGGCCGCGCAGCGTCCTGATCTGGGCACCGCAGATTTGGAGAAGCGCCGCCGCTTGGCCGGCAATACAGTGGGGGCCTCAACCAAGGAGGAGCCATGAACGAAGGTATCAATGTGGTGGGCGTGTACGTCGACGATCAGGACGAGGCGCTGGCGTTCTACGTAGAAAAATTAGGATTTCGCATCCACACGGATGTGCGCAATGGCCCGTATCGCTGGCTCACGGTCCAGCATCCGGATCAGCCCGCGTTCCAGCTTGGCCTGTTCGCACCGGGCCCGCCTGTCCATGACGAGGCCACCGCAAAAACCCTGCGTGCCATGGTCGCCAAAGGGGCCATGCCGCCCCTGGTGCTATCGGTGTCGGACTGCCGCGCCAGCTACGCCAGACTGAAGGCGCTGGGTGTGGAGTTCACGCAGGAGCCCACAGACCGCTATGGCAGCGTGGACGCCGGCTTTCGCGACCCGGCCGGCAATGGCTGGAAGATGATTCAGGCGCCCACCGGCAAGGCGTAGGCAGCAGCCACCCAGTGACGGTCGGTCGCCGTCCAGGCTAGCTAAAATCCAACGCTTCACTCCATTGGAATTCAGCCTGCCATGACCGACCGACAGATCATCCTCCCCGATTCGATGAAGACGCTTGCAGACAGGGCCGGCTACGCGCCTGCGGTGAAGGTCGGGCACACGGTCTATTGCGCCGGGCAGGTGGGCCGGACGCCTGATCTGCAGGTCATTGCGGATCCGGAGGCGCAGTTCGCCGCGGCCTGGGAAAACCTGCGCGTGGTGCTCGCCGAGGCCGGCTGCACGTTCGAGGACGTGGTGGACATGACGACCTACCACGTCGACATGTCCACCCACATGGACGTGTTCCGGGCCGTCAAGGACAGGACGTTTCCCCGCGGCCGGTGTGCGTGGACGTGCATCGGCGTGAGCGAGCTTGCGCGGCCCGGTCTGCTGGTCGAGATCAAATGCACGGCGATTGCGGGGCCTGCTGCCGCGGCCTGAGGCGTTGATTCCGCCCCGTCACCGGGCGAGTCAGACGAAGGCAGCGCCGATACCATCCGTGCCGGTGCACACGGTTTTTTGGATTAGTCCAGGCACCGGCACGGCCATCCTGGTATCAAATGTGGCGGCAAGCTTCACTCCTGCTCAGGTCTCTGACATGGCGAGGTGTATTCATGCCGCAATGCCGATTTCCCCTGCGAATCCTGGCTGCCGTCGGCGCAATGCTGACGCTATCGAGCGGCGTGGCCCTTGCCCAAGGGGCCGGCCAGATGGGCGTGGCCGCGGTGCCGCAGGCGCCGGGAAAATTCTGCGAATGCAGGTTCTCATCAGGGCAGTACGAGGCCTATAGCACCGACGGCACATGCACCGTCCAGCGGTACGGCGGCGGGCGCAAGTGCGAATTCGGCTTCTCGGGCGTCGGCGCCAATCCCGGCGTGCTCAGTTCCCTGCTGGGTCAGGATGCCTATAGCGCGCAATTTCGCCTGGCACCCGAGATTCTGGCCCGCTATCTGGCGTTTGCCCAAACGGGCGACACGACGTCGTTGTCCGACAGCAAGTTCATTGAAGCCGCCCTGCCCGTGCTGGCGCGGGCCAGCCTGTTCCGCGAAGCCGTTGTCCGCGCAGAACTGCCCATCAAGCAGATGGATGCCGAGATCGTCGAGTTCTCAAGAAAATACAGCGAGGTCATTTCCGCGGTGTTCCGCGGCAAGCAGGCGCCTCAAACGATCAAGTGGAGCCCCAACAGCCAGTTCGAGATCGGACAGGGCTTCGTGCAGCTGGATTTTCAACAACAGTCGCAGTTGCTGGTGCTGTTCTTTGCCAACGCGAAACGGTGAGAGACCATGGATCTGACTTGCGTACGGGAATTGCCTGGATTGGACATCACCATGCTGATCCTGCTTGTCGTGGTGGGATTCGGCTTCCTGTTGCTGGGGGTGTATCTGCTGGTCCGTCGACGGCCTGGCCTGGGCGAGCCTCCGACGGAGGCGGGGACTGAAAAGTACCGTTTGAAGGGTCCCGTTGGTCTTTTCCTGATAGCGCTGGCAATTGCGCTGTGGGGACTGACGTATTGGCAGCTGAACAGTCGATTCGCCCCGGACGCGGAAGCCTTCTCCGGCGCGCCCCGCACACTAGGCGCTATCGCTGACGGGCTGCGCCGCAACTCGAACGCGGATATTCAGTTGAATGGCGACGCGGACACCGTCCTTATTTCACAACCGGTGAGCGGCGCTTGCGCCACCGCGTTGCTGGACAACCTGTGCGACAAATACGCGGGCACGCTCACGTGCAGCAAACAAGGCAATCGAAGGGTGATCGAGCGCACCCGTTGAGCAAACGAATGCGCAAGACACCCGCCTCAGGTGGGCGCGGTCTCGCTTCCATGCAGCGTTCTGAGCTTTCTCAATTCCGGGAACCACCGCATCCACAATCCCGCCACGGCGATCGTGCCCAGGCCGCCGATCACCACCGCCGGCACGGCCCCGAACAGTTCGGCCGTCACGCCGGACTCGAACTCGCCCAACTGGTTGGACGCGCCGATGAACAAGGTGTTCACGGCGCTGACCCGGCCCAGCATGTGGTCAGGCGTATTCAATTGCACCAGCGATGAACGCACCACGACGCTGATCGAGTCCGCGGCGCCCAGCACGACCAGCGCGGCGACCGACAGCGGAATCGAGGTCGACAGGCCGAACACGGTGGTCGCCAGCCCGAACAGGATCAGCGACCCGAACAGCAGGCGCCCCACGTTTTCACCCAGGCTCAGCCGTGCCAGCGTCAGCGACATCAACGCCGCGCCGCAGGCAGGCGCCGCGCGCAAGGCGCCCAGCGCCCACGGACCTGCATTCAGGATGTCTTTGGCGAAGATGGGCAGCAAGGCCGTCGCTCCGCCCAGCAGCACGGCAAACAGATCCAGCGACAAGGTGCCCAGCAGCAGCCGGCGCTGGAAGATGAAGGTGATGCCGGCGAACAGCGTGCGCCAGGTGGTCGGCTCTTTGCGCGGCGGGGCGCGTTCTATGACTAGCGTGGCGATGGACGCGAAGGCGGTCAGGTACAGCGCTGCCGCCACGCAATAGATCCACCCTGCTCCCAATCCGTAGCCGATGCCGCCCAGCGCGGGGCCGGCGATCTGCGCGATCTGGCCGCCGGAAGACGCCAAGGCGGTGGCGCGCGGCAGCCACTCGCGGGGCACCACCGCGGGTATCAGCGTGGACAAGGTGGGCGCTTCAAAGGCGCGCGCCGAACTCATGATGATGATGGTGGCGTAGATCAGGGTCTTACCGCCCACGCCGTGCAGCGCTGCGATCGCCAGCACCAGCGTGGCCAGGGTTTCCAGCGCCATGCAGATGGCGACGATCTTGCGGCGGTCGTAGCGGTCGGCCACGTGGCCCACGACCAGCGTCAGCGCGGCCATGGGCAGGAACTGCGCCAGGCCGATCAGCCCCAGGTCGATCGCGCTGCCCGACAACGCATAGATCTGCCAGCCGACGGCGACCGAGACGATCTGGAAGGCCAGCGACGCGCTGACGCGCGCGAACAGGAAGTGCAGGAATGGGGGACGGGAAAGCGGACTGGGGGAGTCGGGGGCGGGCATGAGGGCGTGCGGGGATGCGGGGCTGGCGCGGGTCGCACCGGAAGTTGCATTCTAGGGACAATTGGCTGACGGGAAGCTAAGAAACTTTCCGCCTGCCGGCTGACCCCTTCATCCGGTTATGAACTTATGCCTGTCGCAGCACTGCGCTACTTATAATTCCGTTTGACGCATCAGTCACCCAGACAAAGGCATCCATCGATGGTCACGCTTCCCGATTTGAGCTCGCGCGAACTCCAGGCCATCTGCATGGTTGCCGAGTGCGGCAGCTTCGTCGCTGCCGCGCTGACGTTGAACATCTCTCAGCCTGCGCTTACCCGCACGGTGCAGCGGGTGGAGAAGGCCGTCGGCGTCGAACTGTTCCATCGTTCCACGCGCCGGGTCGAGACGACGGCGGCGGGCCAGGAGTTCGTGTCGCTGGCCAACCGCGTTCTGGCCGACCTGCGCATCGCGTTCGAGAACATGCGCGAGATCTCCGACGAGCAGCGCGGCCGCAGCATCGTGTCCGCGGTGATGTCGGTGGCGTACACGCAACTGCCGGGCATCGTGGCCCGATACCGCGAATCGCGGCCCCGTATCGAACTGCAGATCCGCGAGGGCGTGCACGGCACGGTGCTGGATGACGTGCGTAGCGGCGTGGCCGACATGGGCATTACGTACGTCGACGAGGTGCCCGACGAATTCTCGGTGGTGTCGTTGGGCCGCGAAGCCTTTCATGTGGTGATGCCGCGCCACCATCCGTTGTCTGCCGAAGCCGGCGTGACGCTGGAGCAGTTGGCGCCGTACGCGCTGGTTTCGCTGCCCAGGGAGGCGCAGACGCGCCGCCTGATCGACAGCTACGCCTCGATCGCGGCCGTGCCGCTGCGGCACGCGGTCACCGTGAGCCAGTTCGCCACCGTCATGCAATGCGTGTGGGCTGGCGTAGGCATCGCCATCGTGCCGGGCGGGGCCGTGCCCGCGGCGTTGAGTGCGGACCTGGTGGCGCGGCCGCTGGTCAAGCCTGCGCTAAGCCAGGCCATCGGCGTGGTGTTCCTCAAGGAACGGGGCCTTACCCCCAGCGCCAGTGGCTTCCTGGCGCAGTTGCGCAGCGACTGGGTACAAGTCGTCCCGCCGGCGCGCGCCCGCCGCGTGCGCCGCGGCGGGGCCTAGCGGCCACCGCGCTTATTGCAGCCGGATCCCGGCAAGCTGCACGATGTCGGCATAGCGCTTCGCTTCCGTGCGGCAATAGGCGTCGAAGTGTTCCGGCGTATCGCCGACGGGCATGGCTTGCGCGTCGGTCAGGCGCGCGCGCACTTCCGGTTGCCGCAGAACATCGTTGACGGCCTGGTACAGGCTGGCGACCAGGGCCGACGGCGTTTGCGCCGGCGCCCACATCCCGTACCAAGTGGTGAGGTTGACGGTGGGATAGTTCAGTTCGGCGAACGTGGGCACTTCCGGCAGCGCCGCCACGCGCGTGTCCGAGGTGACCGCCAGCGCGCGCAGCTTGCCGCCCTTGACCAGGCTGATCGAGGACGGCATTGAATCCAGCATGTAGGTGACCTGGCCGCCGATCACATCGGTCAGCGCCGGCGCGCTGCCCTTGTACGGGATATGCGTGGCGTCCAGCTTCGCAGCCGCCTTGAACACTTCACCGGCCAGGTGGCCGGGCGTGCCGTTGCTGGACGATGCGAAGTTGTGCCGGCCCGGCTGGGACCGCACCAGCGCCACCAGTTCGGCTACCGACTGTACGGGTGAATTGGCGCTGACCACCAATTGGATCGGCGTCGAGGCCAGGTTGGTGATGCCGCGGAAATCCTTGAGCGGGTCATGCGCCATGTTGGCGTACAACGCGGGATTCACCAGTTGGCCCGACACGTTGACCAGCAGCACATAGCCGTCCGGCGCCGCCTTGGCCACCATGTCGGCGCCGATCATGCCGCTGGCGCCGGGCCGGTTGTCGATGACCACCGATTGCCCCAGCTTGTCGGCCAAGGCCGCTGCGACGATGCGGCCGACGATATCGGTGGGGCCACCCGGCGGATAAGGGATGACGACGCGCAACGGCTTGGACGGGTAACCGGACGCCGCCAGCGCCTGCGCGCCGGTCGTCAGGGACCCCAGGGCGGCGCCGGCTGCACCGATCAACAACCGCCTTCTCACGACGCTGCGCGGCGCGCCGGCTCGGGTGAATGGTTCCATGGTTTGTCTCCCTTGTGTCTTTCTTGTGTTGGCACATCTCAGGATCCGACCGCGATCGCACCATTGCGCCGCAGTTCGTCAAGCCTCTGCGGTTCCAGCCCCAGCATGTCCCGCAAGACGGTTTCCGTGTGGGCGCCCAGCACAGGCGGCGCGCTGCGGTACGCCACGGGCGTCGCAGAAAGATGCAGCGGGTTGCCGACCAGGTCGGTGCAACCGGCCTGCGCATCGGGCATCGGCACGCGCATGCCGCGCTGCAGGACTTGCGGGTCGGCGAAGACGTCGGCCATCCCGTTGATCGGCCCGCAAGGCACGGCCAACGCTTCCAGCGTGCGCAGCCAGTGCGCGCTGGAATGCTGCGCCATCTGCGCCTGGATTTGCGGGATCAGGGTTTCACGCGAGGCCAGGCGCGCGGTGTTGGTGGCATAGCGCGCGTCGTCAGCCAGCTCGGGGCGGCCGATGGCGCCGCAGAACCGCCGGAATTGCCCGTCGTTGCCCACGGTGACGATGACGTGGCCGTCGCGGGTGGCGAAGTCCTGGTAGGGCACGATGTTGGGATGCGCGTTGCCCAGGCGATCGGGTGCGTTGCCGCTGGCCAGGTAGTTCATGGCCTGATTGGCCAGCGCGGCCACTTGCACGTCCAGCAACGCCACGTCGATGTGCTGGCCTGCTCCGGTGCGGTCGCGATGCGCCAGCGCCGCCTGGATGCCGGCGGTGGCGTACAGGCCCGTCAGGATGTCG
Organism: Achromobacter sp. FW305-C-13; assembly: GCF_058783475.1. Lineage (NCBI taxonomy): Bacteria > Pseudomonadati > Pseudomonadota > Betaproteobacteria > Burkholderiales > Alcaligenaceae > Achromobacter > Achromobacter sp. FW305-C-13. The sequence goes on along the minus strand of NZ_JBYSYN010000004.1, from coordinate 704,525 downwards.
GTCAGCGCCACGCCCACCTTCAGCGGGCCGGCCCCGGGTTCGCCGTCGCCGCGGCCGGTGATGCTCATCAGGCCGCCCATGCCCTGGATCAGGAAGTCGTAGCCGGGCCGCGCGGCGTAGGGGCCGGTCTGGCCGAAGCCGGTGATGGAGCAGTACACCAGGCCCGGGTGGCGCGCTTTAAGCGTGGCGTAGTCCAGGCCGTAGGCTTGCAGCCCGCCGACCTTGAAGTTCTCGATCAGCACATCGCACTGCGCCGCCAGCGCCGCGACGAGCCGCTGGCCGTCGTCCGTGGCGATATCGACGGCGACCGACTTCTTGTTGCGGTTGGCGCCGGCGAAATAGGCGGATTGCGCCACCTCGCCCCACTGCGGGTCGCGGATCCACGGCGGCCCCCAGCCGCGGGTGTCGTCGCCCACGCCGGGCCGTTCGATCTTGATGACCTCCGCGCCCAGATCGGCCAGCAGCTGGCTGGCCCAGGGGCCGGCCAGCACGCGTGAAAGGTCCAGCACCCGCAAGTGCGACAGTGCGCCCATCTTCCCCTCCCCCATTGTCGCCGCGGCGCGGCGGCGCTGTTACTGCAGTTCCACGCGCACCTGCAGCGGCGCCTTGGTGCCCAGCCATACCTGCTGCGCCTGTTCCTTGATCTGGGCGACGCGCTGCGCCACTTCCTCGGCCGTGATGGAGCTGACCGGATGGGCGATCACGACGGGTTCCAACGCTTTCATGCCCACAGCCTGGCGGGTCAGTTCGGTTTCGCGCGCGAACTCGGTGGTGATGATCACCGCACTGGGCACGCCCAGCCGCTCCAGCGCAATGGAGTCGCGCACGCAGGCCGAGCAGCATGAGCCGCAGTCGCCGATGGCGGTCAGCACGACGTCGTTCTCGGCCGCGATGCGCTCGATCAGCTCGGGCGCGGCATCCTTGGAGAAGCTGTGTTTGACGTAGTAGTTCACCTGGGCGAAATCGATGTCCTCGCCCAAGGCCGCGGCCGCGCCGCGCAGCAGCTTGTTGGCGTTCCACTTGGAGTTGTCGAGGATGCCCAGCCGCAGCCCGGCCAAGGCTTTCTTGCGCGCCGAAACCGGCGCATCGGTAAAGCGCAGCGCGCCGCGCGGGTCGAACACCGCGACTTTTTCCCCATCATTCATCAGCATGTCCTGGCTCCTGGTTGTGGTGCGGGCGCGCCGCGTCAAATGGCGCACGCGCCGCTTGTGCAATCGCCGCTGTCCGCGCTTGCGCCGTCAATCGCGCGCAGCACCGGCGTGCTCATGTGCCCCCAGCCGGGGATCAGCACGGAAAAGCGGCCGGCTTCGCCGCCCATCACGAACATATGGATGTGGTCGGGGCTGTGCACGATGGGAATGCGCGTGTCGTCTTCGCGCTTGTAGTACTTGGGCAGGTTGCGGTTGTAGACCTTGCCGTAGCGGTGGCCGTAGGCCAGGTCGATGAAGCGGTTACCGTGGTTGACGTACAGGTAGTTGCGTACATCCGCGCGCGACCAGCCGTGCTTGCCGATGGTCTGCGCGTGCTCAAGGCCCAGCACCACGGCGATGTGGCCGCCTAGCACGGCGCTGTTGGACGCGATGGTGCTCATGGCCGAGCACATCGTGTCCAGGATGCCTTCGGGGTCGTTCGAGATGTGGTTGGTCACGCTGTGCGGCGCTTCGGCCGCCATCGCGAAGACGGTCGAGTCCTCGGCCTTGTAGCCGTGCTCGACGTGATACGGCGCCAGGGGGCTTTGCAGCTCGTTCTCGCACACGCAGTAGGTGTATTTGCCGGGGTGGCCCAGCGTGCTCTTGTCCAGGTCGCCGGGCCATCCGCCGCCCACGTTGAGCATGATGAGGCGCAGCGCGCGGCCGATGGTGGCGTTGGCGCGGTTGCCGGAACCGAATGCGTTGACGCCGCCATTCATGCCGATTTCGCGGGCGATCGGCCCGTTGACGATCAGCAAGGGTGCGGCCACGTGCGTGGTGGCCTGTACGCCGTTCAGGTTGAACGCCTGGTCGGTCACCGCCTTGACGGCGGCCAGCACCACCGGCGCGTACTCCGCTTTGCAGCCAGCCATCACCATGTTGATGGCGAGCACTTCACGCGTCAGTTCGCCCCAGCGCGGCGCCACACGGGCTTCGACGAAATCGCCGTCACCGCCCAGCCGCGCGATGACCTCGTCGATCTTTTCCCGGGTCGGCGGCACGACCGGCAACCCGTCGGTGAACCCGCGCTCGTAGTAATACTCGACCAGGTCCACCCCGGCGGGCACCATGGCGGCAGGCGACGCCGTCGTTTGCAGAACCGCGCTCATCAGAATCTCCTCGTGGCTGTCGGATGACGTTGCAACGAGGATAGAAGTCCCCTGTCATTGATAACAAGAACAATCTATTTCGATAATTGATTGCGTAAAACGCATAAATGGCCTTGGTCGCAAAGCCTGCGGTGGGCGCACCGAGGCCTCGCGGGCCCCGGTGCCGGGCCTAGCGTTCGTCCAGCAGGGATACCCGTCCCGTGGCCACGGCAAGCACGGCAGCGGCCGACCGCGCGTTGGCGATGCTGTCCGCGTAGGCGTTCTGCGCAATCAGCATCTGGCTTTGCGCCAGCGTGGCGTCGGTCAACGAGCCCACGCCGTTCTTGTAGGCGGCCAGGGCGGCGTCGTAGGTTGTGCGCGACGCCTTGAGCAGTGCGGTGGCGGCTTCGTTGGCGGCCATGCCGGAACGCAGCGCGTTGCGCGCGGCGACGATCTGGCGTGTGGCCTCCTGTTTGGCGCGGCTTAGCCGTTCGCCGGCGCTGGCCGCGTCGTTCTGCGCCTGCATCCGCAAGGCCGTGCGCATGCCGCCGTCATACAAAGGCAGCGTGACGCCCAGGAAGATATTGGACCCGGAGCGGCTGCCGTTCAGGTTGACGGTGGCGGCCTGCTGACCGATGGCGGGCACCGCCGTGATGGACGAGCGCCCGGAGGTATGCGAGGTTGCCGCCGATACGAAGACCTTGGGCAGGAAATCCGCGTCGGCCGCGCGCGCCTTGGCTTGCTCGGCCTGTTCTGCGGCATAGGCGGCCAGTACGTCCGGGCGGCGTGCCAGCGCGTCGGTGATGATCTGTTCGACCGGTTGCGCCAGGTCGGGCGGCAGCGGCGTGCCGGGCATTGCGGCGATGCGCGGCCTGGCCAGCGGCGAGATGCCCATGGCGGTGATGAGCCCAAGATAGGCGTCTTCCTCGGCGCCTTCGGCGGTCACGGCGGCCAGTCTGGCCTGTTCCCGGTTTTGCGTCGCCTGGGCAACTTCCACCACGGTGCCCTGGCCCTGCTTGTAGCGGGCGCGGGCGGCGTCCAGCAGCGTTCCGGCGTTGGCCAGGCCCTGCCGCGCATTGACGGTGCGGGTGCGTGACGCGATATAGGCGTGATAGGCGACGCTGACTTCCTGCACAACCAGCTGGTGGGTCGCGGTCAGCGCGACGCCGCTGGCGATGGTGGCCTGTTCCGCCGCTTGCACGCGCGCCTCGCGGCCGCCGAAATCGAACAGCAGCCATTGCAACGCCAGCACGGACACGGTGCCGTGGGCGTTGCTGTCGCTGGATGTGCCCAGTCCGATGTCGCTCTGGCCATGGCCGCGCTGCCAGCCCGTCATGGCCGTGGCGGCAAGGTGCGGCAGGTACACGCTCTTGGTGATACCGGTGGCCAGTGCCGCGTTGCGCGCGGCATTCCAGGCGATGCGGGTCCGCGGGTTGGCCGATTGCGCCAGGTCAATGAGTTCAGCCAGCGCGTAATCGTGATCGGGGTCGATGCCGGGGTCTTGCGGCAGGGCCCCGGCCACCGTGTTGGCGGGCAGGGTGTAGCGGGCGTCCGGGCGGTCCGGCTGCGCCGGGCCCGACACGATGGCGCCGTTGGCGTCGACCGGCGGGATCCAGGGTCGGTCGGCCCTGGGCGGCGCCAGGTCCAGCGATGAGGCGGCGCAGCCGGCAAGGCCCAGCACCAGTACCGGGAGGCACAGGCGGGCGGGCAGGCGCGGCGTCTTAGGCAGAAGCATGGGCCGGGGATTCCTTGGTGTCTCGGGCGCGCTGGCGGGCGGCGGCCTGCCGCGAGGTCCGCGCGTCGATCATGTGGAGCAGCGCTTGCAGGGAGGGGTCGCCTTGCTGGGCCGAGGTTGCCGCCGGAGGCGGGGGCACGTCGGCGTCGGCCCCGGTCGCTGGATCAGACCCGGCCTGGCTCGACGCGGCATCAGGGCTTGCCGCCTGCGCCGGGCCGACGCGGCCCAGACGGTCCAGTTGGGCCCGCAGTGCCGGATCGCTGGGAGCGCGGCCCGCCGCCACGACCAGCGGCGCCGCGGCTGCCGACAAGGCGGCCAGCGCATCGCGCCGGGCGTCCAGCCAGGCTTGGCCGGGACGCACCCACGAAGGCTCGGCACTTGCCAGCGCCAGGCTGTACTGGGCCTCGCGGCCAGCCGCCAGCGCCTCGGCGGCCAAGGCATGGCGCCGGGGCCCGCCCGCCGCGACCGCGCGCCATTGTTCGCGCAGCGCCGCCAAGGCCCGATCCGCCTGCGGGCCGATGCTGACGGGCCAGACGCGGGTGAACATCAGGTACACCACCGCGTTGCCCAGCAGGATGCCGATGGTGCGGTCACGGGCGATGGTCAAGTCGAAACCGGGACCGGGGCCCTGGATGACGCACAGGAAAAAAGCGAAGGCGATCTGGAAGCCGGCATAGGCGATGGCGGGTGGCCCCACCGCGATCCAGGCCGACAGCGCCGCCGCCGCGGATACCAGCGCCAGCAGCGCGGCGACGGAATCCATGTGCGGCACGACGAAGACGATCGCCGCCGTGCCTGCCACCGCGCCGATCACGCAGCCGGCCAGCCGCAGGCGCAACTTCTGCACGGTCTCACCGGCGGTGCCCAGCGAAACGATGTAGCAGGTGATGACGGCGGTGTGGATGCCGGGCCAGTCCAGCAGCGTGTACAGCAGATAGCAGAACATGGCTGCACCGGTGGTCTTGAGCGCATAGGCCACATGTTCCGGATTGCTGCGGGCGTCGGGCAGGAAGAAACCGGCCTTGGGCTTGGCGGCGGCGTCCTCTTCCGGCGTCTCTGCTTCGGCAGGCGGCACGGCGAAGTGCTTGATGGCGTCGCACAGTTGCCCGCAGGCCACGCGTGCGGCCGGCGCCAGGGCCACCGCCGGCAGCGGGTCCGGTTCGATATCGACGGGATAGCCGCCCTGCTCCAGCATCGCCGCCATCTCGTCCAGCGTGCGGGCGAGCGGCTGGGCGAGTTCGCCGGGCAGCCCCGGGCCGTCCGCGTCGCGCAGCACGTCGATGGCAAGCAGGATGGCGATACTGGAGGCCGCGGCCTGGCCCAGCGCAGCGGCGTCGTGGCGCGTGGTGGTGCCTTCCACGACCGACAGCTTGAGCCAGGTCAGGATCTGCTTATTGCCGTCCTGCAAGGCCTGGCCAAACGCCGGCTCCGCGTCCTTGCCTTCGCGCAGCCGTCTTGCGCCCAGCCGCAGCCGGCGCGCCAGGCTGGCGCAGGCGAGCCGGCGCGGCGACGGCGCGGCCACGACGCTGACGATGATGGCCAGGCCGACCGGGATCGCCACCATGAGCCACGCGTACAGCAGGATGCGCGTGCTGGCCTCGCCAATCGGAACGCGGCCCATCTGGTCCAGCCCGAAGCCGACGACCATCGCGATGATGGCGCCCACCGGGCGCAGCTTGCTGGCGGATGTCAGGTAGAGCAGGCCGGCCGACAGTACGGCCATGGCGGAAACCCGCAGCAGCGGGTAGTCGATGCTGGCCTGGGTCACAAGCAGGACCAGGCCGATCACCAGCGTGACCAGCACCAGCATGGCGCCCGCCAGCACGGCGTTGGTGACGCGGTCCGGCCGGATCAGGAAGAACACGATGTAGACGGACAAGGCGGCTTCGGGCGTGCCGTAGGCGCTGGCGACCAGCGCGGTGAGCGCGCAGATGACGGTCACGCGCAAGGTCATCTCGGCCCGGCCAAGGAACGGCGCGAGCCACTGCCTCAGCTCGCTCCAGCGCGGAAAGCCGGCGTCAGCGGCAGGCCGGCCCATGGCGGACCTCGATCATGGCGCTTGCGCCCATGCGCACCAGCTTTTGCGGCGGTTCCTCGATCTCGACGCGCACGGGAAAGCGCTGCGCCACCCGCACCCAGTTCACCGAACGCTGCACCAGCGGCAGGGCGTGCGGCACGTTGATGCGTTCGCCGTCGAGCACGCCGGCGCCGATGCCTATCACCTTGCCCCGCATCGCCTGCGAGCGGTCGATCATCGAATAGACGGTGGCGCAATCGCCTTCGCTGATGCGGGCCAGGTCGGTCTCGCGGAAGTTGGCGACTGCGAACCATTCGTCGGACGCCACCAGCGTGAACAGGGACTGGCCGGGCGCCACGGTTTCGCCGGACAGCACGCCAAGGCCAGTCACATAGCCGTCGTGGGGCGCCCGCACGACCGTTTCGCCTAGCGAGTGGCGCGCACGCGCCAGAGCCGCTTGCCTGGCCTGTACGGCGGCCTGGGCCTCGGCCTCGTCGCCAATGGTGCTGGCGGCGGCCGCCTGTTGCTGCTGCGCCTGCTTGAGAGAGACTTCGGCGTCGCGCAGCGCGACCTGGGACTGGTCGTACTGCTGGGTCGGGACGTAGCCCTGTGCCGCCAGCGGCGCCAGCCGCTTCACGGTGCGCGCGGCCAGCGCGTGGTTGGCCTCGGCCCGGCGCAGCTGTTCGTCGGCCACGCTGGAGTTGGCGCGCTCGACAATCAGCGCACGGCGCCGGGTTTCCAGCGAGGCCTGGGCCATGGCGAGGTCGGCCTCGGCCTGCCGGACGGTCAGTCGATACGGTTCAGGGTCGATTTCGAACAGCGTATCGCCCTTGGTCACGTGCTGGTTTTCCTTGACGGGCAATGAGACCAGGCGGCCGCCGACGGGCGTGGCGACGTGGACAAGATCGGCGTCGATGGTGGCGTCGTCGGTGGCCGGGTAGTGCGAAGATCGATACGCGGCGTAGCCCAGCGCCGCGATGCCGATGGCGATGATAGCCAGCGCGATCAGGTGGCCGCGCGCGACGGGGGTGGAGGTGCCGGCGAGTTTCATGGAGTCACCTTGTTCCCAGCGCCCAGATCAGCACCGCGACGGTCAAACCGATCGCACTGCAGACGGACAGTTGCAGCGGCACCTTGCGGTTCCAGCCGGTGGCGACGAAGACGCGGTGGGCAACCAGCGCTGCCGCGACGCCGACCAGTCCGGCCATCAGCCACCGGGGGAAATACGCGCCGAAGATGATGTAGGACGGCGCGCCGCCGAAGCTGCATGCCTGCAGGGCCAGGGCCGCAGTCATGGCAACGGCAACGCGAAGGAACGTCGGCAGTCTAGGCATGGCGTGTGGGCACGGTCGCCTGTGTCGGAATACTGCCGCCGAGGATAGCACTGCAAGACGGCGGCCGTCCCCAGGGCTACCCCTTCCTATTCGATCGACACCAGTTCCGCGCCTTCGGTGACCTGGTCGCCTACGCCGTAGAACACTTCCCCGACGCGGCCGTCCGCCGGCGCCGAGATCGTATGCTCCATCTTCATGGCTTCCATGACCAGAAGCGGCTGGCCCTTTTCGACCGTGTCGCCCGCCTTGACGGAGATCGAGATAATTTTGCCGGGCATGGGCGCGGTCAGGCCGCCGCCGTGTTCGCCCTGCGTGTCCTGGGCGTGCGCCAAGGGGTCGTAGAGTTCCAGCACGTGCACGCCGCCTTCGCCGAAGACGTGGGCGCGGTCGGCATGCAGAACGACCGTACCGGCGTTCTCATGGCCTGCCAGCGTGATGCGCAGGCCGTAGGCCAGGTTGGGGTTGGCGCTGGCATGCGAACGCCACAGGAACGGTTGCGGGCCCGAGCCGGCATCGAGCGTCCAGGCGCCGCCTTGGCGGGCGACGGTCACGCGGCGCGTCTCGCCGTTGTCCACCCACTGCAGATGGCGCTGGTACTGGTTGCCCAGGCGCCAGCCGTCGCGCGCGTCCCAGGGGTCGGACGGCCCCTTGCCGGCGGTATGCAGGCCGGGTTGGGCCAGGCCCTGGCGCACCAGCACGGCGGCCGAGGCCAGCGCCAGCGTGGCGGTGCTTGCGGCCTGCGGTTCCGGCAGCAGCGTGGCGCGCTGGCGCTCGATCAGGCCCGTGTCCAGGTCTGCGGCGGCAAAGGCGCTGTCTTGCATCAGGCGCGACAGGAACGCCACATTGGTCTGCACGCCCACGGCCTGCGTCTGGGCCAGCGCCTGGAGCATGCGGGCGCGCGCCTGGTCGCGGTCGGCGCCGTGCACGATCAGCTTGGCGATCATGGGGTCGTAGAAGGGGGTGATCGTGTCGCCCGTGCGCACGCCGCCGTCCACGCGGACGTCGCCGTTGGCAAACGCGGTGTGCGGCGGCAGGCCCAGGTAGGCCAGCGTGCCGATCGACGGCAGGAAGCCCTTTTCGGGGTTCTCGGCGTAGATGCGGGCCTCGATGGCGTGGCCATTGATGCGCAGGTCTTCCTGACGCGCCGGCAGCGGCTGGCCGGCGGCCACGCGCAACTGCCATTCGACCAGGTCGTGGCCCGTGATCATTTCGGTGACCGGGTGCTCCACCTGCAGGCGCGTGTTCATTTCCATGAAGTAGAAGCGGCCATCCGGCTCGGAGATGAACTCCACGGTGCCCGCGCCCACGTAGCCCACGGCGCGCGCGGCGGCCACGGCGGCTTCGCCCATGGCGCGGCGGCGTTCTTCCGTCATGCCGGGCGCCGGCGCTTCTTCGATCACCTTCTGGTGGCGGCGCTGCACCGAGCAGTCGCGTTCGAAGAGGTAGACGCAGTTGCCGTGCGTGTCCGCGAATACCTGGATTTCGATGTGGCGCGGCTTTTGCAGATAACGCTCGATCAGCACGCGGTCGTCGCCGAAGCTGGAGGCGGCTTCGCGTTGGCAGGACGCCAGCGCATCCAGGAACGCGCCCGACGATTCCACCACGCGCATGCCCTTGCCGCCGCCGCCGGCGCTGGCCTTGATCAGCACTGGATAGCCGATGCCGTCAGCCTGGGTCTTCAGGAATTGCGGGTCCTGGTTGTCGCCGTGATAGCCCGGCACCAGCGGCACACCCGCTTTCTCCATCAGCGACTTGGCGGCGGACTTGCTGCCCATGGCGGCGATGGCGGACGCCGGCGGGCCGACGAACGAGATGCCCGCCTTTTCTGCGGCTTCGGCGAACGCTTCGTTTTCCGACAGGAAGCCGTAGCCCGGGTGGATCGCGCCCGCGCCGGTGTCGATCGCGGCCTGCAGGATGGCGTCGGCGCGCAGGTAGCTGGCGCGCGGTTCCGGTCCGCCGATGTGCACGGCCTGATCGCAGGCGGCCACGTGGCGCGCGTCGGCGTCCGCGTCCGAATAGACGGCGACGGTGCGGATGCCCATACGGCGGGCGGTGGCGGCGACGCGGCAGGCGATCTCTCCGCGGTTGGCAATCAGCAAAGTGTCGAACATGGATGTCATCCTGGCTGTAATTCTTCTTGAACTGCGGTGCTGCGGGGCAAGGGCGTACGCCCTACATCCGGAACACGCCGAACTTCGTGTCTTCAATAGGCGCGTTCAGCGCGGCCGACAAGGCCAGGCCCAGCACGCGGCGCGTATCGGCCGGCGCGATGATGCCGTCGTCCCACAGGCGCGCCGTGGCGTAGTAAGGATGGCCCTCATGTTCGTACTGTTCGCGGATGGGCGCCTTGAAGGCGGCTTCTTCATCGGCCGACCATTTCCCGCCGCGCGCTTCGATGCCATCGCGCTTGACCGTGGCCAGCACGCTTGCGGCCTGTTCGCCGCCCATCACCGAGATGCGGGCGTTGGGCCACATGAACAGCATGCGGGGCGAATAGGCGCGGCCGCACATGCCGTAGTTGCCGGCGCCGAACGAGCCGCCGATCAGCACGGTGAACTTCGGCACGGCGGCGGTCGCCACCGCCGTCACCATCTTTGCGCCGTGGCGCGCGATGCCTTCGTTCTCGTATTTGCGGCCCACCATGAAGCCGGTGATGTTTTGCAGGAACACCAGCGGGATCTTGCGCTGCGCGCACAGTTCGATGAAGTGCGCGCCCTTTTGCGCGGACTCGGAAAACAGGATGCCGTTGTTGGCGACGATGCCGACAGGCATGCCCTGGATGTGGGCAAAGCCGGTCACCAGCGTGGGGCCGAAACGCGCCTTGAATTCGTCGAATTCGGACCCGTCCACGATGCGCGCGATGACCTCGCGCACGTCGTAGGGCTTGCGCGTATCGGCGGGGATGATGCCGTTTAACTCGCTGGGATCGAAGCGCGGTTCGCGCACGGGAATCGTGGCCAGCGGCGCGGGTTTCTTGCGGTTCAGGCGGGCCACGGCGTTACGCGCCAGTTGCAGCGCATGCATGTCGTTGGCGGCCAGGTGGTCCACCACGCCAGACAGGCGCGTGTGCACGTCGCCGCCGCCCAGGTCTTCGGCGCTGACTTCTTCGCCCGTGGCGGCCTTCACCAGCGGCGGGCCCCCCAGGAAGATGGTGCCCTGGTTCTTCACGATGATGGATTCATCGCTCATGGCGGGCACGTAGGCGCCGCCGGCGGTGCACGACCCCATCACCACGGCGATCTGCGAAATGCCCTGCGCGGACATCTGCGCCTGGTTGTAGAAGATGCGGCCGAAGTGTTCGCGGTCGGGGAACACTTCGTCTTGCTGCGGCAGGTTGGCGCCGCCCGAGTCCACCAGGTACACGCAAGGCAGATGGTTCTGCGCGGCGATCTCTTGCGCGCGCAGGTGCTTCTTGACCGTCATCGGGTAGTACGTGCCGCCCTTGACCGTGGCGTCGTTGCAGACGATGACGCATTCAGTGCCCGACACGCGGCCGATGCCGGTGATGACGCCTGCGCCCGGCGCGTCGCCGTCGTACATGTCGTGGGCCGCCATCGGCGACAGTTCCAGGAACGGGGTGCCCGGATCGATCAGGTTCTCGACGCGGTCGCGCGGCAGCAGCTTGCCACGCGCCACGTGCTTGGCGCGCGCGGCTTCGCTTCCGCCCAGCGCGGTTTGCGCCAGCTTCTGATTCAGATCATCCAACTGCGCCTGCATGGCACGCGCGTTGTCGGTGAAGTCCTGCGACCGCGGATTGATGCGGGATTCGATGATGGGCATGGGGTTCCACCCGTCCTGCTTGATTGGAATTTGAAGGCGCTCGTAGAGCGGGTTGTCTCGCTGCCCGGTTGGTCCGGGCATTCTTGTCGATGTGGGTTTTCGTTGCGCCTTTTCCGATCTGGCCCGCGACCGACCCGTCGCGTCCGGTGGCCATGAGAGAAAAGGCGCAGCGAAAAACCACGGGAAGGCGGACGCCTGTCCGCCTTCCCGCGTGTCGTCAGACCATCTCGATCGCCATCGCGACGGCTTCACCGCCGCCGATGCACAGCGTGGCGACGCCGCGCTTGCCGCCGGTCTTGCGCAGCGCGCCGACCAGCGTGGCCATCAGGCGGGCGCCCGATGCGCCGATCGGGTGGCCCAGGGCGGTGGCGCCGCCGTTGACGTTGACCTTGTCATGCGGCAGCTTGAAGTCGGTCATGGCGGCCATGGTGACCACCGCGAAGGCTTCGTTGATCTCGTACAGGTCCACGTCCTCGGCTTTCCAGCCGGTCTTGGCGAACAGGTTCTTCAACGCGCCCACGGGGGCGGTCGTGAACCAGCCCGGCTCTTGCGAGTGCTGGCTGTGGGCCACGATGCGGGCCAGCGGCTTGACGCCGAGTTTCTCGGCGGTGGAGGCACGCATCAGCACCATGGCGGCGGCGCCGTCAGAGATCGACGACGAGTTCGCGGCGGTGATGGTGCCGTCTTTCTTGAACGCGGGCTTGAGCGTGGGGATCTTTTCCGGCATGGCCTTGGTGGGAGCTTCGTCGGTGTCGATCACGGTGTCGCCCTTGCGGCCGGCGACCGTCACGGGGGCGATTTCCCACTTGAAGCTGCCGTCTTCGGTAGCGGCGCGGGCGCGGCGCAGCGATTCCAGCGAGAACGCATCCTGCTGCTCGCGCGTGAACTCGTACTTGGCGGCGCAGTCTTCGGCGAACACGCCCATGGCCTTGCCCTTGTCGTAGGCGTCTTCCAGGCCGTCCAGCGCCATGTGGTCATACACGGTGTTGTGGCCGAAACGGTAGCCCTGGCGCGCCTTCAACAGCAGGTAGGGCGCGTTGCTCATGCTTTCCTGGCCGCCTGCGACGACGACTTCTGCGCTGCCGGCCGCCAGCAGGTCATGGCCGAACATGGCGGCCTTCAGGCCCGAACCGCACACCTTGTGGATCGTGGTGCACGCTACGCCCAGCGGCAGGCCGGCGCCCAGCGCCGCTTGACGCGCGGGCGCCTGGCCTTGGCCGGCTTGCAGCACGTTGCCCATGATGACTTCGTCGACTTGCTCAGGCTTGATGCCAGCGCGTTCGATGGCGGCCTTGATGGCGACTGCGCCCAACTCGTGCGCGGCCAGGCCGGACAGGCTGCCCAGCATGCCGCCCATGGGCGTGCGGGCGATGGAAACGATAACAATGGGATCTGACATGACTAGCTCCTGTGAGGGTCGGGACAGCGTCTGGGTATCGGCACTGCGCGGTTGCCCGAAGGGCGTTCCGGACGCAGGCGTCTGTCCGTATCGTAAGGGAAAAATTCTTCAATCCGGCCCTGCGCCACCTGGGCGCGGCAGGCCTGCCACCAATCCGGTTCCAGCAGGTCGGCGTGGTGGCGCATGAAGGCGCCGCGCACGCGCGCGTCGCCAAGCAGGAAGCGGCCGAATTCTTCGGGGAATACGTCGTTCGGTCCAATGGCGTACCAGGGTTCGGACGCCATTTCCGCTTCTTCGTTGGGGGCCGGCGGAATGCGCCGGAAGTTCATTTCGGTCATGCGCTGGATTTCGTCGTAGTCATAAAAGACGACCCGGCCCAACCGCGTCACGCCGAAGTTCTTGTAAAGCATGTCGCCGGGGAAGATATTGGCGGCGGCCAGCTGCCGGATCGCGTCGCCGTACTCGCGCACGGCGGGGTCCAGCAGCGCGTCGGACGCCTGGCGCAGATAGATGTTCAGCGGCGTCATCCGCCGTTCGATGTAGACATGGCGGATGACGACCGTGTCCCCGGATTCTTCGATCAGGCTGGGCACCAGACGGCGTAGTTCGTCCAGCAAGGCGGGCGCGAAACGGCTGCGCGGCAGCGCCACCTGCGAATACTCCCAGGTGTCGGCCATGCGGCCCACGCGGTCGTGCAGCTTCACCATCTGGTATTTGCGGCGCACGGTGGCGTGGTCCATGCCGTCTTTGTCGATGCGGTCCTTGATCAGCTTGAACACGTACGGGTAGGACGGCAACGTGAATACGCACATCACCATGCCCTTGATGCCGGGCGCGATGTCGAAGGCGTCGCGCGAGTGGGCAAGGTGGTGCAGGAAGTCGCGATAGAACAGCGTCTTGCCCTGCTTTTGCAGGCCGATCATGGTGTAGAGCTCGGCCTTGGGCTTGCGCGGCAGAAGCGTCGCCAGGAAGTTCACGACGGCGGCCGGCGTTTCCATGTCCACCAGGAAATAGGCGCGCGTGAAGCTGAACAGCGTGCTCAGGTCGTCCGCGCCCAGCAGCAGCGCGTCCAGCGTCACCTGCCCCGCCGGATTGCGCGTGAGCGCCACGGCGAAGGGGTAGACGGTGGTCTGGTTGATCAGGCGGCCGACGATGTAGGCGCCCTTGTTGCGAAAGAACAGCGAGCCCAGCGCATGGATCTGGCAATCGCTGGCGATGCGCCGTCCCACGTGGCGCGGCAACAGCGTGCGCAACTGCGCGACCGCGGCCCGCGCAAGCATCCGGGTGTCGCGCGGCAGGTCTTCGAACGGCAGCGCCAGGCCGAAGTCTGCCACCATGCGGATCAGGCTTTTTTCCAGGCCGTCGGTGGCCGGATAGTACACGCGGTAGGACGGCGTGCTGCTGTCCAGGTAGTCGGTTGCAACCGCCGGACGCACGAAGAGGAAATCGTTGTGGAAATAGTCGCGATGCAGCAGCCGGCACGACACCGAATTGAAGAAGGTCTCGGCGCATTCCGGCTGGCGGTGGTCGCCCAGCAGACCGACGAATTCCTGCTTGATCTGCTGCCAGTAGGCCGTCTGGGCGTCGGTCAGGGCCGGCGCCGCTGCGCCATTGCCTCCGTTGCCGTTGAGGCTTGCCGCGCCCAGCGCGCCCTCGGGGCGGCCGCGCAGCACGCCTTCCAATTGGGTGGCGCATTCGCGCACCCGCATGTCGTAGTACTCGATGCGTTCGCGCGACAGGTGCTGGATGCCGTGCCAGTCGCCGGATTCGAACAGGGCCTTGGCGCGCTGCGCGCTGTAGCGAAACAGCGCGTAGTGGCGGTCGAACCCCGCCAGGATCAGCCGCGCGACGTCCAGCGGCGAGGGCCCCGGGGCGGGGGCCTGCTCGATATGCTGGACATCGGACATGCGGATCATGATGGGGTCCGGACGGCGGATCAGGCCGTTTCGTTGAACAGTTCGCGGCCGATCAGCATGCGGCGGATTTCGCTGGTGCCGGCGCCGATCTCGTACAGCTTGGCGTCGCGCCACAGGCGGCCCACCGGGTATTCGTTGATGTAGCCGTTGCCGCCCAGGATCTGCACGCCTTCGCCCGCCATCCAGGTGGCTTTTTCAGCCGTGTACAGGATCAGTGCGGCGCAGTCCTTGCGGACTTGGCGCACGTGCTCGGTGCCCAATTTATCCAGGTTCTTGCCCACCTGGTAGCAGAAGGCGCGGCTGGCCTGCAGCGTGGTGTACAGGTCGGCCACCTTGCCCTGGATCAGCTGGAATTCGCCGATGGCCTGGCCGAACTGCTTGCGGTCGTGGATGTAGGGGACGACCACGTCCATCACCGCCTGCATGATGCCCAGCGGGCCGCCGGACAGCACGGCGCGTTCGTAGTCCAGGCCGCTCATCAGTACGCGGACGCCGCCGTTGACCTGGCCCAGCACGTTCTCTTCGGGAATCTCGCAGTCCTGGAACACGAGTTCGCCCGTGTGGCTGCCGCGCATGCCCAGCTTGTCGAGCTTTTGCGCAACCGAGAAGCCTTTGAAACCCTTTTCCACCAGGAAGGCGGTGATGCCGCGCTGGTGCGCTTCGGGATCGGTCTTGGCGTAGACGACCAGCGTGTCGGCGTCCGGGCCGTTGGTGATCCACATCTTGGTGCCGTTCAGCACGTAGCGGTCGCCCTTCTTTTCGGCGCGCAGCTTCATGCTGACGACGTCGGAACCGGCGCCCGGTTCGCTCATGGCCAAGGCGCCCACGTGTTCGCCCGAAATCAGCTTGGGCAGGTACTTGGCCTTCTGGGCCGCCGTGCCGTTGCGGTTGATCTGGTTCACGCACAGGTTGGAGTGCGCGCCGTAAGACAAGCCCACGGAGGCGCTGGCGCGCGAGATCTCTTCCATCACCACCATATGGGCCAGGTAGCCCATGTTGGCGCCGCCGTATTCCTCGTCGGCCGTCATGCCCAGCACGCCGAGTTCGCCGAATTTGCGCCAGAGGTCCATGGGGAACTGGTCGCTGCGATCGACTTCAGCCGCGCGGGGCGCGATCTCGGCCTGCGCGAAATTGCGCACGGCGTCGCGCAGCATGTCCAGGTCTTCGCCCAAGTCGAAGTTCAGGCCGGGAAGATTCATCGATGTCTCCGTGATAGTGGGTACTTACATTCTTATGGGCGCCTGCCATCGGCGCGATGCCGCCATCGGAGGGCTCATCATGCGCCGATCACGCATCGCTGCGCAATGATGCACCGCAAATATTACGTTTACGTAAACGTAAATTGGAGTCGGGTTATCCCTAGGAAATTGCATGTTTCCCAGCGAGCAACGCTGATTACTATTCGACCCTGTCCCTGAAATCCTGCGTCATTGCCTCGGAGTCTGCCGTGCTCGAACTATCCAATCTGGACGAAATTGTGGCGCTGCGGCGCGATATCCACATGCATCCCGAGCTCTGCTACGAAGAGCACCGGACAGCCAAGGTGGTGGCGGACACGCTGCGCAGCTGGGGCATCGAAACGCACACCGGCATCGCCAAGACCGGCGTAGTCGGGGTGATCAAGCACGGCACGTCGGACCGGGCAATCATGCTGCGCGCCGACATGGACGCCCTGCCCATGCAGGAAGAAAACCAGTTCGACCACCGGTCGCGCCACGACGGCAAGATGCACGGCTGTGGCCATGACGGCCACACCGCCATGCTGCTGGCGGCGGCCCGCCACCTGCAGACCGCGGGCGGTTTCGACGGCACGGTGTACCTGTGCTTCCAGCCGGCCGAGGAAGGCGGCGCGGGCGGACGCGCCATGATCCAGGACGGCCTGTTCACGCGCTTTCCCTGTGAAGCCGTGTTCGGCATGCACAACTGGCCGGGCCTGCCGGCGGGCTCGTTCGGCGTGTGCGCCGGCCCCATGATGGCGGCAGCCAACGGCTTCAAGATCACGGTCAAGGGCAAGGGCGGCCACGCCGCCGCGCCCCAGGATTGCGCCGACCCCGTGCCGGCGCTGTTCGCCATCGGCCAGTCGCTGCAGACCATCCTGACCCGCAGCAAGCGGCCGCTGGACGCCGCCGTGCTGTCCATCACGCAGGTGCAGGCGGGCGGCACCGTCATCAACGTCATTCCGAACACCGCCTGGCTGGGCGGTTCGGTGCGTGCCTACAGCACGGACGTGGTGGACCTGATCGAACGCCGCATGAAAGAGATCGCCGGCAACATCGCCGCCGCGCACGGCTGTGAGGCCGACGTGTTCTTCGAACGCCGCTACCCGGCGCTCGTCAACACCGTGGCCGAGACCGAGTTCTGCATGGGCGTCATGCGCGACGTGGTCGGCGAAGACCGCGCGCTGACCATCGAGCCCGCGATGGCCTCGGAAGATTTCGCGTTCCTGTTGCAGGAAAAGCCGGGCTGCTACGTGTTCCTGGGCAACGGCGACGGCGAGCACCGCATGGCCGGCCACGGCCTGGGCCCCTGCATGCTGCACAACGCCAGCTATGACTTCAATGATGCTTTGATTCCGGCGGGCGCGTCGTACTGGGTTCGCCTGGCGCAACGCTATCTGACGGCCTGACCGCCGCGCCTGCTTGATGTGTTTCCCGTTTCACGCTTTACCCAACGCAGTGCTACGCAACATCACTAGGACGATATGAAAAAGAAGACATTGCTGGTCAAGGCCGCGGGGGCGGCCCTGGCAATCGTGGCAAGCGGCGCCATGGCCCAAAGCTGGCCCGCCAAGCCCGTGACGCTGGTTGTGCCTTATACCGCCGGCGGCAGCGCCGACGCGATTGGGCGTCGCCTGGGCGACGTGCTGCGCAAGGAAGCCAACATCACCGTCATCGTTGAAAACAAGCCGGGCGCCGGCGCCTCCGTGGGCACGGATTTCGTCGCGCGCGCGCAGCCGGACGGCACCACCCTGCTGCTGGCTTCCACCAGCCCGCTGACGATCTTCCCGCATCTGGCCAAGACCAACTACGACCCGATGAAAGACCTGACGCCGGTGGCCAGCGTGGCCGTGGCGCCGGTCGCCATCGTGGCGACCAAGGCGTTGCCGGTGAAAGACTTCGCCGGCCTGGTCGAATATGCTCGCGCGCATCCCGAAGGCGTGCGCTACGGCACACCGGGCCAGGGTACCGTCGCCCACATCGGCATGGCCGCCGTCACCACGCAGACCAACACCAAGATGCTGCACGTGCCCTACCGCGGCAACAGCCAGGCGCTGACCGACGGGCTGGGCGGCGTGGTCGAACTGCTTGTCGTCAACAGCGACGTCGTGTTGCCGCACGTGGCCAGTGGCGCGCTGCGGCCGCTGGCCGTGATGGCCCCGCAACGCCTGGCCGCCTGGCCGGACGTTCCCACGATGGCCGAACTGAAGCTGCCGCAGGCGCAGTACTACTCCAACTTTGGCGTGTTCGCGCCCGCCAACCTGCCGCCGACGGTGTCGCAGCCGCTGCTGGCCGCGTTGAACAAGGCGGTTGCCAGCGCCGACTTCCAAGACCTGTTGGCCAAGTCCTACCTGCAGCCTGGCACGGCGTCGGGCGAGGCGTTCGCCAAGCAGGTGCAGGCCGAGTTCACGAACAACGCCCGCATCATCAAGGAAGGCAACATCAAGGCGGAGTGATCGGGATTCGCGGGTGGGTTGGCGGGCGCCGCGTGCTCCGCGCCGCCTATCGTTCCGCTCGGAATCGGACCGTAGGATGGGTGGAGCGCGAAAGACTGCGCGCCAGAACGTAAACCCCCAACGCGCGTAACCCATCAAGCAGCGGTTGTGTTGTGGCAGATCTTGCCAAGAAATAACCGTCGCCCGATGGGTTACGCGCGTTGGGCAGCTGTGTTCTTCCCACGAAGCGCTCGCGCTTCACCCATCCTACGCGCCCCGGGGGCCGAACATGATTACCAGCATGCCGGCCAGGCACAGGCCCACGCCGAGCCAGTCGCTTGCGCTGGGGCGCACGCCGTCGACGGCCCACAGCCACAGCAGCGCCATGCCGATGTACACGCCGCCATACGCGGCGTAGACCCGGCCGGATGCGGTCGGATGCAAGGTCAGCAGCCACGCGAACAGCGCCAGGCTGGCCGCGGCGGGTGCCAGCAGCCAGATGGAATGGCCCTTGCGCAGCCACAGATACGGGAGATAGCAGCCGACGATTTCGGCCAGCGCGGTCAGGATGAACAGCGCGACGGTCTGCAGGGCGCCCATGTCCGCGCCTTACGGCTTCTGCGCCAGCAGCGCGCGGCATTCGCGTTCTTGCTGGGCAATCTCTTGCAGGGTGTCTTCGATGTCGCGGCGCTGCTGCTCCAGCGTGGCGCGGTGCTGTTCCAGTACGCTCAGGTATTGGCGCAGCTGGACTTCGGTGTCCCCCGGACCGTCGTACATGTCGATCAGGGTCAGGATTTCGGACAGTTGCAGCCCCAGGCGCTTGCCGCGCAACGCCAGTTTCAGGCGCGTGCGGTCGCGCGGGCCGAAGATGCGGTTACGCCCCTCGCGCGCCGGGCTGACGATCCCCTGGTCTTCATAGAAGCGGATCGTGCGGGGCGTGACGTCGAACTCGCGGGAGAGTTCAGAGATGGTCCAGGTTGACGAGGGCATGCGACGTGTGGCAGTTTACGTAAACGTAAATTATGATGACTTGACGGTAACGTCAAGCGTGGAGCGAGAGGCGATGAACCCCAACGAACAGAAACTGCAGTACCCCTGGGCGGACTTCCAGCCCGAAGCCGGTCATGCGCATGTGGTGACGGACGGGGTCAAATGGATCCGTATGCCGCTGCCGTTCGCGCTGGATCATATCAACCTCTGGCTGCTGCGCGACAAC
The DNA here is from genome assembly GCF_058783475.1 of Achromobacter sp. FW305-C-13. NCBI lineage: Bacteria > Pseudomonadati > Pseudomonadota > Betaproteobacteria > Burkholderiales > Alcaligenaceae > Achromobacter > Achromobacter sp. FW305-C-13. The sequence continues at coordinate 685,198 of NZ_JBYSYN010000004.1, read as the reverse complement.
ATCGACGGCCGCGACGGCTGGACCATCGTCGACTGTGGCATCTCGCGCGACGAGGTCAAGGCGCTGTGGGAAGAGGTCTTCAAGAATGAACTTGAAGGCCTGCCCGTGCTGCGCGTGATCGTCACGCACATGCACCCCGACCATATCGGCCTGGCCCACTGGCTGTGCGAACGCTGGGATGCGCGGCTGTGGATGACCATGACGGACTTCATGGTGGCGTCCTTGTGGTCGTCGCGCCGCACCGAAGCCGGCGGCGGCCCCGGCGGCCAGTCGGCCGTCGAACATTTCGCCCGCCACGGGTTGACCGACCCGGATGCGCAAGAGCAGATCCGCCAGCGCGCCAACTATTTCCCGAACCTGGTGCCGGCCGTTCCCGCGCGCTACACGCGCATCATGCATGGCGACCAGATCCGCATCGGCGAGCGCGACTGGCGCGTGATCGTGGGCTATGGCCATGCCCCGGAACACGCGTCGTTGCATTCGCCCGGCCTGAACGTGCTGATCTCGGGCGACATGGTGCTGCCGCGCATTTCCACCAACGTGAGCGTGTTCGACTACGAACCCGATGCCAACCCGCTGCCCCTGTACCTGCGTTCGCTGGACGGCTACGACGGCCTGCCCGACGACACCCTGGTCCTGCCCTCGCATGGCCGCCCTTTCACGGGCCTGCACGAGCGCATCGCGCAGCAGCACGAGCATCACCGCGACCGTCTGGCTGAAGTCCTGGAAGCGTGCGCCGCGCAGCCGCAGTCGACCTCCGACATCGTGCCGGTGCTGTTCAAGCGCAAGCTGGACCTGCACCAGCTGACCTTCGCCATGGGCGAGGCGCTGGCGCATCTGCACGCGCTGTATTTCGAAGGCAAGCTCAAGCGCGCCACCGGCGCCGACGGCATCGTGCGCTTTACCGCCGCCTGATCGCGGGGCAAACCGGGTTGCGCACAGACCGCGCGCAGCCCGTTACCGCGTCGCGGTCGCCAGCCGCACGGCCAGGCCCACGAACACCAGGGCGGCGATGCGGTTCAGCCAGCGCTTGGCCGGCACCGAGCGCTGCAGCAATTCGCCGAACGCGCCCGAAAAAAACGCGATGGCGCCGAACACCAGCAAGGTCGACACCATGAACACCGCGCCCAGCTGCAGGGTCTGGATGCCGACCGGGCCCAGCGCCGGCGAGGTGAACTGCGGCAGGAAGGCGAAGAAGAACAGCAGCACCTTGGGGTTGGTCAGGTTCATGACGATGCCGCGGCGATACAGGGCGCCGGGCTTGAGCGGTTCGGGCGCCTTGCCGGTTTCCGATTCCACCGGCGCGCGCAAAATCTGCCACGCCAGATAGGCCAGATAGGCGGCACCCGCCAGCTTCAATACCGTGAACGCCACCGGCGAGGCGGCGAACACCGCCGCCAGGCCAAACGCCACGGCGGCCGTATGGCCCAGCAGCCCGGTGCACAGCCCCAGCACGACCAACATGCCCGCCTTGCGTCCCCAAATGGCTGATTGCATCAGCACGAACAGGTTGTCGGGCCCCGGGGTCAGGGCCAGCAGGACGGCAATGCCAAAAAACGCGATCAGGGTATCGAAGGGCAGCATGGGTTTCGCCTGGAACGGGAAGGCTCCGGTCAGCCGGAGAATGGCATCATAAGGGCAAAATCCACCCGGCTCATTCGCGCCGACAATCGGAGAGAGACACACACCATGGCCGCAAACCCCACGCCGGACACGCCCGTCCGCGACGATAACGACGCCCGCCCGGACGCCGCGCTGGAGGCCTGGCTGCGCGCCCGCCACAGCTGCCGCGCCTTTCTGCCCGCCCCGGTGCTCCGCGCCACGATCGAGCGCATCCTGACGCTTGCGCAGCGCACGGCGTCCTGGTGCAACTGCCAGCCCTGGCAGGTGGCGATCACCGAAGGCGCCGGCACCGAACGCTTGCGCGCGGCGCTGCAGGCCCGGGCGGAGCAGGCCGGCGTCACCCCCGGCTTCATTCCGGACTTCCCCTTCCCCCGCGAATACCGCAACGAGTATCTGGCGCGGCGGCGCGAATCGGGCTTCCAGCTGTATGGCGCCGTGGGCGTGGCGCGCGGCGACCGCGAGGCCTACCGCCGTCAGGAAATGCGCAACTTCCAGCTGTTCGACGCGCCGCACGTGGCCATCATCACGACCGACGAGGCCCTGGGCGAATACGGTGCCATGGATTGCGGCGGCTATGTGGCGAACTTCCTGCTGGCGGCCCAGGCCAACGGCGTGGCCACCGTCGCCCAGGCGTCGCTGGCGATGTATCCCGAGGTGCTGCGCGAGGTGCTGGGCATCGGCGCCGACCGCCGCGTCGTGTGCGGCATTTCCTTTGGCTACGCGGACGCCTCGCATCCCGCCAACAGCTACCGCACCCGCCGCGCCGACCTGCCGGAGGCCGTCGCCTGGGTCACGGCCTAGGGACAGGCCGCCTCGCGCCTGATATGGTTCACCCTATCCGCCCTTGTTCCGGCTTCGTTCATTCTTAAGCACTTCCCCTGAAGATGACCACCAAACACATCGATACGGTTTTGCAGCACGCGGGCACCGCCCCGTTCCATCCTGAAACCGGCACCGCGCCGGTGCCGCTGCCGCCCATGCGCGCCAGCACAGTGCGCTTCGAGAACCTGGCCGCGCTGGAGCAGGCGCAGCGCACCAAGGCGGCTGGCGGCCGCGCCACCACCTACGGCCGTATGGGCATGGACACCCATGCCGCGCTGGAAGAGGTGTTCACGCAGCTGGAAGGCGGCACGCATTGCTATCTGGCCTCGTCGGGCCTGTCGGCGATGACGATGGTCATGATGGCGCTCTGCTCGGCGGGCGACCACGCGCTGATCTCCGACTGCGTGTACGGCCCGATGCGTGAACTGGACGATGCCGTGCTCAAGCGCATGAACATCGACATCACCTACTTCTCGGCCGACGAAGACCTGGAAGCGCTGGTGCAGCCCAACACGAAGCTGCTGTATGTGGAGTCGCCCGGTTCGCTGTTGTTCGAAATGCTGGACATGGGCGCGATGGCCGCGTTCGCGCAGGACCACGGCCTGGTGCTGGCTACCGACAACACGTGGGGCTCGGGCTACATCTATCGCCCGCTGACGCTGGGCGCGCAGGTCTCGGTCATCGCCGGCACCAAGTACGTGGGCGGCCACTCCGACCTGATGCTGGGGGCGGTGGTCACCAACGACGAAGCAATCGCCAAGAAGCTGAACCGCACGCAGTACGCGATGGGTTATTCCATCAGCGCCGACGACGCCTGGCTGGCGCTGCGCGGTGTGCGCACCATGCCGATCCGCATGGCCCAGCACGCGCGCCACGCGTTGCAGGTGTGCGAATTCTTCAAGAGCCGTCCCGAAACCGTGCGCCTGTTCCATCCGGCCTGGCCGGCGGACCCGGGCCATGCGTTGTGGCAGCGCGATTGCACCGGCTCCAACGGCATGCTGTCGGTGGAACTGGGCCTGTCGCCCGCGGCGGCACGTACCTTCGTGGACGCGCTGACCTTGTTCGGCATCGGCTTTTCCTGGGGCGGCTACGAAAGCCTGGTGCAACTCGTGTCGCCCAAGGACCTGTCCAAACACCGCTATTGGGGCGAGGGCGACAACGCGTTGGTCCGCCTGCACATCGGTCTGGAATCGCCGGAAGACATCATCGCCGACCTGACCCAGGCGCTGGAAAAAGCCGCGGCGGTACGCGAGTAACGCCGCAGCCCGCGGCATGGCAGCCTGATAGCACGGCATCGCGCAACGCGCGCGACGCCGTGCGCTCAGACCGCCGTGGCGCGGATCCAGGCGCCGACGCGCGCGGCGATGTCGTCACTGTTGTCGTCCATCATCGGCATGTGGGAATTGCCCGCGATGCCCTGCTCCGCCAGCCGCCACACGTCCACCCGCGCACCGTGGCGCGCCAGCGAATCCGCATAGTCCTGGCCGGCGGCGCACAGGCGCTGCCACAACGGCGTGGCATCCAGATAGTCGCCATAGACGAACAGGAACGGCTTGTCCGCCACGGCGGCGGTGACCACCTCGCTGGAAAAGCCCGAGGGCTCGATGCCGATCACGCCGCGCACCAGGTCCGGCCGCGCATGCAACGCGCGGTAGGCCACTTCGCCGCCATGGCTGTGCGCCAGCACCAGGCACGGGCCCACGCGATCCAGCACGGCGCAAAAACCCCGCAAGGCCGCATCGTTGTTGCCCAGCCAGCGCGGCACCGCGTGGCGGATGAAGTCGTCGAACGCGTCGACGGGAAAGCGCTGCCCGGCGAACGCGCGCCGCGCCTCGAAATCCTCGGCGCGTCCGAAGCGGAACAGCGACCAGCTTTCTTCCGCGTTGCGGATGATGGGCGACTCGGGCCAGACCTGCTGGAACGGGGCCCAGCCGGCGCGGCCGCGCTCCACGTTGTCCACCACATACACCGCATGGCCCTGGCGCAGGAAATGCTGCATCCACCCTGCCCGGCCGTCGGGCGTCTGTTCCCACATGGCGCCCGTCATGCCGCCGCCGTGCAGCAGCACGACGGGCAGCGGATGGGTGAGCCGGGCCGGAATGAAGTACTGCACATAGGCCTGTTCGAAGTGGTACAGGCCGTTCGGGTCATAAGCCAGCGACGCGGTCTGCGTGAAGGCGATGTCGCGCTGCGGCAGGCCGGCCACGCGCACGGGCTTGCCGCCGGCGTAGAAGCTGCCGAAGTCCGCCAGCGCGACGGGCTCCGAGGCGGACGACGGCCTGGCCGGCGTCATGGCTTGACCAGCGGGCATTGGCTTTCCGACAGCGGCCAGGCCAGCGTGTCGCCGGGAATGGTGCGCACGATGTTGTAGTAGTCCCAAGGCGCCTTGGACTGCTCGGGCGTCTTCACCTGCGCCAGCATCATGTCGCGCACCACCAGCCCGTCCTCGCGGATATGCGCGTTCAGGCTGAAAGGGTCGTCGATGGGCAGCGACTTCATCTTCGCCATCACGGCATCCGAATCCGCCGTGCCGGCGGCCTTCACCGCCTGCAGGTAATGCCGCACCGAGCTATACACGCCCGCCTGCAGGAAGGTGGGCGGGCGGCCGACGCGCGCTTCGAACTTCTTGGTGAAGGCGCGCGTGCCGTCGTTCATGTCCCAATACGATGGCACGGTCAGATAAGTCTTCTGCGCCGCTTGCAGGCCCAGGCTGTGCACGTCCGTGATCAGCAGCAGCATGGCGGCCAGCTGCTGCGTGCCGCCGATGCCGAATTCCGCGGCTTGCTTGATGGCCGAGATGGTGTCGCCGCCCGCATTCGCGATGGCGATGATCTGCGCCTTGGAGCCCTGCGCCTGAAGCAGGAAGGAGGCGAAGTCAGAGGCGTTGAGCGGGTGGAACACCGTGCCCACCACTTCGCCGCCATTGGCTTTGACGACGGTTTCGGTGTCGGCCGCCAGTTGCTTGCCGAAGGCGTAGTCGGAGGCCAGGATGAACCAGCGCTTGTTGCCTTCCTTGACGACGGCGGTTGCCGTGCCGCGCGACAACGCATAGGTGGTGTAGGTCCACTGCACGCCATACGGCGAGCATTGCGCTTGCGACAGCGCGGTGGTGCCGGGGCTGGAGAACAGCACCAGCTTCTTCTTTTCGCGCGCGATGCCTTGCACCGCTAGCGCGACGGACGAATTGGGCACGTCCACCACGACGTCCACTCCATCGGTGTCGTACCACTTGCGGACCATGCTGCTACCGATGTCGGGGCGATGCTGGTGGTCGCCGGACACCAGCGAGATGGGCTTGCCCAGCACCGTGCCCCCCATTTCTTCGATGGCCAGGCGGGCGGCTTCCACCGACCCCTTGCCGGTGGCGTCGGCGGTGACGCCCGCCATGTCCGTCAGGACGCCGATCTTCACGCCGTCGGCCGTGCTGGCATGCGAGGCGACGGCGCCGAACGCCAGGCACAGGCCCAGGCCCAACGCCGCGCGATTGCGCAGGAATTGCTGTTTCATTTGTCTTCCACCCGTTTGATGCCGTCGATGCGGCGAATTTTTGTGGCGAAAGTGTAGCGCCGGCGTTTGGCGCCCGGCGCGGCTGAAACATCTTCTCCAAAAAGAAAACGCCCCGGCGGTGAGGCCGGGGCGTTTTGCCGTGATTCGCGGACGCGGATTACTTGCTGCGCGCCATCGGGATCAACTGGTTGACTTCCTTCAGCGCGCCTTCGTAGCTGTTGCCCGCCATGACCGGCGAGGTCATGAACTTGCCGCCCACGGCAAACGAGGGCGTGCCGTCGATGCGGTAGGCCTCGGCCAACTGGGTGGCGCGTTGCACCTGGGTTTGCACGGTGAACGAGTCGAACACCGAATCGAACTTGGCGCGGTCCACGCCTTGGGATGCGGCCCACTCGCCCATGGACTTCTTGTCGAACAGGCGCTTGTGCTCGCCGTGGATGGCGGTGAAGAACTTGGCGTGCAGGTCCTGGCGGTCCAGGGCCAGGAACGTGTAGTACACCTGCTGCAGCGGCTTCATGCCGGCGTTGAAGGCGATCGGCACTTGCTTGAGCACCACGTCGGACGGGGCAGTCTTCACCCAGTCTTCAACCATGGGTTCCATGGCGGCGCAATGCGGGCAGGTGTAGGCGAAGAATTCCAGCACTTCCACCTTGCCCGGGGTGTCCGACGGCAACGGCGGGTTGATCGACACATAGGCCGGCGTGCCTTGAGCGTGGCTTGCCTGGCTGAAGAACGCCGTGGCGGTCAGCGCGGCCGCGGCCATGATGCGGATAATCTTGGTGGACAACATGGATGAGAGGTTCCTGGGTAAAAAGTTACAGACAGGCCCGGGGCCGGATAAGTTCAATGCCAAGCGTTCAATGCCAAGCCGCAGGCGCCGCGTTTACTGGCGCACCACGGCGGTTTCAATCTTGTTCTCGCCCAGCCTGCCGCGGGCGCGGTTCATGTCGTCCAGGCGGGCGAACGGGCCGACGCGTACCCGGTTGATCGCCTTGCCGTTGACTTCGGCCTTCTGCACTGCCACCGGCAGCCCCAGCAGGATGATGCGGGCTTTCAGCGATTCCGCGTCATTTTCGCCGCGGAAGGCGCCCGCCTGCAGGTAGTACGTGCCCGTTGCCGCAGACGCCGTGGCGGTCGCGGCTTTGGGGGACGGGGCCGGGGTGGCGGCCGGCGCGGACTTGGAAATTGGCGTGGGCGCCTGGGCGGGAGCCATGGCGACTTGCGCGGGCGGGGTGGACGCCGCCTGCGGTTTGGCGGTTGACGGCAACGTAGCGATCAGCGCACCCAGGTCGTCCAGCCTGGAGGGCGTTTCGTCGGGCTTGGCCGGCGTGCCGCCCGTGCCGGCGCCGGGCAATGGCGCGGGGGCGGTGGCGGTCGGGCCGGTGGGCGGCGCGCCCGCCGCGCCGTCGCGGCCGTACAGGCCGGCGTTGGGGTCCGGCGCCTGGCGGGGGTCAGGCAGCTTGCCCGCGTCGCCCTGGCGGCTGGCGCGGTCCACGAAAGGCACCGGGGCCTTGGTGACGTAGAACGCCACGGCGGCGGCCACGATCAGGCCGATAAGCAGGCCGGCGAGCGCCCCGTACAGAGTGCTGCCGCTTTCGCCAGAGGAACGGCGGGTGGTTTTGCGCTTGGTTGCCATGTACCGATGTTACATCCGCTCGGGGGCGGACACGCCCAGCAGCTCAAGGCCGTTGGCCAGGACCTGGCGCGTCGTGGCGGCCAGGCGCAGGCGGGCCAGCTTGACGGCCACGTCGTCGATCAGCACGCGTTCGGCGGCGTACCAGGCATGGAAATCCGAGGCGCAGTCGCGCAACCAGAAAGCGATGTGATGCGGCGACAGGTCCTGGGCGGCCAGGGCCACCACGTGCGGGAATTCAGCCAGGCGCTGCATCAGCGCGAATTCGGTCGGGGCGGTCAGCAGCGACGCATCGGCGGCGGCCACGTCAGCGGCCGGCATGCCGGCGTTGTTGATCATCGTGCAGATGCGCGCGTGGGCGTACTGGATGTAATAGACGGGGTTCTCGTCGCTCTTGGACAGCGCCAGGTCCACGTCGAACACGAATTCGGTGTCGGCGCGGCGCTGGATCAGGAAGTAGCGCACGGCGTCGCGGCCCACCCAGTCGATCAGGTCGCGCATGGTCACGTAGCTGCCCGCGCGCTTGGAGATCTTGACCTCTTCGCCGCCGCGCATCACCTTGACCATCTTGTGCAGCACGTAGGACGGGTAGTCCTTCGGGATGCCTTCGTTCAGCGCCTGCAGGCCGGCGCGCACGCGGGCCACGGTGCCGTGGTGGTCGCTGCCCTGGATGTTCACGGCGCGGTGGAAGCCGCGTTCCCACTTGGCCTTGTGATAGGCCACGTCCGGCACGAAGTAGGTGTAACCGCCTTCGCTTTTGCGCATGACGCGGTCTTTGTCGTCGCCCGTGCCCAGTTCGGTGGTGCGCAGCCACAGCGCGCCGCCTTCTTCGTAGGTGTGGCCGCCGGCGACCAGCGCCTTGACGGTGGCCTCGACGCGGCCCGACGTGTACAGCGAGCTTTCCAGGTAGTAGTTGTCGAACTTCAGGCCGAACGCCTGCAAGTCCAGGTCTTGTTCGCGGCGCAGGTAGGCCACGGCGAAGGCGCGGATGTCGTCCAGGCTGTCGATGTTGCCGGTGGCGGTGACGGGCTGGCCGTCGGAGGCCTGGAGGGTCTTGCCGGCCTGGAAGTCGCGCGCGATATCAACGATGTAGTCGCCCTTGTAGCCGTCAGCCGGCCATTCGGGGGAATCGGTCGTCAGGCCGCGGGCGCGGGCCTGCACGCTGATGGCCAGGTTTTCGATCTGGTTGCCGGCGTCGTTGTAATAGAACTCGCGGGTCACGTCCCAGCCGCTGGCGTCGTACAGGCGGCACAGGGCGTCGCCCAGGGCGGCCTGGCGGGCGTGGCCCACGTGCAGCGGGCCGGTGGGGTTGGCCGACACGAATTCAACCAGGATCTTCTCGCCGCTGCGGGGGGCGCGGCCGAAGCTGGCGCCCTGTTCGGCCACGGTGCCGATGACGGCTTGGCGGGCAGCAGCGGTAATGCGCAGGTTAATGAATCCGGGGCCGGCGATTTCAGCGCTTTCGACCAGATCGCGGGCGGCCGGGTCGGCCAGCAGGGCCTGCACGATGGCCTGGGCCAGTTCGCGCGGGTTGCGGCCGGCGGGCTTGGCCAGCTGCATGGCCACGTTGGTGGCGACGTCACCGTGGGCGGCGACCTTGGGGCGCTCCAGCAGCACGTTGGGCTGGGCGTCGGGAAGGCTCTGCGCAACGGCGGCCTGGATCAGGGAGATAAGCTTTTTTTGTTGCTCGGGGAGCATGGGCGTCTGGAGAAGTTCTGGGTGAGTGGCCAAGGCGGGGATCTGGCGGACGGCGTCCGGCCCGGCAAGGTCACGGGAATCCCCTGAATGATAGTTGATTTGGCGGCCGAACCGGCGGCCAGGGGGCCCGAAAGCGTCCGGCAAGCGTTCATCGCCGCGGCGGAACTGTCAATAAAATCAAACTCCTAGCTGCGGCCGCCGTCGGCCGGGGGCGCGGGCCGGCGGGAGGCCGCCATGGTCCCAGTTGGCATCCCGTGGGCGTTGCGGTAGTGTATGTAACGTATTCAATGAAGGAGACCGCAATATGCTGATTACCTTTCACTCCAAGGTCGTGGCCGAGGTCCTGATGCTGTCCGACCACGCGGCAGGCATTTTGCAGGCGGCAGGAAAGTCCATCGGCGACAAGATTCCGGAACGTGGCGTGTTCACCGTGGACCAGCTGGGGCCGGCCATCAGCGGCATCGAAAACGCGATCGCCAACGCCCAGCACCCCGAAGAGGAAGAAGACGAGGACAAAGCCCCCCGTTCGCCGATGGCGCGTGTGGTTGGCCTGAAGGAACGCGCGTACCCGTTGCTGGACATGATGCGGCAATCGAAGGAGGCTGGCGTCGAGGTCACCTGGGAAGCCTCGCGCGGCTGGTAGGCAATGTCGCCGGGCAGACAATCTGGCCGGCGTTTTTTGCCTACCCTTCTGGCCTGACGCCCATTCAAGGAATTTCCCATGCGCAGCGACATCACGATAGTTTTCGACACCCGGCGTTCGCTGGACCTGACCGCCACCGTGGAAACGTCCCCCCAACGCCAGGCCCAGGCACGCGACTGGTTCGACGGCGCCTGGGAAACCCTGGGCTGCGAACCCCTGCGTCCCAGCGGCAAAGTGCTGCTGCTGGACAAGGTGCTGGGCGTGGCGGATGCCTTGGGCTACGACACCCTGTCCACCGACGAGAAAGAAGCCCGCGAATTCGCCGAGAACCTGGCGCTGGCGCTGGAACGCCCACGCATCACGGTAGATCTGCCCGGGCTGACGGTCGGCTACTGACCCGGCCGCCCGCGCGGCGCAGCATGCAAAGGCCCCGCCGTAGCGGGGCCTTTTTCATGGCAGTGCACCATCAGCGCCCTACCGGATCCCGGCCCGCATGAACGATTGCACGAACTGGCGCTGGAACAGCAGGAAGGCGATCAGGAGCGGCGCGGCCGACATCAGTGTGGCGGCCGTGATGACGGACCAGTCGATGCCCTGGTCGGTCGACGAGAACACCTGCAGGCCCACCGTCAAGGGCCGGGACTCCACCGAATTGGTGATGATCAGCGGCCACAGGAAGTTATTCCAGTGGTGGCTGACGGACACCAGGCCATACGCCACATAGATCGGCTTGGCCAGCGGCACGTAGACCTTCCACAGAATCTGCATGGCGTTGGCGCCTTCCATGCGCGCGGCTTCCTCCAGCTCTCGTGGCACCGTCTTGAAGGTCTGGCGCAGCAGGAAGATGCCGAAGGCCGACGCGAAGTACGGCAGGCCGATCGCGAACACCGTGTCGCGAATGCCCAGCTGGCTCATCGACCGGTAGTTCTCCACCAGCAGCACGTCCGGCATGATCATCAGCTGCAGCAGCACCAGCATGAAGACGAAGTCGCGGCCGCGGAACTCGAAGCGCGCGAACGCGTAGCCGGCCAGTGTCGACAGCACCAGCTGCGCGGCCAGCACCATCGTCACCAGCAGGAAGGTGTTCAGGAAGTAGCGCGGAAACGGCGCAGCCTGCCAGGCCCGCGCGAAGTTATCCAGCGTCAGCGGCGCGAACAGTTCGAAGCGGGTGGCGTAGGCCGGCGGGTGGAACGCCGCCCACATGGCGTAAGCCAGCGGCAGGATCCACAAGAGGCCCAGCGCCCACGCGCCCAGGGTATCGAGCTTGTCTTTCATTGATAGTGCGTCCTGCGGTCCAGCCAGCGGAACTTGACCAGCGCCGTCAGCGCCAGCACCACCAGCAACACGACGGTCAGCGTGGCGGCGTAAGCCGTGTCCCAGAAACTGAAACCCACCTGGTAGATGTAATACAGCAGCAAGGTGCTGGCGTTGTCCGGCCCGCCGCGCGTCATGACGACCACGTGGTCCACCAGCCGGAACGCGTTGATCAAGGCGTTGATCAGCACGAACAGCGTGGTGGGCATCAGCAGCGGCCACAGGATGCGGCGGAAATACTGCCAGCGCGACGCCCCTTCCAGCATGGCGGCTTCGCGCAGCGACGGCGACACGGTCTGCAAGGCGGCCAGGTAGAAGATCATGAAGAACCCCGCCTCCTTCCACACCGTCACCAGCATCAGCGCGGGCAGCGCCGTGTCACGGTTGCCCAGCCAGTTGGGGCCGGGAGAGCCGAACCACCCCATCACCTGCGCGATCAGGCCGTATTGCGGCGTGTAGAAGAACAGCCAGATGTTGGCCACGGCCACCATCGGCAGCACGGTCGGCGTGAAGTACGCCATGCGCAAAAAGCCCCGGCCGCGCAGGTTGCGGTTCACCCACAGCGCCATGATCAGCGCGATGCCGATCGACGTGGGGATCGTGCCCAGCGCAAACCACAGGTTGTTCCACAGCGATTGCCAGAACACCGGATCGTCACGCATGACGGCATAGTTCTCCAGGCCCACGAAACGCGCAGGACGCGCGCCCTTGGGCGTGGAGAAGAAGCTGTGCCAAAGCGTCGCCAGCGCCGGGTAATGCGTGAACGCGGCGAGCAGCACGATGGCTGGCAGCAATAGCAGCCAGCCATACAGGGCGTTTAAAGAACGGCTCATCGTGCTTGGCCTGGGGGCTACTTGTAAGAACGCAGGATGCGGTCGGCCTCGCGTTGCGCATCGGTCAGGGCCTGCTGCGGCGTCTTCGAACCCGTCAACGCCGCTTGCAGCGCGTCGTTCAGGGTCTTGGTGACGCGCTGGTTCTCATGCGTGGAGAATTCCGCCACGCTGACTTCCAGCTGGTCGCGCGCCACCGCTGCGGCCGGCACCTCCTGCGCGTACTTCTTCATCTTCTCGGTTTGCCAGGCGGCCGGCGTGACTGCGACATAGCCCGTGGCGATGCTCCAGTCGGCCGCGCGTTCCGGCGTCGTGACCCATTGCGCGAACTTCAGCGCGGCTTGCTGCTGCGCCGGCGTGCCGCTCTTGAAGATGTAGAAGTTGCCGCCGCCCGTCGGGCTGCCGCCGCGCTTTTGCTGCGGCATCATGGCCACGCCGAACGGGAAGTCGGCGTTCTTGCGGATGTTGGTCAGGTTGCCGGTGGTGGTCCACACCATCGCCGCCTTCTTTTCCAGGAAGTCCTTCGGCGTGGTGCCCCAGTCGATCGTGCCGGTCGGCATGATCTTGTGCTTGGCCGACAGGTCGCGCCAGAACTGGGCGGCTTCGACCACCGCCGGCTTGTCCAGGTAGACCTCGTTGCCGGCTTCGTTCATCAGGATCGCGCCGTTGGGCGTGGTCAGGGCCTGGAACAGCCAGTACGCGAATGCGCCGCCCGACGGGATCTCGATGCCCCACTGCGTGGTGTTGCCGGAGGCGTCCTGCTTGGTCAGCTTCTTGCCGTAGTCGACCAGTTCGGCCCAGGTGGCCGGCGCACGTTCGGGATCCAGGCCGGCGGCCTTGAACAGATCCTTGTTGTAGTACATGACGATGGTCGAACGCTGGAACGGTACGCCCCAGGTGTGGCCGCCCGTGCGGCTGTTCTGCATGAAGGCGTCATAGAAGCCGCCCAGCCACTTCTTGTCGGCGTCGGTTTTCGCCAGGGAATCGATCGGGACGATGGCGTCTTCGTCAATCAGCGTGAACATGTCGGTGGACAGCAGCACGGCCAGCTGCGGCGGCGTGCCGCCCTTGAGCGCCGTCAGCGCCTTGGCGATGGAGTCCTGGTACGAACCCGCATAGATCGGCTTGATCTTGATGTCGGGATTTTCCTTCTGAAAATCCGCCACCATGTCGTCGACGATCTTGGTGATCGGGCCGCCCACGGCGACCGGATAATAGAACTCGACCTCGACGGGCTTGTTCTGCGCCTGCGCAGGCAGGGACAGGCAGGCGGCGGCAAGGCTGGCGGCCAGGGTCTTCAGTACGATGCGTCGCATGGTGGTTTCCTTTTCTGTGGAATGGGCATTTTTTACCGCCGGGCCGTCCCAAGGTAAAAAGCGTTCCTTGGGGGGTAGCAAGTGAGAGAACCGAGCGCGGCGTGGGGGCCGGCCCGCACGCCGGGCCGTCCCAAGGCGGGCCAGCCCCCTTGGGGGGCAGCAAGCCGAAGGCGCGGCGTGGGGGCCATTCTCCTTAGCGCCCGACGGTGTTGATGACCGCCGAGTCGGCGGCAAAGAAATGCTGTTGCCCGTCCTGCCAGGACAAGCGCAAGGCCTCGCCCGCGCGGGCGCGCAGATGGCCGCCGACCCGCACGGCCACGCCGCTCGTGTCGCCGACGCGGCAGACCACGATGGAGTCCGCGCCGAAGTACTCGACGCTTTCCACGGTGGCGGCAATGCCGCTGTCATCGATGCGGATATGTTCGGGGCGCACGCCCAGCTTCACGGCGCCTGCCGGCGCGCCCGCGATGGCGGGGCCCTGCGTGCCGGCGATGACGGTGGCGCCTTGCAGCGTCGTCACGCCGATGAGATTCATGGGGGGCGTGCCGATGAAGCGGGCCGCGAATTCGCTGGCAGGCCGTGCGTACAGGCCGTCAGGCGTGTCGTGCTGTTCGATCTGGCCGCCGCGCAACAGCACCACCTGGTCGGCCATGCTCATGGCTTCGGTCTGGTCGTGCGTGACATACACCATCGTGATGCCCAGGTCTTGCTGCAGTGCGCGGATCTCGCGGCGCATTTCGTGGCGCAGCTGCGCATCCAGGTTGGACAGCGGCTCGTCCATCAGGCACACCGGCGCTTCAGAAATCACCGCGCGTCCCAGCGCCACGCGCTGTTGCTGCCCGCCCGACAATTGCGAGGGCTTGCGGTCCAGCAGATGGCCCAGGCCCAGCAGGCCGGCCACGCGTTGCAGGCGGCGGTCGAAGTCGCGCGCCGGCTCCTTGCGCACCCGCAGCCCGAACAGGATGTTCTCGCGCACCGACAGATGCGGAAACAGCGCATACGACTGGAACACCATCGAGATGCGGCGCTTGGCGGGCGGCAGGTCGGTCACGTCGCGGTCGCCGATGCGGATCGTGCCCGAGGTCGGCGTGTCCAGCCCGGCGATCATGCGCAGCGTGGTCGACTTGCCGCAACCCGACGGGCCCAGCAATACCGTGAAGCTGCCTGCCGGCACGGTGAAGCTCACGCCGTGGATCGCGGCGGCGCCGCCATACTGTTTGGTGAGGTTATCCAGAACGATGGATGACATGCTGTCTCGACGATCTAATAGTTAGATCCGCATTGTTGCCTGTTATGAAAACCTTTTCATTGTGCAGCGCAAACATGACGGATTCGTGGCAATGCCCGGGGCGGTCAGGCCCCGGCCTACGGGTCAGGAAAACGATTCAGGCAAACGGATACGGGCCGGGGTAGTCCCCGATGACGGCGTGGTGCGTGACCAGATTCTTGCCTTGCCACCAATGCAGCTGGTAGCCCGGCGGTTCCATGATGTATTGCAGGGTCGGGCGCGGCCCCAGTTCCAGCGCCAGCTGGTGCGCGGTACCAGGACAGGTGGACGCGATCGTGCCGCCAAAGCGCTGGAAGATGGTGCGATGAAGATGGCCGCACAGCACGCGTTCCACATGCGGAAAGCGCGACACGATGCGTTCCAGTTCCGGGGCGCCGGCCAACAGGCCGATGGCATCCATGTGTTCGATGCCGGTCAGGAACGGCGGATGGTGCATCAACACCAACGTCGGGCGGTCGGGTTGTTCGGCCAGGCGCGCGGCCAGCCAGTCCAGTCGGTCCTGGCACAGTTCGCCGTGGCTCTTCATCGGGACGACCGTGTCCAACGCCAGCAAGCGCAGCGGATAGGTCTCGACGGCGTACTGGATGAACGGGCTTTTGCCTTGCAGATACGCGTGATCGGGAAAGGCGGCACGCAGTTGTGCGCGGTCGTCATGGTTGCCGGGCAAGAGGAAATACGGGATCTCCAGCGCTTGCAGGTGGTCGCGCAGCACCTGGTATTCGTGCGGGCGGCCCAGGTCGGTCAGGTCGCCCGTGATCAGCACGCAATCGGGCCGCGGATCCAGGGCGTTCAGCGCGCGCACGGCCGGGCCCAGGAAGGCGGCGGGATCGATGATGCCGTAGGCCTTGTCGCCCGGGGTGCGCATGTGCAGGTCGGTGATTTGTGCGATGAGCATGATGCGGATCAGGTATCGAAATAAGAGAGGATCAGCGGCGCACGGACGCCGCGGTGCCGCCGACCACGATGCAATGCGGCAGCCGGTTCGATTGGGGCGGCTGGCCGTGGATCTGCGCCAGCAGGTTCGAGCAGGCCGTCTGGCCGATACCGTCGCTGGGCTGGGCCACGGTCGTCAGCGGCGGGGTCAGCAAGGCGCCAAAGCGCATGCCGTCAAAGCCGCATACCGAGATGTCGGTGGGAACGGACAGGCCTAGCGCCACCAGGTCGGCGATGACGGCCGTGGCCAGCAGGTCGTTCGAGCAGAACAGCGCAGTGGGCGCCTGCTTGCCGCGCAGCGCAGCCTTCAGCGCGTCCGCGTCGCTGCCGGTGTGGGAACTCATGGCGATATGCTGCACCGCATCCAGACCCAGCCGCTTGGCGCACGCGCGCGCACCGGCCAGGCGTCGGCGCGCGCGGTCCGACGCGGTCAGCGGGCCTGTCACCAGCGCGATGCGGCGATGGCCCAGTGCAGCCAGGTGCGCGACCATGTCGCTGGCGGCGGCACGATTGTCGACCGAGGCGAAGGGATGCGTATTCGATTCGTTGTAGACCAGCACGTACGGCATGCCGGCGCTGTCCAGGTCGTCCAGCGTGGCGCTCTTGTTCACGTCCGCCACGGTCAGGATCAGCCCGTCGACCTGATGGTCCATCAGCCCCTGCACTGCCGCGGATTCGACGGCGGGGTCGTAGCCGGTGGCGGTCAGCATGACGCTGTAGCCGGACTCGCGCGCGCGGCGTTCCGCGCCTTCAAAGCATTCGGCGAACACGGGGTTCGACAGCGTCGGCAGGATCAGCCCGATGGTGCGGGTGCTGCCCGAACGCAGGCTGCGGCCCACGCGGTTGGGCCGGAAGCCGGCGCGCTTGGCCACGTTGCGGATGTGCGCCAGCGTGTCCGGATGCACGATGTCCGGCTGGTTGAACGCGCGCGAAACCGTCGCCGGAGACACCCCGGCCTTGCGGGCCACTTCAATGATTGAAAAGCGGGGCGACGGGCGCGTAGCCATATGTTTATTGCTGTCGGTTTACTGAAAACGATTTCATCTTACAAGACAAATATGACCTTTGTATTGCACGGGTTTGCGCTATGCTGGTGGTGACGCAACAACAGAAAGCCATGGCGCGGCGTGGTCGGTTTACCCGGGAAAACACGGTGTTTTCGGTGTTTTTCCCAATTGACGCGACGCGCACAATGGTTGGGATCGGTCCGTTGGAACGCGGTGGCGAAAGCGCCACGCGTCCGGCAAGGACAGACCCTCGGTCAAGGGGACCGGGTGCGGAGTTCAGCTGCCGCGCGTAATGCGCGACACCGGTAAAGAGGAAAGGATCATGTCTACTGCCTTAAACAGACTTGGCGCGCTTGAAGCCGCGCGCAAGCTGCAACGGCGCGAATTAACCGCGGTGCAACTGGTGCGGGCCTGCTTCGCCCGCATCGAGCAACGCGAAAACACCATCCATGCCTGGACGGCGCTGCAGAAGCAGGCGGCCCTGGATCATGCGGCCGTCCTGGACGGCGGCGCGCTGCGCGGCCTGTTGCACGGCCTGCCCATCGGCGTCAAAGACCTGTTCGACACCGTCGACCTGCCCACGCGCTACGGCTCGCCCATCTACGAACGGCATCGCCCCGGCCTGGACGCCGCTTCCGTCGCGCTGTGCCGCGGCGCGGGCGCCGTCGTGGTCGGCAAGACCGTCACCACCGAATTCGCCACCTATCAGGCTGGCCCTACCCGCAACCCGCGCAATGAAGCCTACACGCCGGGCGGCTCGTCCAGCGGATCGGCGGCGGCCGTGGCCGACGACATGGTGCCCTTCGCGCTGGGTTCTCAGACGGCGGGTTCCATCATCCGTCCCGCCTCGTACTGCGGCATCGTGGGCTTCAAGCCCACGTTCGGCGCCGTGCCGCGCGCAGGCGTGAAAAGCCTGGCCGAATCCCTGGACACCGTCGGCGGTTTTGCGCGCTCGGTGCCGGATGTGGCGCTTTTCGCCTCGGTCATGATGCGCGATCCCCGCATGTTGGACCTGGCCTACGAAGGCAAGCCGCGCGTCGGCATGTGCCGCACGCTGCAATGGCGCCATGCGCAGCCGGAAACCAAGGAAGCCTTCGCGCAGGCCGCAGCCACGCTGTCGCGCGCCGGCGCCGTGGTGCAAGAGGTGCCCCTGCCTTCGCAGGACTGCATGCTGGTGCAGTTGCACGCGGACATCATGGCGTTCGAGGCCTCGCAGTCGCTCGCCTACGAGCGCCTGGAGCACGCCAGCCAGCTCAGCCCGAAGATCCAGGCGGTGCTGGAAGCCGGTTCGCAGATCACGGCCGAGGAACACATCAAGAACCTGGCCCGCGCCGAGGAATCGCGCGCACGCGTGAATAGCTGGTTCCAGGATTTCGATGTGGTGCTGGCCCCCAGCGCGGCCGGCGAAGCGCCGTTCGCCGACCTGGGCACAGGCGACCCGCAGTTCTCGCGCGCCTGGACCTTGTTCGGCCTGCCTTGCTTGAACCTGCCGTTCGCGACGGGGCCCCAGGGCCTGCCCGTGGGGCTGCAGGTGGTCGGGCAACGCTACGATGACCACCGTACCCTGGCGGTCGCTGCGTGGATCCACGAGCGCCTGCTGGCTGCCAATACGCCGGATATCGGCGCCTCCGACATGTGGCCGCGCGGCTGAACGTCCGCAGCTAGCCTCCCGCAGCTGACCGCCCGTCACAGAAAGCAGAAAGCCCGCCAGGTAAGGCGGGCTTTGTTTTTGGCCGGGCCGCTCAGAAGAGAGGTGTATCTTCCGGGGCGCGCAAGCCCATGTTTCGGGCTTGCGGCGGGCGCTTATGGTTATGCCGGAATGCGGATCACGCGGCCTCGGCGGCTTCCTGTTCGGTCGCCGTCACGGCGCCCGAGTTGATGTGGCGGTTAACGGCGCTCAGCACGGCCTGGAACGACGCGGTCACGATGTCGCGATCGATGCCCACGCCGAAGCCCGTGCTGGATTCGCCCACGCGCAGTTCCACGTAGGATGCGGCGCGCGTGTCGGTGCCGGTGCCGATGGCGTGCTCGTGGTAGTCCATGATGCGAACCGGTACGTCCAGCGCGGCCACGAAGGCCGAGATGGCGCCGTCGCCCTTGCCCGTCACGATGCGGCGTTCGCCGTTGTATTCGAGTTCGGCTTCGATGCTGAAGTGCTGGCCTTCGCCGGCCGACGGATTGCCGTCGATGCGGTGGCGGATCAGCTTCCACGGGGCCTTCTGCTCAAGGTATTCGCGGTTGAAGATCGTGTGGACGTCGTCGGCGGTGACTTCGCGGCCGGTCTCGTCCGTCACGCGCTGGATGGCGCGGCTGAATTCGATCTGCAAGCGGCGCGGCAAGACGAGGCCGTGCTCCTGTTCAAGCAGGTACGACACGCCGCCCTTGCCCGACTGGCTGTTCACGCGGATCACCGCGTCGTAGCTGCGGCCAAGGTCGGCGGGGTCGATCGGGAGATACGGCACTTCCCAGACGGCGTCGGCCTCTTGCAGCGCGAAGCCCTTCTTGATGGCGTCCTGGTGCGAACCCGAGAACGCGGTGAAGACCAAGTCGCCGGCATACGGGTGGCGCGGGTGCACCGGCAACTGGTTGCAGTATTCGGCGCAGCGGCGCACTTCGTCGATGTCGGAGAAGTCCAGGCCCGGATGCACGCCCTGCGTGTAGAGGTTCAAGGCAAGCGTGACCAGGTCGACGTTGCCGGTGCGCTCGCCGCTGCCGAACAGGCAGCCTTCAATGCGGTCGGCACCGGCCATCACGGCGAATTCGGCGGCGGCCACGGCGGTGCCGCGGTCGTTGTGCGGGTGCACGCTAAGCACGATGCTGTCGCGGCGCGCCAGGTTCTTGTGCATCCACTCGATCTGGTCGGCGTACAGGTTGGGGCTGGTGGCCTCGATCGTGGCGGGCAGGTTCAGCACCATCTTGTGGTCGGGCGTGGGCTGCCATACATCGGCCACGGCATCCGAGACTTCAAGCGCGAATTCGGGTTCGGTCGTGCTGAACACTTCGGGCGAGTACTCGTAGCTCCACTTGGTTTCGGGGCGCTGCGAGGTGTATTGCTTGATCAGGCGCGTGCCAGTCGTGGCGATGCCCTTGATCTCTTCCTTGGACATGTTGAACACGACCTTGCGGAAGGCCGGCGCACACGCGTTGTACATGTGGACGATGGCTTGCTTGGCGCCTGCCGCGGCTTCCACGGTGCGGCTGATCAGGTCTTCGCGCGACTGGGTCAGCACGATGATGGTCACGTCGTCCGGAATGCGCTTTTCGTCGATGAGCTTGCGGACGAAGTCGAAGTCGGTCTGCGAGGCGGATGGGAAGCCCACTTCAATTTCCTTGAAGCCGATCTTCACGAGCTGTTCGAAGAAGCGGAGCTTGCGCTCGACGCTCATCGGCTCGATCAGGGCCTGGTTGCCATCGCGCAAGTCCGTGCTCATCCAGATCGGCGCCTTGGTGATGCGGCGGCTCGGCCAGGTGCGTTCGGAGAAGTCGCGGGTAAAGGGGGCGAAGGGGACGTATTTGGTAGCGGGGTTGGCAAGCATCATGACTACACCTCGATCGGTTTCTTTTGAATCCCGGGAGCACTACTCTCGGCGGCATTTATGACCGGATGACGGTCTTGTGCCAGGGGTTGCCGTGATTGACCGGCAGGATTCACAAATAAAAGGGGGAAATCGCGTGTGGCAAGCGTGGCTGCCGAGCTACCACGGGGACACTAGGCCCGGCAACCGATCGGTAGGTATAGCGATAGCGCGGCAAACGAGGAGGAGCGAGCGCGCAGGCCGGCAACCGGAGCGGCGGAGCGTCCGGTGGCAATCGCGAGGGAGGTGCGGTGTGCGGCCATAGGTTGCTAGTCAAACATACTTTCCGCTGGAGTGCAAACAGAATAGTCCGAAAAAAACGGGGGGCGGAACGCCCCGCCGTGGTTTGCACGCGGCGCTTATTGCGTTTGCATGTGGCCGTTTTTCACGACTTTACCGAGGCGTTCGCGCTCGCTTGCGGCGAAATCCACGAAGCTGGCGCGCGAGCCGCCGCCGGGCTCGATGCTGCTCTGGCGCAACGCGTCCTGCACCTCCTTCGATTGCAGGGATTTCTCGACTGCCGCATTCATCTTGTCCAGCACATCGGCGGGGGTGCCCGTGGGGGCGAACAGGCCTGCCCAGTGGCCGATGCGAATGGCGGGAAAGCCCGCTTCGGCCGTGGTGGGGATGTCCGGCGCGCTGGCCATGCGCTTGTCCCACGTCGTGGCCAGCGCCTTCAGCTTGCCGCTCTGGATCAGCGGCAGCGTCACGATGCTGGCTTCGGAGGTGGCGTCGACCTGGTTGCCGATTACGGCGGTCACGCCTTCCGAACCGCTTTTGTAGGCGATCGGCTCGACCGGCAGGCCCGTTGCTTCCTTCACCATTTCCGCCACGAAATGCGGCGTGCTGCCGTTGCCGGCGGTCGAGAACGTGATGCGGTCGGTTTTGGCCTTCTTGGCGCGCTCGACGAAGTCCTTCAAGTCCTTGGCGGGATTGGACGGGTTGGCCACGATGACGGACGGCGTGATGGAAAGCAGCGCCACCGGGGTCAGCGCGTCGTCCTTGTAGGGTTGGTCCGAGCGGATCAGGCTGTTGGTGACGGTGCCGTTGCTGCCGACCAGATAGGTGTAGCCGTCCGTCGGGCTGCGCGCCACGTGGGCCGCGCCCACGACGCCGCCCGCGCCGGGGCGGTTTTCGACGATGACGGTCTGGTTCAGGGTAGTGCCGACTGCTTTCGCGATGATCCGGGCGACCAGGTCATTGGCGCCGCCCGCGCTGAACGGGGCGACGAAGGTGATGGGTTTGTCGGGCCAATCGGCCAGTGCCGGGGAGGCGGCAAACGCGGCCGAACAGGCCACCAACAGGCCGGCGGCATACCGGACGGGGGTGCGGAACATGGGTACAACTCCAGGAGGCTGGCTGCGCATCCGGCAGGTCTCGGCTGCCGATCGAGTTTGACTTGTGTGCGCGGCCCGCGGTTGCGCGAGCCTGGAGCGGCCAGTATAGGACGGGCCTGCTGGCAGGGGACTGAAACAAACAGGCCGCCTGTCGGCGGCCTGGAATCAGGAGAAGGGCCTGGCGCTTAGCGCGCCGGGCCGATGCGCGGTTCGACGTAGCGGTCGCCGCGGGTTTCGCCGCGCACTTCAACGCGGGCGGGTTCCCGGCGGCCGTCGTCACGGCGGCCGTCGTCACGGGGATCGCGGCCCGGGCGGGCGGCGCTGCCTTCCAGAATTTGCGCCTGTTCGGCCACCATGGCGATCTTGCCGATGCGGTTGTGGCGGATTTCAGACAGTGAGCGGCGCAAATCGCCGACTGTGAAGGGCTCTTGGCGGTCGCCCCAGGTCCAGCGCAGCACGCCCAGCGACTCTTCGGACAGGTTCGGCGCCAGATCGGCCAGCACGTCGGTACCGACCGGCGTGGCCGCGCCCGAGGCCAGGCTGGCGGAGAACCAGGCTTTAACCGAGAAGAAGACGATCAGCGTCCAGATGCCGGCCACGACCCACCAGATGTACGGGTTCACCTTCTGAACCATGTCCATGGTGGGCTGACCCAGGGAATGCAGGAAGTCGTAGTTCATGCGTCTGCCGAAATCGAGTATCCAGGAGGCGACCAGATACCAGAGGATCACGGCAACGGCGATGACTATCGCGCGCACAACGAGTCGGGGAAGCGCCAATTTGAGCAGGGTCTGGCCGATAAGTCGGCTGTCCTGGCGAACGCTTGCGGGCGAAGTCAGATTCATCATGCAAAATATTGTACCTATGACCCGCCCAATTTTAGAACTGCGACCTGGCCAGCATCTGACGCTGACCCCTCAGCTACAACAATCGATACGATTGTTGCAGTTGTCTACGCTCGACCTTGAGGCCGAGATCTCGCAAGTGCTTGCGGACAATCCCCTGCTGGAACGCGAAGACGACACGCCCGCGGCCGAGGCGCAAGCCGAATCCGAACGTGAATCTTCCGTGCAGGACGACGAGCCCGCCGCGGAACGCGAGACGCCGGTGGATGAAATGCCGGGTTCGGGCGGGGTCTATTCGGACGAGGATTTCGGCCCCCCTGAAACGGCGCGTCCGGACACCCTGCGCGAACACCTGCTGGGGCAGTTGATGCTGACGCGCGCCGCGCCGCGCGATGTTGTGCTGGCGGCACTGCTGATCGACGAGCTGGACGAGAACGGCTACCTGGGATCGCCGCTGGAAGAGATCCTGGGCTGGCTGCCCGCCGACACGGAACCGGACATCGACGAATTGCGCGCCGCGCTGTCCTTGTTGCAATCGTTCGACCCGGTCGGCATCGGCGGACGCGACATGGCCGAATGCCTGCTGTTGCAGCTGCGCAACCCCGACCTGACTCGCCTGCCTGAAGCGGCCGACCCCGCTGTCCTGGCCTGCGCCCGGCAGATCTGCGCCCAGCACCTGCCCTTGCTGGCTACCGGCAATGCCGCCCGCCTCTGTGCGGCCGTGGGCTGCGACGAAGCCACGTTCCGGGCGGCCCACTCCCTTATCCTGCGTCTGGAACCCCGTCCTGGGCGCGCCTGGACGGTGCCAGCGGCCGACTACGCGGTGCCGGACGTCATCGTGCGCAAGACCCGCCGCGGGTGGCAGGTCACGCTCAACAGCGCCGCGGTGCCGCGGCTGCAGATCAACGGGCTGTACGCCCAGATGCTGGGCAACCAGAAGGAATCCGCCCACGCGGGCCTGCAATCCCAGTTGCAGCAGGCCAAATGGATGATCCGCAACGTCGAGCAGCGCTTCGACACCATCCTGCGGGTGGCCCAGGCCATCGTGGAACGCCAGACCGCCTTCTTCAGTCAGGGCCCATCAGCCATGCGGCCCCTCATCCTTAAGGACATCGCCGGCGAACTCGGCCTGCACGAATCGACCATTTCACGGGCCACAACGCAGAAGTACATGCTCACTCCGTTTGGCACGCTGGAGCTCAAGCGCTTCTTCGGCGCGGGGGTGTCCACCGACGGCGGCGACGCCACCTCCGCCACGGCAGTGCAGACCTTCATCCGCCAGATGGTCGCGGACGAGAACCGCGCCAAACCCTTGTCCGACAGCCAGATCATGCAAAAACTGGCCGATCAGGGGATAGTGATCGCCCGCCGGACGGTGGCAAAGTACCGCGAAGCGCTGCGAATCGCCCCGGCCACCCTGCGCAAGGCGCAGGCGTCGGCGCGCTGAAATAAGGGACGAATCTTTAAGAATTCGTCCTTTGTTTCAACGGGTTGCGCGTCAACGGTCCGTTGCAAATTTATTGTGGCAAGGGGCTTGTCATCGGTTGAATAATTTTCGATAATCATTCGCATGTACATTTGCGTATGTAATGCCATCACCGAACGCCAAGTCCGCGCCAGCGTGGACGGGGGCGCGACGACGCTGTCCGACCTGCAATTCGAGCTGGGCGTGGCCACGTGCTGCGGCTGCTGCGCGGCAACCGCCGCCGAGTACCTGCCAGGCGGCCGCTGCTCCAGCGTATGCGACGTCCGTTCCATCGCCGTTCCGGTCAATGCGCCCGCTACGCTGGTTGAATCGGGCGCGGCTGCGAACCACAGCAGCTTCCCCATTCCGCTGGTCGCCGCAGGCTAAGCATCGGCCGTCTTTCCCGGCTCGCTGCCGTCACGCAGCGGGCCGCGTCGTTTTCTTTCGCAATATCCCCCGTTTTCCTGATTCTGCTGGCCGGCTTCGCGCCGGTTGACGGGTTGCGCCTGACGGGCGGGACGCGCAGAATGCCTGCTCCACGCGGCATGCGTGGCGCCCTGCTCTCATGGAACCCCGATGAAGGCTTCCCCGCCTGCCGTTTCCGCCACCCCGACCGCCCATGGCGCGCCGGGGATCAGTTGGGTGCCGATCGCCGCGTTCTGCTTTCTGTGGAGTTCCGCCTTCGCGGCCGCCAAGATCGCGGTGCGGGACTGCCCGCCGCTGACTCTGCTGACGATCCGCTTTCTGATTGCCGGGGCGCTGATGCTGGGGATCGCCGCCGCGGGCCGGCAGGGAAAACTGCCCAGCGGCCGCGATGTGGTGTCGCTGATCCTGCTGGGCGTCTTGAACAACGCGCTGTACCTGGGGCTGAGCTGGACCGGCATGACCACCGTGTCGTCCGCGTTCACCGCCGTGCTGATCAGCACCAATCCCTTGCTGATCGGCGTGCTGGCCGGACCGGTGCTGGGTGAGAGCCTGTCCTGGCGCAAGCTTGCCGGACTATGCCTCGGGCTGGCGGGGGTGGCCCTGGTGCTGAGGTCGCGGTTAAGCGGCATGCAGGAAGACATGCACGGCACCTTGCTGGTGACGGGTGGCCTGGTGGCGCTGGTAGCGGGCACCCTGCTCTACAAGCGTCTGAAGCCCTCTGCCGGGCTGTGGACGTCGACGGGCATCCAATCGCTGGCCGGCGCCGTCGCCCTGCTGCCGTTCGCGTTGATGCACGAGAGTCTAGGGGATGCGCGTCTGACCGCCAGTCTGGTGTGGAGCATGGCCTACATGATCGTGGCGGTGTCGATGGGCGGCTACTACCTGTGGTTCATGATCCTGGGCCGCGCCAGCGCCACCTCGGCCAGCGCACTGCATTTCCTGATGCCGCCGTTGGGCCTGCTGTTCGGCTGGCTGGTGCTGCGCGAACCCGTGTCCTGGCTGGACCTGCTGGGCATCGTGCCGATCGCCTTCGGCATCTGGTTGACCACGCGCAAAGCCGCTTGATCCGTGCGCGGCCACAATCGCGTTTCGGGTTGCCGATATGCAACGACGCGGCCTTGCGCAATTCCAGGCCGCTTTTCCCTTACGGGTTAGGCCTGCTTGCGCAGGTAGCGCCGCGATACCGCGATGGATTCCTCGCCATCGCTTGCGTGCAGGCCGCATAACGCCTGTCTTGTGCCTGCAAGGCATCAAGTACGCATACTCATTCTCATTGGCTTGTCGCTTTCTTGTAGCGGTTCTAAAGCGGTTTACCAAATGCAGCGCAAGGCTAGGCGCGGCCCTGCGGCTGATGGTAGTCTGCCGGGGTTGCGTACGCGCGGCATCGTGCGCTCCTTTGTCGCGATGCATTTGCGTCGCGCCTGACTGCAAGGAGTCCATTATGAAAGGCGACAAAACCGTCATCCAGTTCTTGAACAAGCAACTGACCAACGAACTGACGGCCATCAACCAATATTTCCTGCATGCCCGCATGCTGAATCATTGGGGCTTCGACAAGCTGGGCAAGCACGAGTACGAAGAATCCATCGGTGAAATGAAGCACGCGGATCGCCTGATCGCGCGCATCTTCATGCTGGATGGCCTGCCCAACCTGCAAGACCTGCACAAGCTGCTGATCGGTGAAGACGTGCCCGAGCTGCTGGCCTGTGACCTGAAGCTTGAGCAAGCAGCGCATGCCACCGTCGTGGAAGCGATTGCCTATTGCGAATCGGTGCGCGACTACGTCTCGCGCGATCTGTTCCAGGACATCCTGGACGACACCGAAGAGCACATCGACTATCTGGAAACCCAGATCGACCTGATCGACAAGGTCGGCATCCAGAACTACCTGCAAAGCCAGATGTCCGTGCCCGAATAAACCTTCCGGCCAAAGCAATGGCGCCCCTCGGGGCGCCATTTTTTTCGGCCGCATCGCTTGCGCAGCGTGGGGGCATCCTTTTGCCGCCGGGCCGTCTCAAGGCAAAAGCGCCCCCTCGGGGGGCAGCAAGCGCGCATCGCGTGCGCAGCGTGGGGGCCTTCTTTTGCCGCCGGGCCGTCCCAAGGCAAAAGCGCCCCCTCGGGGGGCAGCAAGCGCGCATAGCGCGCGCAGCGTGGGGGCTCTTTCTTTTACTGTGGACGGGCCGGGCATTCGGCCATCGTGCCCCAGGCGCGGTTCGGCGCACAGTACTTGTTGCGCGCGGCCCAGGAACACGAGGGGCGGTCGAAGAAGCCTTGTGAGGCGCATTGCGCCAGTTCGCGCTTGAGGGCGTCTTGCCAGCCGGGCGCGCCGGGGCTGAGCGCCGTATTGGGCGGGGGCGGAGGCGCCTGCACCATTTGCGGGGTGCCGTAGCCGCCGGCCTGGGCCTGCGCCTGGCCGCCGTTGATGGCGGTGGAGGTGCCGGGCACCTGCAAGTCCAGCGTGCTGACGTCGGACGTGCCCGAGGGCAGCGGCACTTCGGAGGCGGCCGCGATTTCGCGGGCCTGCTCCGGCGTGATGCGTTCGCGCGAGAGCTTCACGGCGGGATCGCTGACGGTGTCGAACAGCGACACCGTATTGACCTGCCATTCACGGTCTGCGGGCTTGTCCGGCACGCCCAGGGTGCCGTCGATGCGGGGCTGCGGGGGCTGAGCCACATAAGGCCGCCCGTTGGCGTCCAGGACAGGTTGCTGCGAAGCCGCCGCGTCCTGCCCAGGAGCCGGTGCAGCGGGGGGCGCGTGCGCCACCAGCCAGTCACCCAATTGAATCCCGCCCCAGGCCGACGCGCCAAGCGCGATCAGGAGCGTTGCGAATAATAAACGCCAAGACATTGCTACCCTCATCTGCCGTGCGGAACCCGAACGGGTTTACGCCTTGTCCCCGAAAACCTTGCCGCCGTGCTCGCGCATTGCATGGAATTTCACTTCGGGATACAGGTCCTCGGCCACGCGCAACTGCGCAGGGGAACTGATCAAAAACGCCGCCGCATCGACCACATCATAGGCGATATGGGCCGCATTGGCATCCATGAACTTGCGCAGCGCTTTCGGGTTTTCAGACGTAATCCAACGTGCCATTGTGTAGCGGGAAGGCAGCATCCGGGCGTCTGCGCCGTACTCCGTCTTGAGGCGGTGGGCGACCACTTCGAACTGCAGTTGGCCGATCGCGCCCAGCAGCAGCGAGCCGCCGGCCGCCTCGGGACGGAACACCTGAATGGCGCCCTCTTCACCCAGTTGGGTCAGGCCGGTGCGCAGTTGCTTGGTGCGCAGCGGATCCTTGACTTCGACCGCCTGGAAGAGCTCGGGGGCGAAGAACGGCAGGCCCGTGAACTGGAGGGTTTCGCCTTCGGTCAGCACGTCGCCCAGTTGCAGCACGCCGTGGTTGGGGATACCGATCACGTCGCCGGCATAGGCCTCGTCCAGCAGCTCGCGCCGCTGCGACAGGAAAGACACCACGTTGTTGGGGCGCATTTCCTTGTTGGTGCGGGCGACCTTCAGGCGCATGCCGCGTTCGAAGCGGCCCGAGCTGACGCGCACGAAGGCCACGCGGTCGCGGTGCGCCGGATCCATGTTGGCCTGCACCTTGAACACCACGCCGGTGAACTTGGGCTCTTCGGGCAGCACTTCGCGTTGCAGCGCCATGCGCGGGCCCGGGGGCGGCGCATGGTCGACCAGCGCGTCCAGCACTTCCTGCACGCCGAAGTTGTTGATGGCCGACCCGAAGAACACCGGGGTCTGCTTGCCGGCCAGGAACTGCTCGCGGTCGAACGCGGGGGCGGCTTCGTTGATCAGTTCGATCTCGCCACTGGCCTGCTCGAATGCCGAGCCGTAACGGCGGGCGATTTCGGGGTTGGTCAGGCCTTCGATGACGTCATCATTGTCGGAACGGCGTTCCTGGCCCGGGCGGAAGACGCGCATGCGGTCGCGGCGGATGTCGAACACGCCGCCGAACGCCTTGCCCATGCCGACCGGCCACGAGAACGGCACGGCGTCCATGCCCAGGTGGCCTTCGATTTCAGACAGCAGTTCCAGCGGCTCGCGCACCTCGCGGTCCATCTTGTTGATGAACGTGATGATGGGCGTGTTGCGCGCGCGGCAGACCTGCAGCAGGCGGATCGTCTGCGGTTCAACGCCGTTGGCGGCGTCGATCACCATCAGCGCGGCATCCACCGCCGTCAGCACCCGGTAGGTGTCTTCGGAGAAGTCCTGGTGGCCCGGGGTGTCGAGCAGGTTGATGACGCAGTCGCGGTATTCCATCTGCATCACCGAGGACGCCACGGAAATGCCGCGTTGCTTTTCGATTTCCATCCAGTCGGACGAGGCGTGGCGGGACGCTTTGCGCGCCTTGACGCTGCCGGCGATCTGGATCGCGCCTGCGAACAGCAACAGCTTTTCGGTCAGCGTGGTCTTGCCCGCGTCAGGGTGGGAAATGATCGCGAACGTTCGGCGCCGCGCAACTTCTTGAGGGATATTCATGGTCGGAGGATTGTACTTAACGCCGCTTGTTAGGCCGGCGCGGTCCGGCTGCTTGCATGAAAAGCGCGGGGCACGCGCCGTCGCCGACGCGTGCCCCGCGCATGAATATTCAGGAATGGCGGCGGAACGACGCCAGGAATACGCCAGCCAGGATGAACAGCGACCCGAAGGTGCGGTTCATCCAGCGGATGTGCTTGGCGTCGCGCAGCATGCGCAGCACGCGCGCCGCCAGCAGCGTGTACACGCCCATGGCGACCAGGTCGGTGAAGGCCAGCGTGCCGGCCAGCGCCGCATACTGCGGCGTCAGCGCGAGCGCCGGGTCGACGAACTGCGGCACCACGGCCAGCAGGAACACCGTGCCCTTGGGATTCATGGTGTTGATCAGGAACCCGCGCATGACGAGTTCGCGGATCGACGCCTGCTTGGGGTCGCCCGCGTCGACCGCGACGGGCGCGGCATCGGTGCGGATCTGGCGAATGCCCAGGTAGATCAGGTAGGCCACGCCCAGGTACTTGACCACATTGAAGGCCATTTCGGACGTGGCCAGCACCGCACCCAATCCCACGGCCACGACGACGAACTGGAACAGGATGCCCATGATGAGGCCGGCCGTGTTCCAGTAGCCGCGTGCAAAACCGTACTTCAATCCCGAGGACATCGCCGAGATCGCGCCCGCTCCGGGTGAGAACGAAATGGCCCAGGAGGCCAGGAAGAACGTCAACCAGGTGGATAAGGGCATGATGGCGCGGGTCCTTGGATCGCAGGAAGTGGGGGGGCCGGTGATATTACCTGCTGGGGATTACTTGCCCAGCAACGCCGCGCGGGGGGCGCCGGACGAGCGGCCCTGAGCCGGGCGACCCGAGCCACCGTTGCCGGCCGGACGGGCAGTCCCTTCGGGACGGCGCTGGCTTTGCTGCGGGCGGCCTTCGGCGCGGCCGGCGTGCGCCGGACGGTCAGCAGGCTTGCCATCGCGAGCACCGCCGTTGCCGCGGCCTTCGCCGCCGGCACGGGCCGGCGCGGGGGCACGGCCGCCAGCGGCGGCGCGGGGCTGGCCCTGGGCCGGACGCGAACGGCCGGCGCCGGCATTGCCGCCACCGTTGCCGCGACCGGCGTTCCCGCCACGGCCGCCACCGCCGTTGCGGTTGCCACCGCGCGGGCTACGGGCATCTTCGTCGCGTTCCTGGCGCTCGAAAGCGGCAGCGCTGGTCGGGGACGGGGTCCAGCCTTCGACCGGCTTACGCTCGATCGTCTTTTTGATCAGGCGCTCGATGTCCTTCAACAGCTTGATTTCGCTGTTGTCGACCAGCGAGACCGCGGCGCCGGTGGCGCCGGCGCGGCCCGTGCGGCCGATACGGTGCACGTAGTCTTCCGGCACGTTGGGCAGTTCGAAGTTCACGACCTGGGGCAGTTGGTCGATGTCCAGGCCGCGGGCGGCGATGTCGGTGGCCACCAGGACCGTCACGGTGCTGTCCTTGAAGCCGGCCAGCGCGCGGGTGCGGGCCGATTGGCTCTTGTTGCCGTGGATCGCGGCGGCGGTCAGGCCGTCCTTGACCAGCTTTTCAGCCAGGCGGTTGGCGCCGTGCTTGGTGCGCGTGAACACCAGCACCTGATGCCAGCCGCTTTCGCGGATGATGTGGCTGATCAGGTCGCGCTTGTGGTGCTGTTCCACCATGTGCACCGTCTGGGTGACCAGTTCGGTGGCGGTGTTGCGCGGGGTCACCGAGACTTCGCCCGGGTTGTTCAGCACACCGCGTGCGAGCGTGCGGATCTCGTCGGAGAACGTGGCCGAGAACAGCAGGTTTTGGCGTTGCTTGGGCAGCAGCGCGAGGATCTTGCGGATGTCGCGGATGAAGCCCATGTCCAGCATGCGGTCGGCTTCGTCCAGCACCAGGATTTCAACGCCGGACAGGTCCACCGTCTTCTGGCCGCAATGGTCCAGCAGGCGGCCGGGCGTGGCCACCAGGATGTCCAGCGGCTTGCGCAGCGCGGAGATCTGGGGGTTGATGTTGACGCCGCCGAACATCACCATGGACGTCAGCGAGGTGTACTTGCCGTAGGTCTGCACCGATTCCGCGACCTGCGCGGTCAACTCACGCGTCGGGGTCAGGATCAGGCAACGGGGGCGGCCGGGCTTGCGCAGTTCCGGCTTCTGCTGCATCAGCAGGTGCAGGATCGGCAGCGTAAAGCCGGCGGTCTTGCCGGTTCCGGTCTGTGCGGCGGCCAGCAGATCGCCGCCTTTGAGCACTTGCGGAATGGCTTGGGCTTGAATGGGGGTGGGTGCGGTGTAGCCGGTATCGGCAATGGCGCGCAACAGGGAATCAGCCAGCCCGAGGTCGGCAAAAGGGGAAGAGGTAGTCAAAACAACTCCAGCGGCAGCCCGTCGCTCAAGTTGAGAGACTCCAATCCAGGCGGACGAATAAGGAGAAAAGGGAAGCGCCCTGATGGGCGAAGCTTGGCAGCGAAGGGCCTAGCGGACGTGTGCAGATTGGCAAAGCACACGGTGCGATTGTAGCTGATGTGGCATTGCAGCACCGGTGGATTTTTCGTAAGGCGGTATCACCACGTAACATATTGCATCGCCTATGCACGAAATAAGTGTTTTCCCTAGGCGGCACTCCCTATAATCCGTGCGCTTATATCCATTTGAAGAATAAAGGATCGCTATGAAGAAATCGGCGTTAGTGGGTGTCGTTGTCGTACTGGGTGCAGTGTGGACCGGCACGGCCTGGTACACGGGCCAGAAGGCCGAGGACTTCGTCAATCAGTCGATCGCGAACGCCAACGACAGCCTGAAGACGTTTAGCGACAAGTGGGGCATCGCGTCCAAGGTTGAGTTGGTGTCGTTCGAGCGCGGCGTGTTTTCGTCCACCGCGCGCTATCGCGTGAAGTTCACCGCGCCGGCCACCGAAGGCAAGCCGGCCGAAGAGCGCGACGTGTTGTTCGTTGAGCAACTGAGCCACGGTCCCCTGCCCCTGTCCAACCTGAAGACCGGCTCGTTCATGCCGGCCATGGTGGCCAGCGACTTCGCCCTGGAAGAGACCCCGGCGGTCAAGGAATGGTTTGCCGCCGCCAAGGGCGTCACGCCCCTGACCGGCCATTACAGCGTCAGCTACGGGAAGAACATCACGGGCAAGTTCAACCTGGCGCCGGTGGAAGTGGCCAAGGGCGACACGAACCTGAGCTTCTCGGGCATGACCGGCAACGTCGAATACGCCACGGGCACGAAGCACGGCGTCGTCGACCTGAAGACGGACAAGCTGGTGCTGTCCGGCCAGTCGGAGAACAGCGACATCGTCAGCATGGCCCTGCAAGGCATCACGCTGACCAGCGACCTGACGCCGGCCTCCAACGACATGTACGTGGGCAACCAGAAGCTGACGTTCAAGGACTGGACGATCACCTCCAAGGAAAAGCCGCCCGTCCAGTTCAAGGACACCACGATCGCCGTCGATGTGGCGGAAGCCAATTCGCTGCTGGGCGCCAAGATGGCCCTGGATTTCGGCATGATCAACGTGCAGGCCAAGGACATGGCGGGCTTGAAGCTGGCCATCGACGTGCAGAAGCTGGACTCCAAGGCGTTCAAGGCGCTGAACGACGTCTACGAAGCCGCTTCGCGTCGCATGATGCAAAGCAAGGGTGAAGAGCAGACGCCGCAGTTCACGCCCGAAGAGCAGCAGATCCTGAAAACCAACGTCGAGCTGTTGCTGGCCGGCAATCCGACGCTCGCCGTGTCGCCGCTGGAAGTGCGTACGGCCAATGGCACGTCCACGTTCAACCTGAACCTGGATCTGGCCAAACCGGCCTCCATGGACGGCGAGTTCGCGGACACGCTGACGCAGGCGGTGCGCAAGCTGGACGCCAAGCTGGTGCTGTCCAAGGGCAACCTGACCGACCTGATGGCGATCGAACCGCAAATGCGCGGCGTGCCGGCCGAGCAGGCTGCGCAGACCGCCAAGGGTCAGGCTGAAATGGTCGGCACCATGGCGGCCGCGATGGGTATGGCCAAGGTCGAGAACAACAACATCGTCTCGTACCTGAACTATGCCGACGGCCAAGTCGACTTCAACGGCAAGAAGATGCCGGTCGAGCAGTTCCTGATGATGGTGATGAGCGGCGCAATGGGCGGCGCGCGCTAAGGCGCACTCCCCGCACGCAGCATCAAGGAAAAAGCCGCCGCGCTTCACAGCGCGGCGGCTTTTCTTTTTATCGCCGGGCGCGTTGTCGCTGTCAGAACGGCAAGGCGCCTGCGGCCACTTCGCCGTTGCGCAGCACCGCCACATGGAAGCGTTTGTCGGCCGCTTTCAGGATGTCTTCCGTGGGATCGCCCTGCACCAGCAGCAGGTCGGCCACCTTGCCGTCGGCCAGGACGCCATGCTGGTCCAGACCCATCAGGTCGTGGCCGCGCGAGGTGCCGGCGATCAGCGCGTCCACCGGCGTCATGCCGAACTCCACCATGTAGGCCAGTTCCATGGCGTTTTCGCCATGCAGGTTGAACGGCGTGCCGGCGTCCGTGCCCATCGCGATCCGGCCGCCCGCCTTGTAGTACATCTGGAACGATTCGCGGTGGCGCTGTTCCACGGCGCGGGCTTTCTCCACGGCATAGGCCGGGATGCCGTTGTCGGCGTTGGCGATGATGTTGCGCACCGCGGCGATGGTGGGCACCAGATAGGTCTGGGCCTCCAGCATTTCGCGCAGGCAGTCGTCGTCCATGAAGATGCCGTGCTCGATGGAATCGATGCCGGCGCGCACCGCGTTCAAGATGCCCTGGGTGCCTTGCGCGTGGCTGGCCGTGCTTTTGCGAAAGCGCTTGGCCTCGTGCACGCCCGCCTTCATTTCGTCGAAGCTGTAGTGCGCGTCCATCGGGCTGACGCCGGGCGTCATGACGCCGCCGGTCGCCATGATCTTCACCAGGTCGCAGCCGGCGTGCACCTGTTCGCGCACCGCCTTGATCACGTCTTCACAGCCGTCGGCGATGCGGCCGATGCGGTTGCCGTGGCCGCCCGTCATGCAGATGATGCGACCGGATGCCTTGATGGTGGGGCCGGGGAACACGCCGCGCGCGATGGCGTCGCGCACGCCGAATTCCAGATAGTCCTTGCCACCGCAGTCGCGCAGCGCCGTGACGCCGCCGCGCAGGCTGGCCTGCGCATTCTCCAGCGCGGTCAGCGTGATCTGGGCCGGGCCTTGCTTGCTTAACTGCGCATTGGGATCGGCGCCGCCGGTATAGACCAGGTGGACATGGCAGTCCGCCAGGCTGGGCATCAGCGTCATGCCGGTGGTGTTGACCTGCATGCCGGCGTAGCCTTCGAATTCGGCCGCCGGCGCCACGCGCGCCACCCGCTGGCCGTCGACCAGCACGCCGTGGCCCTGCAGCATCTTGCCCTCGCCATCGAATACCTGTCCGCCGATGAAGAGGGTCTGTCGTGTCGCCGTCATGTCTCGCTCCGGTTGCGCTCAGGCGTCAGCCTTCCACCACGTCCAGCCCCTCGCGGGACATGGATTGCAGGCGGGGCATCAATCCAAGCAGGTGTTGGCTATAAGGGTGTTGCGGATGGTCGAACAGGCTTTCCGTTTCGGCCACTTCCAGCAATTCGCCGTAACGCATCACGCCGACGCGGTCGCACATCTGGCGGATCACCGGCAGGTCATGGCTGATGAACAGCATGGTCAGGCCCAACTCTTCCTGCAGGTCTTTCAGCAGGTTCAGGATCTGCGCCTGGATGGATACGTCCAATGCGGAGGTGGGCTCGTCGCAGATCAGGAAGCGCGGGCGCGTGGCCAGCGCGCGGGCGATGCAGATGCGCTGGCGCTGGCCGCCCGAGAACTCGTGCGGGAAGCGCTCGGCCGCGCGGTCGCCCAGGCCCACCACGTCCAGCAGGTCGGCCACGATGCGGCGGGCCTCGGCTTCGCTTGCCGCCAACTTGTGAAAGCGGATGGGCTCGGCCACGATGTCCAGCACGCGCATGCGGGGGTTCAGCGACGAGAACGGATCCTGGAAGATCATCTGGATCTGGCGCCGGAACGGGTTGAGGTGCTTTTCGCCCTTGAGCGCGGTCAGGTCCGTGCCGCCGAACGTGACGGAACCTTCCGAGGGCGTGTACAGCCCCGAGATCAGCCGCGCCACGGTGGATTTGCCGGAACCCGATTCGCCCACCAGTCCGAAGACCTCGCCTTCGCCGATCGAGAAGTTCACGCGCTTGACTGCGTCCAGCGTGCGCTGGTTGCGTTTGAACAGCGCGCTCTTCAACACGAAGCGCATGGATAGGTCGCGCACCTGCACCAGCGGACCGTCGGTATGCGCGCCGAAGTCGCGCCGTTGGCCCAGCCAGTGCGTGGCAAGATCCAGGGGCTGCGACGGCGTCTTCACGTCTTCGATGTAGGTGACCAGCGGAAAGCGCTTGAGCTTGATGTCCGGGCGCGGCACGGCCGAGATCAGGCTGCGGGTGTAGGGGTGGTCGGGATCGCCCAGGATCTTGGCGGTGGGGCCTTGTTCCACGAGCTTGCCGTGATACAGCACCGCCACGCGGTCGGTCACGTCCGCGATCACGCCCATGTCGTGCGTGATGATGATCATGCCGACCTGCTCTTCACGGCACAGCTTTTTCAAGAGTTCGAGGATCTGCGCCTGGATGGAGACGTCCAGCGCGGTGGTGGGCTCGTCGGCGATGATCACCTCGGGTTCGCAGCACAGCGCCAGCGCGATCACCACGCGTTGCCGCATGCCGCCCGAGAACTGGTGCGGGTACTGCTGCACGCGCAGCTCGGGCTGGTCGATGCCGACCTGCACCAGCAGCTGCACGGCGCGCTTCTTGGCTTCGGCGTGCGACAGGTTCAGGTGCACCTGCATGGTCTCGACCAACTGGCTTTCCACCGTCTGCAAGGGGTCCAGCGAGGTCAGCGGATCCTGGAAGATCATGCCGATGCGGCGCCCGCGCACTTTGCGCTTCTGTGCCGGCGTCAGCGTGTCGATGCGTTCGCCGTTCAGCAGCACCGAGCCGCCGGCCAGTCGTCCGGGTGCTTCCAGCAAGCCGATCACCGCGTTGCCGATGGTGGATTTGCCTGCGCCGGATTCGCCGACCACGCCCAGGATCTCGCCTTTTTCCAGGGACAGCGATACGCCGTCCACCGCCACCAGCGTGCCGCGGCGGCTGGGGAATTCGATGCGGATGTCTTCGATGTTCAACAGGGCCATGACGTCCTCAGCGCAGCTTGGGGTTAAGCGCGTCGCGCAGCCAGTCGCCCAGCAGGTTGACCGATAGCACCAGCGCCACCAGCGCGATGCCGGGGAAGATCGATATCCACCACATGCCCGAGAACAAGTAGCTGTTGCCGATGCGGATCAGCGTGCCCAGCGACGGCGACGTGACCGGCACGCCGACGCCCAGGAACGACAGCGTGGCCTCGGTGATGATCGCGATCGCCAGGTGGATGGTGGCGATGACCAGCACCGGGCCCATGACGTTGGGCAGGATGTGGCGGCGCAGGATGGTGATGGGGCCGATGCCGATGAGGCGCGCGGCTTGCACGTATTCCTTGTTGCGTTCGACGAGCGTGGAGCCGCGCACGGTGCGCGCGTACTGCACCCAGCCTGAAATGCCGATGGCGAAGATCAGCACGTACAGCGCCAGCTGGTCATGCATGTCGCGTGGCAGGATGCCGCGCGCCACGCCGTCGATCAGCAGGGCGACGAGGATGGCGGGAAACGACAGCTGGACGTCGGCGATGCGCATGATGAAGCTGTCGATGCGGCCGCCGGCGTAGCCGCTGATGAGGCCGAGCGTCACGCCCAGCACCATCGAGAACAGCACCGAGGCAAACCCCACCAGCAGCGATACGCGGGAGCCATACAGCACGGCCGACAGGATGTCGCGGCCCTGGTCGTCGGTGCCCAACAGGAAGTCGGGGCTGCCGCCCTCTTCCCAGGCCGGCGGCGTGTTGGCGTCCATGATGCTGAGCGACGCCAGGTCGAAAGGGTTGTGCGGCGCGATGATTGGCGCGAACAGCGCGCCCAGCAGGATGGCCAGCGTCACGGCGGCGGCAATGATGGCGCCAGGCGAACGCTTGAAGCTGTGCCACAGGTCGCTGTCGGCGGCGCGGGCAAAAAGGGGAGCGATGCGAGCAATCATGTGATTTCCTTTTTTACCGCTGGGCCGTCCCAAGGTAAAAAACGCCCCCCTGGGGGGCAGCAAGCCGAAGGCGCGGCGTGGGGGCTATTTTTCATTTGCTCTGCACGCGCAGACGCGGGTCCACGGCGAAGTACAGCAGGTCGACCACCAGATTGATGACGACGAACATGAACGCGATCAGCACCAGGTAGGCGGCCATCACGGGGATGTCCACCATGCTGATGGCCTGGATGAACAAAAGCCCCATGCCGGGCCACTGGAACACCGTTTCCGTGATGATGGCGAACGCGATGATGGACCCCAGCTGCAGGCCGGTGATGGTGATGACGGGCACCATCGTGTTCTTCAAGGCGTGGCGGAAATTGATCAGCCGTTCCGGCAGGCCGCGGGCGCGCGCGAACTTGATGAAGTCGGCGCGCAGCACCTCCAGCATCTCGGCGCGCACCAGGCGCATGATCAGCGTCATCTGGAACAGCGCCAGCGTGATGGCCGGCATGATCAGCGCGAGCCAGCCCGACTTGGTCAGAAAGCCGGTGGTCCACCACCCCAGGCTGACGACGTCGCCGCGTCCGAAGCTGGGCAGCCATCGCAGCTGCACGCCGAAGACCAGGATGAGCAGGATGCCGATCAGGAATGTCGGCAGCGAGATGCCGGCCAGCGAGATCGCCATGAAGGCCTTGGACAGCACGCCGTGCCGCTTGAGCGCGGTGTAGATGCCCATCGGAATGCCCAGCGCCAATGCCATGACGGCGGACACAAAAGACAGTTCCAGCGTGGCGGGCATGCGTTCTTCAAGCAGTTCGCTGACGGGCCGGCGCTGGCGGTACGAGATACCGAAATCGCCTTGCACCGCATTACCGACGAAGCGGGCGAACTGCACCACGAAGGGATCGTCCAGGCCGAGCTCGACACGCAGCTGCGCGCGTTGTTCAGGCGTGGTGTCCTGGCCGACCATGCTGGCGATCGGGTCGCCCACATAGCGGAACATGGAGAACGCGATCAGCGCCACCGTCAACATCACCAGCACCGACTGGATAAGCCGTTGCGCAATAAAGGAAAGCATTATCGGATGCCCTCGTTTGCAGATAACGCCGGGCCGCGTTTCCGTTGAAAGCGGGAAGCGGGGCTGGGCCGGGCGCGCCCGGACGGCTCACGCCGTCCGAGGCTCACATCGTCAGGAAATCAACGCAGGGATTGCGGCAGGCGGTTACGGCAACACCACGTCGCGCAGGTCGAGCACGTCATCGGCGCGCTGGATGACCTTGATGTTGTCCTTCACGCCCCAAGACATCGGTTGCTGGTGCAGCGGCAGGTAACCGAAGTCGCTGCGCACGATCTCGAACGCTTCCTTGATCATGGCGTTGCGCTTGGTCTGATCGGTTTCGACGCCGATCTTGTTGGTCAGGTCGTCCACCTTCTTGTTGCAGTAGCCGCCCAGGTTGAACTGGCCGGCCGCCGTCTTCGCGTCGCGGCAGGCTGCCAGGTTCAGCAGCGCGTTGTGCGCGTCGGTGGAGCTGGGCGTCCATCCCAGCATGTACATGCTGGTCTGGTTGCCCGCCTGCAGCAGGATCTTGCCGAAGTACTTGGACTTGGTCTGCGCCAGCAGGTTGATCTTGATGCCGACGCGCGCCAGCATGCCGGCCACCGCCTGGCAGACCTTTTCGTCATTGACGTAGCGGTCGTTCGGGCAGTCCATCGTCACCGTGAAGCCCTTGGGGTAGCCCGCTTCGGCCAGCAGCTTCTTGGCGCGTTCGGGATCAGGCTTGTAGGGCGCACCGTAGGAGTCGGCGTAGCCGTTGATGGCGGTAGCCACCAGCGAGCCCAGCGGCTTGGCTGCGCCGCGCATGATCTTCTCGTTGATGGCCTTGGTGTCAACCGCCAGCACCACGGCTTCACGCACCTTGGCGTCCTTGAAGGGGTTCTTGCCCTTCACATCCGAGAACAGCAGTTCGTCGCGGTCCTGGTCCATGCCGATGAAGATGGCGCGCGCTTCGGGCGCCGTCAGCGGCTTGACGCCCTTGGCGTCTTCCAGGCGCTTCCAGTCCTGTACGGGCACGGGTTGCACCAGGTCCATTTCGCCGGAGATCAGCGCGGCCACGCGCGTGGCTTCCTGCGTGATCGGCTGGAAGATGACTTCGTCGACGTTGGTCTTGATGTCCTTGTTCCAATAGTCGCCATAGCGCTTGAGCACGGTCTTTACGTCAGGCTGGCGCGAGACCAGCATGAAGGGGCCGGTGCCGTTGGCGTTCAGGTTGGCGTAGTTGCCCTGGTTGTCACCCTTGACGTTGGTGGCTTCGGTGGTCTTGTTCTTCTCGGACCACGTCTTGCTCATGATGTACAGGAACACCCATTCGCGCGGCAGGATGGGGTTGGGCGTGGGGGTGGTGACTTCGATCGTGTAGTCGTCCACCTTCTTGATGTCGGAGGCCTTGGCGCCGTAGCCCTTCATGTCGGAGCCCGGCGTCAGGCTGCGCTTCCACGAGAAGATCACGTCGTCCGCCGTGAAGGGCGAACCGTCGTGGAACTTCACGCCTTTGCGCAGCTTGAACACCCATTTGGTCGGCTCGGGGTTTTCCCAGCTTTCGGCCAGCAAGGGGGTCAGTTTCAGGTTGCCGTCGTAACCCGCCAGCGTCTCGTAGATATTGCCCTGGAAACCGAGCGTGAAGGTTTCGTTCAAGGCCATCGGGTCCATCGACGTGGCGTCGCCTTGATAGGACCAGTGGAACGTCTTGGCGGCCGCGCCGGCGCTGAATGCCAGCGATGCCGCAACGGCCGCCGCCAGCGCAGCCTGCTTCAGGTGGGGAAAAGTACGCATAGCCCTCATGCTCCGTGTGGTGCGCGGATCGCGCGACAGAAGTGACAGGGCCCCGGCCCCATCGGGATCCGGGGCATGGCGTTGCTGCTTACGACGAAAGACGGCGTGGGGTCGGAAGGCGCGCGGCGCGAACTGCGCACGGGCCGTGGAGGGCGATGCCGGGAATCACTGCCGAGGACTTCGACTTCACGATAGACCCAACCCCTTGTGATTGTCATGGCGGGGACGGACCGCGCCGATGCAGAACGAATCTTATAGATCGATTCGTTTAAGCGTCAATCGGTTTGGATTGGGGTTAGTCCGCGCTTGCCGTCGGCCTTGAATGGTGCGTTCCACGCCGGGAACGGCGCGGTGATCAGGCGTCCGGACGAGGCGTGGCGGCAAGGTTTTTCGCCAACTCGTGGACGATGCGCTTCCTGCGGTCGCTGTCTTCGTAATGCTTGCCCAGCGCCGACCATTCCGGGCGGCTGCGCGCTTCTTTCAGGCCGTCGGGCAAGGGCCCCTTCTGCCAGGCGGCATCATCCGGAAGGGCTAGTTTCAATGGCTCGCGCGCGGCATGGCCGCGGCGTTCCAGCGCGTCGATCAATTGCCGCTGGCGCAGCGCCAGGAGGCGCAGCACGGCATCGTCCACGCTGATCTCGCGCCAGCCGCGCAGTTTGCCCGCCACGCGCTTGCCGAGTTTCTCCACCCCCTGCCACAGGCCGCCGGCGGCCGCGCCGATCAGCATGCCGGTGCCCAGGCTCAGGCCTGCGCTGAAGAGGTCCACCGCCGCGCCTGCCATTGCGCCGGCGGCCGCACCCATGCCGACCTGCACGCCCATGTCTTTGAGCGCCTGCGGATGAAACAGGTCCATGCCCCAGCGTTCGCCTTGCAGCGGCAGCGCATCATCCGAAAAATCAGACGGACGGAAGTTATAGAGCGCCAGCAAGGCGTTCACGCAGGTCTGTTCGCGTTGCCGGACCTGATCGCGCAACTGGTTCGATGCGGTGGCCAGCGCGGCCTCGTCGCTGGCGCTGGACACGTGCAGCGCCGCCACGTCGACCAGCAGGTCGGCCAACAGTTCGTAGGCGGCGGCGTGGCGTTCGCGGCGTTGCGCGGACAGGCTGTCGGACAGCCGCGCTAACGCGCCGGCGTGCCGGTCAAGCAGCACGCCCAGTTTGGCGTACAGCTGCTGTTCGCCATCGAGCGGCGGCGCGACCGTGTCGAATTCCACCACCGCATGCAGGCCCAGCCGCGCCATCGCGCCGCGCCATTCGTCGGCACGGTGGGCGGGCGCGTTCACGAAGTTCAGCACGGGCAGCAAGGGCCGGCCGCAGGCGGCCAGGATGGAGAGTTCGTCGCGGTGCTTGCCCAGCACAGGATCGCGCGCGTCAATCACGTAGAGTGCGGCGTCGCAGTCCAGCATCTTGGTCAGGACGCGGGCCTCTTGTTCATAGCGGCCGTGCGCTTCGGGCGTGTCGAGGAAGCGGCGGATGCGCGCCGGGCCGTCCAGCCGTTCTTCGGGGCCATCCAGCCGCTCCAGGTATTCCAGCAGGGCGATGCTGTCTTCCATCCCGGGCGTGTCGAACCATTCGAGCACGGCACGGCCTTCCAGGCGCAGCCGCGCGCCTTCGACGTGGCGTGTGGTGCCGGGGCTGTCGGCCACCTCGCCGAACGCGGTGTCGCGCGTGAGGGTGCGCAAGAGCGAGGTCTTGCCGGTGTTGGTGTGGCCCACCACCGCGATCTTGATGACGTCGTCAGCCATGGCCGGACTCCAGCCACGTCAGCGGGGCCGTAGGGGTTTGCAGGATGGCGTCGGCAGGCAGGCCCAGGGCCAGCAGCCGTTCGCGCCACAGCGCGGCGCGCGTGCCGGCGCCCGACTCATCCTCGGGCCCCGTGATGAGCCACACGCCGGTAGCCTGCGCGTGGGCGGACAGTTCGGCGATCAGGGACAGGGTGCCGCGGTCGGGCGTCTGGCGGGCGTCGCAGGCGATCAGCAGGCGCGAGGCCGCGGCCTGCGCAAGCGCGTCCAGCACGCGGTTGCGTTCTTCCCGCGTGTCCAGGTTGCCGGCCATCTGGATGCCCGTGGGCACGTCCGCGGGCGGCCAGGGCAGGTCGGCGGGCAGCTCCAGGCCCAGCAGCACAGCTTGCCCGCCCAACCCGGCCAGCGACGGCGCGCGGACGCGGGGTTCGTGCAGCGGGTCCACGGGGCGGTCGATGCCGAGGGATTGCGCCGGCGGTTCCAGGCGGTCGCGCAGCGGTGAAAAACCGGCCAGCATGGGGTCGATGCGTACCCGGCGCAGCGCGCGCAGCGTGGCGGCCACGCACAGCGCGCCCGCCAGCAGGCGCGGCAGGATGCCGTAGACCACCAGCACCCCGATCAGCCACAGCGACCACTGCACCTGCGCGTCGGCGGTCAGGGTCTGCGCGCCGTCGCTGGCGCGGATGACTGCGGCGTCCGGCATCGGGAAACCCAGGTGCGCGGGCAGCCAGCCGATGGCCTGCGTCAGCCCCACGAAGGTGTCGGGGGCCAGCAAGGTGGTGGCCCAGATGAAGCGGTAGCTGGCGGTGGACAGCACCGCCAGCAAGGCCGCCAGCGCGGCGCACAAGGCGGCCAGCCACAGCAGGTGGCTGATGGCGCCGAAGAGCCAGCGCAACGCGCCTGCGCGCGCCAGCAGGTTCAGGAAGGCCTGCGGCACCAGGGCGCCGTCGGGTCCGCGCGCCAGCTTGCGGGTGGCCCAGAGCCAGAGGCGGCCCAGTCCGGTCATGGCCGACGCCCTGACGAGGAAGCTGGCCAGCCACAGCAGGAAGGTCAGCGCGTGCAGGCCGAGCAAGGCGCCCAGCGCCCACAGCACGTTGACCGGCCGCGATCCGTCGCCCAGCGCGCCCAGCGCAACGCCGATGCCCGATATCAGGGCCAGCACGAACAGTACGGCCAGGATGCCGCGCGCGCTGCGGCGCCAGGCATCGACCAGCGGGGTCAGGTTTTCACGTTGCGCCAACAGGTCGGCGCGGGCCAGGATGCGCGAGGGCAGATCGGTGTCCAGCTGCCGCACGCGCCGCACGGCGTCGGCGTCGTCCAGCGGGCCCCAATGGGTTTCGCGCAGGCGGATGAGTTCGGCCAGCCAATGCGCGCGCAGCGGGCGCGGGGCGGCGGGGCCGGCCATGAGATCGGAATCGCGAGAGGTCGTGGACGGCATCGCGTCGTGGGCAAGCGCGGTGGGACCGCGGTGTCAGGCCGCTAAGGGCGATGGGCCATTGTAGACCGCGTGGGTCGGGAAACGGGGCCGGACGGCGGCCGCCTTCAGTGCTGGCGGCGCGCGCTGCGGTACTGGCCGGGCGTGACGCCGATGGCGTCGCGAAACACCCGCGACAGGTGGCTGGCGTTGCCGAAGCCGCTGGCCTGCGCGATGCCGGCCAGGTCGCCCTTGCCGGTGGCCAGCAGGCTGCGGGCGTGCGCCAGGCGCCGTCCTCGCACCCACGCATGCGGCGGTTCGCCGAACGAGGTGTGGAACATGCGAGCGAAGTGGTAGGTCGACAGCGCGGCGACGCCCGCCAGCTGGTCCAGCGTCAGGGCTTCGTGCAGATGTGCGTCCACGTAATCCATGACGCGCCGGCGCACGGCGGGCGCCAGGCCGCCCCGGGCAGGCGGGGCGGACTTGCGAGCCACGCCCTGGTTCAGCAGGTGGTGCAGCACGGTTTCCGCTGCGCTGCTGGCCGCCAGCCGGTCCGCCGGCTGTGACCAGTCTGTGCCCAGCAATTGCCGGCACACATCGATCAGCGAATCGTCCTGGATGTAGGTGCGGTCGCGCAGTTCCAGGGTGCGGGGTTCGCAGTCCAGCCGCATGACGGCTTCGCGCGCCAGCCGTTCGGGGGCGATGTACAGGTGCAGGAAATGCACGGTGTCGTTCATGCACCAGCGCGAATAGTGTTCGGCGGGCAACACGCAGAATTTGCCGGCGCCGCCGTGCAGGGTGTCGTGGCCGACCCGGAACGACTTGTCGCCGCCATGCAGGTACAGCGACAGCGTGTGGTGACCCGGGGTGTCGTAGCCCAGTGTTTCGTTGGCGCTGCGGCCCCATTGCGAAATGGCCATGCCTTCGCCCAGCGCAGAGGCGCGTTCCAGCGTGGCGGTGGAGCGCGACAAGGTGCGAAAGACGGAGAAATCGGCCGGGGCCGAGGCGGTGGTGCCCATAGGACTGAAATGCTACTGCGATCTCGCGCGCGCCGCGCGCGCGACCGTGCAAAAACCGCAAGAACCGGCAATCCGGGGCCGGCCGGGCGGCGCACACTCGCGGCAAGGCGGCTTGTGCTCTGGTTCGCCCGCTTCGTGTCCCCTATTTTCTGCCCATCGCATCGTGAATTTCTTCCTGTATTTCCTGACCGTCGTCATCTGGGGCACCACCTGGATCGCCATCAAGCTGCAACTGGGCGTGGTGGCCATTCCCGTTTCCATCTTCTACCGCTTCGCGCTGGCGGGCCTGGTGCTGTTCGCCGCCCTGTTGCTGACCCGCAAACTGCAGAAGCTGGACCGGCGCGGCCATTGGCTCTG
This sequence comes from Achromobacter sp. FW305-C-13, assembly GCF_058783475.1. Classification (NCBI taxonomy): domain Bacteria; kingdom Pseudomonadati; phylum Pseudomonadota; class Betaproteobacteria; order Burkholderiales; family Alcaligenaceae; genus Achromobacter; species Achromobacter sp. FW305-C-13. The sequence continues at coordinate 640,973 of NZ_JBYSYN010000004.1, read as the reverse complement.
CGTGGGCCAGGGACTTTGCCTGTTCTGCCTGAATTTCCTGTGCTTCTACACCGCCACGCAGTGGATCCCCAGCGGACTGGTATCGGTGGTGTTTTCCGCCGCGACGCTGTGGAACGCGCTGAACGCCCGGCTGTGGTTCGGCACCCGCATCGCGCCGCGTGTGATGCTAGCCGGCGTGTTCGGCTTTTCAGGCCTGGTGCTGTTGTTCTGGCCCGAGTTGGCCAGCCAGGAGGCCAGCCACGAAACGTTGCTGGGCCTGGGCTTCGCGCTGCTGGGCACGTTCTGCTTTTCCACCGGCAACATGCTGTCGTCGTTGCAGCAGCGCGCCGGCATCCGGCCGCTGACGGGCAATGCTTTCAGCATGGTCTACGGCGCGTCGATCCTGTTGGCGGGCTGCCTGGTGGCGGGCCTGCCGTTCCAGTTCGATTCGTCGCCGGCGTATGTGGGCGCCCTGCTCTATCTGGCGATTCCCGGATCGGTGATCGGCTTTACCGCTTACCTGACTTTGGTGGGTCGCATGGGGCCGGCCCGCGCCGCGTATTGCACGGTGCTGTTCCCCGTCGTCGCGCTTACCGTGTCGACCGTGGCCGAGGGCTATCAATGGACGCCGTCGGCCTTTGCCGGCCTGGCGCTGGTGATGGTCGGCAACCTGCTCGTCTTCACGAAGTGGTCGCCCTTCATGCGCCGCGCGGCGGCCTGAGGCGGCAATGGCCGGGCTAGCGCGCCAGTTGCCGCAGCCCATCCAGCAAGCGGGCGACCTCGGTATCGCTCGTCAGATAGCTGACCGAGGCGCGCGCAATCTGCGTCAGGCCGCGCGCCTGCATGTCCAGCGGCGTGTAGGGCACGCCGTTGCTGCCGATGGTGATGCCCTGCGCCGCCAGGGCGCGCTGCACGGCCGCCGCTTCCTGGCCGGCCAGGTTGAAGGACACCAGGCCGGACAGCTTCCGGCCCTGATCCAGAACGGTGATGCCCGGGATGGCCGCGATCTCCGTTCTGAGCGATTGAGCTTTGGCATCGATGGTGGCGCGGATGGTCTCCAATCCGATGTCCAGCGCTTCCTGCAAGGCGTGGGCCAGGCCGCAGCGCAACGCCAGCGAGTTTTCGGCGGATTCCAGGCGGGCGGCATCGGCGCGCAATTGCGGCTGGCCGTCCGCGCCCAGCGGGGCCGAATGGGTATCGACGAACGCAGGCGTGAGCTGGTCGAGGAAATCGCGCCGCACGTACAACAGGCCGGTGCCGCGGGGGCCGCGCAAGGCCTTGCGGCCGGCGCCGCTCAGCACGTCGCAGCCGATCTCCGCCACGTCGATGGGCAACTGGCCCACCGATTGCGCGCCGTCCACGAAATACGGAATGCCGTGCTGGCGCGCCACGCGGCCGATGGCGGCCGCCGGATTGATCAGTCCGCCGTTGGCGGGCAGCCAGGTCAACGCAATCAGGCGCACGCGTTCGTCCAGCATGGCGGCGAGCGCCTCCGGGTCCACGCAGCCGCTGTCATCCGAGGGGATGGTTTCCAGGACGGCGCCAGCGCGTTCTGCCCGTAGCCGCATCGCCGCCAGGTTGCCGCCCCATTCGTGACGACCGACCAGGATGCGGTCGCCGGGACGCCACGGCGCCATTGCGGCGAAGGCCGCGCCCCAGCCCGGGGAATTGCCGGTGGTCAGCGCGATCTCGTCCGGCTGCGCATTGAGCAGCCGGGCCGCCAGCGTGCGGGCGCTTTCGGTCAGTGCGCGCGAGGCCACGCCGGCCTCCATCGGACCCTGCGCCGCTTCGCGCTGCAGATGCGCGTAGATCGCCTCCAGCGTGCCGGCAGACGGCAACGACGAGCCGGCGTGATTGAAATGGATGCTGGTTTGCGCGCCCGGCGTGCAGGCGCGCAACGCGTCGATGGCGTCAGGGGTCAGAGGGGCTGGCATGGCGGCGGGCGATCAGGCGGGAGTCAAGGCGATGACGGCTTCGATTTCCACGGCGACGCCCTGGGGCAGGGACGCCACGCCGACGGCGCTGCGCGCATGGCGGCCGGCGTCCCCGAACACGTCCACCATCAGGTCGGACGCGCCGTTGGCGATGGCGCTCTGGCGGTTGAAGTCAGGCGTGCTGGCCACGAAGACGCCCAGGCGCACGACGCGCGCCACGCGGTCCAGGCGGTCGCCCGTCGCGGCGGCGATTTGCGACAGGATGCTCAGGCCCGACAGCTTTGCGGCTTCGACGCCGTCGGCGTCCGAGATCTGGTTGCCCAGCTGGCCCAAGTAGCGCGGCTTGCCGCCCTGGCGCGAGATCTGGCCCGAGATGGTGAGCAGGTTGCCCTCCAGGACGAACGGCACGTAGTTGGCGGCGGGCGCGGCGGCGGCTTCCAGGGTGTAGCCCAGTTCGGCCACGCGGCCGGAGATGGTGCGGGTCATGTCGATTCACCTGCAAAAGGGGTTAGCGAAAAAGCGCGAGCTTCGATGCTATCGGCCACTGCTGCGCGTGACCAATCAATTCTTGCCTTTTACGCATGAGTAGAACTAATACGTGTCCACCGCCGCCTGTGCGGCCTGGACCAGCCAGTCATGCAGGGCCTTTGCCGGGGGCGTCAGGGCGCCACGGGGGGCGACGAACCACCAGCCGATGCGCGGATCCTCCAGCACCGTCTCCGGCAGCGCCTCGACCAGCGCGCCGCTGGCCAGGTGCGGGGCGATCAGCCGATGCCGGCCCATGGCCAGGCCTTGGCCGGCCAGCGCGGCTTCGACGACGATGTTGTAGTCGTGCAGGCGCACGGTCTGAGCGCGGCCCAGGTCCATGCCGAACTGCCGCGCCCACGCGTCCCATTCAAAGGGCTGCTTGGCATGCGAGGCAAGCAACGGGTGGCCCAGCAGATCGTCCGGCGTGCGCGGGCGCTTGCGGCCGACGATCAGGCTGGGCGCGCATACGACCGACAGCCGTTCGCCCATCAGCAGCCGCGAGGCCACGCCGGGCCAACCGCCGCGGCCGTAGCGGATCGCCACGTCCACTTCGCCGCCCGCCACATCGGCCAGGCCAATGTCCGGCTGTAGTTGCAGGTCGATGTCCGGATGCGCAGCGGCGAACGCCGGCAGGCGCGGGGCCAGCCAGCGCGTGGCGAACGACGCCAGCAATCCGACCTTGAGCGTGGCGCGCGCGGCCGTCGGCGCGCGGATGGCGTCCGTGCCCTGGCGCAGCAATTCAAAGGCGGCGTGCACGTGTTCGTAGTAGGCCTGGCCGGCAGGCGTGAGCGCCACCGCGCGCGTGCGCCGCTCGAACAGCGCTACGCCCAGCTCGCTTTCCAGGCGCTGGATGTGGTGGCTGATCGCGCTTTGCGTGACGAAGAGCTCTTGGGCGGCCAGCGAAAAGCTCAGGCGTCGCGCCGCCGCTTCGAAGGCGCGCAAAGAAACCAGGGCAGGCAGGGATCGCGTGGAACGCATGGGCAAGAGGCGGAAAGCATCAGGGCGGGATGCGCGTCATCCTACGCGTTGTGGACGGCAATGCAAAAAGCCCGCAAACAGGTTGCGGGCTTTTTTTAAGGGTACTGCGGGTACTGCTTGTTTTGCGAGCCGTGCGGATGAAGATTGCGCGGCTGAATTCTTGGCTCCCCGAGCTGGGCTCGAACCAGCGACCTGCGGATTAACAGTCCGTCGCTCTACCGACTGAGCTATCGGGGAACAGGTAGAGGGGCCGAATTATGCACAAAAAATCGAAAGAATGCAAAACGGCCCGAAAAATTTGAATCAGGCGTCCTGGATTGCCTGCGCCGTGCGGAACAGCTGCGGCACGATATCGCTCAGCAAGCGGTCGGTGGGATAGTCGTGGCGCGGCGCTCTCACGCTGATCGCGGCCAGCGGCACGTCTCGCGCGTCGCGCACCAGCACCGCCGCGCCCACCTGGTTTTGCAGCACCTGGTCTTCAGTCAGTGCATAGCCGTCTTCGCGGGCCTGGCGGATCAACGCCAGCAAGGCGTCCGGGTCCACGACCGTGCGCGGCGTGAAAGCGCGTGGCGGCGCCCGCAGCAGCGCCTGCCGGATGGCGTCATCGTCTTGCGGGGTCAGCAGCATGCGCCCGCCGCTGTTGCACCAGGCGGGCATGCGGCGGCCCGGCAGCATTTCGGCCAGGGTCAATTGCCGGCTGGGCAGGCGCAGCAGATAGATCATGTCGGTGCCGGCCAGCACGCTCATGTGCACGGCCAGGCCGCAGCGGTCGCGCAGCGCCACCAGATGCGGCGCAGCCATGGACACCAGCCGGTCGCTGCGCAGGAAGAAGTAGCCCAGTTCCACGACGCGGGGCCCCAGCCGGTAACGGCGCGAGGCCGGATCCTTGATCAGGTAGCCCATGCGCTCCCAGGTGTGGATGAAGCGCTGCGCAGCGCTTTTTCCCAAGCCCGTGATTGAGGCGATATCGGTCAGGCCCAGCGAGTCTGAGGCGTCGCGGAACGCGTCCAGCACCCGCATGCCCTTTTCCAGCGATGCGACAAACAAGGGGTCGTCGCTGTCCACGGCGGCGGTATCGGCAACAGAGGGCGGGCGTGTCGTCATGGCGGGTCCGGGACGGGCGGCGAAAGGGAGCGGAGGCAGCGAAAAGGAGGGCAGTGAAAGCGGGGCAGCGCTAGTTTCCCCGAATTGTCCGGGGGCGGAATACCCACTATAAAGTTGATTATTCAATACTTTGTATCGCATAGCAATAAACCTAAGCTGCAATGACACAGACTTCCTCTTTATGCGACATGACCGCCGTGGCACTGCGCGCCGAGATCGCCGCCGGCCATCTCAGCGCCCGTGACGTGACGGCCGCGCACCTGGCGCGCATCGACGCCTGCAATGCCCAAGTGAATGCGGTGGTGACCGTGGATGCCGAAGGCGCGCTGGCGCGCGCCGCCCAGGCCGATGAACGCCAGGCGGCCGGCCACCCGCTGGGCATGCTGCATGGGCTGCCCATCGTGCACAAGGATTCGTTCCTGACGGCCGGCCTGCGCACGACTTACGGTTCGCCGCTGTACCGCGACTTCGTGCCCGAGCGCGACAGCCTGATCGTCAGCCGCGAGCGCGCGGCGGGGGCGATTACCTTGGGCAAGACCAATCTGCCCGAGTTCGGTGCTGGCTCGCAGACGTTCAATCCGGTATTCGGCGCCACCCGCAATCCCTACGACCTGCGCCTGACCGCGGGCGGCAGCAGCGGGGGCGCCGCCGCCGCGCTGGCCGCGCGCATGGCGCCGTTGGCAGACGGCACCGACATGGGCGGGTCACTACGCAATCCGGCCTCGTTCTGCAACGTGGTGGGCCTGCGGCCGTCGCCCGGTCGGGTCCCGCAATGGCCGACGGCCAATCCTTTCAACGCGTTGACGGTGGCGGGCCCGATGGCGCGCACGGTCGCCGACGTGGCGTTGTTGCTGGCCGCGACCGCCGGCGCAGACCCGCGCGACCCGCTGGCCATCGAACAGGACCCGGCTCGCTTTCTCGACAGCCTGGTGCGTGATTTCAATGGCGTGCGCATCGCCTATGCGCCGACCTGGGGCGGCCTGCCCGTCGAACGCGCGGTGCTGCAGGCGCTGGAACGCCAGCTGCCTGTCTTCGCGGACCTTGGCGCGGTGGTGGAACCCGCCTGCCCGGACTTCACTGGCGCAGACGCCTCGTTCCAGGCCCTGCGCGGCCAGGCCTTCGCGGTGGGCTACGAAGCGGTGCTGCGCGACCACAGGCATCTGCTGAAAGACACGGTCATCTGGAACGTCGAACTGGGCCTGCAACAGCCGCCGTCTGCCGTCCTCCAGGCCGAGCGCGACCGCGCTGCCCTGTTCGCGCGCATGCAGGCCTTCATGCAGACCCATGAATTCCTGATCGGGCCGGTCAGCCAGGTGCTGCCGTTCCCGGTCGAGCAGGAAACCGTGAGCCGCATCGAAGACACGCCGATGCACAACTACATCGACTGGATGCGGTCGGGCTACTACCTGTCGTTGACCGGCCATCCGGCGATCTCGGTGCCCTGCGGCTTCACCGACGCGGGCTTGCCCGTGGGCATCCAGATCGTCGGGCGCTATCGCCAGGAACACGCGCTGCTGCAGCTGGCGCACGCGTTCGAACAGGCTACGCAGTACTGGCGCCAGGCGCCCGTGTTGCCGCACTGATCACCACACCAACAACACAAGGGGAAACCAATGAACCAAACCGTCGCCCGCGCCCTCGCGCTGTGCGTCCTGGCCGCAACGCCGCTGATGGCCTCGGCACAGTCCTATCCCGACAAGCCGATCACCATGGTGGTGCCGTTCCCGCCGGGCGGATCCACCGATGTCATCGGCCGCCTCTTCGCCGTGAAGCTGGGCGCGCGCCTGGGCCAGACCGTCGTGATTGAAAACAAGCCTGGCGCCAACACCGGCATCGGCGCTGCCGCCGTCGCCCGCGCTGCGCCCGATGGCTATACCTTCATGATCACCGGCGCGCCGACGTTCACGTCGAACCCGCTGCTGTATCCGAACCTGAACTACGACCCGATCAAGAGCTACGAATACGTCGCCGTCGCCGGCAGCACGCCGTTCGTGATCCTGACGAATCCGCAGACCGGCATCGGCACGGTGGCGGACATCACCAGCAAGTCGGCCGCGCAGGCGCTCAGCTTCGGTTCGTTCGGCAACGGCTCCACGCCGCACATGGCGGGCGAGTCGCTGGCCCAGCGCACGGGGGCCAAGCTGCTGCACGTGCCCTACCGCGGCAGCGCACCGGCCATGACGGACCTGATCGGCAACCAGATCCCGCTGTCGATCGACACCCTGGTGGCGGGCCTGCCCCAGATCAAGGCGGGCAAGGTGCGCGCCGTGGCGTTGACGGGCCGCGCGCGCTCTTCCCTGGTGCCCGAGGTGCCCACCGTTGCCGAAGGCGGCGTGGCCGGCTACGACTTCGAAACCTGGTTCGGCGTTGTCATGCCCAAAGGCACGCCTGCGCCCATCGTCGCCCGCATGTCCAAGGAAATCGAAGCGGTGATGGCGGAGCCGGACACCCGGGCCAAACTGCAGGAGCTGGGCTTTGACGCGACTTATCAGGATCCGGTCGCGTTCCGCCGCAAGGTCGAGACGGAACTGGAGCGCAACGCGGCGATCATCAAGGCCGCAGGGATCAAGCCCGACTGAGCGCTTGGGGGATAGGCTGCGCGGGGCGCCCTGACGCGTCGCCGCCCGCCCGCCGCCCTGTGACCGGCGGGCGTAAAGCCGATCCCTTATGATGGCACCCAGAAGGTTCGCGACCTCTCTCGTTTTTTCTGGGTTCACACATGTCTTCGTTCGACATTCAATTGCTGCTCACCGCCCTGGTGAGCGTTTTGGTGCTGGTCGCACTGATTGTTTCGCGCATCCGCATGCATCCGCTGCTGGCGCTCCTGATCGTTTCCATTGGCGTCGGCTTCGCCACGGGCATGGAGCCGGTGGCCATCGTCAAGAACCTGACCGACGGCGCGGGCAAGACCCTGGGCGCGGTCGGCGTGGTGATCGCGCTGGGTGCCATGCTGGGCAAGATCCTGGCCGACTCCGGCACCACCGAGCGCCTGGCCAACGCCATCCTGCGTCACACCTCGCCCCGGATGATCCCCTGGGCCATGACGCTGGTGGCGTTCGTCATCGGCATCCCCATGTTCTTTGAGGTCGGCCTGGTGGTGATGCTGCCGCTGATCTTCAGCGTGGCGCGCAAGCTGGAGGGCCAGCAGCGTTTCAAGGGGTCGGCGTATGTGTATGTCGGCGTGCCGGTGATTTCCGCCCTGGCGGCCATGCACGGCATGGTGCCCCCGCACCCGGGCCCATTGACGGCGATCGCCACCTTGAAGACCACGGTCGGTCCGACCATGATCTACGGTTTCATCGCCGCGCTGCCAGCCATGATCTTCGGCGGTCCGCTGTATGGCGCGTTCATCGCCCCGCGCATGACGACCCGTCCGGACGAGGCGCTGCTGGACCAGTTCACCGCCACCCGCGAAGCGGCCGCCGGCAACGGCGCGCCCAGCGTGGGCCTGGGCATCCTTGCGGCCTTGCTGCCGGCGCTGCTGATGCTGGTGCACGCCGTGGCCGAGATGCTGCTGCCCAAGGGTTCAAGCGGGCTGCACGTGGCCGCCTTCCTGGGTAACCCGGTCGTCGCCATGCTGTTGGGCGTGCTGTTTGCCGCCGTCACCCTGGTGTTCATGCGTCGCGGCGACGCGGAAAAGCTGCGCGAGGCGCTCGGCCAGAGCTTGAAGCCCATCGCCGGCATCATGCTGATCATCGCCGGCGGCGGCGCCTTCCAGCAGGTGCTGACCAGCGCCAAGGTCGGCGACGCCATCGTGCACCTGACGCACCAGTTCGCCTTCCCGCCCCTGATCCTGGGCTGGCTGATCGCCATGCTGCTGTCGGTGTCCACGGGTTCGGCCACGGTCGGCATCGTGGGCGCCGCGGGCCTGCTGGCGCCGCTGGCCGGCGCCGACCCCTCGTTGAACCTGCCCTTGCTGGCGCTGTCGATCGGTTGCGGTTCGCTGTTCTTCAACTATGCCAACCACGCCGGTTTCTGGATGGTGAAGGAATCCTTCGGCATGACGATGGGCGAAGCCACCAAGACGATCTCGGTGGTGCAATCGATCGTGTCGGTCGTGGGCTTGATCATGGTCCTCTTGTTCAACATGCTGCCCCCGCTGGGCTGAAGTCACGGGCCGCACACGGCTGTCGAAAAGCAAAAAGCCCAACCGGAAGGTTGGGCTTTTTGTTGGATGCGTTTGGTGCCGGTGAAAGGAATCGAACCCTCGACCTTCTCATTACAAGAACGCTACGCACCTTTTATCGAAGATGCTTAAATTGCTCCAAACCTAGCAATGACGCGGCGTGGCGGGCTGGCCGGGTTCTGTTGGTTGCTCTAGTTTTTGCCAATCTATCGCGGGTTTTGCACGCCGAATTACACAGGAATTGCACAGCCTACGGCTTCATCTTTGGCGTGATGCCGTGGCTTTTAAATAGCTTCACAAGATCACTCTCCCCCAGCGGATCAGAAGGCTTCAACTATTGATAGGGTCGGCCTGACTTGAAGGCTGGCTCCGGTACCGGTTCATGCCTGCAGCTTTGCAGGTAGGCCTCTAGATCGACCCGGGCGAAGCTTAGCGTGCGGCCGATTCGGTAGCATGGTATAGGCCCGCTAGGCGCGGCCAGTTCGTAGACGGTCCGCAGGGACACGCCCAGCATCTCGGCGGCCTCCTTGGCCCTCATAAGGCTCGTAACTGATGGCGTCGCCATGGCTACCTCATGCTTCTAATTGGTAAACCCGGACTATTTGACGGGCTGCGGATATGATCCTCAAACCACAAGGCAGGGGTCGAAAATGGCAATGGAAACGTCGGATTGGGTAATGGTTGGAGCTACGGTGCTTGGCCCCATCCTAGCCGTTCAAGCGCAAAAGATGGTCGAACGTATCCAAGCAGGGCAATCTCAACGCGAGGCCGTCTTCAAGGCTCTCATGGCTACGCGTGGTTCACGTCTGTCTGAAGAGCATGTCGCCGCCCTGAACATGATCGACCTCGTGTTCTATGGCAGAGGCGACGGGAAGCGCAATAGGCGCGATGAAGCGGTCATTGAGGCATGGCGCGCCTATTTGGATCACTTGAGTATTGATTACAACAAGGTCGCCGAAGATCAAGTAGGCGCCCTCGCAATAAAACGAGAGGATCTATTTTCTGACCTCTTGTTCGCTATTGCGCAGCGCGTCGGATACCGATTTACAAAGGTGCAGATCAGGAAGGGGCTTTATTTGCCCAACGCGCACGAGGCGATGGAACAAAAGCGCCAAGAAATTCAGTCCGTCTTGCCAGACTTGATAGCCGGTCGACGGCCGCTGTCAGTCAAAGTTTCTACTAGCGATGAGTTAGCCCAAGCGAGTGCACATCAAGGAGAGTGGCAAGCAAGCATACTTAAGACGCTCGAGCAGATCCGGGATCGTCAACCGGACGCTTGAAGGAATTGATCTTGAGCCTCACACTCACAGACGACGAAATCGAGCAGGTCACGCGCAGGAAGCGTCGCCAAGCTCAGGCCAAAGTACTGAAGGCCTTGGGCATCCGCTTCCAGATTCGACCTGATGGGACGCTGCTGGTGTTCAGGGCTAGTCTGGGTATTCCCCATCAGGAGCCTCGCCCAGAGCCGAAAATGCGCCTCAGGAATGAGCCGAAGCTGAATCTACCTGAACTCGGCACAGTTCGGTCCAGGCGCTCATAGCTTCCCTTGCTCATCCGGAAACAGCACAGACCACTTGGGCTTTGTGCCTCGGCTTTTCTGATCTTCTTTGATACCGAGCTGTTGCAGACAGTACGCCCTAGCGACGATAGGACGGCCGAGGCGGTCTTGCGCGTGCTTCCAATGCCTTTCCTCCAGCCATCGGCGCTGGTGCGCTGCTAGCTTGTATCCGGTCAGGCGCTGTAGCTCTTCCTCAGTAAGAAAGGTGTCCATGGGGTTCCTTGGGAGTGCGATGCCTCCGAAGTGCTTAGTGTCCCATGGTCGTCTTTCGAATTGGAGATGCGAGAAATTAGGGGAGAGTCCGGCCGGGGAGGGGAAGGTTACCCCTTCGTGCTGATCGCGGTGAGCACGTCTATGCGCAAGCGCGAGGTGTTGAGCATCCGCAAGGAAGATATCCAATTGGGGCGCCGCATGATCTACCTGCCGAAGGCGAAGGCCGGCGCACGTGAGCAACCGATCACGGCGGCGCTAGCGGCTTTCCTGGACGTTTATCTCCGGGAGTCGGTACCAGCGGATACCCCGTGGCTCTCCCCGGCGTCCAGGCGCTCCAAATCAGGCCACACGGTGGCCATCGAGAAGCCCCCTTCCGTGTTGCGGTGGCGCGGGCTGGCCTGAACTCGGCGCAGGTGGTTCGGCATACGCTCCGGCATACCGCCGTGTCGCACTTGGTACAGGCCGGCGTGGCTCTGCCGACGGTGCAGCGTGTGAGCGGGCATAAGACCCTCGCCATGGTGGCCCGCTATGCCCACCAGGATGGAGATCACATCCAGGCGGCAATGGTCAAGCTTGAAGGACGCTTTGCCAGCACGATTACACCAGAACTACGCAAACGAAAAAGGCCGCCCCCGAAGGAAACGGCCTAGATCGTTGATCTCATTGGTGCCGGTGAAAGGAATCGAACCCTCGACCTTCTCATTACAAGTGAGCTGCTCTACCAACTGAGCTACACCGGCTTGGCGTGCCAGGGCACGCGCAGGGACTGCATTGTAATGAAAAAACGCTGCCGCCGTGTGCGGGCCGACGCGTGCCGGAATACAGCCTTCCGCATGGCGGCGGTTCAGCGCCGCCGTGCTGGGGCGACGTGCGTAAACGCCGCGCAGCAAAACGCCCCGCGCGAGCAGGATGGGCATCCTGCCTGGCACGGAGCGCGGGAATCAGTCTGGCTTGCAGGGACATTGCGCCAGGCGCGCCGTCCCCGCATCGCGGCGGCTATTTGACGATAGTCAGGCGCGGACGCTTGGGTTCGTCGTCATCACCGCCGTCGTCGCCCGGCGTGGCCTCGGCATCGGTGCTTTCGGGCGCGGCGGTATCCGCCACGCCTTGTGCACCGGCTGCCGGCGGTTCGTAGGGCTGCACTTCGAAGCCCATGCCGGCGCCGGTTTCGCGCGCGTAGATGGCGCTGACGGCGCCGACGGGAACGTAGACGTTTTCGGTCACGCCGCTGAAGCGGGCCTGGAATTCGATGAATTCATTGCCCAGCACCAGACGGTTGGTGGCTAGCGTGCCCACGTTCAGTGTGATCTGACCGTCACGTACATGCGCGACGGGCACCATGGTGTGCTCGTCGACCTGCACGGTGATGTACGGCGTGTAGCCGTTGTCAGTGCACCATTCGTGCAGTGCGCGGATCAGATACGGTTTGGTCGAAGTTTCACCCATCACACAACAGCCTTAACGACGCATCACTTTTTCCGAAGGCGTCAGCGCTTCGATGTAGGCCGGACGCGAGAAGATGCGTTCGGCGTACTTTTGCAGCGGAGCCGCGTTCTTGGGCAGTTCGATGCCGTAGTGGTCCAGGCGCCACAACAGCGGAGCCACGGCCACGTCCAGCATGGAGAACTCTTCGCCCAGCATGTACTTGTTCTTCAGCAGCATGGGGGCCAGCTGGGCCAGGCGGTCGCGGATGTTCTGGCGGGCATGGGCCAGTTTCTTCTCGTCCGGCTTGGCGCTGCGGTCTTCCAGCGTCGAGACGTGAACGAACAGTTCCTTCTCGAAGTTGTAGAGGAACAGGCGGGTGCGGGCGCGCATGACCGGATCAGCGGGCATGAGCTGCGGGTGCGGGAAGCGCTCGTCGATGTACTCGTTGATGATGTTCGACTCGTACAGGACCAGGTCGCGCTCGACCAGAATGGGCACTTGACCGTACGGGTTCATCACCGAGATGTCTTCGGGCTTGTTGTACAGGTCGATGTCGCGGATCTCGAAATCCATACCCTTTTCGAACAACACGAAGCGGCAGCGTTGCGAAAACGGACACGTGGTTCCGGAATAGAGCACCATCATGGTGAAAGTCCTTTATGAAAAACGAAAGGCCAGCGCCTAAATCTAGCAGGCGCTGGCCCCGATTGCCAGGCGGGATAGGCGTACAGCCCTATCCGCCAATACCGTCCCTGTTTTTAAACGGGGACGGTTGTATGCCTGGCGGGGCGTTGCGGTTAGCGCACGTGCTTCCAGTACGAAGCGTTCAAGCGCCACGTAACCAGGAAGAACAACAGCAGGAACAACATGACACCGACGCCGATACGGACGCGTAACGTCTGGACGGGCTCGGCCATCCAGGACATGAACGCGGTCAGGTCTGCGACGTCGTTGTCGTATGTTGCGACTTGGGCCGGGTTGGCGGCCTTAAATTTGGCATCAAAGGTGGCATGGCCGCGGTAATCAGCTACCGGTTCGGCCTTGACCGTGGAAAAACCTTGAGCATCGTACACCGTCGTGACGCGTTCCCAGGTTTTGGGTGCGCCTTCCTTGGCATCCTTGACTTCCACTTCATGCATGGCCACGGTCGTCAGCTCGCGCGGACCCTGGAGTTCCCAGAGCGCGTGGGGCATGCCCACGGCCGGGAAAACCAGGTTGTTCCAGCCGGTGGCGCGCGACGAATCGCGGTAGAAGGTGCGCAGGTAGGTATAGATGTAGTCCGCGCCGGACGGGCCGGCGTTGACCGATTTGGCGCGGGCGATCACGGACAAGTCCGGGGGCGTCGTGCCAAACCACTTCTTGGCGTCCTTGGGCGTCATGGCGACAGTCATCATGTCGCCCACCTTTTCGCCGGTGAACAGCAGGCTTTCCTTGATTTGCTGGTCGGTCAGCCCGATGTCCTTCAACTTGTTGTAGCGCATCGACGATGCGCTATGACAGTTCAGGCAGTAGTTGACGAACAGCTTGGCGCCGTTTTGCAGCGACGCCATGTCGTTGACGCGGTACGGCGCCTTGTCCAGCGGGAACCCGCCTTCGGCGGCGAATGCGGCGGTACACGTGAGCATCAAGGCCACGGCACCAATCAGCTTCTTGATCATGGTTAATCCGTTATCTGGTGGGGCTCAGTGGGCGTGGAACGTAACGCGCTCAGGCACTTGCTTGAAGGTGCCAAGGCGGCTCCAGACCGGCATCAGGAAGAAGAATGCCAGGTACAGCAGCGTGCCGATTTGCGACGTGATGTTCAACGGCGGACTGGGCGGCTGCGTACCGATGTAGCCGAGCACCAGGAAGTTGACCATGAAGATGCCGTAGATCCACTTGTGCCACGTGGGGCGGTAGCGGATCGACTTGACCGGGGAATGGTCCAGCCACGGCAGGAAGAACAGGATGACGACCGTGCCGCCCATGGCGACCACGCCCCAGAACTTGGCGTCGATCACGCGCAGCAGCACGGCCACGACGATCAGGATGCCGGGGATGGCCACGCGCAGGATGCCCTTCAGGTTGCTCTTGACGAGCAACGCGATGGCGCCCAGCACCGATGCGCCTGCCAGCACCCACGTGAATTCGTCGGTGGTGGCGCGCAGCATCGAGTAGAACGGCGTGAAGTACCAGACCGGAGCGATGTGCGGAGGCGTCTTCAGCGAGTCAGCAGGGATGAAGTTGTTGAACTCGAGGAAGTACCCGCCCATTTCCGGCGCGAAGAACACGATGAACGCGAACACGAGCAGGAAGCCCGCCACGCCCATCAGGTCATGCACGGAATAGAACGGGTGGAACGGGATGCCATCCTTGGGCCGGCCGTACTTGTCTTTCGGGCCCTGCTTGATCTCGATGCCGTCCGGGTTGTTCGAGCCGACTTCGTGCAGCGCCACCAGGTGAGCTGCCACCAGGCCGACCAGCACCAGCGGAATCGCGATGACGTGGAAGGCGAAGAAGCGGTTCAACGTGGCGTCCGACACGACGTAGTCGCCGCGGATCCAGATCGACAGTTCAGGGCCGATGAACGGAATGGCCGCGAACAGGTTCACGATCACCTGGGCGCCCCAATACGACATCTGGCCCCAGGGAAGCAGGTAGCCGAAGAAAGCTTCGGCCATCAGACAGAGGAAAATCGCCACGCCGAAGATCCACACGAGTTCGCGCGGCTTGCGGTAGGAACCGTAAAGCAGCCCGCGCAGCATGTGCAGGTACACGACGACGAAGAACATCGACGCGCCGGTGGAGTGCATATAGCGCACCAGCCAGCCCCAAGGGACCTCGCGCATGATGTATTCGACGGACTGGAACGCGCGTTCGGCGTCCGGCTTGTAATGCATGACCAGGAAAATGCCGGTCACGATCTGCAGCACCAGGACCAATAAGGCCAGAGAGCCAAAGAAATACCAGAAGTTGAAATTCTTCGGTGCGTAGTACTCGGACAGATGGGCTTTCCAGGTGGAGGTCACCGGAAAGCGCCGGTCCAGCCAGCCCAACAGGCCTGTCGTCTCGACGGTTTTCTCGCCAGCCATGTAACGGCTCCTTCTCTAATACGTGGCGTATTTGTTTTACTTACGTAATTCGGGAAAAAAGCGCGACGCGAGCGTCAGGCCTTGTTGTCTTCATCAACGCCCACAATGATGCGGGTGTCGCTGAGATATTGGTAAGGCGGTACTTCGAGATTATCGGGAGCAGGCTTGTTCTTGTAGACCCGGCCAGCCAGGTCGAACGTGGAGCCGTGGCACGGACAGAGGAATCCGCCTTGCCAATTGGCGCCCATGCCGCCACCGCCGCCTGTTTCGAAGTGCGAGGTGGGCGAGCAGCCCAGATGGGTACAGATGCCGACACAGACGAAGATCTCGGGCTTGCGCGAGCGAGCTTCGTTTTCGGCGTATTTGGGAGTGAAGCCAGGCCGCTTGGAATCGGGATCGGCCAGTAGAGGGTCCAGCGCTTTCAGGGCGGCGAGCTGTTCGGGAGAACGGTGAATGATCCACACCGGCTTCCCACGCCATTCCACTGTCTTCATGGTGCCGACGGGTATATCGCCGATATCCACTTCTACAGGGGCCCCGGCCGCACGGGCCTTTTCAGAGGGAGAAAATGTGCTCACAAGCGGCAAAGCCGTTGCGACACCTGCTACGCCACCCACAGCACAGGCGGTGGTAACCCAGAAACGTCGCGAAGGATCAGGTGGCAGGTTGGGATCAACCGCACCGTCATCATCGTGCACCAGCGTATCCTGACTCATCTTCCTATCCTTGTTGATGCGCCCGCTCTACGAGTAGCATCATTTCTGCGGCATCGGGTTCGCGGGAATATGTAACAACATAGCAACCGCGTATTATAGCGCCAGCCCACTGACGGGCGTATCACGAAGGGAGTGCTTTTATGAGCAAAGCAACTGGTTTCGTCAAAGAATTCCGAGATTTCGCCGTAAAAGGCAATGCGGTCGACTTGGCGGTAGGTGTCATTATCGGTGCAGCGTTCGGCAGGATCGTCGATTCGCTCGTCAAAGACATCGTCATGCCTTTGGTCAACTTCATCCTTGGCGGCTCGGTCGATTTTTCGAACAAGTTCCTGGTGCTGTCCATGCCGGCCGGCTACAACGGCCCGATGACGTATGCCGACCTCACCAAAGCGGGCGCAAACGTGTTCGCGTGGGGTAATTTCGTCACCATCATCATCAACTTCGTGTTGCTGGCGTTCGTGATCTTCTGGATGGTCAAGGCCATCTACAAGGCCCGCACCAAGGCCGAGGAAGCGCCGGCCGCACCGGCCGCAACGCCGGAAGACGTGGCGCTGCTGCGCGAAATCCGCGACCTGCTCAAAAAGCCCTGATCTGTCTTTGCCGCAGGCCCGGGACCCGCCCACGCGCGGATCCCGGCTGCGGTTTGTTGCCCGCGTGCGCTATCGCGCGGCCATTTGCCGTTCGACGCGGCGCGCGAACATGGCGAAGCTCGCCCGCACGATGCTGGGCTTGAGCAGGAAGTCATGCGATTCGGCGGCCAGTGCATCATTCACCGGTTTTACTTCGCCGTAGGCGGCGGCTGCCTGCAACTGATTGCGGGCCGCGCGTTCGATCAGCACCGACAGGTACAGCGCCTCTTCCACGCAGGATCCCGCGGCCAGAAATCCATGGTTGGCCAGCAGGATGCAGCGCTTGTCGCCCAGCGCCGCTGAAATGATCTCGCCTTCCTGGTCGGCGATGGGCAGGCCCGGCCATTCCTTCAGGTGCGCGCAGTCGTTGTGAAACGGAGTCGCGTCCATGTGCGCGACGACCAGCGGCTGGCCCGTCATCGACAAGGTCGACACATGCGGCGGGTGCGTGTGGATGATGCATTGCACGTCGGGGCGCTGGCGATAGACCCAGAAATGGAAGCGCACGGCGGGGTTGGGCGTGCCCGGGCCCTCAAGCACTTCCATGTCCTCGTTGATGCGGATGACCGAAGCCGGATCGATTTCGTCGAACGCCTGGGCCAAGGGCGTGGTCAGGAACGTGCCGTCTTCCTTGCGCACGGTGATCTGGCCTGCCAGGGTTTCCGAATGGCCTTCGCTGGCGAGAATGCGGCAGCTCAGCGCCACCTTTTCCTTCTCGCCCCAGTTTCCGAAGTCGAGCTTGTTCGCGGAGCGCGCAAAGAAGGCGTCGGCATGAGCTTGTTTTTCCAGCATGGGGTCTCCTTGGGGATAATGGCTCAATTACACGCCCGCCAGCGCGGCCTGCAATTGACCGATCACGAACGCGGGTTGACTCAATGCGACAGGACGGCAGGCGTTTTTCGGCCGTTGTCGGCCGGCCCGACGGAGAATTCCGAGCATGCCCAGCGCCAGCCAGACCGTGAACGCTCCCGCCCGGCCCGCCTGTTCCGAGGCGGATCTCAACTTTGCACCCCAGTTCCGCCCCTTTTACGCGCAAGAGATCGCCGGCTATGAGCGCGAGCTGGACAAGCTCGTCCTGCCGGGCGAGTTCCGGGCGTTGACGGAGCAGCCCAGGCTGCAGTTGCAGGCCTGTCGACTGCGTGCGGGCGGATTGGTGGTCAGCCTGGAATCCACGCCGATCAGCGTGCACCATCGCGCGGAGCACGCGGCCGACCTGGACCACGCGGAGTTCCTGGCAAGTTTCGTGATCGCGGGGCATGGCGTCATCGTTCAGAACGAAGCGACCCTGCCGCTGGAGCCGGGGGACATCATCTTTCGCACGACCGCACTGCCCTCCGAGATCCGGATGTACACCGATTCGCGCATCGTGGTGGTGAAGGGGCCGCTTTCGCGCCTGCTGGGCGCGCACAGCCTGGCGATGTCGCAGTTCACCGCGCAGCGCGGCGTGGCCGGCTTACCGATGGTGCAGACCGCCCATCGCTGCCTGCATCACGTATTTTTCGACAAGGCGGAATCCAATCCCACCTCGTCGCTCTTTGCCGAGCAGGCCCTGCTGGCGCTGCTGGCCTCGATCTACACCAGCCAGGCGTTGGAGAAGATACCGGGTGACGCGCGGGCGCCGGCGGACAACTGGCAGGTGCTGGCGAGCTACATCGATGCCCACATCACCGATCCGGACCTGTCGGTGCAGGCGGTGGCGGATGTGCTGCGCGTGACCACACGCTGGGTGCACCGGCTGTTCAAGATGCGTTCGCTGCAATACACGAGTTATGTGCGCGAGCGCCGCCTGCAACTGGCCAGGGAGGCGCTGGAGGACCCGCGGCGCTCGCACGTCGAGGTCAAGGAGATCGCCGTCTCTTGCGGTTTCCAGCACGCCAGCCATTTCATCCGGCGCTTCCACGAGCGCTTCGGCATGTCTCCCGCCTTGTATCGGAAGACGGCCAGAAGCGGCAGCGGCGGCGCGTAGGTCGCGCCGCCGCTGCGGGACGGCTGGGGCGCGTCAGCCGCGGCGCAAGTCCTGGGCCGTGGGTTTCATGAGGAACGCCGAGGTGCCGGCGACGATGCCCAGGAAGGCCAGATAGACGCCGACGGGAAGGATGCTGTCGAACTTCTGGACGAGCGTGGCCGAGATCAGCGGTGCCAGGCCCCCGCCGATGGCCGCCGAGAACTGGACCCCGATGGACAGCCCGGAATAGCGCAGCTCCGGGGGGAACTGGGCGCTGTAGAGGCTGGACTGGGGCGCGATCATGATCGCGTAGTTCAACGCCATGGCGACGAACACGGCAAGGCTGTATGCCATGAGCGAACCGCTGCCCACCGCCATGAAGATCGGAATGGCCATGAGCCCCAGCAACATGCCGCCCCAGCCGCAGACGCGGCGCGCGCCGATGCGGTCGGCCAGGACGCCGAACAGCGGGATGGTGAACATCAGCACGCCGGCGCCGTAGAGCAAGGCGTGCAGCGCGTCGGCGCGGCTGAAACCCAGCTTGGACACGGCGTAGGATACCGAGAACACCAGGAAGGTATAGATCAAGGTGACCTCGGCGATCTTGCAGCCGATGCACAGCAAGAGCGATTTGCCGTGCGCGCGCAGCAGTTCGCGCAGCGGCACCTTGTTGGCGAGCGGTTGCCTGGCCTGCGCGCGCTCGCGCTTGACCTGCTCGAACTCGGGTGATTCATCGATGCCGTGGCGGATGAACAGGCCCACGACGATGAGCACGGCGCTGGCGAGGAACGGCAGGCGCCAGCCCCAGGACAGGAAGTCTGCTTCCGGCAGCCGCGTCACCAGCGCGAAGGAGCCCACCGACAGCAGGATGCCCAGGGGCGCACCCACCAGCGGCAGGCTGCCGAAGAACGCCTTCCACTTCGGCGGCGCGTGTTCGACGGCCATCAGCATGGCGCCACCCATCTCGCCGCCGAACGACAGGCCCTGGCCGATGCGCAGCACGACCAGCAGCACCGCGGCCGAGATGCCGATCTGTTCATACGTGGGCAGCAGCCCGATGAGCACGGTGCACAGGCCCATCAGCAACAGGCTCAACGTCAACATGGATTTGCGGCCGACGCGGTCGCCGAAGTGGCCGAACAGGATGCCGCCGATGGGCCGCGCCAGCATGCCGCTGGCGAATGCGCCAAAGGCCGCCAGCGTGCCGGTCACCGGATCGAACTGCGGAAAGAAGATCTTGTTGAAAACCAGCGCCGCGGCGGTGCCGTAGGCGAGGAAGTCGAAGGCTTCCACGGCGGTGCCGATGACGGTCGCAACGGCGACCCGGAGCAGGTTCGGTTTCTTGTGTGAGCGGGCAGCGGGCTGCACGGCCGGTATGGCGTCCATGGTTTTTCCTCTTGTCGTATTGGTTTTTTGTCGTGGCGTGCGGGGGCTCAGGGGCCTGGGGGCACGTATCCCGGCAACTGCCGTATGCGTTCGCGCCACGCTGCCACGGCTGGATAGGCGGTGATGTCGATGGCGGCCTCCTCGGCCAGCGCCGCGTAGCCGTAGCAGGCGATGTCGGCCAAGCTCGGTACATCGGTGCCGGCCAGCCACCGGTGTTCCGTCAAGCGCTTGTCCATGCGGCAGAGGACTCGGTCGGTGCGGGCTTGCATGCCGGGGATGTCGAGCAGTGCTTCGTTCACGCCCAGGTGGTGCGCGGCTTCGGCGTTGCTGACCACGTGCGTCAAGCGCAGCGGTTGCAGGCTGTTGGCGATTTCGTTGGCGGATACCGATAGCCAGGCGTGCATGGCGCCGATGCTGGGCAGCGGCGCCAGCCATTCGGGGGCGTAGTGGTGCGCCAAGTGCAGCAGGATGGCGTGGCTGTCCCAGATGGCGGTGCCGCCATCGATCAGCGCGGGGACCTGCTGGAAGGCGCTGATGCGCTCGAATTCCGCCGTCTGGTTCTTGCGGGCCAACACGTCGACAAACGTGCGTTGGTAGGTTTTGCCGATGAGGGCAAGAAAGAGGCGGACCTTGTAGCAGTTGCCGGAGCGCGGGTGGTCGTAGAGGGTCAGCATTCAGTGGCTCCGTGTGAAGGAGGCCCGGCCGGGAAGGAGATCGGCTGCGGGCGGCTGCATGGAATGCTAGGGCTGGGGCTGCGGCCAGAATTGACAGGGAGAGAACCGCGATTGACCAGATGCGACGCACAGGCGCTGCTTTGACCGCACCCTCTGGTTTTCCCGGAGCCGAGTGCGGCGGATTCAGGGGCTTGCGACGCCCATGTCGACGTTGGCGTCATGAAATAAAAACGCCCCCTTTCGGGGGCGGATGACGGGGCGTGCGCGGCGTTTGCTAGGCCGGGTTGTCGATGTCGACGAATTCCACCTTGATGCCGAAGTGCTCGGCGACCGCCTGCCCCAGCGCTTGCGCGCCAAAACGCTCGGTCGCGTGGTGGCCGGCGGCGATGAAGCCCACGCCGGTCTCGCGCGCCAGGTGCACGGTGGACTCCGAGACTTCGCCCGTGATGTAGGCGCTGACGCCCGCGTCCACGGCATCGCCCAGCATGCCTTGCGCGCCGCCGGTACACCATGCCACGCGAGACACGGGCTGGTCCGGATCGCCCACGACCAGCGGCTGCCGGCCCAGACGTTCGGCCACGCGCGCGCCCAGTTGGCCCAGCGTCTGCACGCCGGTGGCCTCGCCCAGCCAGACGAGGTTGTCCTGGCCACAGGTGCGGGCAGAGCCGTCGTCGCGGCGTTCCGGGGTCAGTCCCAGCACGCGAGCCAGTTGTGCGTTGTTGCCCAGCGTCGGGTGCGCATCCAGCGGCAGGTGATAGGCGTACAGGTTCAGGTCGTTCTTCAAGGCCAGCGCCATGCGCGTGCGGCGCGTGCCGATGATGCGGCGGTCTTCGTTGCGCCACATCCAGCCGTGATGCACCAGCACCGCGTCGGCCCCGCGTTCGACCGCCGTGCGCAACAGGGCTTCGCTGGCGGTGACACCGGTGATAATGTGTCCGACTTCAGATCGGCCTTCCACTTGCAAGCCGTTGGGGCAGTAGTCCTTGAAGCGCGCCGCTTGCAGGGTGTCGTCCAGCCAGCTGGCCAGCACGTGGGAGTCCACTTTTTTCATTGCTTGTCCTATCTAGAATCATGCGCCGATATTGGCTGATCTTTGCTCAGGCCGTCACGGTCTGCCTGGGTATTCTATTCGTGGTCACGACCCTGCGGCCTGACCTGCTGCGCCTGGCGGGGCCGGGGGCGTCACCGCCCGCCGCGGTGGCCGCCTCGGCGGCGGCCCGTGCGCCCGCGGGCAGCGGCGTGGGGCCGGTGTCGTACGCCGACGGCGTTGCCCGCGCGGCGCCGTCGGTGGTCAACGTCTACACGACCAAGCACGTCAACGTGCCCTTGATTCCGCTACCCGACGATCCCGTGCTGCGCCAGCTGTTCGGCCAGGTTCCGGGCGTCAGCCGCCGCCAGGCCACGACCAGCCTGGGCTCTGGCGTCATCGTGAACCAGGACGGCCACGTGCTGACGAACTACCACGTCGTGCAGGCGGCCGACGCGATCGAGGTGGCCTTGACCGACGGACGCCGCGACACCGCCAAGGTGGTGGGCGCCGACCCCGACACCGATCTGGCGGTGCTGAAGCTGAGCACGTTGCGCGCCCTGCCCGCCGCCACGCTGGCGCCCGACCGGGGGCTGCGCGTGGGCGACGTGGTGCTGGCGATCGGCAATCCGTTCGGCGTGGGGCAGACCACCACGCAAGGCATCGTGTCGGCGCTGGGCCGCAACGGGCTGGGCCTGAACACGTACGAGAACTTCATCCAGACGGACGCCGCCATCAACCCCGGTAACTCTGGCGGCGCGCTGGTGGACGCCGAGGGCAATCTGGTCGGCATCAACACGGCCATTTATTCCGAATCGGGCGGATCGATGGGCATCGGTTTTGCCACGCCCATCGAGATCGCGCGCAAGGTCATGGACGACATCGTCAAGACGGGCGGGGTCAAGCGGGGCTGGCTAGGCGTGGAGCCGCAGGACGTCACGCCCGAACTGGCGCGGGCCTTCGGGCTGGGCGCGGATGCGAAAGGCGCGATCATCGCGGGCGTGATGCGCGACGGCCCCGCGGCGCGCGGCGGCCTGCGCGTGGGCGACATCGTGCAGTCGGTCAATGGCAAGCGCATGACGGATACGGCCCAGCTTCTGGCGGAAATTGCGCAGCAGCCTCCAGGCCAGCGCGCCACCCTGGGCATTTTGCGCGGGGGCAAACCGCAGGACGTGTCCATCGTGGTGGGCACGCGGCCGGGCCAGCCCCGTTAAACCCCTAGGCCGTTAAGCGGTCAGGGCGCGGGACCGGGACCGGGCCCGGGCCCCTCCACCAGCAGCCGTACTACCGACAGCACGGTTTTCTTCGTGCTGTCGGGCTGTTCCCGCAGCAGGGCGCAGATTTCCGCGCAGTAGCCGTCGATGGCCGGCGTGATAGTTTGCGTGGCGGGGTGCAAGCCGTCCTTGCCGGTGGATAAACCGTGGGGGCCGGGCTCGGCGCCGCTCAACACGCCGTCGGTCAGCCAGGGCACGCTGGTCTCAAGCGCGGTGGCCAGGCGCAGCAGCGTGCCGCGAGACGGCGAATAGCGGTCTTCGCGGGTAAGGATGCGATGGATGCAGGATTGCGGCACGCGGGAGATGCGTGCCAGTTGATTCTGGCTGTGGATGCCGCGCCACCGCATCAGGGCGCGCAGCCTTTGGGCAAGCGACATGCCTGCAATGTAGGATTGCAGGCAAGGAGCGGGCAAGAGTCAATCAGTCCTATCTTGCCCTGCCATCCCCGCCAGCCGCAGGATCAGTGCCGTTCGGTCAGGGAATCCGCGGTTTCTTCGTCGGTGGCGGCACCTGGTTTGGGCGACACCATGCGCGCGCAGATCAGCCCCACTTCGTAAAGCAGGCACAGCGGCACCGCCAGCATGAACTGGCTGACCACATCGGGCGGCGTGACGACCGCGGCGATGATGAAGGCGCCGACCACGACATAGCCGCGCGCCGCCTTCAGCTTGGACAGTTCGACGATGCCCATCTTCACCAGCAGCACGACGGCCACGGGCACTTCGAAGGTGATGCCGAAGGCCATGAACATCGTCATGACGAAGCTCAGGTAGGCCTCGATGTCCGGTGCCGGCGTGATGGATTGCGGCGCGAACGTGGCGATGAAGTGAAAGACCGTGCGGAACACCACGAAATAGCAGAACGCCATGCCCGCGATGAAGAGGAACGTGCTGGAGATGATCAGCGGCAGCGCCAGGCGCTTTTCGTGCCGGTACAGGCCCGGCGCGACGAAGGCCCAGGCCTGGTAGAGCACCACCGGCAGCGCCACGATGAAGGCGGCCATCATCGTGACCTTGACGGGTACCATGAACGGTGTGATGACGCCCGTGGCGATCATGCGCGTGCCTTCGGGCAGCGAGGCCAGCATGGGCGCGGCCAGCACGTCATAGATGGCGGATGCGCCGGGGTAGATGAACAATACGATGAACACGGCCACCACGGCGCCTACGGCGCGCAGCAGGCGGGTGCGCAATTCGACCAGGTGAGAGATGAAGGTCTCTTGCTGGCCTTCTTCTTGGGAGGCGTCCTGGGTCACGTCGGTGTTCCGGAGGGCGTGACGGGCTGGGCGGCCTCGTCAGCCTTGGGCGCGCTGGGCGCCGGGGCGGGTTGTCGGGGGGCAGCGGGTGCGATCACCGGGCCGTGGACCGGACCCGTAGCGGGAGCCGGGACGGTAGCGGGGGCGGACGCGGAAGCCGAGGTAGGGAGAGTGGCCGGCGCGGGGCTGCGTTCGGACACCTCAGGCAGACCCAGATCCAGGCTGTGATTCTGTCCCGGCGGCGCGATGGTGCGGGCGGCTTCGGCGGGGGCGTTGGCCGTGGAGGCGTTCCCGGCCGAGGCATCCCCCACGATCACCGGCGCGACCTTGCCGCTGGCTTCGCGGGCGACTTCGTCGAGTTCCGCACGGAATTGCTGGACGGGTTCCTGCAGCGAGGCGTGCGTGTCGTTCAGCGACTGCTGCACGCCTTGCGCGGCGTCTTCCATCTCGTTTTTGAACTTGCGCAGTTCGTCGAGTTCGATTTCGCGCTGGATATCGGACTTCACGTCATTGACGTAACGCTGCGCGCGCCCAAGCAGGTGGCCGACGGTGCGGGCTACCTTGGGCAGGCGTTCGGGGCCAATGACGATCAAGGCGACGACGCCGATCACCATCAGTTCAGTGAGGCTGACATCAAACATTCGACGGCCGCTCGGGAATTGAAGCAATAAGGGCCGGCCCGTTCAGGGCAGGCCCGGGAGACGAGCCGGGGCTCAGGAGTTGGTCTTTTCCTTGGCCTGCACGTCGATGGTTTCACCGGAAACGCGCTGCTGCGCGATCGGGTCGGCCGGCTTTTCGCCGTTGGCGTCCTTCATGCCTTCCTTGAAACCCTTCACCGCGCCACCCAGGTCCGAGCCGATGTTGCGCAGTTTCTTGGTGCCGAAAATCAGCGCCACGATGACCAGAACGACCAACCAATGCCAAATGCTGAAACTACCCATGATGTTTCTCCGAATTACGCGGTGGGGGCTACGCGCCCTTTCCAGGGCCGCGAGCCGCCGATGATGTGGAAATGCAAATGCGGGACTTCCTGGCCGCCTTCGACGCCAGAGTTGATCATGATGCGAAATCCGCCATCAGGGCCCGGACGGCAACCGTTTTCGGCTGCTAGCCGCGGCGCCAACGACATCATTCTACCCAACCAACCTGCGTCCTCACCCGTAATATCCTGCATGGATGTGACATGACGTCGAGGGATCAGCAGTAAATGCACCGGTGCGGCCGGATTGATATCGTGGAATGCAACAAAGTCCTCGTCCTCGTAGACCTTCTTGGACGGGATGTCGCCAGCGGCGATCTTGCAGAAAAGACAGTTGTCGCTCATTTTCCGGGGCTCCGTGGTCAGTCTTTGGGGCGGCTTGCCTTCTCGGCCAGGCCCGACAGGCCCTCGCGGCGGGCCAATTCGGCCAGCACGTCTTCCGGCCGCAGGTTGAAATGGGTCAGCGCGACCAGGCAGTGGAACCACAGGTCGGCCGTTTCGCTGACGATGCGCTCGGGCACCCCGTCTTTGGCGGCCATGACCAGCTCCGTGGCTTCTTCGCCGATCTTCTTCAGGAAGGAATCGGGGCCTTTGGCCAGCAGCTTGGCGGAATACGATGCCGCGGGGTCGCCGCCGTTTTCGGGGCGGCGGGTTTCCAGCGTGTCGGCGATGCGCGCCAGGATATCGGCGGCGCTTAAGGCTTGATCGGTCATTTGTAGATCATTTCCGGGTCTTTGAGCACCGGGTCCACCGTGACCCAGGACGCCTGGTCCGTCTGGCCTTCCAGGCGGCGGTAGAAACAGCTGGCGCGGCCGGTGTGGCAGGCAATGCCGCCTTCCTGGTGGATTTTCAGCAGGATGACGTCGCCGTCGCAGTCCAGGCGCAGTTCATGCACTTCCTGGACGTGGCCGGATTCCTCGCCCTTGCGCCACAGGCGCTGGCGCGAGCGCGACCAGTACACCGCACGGCCGGTGGCGGCGGTTTCGGCAAGCGCTTCGCGGTTCATCCAGGCCACCATCATGATCTGGCCGTTTTCAAAGTCTTGCGCGATGGCGGGAATCAGGCCGTTTTCGTCGAAAACGACGTCGGCCATCCAGGTGGGTTCATTGCTCATATCAGTCCAACCTTACTGCAATACCTTGTTCGGCCATGAAGCGTTTGCATTCGCCAACGGTGTGCTGGCCGAAATGGAAGATGCTGGCGGCCAGTACGGCGCTGGCGCGGCCGGTGGTGACGCCGTCGGCCAGATGCTGCAGATTGCCGACGCCGCCGGAGGCGATGACGGGCACCGGCACGGCATCCGACACGGCGCGGGTCAGTTCCAGGTCGAAGCCCGACTTGGTGCCGTCGCGGTCCATGCTGGTCAAGAGGATCTCGCCCGCGCCATAGGCGGCCATGCGGCGCGCCCAGGCCACGGCGTCCAGCCCGGTGGCCTTGCGGCCGCCGTGCGTGAAGACTTCCCAGCGCGCGGGCTCGCCGGCCGCCGACACGCGGCGCGCGTCGATGGCCACGACCACGCATTGCGAGCCATGGTAGTCGGAGGCGGCGCGGACCAGTTCCGGATTGGCCACGGCCGCGCTGTTGATGCTGATCTTGTCGGCCCCGGCATTCAGCAGGCGCTGGATGTCGGACACCTGGCGCACGCCGCCGCCCACCGTCAGCGGGATGAAGACCTGCGAGGCCACCTGCTCGATGATGGGCAGGATCAGGTCGCGGCCGTCGCTGGTGGCGGTGATGTCCAGGAAGGTGAGTTCGTCGGCGCCCTGCTCGTTGTAGCGGCGGGCGATCTCGACGGGGTCGCCGGCGTCCAGCAAGTTGACGAAGTTCACGCCCTTGACGACGCGGCCGGCGGTGACGTCAAGGCAAGGGATGATGCGGCGGGTCAGCGCGCTCTGGACGGGCGCGCCGGCCCCGGGGGTGCTGCTGGAGGTGGTCATTTTGCCAATTCGTCGGCGCGAGCCTGGGCTGCCTGGAAATCAAGCGTGCCTTCGTAGATGCTGCGGCCCAGAATGGCGCCTTCGACGCCCTCTTCCTCGACGGCGCACAGGGCTTCGATGTCCTGGATGCCGGCGATGCCGCCCGAAGCGTACACGGGGATGCGCACGTGCTGGGCCAGGCGGACCGTGGCTTCGACGTTGACGCCCGACAGCATGCCGTCACGGCCGATGTCGGTGTAGATGATGGCTTCGCAGCCGTAGTCTTCGAACTTCTTGGCCAGGTCGAGCACGTCGTGGCGGGTCAGCTTGCTCCAGCCGTCGGTGGCGATCTTGCCGTCGCGGGCGTCCAGGCCGACGATGATCTGGCCGGGGAAAGCGCCGCAGGCGTCTTGCAGGAAGCCCGGGTTCTTGACCGCGGCGGTGCCGATGATCACGTAGGAGATGCCGGCGTCAAGGTAGCGCTCGATGGTGTCGAGGTCGCGGATGCCGCCGCCGATCTGGACGGGGATGTCGTCGCCGACGGCGTCCAGGATGGCCTTGATGGGCGCTTCGTTCTTCGGCTTGCCGGCAACGGCGCCGTTCAGGTCGACCAGATGCAGGCGGCGCGCGCCCTGGTCAAGCCAACGGGTGGCCATGGCGGCGGGGTCTTCGGAGAACACCGTTGCATCGTCCAGGTCACCCTGGCGCAGGCGCACGCAGCGCCCGTCTTTAAGATCGATGGCGGGGATCAGCAGCATGGTGGGCAGCAAAAAAGAAAGAGGGGTTGAATGGGCTGGCGCAGCAGGCTCTAGGCCTACGGCTGCCAGTCTACAAAATTGCGATACAGGCGCAAACCGTGCTCGGCGCTCTTTTCGGGGTGGAACTGCACCGCGAAAATGTTAGCTGCCGCCACTGCGCAGGTAAAGGCGACGCCATAATCGGTTTCACCAACAGTCAGGCCGGAATCGTCCGGGTCGGCGTAGTAACTATGGACGAAATAGAAGTGCGTGTCGTCCGGAATGCCGTCCCAGATAGGGTGAGAGCGCGTCTGGCGAACTTTGTTCCATCCCATGTGCGGCACTTTCAGCCGTTCCGGGCGCGTATCGACCGCGCCGGCCGCGCCGGTGTCGGCCAGGCAGGCTTCGTCGTCGGCGGCGATCAGGTCGGCAAAGCGCGGGCCCGAGAAGCGGCGCACGACGCCGGGGAACAGGCCCAGGCAGGACGTGCCGCCCTCTTCAGAGGAGTCGAACAGCATCTGTTCGCCCACGCAGACGCCCAGCAGGGGTTTGTTGCGCGCGGCGCGCACGACCGCTTCGCGCAGGCCGGATTCATTCAGGGTGCGCATGCAGTCCGCCATGGCGCCCTGGCCCGGAAACACCACGCGGTCAGCCGCGTCGATGTCCTGGGGCTGGTTGCAGATGCGGATGTCCGCATCGGGGGCGGCGAACTTCAGGGCGCGTGCGACGGAGTGGAAATTGCCCATTCCATAGTCGACGATGGCGATAGTGGTCACTTCTTTTGCCTGGTGCGGTGGGGTTGGCGAACGTTACAGCACGCCCTTGGTGGAGGGCACGACGTCGCCCATGCGCGGGTCGACTTCCATGGCCATGCGCAGGGCGCGGCCACAGGCCTTGAACACGGTTTCCGCCTGGTGGTGGGCGTTGAAACCGCGCAGGTTGTCGATATGCAGCGTGATCAGCGCGTGGTTGACCAGCCCCTGGAAGAACTCGCGCGTGAGATCTACATCGAAATTGCCGATGTGGGCGCGCGTGAACGGGATGTGGTATTCCAGGCCGGGGCGGCCCGAGAAGTCCACCACGACGCGCGACAGCGCTTCGTCCAGCGGCACGTAGGCGTGGCCGTAGCGGCGCAGGCCGGCCTTGGTGCCGACGGCCTTGGCGATCGCCATGCCCAGCGTGATGCCCACGTCTTCCACCGTATGGTGCGCATCGATGTGCAGGTCGCCCTCGGCCTTGATGTCGAGGTCGATCAGGCCGTGGCGCGCGATCTGGTCCAGCATGTGGTCCAGGAAGGGCACGCCCGTGTCGATCGTCTGCTTGCCGGTGCCGTCGATGTTGATGGCCACGCGGATGCGGGTTTCGTTGGTGTTGCGGGTGATCTCTGCGGTACGCATGTTAAGCACTCAAAATCTCTTGCAGGGCAGCCAGCAAGGCGGCGTTCTCAGCCGGGGCGCCCACCGAGATGCGCAGGCAGTTGGCCAGGAGCGGATGGGCGTTGGAGAAGTTACGAATCAATATTTTGCGCGTTTTCAGCGCAAGATGCACGGCGTTGCCGTCCAGCTTGCCGGAAAAGCGCGCGAGTATGAAGTTGCCGGCGGAAGGGAATACCCTGACGCCGGGCAAGGCGGCCAGGGCGGCGGCCAGCGGTTCGCGGTCGGCGCGCAGGCGCGCGGCCTGCTCGTCCAGCACGTCTTTGTGCCGCAGGACCGTCATCAGCGTGGCCTGGGTCAGTACGTCCAGGTTGTAGGGCGGGCGCACCTTGTTCAGTTCGGCGATCCAGTCCGGATGGCCGGCCATGTAGCCGAAACGCAGTCCCGCCAGGCCGATCTTGGAGACCGTGCGCATGACGACCACGTTGGGCGCGTCCAGCACCTGGGGCATCCAGCTGCGCTCGGCAAAGGGCTGGTAGGCCTCGTCCAGCACCACAAGGCCGGGGGCGGCGGCGATGATCGCCTGCACGTCGTGGTCGGACCAGAGCCCGCCGGTGGGGTTGTTGGGCACGGCCAGGAACACAACCTTGGGCTGGTGTTCGCGGATGGCGGCCAGCATGGCCGGCAAATCCAGGGTCAGATCATCGGTCAGCGGCACGCCGACAAAGCGAGCGTGGTCGAAACGGGCCGCCATGTCGAAATAGACGAACGACGGCCAGGGCGACATCACCGTATCGCCCGGGTTGCAGCAGGCCTGCACGACGATGTGGATGAGTTCGTCCGAACCGTTGCCGAACAGCACGTCGGCGCCATCGGGCACGCCGAAGCTGGCCTTAACCGCCTGCTGCAGCGCGGACAGGTCCGCCGCCGGATAGCGGTTCAGCGCCGTGTCGCGCACGGTGCGGGCGATGTCGTCGCGGACGGCGTCGGGCAGCTCGTAGGGGCATTCCATCGCGTCCAGCTTGATGCAGCCTTCCGCGTGGGCCACCGGATACGCGGCCAGTTCGCGGATATCGGCGCGGACCGTGCCGGCGATGCGGCCGGCGACGCTTGCCGCCGGGGCCGCGCTCATGGCTTGTCGATCCGGTACTGGGCGCTGGCGGCGTGCGCCTGCAGGCCCTCGCCCAGCGCCAGTTCGGCGGCGATGCGGCCCAGCGTCTGGGCGCCCGCGTGCGAGACCTGGATCAGGCTGGAGCGCTTCTGGAAGTCATACACGCCCAGCGGCGACGAAAAGCGCGCCGTGCGGGACGTGGGCAGCACGTGGTTCGGGCCCGCGCAGTAATCGCCCAGCGCTTCCGAGCTGAAGCGGCCCATGAAGATCGCGCCGGCGTGGCGGATCTTGGCGGTCCAGATCTCGGGCTGTTCGGTGGAGATTTCCAAGTGCTCGGGCGCGATGTCGTTGGCGATCTGGCAGGCCTCGTCCAGGCTCTGGACCTGGATCAGCGCGCCGCGGTTGGCCAGGCTGACGCGCAGGATGTCGGCGCGCGGCATCGTGGGCAGGAGGCGCGCGATGGCGGCTTCGACTTCCTCGATGAACGCGGCGTCGGGACAGAGCAGGATGGACTGCGCCAGTTCGTCGTGCTCGGCTTGCGAAAACAGGTCCATGGCGATCCAGTCGGCCGGCGTCTTGCCGTCGCAAATGACCAGGATTTCGCTGGGGCCGGCAATCATGTCGATGCCGACCGTGCCGAACACGCGGCGCTTGGCGGCGGCGACATAGGCGTTGCCCGGGCCAACGATCTTGTCCACGGCCGGCACGGTGCTGGTGCCGTAGGCCAGTGCGCCCACGGCCTGCGCGCCGCCGATGGCGAACACGCGGTCCACGCCGCCGATGGCGGCCGCGGCCAGCACGATCGGGTTGCGCACGCCGTCGGGCGTGGGCGTGACCATGATCAGTTCCGGCACGCCCGCGACCTTGGCCGGGATGGCGTTCATCAGTACCGACGACGGATAGGCGGCCTTGCCGCCCGGCACGTACAGGCCCACGCGATCCAGCGGGGTCACCTGCTGGCCCAGCATCGTGCCTTCGGCGTCGGTGTAGGTCCAGGTCTCGGCGCGCTGGCGTTCGTGGTAGCTGCGCACGCGGTCGGCGGCGGCTTCCAGCGCATTGCGCTGGGCGGCCGGCAGCGTGGCAAGCGCGGCATGCCAGTCGGCCTTGGGGATTTCCAGCGTGGCGGCCGATGCGCCCGGCATGCGGTCGAAACGCTGCGTGTATTCCACCAGCGCGGCGTCGCCGCGGGTGCGCACGTCGGCCAGGATGCCGGCGGCGGCGCGGTCGATGGACTCGTCCTCGGTGGCCTCGAAGGCCAGCAGCTTGGACAGGGCGGATTTGAATCCGGGATCGCGGGAGTCGAGACGATTGATCAGGGCCATGGCGTCATGCAGCAAAGCGGAAAGCGGCCGCCGCGCGTCGCGGCGGGCGGGGGTCAGGCGTTGCGGGAGGCGGCTCTTTCGAAGGCGTCCAGCAGCGGTTGCAGGCGGGCGCCGCGGGTCTTTAACGCGGCCTGGTTGACGATCAGGCGCGACGAGATCGGCATGACGTCTTCCACGGCGACCAGGTCGTTGGCGCGCAACGTGCCGCCGGTGGACACCAGGTCGACGATGCAGTCGGCCAGGCCGACCAGCGGCGCCAGTTCCATCGAACCATACAGCTTGATGATATCGACGTACACACCCTTGGCCGCAAAGTGTTCACGGGCTGAGTGGACGTACTTGGTGGCCACGCGCAGGCGCGCGCCCTGGTGCACGGCGCCTTCGTAGTCGAAGCCGTTGCGCACCGCCACGGCCAGGCGGCACTTGGCGATGTTCAGGTCGATGGGCTGGTACAGGCCGCCGGGCTGTTCCTTGGCGTGCTCGATCAGCACGTCCTTGCCCGCGATGCCCAGGTCGGCCGCGCCGTATTGCACGTAGGTCGGCACGTCGGAGGCGCGCACGATGATCAGGCGCAGGCCAGGGTCGCTGGTCGGCAGGATCAGCTTGCGCGAGCTTTCCGGACTTTCCGTCACTTCGATGCCGGCCTCGGCCAACAACGGCATGGTTTCTTCAAAGATCCGGCCCTTGGACAGCGCCAGGGTCAGGGGTTTCGTCGTGGCATTGTTCATTGCCGAGCCGCCTCAAATTGAACGGGCCCACTCGCGGGGCAGCAAGCCGAAGGCGCAGCGTGGGGGCCGCCTTGCCGCCGGGCCGTCCCAAGGCGGGGCAGCCCCCTCGGGGGGCAGCAAGCCGAAGGCGCAGCGTGGGGGCTATTGTGTTTCATGCCTGTTCCTTGCCGGTAACGCGTTGGATATTCGCGCCCAGGGCGCGTAGTTTGACTTCCATCTGGTCGTAGCCACGATCCAGGTGGTAGATGCGGTCGACCAGCGTGTCGCCGTCGGCCGCCAGGCCGGCGATGACGAGGCTGGCCGAGGCGCGCAGGTCGGTGGCCATGACGGTTGCGCCCGACAGGCGCGTGACGCCGCGCACGACGGCGGTGTGGCCGTCGATGTCGATGTCGGCGCCCATGCGGCGCAGTTCCTGCACGTGCATGTAGCGGTTCTCGAAGATCGTCTCGGCGATGACCGAGGTGCCTTCGGCGACCGCATTCAGGGCCATGACCTGGGCTTGCATGTCGGTGGCGAAGCCGGGGTATTCATGCGTGCGGAAACCCACGGCTTTCGGGCGCGCTGACATCGCGCCGCGGATCCAGTCCGGGCCGGTCTCGATGGTCAGGCCGGCTTCGGCCAGCTTGTCCAGCGTGGCACCCAGGATGCTGGCGTCGGTGTTCTTCAACAGGATGTCGCCGCCTGCCGCGCCCACGGCGCACAGGAAGGTGCCGGCTTCGATGCGGTCGGAAATGACGCGGTGTTCGGCGCCGTGCAGGCTGGCAACGCCGTCGATCACGATGCGGTCCGTGCCGTGCCCCTGGATGCGGGCGCCCATCTTGATGAGCAGTTCGGCCAGGTCCACCACTTCGGGTTCGCGCGCGGCGTTCTCCAGCACGGTGCGGCCTTCGGCCAGCACAGCGGCCATCAGCAGGTTCTCGGTGCCGGTGACGGTGACCATGTCGGTGCGCACGGACGCGCCCTTCAGGCGCTTGGCGCGCGCGACGACAAAGCCGTGTTCGATGCTGATGTCGGCGCCCAGCGCGGCCAGGCCCTTAATGTGCTGATCCACCGGCCGCTGGCCGATGGTGCAGCCGCCGGGCAGGCTGACGCGCGCTTCGCCGAAGCGGGCGAGCAGCGGGCCCAGCACCAGGATGGAGGCGCGCATCGTCTTGACAAGCTCGTACGGCGCTTCCAGGTTGTCGACGCGGTCGGCCTGCAGCGTCACCACGCCGTCCGTGCCGCGTTCGGCGCGCACGCCCATGCGGCCAAGCAGGCGCAGCATGGTGGCCGTGTCGTTCAGGTGCGGCACGTTGGTGAGGGTCAGCGCATCGGCAGTCAAGAGGCCCGCGCACAGGATCGGCAGCGCCGAATTCTTGGCGCCGGAAATCGAGATTTCGCCGTGTAGCCGCGCACCGCCCGTGATGCGGAGTTTATCCATCACTTGCCTGCTTGCTGGTATTCGGCGGGGGTCAGCGTGCGCATCGACAGCGCGTGGATCTCGGCCTTCATGCGGTCGCCGAGCGCGGCGTAGACCAGCTGATGGCGCTGGATCAGGCGCTTGCCTTCGAAGGCGGTGCTGACGATGACGGCGTCGAAATGCGAGCCGTCGCCTTGCACGTCGAGATGTTCACAGGACAGGCCGTCCGCGATGTATTGGCGGACTTGCGCGGGAGTGGGAAGCATGGACGTCAGTTCCTGAGTTTGTAGCCGCTGGCCAGAAGCCGCAGCGCATACAGCGATAGCGCCAGGAACACCGCCGTCACCACCGCCAGGCTGCGCCAGGGCGAGACGTCCGACACCGCGAAGAACCCGTAGCGGAATCCGTCGATGGCGTAGAAGATGGGGTTCCAGTGGGACACGCTCTGCCAGAAGGGCGGCAGCGTGTGGATGGAATAGAACACGCCGGACAGGAACGTCGCGGGCATGATCAGGAAATTCTGGAAGGCGGCCAGCTGGTCGAATTTTTCAGACCACAGGCCCGCCACCACGCCCAGCACGGCCATGATGCCGCAGGACAGCGCGGCAAACACCAGCAGCCACAGCGGGTTGGCGGGGACGAGCGACACGAAGAACAGCGCCACCGCCCACACGCACAGGCCCACGGCCAGGCCGCGCACGACGGCCGCCAGCACGAAGGCGCCGAAGATGTCGCGGTGCGACAGCGGCGGCAGCAGCATGAAGACGAGGTTGCCCGTGATGCGGCTTTGGATCAGCGACGAGGACGGGTTGGCGAACGCGTTCTGCAGCATGCTCATCATCATGAGCCCGGGGATCAGGAACGCGGTGTAGGGCACGGTGCCGTACACCATCAGGCGCCCTTCCAGCACGTGCGCAAACACCAGCAGGTACAGCAGCGCCGTGATGACGGGGGCGGCGATGGTCTGGAAACCGACCTTCCAGAAGCGCAGCAGCTCCTTGCGCAGCAGGGTCGGAAAACCGGAGCCCGCATCCAGGCGGGGCTGCACCAGCGGCTGGCTGGCGGTCGCGGTGGGCGGCGTCATGACGAAATCTCTTCGGGTTGCAGGGCGGGCGTGGCGGGCTCGTCGCCCTGATGCATGATGCGCACGAACGCGTCTTCCAGGTCGACGCCACCGACGCGGGCCATCAGGGCCTGCGTGGTGTCCAGGGCCACGATGCGGCCGCGCTTGAGCATGGCGATGCGGCCGCACAGGGCTTCCGCTTCTTCCAGGTAGTGCGTGGTCAGCATGATCGTGTGGCCGGCCTTGTTCAGGCGCGAGATGAATTCCCACAGGGTGCGGCGCAGGTCCACGTCCACGCCCGCGGTGGGTTCGTCCAGCACGATCACGGGGGGACGGTGCACTAGCGCCTGCGCCACCAGCACGCGGCGCTTCATGCCGCCGGACAGCGCGCGCATGTTGTTGTCGGCCTTGTCGGCCAGGCCCAGGTTGAACAGGATCTCGTCGATCCAGTCGTCGTTGTTGCGCAGGCCGAAGTAGCCGGACTGGATGCGCAGGGTCTCGCGCACCGTGAAGAACGGGTCGTAGACCAGCTCTTGCGGCACCACGCCCAGCGCGCGCCGCGCCGACTTGTAGTCGGCCACGACGTCGTAGCCACAGACGGTGGCGCGCCCGGACGAGGCGTGCGCCAGGCCGGCAAGGATGGAGATCAGGGTGGTCTTGCCCGCGCCGTTGGGGCCGAGCAGGCCGAAGAACTCGCCGTGCTCGATGTTCAGGCTGACATGGTCCAGCGCCTGGAAGCCGGGAGCGGGCGTGCGCCCGAGCAGCTTCTGCCAGCCGCGCTGGCGCGGCGAGTAGACCTTGGAGACGTTTTCTAGACTGACGGCTGACATGACGGCGGGGAGGTGCCCGGAAAGAGCGAATTGATCATTATATAAGCGCGCCGTGGCGGCAAGCGCCTATGGCCCCGGGCGGCGTAGGGATGGAGGCATCATCCGTCCCTTAAATAATTGGCCCGGCGGGCCACTAAGGGCGCGCCGGGCCGACAGCAGCCGGAACCGGGGAATTACTGGTTGCGCTGGTTCAAGGCCTTGATCAGGCCGTCGATGCCGTTCTGGTTGATCTGCTGCGCGAACTGGTTGCGGTAGTTCTCGATCAGCCAGATGCCTTCGACGTTCATGTCGTAGATCTTCCAGCCTTGCGGCGTTTTTTCCAGGCGGTAGTCCACGCCGGTCGGCTGGCCGTTGGCCTGGCTGATCAGCGTGCGCACGACCACGTCGTCGGCCTTGGGGTCGCCGCGGAACGGCAGGGCCTTGACGGTGGTGCTGGGCGTGACGCGGGTCAGTGCGCCGCTATAGGTGCGCACCAGCGTGCCGCGGAACGCATCGGCCAGGGCCGTCTTCTGCTGTTCCGATGCCTGGCGCCAGTAGCGGCCTGCGGCCAGGCGCGTCGTCTTCTGGAAGTTGACGTAGGGCAGGATGTGCTGGTTGACCACTTCGTTGATGCGAGTGGTGTTGCCGGCCTTGACGGCCCCGTCCGCCTTGAGCACGTCCAGCGCTTCATTGGCGGTCGCGAGGACGAACTGGTCGGGCGAGCCGTTGGGGTCGGGTTTGGCCTGCGCGGCGCCGGCGGCGGCAAGGCCCAGCAGGCCCGCGAAAGTCAGGCGCTGCAACAGGGAAACAAAAGCAAATCGCATCAAAACTCCTTACTGTACCGATGAACGCAAGCCACAGCTTACTTGGTTGCGGGTGCCGGCACGGGGGCGGCCTTGCCGGCGGCAGGGGCATCGCCCTCGTCGTCTTCGTAGTTGGGCAGGGCGCCTTCGTCTTCCACGCGGTGGCCCAGCACCATGGCGTTGCGGCGTTGCAGGTAGGCGTCGCGGATAAAGCTGTACGGATCCAGCGCGACGCGGTCGATCGTGTCGGTGGCGTTCAGCAGGCTGGCGCGCGTGTCGACCAGGCGCAGGCCCCACAGCGAGTTGCGCAGGCGCACGTTGTCGATGGAGTCGACGCCCATGTAGCCGTAGGTCGTGCCGTAGAAATCGCCGACCAGGCCTGCGCCGTCGCGCACCGTGGACGAGCCGAAGAACGGCAGCACCAGGTACGGGCCCTGGCCGAAGCCCCATACGCCCAGCGTCGTGCCGAAGTCATTGGGGATCTTGCGCGCGCCGTTGGCCGAGGCCACGTCGAAGCAGCCGCCCACGCCCATCGTGGTGTTGAACAGGAAGCGACCCAGCGTGTTCACGAAGTCGTGGCCGCGGCCCTGCAGGAAGCTGTTGGCGCCGGACCAGAGGTCGCCGACGTTGCTGAAGATGTTGTGCACGCAGCTGCGAACGGGCTGCGGCGTGACGAAGGTATAGGCCTGAGCGACCGGCTTGAATACCGCGCGGTCGACCGTGTCGTTGAACTTGTAGACGCCCCGGTTGAAGCCTTCCCACGGATCGCGCGGATCCGGGTTCTGCGGCGCGGCGCAGCCGGCCATCAGCGCACCCGCCGCTGCGATGGTGGCAATTCGGGAAATTGCGTTCTTGTTCATGATCAGGGCATTCCTATCGACGATTCTTATGATATTGCGATGGCCAAGTGCAGCCTGTTACGGCTTCTTTCGCATCGTCTTCAATTTGGCGCTTTCGCGGCGGGTTCGGGTTCTGAGGCCGCGCCCTGCTTCTCCGCGGAGCCGTACAGGAACTGGCTGATCAGCTGTTCAAGCACAACCGCGCTTTGTGTATAGCGGATTTTTCCGCCGTCGGTAAAGTTCTCTTCTTCGCTGCCCGCCGTCAGGCCCAGGTACTGTTCGCCCAGCAAGCCGGACGTGAGGATGGACGCCGATGTGTCCTTGGGAAACTGGTAGGCCTTCTCCAGATTCACCGATACGACCGCCTGGAAAGTCTTGTCGTCAAAGGTGATGCTGGACACGCGGCCCACCACGACGCCAGCGCTTTTGACCGCGGCGCGCGGCTTGAGGCCGCCTACGTTATCGAAATTGGCCGATAGCGTATAGGTCGGGGCGAAGGAAAAGGTGCTGAGGTTGCCAGCGCGCAACGCCAGGAACACCAGCGCGATCGCGCCCAGCAGTACAAACAGGCCTACCCAGAAGTCGGTTTTTTCGCGTGACATGATCGATCCGTTTCAATTTCCAAACATCAAGGCGGTGAGCAGGAAGTCCAGCCCAAGTACCGCCAGGGAGCCCACGACCACGGTGCGCGTGGTGGCGCGGGCGACGCCTTCGGGGGTGGGCCGAGCCTGCCAGCCTTCATAGAGCGCCACCAGCGTCACCGTGACGCCGAACACCAGGCTCTTGATGACCCCGTTGGCCACGTCGTTCCAGACATCGACGCCGCTTTGCATCTGCGACCAGAACGCGCCCGCGTCCACGCCGATCATCAGGACGCCGACGACCCAGCCGCCCAGGATGCCCACCATGGAGAACACTGCCGCCAGGATGGGCATGGCGATGATGCCGCCCCACAGGCGCGGCACCAGCACGCGGCGGATCGGGTCGACGGCCATGACTTCCATGGCCGACAGTTGTTCGCCGGCCTTCATCAGGCCGATTTCGGCGGTCAGGGACGTGCCCGCGCGGCCCGCGAACAGCAGCGCCGTCACGACTGGACCCAGTTCGCGCACCAGCGACAGGGCGACCAGCAGCCCCAGCGCTTCTTCGGACCCATAGCGGTTCAGCGTGTAATAGCCCTGCAGCCCCAGCACGAAGCCCACGAACATGCCGGACACGGCGATGATCAGGAGCGAATAGTTGCCGATGAAATGGACCTGTTGCGAGACCAGGCGCGGGCGCGAGAACACGATGCCGCTGCGTGCCAGCATGCCGCCGAAGAAGCGGGTGAAGTAGCCGATGCCGGAGACGAGGTTGCGCACCCAACCGCCCAGCGCGCTCACGGGATTGTGGGATCCGCTCATGCTTTGCGCCCTTTCTGTTCGGAAAGCCACTTCTGGAAAGCGGGCGTTTCGGGATACTGGAACGCGACCGGGCCGTCGGGTTCGCCTTTCAGGAATTGCTGGACATACGGGTCTTGCGAGGCCGACAGCGATTCCGGGGTGCCGGCGGCGGCAAGCTTGCCCTGCCCCACCAGGTACACCTGGTCGGCAATGGCGAAGGACTCCTGCACGTCGTGGGTGATCAGCACCGAGGCGCAACCCAGGCGGTCGGCCAGGCTGCGGATCAGGCGGGCGGTGATGCCCAGCGAGATCGGGTCCAGCCCGGCGAAGGGTTCGTCGTACAGGATCAGTTCGGGTTCCAGCACCACGGCGCGGGCGAGCGCGACGCGGCGCGCCATGCCGCCGGAGATCTCGGCCACCTTCAAGTGCGCCGCGGCGCGCAGGCCGACGGCGTCCAGTTTGTCCAGGACGCGGTCGGTGATGTCGGATTCGGACAGTTTGGTGTGTTCGCGCAGCGGGAACGCGACGTTTTCGAACACATTCAGGTCGGTGAAGAGCGCGCCCTGCTGGAACAGCACGCCCATGCGCTTGCGCAAGGATTGCAGTTCGGCGCGGCTGGCGCGGCCGATGTCCTGGCCGAACGCCAGGACCTGGCCCTGCTGCGCGACGAGCTGGCCGGTGGCCGCCCGCAACAGCGTGGTCTTGCCCGAACCCGAGCCGCCCATGACGGCGACCACTTGGCCCGCGCGCACGTCCATGGAGATATCGCGCAAGACGGTGAAATCACCGTAGCCTAGCGCCACACCTTCCAGGCGCAGGGCGAATTCCGGGGTGCTGCTTGTTTGAGCGGGCATGGGCAACGAAATGGGTGTTTCGGTGGCGGAGCTTGCCCTGTTGCCTTGTCGACACGCAGGACGGCTAACCGGGGCGGCGCGGGCAAGACAGGCTGCGTCGGGAAGCGCCCGGTTATCTCAGGTGCGGGGGACCAAGACGGACTCTGGCCCCCAGCGGCGAGGCGCCATTGTAGCCCGACGCTTTGTAATCACAATGCGATAGGTCGCCAGTGGAACAGTGTTTTCGGTATCAGGGACAATCGCCCGCCCCGGCGCCGGACGCCGGGCGGGACCTGACCGGCGCTCAGCGGCGCGCCTGGGCCGCCAGGGTTTCCCGGGCCAGGCGGTCGACCAGGTCGGCCGTGCGTTCGCGCCGGGCCAGCGGGGCGGCCTGCCCTGCCCACAGGGACAGCACGTTGATATTGCCGGCCTTGCCGCCCGCCGTGCGCATGGGGCGGGTCAGCGCATTCTGCAGCGGATACGGCAGGATGTCGGCGCCGATGGCGTCGGCGTCGCGCATGAAGGCGTTGGAGATGCCGCGCGCGGGCCGGCCCGAGAAGGCGCGGGTCACGCGGGATTGTTCGGCGCGCGATGCCGGCAGCACGGCCTTGTAGGCGTCGCTGATGCCCGACTCGTCTGTTGTGAGGAAGGCCGTCCCCATTTGCGCCACCTCGGCGCCCAGCGCCAGCGCGGCGGCGATGCCGCGGCCGTCCATGATGCCCCCGGAGGCGATCACCGGCACGGAAACCGCGTCCGCCATCTGCGGCACCAGCGCCATGGTGCCGATCAGCGATTGTTCGAAATCGTCCAGGAAGGTGCCGCGGTGCCCGCCCGCTTCGGCCCCCTGGGCCACGACGGCGTCTACCCCGTCCTGCTCCAGCGCGACCGCCTCGCGCACGGTGGTGGCCGTGCCGACGGTCAGGATGCCCAGTTCACGGCAGCGCGCCAGCACGTCGCCCGGGATCCGGCCAAAGGTGAAGCTGAAGACCGCCGGGCGCAGCCGCAGGACGGCGTCGATCTGTCCGGGCAGCGGGTCGGCCTGCGGGCCGGGCGCGGCGGGGGCCGGCAGGCCCAATTGTTCATGGTAGCGGGCCATCAGGGCCAGCATGCGGCCGGTGTCGCCCTGGGTGGGCTGCTCCGGCACGGATGCGAACAGGTTGATGGCGAACGGGCGCGGCGTGCGGGCACGGATGTCCGCCACCGCCGCCTCGATCTGCTCAGGGCTCATGTAGGCCGCCCCGAGCGACCCCAGGACACCCGCTTTCGACGCCTCGGACACCAGCTCCACCGTGGTTGCGCCGCCCGCCATGGGGGCCTGGATGATGGGATGGTCCAACTTCAGAAGGTCAAGCAGACGGGTGGCCATGGGAAGACTCCTAGGGGTTATTGAAGCTGGATGTTCCCAGCCTTGATGACGTGGGCCCACTTCTCGGTTTCGCTCTTGATGAAGGCCGCGAATTCTTCGGGCGTGCCGCCGCCGGCCTGGCTGCCGGTGTCGGCGATGGCCTTCTGCACATCCGGTTCCTTCAGGATGCGGTTGAATTCGGCGTTCAACTTGGCGATGATCGGCGCCGGCGTGCCCGCCGGCGCCACGATGCCCTGCCAGTTGTAGGACTCGAAGCCCGGCAGGCCCGATTCGGCCATCGTCGGCACGTCAGGCAGCACGTCCAGGCGCTTGGCGGACGTGACGGCGATGGGGTGGATCTTGGCGCCCTGGATGGCGGGCAGCGCGGAATAGCCCATTTCGAACATCATCGAGATATGGCCGCCCATCAGGTCGGTCGCGGCCAGGCTGCCGCCCTTGTAAGGGACGTGCACGATGTCGATCTTGGCCTGTTCGCGGAACATTTCGCCCGACAGGTGGTGCGCGCCGCCCACGCCAGACGAACCGAAGGACAGCTTGCCGGGTTGCTTCTTCGCCAGC
The DNA here is from genome assembly GCF_058783475.1 of Achromobacter sp. FW305-C-13. Taxonomy (NCBI): domain Bacteria; kingdom Pseudomonadati; phylum Pseudomonadota; class Betaproteobacteria; order Burkholderiales; family Alcaligenaceae; genus Achromobacter; species Achromobacter sp. FW305-C-13. The sequence continues at coordinate 599,933 of NZ_JBYSYN010000004.1, read as the reverse complement.
GCGATCAAGTCGGCCAGCGTCTTGACCGGCAGCTCGTTATTCACGCTCAGCACCAGCGGGCTGTTTTCGATCAGGACGATGGGCGCCAGGTCCTTTTGCGGGTTGTACGGCATTTCCTTCATCAGCGACGGGTTCACCGCCATGGGGGCCAGGTTGCCCGTGCCGATGGTGTAGCCGTCCGGGGCAGCCTTGGCGATCAGGTTGGTGCCGACCACGCCGCCCGCGCCTGCCTTGTTCTCGACCACGATGGGCTGGCCCAGCGATTCGCCCAGCTTGCGCGCCAGCAGCCGCACGCGTGTGTCGGCAAAGCCGCCCGGCGCGTAGGGAACGATCATGGTGATGGGTTTGGCGGGCCAGTCGGCGGTCTGGGCCTGGGCGGCGCCGCTGAAAGCGGCAACGGCCGCCAACGCGGCGATCAGGGGGCGCAAAGATTTCATGCTGGGTGACTCCTCGTTCTTTTCTCTAATGTGTGCAGCCCTGCGGGCCGATCGCATTATGCCCAGCGCCTTTGTCTTCTGTCGTGATTTTTCCCAAGCGCCAGGCCGAGAGCGCGAGTAGGCCCGCGCCGGCGCCCAGCACTTGCGGCAGGCCCGCGCCCCAGTGCGCGGCCCACGAGGCCAGCAGCGGCCCCAGAATCTGTCCGGCGGCAAACGCGGCGGTCATGATGGCGGCGGCCCGGGGGGCAGCGGCGCTGGCGGCGCGCCGGGCGGTCAGCATGCCCGCCTGCGTGATCACCATGAAGGTGCCGCCCACCAGCAACGCGGCCACGATCACGGCGGCGATGTGGTGCCACAGCGCCACGGCCAGCATGCCCAGCGCCATCAGCGCCTGGGCGCCCTGCCAGACGCGCTTGTCGTCACGACCGCGCGCAAGCCTGGGAACCAGCAGGCAGGAAACCGCCGCGGCCAACCCGAACAGCGGCCAGGCCCAGCCGAAGATGGCGGGGTCGGAGATGACCTCCTTGGCCATCGCGGGCAGGAAGGTGGCGGGAATGATGTAGCCCACGCCGAATACGCCGTAGTGCAGCGCCAGCCGGGGAATCGCGGGGGACATCGGGGCGGGTCGCGCGGCGGCGGCCGATGGCCGGGCGGAGACGGCGGGTCGGTTCAGCCCCGGCCAGGCGATGGCGGACAGGGCCAGCGTCAACCCGCCCAGGGCCAGCCACATGCCGTCGGCCCGGACGCCCCAGGCCATCAGCGCCAGACAGGCCAGCCCCGTCAGCGCGATGCCCGCGCCCACGCCGGCATAGGTCAGCCCCGACGCCGCGGGCTCGCGCGGGTCGCCCGCCGGCACGGGCCGCGAGCTGGCCACGCAGATGAAGGCGCTGGCGCTGGCATACCCCGCCGCAAGCCGCAGCGCGCACCAGAAAGCGACGTCATGGATCAGCGGCATGGCCAGCGTCAGCAGCGCTACCGCCAGCAGGCTCAGCGCCAATTGGCCGCGCGGGTGGCGCACCGGCCAGACGACGGCCGCCAGGGCGCCCAGCAGATAGCCCGCATAGTTGGCCGAGGCGATCCAGCTGCCCTGCGCCAAAGACAAGCCGCCTTCCTGCGCCATCAGCGGCCAGACCGGGGTGAAGGCGAAACGGCCGATCCCCATGGCGGCGGCCAGCGCCAGAGCGGCGGGCCAGGCCAGGCTGGCGGCGCTGCGGGAGTCGGGAACGGAAGGGTAAGCAGGCGTTGACATGCATCCACTCTACGGCTGTACTAATATCTTTAATAGTGAATTATTAAGAACATAGGTTCTTGAAATGAGAAACTTGGATCTCGACGCGTTGCAGATCTTCAAGGCGGTGGCCGATCAGGGCGGCGTGGCGCGCGCGGCCCAGCACCTGAACCGAGTGCAGTCCAATGTCTCGACGCGGTTAAAGCAGCTGGAAGCCTCGCTGAATGCCCCACTCTTTCGGCGCCAGAACCGCCGTCTGGTGTTGTCGGACCAGGGGCGCGTGCTGCTGTCGTACGCCGACCGTCTGCTGCGCCTGTCGGACGAGGCGCAGGCTGCGGTGCGCGATGGCGCGCCGCAAGGCGTGTTGCGCATCGGCACGATGGAAAGCACGGCAGCCGCGCGCCTGCCGCCGATCCTGGCGGCCTATCACGCGGCGTGGCCGCAGGTGGGAATCGAATTGGTCACGGGCACGTCCGGCGCGTTGGCGGCCAAGGTACGCAACTACGACATCGATGCGGCGTTCGTGGCCCAGCCGTTTTCGGCGGACGGCCTGGCGGCCATCGATGCCTTCAAAGAAGAGCTGACGCTGATTTCGCCGCTGGCCTGGGGAGCAATCACCAGCGCCCGGGATCTTGGCGACCGCACGGTCATCGCGTTTGCGGCAGGGTGTTCGTATCGGCGCATCCTGGAATCGTGGTTGAACCACGAAGGCCTGGCGCCAGGCAGGGTGATGGAGTTTGCGTCGTATCACGCCATCGTGGCGTGCGTGGCGGCAGGCTCAGGTGTCGCCATCGTGCCGCGTTCGGTGCTGGCGGTGTTGGGTGCGGAACATTCGGTCTGCGTCAGCGCGCTGTCCGGCTCGTATGCGCACGCGCAGACCCAGCTGGTCTGGCGTGCGGATGACGATACGCCTGCGCTGCAGGCGTTGCGCCAGCAGTTGATCGCTTAGAAGCGGTAGCCCACGCCCAGCGTGGCCACCCACGGATCGATGCGTGCGGTGCCGATGTGCTGGCCGTCCAGCTTCACCTTCGACTTGATGTCGATGTAGCGGATGTCGGCGTTCATGAACCAGCGTTCGTTGATCTTGAAGTCCGCGCCCAATTGCGCGGCCACGCCCCACGAGTCGCCCAGCTTCAGGTTCGAGCCCTTCAGCGCGCCTTCGGCCTTGGTGTCGAAGAAGTGCGTGTAGTTGATGCCGACGCCGATGTAGGGCTGGATCATGCTGTCGGGCAGGATGTGCCATTGCAGGCTGAGCGTGGGCGGCAGTTGCTTGCTGGAGCCGATCTTGCCCAGGCCGCTGCCGCTGACGTCGTGTTCGAACGGCCAGGCGCCCAGCAGTTCGATGCCGATGTTGCGCGTGACCATGTAGCCCAGCGTGAAGCTCGGGCGCACGTTGTTGTTGACGTCGAGCTTGACGCTGCCATCAAGCACCGACCCGTTGTTGGATGAAGGACGGACCTGCGTCACGCCCACCCGGAACAGCACGTCGCCTGCCTCATGGGCATGCGCGGGAGCGGCGAGTGCGCCGGCGGCGATCAGGCCGGCGATGGCGGTGGCGCGGAAACGCCCGTTCAGCGAAAACATTTTTCTTCTCCGATCTTTCCATGAGGGTGAGACCACAGGTTCTCAAACCTGGCGCAGGGCCCGGTTGATATGTGTCAAACCGTGAAAAGATGCGGAAGTCGCCGTGGCGGCCCGGCAACAGGAATCAGACAGTTCCTATGCAAGCGCCAACAAAAAAACGCCGGCGCCCAGGCCCAGCATGATGAAAGGACTGATGCGCGTATAGACCAGCGCCGCGGTGGAGGCGGCCGCCACGGCCCAGGCCCACGCGCCGCCCTCGGCTGCGCGCAGGATCGTGCATGACGAGGCCAGGATCATGCCGGCGGCCACCGGCACCAGCCCGGCTTCGATGGAACGAATGCAGGCGGTATGCCGGTAGCGCGCCCAGACCCGCGCCAGCGCGTAGATCAGCAGCGAGCACGGCAGGAAGATGGCGATCGACGCCGCGATCGCGCCGGCCCAGCCGCCCACGTGCCAGCCGATCAGGGTCACCAGCAGCGAGGCCGGTCCGGGCGTGATGCGCGACAGCGCGAAGTAGTCCAGGAACTGCGCATCGTTGATCCAGCCGTAGCTGTCCACCGCCTGGCGATGGATGTCCGGCAGGATGCTCTGGCCGCCGCCCACGGTCAGGAATGACAGCGGCGTGAACACCGCGAACAGGTCGTGCAGCGTCGCCAGGTTCATTTGCGCGGCTCCTGCCGGCGGATGCGCGTGTACGCAATGAAGATCGACAACGGCGCTATCACGCCCACCACCCACAGCAGCGGCAGGCGTAACAGGAAGATGGCGATGAAGGTGCAGAGCATGATGGCGGCGGGCACCCGTCCGATCAAGGCCCGCCGCGCGGCGCGCAAGCCCGTCTGCAGCGATACGCCCACCGCGGCGGCGGCCACGCCGGCCATCGCCACGTGCAGGCCGTGCGACTGCGCCATGCTGGCGAACAGCGCCGCCAGCGCAATCGCCATCAGCATGGGCGCCACGGTGATGCCCAGGCCGCCCAGCAAGGCGCCGGGCCCGCCGCGCAGCCGGAAGCCGATCCAGATGGCCAGGTTCACCACGTTCACACCGGGAAAGGACTGCGCCAGGGCCAGCCCGGACAGGAAATCGGATTCCGACATCCAGCGCCGCTGCTGCACGAATTCCCGCATCATCCAGCCGCTCAAGCCCCCGCCGAAACTCGTCAGCCCGACTTTGGTGAACGCCAGGAAGATCTGCGGCAAGGTGGGCGGAGCGGTGGCGGCGTCGGAGGACATGGCGGGCAAGGGAGGGGGCGATGGCGCATCTTACGGAAACGCGAATGTCGCCTGCCTGAATGCATTCGCCGCCTTGGCGCGGGGGCGCGAAGGCGGCGAACGGGGCTTTTCAGAAGAAAAGGATCAGCGCGGCAGTTCGCTCGCGCCCATCAGGTAGGCATCCACCGAACGCGCGCACTGGCGGCCTTCGCGGATGGCCCAGACCACCAGCGACTGGCCCCGGCGCATATCGCCCGCGGCAAATACCTTTTCGACGTTGGTGCGGTAGTCGTCGGTGTTGGCGCGCACGTTGCCGCGCGCATCCCGGTCCACGCCGAAAGCGTCCAGCACCGTCTGCACCGGCGACACGAAGCCCATGGCCAGCAGCACGAGGTCAGCCTTGATCTCGAATTCCGAGCCCTCGACTTCGCGCATCTTCATCTGGCCGGTGGCGTCGTCCTTGAACCATTCGACGCGGGCGCCGACCAGCTTTTCGACCTTGCCGTTGCTGCCCTTGAGCAGCTTGGTGGTCACGGACCAGTCGCGGTCGCAGCCTTCTTCGTGCGAGGAGGACGTACGCATCTTCAGCGGCCAGTACGGCCACGTCATGGTCTTGTTTTCGGACTCGGGCGGCTGAGGCATCAGTTCGAATTGCGTGACCGAAGCCGCACCGTGCCGGTTGCTCGTGCCCACGCAGTCGGAACCCGTGTCGCCGCCGCCGATCACGACCACGTGCTTGCCCTTCGCAAGCGTCTGGTCGGTCAGGCGGTCGCCGGCAACGGCCTTGTTCTGCTGGCGCAGGAAGTCCATCGCGTAGTACACGCCCGACAGTTCGCGGCCCGGCACCGGCAGGTCGCGCGGGGTTTCGGAACCGCCCGTCATGACGATCGCGTCGAATTCCGCCTTCAGCGAATCCGGCGTGCGCACCGTCAGGCCATCGGCCACGGGGTCCTTCGGGTTGCCGATGTAGGTCGACGGCGCGAATTCCACGCCCTCGGCTTCCATCTGCGAAATGCGGCGGTCGATCTGGTGCTTTTCCAGCTTGAAGTCCGGGATGCCGTAGCGCAGCAGGCCGCCGATGCGGTCGCTCTTTTCGAACAGCGTCACGGAGTGGCCGGCGCGCGCCAGTTGCTGCGCGCACGCCATGCCGGCGGGGCCGGAGCCCACGACCGCGACCTTCTTGCCCGTCTTCTTGGCCGGCACCAGCGGGGCGACCCAGCCTTCGGCCCAACCCTTGTCGATGATCGCGTGTTCGATGGACTTGATGCCGACAGCGTCGCTGTTGATGTTCAAGGTACAGGCGGCCTCACACGGCGCCGGGCAGATGCGGCCGGTGAACTCGGGGAAGTTGTTGGTGGAGTGCAGCACGTCCAGCGCGCGGCGCCAGTCCTGCTTGTACACCAGGTCATTCCAGTCCGGGATGATGTTGTTGACCGGGCAGCCGTTGTTGCAGAACGGGATGCCGCAGTCCATGCAGCGCGCGGCTTGCTGCTTGGCCTGGTCATCGGTCAGGTGCAGCACGAATTCGCGCCAGTTCTTCAGCCGCTTCTGCGGGGCCTCGGAGGCCTCCTGCAGACGCTGAAATTCCATAAAGCCGGTAATCTTTCCCATGGTATCCCTCACGCAGCCAGTTGTTGCTGGTTGGCTGCACGCCACATTTCACCCAATGCGCGACGGTAGTCCGTCGGCATGACCTTTACGAATTTGCCGCGCGAGGCTTCCCAGTCGCCCAGGATCTCGCGGGCGCGGTAGCTGCCGGTGTAGCGGAAGTGGTCTTCCACCAGGCGGCGCAGGATGGTTTCATCCGTCTCGCGTTCGCCACCGCGCTGCGCGCTGTGCCAGATGTCGATGTTGTTGCCCGCCTGCTGTTCCGCATGCGGTGCCACGCCTTCCAGTTCAACCATCGACAGGTTGACGCGGTGCTTGAGCGTGCGTTCCGGATCCCACACATACGCCACGCCGCCCGACATGCCGGCCGCGAAGTTGCGGCCCGTCGCGCCCAGCACCACGACCGTGCCGCCCGTCATGTATTCGCAGCCATGGTCGCCCGTGCCTTCCACGACCGTCGCGGCGCCGGAGTTACGCACCGCGAAACGTTCGCCGGCCACGCCATTGAAGAACGCTTCGCCTGCCAGCGCGCCGTACAGCACGGTGTTGCCGGCAATGATGTGGTCGGGGCCGAAGCCGCGGAAGTCGTTGGGCGAGCGCACGATGATGCGGCCGCCGGACAGGCCCTTGCCGACGTAGTCGTTGCCTTCGCCCACCAGGTCCATCGTGATGCCGTGCGCCAGGAACGCGCCGAAGCTTTGGCCGGCGGTGCCGTTGCACTGGATGTGGATGGTGTCGTCCGGCAAGCCGTCATGGCCGTAGCGCGAAGCCACGGCGCCCGACAGCATGGCGCCGATCGTGCGGTTGCGGTTGCGCACCGGCACGATGAACGACACCTTTTCGCCGCGTTCCAGCGCGGGGCGGCTGCGGTCGATCAACTGGTGGTCCAGCGCGCCGGCCAGGCCGTGGTCCTGCTCTTCGGTCTGGCGCACGTCGGCATCCGACTGCGTTTGATGGAACACGCGGGCGAAGTCCAGCCCTTGCGCCTTCCAGTGCTCGACGCCCGAACGCATGTCCAGCAGATCGGCGCGGCCGATCAGGTCGTCGAACTTGCGGATGCCCAGCTGGGCCATGATTTCGCGGACTTCTTCGGCGATGAAGAAGAAGAAGTTCACGACGTGCTCGGGCTTGCCCTGGAATTTCTTGCGCAGGACCGGGTCTTGCGTGGCCACGCCCACCGGGCAGGTGTTCAGGTGGCACTTGCGCATCATGATGCAGCCTTCGACGACCAGCGGGGCGGTCGCGAAGCCGAATTCGTCGGCGCCCAGCAGCGCGCCGATGACGACGTCGCGGCCGGTCTTCATCTGGCCGTCGGCCTGCACGCGGATGCGGCTGCGCAGGCGGTTCAGCACCAGCGTCTGCTGCGTTTCGGCCAGGCCCAGTTCCCACGGCGTGCCCACGTGCTTGATGGACGACACCGGAGACGCGCCCGTGCCGCCGTCATGGCCGGCGATCACGACGTGGTCGGCCTTGGCCTTGGCGACACCGGCGGCGACCGTGCCCACGCCCACTTCGGACACGAGCTTGACCGACACCGAGGCCTTGGAATTCACGTTCTTCAGATCGTGGATCAGCTGGGCCAAGTCTTCGATCGAGTAGATGTCATGGTGCGGCGGGGGCGAAATCAGGCCCACGCCCGGCACAGAATAGCGCAGCTTGGCGATGTATTCCGACACCTTGTGGCCGGGCAACTGGCCGCCTTCGCCGGGCTTGGCGCCTTGCGCCATCTTGATCTGGATCTGGTCGGCCGACGACAGGTACTCGGCGGTCACGCCGAAACGGCCCGACGCCACCTGCTTGATCTTCGAGCGCAGCGAGTCGCCCTTCTTCAGCACGACGTCGGCTTCGATGCGGTCGGAACCCAGCAGCGAGGCCAGCGTGTCGCCGTCCTTGATGGTGCTCTTGCCTTCGCGCATTTCGGCGCGGTAGCGCAGCTCGTCTTCGCCGCCTTCGCCGGTGTTGGATTTGCCGCCGATGCGGTTCATGGCCACGGCCAGCACCGAGTGCGCTTCGGTCGAGATCGAACCCAGCGACATGGCGCCGGTGGCAAAGCGCTTGACGATGTCCTTGGCCGATTCGACGTCGTCCAGCGGGATGGCGCGCGACGGGTCGAAGCGGAACTCGAACAGGCCGCGCAGGGTCATGTGGCGACGGCTCTGGTCGTTGATGATCTGCGCGTATTCCTTATACGTGCGGTAGTTGTTGGCGCGCGAGGCGTGCTGCAGCTTGGCGATGGAATCCGGCGTCCACATGTGCTCTTCGCCGCGCACGCGGTAGGCGTATTCGCCGCCGGCGTCCAGATCGTTGGCCAGCACCGGGTCGGTGCTGAACGCCGCGCGGTGCTGGCGCAGCGCTTCTTCGGCCACCTGGAAGATGCCGATGCCTTCGATGTTGGACGAGGTGCCGGTGAAGTACTTGTTCACGAGGGCGCTTTGCAGGCCCACCGCTTCGAAGATCTGCGCGCCGGTGTAGGACATGTAGGTCGAGATGCCCATCTTGGACATGACCTTGTTCAAGCCCTTGCCGATCGCCTTGATGAAGTTCTTCACGGCCTTTTCGGGGTCATTCATCTTGCCCAGCGATTCCAGCGCCAGGTAGGGGTGAATGGCTTCGGCGCCGTAGCCGCCCAGCAGCGCGAAGTGGTGCACTTCGCGCGCCGAACCGGTCTCCACGACCAGGCCGGTGTTGGTGCGCAGGCCGGCGCGGATCAGGTGCTGGTGGACGGCGGAGGTTGCCAGCAGCGCGGGAATGGCCACGCGCTCGCTGTCGACCAGGCGGTCCGACACGATCAGGATGTTGTAGCCGCTTTGCACCGCATCGACGGCGCGCGCGCACAGCGCGGCCACGCGGGCTTCGATGCCCTCGGGGCCCCAGGCGGCGGGGTACGTGATGTCCAGTTCAAAGCTGCGGAACTTCTTGCCCGTGACCTGCTCGATGTCGCGGATCTGCGCCATGGCGGCGAAGTCCAGCACCGGCTGGGACACTTCCAGGCGCAGCGGCGGGTTGACGTTGTTGATGTCCAGCAGGTTGGGCTTGGGGCCGATGAACGACACCAGCGACATCACCAGCTGTTCGCGGATGGGGTCGATCGGCGGGTTCGTGACCTGGGCGAACAACTGGCGGAAGTAGTTGTAGAACGGCTTGGCGCGGTCCGACAACACGGCCAGCGGGGCGTCGTTGCCCATCGAGCCGATGACTTCCTCGCCGGTCGAGGCCATGGGTTCCAGGATGAACTTGTAGTCTTCCTGGGTCCAGCCGAAGGCCTGCTGGCGGTCCAGCAGCGACACGGCCGACTGCGTGGCGACCGCAACCTGGCGCGGCGCCGGCAGCGATTCCAGCTTGATCTGCAGGCGTTCGATCCACTGGCGGTACGGGCGGCTGTTGGCCAGCTGCAACTTGATCTCGGCGTCGTCGATGATGCGGCCCTGTTCCAGGTCGATCAGGAACATCTTGCCCGGTTGCAGGCGCCACTTCTTGACGATGCGGTTCTCGGGGATCGACAGCGTGCCGGCTTCCGAGGCCAGGATGACCATATCGTCATCGGTGACCAGGTAACGGGCGGGACGCAGGCCGTTGCGGTCCAGCGTGGCGCCGATCTGGCGGCCATCGGTGAACGCGACGGCGGCGGGGCCGTCCCACGGCTCCATCATGGCGGCGTGGTACTCGTAGAACGCGCGGCGCGACTCGTCCATCTGCGTGTGCTGCTCCCAGGCTTCCGGGATCATCATCATCATGGCGTGGGCCAGTGAATAGCCCGAATTCACCAGCAGTTCCAGGCAGTTGTCGAACGTGGCGGTGTCGGACTGGCCTTCGTAGACGATGGGGTACAGCTTCTTCAGGTCGTCGCCCAGCACGGCCGACTGCATCATGCCTTCACGGGCGCGCAGCCAGTTGAAGTTGCCCTTGACCGTGTTGATTTCGCCGTTGTGGGCGATCATGCGGTACGGGTGGGCCAGCGGCCAGGCGGGGAACGTGTTGGTCGAGAAGCGCTGGTGCACCAGCGCCAGGGCGGACACCGTGCGGGTGTCGGCCAGGTCGCGGTAGTAGCGGCCCACCTGGTCGGCCAGCAGCAGGCCCTTGTAGACCACGGTGCGCACCGAGGCCGACGGCACGAAGTATTCCTTGCCGTGGGCCAGATGCATGGCCTGGATGGCGTGGCTGGCGGTCTTGCGGATCACGTACAGCTTGCGTTCCAGCGCGTCGGGCACCATCACGTCGGCGCCACGGCCGATGAACAGTTGGCGGATGACGGGTTCGCAGTCGCGCACGGTGGGCGACATGGGCATGTCGACGTCCACCGGCACATTGCGCCAGCCCAGGACGACCTGGCCTTCGGCGCGCACGGAACGTTCCAGTTCCTGTTCGCAAGCCAGGCGCGAGGCGGTTTCCTTGGGCAGGAACACCATGGCCACGCCGTACTCGCCCGGAGGCGGCAGGATGATGCCTTGCTGGCTCAGTTCGTCGCGGTAGAGCGTGTCCGGGATCTGGATCAGGATGCCCGCGCCGTCGCCCATCAGCTTGTCTGCGCCGACCGCGCCGCGGTGGTCCAGGTTCTCCAGGATCTTCAGGCCTTGCTGGATGATCGCGTGGCTTTTCTTGCCCTTGATGTGCGCAACAAAACCGACGCCGCAGGCGTCATGCTCATTCTTGGGGTGGTACAGGCCCTGGGCCGAAGGCAGACCGATGCGGCTGGCATCGATGGGGGTCGCCTTGGCGGTGGGACAGGATTCGATCGGGGTAATTTGGGGCATGGCGCGCTCCGCAGTGGGCCTGCGTCGTAATGTTGCAGTGCAGGAGACGGACAATACCCCCGCTGCAAGTAGGGTGCAATAAGAACAAATAGGGTATGACCCTATTTATATTGATGCTCCATCATAGGGCATAAATATAGGGACATAACAACAGGCGCGCCGTTATTGGCTTGCCACGGAGGGGTGTCAGGCTCGGTCCAGTCGGACCTAGTGGAATCCCCAATTTTCGCCTCATTCGTCCCCATTTAAATGGGGTGTTTGGCTGCGAAATATCAAGCGCGCGATGTGGCGAAAAATGCACAGCCTCGTCCCGGCGGCGCTGAAAGACGACGCTGGAAAGAACTCCGCCAAAAAGAAAACCCGCCAAAAAGAAAACCCGCCAAAAAGAAACCCGCCATGAAGGCGGGTCGGTTGTCAGGAGGTTGTGGTCGGCGTGGATGTCGGCGGGGCGGCGGAGCCGGACTCGGCGTCCGCCGGGGCAGCCGGCTTCTTGCGCGGCCGGCCACGCTGGCCGGGTGCGACGCGCCGGCTGGCCGTATGGGCGAGGCTTGCGATGAAGCTTGCGCCACCCAGCGCCCATTGGCCCGAAACGGCTTGATCGATGCGCTGCGTTTCCTCGCGCGACAAACCGTCCTGCAGGCGTTTGCGGTAATTGGCCTGGCGGTCGAACGGGGTATTGCCGCACGCCCAGTAATCGGCGTGATCAGATTGCCACTGCGCGGGCGCCGCCGTCGTATTGCCGGTGTGGCTGGCCGCCGAGGACCAGGGCCACGAATCGGGATCTTGCGAGGCGCCGCTGCGCACCGGGTAGGTTTCCAGCCAGACCAGCGCGGGCAAGACCCATGCACCAGGTTCCAGCAGCGCGGATCGGTAGCGGCCCGCGAACACCCGGCCGCCGCGCAAACGCGCCGCCAGATTGCGGCCCAGCGTCTGCATCAGCCTGGGCAGGCCTTCTTCGTCGGCCGGTGTGGCCAGCAGCAGGATGCGGTCGTTGGCAAGCAGCCAGCCGTGAACCGAGACCCGATGGCGTTGGGCGGATTCGCCCAGCCACGTGGCCAGTTGGTTCAGGATATCGGCGGGCGCGGGCTGCGATGGCGCGGCCAGCGGCGAAATGAAGTTGGCCTGCACCAGTTGGGGCAGCCCGGGGGCGTACAGACGGGGCAGACGGGCCATAGTGTCAGGGCTTGCGTATCTGGAAGAACGGGTTGTCTTCGCTCACGGTATATAAATAGTGCCACGGTGGGCGCTGGTCAAGTCCCGTGATCACAATATGGGCACGGAATCGTTTCTTTTTTTACCGCCGGGCCCGTATGAGGGGCAGGTTAACATTTGGCGACGGAACGTCGTACCGTGGATATACCCTAACCCGCAGACGTTTTTTTCACCCCCTGACCGGAGAAAATCCATGCCTGTGGCCTTGAAACTCATTTCCCAACATCGGTGCTTTGGCGGCACGCAGCGCTACTACCGCCATGACTCCGCCGCCATCGGCCTGCCCATGCGTTTTTCGGTCTACGTGCCGCCGCAAGCCGAGCATGGCCCGGTGCCGGTGCTGTTCTATCTGGCCGGGCTGACCTGCACGGAAGAGACCTTCATGATCAAGGCAGGCGCCCAGCGCCTGGCGGCCGAACTGGGCGTCATGCTGGTTGCGCCCGACACCAGCCCGCGCGGCGCGAATGTGCCCGGCGAAGACGAAAGCTGGGATCTGGGCACGGGCGCCGGTTTCTACGTGGACGCCACCACGCCCGCCTGGCGCGACCACTACCGCATGTACAGCTACGTCACTGACGAACTGCATGGCATCGTCACCGGCGGCTCCCTGCCCGGCGACGCGTCGCGCACGGGCATTTTCGGCCACTCCATGGGCGGCCACGGCGCGCTGGTGCTGGCGCTGCGCAACCCCGGCAAGTTCCGGTCGGTGTCGGCGTTTGCACCCATTGCCGCGCCCAGCCTGTGCCCGTGGGGCAAAAAAGCGTTCGGCGCCTATCTGGGCGACAACGTCCAGGACTGGGCCGCGTACGACGCGTCTGCCCTGATGCGCGGTCTGACCCGCCCCTTCCCCGACGGCATCCTGATCGACCAAGGCGAATCAGACCAATTCCTGGCCGAGCAGTTGTATCCCGACGTATTCGAGGCGGCCTGCGCCGCCGCCGATCAGCCGCTGACACTGCGCCGCCAGGCCGGTTACGACCATGGCTACTACTTCATCTCGACCTATATCGAGGATCACATCCGGTTTCACGTCGAACGGCTTGGAAAACCGGCAGCCTGAAAACGCGCTTCTATACTGGGGAGCCTGCCGCGGCAGGCTCGGGGCGCCCTGCGCGCGCCGGGCTGGGACCCGCGGTTTCCTTGAATAGGAACGCCTGATTTGATCAACGGTATCGCTCCCTTCGTCTGGATCCTTCTGGGCGCCGTCGTCGTCCTGCTGCCGGGCCTGGCCATGCTGCTGGGCCGGGGCGGCCCCCGCGACGAACGCGGCCGCAAGATGTTCCAGTTCCGGCCGGTGCGGCGCCTGTTCGGCCTGATGCTGGTGTTGCTGGGATGCGTGTCGGGGTTGCTGGCGCTGTCGCTGGTCCAGTTCTTCCGCCTGACCACGGACGAATCCGTGGCCCGCATCGAGGTGCGCCAGCAGGCCGAAGGCCAGTTCCAGGTCACGGCCACGGCGCCGGGCATCAGCCCCAAGCAATACGTGCTGTACGGCGACCAGTGGCAGATCGACGCCCGGGTCGTGCGCTGGAAACTGCCCGCGCTGATGGCCGGCGTGCCGCCGCTGTACCGTCTGGAGCGCTTGTCAGGACGCTATAGCGATACGGCGCGCGAGGCGTCGGCGACCCGCTCGGTCCATGCGCTGGATGACTGGCCGGCGCCCGACCTGGGCTCCTTGAAGAAAAGTTTTCCGAACTGGTTCCCCTTTGTCGATGTCCAATTTGGAAGCGGGGCCTACATGCCGCTGTTCGATGGCGCGAAATACCAGGTGTTCATGGACCCCCGCGGCGCCCTGTTCGTCCGCCCGGACGGCGAAGCGACCGCAGAAGGCCTGAAGCGCCTGGGTTGGTAGGGCCGTCGCACAGGCACCCACAGGCTGCCCACGCCTGAGGTGTCGTGCAAATGGACGAGCAAAAAATAAACAGGGACACAATGTCCCGGTGAAACTTTGACGCACCGCAATAGTCGAATTAGCACTCCCTTTACTAGAGTGCTAACATCGAATCCATGTCGTTACCCCTTCGCTTTCCGGAGACCCCCGCTATGAAACAACCCAGTACCTCGTTGGCCGCTTCCGGCAACGCCCTGGCGTTGGCCATTGCCAATCCGGGCGCACTTGGCACGATCGACGCGTATATCTCTTCGGTCAACCGCCTGCCGGTCCTGTCCGCCGAGCGTGAAACCGAGCTGGGCCGCCGCCTGCGTGACCAGGAAGACCTGGGCGCGGCGCGCGAGCTGATTCTGTCTCACCTGCGCCTGGTGGTGTCGGTTGCTCGCCAGTATCTCGGATATGGCTTGCCGCACGCCGACCTGATCCAGGAAGGCAACGTCGGCCTGATGAAGGCCGTGAAGCGTTTCGACCCCGAGCGCGGCGTGCGCCTGGTGTCGTTCGCCGTGCACTGGATCAAGGCTGAAATCCACGAATACATCATCCGCAACTGGCGCCTGGTCAAGGTGGCTACCACCAAGGCTCAACGCAAGCTGTTCTTCAACCTGCGCAGCATGCGCCCCGATGGCCAGACGCTGGACCCGGAACAGGTCGATCACATCGCGCGCGAACTGAACGTGCGCCGCGAAGACGTGAGCGAAATGGAAGTGCGCCTGTCCGGCCGCGACATGTCGCTGGAAAACCAGGACGACGACGACGATAGCTATGCGCCCATCGCCTACCTGTCCGACGACGGCCGCCAGGAACCCACGCGGGTGCTGGAACGCGCTGCGCGCGACGAGTTGCAGAGCACGGGGCTGAATACCGCGTTGGAAGCGCTGGATGCCCGTTCGCGCCGTATCGTCGAGGCCCGCTGGCTGCAGGACGACGGCGGCGCCACGCTGCACGAACTGGCGCAGGAATTCGGCGTGTCGGCCGAACGCATCCGCCAGATCGAAGCCGCTGCCTTGAAGAAGATGCGCGGCAACCTGGCCGCCTGATCCGCCGGGTTCTACCCGCTGCATCAATCAGCAAGAAGGGCCGCGCAAGCGGCCCTTTTCTTTGCACGCGACCGCCAGGGCATGTTGCGGCGGCAAAGGCGCCACAATCGATCAATAAATTGATACAAATTTGGCCCTTAATTTTGCGTGATTGCAGAAACTTAATGGGGATCGCGCCGACTAACTTCATGTAGACCGCGAACTTCGGTTAGCAGTCTTGTCATCCGTCTCGGCTTCTCCTCTTTCCCCTCCCCTATGAGACGGATGCTTGCGGGGCACCATGCATATCTTGGTGCCCCGTTTTTTATGCCCGCTCGTTATGCGGCTTGCGCGTCGTCCGGCGCCAGCGCCGTATGCCACAGTGCGTCCTGCACGCGACGCACGCCGGTGGCCATCGACCCGTCTTCATAGAGTTTGATCCAGCGGTAGCCGGGCGCCATGTTGTCGACCACGTGCTTGCCGTCGCGGATGCTGAACTGAAAGCAGGTCGACGGCGTGGCCAGCATGCGCAGGTTGTGGCGGCGGCGGTCGAACTCATGATGCACATGTCCCCACAGCAGCACGCGCGCCTGCGGAAAGCGGGCCAGGCGCTTGAACAGCGCCTGCGGATTGTCGATCATCATCGAGTCATGCCAGTGGCTGTCTATCTGCATCGGGTTGTGATGCATCGCGACCAGGGTGTGGCGGCCGGGCGCGTCCGCCAGGGCGGCCTCAAGCAGGTCCAGCTGGCTGTCGGGCAAGTGGCCGGCATTGGAGCCGGGTACCGTGGTGTCCAGCGCCACGACGCGCCAGGCGCCGACGTCGGTTACCGGCGCCGACCATTGCGGCAATTCCTGTCGCAGCACGGCCGGCTGGTCGTGATTGCCCGGCAGGCAGCGGATCTGCGCGCGGGCCAATGCCTCGGACTCGCCCAGGATGGCGGCAAAGCGCCGGTAAGAAGCCGCTTCCCCGTCTTGCGACAGGTCGCCCGTGGCCATCAACAGGTCGGGGTGCTTGCTGTCGGCCTCGATCTGGCGCAGCACGGCGCGCAGGCTCGCATCGGTATTGACGCCCAGCATCGCGGTGTCGGGTTCGCCGAACAAATGGCTGTCGGTCAGCTGGACGAGCATGGCGGGCGCGTGTTGGCGCCGGGCCAGGGAATGGACGCGGGGCAAGTGCCGCTCCTGCGAAGTGGATACCGTTTGCACATTACCTAAAAAACAGGGCGTGGCGCATATTTCTTGCCCGGTTCGGGGTAACGAAACGTGCGTTCTTCATGATTCTCCTTCGTTTGCCGGCAGGAGCCTGGGAAAAAAGCCGCTATTCTTGGGGAACTTCACACACGCTTCATGATCGGGACGCGGCGCTATCCATGGATGTAGGTTTTCTTGTTTTCGGCTTGGCCGGTTTGCTCACACTGGTCTGCTTCATGCCACCGCTGGCCGGCCGCCTCAAGCTGCCGTACTCGGTGCTGCTGGCTATCGTCGGCTGTCTGCTGGGCATCATCATTCACGTGCACGGCTGGGCGCCCAGCTGGATCGGCGACTTCCTCGATTCGCTGGAACGCTTCGAGATCTCGTCTGAAACCTTCCTGATGGTCTTCCTGCCGGTGCTGCTGTTCGAGACGGCGCTGTCGATGAATGTGCGCCGCCTGATGGACGACATCGGCCCCATCCTGATGATGGCCATCGTGGCCGTGGTGGTATGTACAGTGGTGGTCGGGGTGACGCTGGACGCGATCTCGCCCTACGGCCTGGTGGTCTGCCTGCTCCTGGGCGCCATCGTCGCCACGACCGACCCGGTCGCGGTGGTGGGCATCTTCCGCGAAGTCGGCGCGCCCAAGCGGCTGACGACGCTGGTCGAAGGCGAAAGCCTGTTCAACGACGCGGCGTCCATCGCCTTGTACTCCGTGCTGCTGGCCGTGCTGAGCGGCCACGGCGAACTGACCGTCAGCGGCATCTTCAACGACTTCATCGTGCACTTCATCGGGGGCGGCCTGGCCGGCTTTGCGATGGGGCGGCTGGCCTGCTTTCTGTTCGCGTGGCTGCGCGGCTTTCCCACGGCCGAGATCACGCTCACCCTGACGCTGGCCTACCTGTCCTTCTTCATTTCCGAGCACTACCTGAACGTGTCGGGCGTGGTCGCCACCGTGATCGCGGGCCTGGTCGTGGGGTCGACGGGCCGCACGCGCATGTCGCCCACCACCTTCGAATACCTGTCCAGCGCCTGGGAACAGTTCGGGTTCTGGGCTAATTCGCTGATTTTCCTGTTCGCGGCCATGCTGATTCCCAAGCTGATGGCCGCCGCCGATTGGCAGGAACTGGTGCTGGTGGCCGTGGTGTTCGTCGCGACGCTGATCGCGCGCGCCATCGTGGTGTTCGGCCTGCTGCCGCTGCTGGGGCTGACCCGGCTGGGCACCAAGGTCAGTAACCCGTACAAGGTGGTGATGCTGTGGGGCGGACTGCGCGGGGCCGTGTCGCTGGCGCTGGCGCTGGCGGTCACGGAGCAGACCGGGGTGCCTGAAGAGGCGCGCCAGTTCATCGCCGTGGCCACGACCAGCTACGTGTTGCTTACCCTGTTCATCAACGGTATCAGCCTGCGGCCGCTGATTCGCATGCTGGGCCTGAATCAGCTGTCGTCGGTGGAACGCACCATCCGCAACCAGGCCTTGGCCGTGGCGCTGGAAGACCTGCAAGGCAAGACCGACGAAGTGGCCAAGACCGAGCACATCGGCACCGAGGTCCGTGACCGCATCCGCGCCGTGTTCGACGCCAGCCTGACCAGCGTGCATGACGGCCAGGTCGGCCAGATGAGCGACGAGCAGCGCGTGGCTGTGGGCCTGGCCATCGTGGCCCAGCGCGAAGAGGAAATGTTCTTCGACATTTTGAAAGCGCAGATCGTGGACTGGCGCATGGCCGAGGCCCTGCTGGCGCGGGCCGAACGGCTGGAGGACGCCATCCGCCTGGGCGGCGTGCCCGGCTTTGAACGCGCCATCGTGGCGGACGTGCGCTATTCCACGGGCTTTCGCCTGGCGCTGCGCATGCATTACCTGTTTGGCTTTCAGGGCTGGCTGGCGCGCGAACTGGGCCAGCGGTTCGCCAACCTGATGAGCAAGCGCTCCGTCGCGCAGCGGCTGATCGTGTTTGCGCGCGAGCAGGTCACGCCCCTGCTGGGCGAAGCGGCCACCCAGCGCATCGTGTCGCTGCACCAGCGCCGCCTGGACTTGATTGAAAGCGCCATGCAGGCGTTGAACCTGCAGTACCCCTCGTACGCACAGTGGCTGCAGGAAAGCTATCTGGGCCGCGTGGCGCGCGAACTCGAGCGCATCCGCTACCGCGACATGCTTGAGCAGTTCCTGATCAGCGGCGAGGTCTATGCGGACCTGATGGCGCAGTTAAAGAGCCGCTGGGCGCATATCGACACGCACCCGCCGCTGGATATCGAAATGAGCGCGGCCGAACTGATCAAGCGCGTACCGCTGTTCGAAGGCCTGTCGCCCGATTCGCTGCGCGCGATCAGCAAGCTGCTCAAGCCGCGGCTGTCCTTGCCCGATCAGCGCGTGCTGACCCAGGGCCGCCATGGCGAAGAGATGTGCTTTGTGGCGTCTGGCGCCGTGGCCGTGCATCTGCCCGACCACACGATGATCGAACTGGGCAGTGGCGAGTTCTTCGGTGAATTGGGCTTGCTGGGCGAGCAGCAGATCACGCCGGACGTGACGTCGCTGGGCTACAGCAAGCTGCTGATGCTGTCTTCACGCGATTTCCACGCCCTGCTGGCGCGCGACGAGCACTTGCGCGAGCGCATCCAGGTCGTGGCCAAGCAGCGCCTGCGCGCGATCGAGGTCTGGAAGCAGTTCTCGCAGGCGTCCGCCGCGGCAGCCGCGCCGACCCCCGCGCCGGTCTCGGTCCCAAGCCCGGCCCAGGCTGCCGAAGCGGCGGAAGCCGCGGGCGCCGAGGCGCCGGCACCGAAGGTATCGGACGAATCTGACGTCAAGGTGGCAGGTCCTCATCCGCAGCCTGCCGCCAAAGCCGACCCATCCGACTCACCGGAGCCGTCGTCCGGCATGCTGGGCGAGCCGGGGGTTGCCCCCCGCTGATTCAGATCTGGCCGGCGGCCTGGCGTTGCATGATGTCTTCGATGATCACCAGCGCCGCTTCCAGCGTGAATTCGCCGTCAGCGACCTGCTTGATGGTGGTCGCCACGTCTACCGTGGCGATCTGCATGACTTCGCCGTCCCGGTTGGCGGGGCGGGCGTCCGCCGCCAGCACGCAGGTGCTGGTCAGCACGTCTTCCACCTGATAGCCCTCGGGCAGCCGGCGGTGGATGCGCAGGATGGTGCGCAGGGGCGTGCGCTGGGCCAGGTCGGGCGCGTCCAGGCCCGCTTCTTCGCCGCATTCGCGCAGCAGCGCCAATTCCAGGTCTTCGCCGCAGCCTGCCAGGCCGCCCACCAGGGTGTCCCACATACCGGGATCAGTGGACTTGCTGAGCGCGCGCCGCGCGACCCACAGCCGCCCGTCGGGCGTCCAGGCGTTCAGGTGCACCGCCTTGGTCAGCAGGCCCAGGGGCCGCACCGCCGCGCGTTCGATCACGCCCAGCGGCTGTTCGCCGTCCATCACGTCCAGGAGTTCGTCGCGCCAGCCGCGCAGGCAGTTGGCCTGGCGCAACAGTTCCGCGGCATTTTCCAGCACGGCGTTCAGCGCGGCGCCCGGGGTCAGGTCCTGGCCGATGCGCAGGGTCGTGTCGTCGCAGACAACACCAGGCGCATCGCGCAGCGCGTCGCACGCCGCGTGCGTGGCCCAGCCGCAGCGGCGGCCCGCAATATATAAAGCGTGCGCGCCCTCCGGGGCGGGTTCCTGCGCGCGGGCGCACAGGTCGGCATACAAATCGGGCAACTGCTTGGGCATCGTCGGGCGCCGTGATGAGGTTGGCGGTGATTTTATGCCACCCTGTTTATGGCGTGAGGTCAAGGGGCGCGTGCAGATGGGGGCGAGCCCCATGAAATCAAGAGGCCCGTCTTACATCTGTTTGCGTGTCCGCTATAATCCGCCAGTTTCTTTGTGATTTCGAGTGGGAATGCGGGGGCCGCTCTATCTCCCTGCCTAGCCCTGCCATCTAATAATTGCGCGTAGTCCTGTTGAAGTGACACTCGTGCCACTAGGCGACAAGGGCCCTCGCGCCGTGTTTCGAGGTAAGCATGAAGAAGTGGAGAGGGATACTGGGGGCTTGTGCGATGCTGATTGGCAGCGTGGCCAGCGCTCAGGTGCAAGACATGCCCGGCGGCCCGAAGGTCAATCAGCTGAACCTGCATGAAGGTGTCACGGCGATTTCGCGCGACATCATGTGGCTGCATTGGTTGCTGCTCACGATCTGTATCGTGATTTTCATCGGTGTGTTCGGGGTGATGTTCTACTCCATCTGGGCACACCGGAAGTCCCGGGGGCACAAGGCCGCGACCTTCCATGAGCATCTGGGCGTGGAAGTCGCCTGGACGGTCATCCCCTTCATCATCGTCATCGCCATGGCGCTACCGGCCACCAAGACGGTCGTGGCCATGAAAGACACCTCAAGCGCCGACCTGACCATCAAGGTCACGGGCTATCAATGGAAGTGGGGCTACGAATACCTCGACGGCTCTGCCGCCGGCGTCAAGTTCCTGTCCACGCTGTCCACGCCCCGCGCGCAGATCGAGAACCGCGAGCCCAAGGGCGAGTTCTATCTGATGGAAGTGGACAACCACATGGTCGTCCCCGTGGATAAGAAGGTCCGGGTCGTGCTGACCGCGGCCGACGTCATCCACTCCTGGATGATCCCCGACTTCGGCGTCAAGCAGGATGCCATCCCCGGCTTCCTGCGCGACGCCTGGTTCCGCGCGGAAAAGCCTGGTATCTATCGCGGCCAGTGCGCGGAGCTCTGTGGCAAAGACCACGCCTTCATGCCCATCGTCGTGGAAGTCCTGGCGCAAGCCGACTACGATAAGTGGGTTGAAGACCAGAAAAAGAAGATGGCGGCAAACGCCGACGATCCTAATAAAGAGTGGACGGAAGCCGAACTGGTTGCCCGTGGCGAGAAGGTTTTCGCCGCCAATTGCGTAGCCTGTCACCAGGCCAACGGCAAGGGCATTCCGGGCAGCTTCCCACCGCTTGACGGAGACAAGGTTGTTCTGGGCCCCAAGGCGGACCAGATCAACACCGTGCTGAAGGGCAAGCCCGGCACCGCGATGGCGGCATTCGGCGGGCAGCTCAATGATGTCGAGATCGCAGCGGTCATCAGCTATACGCGCCATGCCTGGAGCAATGCAGGCAAGGGGCAGGACCCGACGGTTCTACCGAAGGACGTTGCGGCTGCGCGTTGATCGCGCACCCACGTTCCCACCGTTAGAACCGGTTCCGTTTAGTTAGAGATACCCTGCCGTCCCCGTGGAACGGGGGCGGCACTCAGCAGGAAGGAGTCCATCATGAGCAGCGTCACTGTAGACCACGTGTCGCCGGGCCACGGCCACGGTCACGATGACCACCACCACGCCATGCCCACGGGCTGGCGCCGCTGGCTATTCGCCACGAACCATAAAGACATCGGGACGATGTATCTCATCTTCTCGTTTGCCATGTTGCTGGAAGGCGGCACGCTCGCCTTGCTGCTGCGCACCGAACTGTTCGAGCCGGGCCTGCAGTTCTTCCGCCCCGAACTGTTCAACCAGTTCACGACCATGCACGGCATCATCATGGTGTTCGGCGCCATCATGCCGGCGTTCGTGGGCTTTGCGAACTGGATGATCCCGATGCAGATCGGCGCATCCGACATGGCGTTCGCGCGCATGAACAACTTCAGCTTCTGGTTGCTGCCGGTGGCCGCGATCATGCTGACGGCGTCGTTCTTCGTGCCGGGCGGCGCCACCGCCGCCGGCTGGACGCTGTATGCGCCGCTGTCCCTGCAGATGGGTCCGGGCATGGACCTCGGCATTTTCGCGATGCACATCATGGGCGCGTCCTCGATCATGGGCGCGATCAACATCATCGTGACCATCCTGAACATGCGCGCACCCGGCCTGACGCTGATGAAGATGCCGCTGTTCTGCTGGACGTGGCTGATCACCGCGTTCCTGCTGCTGGCCGTGATGCCGGTGCTGGCCGCGGCCATCACCATGGTGCTGACCGACCGCCACTTCGGCACGGGCTTCTTCAACGCGGCCGCCGGCGGCGACCCCGTCCTGTACCAGCACGTGTTCTGGTTCTTCGGGCACCCCGAGGTCTACATCATGATCTTGCCGGCGTTCGGGATCGTGTCGGCCATCGTGCCTGCGTTCGCCCGCAAGAAGCTCTTCGGCTACGCCTCGATGGTGTACGCCACCGCCTCCATCGCTGTGCTGTCGTTCATCGTGTGGGCTCACCACATGTTCACGACGGGCATGCCGGTGACGGGTCAGCTCTACTTCATGTACGCCACCATGCTCATCTCCATCCCCACCGGGGTGAAGGTGTTCAACTGGGTCGCCACGATGTGGCGCGGCTCGATGACGTTCGAGACCCCGATGCTGTTCTCGATCGGCTTCATCTTCGTGTTCACGATGGGCGGCTTCACGGGGCTGATCCTGTCGGTGGCCCCGATCGACATCCAGGTCCACGACACGTATTACGTGGTGGCGCACTTCCACTACGTGCTGGTGGCGGGTTCCCTGTTCGCGCTGTTTGCCGGCGCCTACTACTGGGTGCCGAAGTGGACCGGCCGCATGTACAGCGAAAAGCTGGGCAAGCTGCATTTCTGGTCGACGCTGATCTCGTTCAATGTGACCTTCTTCCCGATGCACTTCCTGGGTCTGGCCGGCATGCCGCGCCGGTATGCCGACTACGCCGCGCAGTTCACGACGTTCCACCAGATGGCCACCATTGGCGCGTTCTGGTTCGGCCTGTCGCAACTGATCTTCCTGTGGGCGATCCTGCGCTGCTACATGGGCAAGGGCGAAGTCGCCGCCGCGAAACCGTGGGAAGGCGCCGAAGGGCTGGAATGGACGGTGCCGTCGCCCGCCCCGTTCCATACCTTCGAAACCCCGCCCGAAGTGAAGTGAACCCGCCTTTCATGTTCCAGGTAGCACAGCAATGACACCCGAGCAGCGCCGCCGCAACAAAATCGCAGGACTCGTTCTGCTGGCCTTCGTCCTTGCTGTGTTTGCCTGGACCGTGTTGCGGGGTTCGGCGCTGCTGACCGGCAACGCGGTCGGCTAGGCCAAGGCCATGAGCGACGACCTGCACGAAACCACTCGGCGCAAGCTGAGTTTCCTTCAGACGATGAAGGCGGTGGCGTGGGGGTTCTTCGGCGTGCGCAAGGGCGCGGGCTACCGGGAAGACAGCGCCAGGCTGAACCCGGTGCACGTGATCGTGGCCGGGCTGCTGGCAGCGGCAATCTTCGTTACTGTGCTGGTATTAATTGTGCGTTGGGCGGTTTCCAGCCTGACTTGAATCACTTAATCTAAAAATCTGTACCAGGGAGAAAGCCATGAGTGCAAGCCACTCGGTTCAAGGTAAAGAGGCACCGTACTACTTTGTGCCCGCCGACTCGGGGCACCCCGTGCGTACGGCGGTGGCGCTGCTGTTCATGGGGCTGGGCGCCGCAGCCTGGATCAACGGCGTCAGCTGGGCCAAATGGTCCGTGCTGGCGGGATTCATCGGGCTGATCGTCGTGCTGTACTACTGGTTCGGCGACGCCATCCAGGAATCCGAAGCCGGCATGAACAGCAAGCGCATCGACGGTTCGTACCGTTGGGGCATGAGCTGGTTCATCTTCTCGGAAGTGATGTTCTTCGCCGCGTTCTTCGGCGCGCTCTGGTACACGCGCACGATCACCACGCCGTGGCTGGGCGACATCGATCACCGCCTGATGCTGTGGCCCGACTTCAAGGCCGCCTGGCCCAACTTCGGTCCGGCCGGCGTGGTCGAACAGTTCCAGACGGTGGGCCCGTTCTGGCTGCCCACCATCAACACCGCGCTGCTGCTGTCCTCTGGCGTCACGCTGACCATCGCCCACCATGCGCTGCGCGAGAACCACCGCGGCAAGACGATGTTCTGGCTGGCCGCCACGGTCATCCTGGGCTTCATCTTCGTGGCCTGTCAGGCCGCCGAATACCACCACGCGTACACGGAGCTGAACCTGAAGTTCAACTCGGGCGCGTACGGCTCGCTCTTCTACATGCTGACAGGCTTCCACGGGTTCCACGTGATCCTGGGCGCCACCATGCTGACCGTCATCCTGATCCGCCTGATCCGGGGCCATTTCACCGCCGACCACCACTTCGGTTTTGAAGGCGCGGCCTGGTACTGGCACTTTGTGGACGTGGTGTGGCTGGGCTTGTACCTGTTCGTCTACTGGTTCTGACGCAGGGGGGCACGGATCCGCTCTGCGGCGCAGGGCGGGTAAAGCGCGATAGGGGGCCAGGCGGCGACAATGCCGGGCGCCGATCGCGCTTTGTTGCGATGGGGGCGGGAACCGATGCCCCGCGGGCCTATCTAAGCCCGGTGCTTTCGATCCAGCCCATGTGATGGGCGAACAGCACGAACAGGAACAGGGCGACCGACAGCCCGATGCGCACCGTCAGCGCATTGACGGTACGGCTGGTAGTGCCTTTGTCCCGCATCAGGTAGACCAGGGCGGATGCCAGGCTGGCCAGAATGCCGATGAAGGCCAGTACGACGAAAACGCGCATGGTGGTCTCCGGACAAAACAGAGTTAGCAACGATACATGGCCCGACCGCATTCAACCCGCTACACGGTAGCCGCCCTACTCCTGCTTGGCATCGCCGTGGTGATTCTGGTGTCGCTGGGGCAATGGCAGTTGCGTCGCAGCGACGAGCGACGCGCCATTCTGGCGGCGATCGAGGCGGGCCGCAAGCAGGCGCCGCTGATGCTGACCCCGGCAACGCCTTCCGACGACATGACCGCGTGGCGCGTGGCCCAGGCCAGCGGCGCGTGGCTGCCGCAATTCAGTGTACTGCTGGACAACCGCAACCACGACGGCAGGCCCGGCTATTGGCTGGCCACGCCGCTGCTGTTGGACGTGTCGTCGCGGCAGGCGGTGGTGGTGTTGCGCGGCTGGCTGCCGCGGGTGATCCAGGGCCAGGGCGAACCGCAGCTTCCGGCCACGCCAGAAGGCATGCAGACCATCACCGGCGAACTCTCCGACCGCGTGCCACGCATGTTTGAGCTGTGGTCGATGGGCGGGCAGGACCAGTCCGCGTTGCCTCGCGCCTTGCCCGTGGCGGGCGGCAGCGTGCCGCAGGTGCAGAACCTGCCGCTTGCCGACTATGCCCGCGCGACCGGGCTGAACCTGTTGCCGGTCGTGCTCAGCCAGACCGGGCAAGACCCGGCCGCCGCCGACGGCCTGGTCCGCGACTGGCCGCAGCCGTCGGTGGATTTCCAGAAGAACACGTCTTACGCCGTGCAGTGGTTCGCGTTTGGTCTGATAGCCGCCATCGCATGGCTGGTGGTGCTGGGGGGCGCCATCAAGCGCATGCGCCAACGCGCGCAGAGCGGCCCTCGGGCCTGATGCGCACGTCAATGAATGAATCATCCAGGATATAAAGTGGCTCGCGAAATTTCACCTGACAAACCGGCACGCAAGCGCTCATTGATGCCCATGCTGCTGGTGTTCCTGTGTTCGTTGGCGCCGATCGTGGCCGCCTTCGTGGTGTACATGAACCCGCAGTGGTGGCCGGCGGATTCCAGCAATTACGGCACCCTGGTGTCGCCGCAGCGCCCCATGCCGGCCGCGGGCGACCTGAAACTGACGACGCTGGACGGCAAGCCGTTCGACCTGCAAAGCCTGAAAGGCAAGTGGCTGCTGGTGACGGCCGACGGCGCGGCCTGCCCGGAAAGCTGCGCCCGCAAGCTCTACATCACGCGCAACAGCCACGCCAGCCAGGGCAAGAACGTGGACCGCCTGGCGCGCGTCTGGTTCATCACCGACAATGCGCCGGTGCCGGACAAGGTGCTGGAAGCCTACAAGGGCACGGTCATGCTGCGCGCCGACCCGGACCAGCTGGCGCGCTACCTGCTGGCGCGGGATGCGGCCGCCGGCCAGCCGGGGCTGCCGGAGCCGATCTGGGTGATCGACCCGCTGGGCAACCTCATGATGCAGTACCCTGCCGAGGCCGATGGCGTGAAAGTGCGCAAGGACATCAGCAAGCTGGTCTATAACTCGAGGATAGGGTGACCCCACCGATAGTGGGATGGCCGAGTGCCGCGGGATCCGCGCGGCGCGGCAGAGTCATGGTTTAGGGAAATGGAACGTATCAAAGCGCGGTACCGCAAACTTGTTTTTTTCACCTGGTTCCTGACCTTGGACCTGATCATGTTCGGCGCCTTCGTGCGCCTGACGGATTCGGGCCTGGGTTGCCCTGATTGGCCGGGCTGCTACGGCAGCGTGACGCCGCTGGGCGCGCAGGGCGACATCCACCAGGCGTCCCAGGCGATGCCCTTCGGGCCGGTGACGATGTCCAAGGCCTGGATCGAAATGATCCACCGCTACGTCGGAACCATCCTGGGCATGCTCATCATCGGCATCGTCTACATGGCGTGGCGCTATCGCCGCGAACTGGGCCGTTCGCCCGCGCTGGCCATCACGACGCTGGTGGCCGTGTGCGTGCAGGGCGCGTTCGGCGCCTGGACCGTCACGCACAAGCTGATGCCGGCCGTGGTGACCTCCCATCTGGTGTTCGGGCTGTCGGTGCTGGCGCTGATGACGTGGCTATCGGCCCGCGAACGCCCGCATCTGGCCATCGGCGCCGCGGCTGCCCGGTGGAAACCGTGGGTGGCAGTCGGCTTCGGGCTGTTGCTGGTGCAGGTGACGCTGGGTGGCTGGGTCAGCACCAACTATGCCGCGCTGGCCTGCATGGATTTCCCCATGTGCCACGGGCAGTGGGTGCCGGACATGGACTTCCACGGCGGCTATTCGGTGATCCGCGGCCTGGGCGAACTGCCCTCGGGCGAGATGATCTCGCAGCCGGCGCTGACCGCGATCCACTGGGTGCACCGCAACTTCGCCTTCGTCGTGTTCCTGTACCTGGGCACGCTGGCCTGGCGGCTGCGGGCCGAACCCGGCCTACGCGGCCCCGCCACGCTGATGCTGGCGCTGCTGGTCGCGCAGTTGTTCACCGGCCTGACCACCATCTTCTTCCAGTGGCCGCTGCTGATCGCCGTGCTGCACAATGGGGGCGCCGCCGGGCTGACCTTGGCTGCGGTGGTGCTGATGGTGCGTTTGTCCACGGCGGGACGCGCACCGGCGGGGGGCTATGGCCCCAATTCGGTGCGCGTTTAAAATAGGGTCCACTATGACCAGTCTTGCCGCTCCTCAACCCGGATTGTTCCGCCAATACTTCGTACTCACCAAGCCGCGCGTCACGCAGCTGGCGGTGTTTTGCGCAGTCATCGGCATGTTTCTTGCCGCACCGGGCATTCCCGATATGCGCCGCGTGCTGTTCGGCACGCTCGGCATCTGGCTGCTTGCCGCAGCCGCTTTCGCCATCAACTGTCTGATCGAACAGGAAGTCGACGCGCGCATGCTGCGCACCGCGCGCCGCGCCACCGCCCAGGGCACCATCTCGGCCTTCCAGGTGCTGAGCCTGTCTGGCCTGCTGGGCGGCGCGGGCATGTTCGTGCTGTATACGCTGGTGAACCCCCTGACCATGTGGCTGACCTTCGCCACTTTTGTGGGCTACGCCGTCATCTACACCGTCATCCTCAAGCCGCGTACGCCGCAGAACATCGTGATCGGCGGGCTGTCGGGCGCGATGCCGCCGGCGCTGGGCTGGGCCGCCGTGGCGGACTCGGTGCCGGCCGAGGCCTGGGTGCTGGTGCTGATCATCTTCATCTGGACGCCGCCGCACTTCTGGGCGCTGGCGCTGTACCGCAACCATGACTACGCCAAGGCCGGCCTGCCTATGCTGCCGGTCACCCACGGCAACCAGTTCACACGCCTGCATATCCTGCTGTACAGCGTTGCGCTGGTGGCCACGACGCTGTTGCCCTACGCCATCCGCATGAGCGGCGAGCTGTATCTGTTGTCGGCCCTGGTGCTGGGCGGCATGTTCGTCTCGTATGCGTGGCGCCTGTACCGCGCCTACAGCGACCAGCTGGCGCGCAGCATGTTCCGTTTTTCCATTCTCTACCTGGCGCTGCTGTTCGGCGCCCTGCTGGTGGACCACTGGGTCGGCCTGCTGCGCTGACCCCCTGGAGGTTGTTGATGTCCGTGTTTTCCGCCAGCCGCCGGCTGGCCCTGCGCTTCGGCGCTGCTGCCGCCTTCGCCGCCGCTCTTGCCGCTTGCGGTGAAAGCGCGCCCACGTTCAAAGGCAGCGACATCAGCGGCACCCAGCTGGGCCGCGGCATGGAGCTGACCGACACCAACGGCAAGACGCGCCAGTTGTCCGACTTCGCCGGCAAGGTCGTCGTGGTGTTCTTCGGGTTCACGCAGTGCCCGGACGTGTGCCCCACGTCGTTGGCCGAACTGACCGAAGTCATGAAGAATCTGGGTCCGGACGCCGATCGCGTGCAGGTGCTGCTGATCACGGTGGACCCCGAGCGCGACACGCAGGAAGTGCTCAAGCAGTACGTGACGGCCTTCGATCCGCGCTTCCTGGGCCTGACCGGCACGCCGGACCAGGTCAAGAAGGCGGCCGCGTCGTTCAAGGCGTACTACGCCAAGGCGCCGACCAAGGACGGCAACTACACGATGGACCACACCGCCGCGTTCTACCTGCTGGACGGCAAGGGCGAATCCCGCGTGCTGGCCAACAACAACCTGGGCGTGGATGCCCTGACGCACGACATCAAGGCGCTGCTCAAAGGCTGATCAGGGATTGGACGGGGCGCGCGCGCCTGAAGCAGCCCAGCCGGCCAGCGCCGCCTGGGCTTTTTCATTGAGTTCGGCGACCGCGATGTCGTGCCGGTGCGAAATGATCATCAAGGCGTAGGGCGTGGCCAGTGCCGCGGCTTCGGGGCACAGGCGCGATTCCTCGCCGACCGACGGCGAGACGTTGCGCCAATAGTTGATCGCCTGTTCGAGCTGGGGCAGGGAAATGGAATCCATGCGCCTATTGTCCACGAATGGGATGGCCTGTCCACCGGGCTTGCGCCTGCAAAGAAGCGTCACCATCGCAACATGCCGAAACCGCGCCCGGGTGCTATACCGATGCCGGTTAGTTACGATGGAGCTTCTTCATGAATACCACCCGAATCGAGAACCCGCGCCGCGGCCTGCATCCGCTGGTCGCGGCGGCGGCGATTGCCGTGATTGTCATGTGCGCGGTGGGCGTGGCCGCGGTGTTGGGCTGGTTGCCTTCGCCGTCGGCCAATCCGCATGCGGATGCGCCCGTGGCGGGCGCCGGCCCGGAAAGCGCCAACCTGGCGCCTGCGCCCCAGGCCGCCGTGCCGCCCGCGCCCGCCCCGGCGCAGACCGGCCGCCCGGCCTCGGCTGCGGCGCCCCGTCCTGCGGCCCCTGCACCGGCTCAGCAGGCTTGCCAGAGCTGCGGCGTGGTGGAATCGGTCCGCCAGGTGCAGGTGCCTGTGAAGGACAATAGCGATCATCTGGTCGGCACCATCGGTGGCGGGGTGGTGGGAGGCGTTGTGGGTAATCAGTTTGGCGGAGGCAGCGGCAAGACGGCGCTGACCGTGCTGGGCGCGGTCGGCGGCGCTTTGGCAGGCCGTGAAGTTGAGCGTAATATCAGACAGCAACAAACGGTGACGCACTATGAACTCACGGTCCGCATGGGCGACGGTAGTGCGCGCCAGTTCCGTAGCGCGCAGCCGTTCGCCTTTGCCTCGGGCGACCGTGTGCGCGTGGAGAATAATCAGCTGCTGCCGGGTTGACCGGCGGCCGGCGGAAACCATCCGTATTTGGGGAGACCTGGCATGAGCGACCAATTCACGAATCCGTTCGTCCTTCCTGGCATGGGACAGAACTCCGACCTGTCGGGCAATCCCCTTCTGGCCAGCATGGAAATGATGCGCCAGGCCTGGGCCGGCCTGACCGGGCCGGGCGGCCTGGCCAGCAGCCTGCCGATGGCGCCTCCCATGAACCTTGAAGACCTGGACCGCCGCATCGCCGAATTGCGCTCGGTGGAAAACTGGCTGCGCATGAATCTGTCGATGCTGTCTTCCACCATCCAGGGCATGGAAGTGCAGCGCTCCACCATCAGCACGCTGCGCGCGTTTGTGGATAGCGCGGCCAACATGGACCTGGGCGCGGTCCGTGACAGCGGCGCAGCGTCTCCGCTGGAAGTGGTGCTGGGCTTGAAACCCGCGCCCAAGGCCGCCGCCAAGCCGGCATCGAATCCGCCGTCTGGGCAAGACAAGGCCCAGCAGGATCCGGACGGCAAGGAGGCGGACGCCTCCGCGGACAAGGCCGGGCCGGAATCGGCCATGCAAGGCATGAGCGAACAGATGGGCGCCGCCGCGCAATCGGCGTCCAAGGCCTGGTGGGACCTGCTGCAGCAGCAGTTCAACCAGATCGCTTCGGCCACCGCGGCGTCCATGCCGGCCAATCCCGCCGCGCCCGGCGCGGACCCGGGGGCGGATGCCAAGGCCAAACCCGGCGAATCCAAGTCCGCCGCGAAGACCGAGGCCAAGGCGTCCAAGCCCGCGGCACGCAAGCCCGCCGCCAAATCTGCGGCCAAGACCGCCAAGAAAACGGGGCCTGCCGACGGCAAGCCCTGACCCTTTTCAATCGACACACGAGACGGCCGCAAGGCCGCTCGACTGTCCCAACCTTTCCTGGAACTTATGCTTAATGTAGTGATCCTTGCCGCCGGACTGGGCAAACGTATGCAGTCCGACCTTCCCAAAGTGCTGCACACGCTGGCGGGCAAGCCCATGCTGGCCCATGTGCTGGACAGCGCGCGCCAACTGAAGCCGGCGCGCATCATCGTCGTGGTGGGCCATGGCGCCGACCGCGTCAAACAGGCGTTCGAGGGCCAGGCCGATCTGCACTTCGTGCTCCAGCAGCCGCAGCAAGGCACCGGCCACGCCGTGCAGCAGGCGGTGCCGCTGTTGTTGGAAGGCGATGGCAAGGACGACGTGACCCTGGTGCTGTATGGCGACGTGCCGCTGGTGCAGCCGGACACGCTGCAACGCCTGCTGGCCGCGCGCGCTTCGGGCGCAGCGGTACTGACCGAAGTGCTGGCGGACTCCACCGGCTACGGCCGCATCGTGCGTGACGCCCAGGGCAACGTGTGCCGCATCGTCGAACACAAAGACGCCTCGGAAGCCGAACACGCCATCAAGGAAGTGAACACCGGCATCCTGACCGCGCCGACCGCCAAGCTGAAAGACTGGCTGACCCGCATCGACAACAAGAACGCCCAGGGCGAGTACTACCTGACCGATGTGGTCGGGCTGGCAGTCGTCGATGGCGTGCCGGTGGGCGCGGCCCAACCCGGCGCGGGCTGGGAAACGCTGGGCGTGAACAGCCGCGTGCAGCAAGCCGAACTGGAACGCCGCTGGCAGGGTGAGCAGGCGCGCCGCCAGCTGGAAGCCGGCGTCACGCTGGCCGACCCGGCGCGCTTTGACGTGCGCGGCACGCTGTCCTGCGGACGCGACGTGTTCATCGACGTGGGCTGCGTGTTCGAAGGCACCGTGACGCTGGCTGATGGCGTGCGCGTGGGCCCGCACTGCGTCCTGCGCGACGTGACCGTCGGCGCGGGCACGCAGATCGAAGCGTTCAGCCATCTGCAGCAGGCTGAAGTGGGCCGCGACGCGCGCGTGGGTCCGTATGCCCGCCTGCGTCCGGGCGCCGAGCTGGGCGACCGCAGCCACGTCGGTAACTTCGTCGAGATCAAGAAGAGCGTGCTGGGCGCCGACAGCAAGGCCAATCACCTGGCCTACATCGGCGACGCCGACATCGGCGAGCGCGTGAATGTGGGCGCCGGCACCATCACCTGCAACTACGACGGCGTCAACAAGCACCGCACCATCATCGAGGACGACGCCTTCATCGGCTCGGATACGCAGCTGGTGGCGCCCGTGCGCGTGGGCCGTGGCGCGACCCTGGGCGCCGGCACTACCCTGACCCGCGACGCACCGGCCGACAAGCTGACCGTGTCGCGCGCGAAACAGCTCACCGTTGAGGGTTGGCAGCGTCCGGTCAAGAAGTCGTGATGGCGGAGAACGACGCCGCAAAGGACACGCCCCAGGGCGGCGGCGCCAAACCCGCCCCGCCCGACGGTTTGCCGGCCCCGCGCCGGTATTGGGCGGCGGCCACGGTGATGACGGGCATCAGCCTGTCGGTGCTGGACACCACCATCGCCAACGTGGCCCTGCCCACCATTGCCGTCGATCTGCACGCCTCGCCCGCCGAAGCCGTCTGGGTCGTCAACGCCTACAACCTGGCGGTGGTGATGACGCTGCTGCCGCTGTCGGCGCTGGCCGAGCGCATCGGCTTTCGCCGCATGTTCACCTTCGGCCTGATGCTGTTCACCCTGGCTTCGCTGGGGTGCGCGCTGGCCGGCACGCTGTGGCAGCTGACCGCGGCGCGCGTTTTCCAGGGCGTGGGCGCGGCGACGCTGATGTGCATGTTCGGCGGCCTGGTGCGCAATATCTATCCCCTGAAAATGCTGGGCCGGGGCATCAGCATCAACGCCACCACGGTGGCCGTGATGTCGGTGCTGGGCCCCACCATCGGGTCCGCCATCTTGTCGGTGGCGCCCTGGCCGTGGATTTTCGCGGTAAACCTGCCGATCTGCGTGCTGGCCATGTTCGGCCTGCGCCATCTGCCCGAAGTGCCGCGCAACGACGTGAGACTGGATTGGGTCAGCGCCCTGCTGTGCATGGCGACGCTGGGCGTCTTCATTTCGGGCGTGGACATGATGGGCCAGGACCTGCTGCGCGGTATCGGGCTAGTGGCGATTGCGTCTGTGGCAGGCCTGGTGCTGGTGCGCCGCGTCAGCAAGCAACCGGCGCCGCTGGTGCCGGTGGACCTGCTGCGCATCCGTCCGCTGGCGTTTGCCGTGGGCGCGTCGGCCTGCACCTTCGCGGCGCAGATGGCGTCTTACGTGTCGCTGCCCTTCTATTTCCAGCAGGTGCTGGGCCGGCCGTATCTGGAGGTCGGCATGCTGATGGGCGCCTGGCCCGTGGGCACGGCCATTATCGCCCCGCTGGCGGGCCGCCTGTCCGACCGCTATTCCGCCGCCACCCTGAGCGGCGTGGGGGCGGCGACCATGGTGGCCGGCATGCTGTGGCTGGCGCTGCTGCCGTCTTCGGTGTCCAACTGGCCCATCGTGGCGGGCATGTTCGTGGCGGGGGTGGGCTTCGGCTTTTTCCAGACGCCGAACAACCGCGCCATGCTGTCGGCCGCGCCCCGCTCGCGCAGCGGCGCGGCAGGCGGCTTGCAGGCCACCACCCGGGTCTTCGGCCAGAGCTTCGGCACGGCGTTGGTGGCCATCGCCTTCAGCGTCAGTGTGGCGCATGGCCCCGGACTGGCGCTGGTGTTGGGGACGGTTTGCGCCGCCCTGGCGGTGGTCGTCAACACCGTCCGGTTCAACAAACTGCGGGTCTAGGGCGGTTCCGCCCCTGGCTTGCGGCCGCTTCTATAATGGCGGCCGGCGCCTGGTCCTGAGGCCAGGCGCGCAAGATTCCCTATTTTGAAGGCGTGCAGGCATGAAAATCACGGTCGTGGGTACCGGTTACGTGGGGTTGGTGTCGGGAGCGTGCCTGGCCGACATGGGCAACGACGTCATGTGTCTGGACGTGGACGCGGCGAAGATCGCCCTGTTGCGCCAGGGCGGCATCCCCATCTACGAGCCCGGTCTGGAAGACCTGGTCCGCCGCAACGTGCAGGCGGGCCGCCTGCATTTCACCGACGACGTGGCGCAAAGCGTGGCCTTCGGCGACGTGCAGTTCATCGCCGTGGGTACGCCGCCGGGCGAAGACGGCTCTGCCGACCTGAAGTACGTGTTGGCCGCCGCCCAGAACATCGCGCGGCACATGACGTCCCGCAAGCTGATCGTGGACAAGTCCACCGTGCCCGTCGGCACGGCCGACAAAGTGCGCGCGGTGGTGAACAAGGAACTGGCCGCGCGCGGCGTCGAGATCCCGTTCAGCGTGGCCTCCAACCCCGAATTCCTGAAGGAAGGGGCCGCCATCAATGACTTCATGAGCCCGGACCGCGTGGTCGTCGGCGCCGACGACGACTACACCGTCGGCGTGATGCGCCGCATCTACGAACCGTTCCAGCGCACGCACGACCGCCTGATGGTGATGGACGTGCGCTCGGCAGAACTGACGAAGTACGCCGCGAACGCCATGCTGGCCACGCGCATCTCGTTCATGAACGAGATGGCGAACCTGGCCGAAGCGCTGGGAGCGGACATCGAGCAGGTGCGCCGTGGCATCGGCGCCGATCCCCGCATCGGCTACCACTTCCTGTACCCCGGCGCGGGTTACGGCGGTTCCTGCTTCCCCAAGGACGTGCAGGCACTGGTCAATACCGCTGCCGAAAATTCCCTGCCCATGCGGGTGATCGAAGCCGCCGAAGCCGCCAACCACGCGCAGAAGTTCCGCTTGTCGGAAAAGCTGGTGCAACGCTACGGCGAAGACCTGCGCGGCCGCAAGATCGCGCTGTGGGGCTTGTCGTTCAAGCCCAACACCGACGATATGCGCGAGGCCCCCAGCCTGACGGTCATCGCCGAACTGACGCGCCGTGGCGCCGACGTGCGGGCCTATGACCCCGTGGCCATGCACGAGGCCGCCCGCGTGCTGGTCGGCCAGCCGGGCATCAGCTTCGCCACCGACATGTACGACGCGCTGGACGGCGCCGACGCGCTCTTGATCGCCACCGAATGGAAGGTCTTCCGCGCGCCGGACTTCGACCGCGTGAAGGCCTTGCTGAAGACGCCGCTGATCATCGACGGCCGCAACCTGTACACGCCGGCCGACGTGCGCGGCCTGGGCTTCGAATATTCCGGCATCGGGCGCGCATGAAGATCCTGCAACTGAACTTCGAGAAAGGCTGGCGCGGCGGCGAACGGCAGACGCTGTATTGCATGCGCGCATTCCGCAAGGCGGGCCATGACGTCGAAGTGATGTGCCGCGAGGGCGCGCCGCTGGCCGAACGCGCGCGCCAGGAGGGCTTTGTGGCCCACACCTGCCGCAACGTGCCGGGGCAGCTGGCATTCCTGGCGGGCGCCAGCCGCTACGACATCATTCACGCGCAGACCGCCAACACCATCACCTGGGCTGTCCTGACCAAATGGCTGCACCGCAGCCCGGTGGCGTTCTCGCGCCGCACGTCGTTCGTGGTCAAGCCGGGCGACGAATGGAAGACCGGTTTCAAGTGGCGCCACGCGAACCTGTTCGTGGCCATCAGCGAGATGGCAGCGAGCGAACCGCGCCGGCTGGGCATCGAACCGGTCATCATCCGCAGCGCCGTCGAGCCGCACGAGATCAACGCCGATAACGTTGCCAACCTGGTGCGCGAGTTCGATCTGGCCGGCAAGAAGGTCATGGCAACGTCTGCCGCGCTGATCCGCGACAAGGACCCCGTGACGCTGGTGCGTGCGGTGGGGGAACTGGCCAAGACGCGCCGCGACTTCGTCTTCCTGCACTTCGGCGCCGGCGGCGACCGCGAGCAGCAGGCCAAGGACGAGGCGAAAAAGCTAGGCATCGAAGACGTTTACCGTTTCGCCGGGTTCCGCAAGGGCGTAGAAGACTTCTACAGCATCCTCGACGTGTTCGTCATGAGCTCAGAGGAAGAAGCGCTGGGCAGCAGCGTGCTGGACGCCTTCCTGCAACGCGTGCCGGTGGTCTCCACCGACGCGGGCGGCTTGAAGGAAAGCCTGGCCGACGGCCGCGGCGTGCTGGTTGCGGTGGGCGACCACCAGGCCATGGCGGCCGGCATGGCCCGCTGCCTGGACGATGCGGCCTTCCGCCACGAGGTCACCGAGCGCGCCTATGCGTACGTGAAGAGCGAGCACGACGTCCAGGAAATGGGCAACCGTTACCTGGCGCAGTTCCAGCGCCTGCTGGGCCGCCAGTAGGCGCCACCCGCCGCGGCATCACCCCCGCACGTCGATCCGCGTCTCGAACTTGGCGCGGTGCACCGAAAAGAACGTGCGCACGTTGCGCACATTGGCCTGGGCGGTAAAGGCCCGGTGCACCAGCGCGTGATAGGCCGGCATGTCCTTGACCTGCGCGATCACCACGAAATCCGGCCCCGGCGACACCCGGTAGCACTGCAGCACCGCGGGTTCGGCCAGCATGCTTTGCTCGAACGCATCCAGGCTTTCCGCCGCCTGTACGTCCAGCGTGATCTCCACGATCGCCGTCAGCGTGCTGCCCAGTTTCTCGGCCGCCAGGATGGCGACCTGCCGGTCGATCACGCCCTCGTCCACCAGCCGCCGCACGCGCCGCAGGCAGGTCGGGGGCGACGCATGCACGCGCGCGGCCAGATCCTGATTGGTCAGCGCGCTGTCTTCTTGTAACTGTTCAAGAATGCGCCGGTCCAGATCATCCAGTTCCGGTAGCGAAATCGGCATGTTTTGCATGATTAATTCAAAATCGTTGTCTGGAAGAAAGATTATTTAATCACAATTATGTAAGTGAATTAACTTCCATTTTTAGCCACATAAAGAAATCAAATTTCTTGGCGGGTCGCGCACAATGCGTCGGTACACGAACTTAGCGGAGTCTCTCCTATGTGCGGCATTGTTGGCGCCGTCGCCCAGCGCGACATCACCCCGATCCTGGTTGAAGGCCTGAAGCGGCTGGAATACCGTGGCTACGACTCCTGCGGCGTCGCCGTCTACGCCGACGGCCATCTGCGCCGCACGCGCAGCACGCAGCGCGTGGCTGAATTGGCCGAGCAGGTTGCCGAGGACAAGGTCCAAGGCTTCACCGGCATCGCCCACACCCGCTGGGCCACGCACGGCGTGCCGGCCACGCACAACGCCCATCCGCATTTCTCGCGCCTGGGCAACGACGAGCCGCGCATTGCGCTGGTCCACAACGGCATCATCGAAAACCACGACGAACTGCGCGCCGAGCTGCAGGCCGTGGGCTACGTGTTTGAAAGCCAGACCGACACCGAAGTCATCGCGCACCTGGTGAACCACCTGTACGCCGGCGACCTGTTCGAAGCCGTGCAAAACGCCGTGCGCCGCCTGCATGGCGCCTACGCCATCGCCGTGTTCTGCCGCGACGAACCGCACCGCGTGGTCGGTGCGCGCCAAGGCTCGCCGCTGGTGGTGGGCGTGGGCCAGAACGAGAATTTCCTGGCCTCCGACGCGCTGGCCCTGGCCGGCACGACCGACCAGATCATCTACCTGGAAGACGGCGACGTCGTCGACCTGCAGCTGTCGCGTGTGTGGATCGTGGACGCCAACGGCAAGAACGTGGACCGCGAAGTCCACACGGTGCACGTGCACACCGGCGCCGCCGAACTCGGCCCGTACCGCCACTACATGCAGAAGGAAATCTTCGAGCAGCCGCGCGCCGTAGGCGATACGCTGCAAGACATCGAAGCCATCACGCCTGAACTGTTCGGCGATGATGCCTTCAAGATTTTCAAGGGCATCGATTCGCTCCTGATCCTGGCTTGCGGCACCAGCTACTACGCGGGCCTGACCGCCAAGTACTGGATCGAGTCCATCGCCAAGATCCCCGTCGCCGTCGAAATCGCCAGCGAATACCGCTACCGCGACAGCGTGCCCAACCCGCGTTCGCTGGTCGTGACCATTTCGCAGTCCGGTGAAACGGCCGATACGCTGGCAGCGCTGAAGCACGCCCGCTCGCTGGGCATGGAAAACACGCTGACCATCTGCAACGTGTCCACCAGCGCGATGGTGCGCGAGTGCAAGCTGTCTTACATCACGCGTGCCGGCGTTGAGATCGGCGTGGCGTCGACCAAGGCCTTCACCACGCAGCTGACCGCCCTGTTCCTCTTGACGCTGACGCTGGCGCAAGTGCGCGGCCGCCTGACCGACGAGCAGGAAGCCGAGCACCTGAAGGCGCTGCGTCACCTGCCGGTGGCCATCGGTTCGGTGCTGGCGCTGGAACCGCAGATCATGGCGTGGGCCGACCGCTTCGCCTCCAAGGAAAACGCGTTGTTCCTGGGCCGCGGCATGCACTATCCGATCGCGCTGGAAGGCGCGCTGAAGCTGAAGGAAATCAGCTACATCCACGCCGAAGCCTATCCGGCCGGCGAACTGAAGCACGGCCCGCTGGCCCTGGTGACGGAGCACATGCCCGTTGTGACCATCGCGCCCAAGGACGAGCTGCTGGAAAAGCTGAAGTCCAACATGCAGGAAGTGCGCGCGCGCGGCGGCGAGCTCTACGTCTTTGCCGACGCCGACAGCAAGATCCAAAGCGCCGAAGGCATGCACGTGATCCGCATGCCGGAGAACTACGGCAAGCTGTCGCCGATCCTGCACACGATCCCGCTGCAACTGCTGTCGTACCACACGGCATGCGCACGCGGCACCGACGTGGACAAGCCGCGCAACCTGGCCAAGAGCGTGACGGTGGAGTGATGGTGCCGGGGCCGGCCGGCGGCGTGTGCCGCCACGCCTGGCCTGAGTTCCGCCTCTAGTTCACAGAAGGGCCGCTATCGCGGCCCTTCTGGTTTTGATGATTCTGGATGTGGGGGAAACTCACAGGTAGGGGTTGTCTTTGAACACCTTCCTGGCCTGCCGGTAGGCATAGGCCAAGGCGCCCAGCGCCGCCAGGATCAACAGCCAGCCGTTGCGTTTTTTGCCCTGCTTGTTGGCCAGGACACTCTGGTACTGGGCAGTCGGGTCCGCCAGCCATGTGCCGTCCTGCCGCAGGCCGTAGACCCCGATCCGCGTGAACACGCTGGCCATCTTCCCGTGGTATTCGTTGGCGAGGTTGGCCGCCGGGTCGCGATCGATCAGCAGGTCCAGGCGGATGGGCGGTTCGAATGTGTAGCGGGCGGCCGCGCCGCGCACCTCCAATGCCGCATCGGGGTACGCGTTGGAATAGAGGCAGCGCGGACTGCGCCAACTGGTCTGGCTGCCGACCCGGATCCGGTCTGAATACGGGCATTCGGCGACCTTGTCCACCTGCATCGTTACGCTGTGCAGGGACGCCGGGTCAGGAGGCAGGATGAGACCGTCCGCCGCGTCAAAGCTCAGCCAGGAGGCGTACAGCAGCGCCGCCGCGGCAAGCGCGGCCTGGATCGGACGCTTGAAGCGCGATTTGCCGATCGTCCACGCCTCGCTCACGGGGCCGGCCTTTCTTTTTGTACTGCCGGTCTCATGGGAATCCTAGGTGTCGGGTTAGAGGGTGGGTTGCCTGCCACGGGTTGGTCAGCCCCCTAGATTGGCTTCGCGGGTGCATGCTAGCGAATTTCAGGGGGCGCGATTGGCCGCTATTAAACATAAGGTTGATCGATGTTTCAAATTACGAGGCGATCCCGGGCGTGGCGCTCAAATGCGGATTGCCTTGCGGCCCAGGATCGGTTCCGATTTGCGCGGCACAAGGCGAATAATGCGGGGAGATCCCGGTCATTTACGCCGCTATACCCCCGGGTAATTAATAAATAATGCGCGGTAGGGTATTATGTCTTTTCAGTTTGGTTAAACAAAAACAAGAAAAACGCTTTTTCATATTTACTAACAACTCAGCCGCCTGGTTGTGTTGCCGTTTGTGTAATGAATGTAATTATTTGAGGGAAATCCCGGGTTTATTACGGGCATCTCTGATTTATTTCCACAGCAATAAAAATTTTTAGAAAAAAGTTTGCTGTCGGGGACCTCTACCATTCGTTGGCTCGTCTCGCCCCACGTATTAAGGGGTATCGAGCTGTAATTATTCTTAAGCAATACGTCCGCCCAAATAGCACAAAGTTATTTCGATTTCACGTCGATAACTTGTCGCTGGGCGTCAATTTCTAGTGTCTGCGACACGATGAAGACAGTGAGGTCCCCCGTGGTAAAGAGAATCGCAGTGTGTGGCCTTGGATATGTCGGCCTGCCCGTAGCCGTCGCATTTTCCAAGCGCTTTGATGTCATCGGTTTCGATGTGGACAAGCGGCGAATCGCACGACTGAAAGAGGGTGATGACTGGACAGGCGAGATCGAACGCGACGTATTGCTGGCTTCCCCGATGCAGTTCACCGACCAGGTGACGGAACTGGAAGGCTGCGACTTTTTCGTCGTCGCCGTGCCCACGCCGGTCGACGAGAAAAACAACCCCGATTTTTCTTTGCTGGTCCGGGCGTGCCGCTCGATCGGCCCCGTGCTGCGCCCGGGATGCATCGTGGTTTTCGAATCCACCGTCCACCCAGGCGCCACCGAGGAAATTTGCGGACCGGAACTGGAAAAGGTATCCGGCCTGCGCTGCGGCATCGACTTCAAACTGGGCTACAGCCCCGAACGGATCAACCCGGGCGATCGCGAACATCCGCTGGAGAAGATCGTCAAGATCGTGTCCGGCCAGGATGAGGCATCTCTGGAAGTCATCGCCGGAGTCTACGAAAAGATCATCGACGCGGGCGTGCACCGCGCCTCGTCCATCAAGGTGGCCGAAGCGGCGAAGGTGCTTGAGAACACCCAGCGCGACATCAACATCGCGTTGATGAACGAAATGTCGAAGATCTGCGATCTGGTCGGCATCCGCACGTCGGAAGTGCTGGCCGCCGCAGGCACCAAGTGGAACTTCCTGAAGTTCACCCCCGGGCTCGTGGGCGGGCACTGCATCGGCGTGGATCCCTACTACCTGACGTCCAAGGCGCAGGAATTGGGCTACCACCCCGAGGTCATCCTGTCGGGCCGCCGCATCAACGATGGCATGGCGACCCACGTCGCCTCGCGCGTGGTCCAGACCCTGGCTCGCAACGGCCGCCTGAACGCGTCGACGCGTGTCGGCATCCTGGGGATGACGTTCAAGGAGAACGTCCCCGACATCCGCAATTCGAAGGTCGTGGATCTATACAACGCCCTGGGCAAATACGGCATTACGCCGGTGGCGTGCGATCCGATGGCCGACGCCGACCAGATGGAACACGAGTACGGCATCAAGCTTGTGAAGCGCGACGAATTCCGGGACATGGATGTGCTGATTCTGGCAGTCCCGCACCGCGAAACCATGGACTCCATCTGGGAAGACATGCCGCAGCTGGTCAAGAGCGGGGGCATGGTGTGCGACCTGAAGTCCGTGCTTGACAGCAAACGTCTGCAATCCGACCTCTTGTACTGGACTCTCTAAGTTCGGTCTCGCGATCCATCTCTACAGGAGAGACCCTCAATGACCGCATTCACTACCGCTCCGATTGGAACCTGCCGCATCCATACGCCGCTGCGCGATGCCGTGGGCCGCTACCCGATCAAGCTGCAACTGGGCCGTAACTACGGTTTCGTGCATACCACCGCCGAAGCGCTACAGCAGGCGCGCTTCATGTTCGGGCAGGCCGACATTCCCGCCGCCGTGCAACGCGTGATCTTCCGGCCCTCGAACGGCGAGCAGGCGCGCCGCGGCACGCACAAGCCGGCAGACCTGTACATGGTCGAACTGTCCTCGCGCAAGCTGCTGACCGTCGATGGCTATCCCATCCAATCCAACTATCTGGTGCGCTACTTCAGCGAATTCTTCGCCGACCGCACGCGCACCCGCATGTTCTGGTCGCTGGCCCACGCCGACAAGCTTGCCGAACGGCGCGCATTGCTGGACCAGGACCCCGTGTTCAAGAGCCTGTCTTCGGATGACCGCGACCTGCTTTCGCGCATCGTCAAACGCGACCAGACCGATGAAGAGATCGAGACGGAGATGCGCCAGCTGGTCGAACTGCTGGGCCGCGACAAGGTGGTGTTCGTCACGCACGTCAACGCCCTGACGCCGGACAATGTGCCGATCGAACAGCGCGAGCAGTTGATCGCCACGATCACCGCCAGCGCGCAGCGCATCGGCGTGCCGTGCTACGACCCGACGCCGCTGATGAACAAGATCGGGCAAGCCGATGCGATGGAAGACGGCGGCCTGGACCTGACGCACTACACGTCGGTCTTTGCCGAGCGCCTGTACGTCGACTGGTTCAAGAATTTCATGCGCCCGAGAATGAGCGCGTCCACGCCGCAGCTGGCCGTGCCCAAGCTCAGCGCCGACGAAAGCGTCGAACGCATTGAAAAGCTGTGGGATTCGGGCGAACTGCGCGAGGCCTCGCGCCGAGTGCGCGAGGTGCTGCGCCGCCATCCCGGACTGCCCGACCACATGCTGCTGTTCGCGAAGATCCAGGAAGAGCTGGGCGATTACGAAGGATCGCTGGCGCTTCTGGGCAGCGCCGACGGCGCACTGGCTTCCGGCAGCAAGGCCGAGCAGATCCTGATGCGCAACCAGTTCAAGCTGGGACGCCATGACGTGGCTTACTCGCTGGCGGCTGGCCTGCTGGGCGATGAGATCGAGACGCCGGAGATTGTCCGGATCGCCGCGGTGTCGGCGGGCCAATTGGGCCACGGCGACGAGTCCCTGGGCAACTGGAAACAACTGTTCCGCATTTCCTCGCCGGACGAGGCAGGCGCCGTGGAAGCGGCGGACACGGTGCTGTCGCTGCTGCAGGCAAGCGGCGACATGGAATCTGCCATTCGCTGGGTGCATGAAGTCCGTGCGGCCATCCCCACGTATGGCCGAGGCTTCGCGGTGCTGTGGCGCGACCGGCTGCTGGCCAGCGACCGCGCCGGACTGCGCGCCCTGGCCTCCGAGTCCCCCGCGCTGGAGGACGTGGACGCGCTGGAGCTCGTGAAGGAAGCGTCGTGGCGCGGTTGCATCATGGCGGCGGCGGCGCTTGCCGTGTCGTGCGACCTGGCCAACAGCGAGCAAGAGGACATTCGCGCGTGGCTGCTTGCGCAGTCGACGGCGTGGGCCGAGGAAGGCAATCGCGCCCTGGAAGAAGGACGCCTGCGCGATGCGGCGGAACGCATCTGCGCGCATCGCCTGCTCAACCCCAATGCCCTGGCCGGAGCGCGTGCGCAGCGGGCGTTCGAACGTGCGATGCGTCTGGGTGTGCGCGCCGCGCTGGTGGCGGGCAACCACAAGGAAGTGATCGACCTGACGGACATCGCCATCGACACGCAAGTCGATTTCCCCGAGCTGGACGCCATGCGCGGCCGCGCCGCGGATGCGCTGGGCGACAAGCAAACCGCCATGCGACATCTGGAACAGGCGGCCGCGGGCGAATCCGCTCCGCTCAGCACGCAGCTGTATTTCGCCCGGGTGGCATTCAACGGCGGCTGGTTCGGCGAAGCGATCGACGCCTACAAGTCGGTGCTGGCTCATTCGTCGGCCGATGAGAGCGCCAAGGAAGAAGCCGAGCGCCAGCTGGGCAGGCTCGGCCCCCGCGCCATCCGTGGCGCCCGCGAGATCCTCTCTGCCGGCGACCCGCTGAAGGCGTGGCAGCTGCTGGACCGCGTGGCCCAGTCGTGGCCGGGAATGTCGGAAGTCGACCACGAAAAGCGGCGCATCCTCACCGTCCTGTACGCCGAAGCGCGCGCGCTGGAACCCACCAGCACCACCGAGCGCCTGGCGCTGGGCGAAAAGATCGTGCAGCTCGTGCCCGAGGATCCCATCGGCCTGCGTCTGGCCGCGGTGGGCGCCATGCGTCTGCATCGCTTCGAGCAGGCCCTGCCTTACTGGCGAAAGCTGCAGGAACGTTCCGAGAATCCGGCGCAGTTTGACCACTACATCGAACGCTGCCAGGTGTGGATCGAAAAGATCAACCGGAGAAAGGCCGCATGAATCCGCCACTGATAACCGAACGGGCGGACGCCAAGTCCGATCTTCAATGGGTCCAAGCGCAATTGGAGGAGATCGTCGCCGCTTCGGGGCGGGTTCAGGTGGCGCAGGAGAACCTGCCTCGGGCGAAGGTGCTGGC
Source organism: Achromobacter sp. FW305-C-13 (assembly GCF_058783475.1). Lineage (NCBI taxonomy): Bacteria > Pseudomonadati > Pseudomonadota > Betaproteobacteria > Burkholderiales > Alcaligenaceae > Achromobacter > Achromobacter sp. FW305-C-13. The sequence goes on along the minus strand of NZ_JBYSYN010000004.1, from coordinate 556,146 downwards.
CCGGGATCACATGCAAGATTCGAAAGTCCGCTTTCTTCTGCTCAGGCTGCAGGAGTCTGCGGGCTTGAACGAGGGCATGGCCGAGCAGTGGGCCACGCTCTTGCAAGAGTGCCCGGACGATCTTCAGATCGTCCGCTACTGCGCGACCCGTCTCGTGAAGGAGCGGCATGTCGACGAGGCCCTGTCGCTCGTCGACCGCCACCTTCCCGAGTCGGCGGAAAGCCCTGATCGCCTGTTTGCGCGGGCCAAGCTGCTGAGCGACATCCGCGCGCACGAGCAATCGGACGCGCTGTTTCGCCGGCTGATCACGCAATACACGGACCGCAACATGCGGGTCGAGTTTGCCAAGCGCCTGCGCAAGCGCGGCCTGCTGGCCGACGCCTTCGAGGCGATCGCGCCGGTTGCGAAACACCTGGCGCCGGGCAGCAAGGCAGCGGAGCTGGCCGACGGATTGGCAAGCGACTACGCCTTCTACCAGCGCTTTGAAACCGAAGAAGCGTTGGCGGGAAAGGACATCAGGATCGTGTCGATGAAGCATGCGATCCTGCACTTCCGCGACCGGCAGATTGCCGAGAATCCTCCGGAAAAGCCCGTATCGGTCGCGCTGGTGACCGGCAGTCTTGGGCCGGGCGGCGCTGAGCGGCAGCTGACGCGGCTGGCCGGCGAACTGACGCGTTGGGCGGAGTCGCCCGACTTGCAGCTGGCCGACGTGCTGATGAAGCCGAAGAAGGTGGAAGTGCTGGTGAAGCAGCACACCGACCCGTCTGGCTCCGCGAAGAAGAAGCAGGAGCTGGATTTCTTCCTGCCCGTGCTGGTCAAGGCGCAGATCCCGGTCACGGAAATCAACAAACTGCCCGCCATCTCGGTGTCTCATCAAACCGTTCCCGAAGGCAGCCTGGGCCGGCTGCTTGAGCAGTTGCCTCCTCCCGTTCACTACGGTGTGACGCGCCTAGCGCCGGTGTTGCGCGCCAACTCGTTCGACGTGGTGAGCCTGTGGCAGGACGGAACGTGCCTGTTCGGTGCCTTGGCCGCGTTGCTGGCCGGCGCGCCGACCATCCATCTGGTCTTCCGCGGGCTGCCGCCGAATATCCGCAAGGACCGTTTCCGCGAAGAGTATCCCGAGCTGTACCAGGCCCTGGCGCAGGTGCCGGGCGTGGTTTTCGTCAGCAACAGCCGCAAGGCTGCGGAAGCGTATTCGGAATGGCTCGACATCCCGATCATGCGCTTTCACATCCTGTACAACGGCGTACCGGATCTGGCGACCGACGCGTCGCCCGCCGACCAGGAAAAGTGGAAGGCCTTCCAGGAGAGCACGACCGACGCCACCGAGACGATCGGCGGTGTGTTCCGGCTGGAACCGGACAAGCGGCCGCAATTGTGGATCAAGCTGGCGGCGCTGTATCTGAAGGAACGCCCGCAAGCCCGCTTTGTCATCGTCGGCGACGGGCGCCTGCGCGACATCATCGAGGCGCTGGCGCTAGAGCTGAGCGTGACGGACCGGCTATTGCTCGTCGGTCTGTCGAACCACGTCGGCTATTGGTATTCGCAAATGGATGCCAGCGTGCTGCTCTCGCGCTACGAAGGGTTGCCGAACGTCTTGATCGAAGCCCAGCTGCTGGGCGTGCCGGTGATCTCGACGCCGGCCGGCGGCGCGGGCGAGTGTTTCGTGGAGGACGAGACGGGTCATCTGCTGAGCGACGTCGATCACCCGGATCTGCACGAGGCTTGCGAGAAGGTCGCGTCGATGGTGGATCGGGTGCGCAGCAATGCGCAACTTCGACAGCAAAGCCGTGAGCGGGCGCAGAAGCTGTTTTCGCTTGACGCGATGCTGACCAAGTTTCTGGGCCTGTGCATGCCGGTCATGGGCATGTCCGAGAACGATGAACGCATGGATGCCGCGCCGCTGTGCCGGATGACGGCCTGATTGCCGGCGTGTCTTTCGGTGTTCTGAAAATAAAGGGTTTTATGCAAATGAACGTCCCGGCCTCGGGCCTGCGGCGCAAGGCAGGCTTGACCATGGTGCTGCTTGCCGCACTTTCACTCTCGGGATGCCAGCTGCCGCGTTCCGGTCCGATGTTGAGCGAGATGACGGGGGCTCACGACGAGAAGGATGTCATCGTGATGCCCGTGTCGCGTGAGCTTGCGCAGGCAAGCCGGGTGCCGGAGGTTGCGGACTTTCCCGTGCGCTACCGGGACCTGACGCAGGCCGGATTCGACAGCCTGGTGCCCGGTGACGGCATCAACGTGAAGGTGTGGGAGCGCGGCGGCCTGGGCGTGTTCGCCGCGGACCCGTCGGGCGTGAGCGACCTGGGCAACCAGGAGATAGACCGGGCGGGGAACGTCAGTTTTCCCATCCTGGGGAAATTCCACGCCGAGGGCCTGACGCTGGGCAAGCTGCATGACGCCATTGTTGCGCGTCTGGCCAAGCTTGTCGTCGGCGCCGACGTCAGTGTCACGCGCGCTGCTGACGCGCGCGGGCAAATGGTGACGGTGCAGGGCAACCTGACCAAGCCCGGCATGTTCCCGATCACGCAGACCGCGCAACGCCTGAGCAGCGCGCTGGCGCAGGCAGCTCCCGTGCAGACCAACCCCGAGCAGCTCGTCATCAGCCTGCGGCGCGACAACCAGGTGGCGTCGGTGCGGTTGTCGGATATCTACCGCAACCAGAACAACGACATCCTGCTGCGGCCGGGGGATGTCATTACCGCCTATGACTCGAAAGAGTACCTGACCGTCCTGGGCGCGGCGGGAAATCAAGGGCGTGTGGCCATCAGCAAGCGCAACTACACGGTGCTGGATGCGCTGGCCGATTCCAAGGGGCTTGACGACAAGACCGCGGATCCGCGTTCCGTGTTCCTGTTCACGCCTGCCAAGGCCGGGGCCGAGGGCAAGCCGGACTTGCTGCCGGTCGTCTATCAGTTCGACCTGACCCGGCCGGAGCAGGTGGCGCTGGCGCGTGAATTCAGCGTGCATGAAGGCCAGGCCATCTATATCTCGGATGCGCCGTTCACGCAGGTGCAGAAGGTCTTGTCGGCCTTCCGCGTCACCATGAGTGCCGGCTTCAGCGCCACGCGAGCCATTGACAGCGATTCGGGCTCCAGTTCCGGCGTGTCCCAATAGCGTGTCGATGAGTAACGAGGACCGGATCAAGGGCTGGCGCTCGCGCCGCAAAGACAGCAACTACGCGGTGGGAGCGGGCGTCGCGGCCTGGCGCCTGGATCCTGCCGCCCTGTTTGAAGCAAACGCCACGCCGGCGGTTTTGTTCAAGCCGTTGCTCGCCCGCCTGCAGGGCGAGCCGCACGACTCGGTGGCTGCCCGCCGGGCGGTGTACGAGGCCGTGCAGGCGGAGTTGGACGCGGAGATCGCAAGCAGCGCGGTCGACGAGACGCTGGCCGATTTTTCACGGCGGCGCCTGCGTCTCATCGTGCGCCTGCTGGAACAGGATATCCGCGCGGGCGTGGAGGTGTTCGGGCCGGGGTACATGCCGGCCAAGCTGGTGGCGGAAGACGCGCGACTGGCCGCCGCACATGCGCGGCGCGTGGAGCGGCGCAAGCAGGACGAGGCGCGCGAAGCGCGCCGCCATGCCTCCCGCAATGACATTGCGCTGGAGATAGAACTGCCCGACAGCGAGGCGGGCGATCTTGCGATCTTGCGTGAACGCTTGCAGGCCTTGCATGAAGGACATCCCGCAAACGGTGCCGGCAATGTCCGGCCCGTGGGGCGCACGCTGTTGGCGTTGTTCGTCTACCAGCTGCGCGTGATACATGGCGAAAGCCGGATCGCGTTGCTGTGGGCGCTGGTCGGCCCGGTGGTGTTGCTGACGCTGATTTCGTCGTTGTACATCCTGATGGGCACGCACTACATCCTGGGCATGGATGTGCAGACGTTCTCGCTGTTGGGCGCAACGACCTGGATCATGTTCCGGCAGATCATCTTTCGAAGCAGCGCGGCGTACATATCCGCGCGGGGCCTGCTGAATTTCCAGGGCGTGACGCCACTGATGTGCGCGCTGGTGCAGGCGCTGATTTATGTATCGGTGTATCTGGTGGTGTTCGCGGTGTTGATCAGCGCGGGACATGCGTTGGACCTGATCACGCTGCCGGAAAGTTGGGCGGGGTTCATTCTTTTCGTCGTGCTGATGGGATGTTGCGGCGCGGCGATGGGCGTGTTGTTCGGTTCGATCGCGACCTTCTGGCATTTCTACCTGCGGCTGGCGCCGGTGATCGAGCGGTTTCTCCAGATCTTTTCGAGCGTCTTCTTCGTGTCGGAGCAGCTGCCGGAGCACCTGCGCCCCTGGATCCTGTGGTCGCCTTTCGCGCACGGCATGCAACTGCTGCGCTCGGCGTACTTCGAGGCCTACGAGTCGCATGACGCGAGCCTGGGCTATTTCCTGACGTCGCTGGTGTTCCTGATGGTGCTCGCCTTGGCGGCCGAGCGTCTGGCCCGTCCCAACGTCCAGCCGATGTGAGGCAAGAGAATGATCCATCTCAATGGCGTCACTGACGAACCTTATGCATTCGGAAGCCGGCAACCGCTGCTGGCCAATGTCGACCTCGACATTCCTGTCGGGCGCTATGCCTTGCTGTCGCATTCGCCGGAGCTGCATCGCCAGATCGTCGACGTGTTGTGCTGCCTGCGGCCGCCGCGCCAGGGCTTCGTCAAGCACGACGGAAACGTCTCGTGGGCGATTGGCCGGCAAGGCTTCATCCGCGGCAAGGCAAGCGGCCTGAGCATCATCGATTTCGTGTGCGAGATGTACGAGATCGACGTGGATGCCACGTACGAACTGGTCGCGGACCTGATCAGCGACCCGAAAGTCCTGGCCAAGCCCATGGAACATTGGCCGCTCTACGCCCGGCAGGAGTTTTCGTTCGCCCTGGCGCTGGCGCCGGCGTTCGATGTCTACGTGATCGAAGGGGCCATCCCTTTCGAACCTTGCCGTTTCACCCGCCTTTGGCTGGCTCTGTTCGAAGAGCGGCTGATTGGCCGGACACTCATTTTTTCCAGTTACCGCCAGAATCAGATGGCGGATTACTGCCTAAAAGGCTTGATTTATGAACGAAGCGCTCTCAGCATCGAAGACGACCTCGACCAGTGCATCAGCAAGTTCCCCCCTCGACGATCAAGGAGCGAATCCGGCACAGGCGACGACGGCTTCGGAGGCGGCTTCGAGGAAGGGCAACTCGGCCTCTGAGGGGGGGTCCGAGATCGAACGCCGCCGCCGCGAGCGGCAGTCGTCACTGCGCGAGCGCCGTCGCCACCGTTGGATCAATGCGGCCATCGTTATTGCGCCGGTAGTGTTCGCACTGATCTACGTGCTTTGCATCGCGACGCCGCGCTATGAGGCGGAGTCGCGGTTCTTCGTGCAGTCGGGGTCGGGCCAGCAAGGCGGCGGAGGCGGCGCGGCAAGCCTGCTCACCACGGGCAACATGGGCGGCATGCTGGGCGGCTTTGTCGACGGCTGGGCGGTTGCGGATTTCCTGAAGTCGCGCGACGCCATGCAGCAGCTGGACAAGAAGGTAGGTTTACGCCAATACCTGATCCGTGCGGGCATGGACCCGGTAAACCATCTTGCCGAAGACTCGAGCGAAGACGATCTGTATCGCGCCTATCAGGCGTCGGTGCAGGTGTCGTTCAATGCGCTGGAGCAGATCGACGTGTTGCGCGTCAGCGCGTTCTCGCCTGCGGATGCCGCGACGCTGTCGAAGGCGCTGATCGGCCTGGCCGAGGACTTCGTCAGCTCGATGAACGAAAAAGGCGTCGCCGACAAATTGAAGGTCAGCGAGGAATCGGTGAAGCTTGCCGAGCAGAAGGCGTTTGCTGCCCGGGAGGCACTGACGGCGTGGCGCACCACGCATGGCAACATCGATCCGTCCGCCACGGTGGCGATGCTGCTGAACCTGTCCAGCCAGCTTGAAGGCGAGCTCAGCAGCGCGCAGATCAATCTGGACAAGATCCGCGCGCTGGGCAACAAAGACCATTTCATGCTCAAACCTGCTGAGCTGCAGGTCGCGGCGCTGCAAAAGCGCATCGCGTCATTGCGCCGTCGCCTGAGCGGCGACGGCAATACCGAAGCGAAGCAGCTCAAGTCCTACGAGACGCTGAGGAACACCCAGGCGTTCGCGGATTCGAACCTGACGTTGGCGCAACAGACGTACCAGCAGGCCGTGACGGACGCGCTGCGGTTGCAGCGGTATTTGTCCATCATCGCGCAACCGGTGCCGACCGACCGGCCGAGCAGCCCGCGCACGGGGATCCTGCTGTTGCAAGCGCTGGCATTGGGCTTTGTGCTGATGTTCATCTCGCGGGTGGGGATGGCGTTGTTGAGGGGGCTGCGTCATGGTTGATACGGCGATCGAAAACCGTCGTGCCGCGGCCGATGCCACGGCCCGGCTGCGCGAGATCATCAAGGACATTCATTCCGCGGCCGATCCGGAACAACACATGGCCCGGCTGGCGCCGGCGCTGGCGCAGGTCGGCGACGGCTGGCGCGACGTTCGGCGTTTGCTGGTGTCTCCCTTCGTGCGAGAAGGCAGGTTTGCGCCGGCGATTGCCGCGCTTGAAGTCCTGGCGGCGGCCTACCCCTTGCGCGCCGATGATCGCCGCATGCTGGCGAGCCTGTTGGGGCGCACGGAACAGTGGGACCGCGCCATCGCCGAGGCGGACGCCGCAGCCCGCATCGAGCCCGACGCTGCCGCGCTGCATGCCGCAAGGATTCAATTGCGTGTGCAGGCCGGGCGCGTGGCCGACGCGGCCGACGTCGCGCGCGCGACGCTCAGCCTGGCGCAGCGCGACCCAGGCGAAGCGTATTTCTGGTTGCTTGCCTTCGTGCGCAACGGCGATGCCGCCGAAGCAGCGGGCATTGCCGCGGCGCTGGAGCCAGACAATCTGCCCAACGAACGCGCGGCGACGATGGCCGTGCGCGCCCTGCTTGAAGACGGCAGGGTGGAGGCGTCGATCCGGCTTGGCGACGCGGCATTGGCCGCGGGCCATGATAGTGCCGCATTGCGCGCCTCCCTGGGGATGTCGCACCTGCGGCGTGCTTCCGAGGACGACCGCAAGGTGCATGCGCTGGCGCACTTCGAGGCGGGCCTGAAGGCGGCGCCGGCGGATGTCAGGCTGCTGACGCTCTATGGCGAGACCTTGCTGCGTGCCGGGCGATACAAGGAAGCGGTGGCGCCGCTTGCGCAGGCGATCGATCTGGCGCCCGAGCTGGAGCAGACGCGGGCCCTGTATGCACGCGCGCTGCGCTATACGCTGCAGTACGACGATGCCGCCGACCAGATGATGAAGCTGGTCGAGAAATCCCCAGACAAGCTGCTTTGGCAGCGAGCGGCCATTGGTGCGCTGTCGCAGGCGGGCCGCAAGCAGGAGGCCGGAGCGCTGTTTGACCAGTATGTGGCCAAGCGCGGCATGGCGCTGCCGAAGACCTTCCAGGAGGCCTTGGACCAGCTGGAGCAGCGCCTGCATACCGCCCCGATCCCGCAGGCGCGCCTGGACTGGGCGTGGTCGCTGCGTGGCGATCCCGATGCCGATCGCGCGCAATGGGAGCGCCGGGCGCGCTGGGGTCATCTGGTGGACCATCTTCTGTTCGATTGGCTCGAATGCCGCGAGGACAACGTCGAAGAGGCCATGCAGGTGTTGGGCGAGCTGGACACGGGCGAGCGCTTTTTCGCGCCGCTGCTGGCGGCGGGCCGCGGCGTGGTGGTGGCCACCGCGCATGTCGGCCCCATGTATGCCGGGCTCATGGCGTTGGAGTTGCTGGGCATTCCCTCGCGCTGGCTTGCGACGGCGCCCAGCATTGCCCAGAGCAGCTATGCCGCGGCTTTGATCTCTACGGCCGACCAGACCGAGGCGCAGGTCGCCAAGGCCTGCATGCGCGCGATCGGATCGGGCTACGTGCTGTGTCTGGCGATCGACGGCGCGGCGAATCCGGCTGCGCCGCGGACGACCTTCGAAGGGCAGGAAGTCACATACTCCAGCTTCGCGTCGCACCTGGCGCATCGCCTTCGCGTGCCCTCGGTGTTCTACGCGCCGCGCTGGGAGAATGGCCACGTGGCGTATACGCTGGAAATGTTGCCTGCCGTGGAGCCGGGCGAGGACGCCGAGGCCTATTCGCTGCGCTGGCAGAAGGCGTATTTCGAACGGCTTCGCGAACACCTGGCCGGCCCGCCGGAGAACCTGCGCCTGAGCGGGGGAATCTGGCGCCACGTGCAGTCCGCGGACCGGTCCGCGCAGTGACAGGGAGTAAGCATCGATGAAATCAGCAATGAAGCCGCTGCGTTGGCTGTTGGCCTTGGCCGTATTGCATGGCGGCGCAGCGGCCGCGAATGAAACGTGCGCAAGCCCCGATGAACACTGCCCGTCCATCGCGTCGCTGCTTTCCCAGCGCGAGGGCTACGGCGCTCGCGCCACCGGCGGATTGGGAGGCCGGTTTGTCGAGGTCACGTCCGACCAGGACACGGGCCCGGGAACGCTGCGCGCCGCGCTGGAGCAAGCCAAGAAAGGGCCGACGTGGATTCGCTTTGCGTCCGACATGACGATCCTGCTGAACTCGCAGCTGCGTGTACCGTCGAACGTCACGATCGACGGGCGCGGCAAACAGGTCACGTTGATCGACGACGGGCTGGGCGTGTATGGCAGCAAGAACGTCATCCTGACGCATCTGACGATCGACGGGCGCCTGACGCGGCTGACCCAGGCCGTGAATGTGGCCAACGGCAGCAGCGACGTATGGGTCGACCACCTTGACCTGTCGCGCATGTCCGACCGCCTGCTCAATGTGAAGAACGGCTCGACCGACGTCACGGTGTCATGGACGAAGTTCCATAACTCGAACAAGGTGATGCTGCTGAACAACATCACCTCGAAAAACCTGTTCGAGAACTACGACCGCGATTCGATCGCGCGCGTGACGCTGCACCACAACTATTTCTTCAACACCGTGCAGCGCAACCCAAGAGGGCAATTCGGTACGTTCCACCTGTTCAACAACCTGCTGGAGAATTGGGATTTCTATGGCATGAGCTTCAGCCTGGAGGCCAAGGCGTTTGTCGAAGGGAACATCTTCAGCAACGATGCGCAGCGCAAATGTGTGGAGCCCGCATTCTTCCCCACGGTGGAAGGCATCAACGTGAATTACTGCCGCTACATTCCCGTCGCGTCCAAACGCAGCGCATTGGACAACGGCGAATCCGACCGCGGCGCCTACGAAAAACTGAAGGCGCAGCATGGTTATACGCGCGACTACAAGGCGTTCTTGCGCTTGAAAGACAACCTGTACCTGGGCGACGCGAAGCCGGTACTGCAGGACTACCGGCCCGAGGCGGCGCCGACGCCGCCATATTGCTACGGCTATGAGCGCGCCACGCCGGAACTGGCCGAGAAAATCCGCAAGTTCGCCGGCAACACGGCGGGCGATACGCCGTTGCCTGCGACAAAGGTGGGGTCGGGCTGCTGAGCGCCGGGTGCGTTGGCTTCAAAGATGCAGTGCCGGGCTTGCCCCGGCCCCGGACGGCGCGGGCCGGACGCTGACCCGTAGTGCGATCAGTAGCGCAGCAAGCAGCATCAAGATGCCGCCAGCGAGGAATACGCCCGCGATGCCACTGAAGCTGAACATCGCGCCGCCGGCAGCCGCACCGGCTGCGATCGAGGATTGCACCGAGGCCACGACCATTCCGCCCGCGCTTTCCGCCTGATCCGGCACGGCGCGCGCCACCCAGTTCGACCATGCCACGGGCACGCCGCCGAAGGCCAGGCCCCAGAACGCCACCAGTAGCGCCTGTCCCCCCAACGAAGCCGGCATCAACACCAGGGCCAACCCGGCCACGCCCACCAGCGCAGGCATTATTGCCAACGTCATGTGCAGGCTGCGCTGCATCAGCCACCCGGCCAGCATCGTGCCTGCGAAATTCGCGATACCGAAACCCAGCAACATTAACGCGAGGCCGTCCGTGCCGACGCCCGTCGTGCTTTCCAGGAACGGCCGGATGTAGGTGAAGAGTGCGAAATGGCCGGTATGGGCAAGCACACACCCCAACATTCCGATGGCGATTCCCGGGCGCAGCAGTACATCCAGAACCGTTCTAAGCCGTGCCGGCTGGCGCGGCGCCATCCGCGGCAGCGTGAACCACTGGAAGGCCAACGTAATCAGTCCAACTGCGGCTGCCGCGACGAAAGCGCTGCGCCAGCCATACCTCCCGCCCAGGTAACTGCCAAGGGGCACGGCCACCACGGTGCCTACCGCGATGCCGCTGAAAATGATCGACAGGGCGCGTGGCAGCAGCGCGGGCGGCACCAGCCGCATCGCGACGGCAGCGGCCATGCTCCAAAATCCCCCCAGCGCGATGCCCAGCAGCACCCGCATCGTGAGCAGCACCCACATGCTGGAGGACAAGGCGACCAACAGGTTGGAGGCGATCATCAGCGTGGAAAAGCCAAGCAGGACCACGCGCCGGTCAATGCCCCGCGTCAGCCCCGGCACCAGTAATCCGGCAAACAACGCCACGACGGCCGTCACGGTCACTGCCTGTCCGGCTAAGGCTTCCGACACGCTCAGGGCGGCGGCCATCGGTGTCAGCAGGCTGGCCGGAAGGTACTCCGCCGTCAACAGGCCGAACACCCCCATCGCCAACGAGAACACCGCCATCCAGGCCGCGGAGGTCGGCGCGGCGTCGCCCGCATGGCCCCGCGGGGTATTGGCCAAGGGGTCACTGATACAGTTACTCATCACATTCCTTCCCAGAAAACAATCTCAGCCCAGAGTCTAGGTTTGAATTTCAGGATGATCTATGATGGTACGTCTTGAATATTTGATCGAAACTCCTGGAATGGATGCGTCGGACAATTTTTCCCTTTCTTCGGACCTCATCAGCGAACTGTTGACCGGCATGCGTCTGCGCGGCGTCCAGTACCGCCGTATCCAGGCCGGGCCGACCTTCGGCCTGAGCTTCGAGGCCAAGCCCGGGCATGGCTATTTCCATTACCTGGCGGTCGGCACCGCCGTACTACGCACCGCCGACGGCAGCTTGCACGAGTTGTCGGCCGGCAATGCCGTGTTCATTCCTCAAGGTGGCGCGCATCAACTGTTATCCGGGCCGGACGTGCCGGTCCAGGATATCGACAGCTTCGTGGCGGCGCCTCTTGGGGATGCGGTCAGCGCCGTGGATGCGTGTCCCAGCACGCATCCCATTCCCAGCGTCATCCTGTTTTACGGCTGCATGGAATTCGACCTGGGCGGCATGCAGGGTCTTGGCAAGCTGATGCCCGGTGTCATGCAGGTGGATGCGGCCGGCGAGCGCTATCCCGGCCTGATGCCCATCCTGACTTCCATGAAAGGGGAAATCTGCTCCGGGCGGGTGGGGTTCGCGGGCATTCTGGCCCGCCTGGCCGAAGTGGTGGCCGCCATGATCGTGCGCGGTTGGGTCGAGTGTGGCTGTGACAATGCTTCGGGTCTGGTGGCCGCCTTGCGCGACCCCCGGCTGGCCCGGGCCATCCTGGCGCTGCATCGGCAGCCAGGACGCGATTGGACGGTGGCAGAGCTGGCAGAGGAATGCCATATCTCGCGGTCCGTCTTTGCGGACCGCTTCCAGGCAACGATCGGCACGCCGCCCTTACGATACGCCACGGAGCTGAGGATGCGCCTTGCCAGCCAGTGGCTTACCCAAGACAGGCTTTCGATCGAAGTCGTGGCCCAGCAACTGGGCTATACGTCCCAAGCGGCCTTCAGCCGCGCTTTCAAGCGCATTACCGGTCTGCCGCCTGGCGCAAGTCGACAGCTGCGGTGACCTGCCAACAAAACAGGACATGCGAAATGGATCAACAAGAACGCAACGGCGCATCTTCCGAAGGACGTGCTCCCACGGGCGGCTTCGCGGCCATGGTGCCGGAACTGGACGTCACCCGTCTGGAAGCCAGCCTTGATTTCTGGTGCGGGCTGCTCGGCTTCGAGATCGCCTATGCGCGGCGCGAGGCCGGTTTCGCGTATCTGGAGCGCGGTCCGCTTCAGATCATGCTCTGCGAACTCAACCATGAATGGGACACGGCCCCGCTTGAACGCCCCTTTGGGCGCGGCATCAATTTCCAGATGCAGGTGGACCGCGTGGAACCCATCGTGCAAGCGCTGACCGAAGCCCAGTGGCCGCTCTTTCGCCCCATCGAGGAAAAGCGCTACCGGGTCGGTGCAGGCTGGTCGTCGTGCAAGGAATTCCTGGTGCAGGATCCGGACGGTTATCTGCTGCGGTTTGCGGCGGAGGGGGCGCCGGAGCCCGTTGCCCTGTGACACCGGCGTCGACGGGGCGGCGTGAGGGGTCGGCCCGGTATACAAATGCCAGGCTGTATTCGCGTTTTACAAACGATAGTTTGTAACCTCGGCCCCCTGGGTCGGGCAGGACTTTCCAGCGTTCTTGTCATTTCCCGTTACCGGGAGGAAAATCCCCGCTTGGCGCGCGGCGCAGCCAGCGCCTGGACGATGCTCGATCCGGCCGCCGGGGGAATTGCACGTGAAGGATGCTGGTCAGTACAAGACGCACGACGCAACCGTACTTGAACCCAGTCCGTCGTCGGACTGGGTGTACCACTGCGCGATGAGCCTGCTGAAATGCCCGGCCGATGATGCGATATCGGAGTTGCTGGCGTTCATGGGCGAGACCTCGGACGTGGACCGGTCCTGGATGATCGAATACCGGCCCGACCTGCTGCGCCTGCGCAATACCCATGAGTGGTGCCGCGGCCAGACGCAGCCGTTCGTGGCCGAGCTTCAGGACGTGCCGACCACGCTGATCGCCTGGCTGCACCGGTTCATGATGAAAGGCCAGGCCGTGGCTATCCACGACGTGAACGACCTGCCGCGGACCGCGCGGGCGATCCAGGTGGAGTTCCAGCGCCAGGGCAACAAGAGCGTGCTGAGCGTGCCCATCTTCCATGAGAAGAAGCTCTACGGGATCATCGGTTTCGACACCACAGTCAAGCACAGGACCTGGTCGCCCGACGAGGTCCAGGCCCTGTTCCAATGCGCCAACCTGATCGGCCAGGCCAAGTACGCAAACAGCCGGGACCACAGCCGGACGGCGCACTATGAACGGTCGACGGCGGTCATCTATCTGAGCATGCGCGGCGTGGTGCGAGGCGTGCAGCCCGAGGCGATCGTGGGCGTGCGCTCGGCGGGAAACTACAGCGAGATCTGGCTTGAGGACGGGTCGATGGTGCTGGACTCCCGCGCGCTGGGCATGTGGTCGACCTTGCTGCCCGAGAAGACGTTCTTCCGCGTGCACCGGACCGCCATTGCAAACGCATTGCATGTCATGGACGTGGACCGCCGCAGCGTGGACAAATGGCTGATCCGGATGCGCGCGGTGGACAGCAACTGGCCGGTGTCGCGGTCGTACCGCAAGCTGCTGCGCGAGCGCATGGGGATCTGAGGGCGGCGGTCCCCCTTTCATGTCATTCGTCATGCCGGCATGTTGTTTCGTCCTGGCGGGCGCGACCGTTCGCCCAGTTCTTGGGATCATCTCGCATGCGGCGCAATCCCCGTTCCGCGAGCCACCCTGAGAGAACCGGCATGCTGGCCTCCCGCCTTTTTTCCCGCTTTACCCTTCTGGCGTTGTCGGCTGCCTGCATGCTGGGCGCGTCCCCGGCGCGGGCGACCGACCTGGCCCTGCAGGATGCCGTGTCCATGGCCGGCATGCAGCTTTACCTGAACTCGGGCGCACCCGCCGTGATCATCGCCGTGGTGCGCGGCGACCAGGTCGTGATCCAGGGGTATGGCGAGACGGCGCCCGGCAATGGCGTCGAACCGGACGCGAATTCCATCTTCAGGATCGCGTCGGTGTCGAAGGTCTTCGCCGCAGACGTGCTGGCCTCGCTGGCCGCCAAGGGCAAGCTGAAACTGACCGATCCGCTGGCGAAATACGCGCCCGACAATGCCCGCGTCGAGACGAATGGCCGCCCGATCACGCTGCTGGACCTGGCCACGCATTCGGCCGGCTTGCCGCGCGAATTGCCTGACCCGGACGCCAAGCCGTCCGATAACCCTTTCGCCGCCTTCGATCGCGCCTATTACTGGAAATGGATCGGCGGCAACAAGCCGGCCTACGTGCCCGGCACCACCACGCTCTATTCGAACCTGGGCTTTGGCCTGCTGGGCGATGCGCTGGCGAAGGCGGGGGGAGCGGACTATTCGACGGTGCTGGCCAACGAGGTCATCAAGCCTGCGGGCCTGGCCGATACCACCAATGTGCTGAACGACGCGCAAAAGAAGCGGCTGATGACGGGCCTGGATCCGTTCGGCAAGCCGGACCCGAACGCCACGGTGCCCGACGTGATGTACGCCAGCGCGGGCATCTATTCCACAGCCTCGGACATGGCGCGCTGGATGCGTTGGCATCTGGACGGCGCCAAGCAGGCGCAGGAGGCGTTCGCGCTGGACCATGTGATGTGGCTGCCGTATGACGGGCTGAAGTCCGTCGTGGGCACCGAAGTGACGGACGCCGACGGCATGGGACTGGGCTGGGTGGTGACGCTGCCGCGCAACGGCTCGCCGCTGCTGCTGGGCAAGAGCGGTGGCCTGGGCGGCTTCATGAGCTATGCCGTGTTGTCGCCAAACCGTGACCTGGGCGTGTTTGTCGTGGCCAGCCGCGTGAACTTCGCGATGTTCGGCAACATCCATTCCCAGGTACGCGAACTGGCGGCCGAGCTGGCGCGGTGATCGGGTCAGGCTTGTGGACGGCCATGGGCAAGCGTATCGGACTATCGCTCTGCAGCGCCGCGGTCTTGGCGGCATGCGTCGTGCAAGGCGCGTCGGCGCAAGAGGCCAGGGACATCTTCAAGACGGAGATCTTTCTCACGCCCTATAGCGAATTGGGCGACGGACAAGACACGTATCCCCGTTTGAACGGCCGTTTTCTGCTGATGACGGGTTACACCGGTTTCTTCGGGATCCAGGACGACGACGGCCAGATTCCGCGTTCGCATTGGAGCAGCGTGCAGCCGACAGCGGAAGCCGCGCTGGTCTTGCAGCTGACGCGGGAATTCTCGATCCGCACGAAGGCGACGTTCAACTCGTCGACCAACGAAACGAAAGACAACGCGTTTTCCGACCTGGGCGCGGATCTGGATAACCTGTTTGCCGCCTACACCGCCGACAACTACGCGCTGTATGGCGGGAAGATGGACCTGGGCTTCGGCGACGCCTGGCACGTCATCGATGGCCTGTATAGCGGCTTCAACGAGAACTCGGAGTTCCGCGGATCGATCGGCGTGGGCGGACGCTATACCTTCGATACGGCAGGCCAGGGAACGCACTCGGTCGCCGCAGTGCTGTTCAAGCACGACGACACCGGCTTGAACCACCGGCTGAGCCTGGACGATGGTTTCATCCGGCCGGACCAGCCGCCCGCGTTCAGCGACCAGATGAAGTCGTTCATCCTGTCATACGATTTTCGTGATCTGCCCGGGCTGGAGCGCTTGTCGGGCGGGGTGGATGCGGGCCGCCTGCACCTGGACCCGAACCAGGGCGAAAGCGCCAACACGGTGTCTGCGCGGCTGCGCTACGACGCGCCCCTGGGCAATTCATGGAACCTCGGCTGGTTCAACGAGGCGACGTTTTCCAGCGCCTTCCGGGGCGCGCCGGTGTCCAACGGCAATGGCGTGACGTCGCTCTCGTTCTCGCGCGACCGCTGGCAGCTGACCGCGACCGCCGCCGTGCGCAAACTATCGGGCAGCGAACAGAAGCTGGCGCAGTTCGGACTCAAGGATGACGTGGATTGGGCGCTTTCAGGCGCGGTCACTTACGTGACGCCGATCGGCTTCATCGTGCAGGCGGGGCTGACGCATCAGCGCGACCAGACCACACGCATCAACCAGGGTGTTTTTCGCATCGCTTATCAAGCGGGATTCTGAGGGAACCATGACAAGCAAACCATCACTTATTGCCGGCGCATGCGTTCTGGCGCTTGGCGCATCCATGACGGCGTGGTCGCAGCCGGTGGCCATTGAAAGCGCGCCGAATCCGCCGGCCGACGCCGTCGCGATCCCGAAGGGCAGCAAGGAGCGCGCGGTCGAAGACCTGCCTCGCATCGTCGAAGACATCATGAAGCGCAGCCAGGTGCCCGGCATGGCCGTCGCCGTCGTCATCGACGGCAAGACGGTGCTGGCGCAAGGCTACGGCACGCGCGAGGCGGGCAAGGATGCGCCCGTGGATGCGCAGACCGTATTCCAGATCGCCTCGATCTCCAAATCGCTGTCGGCGACGGTGGCGGCGATTGAAGTGTCCAAGGGCACCGTGGCCTGGGACGCCCCGGTCGCGCGGTATCTGCCGGACTTCAGGCTGAGCAATGCCTATGTGTCGGAGCACGCCACCATCGGGGATTTCTTCGCGCATCGATCTGGCTTGCCGGGCACGGCCGGCGACGACCTTGAAGACCTGGGCTTTACGCGCAGCGACGTCATTGCCCGCCTGCGCCTTTTGCCGCTGGACGCCTTCCGGACCTCCTATCACTACGCGAACTTCAGCACGACGATCGGCGCCGAGGCCGTGGCACGCGCCGCGGGCCGCCCCTGGGACGGGCTGGCCGATGATTTGCTGTTCAAACCGCTGGGGATGACGGCGACGAGCTATCGGTTCAGCGATTTCATGGCGCGCGACAACCGCGCCGTGCTGCACGGCTACCAGAAGGGCGTGTTCGTGCCGCTGGGGCAGCGCGACGCAGATCAACAGGCGCCCGCCGGCGGCGCGTCATCGACGGTGGTCGATATGGCGCAATGGATCAAGCTGCTGCTTGCCGATGGCCAGTATCAAGGCAAGCCGATGATCGCCGCCGGCGCCCTGCTGCCCGCGCTGACCGCCCAAGCCTTTTCCGCGCGGGCGCACGACCTGAATTCGCGTTCCGGTTTTTACGGCTATGGCTTCAACGTCAACACCGAGTTGGGCGGGAGGCCGTCCATGGGGCATTCGGGCGCCTTCCTGATGGGCACGGGCACGACGTTCAGGATCGTGCCGTCCGCCGGCATCGGCATCGTGGTGCTGACGAACGGCGCGCCCGTGGGGGCGGCCGAATCCGTTGCGGCGTCGTTCATCGACACGGCGTTGTACGGCAAGCCGACGCGCGACTGGTTCGCGGCCTATAACGGCGCGATGAAGGGCTTCTTCGAACCGCAAGCGGATCTTTCCGCACAGGCCAGGCCCGCCAAACCTGCGCCAGCGAAGGCATTGACGGCGTACGTGGGCCGCTTCGAAAACCCGTACTACGGCACCGCCGATATCCAGCAAGCCGATGGCGGCCTGGTCCTGGTGCTGGGGCCCAAGGGCATGCGTTTTCCGGTCAAGCACTGGGATGGCGATACCTTCGCCTTCGCGCCGGCCGGCGAAGCGGACCTGGTCGACTCGCTGGCGTCCATCGTCTTCAAGACGGATCAGGGCAAGGCTAGCGGCTTCGACATCAAGTTCTACGACGACAACGGCTTGGGGCGCTGGACCCGAAAGTAGCCGCGGCCCCGCCTGCCGTCCGGTCAAAAGCGGTAGGCGGCGCGCAGCGTCAGCGACTGGTCACGGTATTGCCCGTTGCCGCGCAGCGCGTATTCCGTCTTCAGTTCCATGCCCTTGAGCGTGACGTATTCCAGGCCGGCCGACAGGTTGCCGTAGGTTTTCGGCATGCCGGACTTCAACGAGAACGGCGTCGTGTTGAACCCGCTTAGCTGCATGGTCGTCACCACGTCGCCGCCACTCAAAAAGCTCATCCCGGCGGCCGCATAGGATCGCAAGGTCGAGCCGTTGTCCAGGTCATGGCGCCCGCCGATTTCGATCATGGGAGAGATCATGAGCGACGTCGTGTCGTTGCCGCGTACCTTCAGGTTGAATACGCTGGGGCCTTGTTCTCGATAGCCGTCCTGGCGGATGTGGTTCACGTCCACATCCACGTACGGGCGCAGGTACCAGGACGGCTGGCTGAATTCATAGGCGGTGCGCCACCGCGCCGCAAGAAAGGACGAATCGGGCTTGCTCTTGGCGACGCCGTCCAGCGTCCCGCGCGACATTCTGCCTTTCTCGACGCCGCCATGCACGGCGAGCGCGATCTGCCACGGCGCGTTGTTGTACTTCAGGGCCAGGCCGCCGGCAAAGGTGTCGCTGTTGCCGGACAGGTCGGAGGACGACGTGGTCTTGCCGTAGGTATAGCTGAGCGATCCCCCCAGGAACCAGTTGGTGGCGACCTCGCGCTGTGCGCCAAGGGTCAGCGCCGTCTGCCGGATGCGATACCCCTGGTCATTCGAGGTGCCTTCGCGCTGCGTCCAGTTCGTGTCCAGGCGCGACCACACGCAATTGCCTTCGCGCAGGATCGTGCTTTCGCCGACAAAGCCCGGGCAGCTCATCATGCGGTTCATCGAGGCGTACGACGCATGCATCTGATTGGAGGCGCGGGCGAATTGCCCGTCGTGCGCGACGCCGTTCAGCGCGTCGCGGTATTGTTCGGCCGTCTGGATGCCGGTGAATTTGTCGAACAGGGACGCGGTGTTTCTATTGCCCTGGTTCCACAGCCCTTGCAGCGAGTTCGCGATGCTGATGCGGTCTGCGCTGATCGGCAGCGCCGACGGCGTGAAATTGGCGTCGACGGAAATCAGCGGGTCACGCAAGGCGCCGGCGCCGTTGTTCTTGATCGCATACTGGAACAGCGGGCTGTCGCTGGCGGTGGCCGGGACGCTGGTTTGCGGCGCATCGAAATGGCCGATGCCCAGCCAGACGTTCTTCACGGGGTTGCGCAACACCGGCTTGACGGTACCTGCGAAGGTCGATGCGCCCGACACGGAAATGAAATCGCTGTTGTGGCCGCCGAAGTCCAGGTCTGGCCGGTAGGTGCCCGTGTTGTTCAGCGCGCCGGTGATGCGCGTCGCCGTATAGACGCCCGGCCCGCCAGGATTAAGAATGCCGGCGTTGTTCAAGTCGCCCTGGAAGCGCGCGCCGCTGTACAGGCTGGCGCCGGCCTGGTTGTTGAAGGTGCTGCCGCTGCCCATCACCACATCGCCCGCCACGGTTCCCGTGTTGTTGACGGTGGTCTGGCCCGAGGTGTCGATAGCGGTCTTGGCCTGGATGGTGCCGGCATTGGTGATGCTGGTGCTGGCCAACGGGGCGACGGCAAGAATGGCCGTCCCGGACGTGCTGTTGGCGCTGAGCAGCGCGCTCGGACCCACGTTGACCGTAATCGGGCGGCCGCCGCCGTTTGCGCCATTGCTGATGGCCACGATGGCGGGCGAATTGGCGCCTGTCGCGACCACGTGCGCGGCCTGGCCGATATCGATGGTTACCGGCCCGCCGTACGTCACGGCGTTGTTGGGCGTGCTGTATTGGTACAGCGTGCCATCCTTGAAGACGCCACCACCGCCCACGCTCATGGCCAGGATCGCGGGTGCGTTGGCGCCGGCGGTCTGGACGGTGCCTCCTGCGCCGATGGTCACGTTGACGGCACTGCCGACGCCGATGCCGCCAGTGAGTCCGGCGCTCTGGATGAGGCTGGTCGTGTAAAGCGCCGAGGACTGGTCGCCGGCCAAGCCGCCGCCGCCACCCACGCTTTGCGCCAGGATGCCGGCGGCGCCATTGCCCGACGTTGCGACCGTGCCCTGGATGCTCAGGTTGACGGTGTTGCCGTCGCCATCTTCGGTGGAAGACGCCACAGGCTTTAGCGTCGTCAGACCGGGCTGGGTGGCCAACCCCGCGATGCCGCCGCCGCCGCCCACGCTTTGCGCCACGATGCCGTGCGAATTCGTGCCAGCCGTGTACAGGCTGCCGCCGACGTCTTGCGTGACGGTGACCGTGCCGGCGGCGCCCCGCATCGGCGAGTTTGCGCCGAAGGTGACGTTCGCGGCGTTTGCCACAGGCGTGACGCCGTTGTCGATCGTGACCAGGCCGCCGCCGCCGCCGATGCTCTGCGCCAGCACGCCGAAGGACAGGGCACCGTAGGTGGCGATGCTGCCCCCGGTGTTGGCGACGGTGACGTTGCCGCCATCACCGGTGACCGTGGTAGGCGTGGGGCCGAAGGTATTGGTCGCGATGCTGCCCAGCTGGATGTCGACACTGCCGAGCGACGCGCTGGAGGACACCGTGGCCACCCCGCCGCCGCCGCCCACGCTTTGCGCCAGTATCCCCGGCGAGAACGCCCCTTGGGTCACGATGCGGCCGGTGTTGTTGGCGACGTTCACGGCGCCGCCCGGCACCAGCGAGAAGTTCGATCCTCCGAAGCCGTTCGTCGGATGCTCGCTGCCAAGCGTGATCGCCAGCGTGGCAGTCTGCGTCAGCACGGCCTGGCTGGCATTGCGCAGGGAAAGTGTGCCCAGGCCGCCGCCGTCGCCGACGCTTTGCGCGATGATCCCGGCGGAGCCCGCCGCGTTGGTGCCCAGCGTGCCGCCATGGATGACGTTGACGGCGCCGCCCATGCTCAGCTGGGCGCCTTGACCTTGGTCGCCCGCCACCCCCAGCGCCATCGTCGCGGTGGTGGCGCTGGACAGGAACAGCGGCTGGTCGACGACCGATAGGCCGCCACCTCCGCCCACGCTCTGGGCCAGGATACCGGGCGCCTGGAAGCCTTGCGTGGTGATCCGGCTGCTCGAGGCGCTGGCGTCGACCGTGACCACGCCGCCCGCGCCGTTCGCGCCGTCCAGGCCGCCATTGCGCACATTGATGAGGGAGCCCAGCAGCGAGCCGCCTTTGGTGCCCAGGATATTGATGATGCGCGTGATCTTGTCGATGATCTCGGGGCTGGTGTCGCCAGCCGCGGCGGACACGACCGCTTGCAGGTCCTGTCCGCTGGCCGTGCTGCGGCCACCGCCGCCGCCGATGCTCTGCGCCACGATGCCCGCTGAACCCTTGCCTTGCGTGGCGATCGTTCCGGTGTTCACGACGAGGCTCGGGCTGGAGGCCGTGCCGCCACCCGAACCGCCGACGCCGCCGCTGCCGCCGGTCTGGTGAGTGATGTTGGCTTGCGGGAGCGCAACGGTGAAGACGTTCTGCACACCCGATTCGGCGGCCTTGATCAGGGCGTCGATACTGGACAGCAGGCTGGATGCCCCGGCCGAATCGATCATGCCGGCGTTGCCGCCGCCGCCGCCGATACTCTGCGCAAGGATGCCGGGCGCATGATCGCCTTTAGTCGTAATGGCGCCGTCATTGCGGACGGTGAAGGCGTTTGCCGCCCCGCCGTCGCCGCCATTGCCGCCGGTCGTCACGCCCACGGACAGGCTGACGGCTTTGCTGAACGCCACTTGCGGACCGCTCTCCAGCCAACTGGCCGCCTTGTCCAGCAGGCCGGCCAGATTGGCGGGCGAACCCAGGATGTCGTTGAAGGAATTGGCGTCTTGTGCCTGGACGATGCCGCCGTTGCCGCCGCCACCGCCAATGCTCTGCGCCACGATGCCGGCCGAGCCCGTGCCCAGCGTGGCGATGATGCCAGTGCCGGAATTGCCCGCATTCACCCAACCGCCATTGCCGCCCTTGCCGCCTTGGGTGCCATGTCGCACGCTTAACTGCAGGTCGATCAGCGAGTTGCCGATGGTCGGTGTCTTGACAGGCGCCAGGACGCCGCCGCCGTTGCCGCCGCTGCCGCCGATGCTTTGCGCCACCACGCCGTTGCTCTGCGCGGCGGCTGTGCTGATCGTCCCATCGTTGGCGAAGACGACCGTGCCGCCGTTGCCCGCCCCTTGCCCCGCGCCGCCGTTGGAGACCGTCAGCGTGACGGTACCGCTGGGATTGTCGCCTACCTGCGGCGCGATCGTGATGGCGCGAGAGTTGGCCACCCCGCCGTTGCCGCCGCCACCACCGATGCTCTGTGCCAGCACGCCGTTGCTCTGCGCGCCCAGCGTCGTGATCGCGCCCTGGCTGGCTTGCGTGAACGACACGGTGCCCGCAGAACCGCCATTGCCGCCCTGGCCGCCGGTTGCCACCGTCACGTTCAGCCCGACGCCGACGCCCACGGCATTGGCCGACCCGCCGCTGCCGCCGCCGCCACCGATGCTCTGGAGGACGACGCCGGCGGCATTGGCCGCGCGAGTCAGGATCTTGCCTTGCGATGAGAACTGGATCAGGCCGCCGTTGCCGGCCGCGCCGCCCGTGCCGCCGATCGCGACGGTGGCGATGACGCCGGTGGCGTTGGCGTCACCGCCAATGCCGCCGCCGCCGCCGATGCTCTGCAGGATCACGGCGGCGCTGTGGTCGCCGGACGTGTCGATGTCGCCGGTATTCGTCATCGCCACGCCGCCGCCTGCGCCGCCCGCCCCGCCATGGCCACCGCCCACGCCGATGATGCCGTTGCTGGACGACGCCATCCCGCCGCCGCCGCCCGCGCTATTGGCGACGACGGCCGCGGCGTCGTTGCCGAAGGTGCTGATGGTCCCCGCGTTGGCGATGGTGATTGCCTGGCCGGCGACAGCGCCTGCGCCGCCGTTGCCGCCTGGGCCGAAGGTGCCGCTGGCACCGCCAGGCCCTCCCTCGCCGCCCAGCACGCTGGCCACGACGCCTTTTGCACCGACGGTGCCGGTCGCGCCCGTTGTGATCGTTCCGGTATTGGTGATGGTGATGGCGCCAGGCGTGCCGCCCGCGGCGCCGTTGTGGCCGCCTGCCCACGAGCCGTCACCGCCGTTGCCGCCATTGCCGCCTTGCGTCAGCGCGTAGACGCCGATTCCGCGGTTGCCGGTCGTGGTGATCGTGCCGCCGTTGGTGATGTTGACCTGGCCGGCGTTGCCGCCCGCCGCGGCTTGCGTATTGACGTCGTTCGCAGTCGACGCATTGCCGCCGATGGAACGGGCGATCACGCCATACACGCCATCGCCCTGGCCGGTGACCGATGACCCCGCCGACGATACGAACGTGATGGTCGACGCGTCCCCGCCCCGTCCGGCATTGACGTGCCCGCCGAAGTCGCCGCTGCGCGAGCCGGTGCCACCGCTGCCGCCCGATGAGATCAGGCCGACGGCCGCGCTCACGCCATCGGGCCCGGGGCCGCGCGCGGTGATCGATGTGCTGCCCTGCAAGGTCACGTACGCGTCGCCCGCGCTGCCGCCGTGGCCGGCGTTGTCCGCGCCGCCGAACCCGCCGACGATCCCGCTGTCGGACCCCGCGCCGCCCCAGGATTGGACGGCGACGCCGAAGCCGGTGCCGATGACGGTGGCGTTGTTCAGCGTGACGCCAGCGCGGTGCCCGTCGCCGCCGATGCCATAGCCGCCGTTCGGCCCGTCGGCATTACCCCACAGGCCGCCGTTGCCGCCGGCCGAATACAGGTCGATGCCGCGGCCCGTGGCGGTGACGGAACTGGTCGCCAGGGTGTAATCGATAATCCGCCCGCCACCGCCGTTGCCGCCCCAATGATTCGGGTCGGAATCCCGTCCGTTGCCGCCACGGCCGCCGCTGACATCGATAAGGATGCCGGTCTGGCCGGGCGCCGTCGCGTTGATGCGCTGGTTGCTGTCCTGGTGGACGAAGTCCGAGGGGGCCCATTGGCCGTCGTGGCCGTTGTTCGGGTAATCGCCGCTAGAGCAGCAGGTGCCGTCCGCGCCGCGATTGACGTAGGACAGCGGCTCCGACTGGGCGTAGCCCGGCCGGCCGAACACATACAGCGTCGATAAGCCGGCCTGCAGCAGGACGGCAAGCCAGGGGAACCGGAGGCCGTGGCGGCCCGGTTTTGGGAGATCTTGCAGCGAGGTCATGGCGGCGCGTCGACGTGAAAACGGGGCAGATAAGAAAATCGCCGTTCGGCGCTTGCCGGACAAGGCCAAGATGACGAATCAACCATCCTGTATGACGAGTGCCGGCCGGCCGCCTGTCACGCGTGCTGGACCCCTGCCCCGCACCGGGTGGTATCTTGTGCCTGTTTTCTCTACCCGCCCTGCCCATGTCCGATACTTCGCATTCCGCCGACGCCCAGCACCCAGACGCGCCGGCGGCCATCCACAGGCCATTCGTCCAGAACCACGGCACCCGCCGCACGCTGCATTTCACGCAGAAGGAAATCCAGAGCAGCATGTCCGTGCTCAATCCCGATGCGCTGGAGCTGGAGTACACGCGGATGATGATGGGCTTCGTGCTGTTCAACCCCGAGCCCGGCCGCATCCTGATGGTGGGCCTGGGCGGCGGGTCGCTGCCGAAGTTCTGCTATCGGCATCTGCCCCGGGCGGCGATCGAAGTGGTCGAGATCGATCCGGCGGTCATCGCGTTGCGCGACACCTTCATGGTGCCGCAGGACGATGCACGATTTTCGGTGATCCAGGCCGATGCGGCGGCGCATCTGCGTGGCCTGTCGGACTACGCCGACGTGATCTTCCTGGACGGCTTCGGCGTGGGTGGCATTCCCGATGCGCTGTGCTCCGAGGCGTTCTATGCAGATTGCCACCGGGCGTTGCGCGATGACGGCATCCTCGTCATCAACTTCCACGTCAATCACCCGATGCACCATGACTACCTGGGCCGCGTGCGCGCGGCCTTCGGGTCCGCGATGTTCGAAGTGGTGGACGACGACATGACCAACAGCATCGTCTTCGCCTGTAAGGGCGATTTGCTGAACGACCCGGCCGCCGCCGAGCTCAAGCGCCCCGCCGCCATCGCCAAGGACGCCTGGCGGCAACTGATGCCGACCTTGCGCGTGATCGGGGCGACGCTGGAGCTCAGGTAATCCCCGAGCTCCGCGTGCGCTAGGCGGCCTTTCTGATCACGACCGGGATGGACTTGTAGCTGGGCGTGCCGCTTTGCTTGTCCTGATAGTCCAGCGGGCAAAGGTTGTTGGCCTCGGGGTAGTACGCGCCGACCGATCCGGGAGCGATGTCGTAGGCAATGGCGGTGAGCCGCAGGCGGCGATGGGATTCGCCGGGCAGGCCGGTGCTGATGTCGACCGCATCGCCATGCTCCAGGCCGTGCCGCGCCAAGTCGGCGGCATTCATGAACAGCACGTCGCGCCGGCCGAACACGCCGCGGTAGCGGTCGTCCAGGCCATAGATGGTGGTGTTGTACTGGTCGTGGCTGCGCAGCGTCGTCAGTTTCAGGCTGCCCGATTCGACGGCGCCGGGGTCTTCCTGCAACCCCTTGAAGGGCAGGAATTCGGCCTTGCCCGACTTCGTTTTCCAGATGCGCTCGGTGGGCGGCAACGGCAGGCGGAAACCACCCGGCTTCAGGATGCGTTCGTTGTAACCCTGGAAATCGGGGTAGACCTTTTCGATCAGGTCGCGGATGCGGCCGTAGTCTTCAACCAGGTAATGCCATTGGACGCGCGTATTGGGCAGCGTGGCCGCGGCCATGCCGGCGATGATGGCGGGCTCCGAGCGCAGGTGTTCGGAGGCCGGCGCCAGCTTGCCGCGCGAGGCATGCACCATGGACATGGAGTCTTCCACCGTGACGGACTGGGCGCCGGTGGCCTGGACGTCGCTTTCGGTGCGGCCCAGCACCGGCAGGATGATCGCGTCGCGCCCGATCATCAGGTGCGACCGGTTCAGCTTGGTGTTCATGTGCACCGCAAGTTCCAGCCGGCGCATGCCAGCTTCGCATTGCTTGGTGTCGGACAAGGCCATGGCGAGGTTGCCGCCCAGGCAGATCAGCACGCGGGTGTAGCCGCTGACCATCGCTTTCATGGCGTCGACCGCGTCGTGCCCGTGGCGTTCGGGCGGGCGGAAGCCGAAGGTCTTTTCGATGTTGTCGAACATCACCGGATCGATCTTTTCGGTAATGCCGACGGTCCGGTTGCCTTGCACATTGGAGTGTCCGCGCAGGGGGCAGATGCCGGCGCCGGGCCGGCCGAAGTTGCCGCGCATCAGCAGCAGCGCGGCAATCTGCTGCACGTTCTGCGTGCCGCGTGCATGTTGGGTGATACCCATCCCGTAGGTGACGATGGCGGCTTTGGAGTTGGCGTAGGCAGCGGCGACCTGTTCAAGGTCGGCCTGCGTCAGGCCGCAGGCCTGTTCGATGTCGGCCCATGCCGTGTTGTCCAGGTCTTCGATGTAGGCGTCAAAGCCGTTCGTGTGTTCGGCGATGAACGCGTGGTCGATTGCGCCGGGCGCGCGGCGGTCGGCCGCCAGCAGCGCTTTCATGATGCCTTTGAGCGCGGCCGCGTCGCCGCCGACCTTCACCTGGTAATAGGTGGACGCGATACGTGTGGAACCCAGGGTGCCCATTTCAATGGCGTTCTGCGGGTCGGCGAAGCGCTCGAGCGCCCGTTCGCGCAAGGGGTTGAACACGATGATGGGCACGCCGCGGCGCGCGCATTCGTGCAAGGTGCCCATCATGCGCGGATGGTTGGTGCCGGGGTTGTGTCCCATCGAGATGATCAGGTCGCAGGCGTCGAAGTCGTCCAGCGACACCGTGCCTTTGCCGAAGCCGATCGTCTGCGGCAGCCCGACGCTCGTGGCCTCGTGGCACATGTTCGAGCAGTCCGGGAAGTTGTTGGTGCCGAATTCGCGCGCGTACAGGCTGAACAGGAAGGCCGCTTCGTTCGAGGCGCGGCCCGACGTGTAGAACTCGACCATGTCGGGTTCGGGCACGCTGGCCATGGCGCTGCCGATGCGCGCGAACGCGGCGTCCCATTCGATGGGCTGGTAGGTGTCGCTGGCGGCGTCGTAGATCAGCGGGTGCGTCAGGCGGCCGGCGTTTTCCAGGTCGTGGTCCGACCAGGTCTGCAACTCGGTCACCGTATGCGCGGCGAAGAATTCCGGCGTGACGCGCTTTTTGGTGGCTTCCCACGTGACCGCTTTCGCGCCGTTCTCGCAGAACTGGAAGGTGGACGTGTGGGCCTTGTCGGGCCACGCGCAGCCGGGGCAATCGAAGCCGTCGGGTTTGTTGGTGCGCAACAGCAGCACGGGCGCTTCGGCCAGGCGCATCTGGTCGGCCACCGCCTGGGCGGTCGCCTTGAGCGCGCCCCAGCCGCCTGCGGGTGCGTCGTAACGATGGATACCGGTCAGGTTGCGTGATTTCATGATTAATCTCTTAAGGGGTGCTGCGCGTCGTCCCCTGGGCGGCCGCCGGGGATCGGGCGGCGCGGGACGATAAAAAATGGTGCGCTGCCGTAGAGCCTGCCACAGCCAGGATGATCGGCACCAGAAAACCCTGATCGACACGCGTGAATTCGGCGATCAGCACGATGGCCGTCAGCGGCATGCTCATGGAGGACGCGAGGAACGCCGCCGCACCGACGACGGCGTAGGCGCCGAGCGGTGCGCCCGGCCAGGCCAGGCTCCACAGCCCGCCCAGGACGACGGCCAGCAGCGCGCCGATGGCGATACCCGGCGTCAGCAGGCCCCCCGAGGCCCCGGCGCGCAGCGAGCTGCTGGTGATGGCGACTTTCAATACCAGCAGCGTGGCCGCCATCCCGATGGTCAGTTCATTGCTGAAGCCCAATTGGGCGGCGCCCTTGCCGTTGCCCAGCAGCGCCGGCAGCGCGATGGCCAGGCAGCCGATAAGGGTGAAGTTGATGAGCGCAGCCACGGGCAGGCGCCAGCCGCGCGCGGCATGGCGGCGGGCGGCCGACGTCAGCCGGACGAAGCCATAGGCCGCAAGGCCGAATACCGGGCCCGCCAGCACCGACCACGCGATAAGCCCCGCGTTGACCGTCATGGCGGGCAGGGCGTACTGGATCTCGTCGCCGAGGCCGATCCAGGCCACGACGGCGCCAATGCAGCTGGCAGCCAGCGCGGCGGTGGCCGCGGGCCACGCGAAAGTGCCGAGCAGCACTTCCAGCACGAAGAGCGCGGCGCCCAGCGGCACGTTGTAGACGGCGGCCAGGCCCGCGCCCGCGCCGCAGGCCACGATCAGGCGATGCTGGTCGGGCGGCAGGCGCAACAGCGTCGATAGCCGGCTGGCCGCCAGCGCGCCCACTTCGCGGGGCGCGACTTCGCGGCCCAGTGGCGAGCCCAGCGCTACGGTGACGATCTGCAGGGTCGCGTGCGCCAACGTCGTCTTGGCGGGCATGCGGGCGGCGGGATCCCGCACGGCCTCGGTCACGCTGACCAGCGGGCGCCCGTAGCGGTAGATCAGCCACCAGCCGATGCCAGCGACCAACCCGCATAAGATCAGCACCAGCAGGCGCCGCGTGCCGCCAGCGGCTTCGACGCCTTCCAGAAAGGACTCGTGGCTGACGATGCGATCCAGGCTGTAGCCGTAGGCCAGGTGCTGCACCGCGTGCAGCAGCATGCCCAGCAACATGCCGCCCAGGCCGGCCACGACCCCGGTCAGCAGGACCGCAATAAACAATCTCGCACGCCATCGTGGCGGATCGTCCGCCGAACCCTCATTCATCACTCGACCACTCCTGTCCGGCCCGCGCCAGCAAAGGCTTGCAGGCGTTTTATAGCAGGCAGTGTATGCAGGAGATTGTCAACGAAACGTGATTGGACCGGTTGGCGTCGTGTACGCAGACAGACGGGGGCGGAATGGTCCGGCCCCGTTTACAGACGGTCCGAGGGCAGCTCAGAGCCGCATCTCGCACTCGATCCAGTCGAGCACGCTGGCGTGCTGCGGCGTCCAGCCCAGTTCCTTGCGCGCCTTGTCGGCGCTGACGCGGCTGTTGGAGCCCAGGGCGTAGGCGCCCAGGTCCTTGCCCCAGCGCGCGATCGCGTCGGCGGCAGGCCAGGGTTGTGCCGCGCCCAGGCCAAGCCGGTCGGCGATGGCGCCCACGAGGTCGCTGAACGACGCTTCGCCGTTCTCGACAAAGTAGAAGCTGCCGGCCGGCGCCTCTGACAGCGCCAAGACATAGAGCGCCGCAACGTCTGCGATATGCACGTTCGACCAGCGGTTCAGGCCACGGCCCACGTGCCGCGCGATGCCGCTGGCTTGCGCCTGCGCGACCAGCGGCGGGATCTGCACGCTTTGCGCGCGTGGTCCCAGCGCGTTGCCGTAGATCAGGCTATGGCACAGCACCACGCCGTGCACGCCGGGTGCTGCGGCCAGGATGCGGTCGTTGATCGCGATGCGGGCCGCCTTTTCCGGGACCGGCGTGATGGGTGTGGTCTCGTCAAAGCGCGCCTCTGAGGGTTCGCCCAAGGCGTTGTCGGCGACCAGGCTGGAGCCGCTGGTGTGGATAAAGCGCTTGCCGCTGCCGCGCAACGCTTCAAGCATGGCGTCGACCGCGCCGCCGTGGTCGCTGTCGGCGGCGTTGATGACGGCAACGGCCGCACGGGATTCTTCCTGCAGCAGCGCCGAATCGTCCAGCGTGCCAAGAACGGGTTCGATACCGAAGGCGCGTAGCTCGTCCGCGCGCGACGGATCGCGGATCAGTCCCCTGACCGCGTGGCCGGCCTTTGCCAGGGTGGCCGCGACCGCGCCGCCGATGAAGCCGCTGGCGCCAGTGATGAAGATCTTCATGAGGGTTGCTCCTGGTTGTGCGGGTAGGCCGGATAGTCTGTCAGCCCCCGGGCGTCGCCGCCGAAGAGGGTCGCGCGATCATGCTCGGCCAGCGGTTCGTCGTTGCGCAGCCGTTCCGGCAGATCGGGGTTGGCGACGAACGGTCGGCCAAACGCGATCAGATCGGCCCAGCCGGCTTGCAGCGCATCGCGGGCGCGCAGGGCGGTGTACTTGCCGGCGTAGATCAGCACGCCGGGGTAAGCGCGGCGCAGCGCCTGTTTGAAAGCCGCCGGCATGTCCGGCGCATCGTCCCAGTCGGCCTCGGCGATGTGGATGTAGCCCACGCCGATCTCGCCCAGGCGTTGTGCCGCGGCCGTATAGGTGGTCACCGGGTCCGCATCCACGCAGCCGTTCAGGGTGGTCAGCGGCGCCAGCCGGATGCCGACGCGGGACGGATCGCCCACGGCGTCGACCAGGGCGCGCGCCACCTCGTCCAGGAACCGGATGCGGTTCTCCAGCGAACCGCCGTACTCGTCGGTGCGCACATTGGCGTGCGAGTCCAGGAACTGGTTGACCAGGTAGCCGTTGGCGGCATGCAGTTCCACGCCGTCGAAACCGGCAACGATGGCGTTGCGCGCGGCTTGGGCGTATTCCTCGACGATGGCGCGGATTTCAGCCTTGGACAGCGCGCGCGGCACGGAGGCCTGCACAAAGCTCGGGCTGCCATCGGCGTTCTCGACGAAGACGTTGACGCCATCGGCCTGGATTGCGGACGAGGACACGGGCGCGCGGCCGCCCAGCAGGCTGGTGTGGCTCAGGCGCCCCACGTGCCACAGCTGCGCGAAGATGCGGCCGCCGGCGGCATGCACAGCGTCGGTCACGCAGCGCCAGCCGGCCACCTGCGCCGGGGTGCAAAGCCCCGGCGTGCCCGCATAACCCTTGCCCATGGGCGAGATATAGGTGCCTTCGCTGACGATCAGCCCGGCGCCGGCGCGCTGGGCGTAGTAGTGCGCCATCAGCGCGTTGGCTTCGTCGCCCGGCTGGGAGGCGCGCGAGCGGGTCATGGGCGGCATCACGACGCGGTTGGGTAGGGTCAGGCCACCCAGCGTCAGCGGCTCAAACAAGGGATCGCGTGTCTTCATGGAGGCTCTCTTCGGGGGATTCGGTATGGAAATGGGGCAGGACTTCTTCTGCGATTTCGCGCAGCGTTTCGGCGAGCGGCCGGGTGTTGCGGCGCAGGTGCAGGCCGATGTGGTGCACGCCCGAGGCATGCAGCGCGCGTAGTTCTTCGATCAATGCGCGGCGGCCGGCCTGGGCGCCGAAACGGAACCGGCGCAGCGGCGCGTTGGCGTCCTCAACGAGGTCCAGATGGATGAAGCTGATGTAGGGCTTGTCGCCGGCCACGCGGCGCCAGGCCGCGGCGCGGTGTAGATGGTCGTCCGGCGCGCCGGGGTACGCCAGGCAGCCGTCCAGGTGGGCGCCGATCCAGTCCGGCGTCTGTTGCGCCAGCCCCGCCACCAGCAGCGGCAGCGGCGACGGCGGGCGGGGCAGCATGGCCAGGCCCGGCGGCAACTGAGCGCGCGCGTTGTCGCGCAGCAAGGCGATCTGCTCGCGGAACGCCGCGCCGCGCGACGCGAAGTCGCGGCCGAACAGCGGGTACTCCACCGGACGGTCGCCGCTGGCTACCCCCAGCAGCAGGCGGTTGCCGCTCAGGTGCTGGAGGGTGGAGGCAGACTTGAGCGTCAGCAACGGTTCGCGCAGCGGCAGCACCACGGCCGCCGTGCCCAGCAGGATGTCGCGCGTGATGCCTGCCAAATACCCCAGGTAGCTGAAGATTTCGAAGACCTGGGCGGCGTCGCCGAAGTTGGGGTCGTACACGGGCACATCGCGCACCCACAGCGCGCGAAAGCCCAGATGGTCGGCCAGGCGCGCCAGATCCGCATGCTGCTGCAGATCCGGCTCGCCGGGCAGGCGGCCAGACTGCCGCCGGGACGCCTCGCCGGCGGGGGTCCAGTCATGGTCCAGCGGGGCTTCAAGACCGATGCTGAAGCCGCCCGCCGTCAAGGTGTCCAATGCGGTCGTCATGGCGATTTCCTCTTAGTCCCAGGCGGCGGCCAGGCCTTCCGGGCTGACTTCGCGGCCGTTGCGTTCCAGCGCGGCGATCGCGGCCATGTCATCCGCCGTCAGCCGCAGTTGCTGGGCAAGCAGGTTGCTGGCCAGGTTCTCGCGTTTGGTCGACGACGGGATCACGGAATAGCCCAGTTGCAGCGCCCAGGCCAGCGCGACTTGCGCAGGCGTGGCGTCATGGCGTTCGGCGATCTGGCTGATCACGGGGTCTTTCAGCACCTTGCCGTAGGCCAGCGTCATGTAGGACGTGACGTGGATGCCCTGCTCTTTCAGGAAGGCGGTCAGCGCGGCGTTCTGCAGGTAAGGGCTGAGCTCGATCTGGTTGGTGGCGATCGCGTCGCGGCCCACGGCGGCGATGGCGGCGCGGGTTTCGGCGATGGGGAAATTGGAAATGCCGATCTGCCGGGTCAGGCCTTGGGCCTTGGCTTCAGCCAGCGCGGTCATGAATTCCGCAACGGTCACGCCATTGCCCGGTGCCGGCCAGTGAATCAGGGTCAGGTCGACGTAGTCGGTACGCAGCTTGGCCAGGCTGTCTTGCAGGCTGGGCACGAGCTTGCCCTGGGCATAGTTGGGCACCCAGATCTTGGTGGTGACGAACAGGTCTTCGCGGGCCACGCCGGACTCGGCGATGGCTTGGCCGACCTCGGCTTCGTTCTCGTAGATCTGCGCGGTATCGATGGCGCGGTAGCCGACGTCCAGCGCGTTGCGCACCGAATCGATGACAACCTGGCCTTGCAGGCGGAACGTGCCGACGCCAAATGCGGGAATGCTCATGTAAAACTCCATGGTGGGTATGCGGGGCCGGACGGTGTTGCCCGGGAATGCAGCTAGTGTGCCCGCGCGATACTTGCGGAAAAAGCCCTGTATTGGCGAAAGACTTTTGATATAACGTCAATTATGAAAACCACACTCGACGAAATGCAGGTCTTTATCGCCGTGGTCGACAGCGGGTCCATCACCGCCGCCGCCGACGTGCTGGGGCAGACCATTTCCGCCACCAGCCGCACGATGAGCCGGCTGGAAGAGAAGCTGCAGACCACGCTGATGCGCCGCACGACGCGTCGGCTGGAGCTGACCGAAGAGGGCAAGACGTACCTGGAGCAGGTGCGGCGGATCGTGGCGTCGGTGGAGGAAACCGAAGAACTGATGAACGTGCGCCGCAACCAGCCCGCCGGGCTGCTGCGGGTGGACGCGGCGTCGCCTTTCATGCTGCATGTGATCGCGCCTCTGGTGCCCGGCTACCGCAAGCGCTATCCGCAGGTGGAGCTTGAGCTCAACAGCAACGAAGGCAACATCGACCTGCTGGAACGCCGCACGGACCTGGCCATCCGCATCGGGCGGCTGAAGGATTCGTCGCTGCATGCGGTGCCGCTGGGCGCAAGCCGGGTGCGCGTCCTGGCCAGCCCGGCGTATCTGGCCGCGCGCGGCACGCCCAAGCGCGTGGCGGACCTGGCTTCGCATACGCTGCTGGGTTTCTCGCAGCTGGAATCGCTGAACGAATGGCCGTTGCTGGATATCGATGGCCAGCCTTTGCACGTCAAGCCGGGCGTGCGCGCCTTCAGCGGCGAAACGCTGCGGCAGTTGGCGCTGAACGATGGCGGCGTGGTGTGCCTGTCGGATTTCATGACGCGTGGCGACCGCGCCAGCGGCACGCTGCAGCAGGTGCTGGTCAAGCAGACGCAGGACGTCAGGCAGCCGATCAATGCGGTGTACTACCGCAATACGGCGATCTCGTCGCGCATCAAATCCTTCATCGACTACGTGGTAGAGACGATCGGCAAGGATGGCTTCCTGGAGCCGGCCGCGCGGTGAGAGATGTGTCCATTGGCGACAGTGGCGTGGCGGACCGAAGGGGCAACCGTATACTGCCCCCGTTTATTTTCCAGGTCCCGAATCATGAGCATCTTCTCCCGTTTCTTTGGCCGCAACGAAGAAACCGCTGACGCCCGCGCGCTGTCCGCCAACCCCGCTATCGAGAATCCCCTGAGCTTGCAGGTGCTGTTCGCCGCGCCGCTGGCGATCGCCGAAGACACGTTGACGGCGGCGCTGCGCGCCTATCACCCGTCGATGGGCCAGGCGCGCGCCGAGATCGCGCCCGACATGCCGGAGTTCCTGGGCCTGGTCGGTTGGGACAAGCATGTCGTGCGGATGGTGGGCTTTAACGCACCCTATCCCAACGACTCGCTGGAAGCCTGCGTGGCGCCCTCGCATTACCCGGGCACGGTGAAAGACGAGATCCGCGGCCACGCCAGCCACATCATCCTGTACTACGCCGGCTTTGAAGAAGACCCGCTGGAGCAATATGTGGCGCTGGCCGCCGTGGCGGGCGCGTTGACGGGCTTCGGGGCGATGGCCGTGCTGAACGAGCATGCGCACACCTCGCTGCCCGCTGGCGTGTTCGACGCCGAATCGCTGGGCGAAGAAAGCCTTGACCTGTTGCGCACGCTGCCGCTGAACATGTTGTATTGCGGCTTCGTGAAATACGAGGTCGAAGGCGTGGACGGCGTGTGGATGCGCACGTACGGCGGCGACGCTTTCGGCCTGCCGGACTTCGCGGCATTGGCCCGCGGCCACCACGAAGGCGAGACCTACTCGAACATGTTCAACAACATCATGGGATACCTGCGCGAGAGCGGCGCCGAGCTGGGCGCCGGCCACACCATGCAGATCGGCGAAAACGCCTTCATGAAGCTGCGCGATCCGGCCAAGGAAGAGTATTACCTGGACGGACCCGGGCAGGTGCTGGTGGCCGAGATCATCACGGCCGACGAGATCAACAAGCCGGAATAACGGCCAACCCGCCGCGGGCTGGCCTAGGGCCTATGCCGCGTAGTGGCTGGGGTGGCCGTTACGGGTGACGCCGGGCCGCAACCGCAGGATCAGCGCCCCGGCCGCCGCGCTGGCTGCGACCAGCGTGACGCCGGTCCAGCCCCAGTGCGCCAGCGCCAGGCTGCCCAGCGCGCCGCCGGCGGCCATGCCGATGAACACGCCCGTCATCAGGATGGCGTTGAGCCGGCTGCGGGCAGCGGGATCGATGCCGTAGACGATGCTCTGGTGCGCGATCAGCGAGGTCTGGATGCCCAGGTCGAAGCCGACGGCGCTGCCCGCGATCAGCCACAGCGCGGCATGCGGCGACAGCAGCGGCAAAAACAGCATGGCGGCAAACGACACCATCGTCAGCCCCGCGCCCAGGCTGGCGACGGCCATCGGACCACGGGTGTCAGCGACGCGTCCCGCCAGCGGCGCGGCCAGGGCGCCGGCTGCACCGGCCAGGCCAAACGCGCCAGCCGCGCCCGCACCCAGATGGAAGGGCGCGCCGTGCAGCATCACGGCCAGGGTCGACCAGAATGCACTGAAGCCCAGGGACAGCAGACCTTGCGCCATGGCGGCGCGCCGCAGCCCGGGATGCTGGCGCCACAAGGTCGCCAGCGATCCCAGCAGGGCGCGGTACGCCAGTTGCGTCGAGGGCACGAAACGCGGCAGTCCCCGCGAGAGCGCGACGCCCAGCGCCACGATGGTCACGGCAGCCGCCACGAACATCGCGCGCCAGCCGAACTGTTCGGCCACGAAACCGCTGACCACGCGCGACAGCAGGATGCCCAGCAGCAGGCCGGTCATGACCGTGCCGACGATCTTGCCACGGGCTTCAGCAGGCGCCAGATGGGCGGCCGCCGGCACGATGTCTTGCGCCAGCGTGGCCGACAGGCCCACCACGAAGCTGGCCGCCAGCAGCACGCCGATGGACGGCGACACGGCGGCCGACAGCAGGGCCAGGCTCAGCACGGTGGCCTTGATCAGGATGATGCGCTTTCTGTCGTGGCGGTCGCCCAGCGGCGCCAGCATCAGGATGCCGAAGGCATAGCCCAGCTGCGTCAGGGTGGGAATCCAGCCCAGCGTTTCGGCGCTGGCGTGGATGTCGGCGCCCAGCACGCCCAGCATGGGCTGGCTGTAATACAGGGACGCAACCGACAGGCCTGCGCCGACGGCAAGCAGCAGGACCAAGCCGCGCGACAGGGTAGTGGGGGAAGTTCGAGATGACATGATGGCTATCCGGTGGATCAGGTACGGGGCAGATTCTGGGCGCCGCACCACGGTTTTGGTAGCCGATCCCGAGGTACATCCGTTATACGATAGACGTATGAGCACCCCCGCCCTGAACGCCGCGGCCGGCACGGACCGCCTCCTTTTGATCGAAACGTTCGTACGCATCGTCGAGGCCGGCAGCTTGTCGGCCGCCGCCGCGCAGATGGGCGGCACGCAGCCCACCGTCAGCCGGCGCCTGCAATTGCTGGAACGCACGATGGGCGTGCGGCTGCTGCAGCGGTCCACCCACGCGATCCGGCTCACGGAAGACGGCCAGCGCTGCTATGAACGCGCGAAGGAACTGATCGCTACGTGGCAATCGTTCGAAAGCGAGGTGCGCGGCGCGGGCGACGAGCCCATCGGCACCTTGCGCGTGGTGGCGCCGCATGCGTTCGGGCAGGACCAGTTCGTCGAGCCGTTGGCGAAGTACCTGCAGCAGTATCCGAACATGCGGGTGGAATGGCTGCTGCATGACCGCATGCCCGACCTGATCGCCGAGAACGTCGATTGCGCGATCCGCGTGGGGCCGGTGACGGATCCCTCGGTGATCGCCGTGAAACTGGGCCACGTCCCGCGCATCGTGATTGCGTCACCTGACTTGCTGCAAGGTGCGCCGGTGCCGCAGCAGCCCGCCGAACTGGCGCGCCTGCCCTGGCTGGCGCTGCGCACCTTCTACCGTACTGAAGTGAGCCTGACGCATTGCGGTTCAGGCGAGTCCGAACGATTCGGCATCCAGCCCCGCCTGTCCACCGACGGTTTGCATGCGCTGCGCAAGGCCGCGGTGCTGGGGCTGGGCGTGGCGCTGGGGTCGGCCTGGGCGATGCAGGACGACCTGGCCGCGGGCCGGCTGGTGCATCTGGCGCCGCAGTGGCAGGCGGATCCGCTGCCGGTGTCCCTGGTCTATGCGCCGTCGCGTTTCCAGCCGGCGCGGCTGCGCCGATTCATCGAAATCATGCGCGAACACCTGCCGGCGGGATTGGCCGGCGGTTGACGCAACCCGGGAGCCCATCGCATGCGTAATCTGGATTTCAGTTCCTGGCAGGGCCTGCTGTCGACACTGCTGGGCTTGGCGCTGATCACGCTGATCGGCGTGGGCATCCGCTTGCTGGTGATGCAGACCATCCAGCAACGCCGCGCGCGCGAGAACCGGCAGATCAACGAACGGCTGCGCACTTTGATCGCGGCCTACAAGACGCTGGGCGGGTCCTTTACCGGCAACCTGGCGGTAGACCCGCGGCATCTGCGCGATGTGAAACGGCAGGCGGCGGGAGAGCCACAGGCGGGGGGCGACGCCGAGCCTGACTGGCCCAGCGGCGAACGCGCGCGCCGCATGCGCGACGCAGCCGAAGCGGCGCTGTCCGACATCATTCTGCTGGGCACGGAAGAGCAGGTGCGGCTGGCGGCCAAGGCGGCGGCCGACCTGGTAGCGGGGCGCCCCGTGCACACGGCCGAACTGGTGGTGTCGCTGCGCGATTTCATCCGCCAGGTCCTGGACCTGGAACCGGTATCCCCAACGCTCGAGATCCCCAAGCAGGGCCCCGCGCGGCCATCTTCGACCGCGCGCGGCAAAGGCGACGGCGGCGGCGGCGCGAAATCAGGCGGAGGCGGCGAAGGGGGTGGTCAGGGTGGCGGGGGCGGCATGATGATGGGCGTGAACCTGGATCAACACCCGGACCGCCAGCCCTGATTCCGAACATCAGCCGCGTCTGCGAGGCCGGTCGTAGGATGGGTGGAGCGCGAGAGGTTCAACGCAAAGACAAGACGCCAAGCGCGCGCAACCCATCATGTAGCGATGATTTCTAGGCAGCCTTATCCACAACGCCAAGCTTGCCTGATGGGTTGCGCGCGCTGAGCGTCAGCTTTCTTGCGCCTGGACTCTCGCGCTTCACCCATCCTACGATGCTTCGATCTTGTCCGAATCGTGCACCGCTTCATAGACCAGCGTGGCCAGCGTCAGGTCTTCCAGCGCGCTGCCTACCGCCTTGAACACGGTGATTTCCTGCGCATTGCGGCGGCCCGGGCGTTGGCCCGTCGTCAGCTGGTGCAAATCACCCTGGATGGCTTCGCGCGTCAGCACGCCGGCCTCGAAGGCGGCCAGCAGGTCGCCGGACTTGGTGGGCGCTTCGTCGGTGTCCACATAGACCGTCGTGCCGTCGAAACAGGCGGCATCCGTCTCGCGCATTTCCGGCTTGAAGCTGCCGATCAGGTCCAGGTGGGTGCCGGGACGCAGCCAGGCGCCGTGGATCAGGGGCACGGTGGACAAGGTGGCGCAGCTGATGATGTTCGCCTGGCGCGTGGCCGCTTCCAGGTCGGTCGTGGCTTGGGCGTCAAAGCCTTGTTCGCGCAAGCTT
Source organism: Achromobacter sp. FW305-C-13 (assembly GCF_058783475.1). Lineage (NCBI taxonomy): Bacteria > Pseudomonadati > Pseudomonadota > Betaproteobacteria > Burkholderiales > Alcaligenaceae > Achromobacter > Achromobacter sp. FW305-C-13. The sequence continues at coordinate 518,295 of NZ_JBYSYN010000004.1, read as the reverse complement.
GCCGCCAGCGATTCGGCGCCCGCCGCCCGCACGTTCCACACCAGCACGCGCTGGATCGGGCGTACGGTGCGCATGGCCTGCGCGACCAGGCCGGCGATGCGACCCGAGCCCACGATCAAGAGCGTGCTGGCGTCCTGGCGGGCCAGGTAGTCCGCACCCAGCGCCGCGGCGCCGGCGGTGCGGTAGACGGTGACGATGTCGCCGTCCACCTGGGCGATCGGCACGCCGGTCTTGGCGCTGTACAGGTTGTACGTGGCGTGCAGGCCGGGCAGGCCCAGGTGGGTGTTCTCGGGAAAGATGTTGATGATCTTCACGCCGAAATAGCCGCGGTCGCTCCAGGCCGGCATGATCAGCGAGGTGCCGTGGGCGGTGCCGGACTGGATGGCGTGGACGTGCCGCCCGGGCACCGTGGCGCCCTCGCGGAAGGCGTCGCGCAGGGCGGGGATGACGGCGTCGAAGGACAGGGCGTCCCGGGTCTGTTCCGTGTCGATGAAGCGCATGGGATCACTGCCTGAAAGGGTTCAATCAATCGTAGGGCCGCAGGCAGTCTAGCAGCGCACTCGCGAGGCCGTCCCGGGCGGCCGCTCCCCGGCTATCAATCTTTGCGCAGGCGTCATAACACCCCGTTATCGGATGCGCTTTCCGGTGGCGCCGGAAATTCCGAAAATCCATTAGAAATCAACCGCTTGCGGGGCTTCGGTCGCGCTTCGTCCAAATGGCTTCATAGTGGATTTCCCTGGGTCCACGCGGCACGGGCGCACTGGCATTCTTCGACCACCGTAAGCCCCCGGGCGCACCAAGAGAGGTTGTTTTATGCCGAGATCCGTTCCCCCTGCCCACGCACAGCCCGCACCGGGCAGCTGCGCCGGCAGGCCGAATCCCGCGACCGGAGCCCGCGTCGCATGATCCGGCAACTGCTCAACCGCCTCACCATTTCCTTGCCGGTCCTGTTGGGCGTGATCGTGGTGTGCTTTGTGCTGCTGCAAGTGGCCCCCGCCGATCCCGCTGCCGTCATCGCCGGTCCGACCGCCACCGCCGACGAGCTGGCACAGGTGCGCCAGGAGCTGGGCCTGGACCAGCCGCTGCTGGTGCAGCTGACCGGCTACATGTGGCGCCTGGCGCATCTGGACCTGGGCCGCTCGATGATCTCGAACGTGCCGGTGATCGACGAGATCGGCGGCACCATCGGGGCCACGGTCGAATTGATGCTGGCCAGCGTGATCTGGTCGATTCCGCTGGCGATCCTGCTGGGCACGCTGGCCGCCTACCGCCGCGGCAAGCTGATCGACCGCTTCGTCATGACCCTGTCCGTCGTCGGCGTGTCGCTACCCGTGTTCTGGGTGGGCCTGCTGCTGGTCCAGCACGTGGGCGGCGCCGGCATCCTGCCCTACATCGGCCGCAATGGCCCCTTGTGGACGCTGGCCGGGCTGGAGTCCATCGCCCTGCCCGCGCTGACGCTGGGGTCGGTGCTGATCGGGCCGGTGGCGCGCATCACGCGCACCGCGGTCATCGAAACGCTTAGCGGCGACTACGTGCGCACCGCACGCGCCAAGGGGGCGGGCGAACCCCGCGTGGTGCTGCGCCATGCGCTGCGCAACGCCCTGCTGCCGATCGTGACGCTGGTGGGCCTGCAAGTGGGCAACCTGCTGGGCGGCGCAGTGGTGACCGAACAGATCTATTCGTGGCCCGGCGTGGGCCGCATGGCGGTGGGCGCCATCTTCGCCGGCGACTTCCCGCTGGCCCAGGGCGCGATCCTGGTGACGGCGCTGGGCTTCATCTTCATCAACCTGATCGTGGATCTGCTCTACGGCTACCTGGATCCGCGGGGACAAAAATCATGAGCGCAGGCTCGACCTCCTCCATGGGCGCATTGCCGCCCCAGGCCATGGCCACCCCGCTGGCGCGCATCGCCGAACGGCTGCGCCGCGATCCCATCCTGCTGCTGTCGCTCCTGGCGGTGATCGCCATCGTGCTGACCGCGCTGTTCGCGCCCTGGCTGGCGCCGCACGACCCGTACGCCACCAACATGGCCATTGCGCGCAAGCTGCCGGGCTGGATGTCGTCCGACGGCATCACCTATCTGCTGGGCACCGACGTGCAAGGCCGCGACATCCTGTCGCGCATCATCTATGGCATCCGCGCGACCCTGATGCTGAGCGTGCTGGCGGTGATCGGCGGCTCGGGCATCGGCGCCGTCCTGGGCATCCTGGCGGCGTATTACCGGCCGCTGGAAGGCGTGATCATGCGCGTCGTGGACGTGCTGCTGTCGTTTCCGGCCATCCTGTTCGGCCTGAGCCTGTCGGCGCTGCTGGGGCCCGGCACCTTGTCGATGGTGCTGGCGCTGGGCGTGTCGGCCATCCCGGGCATGGCGCGCATCGCGCGCGGTTCCGCCATGGTGGTGATGAAGCAGGAATACATGGAAGCGGGCCATGCCATGGGCTTCGGCAACTTCTACCTGATCACGCGCTACCTGCTGCCGAACTGTTCGTCCATGCTGATGATCTACGCGACCCTGCAGCTGGGCCACACGATCCTGCTGGGTTCGGTGCTGTCGTTCCTGGGCCTGGGCCCGCAGCCGCCGTTCGCCGAGCTGGGCAGCATGGCCGCCGACGGCCGCAAGTTCCTGCAGATCTTCCCGCACATTTCCACCATACCCACGATGACGATCTTCTTCATCGTGCTGGCCTTCAATCTGCTGGGCGACAGCCTGCGCGATGCGCTGGATCCCAAGCTGCGTTTCTGAATCGCGCCTGACCACCACAACACACCACAACGGGGAAACCACCACCATGACGCTCATCAAAGGCCTGGCCCTCGCGCCTCTGGCGCTGACCTGCCTGCTGGCCGCGCCCACGCACGCCGTCGCCCAATCCGACAAGACGGTGCTGATCCTGCGCGAGCTGGACACCGACAAGTACGATCCGCACCGCACCACCGCGCGCGGCGCGGCGGAAGTGCTGTTCATGGCCGCCGACACCATGGTGGGCCTGGACTACGACATGAAGACGCCGGTGCCGGCGCTGGCCAAGAGCTGGACGGTGTCGCCCGACGGCCTGACCTACACCTTCGCGCTGCGCGACAACGTCTCGTTCTGCAGCGGCAAGAAGATGACGGCCAAGGACGTGGTGGCCAGCTACGAGCGTTGGCTGAATCCGGAAACCAAGGGCCTGGAGCGCTGGCGCGCGGGGCCGGTGGACAGCATCACTGCGCCCGACGACGTCACCGTGGTCTACAAGCTGAAAAAGCCCTACAACGAGCTGCTGCAGCAGATGGCGCACTACATGCACTCGGTCATCAACATCGATCAGGTCAAGGAGCTGGGCCCGGACTACGGCGTGAAGGCCTTTGACGGCACGGGCCCGTACTGCTTCCAGAGCTGGTCGCCGCGCAATGAAGTGGTCTTGACCCGCCACGCCGGCTATAACTGGGGCCCGTCCATCTACAAGGACCCCACGCCCAAGGTCGACAAGATCGTCTGGAAGATCGTGCCCGAGGAAAGCACGCGCCTGACCGCGCTGCAAAGCGGCCAGGCCGACCTGTCGCGCTACCTGCCGCAATGGGCCATCAAGGACCTGAAGGGCGACAAGCGCCTGTTCGTCAGCCGCGCCGATCCTTTCTACTGGACGTTCTTCCTGGGCTTCAAGATCGACAAACCCATGCTGACCGACGTCAACGTGCGTCGCGCCATCAACCTGGCCATCAACCGCAAGGCGTTGACCGAAGCCATCACCTTCGGCGAAGCGCAGCCCGCCACCAGCATGCTGGCCACAGCCACGCCTGCCGGCAGCAATGACGCCTTCCGCTACGACCCCGCCGCCGCCAACAAGCTGCTGGACGAAGCCGGCTGGAAGAAGCAATCCGACGGCTACCGGTACAAGGACGGCCAGAAGCTGTCGCTGCTGCACTACGGCATCACCGGCTACTGGAAAGACATCATGGAAGCCGTGCAGGGCGACATGAAGAAGGTCGGCGTCGACCTGCGCGTGCAGCTGTTCGATTCGACGTCCGCCTGGGGCAAGCTGGCCACGCAGGAATTCGATGAATTCAGCATGAGCTTCGGCTACATGAGCACGGGCGAAGCGCTCAACAGCTACTTCCTGTCCAACAGCGTGCCCACGCCCAACCGCATGAACTGGAAGGACGCCGAAACCGACCAGTGGCTGGCCGAAGGCAGCGAGGCGCTGGACGCCGCGGCGGGCGACGCCATCTTGTCCAAGGCCCTGACCAAGATTTCGGACGGCGCCGCGTGGATTCCGCTGTACCACGACTCGCTCTACCTGGTGGGCGGTCCGCGCATGAAGCCGTTCCGCGCGCACGGCATCTTCGGCGCGGCGGCCTACAAGGGCCTGGATATCGCCTTCAAGTAAGCCACGACAAGGTGGTGCGGCCCCTGCCGCGCCACCGCTACACCTTTTTCACGCCGTACAGAGAGCCTTCCGTGAGCGACACCAATCAAGCCCGCATCACCCATTTCAAGAACCTGTCCACGCTGGTGGCATGGGACGCCGACCTGGGTTCGCACGTCTACATCGAAAACGCCGACCTGGTGATGCGCGGCAACACCGTCATCCACGCAGGCACCGGTTATGCGGGGCCCGCCGACAGCGTCGTGCCGGGCAACGGCCTGATGGCGATGCCGGGGCTGGTCAACGTGCACACCCATCCGTCGTCGGAACCCGGCAATCGCGGCTTGCTGGAAGAGCTGGGCAGCGACAAGCTGGGCCAGAGCTCGCTGTACGAATACATGCCCGTCTTTCGCATGGGCATCGAAACCGCGCAGTACGCCAACCAGGTCGCCGTATCCGAGATGCTGTTGTCCGGCGTGACGACCTTCGTGGACATGTCCTTGCCGCGCCCGGGCTGGGCCGATGTGGTGGCCGGCACCGGCATCCGCGGCGTGCTGGGCCCCATGTTCCGTTCTGCCGCCTGGCGCACGACCGACGGCCATTCGGTGGAATACACCTGGGACGAAGCCGGCGCCGTCAAATCGTTCGAAGCCGCGCTGGATGTGGTGGACAGCGCCATCCACCATCCCAGCGGCCGCCTGAGCGCCATGCTGTGCCCGTCGCAGGTGGACACGTGCTCGCCCGAACTGCTGAAGGAAGCGCAGGCGGCTGCGCGCCGGCTGGGCATCCCGATGCAGATCCATGCCGCGCAAAGCGTGGTGGAATTCTCCGAGATGACGCGCCGCCACGGCCGCACGCCCATCGAATGGCTGGATGACCAAGGGCTGCTGGACCAGGACCTGATCATCGGCCACGGCATCTTCCTGAACGACCACCGCGCGCTGTATTGGCCGCATGCCGACGACTTCGGCCTGTTGCAGCGATCGGGCTCGCACGTGGCGCACTGTCCCACGGTGTTCGTGCGTCGCGGCATCGCGCTGAGCTTCCTGGGCCGCTATTTGCGCGCCGGCATCAATGTGGGCATCGGCACAGACACCTTCCCGCACAACATGCTCGATGAGATGCGCCTGGCCTGCTACGTGGCCCGGTTGCAGGCCGGCCACTTCCGAGCCGCCTCCACCGAGGAAGTGTTCAACGCCGCCACGGTGAACGGCGCCAAGATGCTGGGCCGTGAAGACATCGGCCGCATCGCGGTCGGCGGCAAGGCCGACTTCTCGCTGGTCGACCTGTCGCATCCCTACATGCGCCCCGGCCGCGAGCCGCTGCGCAGCCTGATCTATTCGGCCGGCGATCGCGCCATCCGCGACGTATACGTGGACGGTGAACAGGTCGTCAGGAATGGACAACTGCTGACCATTGATATCGAACGCTGCATGCAGGAAGTCGAACGCGCCCAGGCGCAGACGATCGCGACGGTGTCGCAGCGCGACTACGCGGGCCGCAGCATCGACGCGATGTCGCCGCGCGTGTTCCCCAGCCGCGCGTAACGGAGAGCCTTGATGAACGAGACACTACTGGCGGTTGAAGGCCTGAGCGTGGAGTTCGGCGCCCGCGCCAAACCGTACCGCGCGGTGAAGTCGCTGGACTTCACCATTGGCCGCGGTGAAACGGTGGCGCTGGTGGGCGAATCGGGCTCGGGCAAATCGGTGACGGCGCTGTCCATCCTGCGCCTGATCGAACGTGCCGGCGGCCGCATCGCCACGGGTGCCGCCCGCTTCGTGCCACGCGACGGCCGGGAAGTGGATCTCTTCAAGCTGCCCGAGTCAGACCTGCGCCGCATCCGCGGCAACGAGATCTCGATGATCTTCCAGGAGCCCATGACGTCGCTGAACCCGGTGATGACAGTGGGCGAGCAATTGGCCGAAGTCTATCTGCTGCACCAGGACATCTCGCGCGAGGAGGCCTGGACGAAGGCCGAAGCCATGCTGGCGGCCGTAAAGATGTCGGAACCCCACCGCCGCATGACGCAATACCCTGGCGACTTGTCCGGCGGCATGCGCCAGCGCGTGATGATCGCCATGGCCCTGGCGTGCCGCCCGCAGTTGCTGATCGCCGATGAACCCACGACCGCGCTGGACGTCACCGTCCAGGCCGAGATCATCGACCTGATCCGGGACCTGCAGCGCGAAGTCGGCATGGCCGTGCTGTTCATCACGCACGATATGGGCGTGGTGGCCGAGATTGCCGACCGCGTGGTGGTGATGCGCCATGGCGACAAGGTCGAAGAGAACGCCACCGTGGCGCTCTTTGACGCCCCGCAGCAACCCTACACGCGCGACCTGCTGGCCGCCGTGCCCAAACTGGGCGATGGTTCGCCCGACGAGGCCGTGGTGCAGGATAGGCCCAATGTGCTGGAAGTGACGGGCCTGGCCAAGCGTTTCCCCGTGAAGGCGGGCGCGTTCGGCAAGGTGGTGGCCAATGTGCATGCAGTCGAAGGCGTGTCCTTCACCCTGCGCGCCGGTGAAACGCTGGCGCTGGTGGGGGAATCCGGCTCGGGCAAGTCGACCACGGGCCGCCTCCTGATGAAACTCGTGCAGCCCACGGAGGGCGCGATCCGGCTGGTGGGCCAGGACGTCACGCACATGTCGCCCGACAAGATGCGCGACATGCGGCGGCACATCCAGATGATCTTCCAGGATCCGTACGCGTCGCTGAACCCGCGCCTGCACGCGTGGGACCTGGTCAGCGAACCGCTCAAGGTTCACGGCGGGTTCACGCGCGAACAGCGCCGTGAACGCGCCGCGCAACTGCTCGAGCGCGTCAACCTGCCGCGCGAATTCCTGGACCGCTATGCGCACCAGTTCTCGGGCGGGCAGCGCCAGCGCCTGTGCATCGCGCGAGCGCTGTCGGTGAACCCCAAGATCATCGTGGCGGACGAGCCCGTGTCCGCGCTGGACGTGTCGGTGCAGGCGCGCGTGATCGAACTGATGAAGGAACTGCAGGCCGAGATGGGCTTGTCGTACCTGTTCATTTCGCACGACATGGCGGTGGTGGAGAAGGTCAGCCACCGCGTGGCCGTGATGGTGATGGGGCAGATCGTCGAGATCGGGCCCACGCAGGAAGTGCTGCATCGGCCGCGCCATCCGTACACGCAGCGCCTGTTGTCTGCGGTGCCGATCCCCGACCCGGCACGCCGTCATCAGCGCACCGTGCGCGCCGCGCGCGACATCCCCAGCCCCATCCGCAAGGTGGGCGACAACCCGCAGGTGCCGCAATTGGTGCAGGTTGGCGCGGGGCATTTCGTGCAACAGGCGGCATGATGGGTCGCGCGCGTTGGGCGGCGGGGCTTTTGCCTGACGCCCTGCGCGCTGCACCCCTCCTACGGAAGACCCGTCCGTCTTCTACCGACTGAACAGCCGCCCCGCCGCCATCGCCACGGCGGCCTGCGTCGGTTCCACTACCGGCAGCCCGCAAGCGTCTTCCAGCCGGTCGCGCAGGTCGGCCATGCCGGCGCATCCCATGATCAGCACCTCGGCGCCATGCGCGTCGCGCAAGGTCTTGCCGACGGTCGTCATGCGCGCAAACGCCAGGTCGGCGTCGGCCAGGTCGCTGACTTTCATATCCAGCGCCAGTTCCGCGCAAATGCGGTCGGCCACGCCCATCTGGCGGAAGTAGCGCAGGTGGCGCGGGACGGATGCGCCCGCGATGGCGATCACGCCAATGCGCGTCGCCATGCTCATGGCCGTCAGCACCGAGCACTCACCGATGCCCAGCACGGGCGCCGCCACCAGGTCGCGCAGGCCATGCAGCCCGGGGTCGCTGAAGCACGCCACGATGAAGGCGTCGGTCTCGGCCGCTTCCTGCAGGAACAGCTGCGCCATCGGCGCGATGCTGGCGTCGGCTTCGGCCTGGGTTTGGATGCCGGCCGGCCCGCCGGTGGAGGTCAGGCAGCGGAACGTCAGCGGCAGGCGCTCGAACGGCGCGACCGCGCGGGCGATGGCGTCCGTGACCTTGGTCAGCGAGTTCGGGTTTACGAGGGTGATGCGGGCGTTGGGCACGATTGAGTAGAATCCCTGCAAAAGAGGCGGACACGCGCAGTGCGCGCAGCGCCCAGGTCAAGAGGAAAGAAAAGCAGCATGTCGGAATTACCCGGGAAGGTCCGGTCTGGCCCGTTGAACCTGCGGCAGATCGAGGTGTTTCACGCCATCATGATCACGGGTTCGCTCAGCGCCGCCGGGCGGCTGCTGCATGTGACGCAGCCCGCCATCAGCCGGGTGCTGGCGTCGATAGAATTGCGCTTGGGCTATGCGCTGTTTGAACGGTTCAAGGGCCGCCTGCATCCCACCAAGGAAGCGCGCAAACTTTTCCAGGAAGTGGAATCCATTCAGGCGGGCGTCAACCGGCTGAACGATATGGCGGCTGGCCTGGCGGGCCATGGCGGCGGCCTGGTCAGCGTGGTGTCCAGTCCCAGCTTCGGCGAATGGCTGATCCCGGCGGCCACGGCGAAGTTCTGCGCCCGCAACCCCGGCGTGCGCATCCGCTACCGGCCGCTGGGCATGGATGCGCTGCTGCCCCAGTTGCTGCTGGGACACGCGGACATCGCGATTTCCACGTTCAAGCCCGAACACCCCAACCTGATCACCAGCGAGCTCGCGCAGGGCGAGATCGTCTGCGTGCTGCCCGCCGGCCACCGGCTGGCGCGCGAGAGCGTCATCGAACCGGCGATGCTGGCCGGCGAGATGCTGGTGGGCTATGGGCGCGACACGCCGCTGGGCGAAACCCTGTTCAACTACCTCGAGCCGCTGGGGCAGGCGGTCGCCCCGGCCATCGAGGTGCGTTCGTCCCAGACGGCCTGCTCGTTCGTGCGCCAGGGCGTCGGTGTGGCCCTGGTGGACTCGTACGGCCTGACGGATGCGCTGATGCACGGCATCGTGGTGCGTCGTATCGAGCCAGCGATTTCGTTGTCGGTGCACGTGTCCCATTCCCGGATCGAACCTCCGCCATCCATCGCCAAGGCGTTCCTGACCCAGTTTTCCCAGATCGTGAAGAAAGAATTGCCTGCGATGACGCAGGCAATCATCAGCCGGGCTTAGACCACTTCCGGCACGGGCAGCGGTTCGCCGGCGCCGGTGCGTTCGGTGATCAGCTTGTAATGGTGAGGGCTGCGGTGCTTGGCGAAGTTGAAGACGTGGTCGCGGAAGGTCTGGCCCATGCCCAGGTCGATCTTCGCGGTGATCACTTCGTCTTCTTCGCCGCTGGAACGCGCCACGATCTCGCCGGACGGCGCCACGATCATCGAGCTGCCGATCATGTGGTGGCCGTCTTCATGGCCGCACTTGGCGGCGGCGCCGACCCACACCGCGTTCTGGTAGGCGCTGGCTTGCAGCACGATCTCGTGCGTGGTCGTGCGCCAGTGCGCGGGCTCGTCCCAGTGGATGTTCAGGGACGGCGTGTTGTAGCCCAGCACGATCAGTTCGGCGCTTTGCAGCGACATCACGCGATACGTCTCGGGCCAGCGGCGGTCGTTGCACAAGCACATGCCGATCTTGACGTCGTTGGTGTCCCACACGCCGAAGCCCAGGTCGCCCACTTCGAAGAACTTCTTCTCCAGATGCTGGAACGGCGCGTCGACCTTGTGGTCCGAGTGGCCGGGCAAGTGGATCTTGCGGTATTTGCCGATGATCTTGGCGCTGCGGTCCACCAGGATGGCCGTGTTGAACTGGCGGCCTTCCGGCGTCAGTTCTGCGTATCCCAGGTAGAAGCCGATGCCCAGTTCGCGCGCCGTGTCGAACAGCGGCTGCACGTCGGCGTTCGGCATGGTCTTTTCGAAGTAGCGGTCGACGGCTTCCGCGTCTTCCATCCAGTAGCGCGGGAAGAACGTCGTCAGCGCCAGTTCCGGGAACACGACGAATTCCGCCTTGCGGGCGGCGGCCTCGCGCATCATCTCGACCAGGCGGCGCACGACTACCGCGCGGGTGTCGGCCAGGTTCACGGCGCCCATCTGGGCGACCGCCAGGCCCATTTTGCGGGAGGGGGTTGCGTTGCTCACGATATCAATCTCCAGGTGTTCTTATCGAACGGGGTTCAAGTGCAAGGCGCCGCGGGGTCACGGCTCGATCACGTTCGGGAAAATCTTGCGCAGCAAGGCGGCGCGCGGCGAGATCTCGCGCGTCTTCTGCAGCGGGGCGGGCAGGCCGCGGGCGATGAAACGGCCGCGGCCGCGCGCAGCCTGCAGCGCGCCCTCGTCGACGATGACCTCGCCGCGGCTCACTACCGTGGTGGGCCAACCCGTGACCTGGCGACCTTCGTAGGGCGTGTAGCCGACGTTGTCGTGCAGCGTGGCGGCCGACAGCGTCACGACGCGTTCGGGGTCCCAGATGGCGATGTCGGCGTCCGCGCCCACGGAAATCGTGCCCTTCTTCGGGTACAGGCCGTACATGCGGGCGTGGTTGGTGGACGTCAGCGCCACGAATTGCTGCAGCGTCAGGCGGCCGCTGCGCACGCCTTCCGAGAACAGCAGCGGCATGCGCACTTCCAGGCCGGGCAGGCCATTGGCGATCTGCTTGAACGTGGTGGCGTCGCCCGCGGGCAGCTTGCCGGATTCGTCGTAGCGGTACGGTGCGTGGTCGGACGACAGCAGCGCCAGCGTGCCGCTGTCCAGGCTCTGCCACAGGGCCTGTTGCGACACCGGGTCGCGCGGCGGCGGGCTGCAGCAGAACTTGGCGCCTTCAACGCCGGGAATGTCGATGTCTTCGGCCGTGAGCAACAGGTAGTGCGGGCAGGTCTCGCCATAGACGGGCGCGCCCAGCGTCTGCGCGGCGTGGATGGCCTGTGCGCCGCCCTGCGTGGACACGTGCACGATCAGCACCGGCACCTCCAGCACGGACGCCAGGCTGATGGCGCGCTGCGTGGCTTCGTTTTCAGCGATGGGGTCGTGGCTGACGGCGTGGTATTTCGGCGCGGTGTGGCCGGCGGCCAGCAGATGGCGCGCGATCCAGCTGATCACGTCGTTGTTTTCGGCGTGCACCATGGGCAGCGCGCCCTCGCGCGCGGCGATCGCAAACACGTCCAGTAGCTGCTTGTCGTCCAGCTTGAGCTTGTCGTAGGTCATGAAGACCTTGAACGACGTGATGCCGGCGCGGATCAGCTCGGGCAAGTCGTGGTTCAGCGTCTGCGGCGTGGGGTCCGAGATGATCAGGTGATAGCTGAAGTCGATGACCGATTTCGCCGCGGCCGAGGCGGCGTACTCGTCCGCCACCTGGCGCAGCGATTGCCCGCGGTGCTGCGCGGCGAACGGCACGATGGTGGTGTTGCCGCCATGGGCCGCGGACACGGACGCGCTGTACCAGTCGTCGGCGCACAGCACGCCCATGCTGGAGAGCTGTTCGACGTGGCAATGGCTGTCGATGCCGCCCGGCATCACCAGCCGGCCGGTCGCGTCGATGGCGCGCTTGCCAGCGGGAAGCCGGGTCGAGATGGCGGCGATGACGCCGTCGACGATGCCGATGTCGCCAATGAAATCGGCATCCGCGGTGACGATGCGGCCGTTGTGCAGAGTCAGGTCGAAGTCGGTCATGGAGTGTCTGGACGCAAGGGTTGCTTGCCGCTAGGCGCCTGACGGCGGGTGCGGCTGAAGGTGCAAGCATGCATGCGCGAGCGGAAATCCGATACCGCGCGACGGCGCACCGCGGCAGGCGGCGGTACGCACGGGAATTTCCGCTAAGACACTGATTGGATTGAGGATTCAGGGGGCGTCGGCATCGGCGCTGGACCCCACGCATAACGCTGGATCATGGACGCTATGCAAACTTTTATATCGGGTTTCCCCGCGCTTTGCGGCGCGGGCGCCCCAGACGGCAAGCGCCTCAGAACGCTTTGAACGTCTTCAAGTGGATGCTGGTTTCCGTGGCCGAGATGCCCTTGAGCGTGCGCAACCGGTCCAGCACTTCGGACAGCTGTTCGATGGTGGGCACGCGCAATTCGGCCAGCAGGTCCCAGCGGCCGTTGGTGTCGTGCAGGCCGGCCACGCTGGGTTCGCCCATCAGCAGGTTCACGATCTTGCGGGTTTCATGGCCTTCGACGGCGATGCTCATCCAGGCCACGATGTCTTCGGTTTCGACTTCGGGGCGCAGCCGCACGGTGTAGCCGACGATGATGCCCCGCTCTTCCAGCTTGCGGATGCGGTTGTCGATGGTGCCGCGCGAGACATCCAGCTTCTTCGCCAGCGTGGCGACAGACAAGCGGGCATTGGCGCGCAACAGGCCCAGCAGGCTCTGATCTAGCGTATCCATTGTGAAAAATGCTAATTGTGGCTGTCGTAATGCCAGAATCTTAGCGTTTCGTGTTGAATGTTGTCACTATGAATTGGTTTGGCCGTCCGCCAGAATTTCTGTTCCATAACTCGGGGAGAAAATTTTGACGACACTGCTGACGACTTCGGACGTAGCCAATATCGTGGCCTTGGAAGGCCCGCGCAAGGTCTTTACCGACCTGCTGGACTATGTGCTGGCCGACTTTCTGCGATGGCAGGAATTCGACAAGTGCGCACGCGTAGCCAGCCATTCCGCCACCGGCGTCATCGAACTGATGCCCACCGCCGACAACGAGCTCTACAGCTTCAAGTTCGTGAACGGTCACCCGGACAACCCGCAGGCCGGCCTGTCCACCGTGATGGCTTTCGGCGCCCTGGCGCAAGTCAGCACGGGCGAACCGCTGCTGATCAGCGAACTGACCCTGACCACCGCCCTGCGCACCGCCGTGACCTCTGCCCTGGCCGCGCGCGCCCTGGCCCGGCCGGATTCGCGCACCATGGCGCTGATCGGCAACGGCGCCCAAGCCGAATTCCAGGCGCTGGCCTTCCACTACGTGCTGGGCATCGACACGCTGCACGTCTATGACGTGGACCCCGACGCCACCCGCAAGCTGGAAAGCAATCTGGCCACCGTGGCCCCGTCCTTGCGCATCGTGCGTTTCGAAAGCACGGCCCAGGCCGTCAAGGGCGTGGACATCGTCACCACGGTCACGGCCGACAAGGCCTACGCCACCATCCTGACCGCCGACATGGTCGAGCCGGGCATGCACATCAATGCGCTGGGCGGCGACTGCCCGGGCAAGACGGAACTGCATGCCGACGTGTTGCGCATGGGCCCGGTCTTCGTCGAATACGAGCCGCAGACGCGGATCGAAGGCGACCTGCAGCAGATGCCGGCCGATTTCGCCGTGACGGAACTGTGGCGCGTCCTGACGGGCCAGGACGGCGGCCGCCAACGCGCCGCGGAGGTGACCATCTTCGACTCGGTCGGTTTCGCGCTGGAAGATTTCTCGGCCCTGCGTTGGTTGCGCGACAGCGCGGCCCGGCACGGCGTCGGCACCCGCATCGAAGTGGCGCCGCAATTGCAGGACCCCAAGAACCTGTTCAACGTGGTGCGCACGGCCCGTAGCGGCCAGTCCGCCCTGGTGCAGGGATAGGCTCGCGCGGTTTTCGCCAAAAAAAGACGCCCATTCTGAAGGATGGGCGTTTTTTCTTTTGGGCGGAAGGCAGGGTTGCGGTTACATTGCCTTACGCGCCGACCTCTCCTCGGCAGGCGCAGCCAGCCTCTTGCCCCCGATGTCACGTTTCCGAATTGCGGCTGTAGTCCTGTCGATGTCGACGCTGGGTCTCCTGGCGGGACTGGCGGCGGGTCGGCTGATCGAAGTCAACCAGGTCGACGACAGGCTTTCCCGGCACAACAGCCGCTTGCTGGCGCAAGCCGTGCGCGTGTCGCAGGAAAGCCAGCGTTTGATCCAGGCCGCCACGCACAGCACCGACCTGTGCTCGGAATCCGACGTCGCCACGTTGCGGGTGCTGTTGTTCAATGCCACGTTCCTGCGTGACATCGGCCGCCTGCGCGAAGGCATGCTGGTGTGTTCCGCGGCCTGGGGCGTGCTGGCGTTTCCCCACCCCCTGCCGCCCGCCTCCTTCACGACGCGCCATGGCACCACCTTGTGGGTGGGGGCGGCCAACATCATCGATCGCCGGATCATCGGCGACATGGCGGCGCGCAACAACGTGGTGGTATTCACCGCGCCGGGCGCCTTCGACGGGTTCCCCGAACCCGGTTCAGGCATCGATTCCCAGCTGGTGACCCGCGATGGCGCGCACGTCTTCCGCCGTTTCGGCCGCACGGACGGCCTGGTGTTTTTCGAGGGCGCGAGCCCTTCCGACAACAATCTGCGGGCCGAGCGCCTGGTGGCGGAATGCGCTCCGCCCACGGCGCCCGACATCTGCGCGGTGTCGCGCGTCAGCTCGCATGACTGGTTCACGCTGCCGGCGCTGATCCTGGCAGGCACGGGTGCGCTCGTGGGCGGCCTGCTGGCGGGCCTGTGCGTGCTGTGGCACCAGCAATCCAAGAGCGAGCGGGCCGCGTTGCGCAAAGCCATCCGCCGCGGCGGCGTGCAGGTCCGCTACCAGCCGCTGCGGGAACTGTCCACGCGCCGCCTGGTCGGTGTCGAGGCTCTGGCGCGCTGGCGCGGGCGCGACGGGTCGGCGGTGCCACCGGCGCTGTTCGTGCCGCTGGCCGAAGAGATGGGGCTGGGCCGCGAATTGTCCCGCGTGGTGACGCAGATCGCCTTGCACGATCTGGCGGGCCGGCTGCGCGACGCCACCGGCTTCTACGTCAGCATCAACGTGTCGGCGGAAGATCTTCAGGACGACGCCTACCCCGACTTTCTGCTGCGCACGGTGAACGAGCAGGGCATTGCGCCGCCGCGCGTGGCGCTGGAGATCACCGAAGGCTCGCCGCTATCGGACGGCCACGTGCGTGGCATCATCCGCACGTTGCGCACCCAGGGGTTCCGGATCCTGATCGACGATTTCGGCACGGGCAATTCCAACCTGAACTACCTGGCTGAAATGCAGGCCGACACCATCAAGCTGGACCGCCGCTTCACGCAGGCCATCGGCGCGGAACCGGCGGGCACGCTCATCATCGACCACGTCATCGATATCTCGCGCGCGCTGGGAGTGGGGCTGATCGTCGAAGGCATCGAAACCGAAGACCAGGCGCAATACCTGACGTCGCGCCAACCCGCGGCCGTGGGCCAGGGATGGTTGTTGGGGCGGGCGGTGCGGGCGGAAGACATCCCCCTGGCGTGACAGCGGGGTGCCAATCCGGCCCCGTATACTGGCGCCATGAAGCCACTGACCCGTACTTTGCTGGCTGTTTCGCTGCTGTCTGCAACGGCCGCCTTATGGCCCGCCACGGGCGTCGCGGCCACGCCCACCGCCGCAGCCGACGCCCCTGCCGAAACCTCCCCCGAAACCCCCTCGCCGTTCCTGCACCACATGCAGGAAGCGCACCGCCTGATGGCGGAAAAGGACTGGGCCGCCGCCGATGTCGCGGCAGGCCGCGCACTGGAGGCCGCCCGAGCGAACGCGAACAGCTACGAAGAATTCGACGCGGTCGCCACTGTGGTCAGCCTGCTGCACCGGCAGCAGCGCTATGCCGAGGCGCGCCGCGCCGCCGAAGCGCAGATTGCCATCTTCGACGAACGCGACGCCAGCCAGGATGCGATCTCGCAGTTGCTGGTCATGGCCATCCGCGAGGGCGCGGCAGCGGGCGAAGCCGCCGATGTGGCGCGCTTGCAGGAAAAGGTCTATGCGCAAGGCAACGCCTACCCCGGGCAGTGGACACGCGAAGCCGCCGCGCACCGGCTGGACTATGCGCTGGCCGGCATGAGACTGCCCCTGGCCGTAGGCCGCTGGGCGCTGGTCAGTTTCAAGCCGGCGGACCAGCGCGGCGAGCGCGCGCAACTGGACTACCTGCAGACGCTGGATGACGGGCGCGCGGTGACCGCCCGCGTGTGGATCGCCTATCGCGAAGACCTGCGCGCCAAGGACGCGCCAGCGCGGCGCGAGGCCCTGGCCAAACGGATGGAGACGCCGGACGGCGACCAGACGCCCGCGCCAGACGTGGAACCCGCGTTGCCGGATCTTCCATTCAAGGACGCGATCGCGGCCAAGCGCGCGCAGCAGGCAGAGTATCCCCGCGGCGTCGGCGTCGAAGCGCAGTGGATCGCGGTGCGCGGCGACTGGCAAGTGGAGGTGCGGGCGTCGTTCGCGAAGGACAAGCAGGCTGAGGCCGTCGCGCAGTTGCGCGCGTTGTTCGACGCCATGGCGTGGGATCGCGATGTGCGCCTGTTCCGCGACAAGCCCATGGCCGAGCAAAGCCGCGAGATCGAGTCCTATTGGTCGATGGCGCGCGACTGGCCGCAAGCGGCCAAGCTTGCGCAGGCCGCCTTGCCGGATGCGGCGTTCCCGCTGGAGATCGCCCGGTTGAACACCGTGACGGGCCGCGCGGCCTACGGGCGCGATGACTTGGCGACCGCGCGCCGCGATCTGGATGTGGCGCTGGCCGCCTGGGCGCACGCCGGCAAGGCGTATCACGACGAAACGCTGTACCAGACGGCGCTGGATGTCGCGGCCGACATCGCCTACCGCCAGGGCCGCACGCAGGACGCGGTGGCGTTGAGCCGGCAGTTCGTGGATTGGGTGGGCAGCCTCGGGCCGGCCTGGTCGATGCCGGCGGACGGCGCGGCGCTGCGTAATGCCGAATCCGGCATGTCGTTGCCGCTGCGCTTGGGCGATTTCCGTCTGGAGCCCATCGACCCGAATCGCTTCTACTACCGCAATCTGAAGACCGGCGAACAGCTGGGTCTGGCGGTGGACCAGAACGCGGCGCTACCGGACGAAACGCTGGAGGCATCCATGCGGGCATTCATCGAAGACAAGCTGGGGCTGCGCATTCTGGACCTGGAGACGGCGGCGTTTTCTCCCGTTGCGCAGGCGGGCATTAACGGCGAACCGCAAGGGCGCAAGTGGACATTCCGGGTCGAGGCCAAGCCGGACGACGGCCGTACGATCGACCTGGGTGGCCCGGCCGCCGCGCCGCCCGCCCAGATGGTGTTCTGGGTGGTGGACCGTGGCAACAGCCGGACCATCCTGCGCGCCCCGTTGCCGGCCAATGGGGCGGCTTCGGGCGCAGCGCAATTCGCGCAGACGCTGGCCTGGTAGCGGCTGCGTCTTCACGCCCGAGGCGGCGCCTCCGCCGGCGGCGAGCCGTCATGGAACATGCCCTTGAGCTGCGTGCGCAGCTCCGGCGAGTCCGTGTGCTTGTGCACCGTGGTGGCGTGCTGCACGGCGGCTTCCAGCAGTTCGTCGTCAGTGTCCGCCGCCAACGCCACCGAGCAATTCATCTCGCTCGGGTATTCGCGGCAATCGATGTATTTACGGGTCATGGCGTTCTCCCTACGCCGCGCGCTTTCGGGGCGGCTGGCGTGATGGAACCTTCGACGCGCGGGGCGGAAGGCATCGGGTCCGGTGGCGCGTCGCAGCGCACCCGATGATGCAGAAAGTATAGGTCTGCGCGGGCAGGAACGGGGCCTGGAATGCGGGGTCGGCCCCTGTTTGAAATCGTCTATGGAAGGCGGCTATTGATGGTGGCTATTCGGCGCCGTCTGCAGGCGTCTCGTGCGACACCGGCCGCCCCAGCAGATAGCCCTGGAAGTGCGAGCACCCTTCTTCGGTCAGGCGGTCCAGCTGCGCCGCGGTCTCCACCCCTTCGGCGGTGGTGGGAATGTCCAGGCTGCGCCCGATGCCGTTGATGGCGCGGATGATGGCAAGCGCTTCCTTGCTGGATTCGACGTCCTGCGTGAACGACTTGTCGATCTTGATCTTGTCGAATTCGAACGAGCGCAGATAGCCCAGCGAGGAATAGCCGGTGCCGAAATCGTCCAGCGCCACTTTCACGCCCAGCGCTTTCAACTGGTTCAGCGTATTCAGGTTGGCGGCCGAATTTGCCAGCAGCACCGATTCCGTGATCTCCAGCTCCAGCCGGCGCGCCGGCAGCCCCGACTTGGACAAGGCGGATTCCACCAGCGACACCAGCGCGCTGTTGGTGAACTGGCTGGCCGACAGGTTGACGGCCACGGTCTCGTGGTCGTCCCAGCGCTTGGCCTCCGCGCACGCTTCGTGCAAGGTGAAAGCGCCCAGTTCATGGATCAGCCCGGTCTCTTCAGCAATGGGGATGAAGTCGTTGGGCATGATCAGGCCCTTGACCGGATGCTGCCAGCGCATCAGGGCTTCGCGGCCCACCACGCGCACGTGGCTGACATCCATGATGGGCTGGTAGTGAAGTTGGAGCTGCTGCCCCATGATAGCCTGGCGCAGGTCCATCTCGACTTCATGGCGCTTGAGCGCCGCGGTCTCCATTTCCGGCTTGAAGAAGGCCAGGCAATTGCGGCCGTTGCGCTTGGCCTCGTACAGGGCCATGTCGGCGTAGCGCAGCAGGTGGTCGGCCGAGCAGTCGGGCGTATCCGCCAGCGCGATGCCGATGCTGACGCTGATGGGCACGGTATGGCCGTCGATCTCGAAGGGTTGGCGCACGGTTTCGAGCAGGCGTTCCGCCATCCTGCGTACGTCTTCCTGTTGTCCGATACTGGGCAGCACGATGGCGAATTCATCGCCGCCCAGCCGGGCCAGCGTGTCCTGCTCGCGCAGGCTTTTGGGCAGGCGCTTGGCCAGCAGGCGCAGCAGTTCGTCGCCGTACGGGTGGCCCAGCGTGTCGTTCACGCTCTTGAAGTTATCCAGGTCCAGGCACAGCACCGCCGCCGTGCGGTCGGCGCTGCGGCTGTTCAGCGCCTTGAGCAGCTGTTCGCGGAACAGCCGCCGGTTGGGCATGCCGGTCAGGGTGTCGTGATGCGCCATGTAGCGCACCTGCGCATGAGCCGCGTTTTCGTCCGTGACGTCATCCGAGATCAGCAGCACGTAGCGCGACCGCGGATCGTTGCTGTGGAAAACCAGGGTCTTGGTGCGCAAGGTGCGCGTGCCGCGCGCCGTGGCCAGTTCCTCTTCCGCTTCTCGCAGGGCGCCGTCCGAGCGCAGCGCCTCGTTGGTCAGGCGGTCGAAGAATTCGCAGACGGCCGCCGGCAGGCATTGCTGCGCAGTCTTGCCGATCATGGCCGCGCGGTCGGCGCCGAAGATCGCTTCGGCCTGCCGGTTGGCCAGCAGGATGGTGCGCGACACGGCGTCCTGCACCAGCACGCAAGACGGGATGTGCGACACCACGGCGTCCAGGAAGCTCGATAGCGAAGTCAGTTCGGTGTTGTAGTGTTCGGCCAGTTCCTTGGCGCGCAGCACCTGCTGTTCGCGTTCGCGCCGCTCGGTGTTGTCGCGCGTGACTTTCGCGAAGCCGATCAGGGCGCCCTGGTCGTCATGGATCGCGTCGATCACCACGTGCGCCCAGAACAGCGTGCCGTCCTTGCGCACGCGCCATCCCTCGGCTTCGAAGCGACCCTGTTCGCGGGCGCGGGCCAGCCCCTGTTGCGGCAGCCCTGCTTCCTGGTCGCCGGGCGTGTAGAAGCACGAGAAGTGCCGGCCTACGATTTCTTCCTGCGAGTAGCCCTTGGCGCGCTGCGCGCCGGCATTCCAGTTGGCGACCGTGCCATCCGGATGAAGCATATAAATGGCATAGTCGACGACACCCTGCACAAGGTGCCGGTACATGACGTCGGAGTTGTCGATGATCATTGGATGTGGCGGGCAGGCGTGTCCGTCGCATGCTTGTAAGCGCGCGAGGGCGGTCCCGCGAAAAGACTGGGGATATACGGCTTTACGTCGGATGGACCGCAATATTTAACGCGTTAGCGCAAAAAACGCGAATCTTGCGAATGTTGTCGCAGAAACTCATTTCGTTGCACTGCGGAGCCCGCCGCTCCGCTTCGCCTTACAGCTTCACGCGCTGCTTGAGCGCCTGCGCGATCATCCCGATATCGATGTCCTTGCCGGGGTTCTTCTGGCAGAAGTCGTACAGCACCGCCACGTAGGCGTTGCCCAGCAGCTTGGTGATGGCGCCTGCGGTGGTGGCGGCGATGGTGCCGCCCACCGCGCTGCCTGCGCCGGGGATGAATTTCAGCATGCCCGACACCAGCGAGCGGCCGATCAGCGTGGCCGCCGATGCGCCCAGCGTGGAGGTGACGAGCGTCGTGATTGCGGTGGTGTCCAGCTCCATGCCGAAGGTGATGCCGATCTTGGCGATCATGCCCACCTGGATGGGCACCAGGGCGAACGCGTCCGAGAACGGGATGGGGGCGGCGGCGGCCGATGCGGCCAGGCCCGCTGCAATGTTCACCTCTATCTCAGCCCGCTTTTTTTTTACTTCCAGGGCCTTCTTGTTGCGGGTCGACAAGGCATTGGCGTAAGCGCGCTGCTGGCCTTCGGGGATGAGTTCGGCCGTGACCCCGATCAGTGCGTCCAGCCCCATCGGCGGCAGCTCGGCATCCAGCTCTTCGATCCATTCCGGCAGCGCGCGCACCGCCACGACGTCCTTGACGCGCGGCAGCAGCTTGCGCGCTTCGTCCACGAAGGGGCTGTTCTTGCGCGCCTTGGTCAGCACCGCGATGACGGGAATGCCGGCGTTGGCCAGCATGTCGCACAGCTCGATCTCGGCGTCTTCCACCCGATGGCTGCTGTCCTGGATGCAGAGCCAGGCCACGTGCAGGTGCTTGTCCTGGTCGTCGGACGCGGCGCGTTCCTGGATCAGGTCGGTCAGTTGCTGGCGCGAACGCGCGTAGTCGCCGACTTCCAGGCCGCGGGTGTCGATGATGGTGAGCGGATGGCCGGGCTTGGTGTAGGCCTGGGTGGACTGGGTAACGGGTTTGCCCGCGCCGGTCTTGGCCAGTTCGCCGCGGAACACCGCATTGATCAGCGTGCTCTTGCCTACGCCCGTCTTGCCGGCGATCAGGATGTTCACGCGGCCGGCGCCACGGGTCGCGGTGCTGATGGCATCGGCGATGGCGTCCTGCAGGGCGGGAGAGTCGGGGCGAAAGGGGTTCATCAGTGGGATGCGCGAGCCTGGGAGGTTACGGGGCAACGATATCAGATGCGTCCGATTTGCGCGTGCTTATCGAATTTCGGGCGCGGTCTGGGAGAAGATTCCGGTGCACATTGATGCAGAAGCTGTTCAGAAAACGATAAAGCGGGGGGCATATGAACCAGGAGACGTCGCCATTGCGGCGCGGTTTGAACGCGCGGCATATTCGTTTCATGGCGCTGGGGTCGGCGATCGGCACCGGGCTGTTCTACGGGTCGGCGGGTGCGATCCAGCGCGCGGGTCCTTCGGTGCTGCTGGCCTATCTGATCGGCGGCGTCGCCATCTTCCTGACGATGCGCGCATTAGGCGAAATGGCCGTCAGGACGCCGGTTTCGGGGTCGTTCGGGCACTACGCCACGCGCTATCTGGGCTCCTACCTGGGTTTCCTGACCGGCTGGAGCTACGCGTTCTCGATGCTGATGGTGTGCCTGGCCGACGTCACCGTGTTCGGTCTCTACATGAGCTTCTGGTACCCGGACACCCCACGCTGGATCTGGGTGCTGTCGATCGTGTGCTTCATCTGCGCGATCAACCTGTGTTCGGTCAAGGTGTTCGGCGAACTGGAGTTCTGGCTGTCGCTGCTGAAGGTCGTGGCCATCGTCACCATGATTGCGGCGGGGCTAGGCGTGCTGCTGGCGGGCATGCGGACGGGCGGCACCACGGCGGCGGACTTCTCCGGCCTCTCCAACTTGTGGCGGCACGGCGGCTTCTTCCCGAACGGCGTGCAGGGCATGATCGCGTCGTTTTCGGTGGTGATGTTCGCCTTCGGCGGTATCGAAGTCATCGGCATGACAGCCGGCGAGGCCCGCGATCCCCAACGCATGATCCCCCGGGCCATCAACTCGGTGCCGGTGCGCATCTTGTTGTTCTATGTGCTGACCTTGACGGTGCTGATGGCCATTTTCCCGTGGCCCGGCATCACCGGCGAGAGCAGCCCCTTCGTGCAGATTTTCAGCGGGCTGGGAATGCCTTCTGCGGCGTCGGTGTTGAACCTGGTCGTCATATCGGCCGTGATATCGGCTATCAACAGCGACATCTTCTCCACGGGGCGCATGCTGTACGGCATGGCCGCCAACGGTCAGGCGCCCATGGTGTTCTCCCGGTTGTCGCGCTTTGGCGTGCCGTGGATGACGGTGGTGGTGATGGGCGTGGCGTTGCTGGGCGGGGTGGTGCTGAACTATCTGTTGCCCGACAAGCTGTTCATGGCCTTCGCATCGATGGTCACGTTTTCGGTCGTGTGGGTGTGGTTGATGATCCTGCTGTCGCAGGTGGCCATGCGGCGCGGCCTGAGCGGCCCGGAAGCCGCCGCGCTGCATTTTCCGGTGCCGTTCTGGCCTTACGGGCAGGCCTTCGCCATCGTCTTCATGCTCTTCATATTCATCGTTCTGGGCGTGTTTCCCGAAACCCGCCTGGCGCTCTTTGTCGGCGTGGGCTGGTTGGCCCTGCTGAGCGCGGCGTACTGGTTGTGGGGGCGGCCTGGTCGTTCCCGCGGCAAACCGCCGTCATTCCAGCGTTCGTGATTTTCCAGGAGGAACCCATGTTGTCGAACCGTCATGAATTCGAACTTCCCGCCTCGATGATCGAGGCCTTTCAGGAAGATGGCGCCGTCTGCGTGCGCCAGTTGTTCACGCCTGACGAAGTCGCGCTGTTGACGCGCGGCATCGAATCTAATCTTGCTGCGCCCAGCCCGCGCGCCAAGGTTGCCAGCACGGCAGACGACCCCGGCTGGTTCTTCGAGGATTTCTGCAACTGGACCGAGAACGAAGACTACCGCCGATTCATCTTCGACAGCTGTGTCGGGTCGGTCGCCGCGCAGTTGATGGGCTGCCCAAGCGCGCGCCTGTATCACGATCATCTGCTGGTCAAGGAACCCAACACGCGCCAGCCGACGCCGTGGCATCAGGACCAGCCCTATTACAACGTGGAAGGCCAGCAGAACTGCAGCATGTGGATGCCGGTGGATCCCGTGGCACGCGAGTCCACGCTGGAGTTCGTGGCCGGATCGCATCGGGGGCCGTGGCTGATGCCGCGCACGTTCCTGGACAGCCAGGCAAGGTGGTTTCCCGAAGGCAGCCTGGCGGATCTGCCGGACATAGAATCAGACCGCTCGGCCTGGAACATCCTGGGTTGGGAGCTGCAACCGGGCGACGCGGTGTTCTTTCATATGCTGACCTTGCACGCCGCGGGCGGCGTAGGCGGTAACCGGCGTCGGCGCGCGTTTTCGCTGCGCTTCCTGGGCGAAGACATGCGGCACGCGCCGCGCCCGTGGCGGACGTCGCCGGAGTTCCCGGGCCTGGCCGACGCCTTGCCGGCTGGCGCGCCCTTGGCGCATGCATTGTTTCCGGAGCTTTGGCCCCGCCGCGTCGCCTGATTCACTTTCAATATCCTGTCGCTTTAGCGCAAAAGGTAATGGAACGTACGAGCGCGGCTTGGGCTGCACTCGTACCAGCGGTGCCTGGTAACCGGTGTTTCTGCACGGTAATGGTGCAGATTCCGGGGCGTCGATCCGCTTTATTCCGGAATGTGGGATGCCGCCTGTTTGCGGGGGTAAACAGGCAAAAAAGGGGCGGGAACAGCTCCCCCCATTGCTGTTACATCTCAAATGTTTCGAACGCGCTTTTGGCGAAAACGCATGAGTAGAATCAGCCGCTCGTAAGGTTTCGCCGCGCTTTCAGCGGCATTGTTCATGCCGCGTTTTGCCCTTGTTCCCCGCTTGCTTTGTTCGCGCCCCTTGACCAAGGGCTTCCGATATCTTTACCGCTACACGCGCGCTGGGGCCTATCGGCACAACGAGACGCTGTGGCCCTTGGTGAAGGTTCGGCGCGAGGGCAGCGAACGGCTGGTGGCATGCGATCTGTTTGGCGTGAAAGGTCCCGGCACGGTGCCGATGGACGACGTGCCGCGCGACATCGCCGGTGACGCGCACCTGATTCTGAGCGGGCCGTCGGTCGCCCAGATCGACTACGCGCAATGCCGGCTTGGCGCCGTCATGGGCGTCAACGGGTCCATCGCGCTGCGCCGGCAGCATCCCACCCTGCGCTTTGACTATTACGCGATGCTGGATGCCGGATTCGTCAAACGCCGGCGTGACCTGGTGGCCGAGGTGCTGTCGCAGGACCTGCTGCTGTTCGTGACGCCCGAGGTGTATCGCTGGATCGCGTTCCTGTTCGCCGCGGACGACATCCGCTGCCGCATTGTTCTGTTTGAAGAAGTGCATCAGCGTGCGCTGCAGGCGCGCGCCACGCCTGAAGCGCTTGAAGCGCAGTTGGCGAATGACCCGGAACTGGTGCTGTTCGACGCGCGCAATCCACAGCACGCGCATGGCTTCAGCCTGAATCCCGCCCGCGGACTGTTCGGCGGTGGAACCGTCGCCTATACCGGCTTGCAGTTGCTGGCCTGGATGGGCGCCCGCACCCTGTATCTGCACGGACTGGATCTGACGGCCAGCGCCGGGCCGCGTTTCTACGAAAGCGCGGGCGCCCAGCTTGCCACCGCGCTGGACCGCCAATTCGCGGGCCACATCGAACCCGCGTTCCGCCAGGCCAGCCGGCTGCTGAGCGCGCGCGGCGTCAAGGTCTACAACTTGTCTGCCGGCAGTCGCCTGGGCGACGACGTGTTCGAAAAATGCCATTGGAGCTGTTTGCTCAATCAAGGGGAATCCCCGCCTTCCCCGCATCCGCTCTCGGGCCCGACATCATGAAGATCCTCTACACCAACTTTCACCAAGGCGACGGCGGCGGGCATACCACCTACGTCATGTCGCTGGCGCGCATGCTGCGCCAGCGCGCCCAGATCACCGTTGCGGCGCCGCGCAGCAGCCGTCTGCTGGCCGAGGCCGACGCCTTGCCCGGCGTGCAGTCGATCGACCTGGAATTCAAGGGGCGGCCGTTCCAGCAACTGAGCGCGTTGCGCCGCTTGCGCGCGCTGCTGCGCAAGGAACATTTCGACGTCATTCATGTGAACGGGTCGGCCGACCATCGCCTTTGCATGCTGGCCACGATGGGCATGGGCGCCAAGCGCCCGTTCATCGTCTACACCCAGCACACTGACCGCACCACCAATAGCCTGGGCGTGCGCATGCGCGCCAAATGGGGCACCAACCGCGTTATCTGCGTCTGCGGCCACACCTTCCGCCGCATGAAGGATTCCGTCTTCCGCAACGAAGACTTGCGGGTGGTGCACAACGGCGTCGA
Organism: Achromobacter sp. FW305-C-13; assembly: GCF_058783475.1. Taxonomy (NCBI): domain Bacteria; kingdom Pseudomonadati; phylum Pseudomonadota; class Betaproteobacteria; order Burkholderiales; family Alcaligenaceae; genus Achromobacter; species Achromobacter sp. FW305-C-13. Next base: position 492,849 of record NZ_JBYSYN010000004.1, on the reverse strand, counting down.
CACCGCGCAGTTCCGGCCGGCCAGCGCCCAGGATGCGGCGCAGGCGCGTGCCGCCCTGCTGCCTGCCGCCATGCAGCGCCGGCTCGTGATCGGCAGCAATGCCGGCACGGCCAGCTACAAGAACTGGCTGGACATGGTGACGGCCGTGTCGCTGCTGCCCGACTATCTGCGCGATCAGGTCGTGATCATGATCGCCGGCAAGGAGCCCGACGACCAGCAGCGCCAGCGCGTGACCGATCTGGGCATGGCCGATCAGGTGGTGTTCACCGGCCTGCTGGAAGACGTCGGCCCTTTCCTGGCCGCGCTGGACGTGGGTTTCGTGCTGTCGTCGCGGTTGGAGACGATCTCGTTTGCCTGCCGCGAAATGATGGCGTCTGGCAAGCCAGTCATCGTCAGCAAGATTGGGGGCCTGACCGAGAACGTCACGGATGGCCGCAATGGCTGGGTGGTGCCCCCGGGGTCCGTCAGCAGCGTGGTCAAGGTCGTCAGCGAGATCCTGAAGAACCGCGACGTGGTGGCGCAGATGGGCATCGACGCGCGCAATACGGCGCAGCGGGAATTTTCGCTGGCGCAGTTCGTGGGCCGCACGGAAGAGGTCTACCTGGAACGCCGCGTGGGCTCGGGTGGGCACCTGCGGCTGACGTCGTAGCGCGGCCGGCATCGCTGGCCCCGCCGGGTGATCACGCCACCAGATTGAAGGCCAGGAACATCAGGCATGACCACAGCAGCAAGGCGATGTGCGTCAGTTGCAGCGTGTCCTGGCGTATCCAATACCCGAACCACAGGCCGCTCAAGTGCATGGCCAGCAGGCAGGCGGACAGGGCGGCCAGCGCGCCGTTCAGCCAGGGCCTGGCCGCGGCCAGGTCGCCCTGGATCAGCAGCGCGTAGCACCCTGCCCACGCCAAGGCGGCGCCCGCCGCCTGAAGCAGCAGTACGACGGCCAGGGCTGCGCGGTGCAGGCTGGGCGAACGCTGGGCACGGCTAAGCAAGGGAGTGGGGATGCGGGGTTCCTGCGTCAGTGGCAGCATCGCCATGGTGGCGCCGACCGCAGCGGCGGCTCCGGCGAAATCTCGCCGGTTGTTCAGCGCGGCAAGCGTCAGCCACAGGGCCAGCCCGAGGGCCTGGACGGACAGGAACAGCCAGACGGCAGTAGATGGACTCAAAAGACGGCCCTCATATTATGCAAGAAGTATCTTGCATAATATGAGGGCCGTCCAGTTCATGCAATAAAGACCCTGCCGCCAGGTCAGGGCCGATGCGCTTACTCGCTGTACGTCTTGGTGCTGTACAGGCTGACGGGCAGCAGGTTCAGCACCGGCAGGCCGGACACGGGGTCCTTGGCCTGCTTGTCGATATAGCTTTGCAGCACGTCGGCGTCCAGCACGCCGATGTCCTGGCGGCGCGCGGCGGGCACGTTGGCCAGCGTCCTGTAGCCGTCGCCGCCGGTGGCGTTGAAGCTCAACACGAACAGCTTGTACGTGCGCGCAGCGTCCAGCGGCAGCCAGTTGCCGCTGGCGGCGTCACGCACTTCGATGTTCGTCAAACGACTGCCCTGGGCTTGCGCGGCGTTCACGTCCCAGCGCAGGCCGCCGGCGTACGGGTACGGGCCCGTCGAGCCGCCGGGGCCGTAGACAGCCTGCATGCCGTCTTCCAGCATGCTCTTGACCTCGGCGCCCGTGACCTCCAGGCGCCAGAGCATGTTGCCGAACGGAACCACTTCGATCACATTGGCCGCCGTCACGTTGCCCAGCAGGGGCATGCGCACGCCGCCGCCGCTTTGCAGCGAGATGTCCGCGCCGCCGTAGTTGGCGTTGGCCACGTCCAGATAGGCCTGCGCCACCAGCTGCTGAATGTCGCCGCCGCGCAGGCTGACGCTGCCCAAAGTGTTGCACGCCGCGCTCGAACGGCTGTAGTCGCGCGAACCCGGGCCGCCCGGCACGCGGCGCGAGCACAGTTCCTGCGGCACCGAGGCGACCAGGCTGGCGCTGAAGGCGTCGACCTTTGCCTTGAACGGCTGCAGCACGCTTGTGGCTTGCGCGTCCGGTTGCTGGATGCGCAAGAAACCGCTGGCAGCCACATCGGCCAGGATGGCGGTCTTGTCCGCGGGGGCGGGCGCGGCGCCGGCCACCGTGAACGCGTCGCCCATCAGCACGTGGGGCGTCCCGGCGCAAGCCGTCACGTCGCCATTGGCATCGAAGCTGACCTTCAGTTCGCCGACCACTTGCGAGTATTCCCAGGCTTGAACCAGGCAAACGCGCTTGCCGTCCTTGTTCTGCAACACGGTCGGGTAGGCGCCCGCGGGCGAACCCACGCCGTAGGCCGTCATCGTGTCGGGGCCCAGCAAGGTGTGCGAATCACCGCCCACCACCACGTCGACGCCGCTCAAGTTTGGGATGATCTGCTTGTCGTAGTCGTAGCCGATATGGCTCATCACCACGATCTTGTTCACGCCCTGCGCGCGCAGCGCATCGATCTGTGACTGCGCCGCTGCCGTCTCGTCAGAGAACAGCGTGCCGACATCCGGGCTGGACGATTGCTGCGTCTTGTTGGCGATCGTCAGGCCGACGATGCCGATGGGCTGGCCGTCGCGTTGCAGCACGATGGACGGCTTGACGAGCCCGGGCGCGCGCGACGGGTTCAGCGCCGAGGCGGCGGCGAACGTGACGTTGGCGCTCAGCAGCGGGGTCTGGCACGCACCGGCATGCAGCAGGTCGATAAAGCGCTTCAGGCCGCTGTCGCCCTTGTCGAACTCGTGGTTGCCGAGCGTCATCGCGTCAAAGCAGACCGTGTTCATCATGGCCGCATCGGCCTCGCCGGCTTCACCGGCGCGGTTGAAGTACAGCGTGCCGGTGTTGGCGTCGCCCGCGTGCAGTTTCAGCACGTTGGCCGACTGCGCCGACAGCGCGTTGAAGGCGCCGGTCACGCGCGGAAAGCCGCCCACTTCCACGTTCACCGCCACCGGCGTGCCGGCGGCGTTCTTGAGTTTCAGGTCCTTCTTCCTGCTGTCCAGATTGGAGTGATGATCGTTGATGTGCAGGATCGTCAGCTCCATCGGCCGGCTGGCCGCCGGCTGCTCCGGCGCGGGCTGTTCCGGCGCCGGGGCGGACGTATCGTTGTCGTCGTCATCGCTGCCGCCGCAACCGGCCAGCAATAAGGCGCTCAGCATCGCGGCGCCCGCATTCCTCTTCCACGTAATCATTCGTGTGATCCCTCATTTATGAAGGGCGAATGGTTGCGGCCGAAGATGACGTGAAGATGAATGACAGGGCTGTCATCAACGCGCGCGGCGCTGTCTTGCCGATGTCATGAAAACAGGCAGGCCCGGCGCTTGACGCACCGGGCCTGCAAGTGACTGCCGAGGGGGGAAAGGCTTAGAAGTGGATCACGGTGCGGATCGACTTGCCTTCATGCATCAGGTCGAAGGCTTCGTTGATGCGTTCCAGCGGCAGCGTGTGCGTCACGAACGGATCCAGGTCGATCTTGCCGCTCATGGCGTCTTCCACCATGCCCGGCAATTGCGTGCGGCCCTTGACGCCGCCGAAGGCCGAACCGCGCCAGACGCGGCCGGTGACCAGCTGGAACGGGCGGGTGCTGATCTCCTGGCCGGCGCCGGCCACGCCGATGATGATGCTTTCGCCCCAGCCCTTGTGGCAGCATTCCAGCGCGGCGCGCATCACGTGCACATTGCCGATGCACTCGAACGAGAAGTCCACGCCGCCGTCGGTCAGTTCGACGATGACGTCCTGGATCGGTTTGTCGTGATCCTTGGGGTTGATGCAGTCGGTGGCGCCCATGGCGCTGGCCAGCACGAACTTGTTCGGGTTGGTGTCCACGGCGATGATGCGGCCAGCCTTGGCCTGCACTGCGCCCTGGATCACGGCCAGGCCGATGCCGCCCAGGCCGAACACGGCGACGGTGTCGCCTTCCTTGACCTTGGCGGTGTTGTGCACGGCGCCCAGGCCGGTCGTCACGCCGCAGCCCAGCAGGCAGACCTTTTCGTGGGGGGCGGCCGGGTTAATCTTGGCCAGCGAGATCTCGTTGACCACGGAGTATTCGCTGAACGTCGAGCAGCCCATGTAGTGGTACAGCGGCTTGCCTTCGTAGCTGAAGCGCGACGTGCCGTCGGGCATGACGCCCTTGCCCTGGGTGGCGCGCACCTTCTGGCAGAGGTTGGTCTTGCCGGACAGGCAGAACTTGCACTCGCGGCACTCGGCCGTGTAGAGCGGGATGACGTGGTCGCCCGGCTTGAGCGACGTGACGCCCTCGCCGACTTCCACCACGATACCTGCGCCTTCGTGGCCCAGCACGGCCGGGAACAGGCCTTCGGGGTCGTCGCCGCTGAGGGTGAAGGCGTCGGTGTGGCAGACGCCGGTGTGCGTGATCTGCACCAGCACCTCGCCGCGCTGCGGGGGCGCGACGTCGATTTCAACGATTTCCAGCGGCTTGCCGGGTCCGAATGCGACTGCTGCGCGTGATTTCATAGCTTTACTCCACGAATGTCGGCTGGGGTTATTTCAGATAGGAACGGACGATGCGCATCAGCTGGTCGACTTCGGCTTCGGCGTCGATCGCGGCGTTTTGCGGCCCGCCCTGGGCGGATTGCAGAAAGGTTTCCCGAAGATGGCTTTCCAGCACTTCGGCCATCAGGCCGGTGGCGGCGCCGCGCAAGGCGGCCAGCTGTTGCAGCAACGCGCCGCACTCCGTGCCAACGTTCACCGCGCGTTCCAATGCTAACGCCTGCCCCTGGATGCGGCGCAGGCGGGTAACGACACGCTTTTTCTCTTCCGGCGAGTGCGGCACGGCAGGCTCCGAGAACGATACAGGGGGGGAGTATAGATGAGGCGGCGGCCCGCCGTCCAGTGCGGGGGCGGCGCACTACTGCGGTTCGCAAGACCTCTGTACCTGTCTATACTTGATCCCGAACGATTTGCGAATTCTTTCGGCGCCCAACAGGATTTCCCCGTGGCCTCTTCCCCTCCCAGATTGCCCGTCCAGGCCAATGCCCTGCCCGCCCCGCTGTACGCGCAGGTCAAGCAGATGATCGCGCAGCAGATCCGCAGCGGCGCGTGGCCCGCGCACTACCGGGTGCCCTCGGAAAGCGAGCTGGTCGATGAACTTGGGTTCAGCCGCATGACCATCAACCGCGCGCTGCGCGAGCTGACTTCCGAAGGCTTGCTGGTACGCATGCAGGGCGTGGGCACCTTCGTGGCGCAGCCCAAGGCGCGCTCGGCGCTCTTTGCCGTCAACAACATCGCCGACGAGATCGCGGCGCGCAACCATCGCCATCACAGCCGCGTGGTGCGCCTGGCCGAAGAGCCGGCCGGCGCCGAGCAGGCGCAGGCGCTGGAGATCCGCGCCGGCCAACCGGTCTATCACTCGGTCATCGTGCATTACGAAGACGACGTCCCCATCCAGTTGGAAGACCGCTATGTGAATGTGGGCCTTGCACCCGACTACCTGAAGCAGGATTTCACGCAAAGCACGCCGTACGAATACCTGACGCGCGTGGCCCCGCTGAGCGAAGGCGAACACGTGGTCGAGGCCATCCTGGCCAAGCCCCGGGAATGCCAGCTGCTACAGATCGAACGCGAGGAACCCTGTCTGCTGATCAGCCGCCGCACCTGGTCCGGCGACCGCGCCGTCACGCTCGCCCGTCTGATCCACCCGGGTTCGCGCCACCGTCTGGAAGGCAAGTTCACGACATGAAGCAAGCCGAAGTCCGTCTCTACCGCGCCGCCGACTATCCGCGCATGCCGTGGCGCAACGGCGCCGGCACCACGCAGGAGGTCGCCTGCAATCCCGGCGGCAGCGCCGCCGATTTCGACTGGCGCCTGTCCATCGCCGACGTGGCGCAGGACGGTGGCTTTTCAGCCTTCACTGGCTTGCAGCGCATCATCACCGTGCTGGAAGGCCGGGGGATTCAGCTGACCGTGGAAGGCCGCGAACAAGCGCCGCTGGCGCCGCGCCAGGCCTATGCGTTTTCGGGCGACGCGCAAGTGCAGTGCCGCTTGCTGGACGGCCCGATCCGGGATTTCAACCTGATCTACGCGCCGGCACGCTGCCACGCCCGGCTGCAATGGGTGACGGGCGCTGGCCCGTGGACTTTCCATAGCGCCGCGCGGAGCGTGCTGGTACTGAACGCCGGTGCGGCGCTCACGGTAGGCATTGATGCTGCGGTGCACACGCTGCCGTCGCGCTACGACTGCCTGCACGTCGAGGGGCAGGAAGGCCTGGCCGAATATCGGCTGGAAGGCGCGGCCCCGCTGGACGCCTGCGTGATCGAGCTGTCGCCGCGAAGGGCTTGAACACCCTGATATGTCTGAGGCCGCCTTGAGCGGCCCTTTTTTTCGCCCTCCGTCCGCAGCCAGGCGCCTGCCATTTTGGTTTCATCGCTAGGGAAATCCCTGACCAAAATTCTGGTCTACCTATCTTGTATATACAAGCATAGTCATCCTATGATGCAGGCAACCGGCGCGCATTCGATACGCGCGCAGCTGAACCGATCAAGGAGAGTCTCTTGGACCAATCGAACCGATACCGCGATGTCGTCATCCGTGCCCCGCGCGGCCACAAACTGACGGCCAAGAGCTGGCTGACCGAAGCCCCCTTGCGCATGCTGATGAACAACCTCGACCCGGACGTGGCCGAGAACCCCAAGGAACTGGTGGTCTATGGCGGCATCGGCCGCGCCGCCCGCAATTGGGACTGCTATGACAAGATCGTCGAATCGCTCACCAACCTGAACGACGACGAGACCCTGCTGGTGCAATCGGGCAAGCCGGTCGGCGTGTTCAAGACCCATGCCAACGCCCCGCGCGTGTTGATCGCCAACTCGAACCTGGTACCGCACTGGGCCACGTGGGAACACTTCAACGAACTGGACGCCAAGGGTCTTGCCATGTACGGCCAGATGACCGCCGGCAGCTGGATCTACATCGGTAGCCAGGGCATCGTGCAAGGCACGTATGAAACCTTCGTCGAAGCCGGCCGCCAGCACTACGGCGGTAACCTCACGGGCCGCTGGGTGTTGACCGCCGGCCTGGGCGGCATGGGTGGCGCGCAGCCGCTGGCCGCCACGCTGGCAGGCGCTTCGTCGCTGAACATCGAATGCCAGCAGGCCAGCATCGATTTCCGCTTGCGCACCCGTTACGTGGACGAGCAGGCCGACGACCTGGACGACGCGCTGGCGCGCATCGCCAAGTACACCAAGGAAGGTCGCGCCGTTTCCATCGCGCTGTGCGGCAATGCCGCCGACATCCTGCCCGAACTGGTGCGCCGCGGCGTGCGCCCGGACATGGTCACCGACCAGACCAGCGCGCATGACCCCCTGAACGGCTACCTGCCGTCGGGCTGGACCTGGCAGGATTACCGCGAACGCGCCAAGCGCGAACCGGCTGCCGTCATCAAGGCCGCCAAGCAATCGATGGCCGTGCACGTGCAAGCCATGCTGGCGTTCCAGCGCCAGGGCATCCCCACCTTCGACTACGGCAACAACATCCGCCAGATGGCCAAGGAAGAAGGCGTGGCGGACGCGTTCGACTTCCCCGGCTTCGTGCCCGCCTACATCCGGCCGCTGTTCTGCCGCGGCGTGGGCCCGTTCCGCTGGGCCGCGCTGTCGGGCGACCCGCAAGACATCTACAAGACCGATGCCAAGGTCAAGGAGCTGATCCCGGACGACGCGCACCTGCACCACTGGTTGAGCATGGCGCGCGAACGCATCAGCTTCCAGGGCTTGCCGGCGCGCATCTGCTGGGTGGGCCTGGGCCAGCGTGCCAAGCTGGGCCTGGCGTTCAATGAAATGGTCCGTTCCGGCGAACTGTCGGCGCCCATCGTCATCGGCCGCGACCACCTGGATTCCGGGTCCGTCGCCAGCCCCAACCGCGAAACCGAATCCATGCGCGACGGTTCGGACGCCGTGTCCGACTGGCCGTTGCTGAACGCGTTGCTGAACACTGCCAGCGGCGCGACGTGGGTGTCGCTGCACCATGGCGGCGGCGTGGGCATGGGCTTCTCGCAGCATTCCGGCATGGTCATCGTGTGCGATGGCACGGACGAAGCCGCCGAGCGCATTGCCCGCGTGCTGGCCAATGACCCCGGCACGGGCGTCATGCGCCATGCGGATGCCGGCTACGAGATCGCGATCGAATGCGCGAAGGAACAGGGCCTGAACCTGCCGATGGTGACCGGCAAGCGTTAGGTCGGCAACCCGGCATGCGGGCAGGGCTGTTCTCGCTGCCCGCATGTCGCCAATCAATACTTTCACGCGGGAATCGCGGCGGCGTGATGCCGCTTCCCGCCACCTTCGAGGCAATGCGATGGCTCAGGACAGTGAAGCAGTATCCGCGCCGCTGATCGAGCGGCGTTCGATCGACTACATCCCCGAATCCGAACGGCACGGCAAGCTGTACAGCCAGTTCACGCTGTGGATGGGCGCCAACCTCCAGATCACCGCCATCGTCACCGGCGCCTTGGCCGTTGTGCTGGGCGGCGACGTGTTCTGGTCGCTGATCGGATTGTTCGTGGGCCAGGTCCTGGGCGGCGGGGTGATGGCGCTGCATGCGGCGCAGGGCCCCAAGCTGGGCCTGCCGCAGATGATCTCCAGCCGGGTGCAGTTCGGCGTCTACGGCGCGGCGATTCCCATCGTGCTGGTGTGCCTGATGTACCTGGGCTTCACGGCCACCGGCACCGTGCTGTCGGGCCAGGCGCTGGGCCAGCTGTTCGGCGTCAGCGACACCACGGGCATCCTGATCTTCGCGGCGGTGATCATCGCCGCCACCCTGTTCGGCTACCGCGTGATCCACATCATCGGACGGATCGCCACAATCCTGGGCATCATCGCGTTCGTGTACCTGTTCAGCCGCGTGATGGCGGTGGGCGACGTGGGCCAGCTGTTGCAGATCCGGCACTTCAGCTGGAGCTCGTTCCTGCTGGCGGTGTCGCTGGCGGCGTCGTGGCAGATCGCCTATGGCCCGTACGTGGCGGACTACTCGCGCTATCTGCCCAGCGCCACGTCTTCCACGAAGACGTTCCTGGCAGTGGGGCTGGGGTCGGTGGTGGGCGCGCAAATCGCGATGGTGCTGGGGGTGCTGGCCGCCGCCATGGCCGCCGGCCAGTTCGCGGGGCGCGAAGTCGCCTACATCGTAGGCCTGGGCGGCACCGGCACGATGGCGGCGCTGCTGTACTTCAGCATCGCCTTCGGCAAGATCACGATCTCCACGTTGAATTCCTACGGCAGCTTCATGTGCATCGCCACGATCGCCAGCGGCTTCCGGGGCCAGGTGCAGATCACGCACCGGCAGCGGGCGGTGGCCGTGGTGCTGATCGTGGCGGCGGCGACGGCCGTGGCGTTGATCGGCCAGCATTCTTTCCTGAACGCGTTCAAGTCGTTCATCCTTTTCCTGCTGGCGTTTTTCGTGCCCTGGAGCGCGGTGAACCTGGTGGACTACTACTTCGTGAACCGCGGCCAGTATGACGTCGCGGCGCTGTCGGATCCGAACGGGCGCTACGGTCGCTGGAACATGCCCGGCATCCTCGTCTACGCCTTCGGCGTGCTGGTGCAGATGCCCTTCATCTCGACCAAGCTCTATACGGGGCCGATGGTCGAACGGCTGGGCGGCGTGGATATCTCGTGGATCATCGGCTTGATCGTCCCCAGCATCCTTTACTACCTGTTCGCGCGCCGCGGTACGCGGCCCGCCCTCCACGATCCGGTGCGAAAGCCGGCGTGACAACGAATTTGCATGACGCCGGCAACCGGCACAGGAGACCCAGAATGGATTTGCATTTGAAACCCGGCCAGTTGACCTTGTCGGATCTGCGGCGCGTGTACCAGCAGCCGGTCCGCGTGACGCTGGACCCTGCCGCCGGCGGCGCCATCGATGCCAGCGTGGCCACGGTCGAGCGCATCATCGCGGAAGGCCGCACGGTCTATGGCATCAACACGGGTTTCGGGTTGCTGGCGTCCACCAAGATTGCCCGCGAAGACCTCGAGGCGCTGCAAAGTTCGCTGGTGCGTTCGCATGCCGCCGGCGTAGGCGCGGCAATGGACGACGCCATGGTCCGCCTGATCATGGTGCTGAAGATCAACAGCCTGGCGCGCGGTTACTCCGGCATCCGCCGTCAAGTCATCGACAGCCTGATCGCGCTGGTGAACGCCGGCGTCTATCCGCACATTCCGCTAAAGGGCTCGGTGGGCGCCTCCGGCGACCTGGCGCCGCTGGCCCATATGTCGATGGTGCTGCTGGGCGAAAGCCGCGCCCGCCACCAGGGTGAATGGCTGCCCGCGAAAGAGGCGCTGGCCCGCGCGGGCCTGACGCCGCTGACCCTGGCCGCCAAAGAAGGCCTGGCGCTCTTGAACGGGACGCAGGTGTCCACCGCCTACGCCTTGCGCGGCCTGTTCGAAGCCGAAGACATGATGGCCGCCGGCCTCGTGTGCGGCAGCCTCAGCGTGGAAGCGATGCTGGGCTCGCGCGTGCCGTTCGACGCCCGCATCCACGCCGCGCGCGGCCAGATCGGGCAGATCGACGTGGCCGCGGTGTACCGCGAGCTGCTGGGCAACGACAGCGAGGTCGGCCACTCGCACGCGGACTGCGAGAAGGTGCAGGACCCCTATTCCCTGCGCTGCCAGCCCCAGGTGATGGGCGCCTGCCTGACGCAGATCCGCCATGCCGCAGAGGTGCTGCAGATCGAATCCAACGCCGTATCGGACAACCCGCTGGTGTTCGTGGACCAGGGCGACGTGATCTCGGGCGGCAACTTCCATGCCGAGCCCGTGGCGATGGTGGCGGACAACCTGGCGCTGGCGTTGGCCGAGATCGGCGCGCTGTCGGAACGCCGCATTGCGCTGATGATGGACAAGCACATGTCGCAGCTGCCGCCGTTCCTCGTCGCCAAGGGCGGCGTGAACTCCGGCTTCATGATCGCGCAGGTCACCGCGGCGGCGCTGGCCAGCGACAACAAGGCGCTGGCGCATCCCGCCAGCGTCGACAGCATGCCCACCTCGGCCAACCAGGAAGACCACGTGTCCATGGCGCCCAACGCCGGCAAGCGGCTCTGGGCCATGGCGGAGAACGTGCGCGACATCCTGGCCATCGAATGGCTGGGCGCGTGCCAGGGCCTGGACTTCCGGGAAGGACTGAAGACCTCGCCCCAGCTTGAGCAGGCGCGCCGCGCCTTGCGCGAACAGGTGCCGCATTACGAAGAAGACCGCTTCTTCGCGCCGGACATCGCCGCCGCCAGCGGTCTGATCGCCGCGCAGGTCCTGAACGGCCTGATGCCGGCAGGCCTCTTGCCCAGCCTTTAAGTTCGAATCATGCGGCCCCTTTCCGGGGCCGCGATGAATCCACGCCTTGTGACGACGCCCGCAGATGGCGCGCGCCGGGCGGTTGACGGTGCTCGCGGATAACAAGCGTACGGAGACAGGAATGCAGGCACAAAGACAGGCACAACCCGAGGTAAAGACGCAGGACCTTAAACGCGGACTCAATGCCCGGCACATCCGCTTCATGGCCTTGGGCTCGGCGATCGGGACGGGGCTTTTCTACGGCTCGGCCAAGGCCATCCAGGAAGCCGGCCCGTCCGTGCTGCTTGCCTACCTGATCGCAGGCGCGGCCGTCTACATGGTGATGCGCGCATTGGGCGAAATGGCGGTGCACAACCCCGTGTCGGGGTCGTTCGGCCAGTACGCCACCAGCTATCTGGGACCCGTCGCCGGGTTCCTGACGGGCTGGACCTATGCCTTCGAGATGATCATCGTTTGTCTGGCCGACATCACCGCGTTCGGGCTGTACATGGGCTTCTGGTATCCCGACGTGCCGCGCTGGATCTGGGTGCTGTCGATCGTGTGCTTCATCGGCGCGATCAACCTGTGTTCGGTCAAGGTGTTCGGCGAACTGGAGTTCTGGCTGTCGCTGCTGAAGGTGGGCGCCATCATCGCGATGATCGCCGGCGGGCTGGGCATCATGCTGTTCGGCTTCGGGCTGAACGCCGACAGCGCGGCGACGGGTGTGCATAACCTGTGGGCGCATGGCGGCTTCATGCCCAACGGCGTGGGCGGACTGGTCGCGTCGCTGGCGGTGGTGGTGTTCGCGTTTGGCGGCATCGAGATTATCGGCATTACCGCGGGCGAAGCGAAAGATCCCGGCCGCACCCTGCCGCGCGCCATCAATGCGGTGCCCCTGCGCATCCTGCTGTTCTACGTGCTGACGCTGTTCGTGCTGATGTCCATCTTCCCCTGGACGCAGATCGGCAGCAAGGGCAGCCCGTTCGTGCAGATCTTCGACAGCCTGGGAATCAGCTCGGCCGCCACCATCCTCAACATCGTCGTGATCTCGGCGGCGGTGTCGGCAATCAATAGCGACATCTTCGGCGCGGGGCGCATGCTGTACGGCATGGCGCAGCAGGGCCAGGCGCCGCGCGGCTTTGCGGCGGTATCCCGCAACGGCGTGCCCTGGATGACCGTCGTGGTGATGTCGGTGGCGCTGCTGCTGGGCGTGGTGCTGAACTACCTGATCCCCGAGGGTGTGTTTTTGTTGATCGCCTCGATCGCCACCTTCGCCACCGTGTGGGTCTGGCTGATGATCCTGTTGTCGCAAGTGGCGATGCGGCGCAAGATGAGTCCGGAGGCCGTCGCCGCGCTGAAATTCCCGGTGCCGTTCTGGCCGGCGGGGCCGATCGCGGCGATCTTGTTCATGCTGTTCGTGTTCGGGGTGCTGGGTTACTTCCCCCGCACGCAGGCGGCGCTGGCGGTGGGTGTGGTGTGGATCGCCTTGCTGTGCGTGGCGTACCGCATGTGGGTGTACCCCAACCGCCCCGATGGCGGCCTCCCGGTGCCGGTGGCGCAGGGGTCCGATTGATTACGGTTTTCAGGAGAATGGGATGAGACAGGTCTGGCGTAATTGCCATGTCGCCACGATGGCGGATGGCGCTTACTCGGCGATCGAGCGGGCCGCCATCGTGACGCGTGCCGATCGCATTGAATGGATCGGCCCCGAGGCGGACTTGCCGGCCGCCGACGCGGCGCATGAGCACGACCTGGGCGGCGCCTGGGTCACGCCGGGCCTGATCGACTGCCACACGCACCTGGTGTTCGGCGGCAACCGCAGCCTGGAGTTCGAGCAGCGCCTGCAAGGCGTGGACTACGCCACGATCGCGGCGCAGGGCGGCGGCATCGCCAGCACCGTGCGCGCCACGCGCGACGCCTCCGAAGACGCGCTTTACGTCAGTGCGCGCCGGCGGGCCTTGCACCTGTTGGCGGACGGCGTCACCACGCTGGAGGTCAAATCCGGCTACGGGCTGGACCTGCCCAACGAACGCAAGATGCTGCGGGTGGCGCGGCGCCTGGGCCAGACGCTGCCGCTGACGGTGCAGGCCACGTGTCTGGCCGCGCACGCCTTGCCGCCCGAGTACGCGGGGCGCGCCGACGACTACATCGACGAAGTCGCGCGCCGCATGCTGCCGGTGCTGGCCGCAGAAGGGCTGGTCGATGCGGTCGACGCGTTCTGCGAGCATCTGGCGTTCTCGCCCGAACAAGTAGAGCGCGTGTTCAAGGCCGCGGCGCATCTGGACCTGCCGGTCAAGCTGCATGCCGAGCAACTTTCTTCCTTGCATGGGGCCACGCTGGCGGCGCGCTACGGCGCTCTGTCGGCGGACCACCTGGAATACCTCACGGAAAGCGACGTGGTGGCGATGGCCGGAGCCGGCACGGTGGCCGTGCTGTTGCCGGGCGCTTTCTACGCTTTGCGTGAAACGCAATTGCCGCCGCTGGACCTGCTGCGCCGTCACGGCGTGCCTATTGCGATCTCTACCGACCTGAATCCCGGGACCTCGCCCGTGCTGTCCTTGCGGCTGATGCTGAGCATGGCTTGCACGCTCTTTCGGATGACGCCCGAAGAGGCGCTGGCCGGCGTCACGACGCATGCGGCCCGTGCCTTGGGGTTGCAGGCCACCCACGGCGTGCTGGCCGTGGACAAGGTGGCGGACTTCGTGGCGTGGGAGGTCGCGCATCCATCGGAGCTGGCGTATTGGATCGGCGGGGACCTGCCCAAGCGCATCGTCCGGCACGGCGCCGTGGTGGATGTGGCCGCGTTGTCTTGAGCGGCGGCGGATTCGGACCAACAGGCGTCCGATCCGGACCAGATGCGATGCGGCGGCGCCGTTTGGCGTGGCGGCGTTCTACGATGTGGGCGAAGCCGTCCGATGGCGGACGCGCGAAGACGACAGCGTAGAGGAACACGTATGCGGATCTGCATGATGGAGGGGCCGGTAGACCTGGCGCCGGAAGGCGCCACCTGGGAGGGCATCGCCGAGCGCATCAGCGAACTGGCGCCCGACCTGCTGGTCACCAACGAGATGCCCTTCGGCTCCTGGCTGGCGGCGCTGCCCGACTATGACCCGGCGCTGGCCGGCGAATCGGTGCGCATCCACGAGGCCGGGCTGGCGGCGTTGGCGGCGCTGGACGTGCCCGCCATCGTGTCCTCGCGCCCGGTGCCGGCCGGCGGCCGCCTGGCCAACGAGGCCTTTGCCTTGCAGGGCGGACGCTACACCCGGCTGCATCACAAGCAGTACTTTCCGCAGGAACCGGGTTTTTTCGAAGCCACGTGGTTTGAACCCGCGCTGGCGGGCTTCGACGTTGTCGAGGTGGGCGGCATCCGTCTGGGCGTGCAGTTGTGCACCGAGCTGATGTTCAACGAGCGCGCGCGCCGTTATGGCCGTGAGGGCGCTGAACTGATCGTGGTGCCGCGCGCAAGCGGCGCCTCCATCGGTCGCTGGATGACGGCGGGCGCGATGGCGGCGCTGGTGTCGGGCTGCTATGTGGTCAGTTCCAACCGGGCGGGCCGCACGGCCGACGGACAGGTGTTCGGCGGCCGCGCCTTCGCCTTCCTGCCCGACGGCGAGCTGCTGGCGCAGTCGACCGACAGCGAATCGATCGTGGTGATCGACGTGGATCCGGCCCGGTCGCGGGCGCAGCAGGCGCTGTACCCGTGCTACGTGCGGGAGTGACGCGGCTCAGGCTGCGATCGCGATCGCCCGCTGGTCCTGCACCAACGAGGGCAACCGGAACGCGCTGACGGCGCCCTGCAGCCGCTGCGCCTGCGTCTCCAACGAGGACGCGGCCGCCGCGGCCTCTTCGACCAGCGCGGCGTTCTGCTGCGTCACCTGGTCCATCTGGTTCACCGCCGTGTTCACCTGGTCGATGCCGGTCACCTGTTCCTGCGACGCGGTCGCGATCTCGCTGACCAGCAGCGTCAGGCGTTCGATGGTCGCCAGAATCTCCTCCATCGTGCGGCCGGCGGCTTCGACCTGGGCCGACCCGGCCTGCACGGTGGCGCCCGATGCGCTGAGCAATTGCTTGATCTCTTTGGCCGCACCCGCGCTGCGCTGCGCCAGCGAGCGGACTTCGGCGGCCACTACCGCGAAGCCCTTGCCCTCTTCACCGGCCCGGGCCGCTTCCACCGCGGCGTTCAGCGCCAGGATGTTGGTCTGGAAGGCGATGCCGTCGATGACGCTGACGATGTCTTCGATGCGGCCGGCGTCCTGCGCGATCTCGCGCATGGTGCTGACCGCTTCTTTCACCGCGTGGCCGCCGCGCTGCACCACATCGCTGGCAACGGCGGCCATCTGGTTGGCCTGGCGGGCGTTTTCGGCGTTGCTGGTGACGGTGGACAGCAGTTGCTCCATGCTGGCCGCGGTCTGCTCCAGGGACGCCGCCTGCTGTTCAGTGCGGCTGGACAGGTCCTGGTTGCCGGCGGCGATCTCGCTGGATCCGGCATTGATCTCGACCACGCCGTCTCGCACCGCGTGGACCGTACGCACCAGGCTGGCTTGCATGTCCTGCAGGTAGGGAATGAGTTGGCCGGCGCAGTTGCGGCCATAGGAGGCGATGGGCGTGGTCAGGTCGCCGCTGGCGATGCGGCGGAAATGGTCCTTGATCGTCTCCAGCGGTTGCCGCACGAACGTCACGACGTAGCGGTCGCCCAGCACCAGCAGCAACAGGCAGATGCCCAGCACGATGCCCATGCCGATGTAGGCATGCTGGCGCTTGGCGGCGGCGTCGTCCCACAGCAGGGTTTCACGCTGCTTGGCGTAGGCCTCGTAGTCCTCGATGCTCTTGCCGAAGGCGCGGCTCGCCGTCACGACGGCGCTGGCGGCGTGCGCGCGGGCGCGCGCAATGTCACCGGCTTCCAGATGCTGGCGCTGCACCGCGATGCCGCCGGTGACCAGGGCGTCGAAGCTGGCTTGCATGGGGTCCAGGAGGGCGGCCGGGGCATCCTTGCGCGCCAGCGCCACAAACGCCGTTTGCTGCCGCCGGGCTTCGTCCAGCGCGGCGTCGATGCTGCGGCCTTCTTCCGCCGCCTGGGCGGTCTGGCCTGCGCTTGCATATTCCAGCTGGCGCGACAGCCGCAGCCGCGCGCGCATGACCTGATCGTTGACCCGGGACAGGGCGGAGACTTCGTGCAGGAGTTCGTTGCTGGCAGCGAGCGCTTCGCCTGCGCTGTGCAGGCCGTTGACGCTGATGGCCGACAGGCCGGTGAGCAAGGCGCTGATCATGAGCAGGGTGCACAGGATCATGCGGCGGATGGTGATGTCTTTCAAGAACTGTGTCATGCGAGTCGTACCCCCGATACAGCGAGTGCTGCATCGACAACAACGACCCGGCTTCGGCGATATTTAGCCGCTGTTTCACAACTTACGAATATATCGGCTCGATCGCAGAATATATCGAAAAATCACGCAACAATATTGCGTGTTAGCGTTTTCACGCGTTGAAACGCAAGCGGGAAAAGCTGGCGATGCAGGCCAGCCCGGCGCACAAGCCGCCCAGCCACAAGGCGGCGATTGCGCCATGCGTCGAGGACACATGAAAGCACGCGGCCACCAGCGCCGCGCCGCTGGCCTGGCCCAACAGGCGCACGGTGCCGATCATGCCGCTGGCGCCACCGGCCCGCGACGCGGGCGCCGACGTCATGATGGCGCGCAGGTTGGGCGATTGGAAAAAGCCAAATCCCGCGCCGCAGATGGCCATGCGCCACGAGATGTCCCAGACCGACGGCGCGGCGGGCATCAGGGCCAGCAGCACCAGCCCCACGGCCAGCAGCGCCAGGCCGATGCCGCCCAGGATGCCGGCCGGATAGTGGTCGGACATGCGCCCGGCGATGGGCGCCATGATGGCCACCACGACCGGCCAGGGCGTGATCAGGAAACCCGTGTGTACCTGGCTGTAGCCCAGCACGGACTGGAACAGGAAGGGCAGCGACACGAACGCCAGCGCCTGTGCCGCGAAGGCGCAGACCGCCGTGGCGGCCGACAGCGCGAACAAGGGCCGGCGCAGCAGGTCCACGGCCAGGATCGGCGCGGGGTGGCCGGCCTGGCGGCGCATCAGCAGCCACAGGCTGGCGATGGCGCCGCCCCATTCGAGCGTGACGCGCGGCCAGGGCGCGCCGTGCGCCAGTTCATTGGACCCCAGCACGAACAGGCCCAGCGTCAGCGCACACAGCAAGGCGGCGATGCCGTCGAAACCGTGGGGGGCGCGCGCCGTCTCGGGCAGGCCGCGCAGGGCCAGCACCGCGGCCACGATACCGATGGGCACGTTGATCAGGAACAGCCAGTGCCAGGACCCCAGCAGCAGGATGGCGGACGCCGCCGTGGGGCCGGCCGCAAACGACAGGCCGACCACCATCGCGTTCAGGCCCAGCCCGCGGCCCAGCATGTGCGAGGGATAGATGAAGCGCAGCAGCGCCCCGTTCACGCTCATCACGCCGGCCGCGCCCAGGCCTTGCAGGATCCGCGCCACCACCAGCGCCGGCAGCGACGGCGCCAGGCCACAGGCCAGCGACGACACGACGAACATCACCAGCCCTACGATGTAGACGCGCCGGTGGCCCAGGATCTCGCCCAGCGCGGCCGCGGGCAGCAGTCCCGCCACCATGGCCAGCTGATAGCCGCTGATGACCCAGATCGACCCCGCGTCGCTGGCCTGCAGATCGCGCGCGATGGTGGGCAACGCGGTGTTGGCGATGGCCGTGTCCAGGCTGGCCATGCAGACCGCCAGCATCACGGCCAGCAGCGCGCCAAGGCGTTCGGAAGCAGGCAAGCCGGCACCAGCCGGATAGACGGTATTGCGGGAGAACGAGAGCATGGGGCGTCGGCGGGCGAGGCGTCCGGACGGAGCGTCCGGAATCAGGAGGACTGATTCTAATGCCGCATCGGGATTCAACGCTTCGTCAGCCTGGGCGCGATGCGCCAGTGGCGTTTCGCCGATGCGCAATCAAAAATTCCATAATGAGACCGCTCGGTCACATCGAATAATGGGCGTGATTATCCGATGCATTAATTGACGGTAATTAATTCGCATCGAATCGTGTCACTAATTGAAACTAACAAAATAGCGTAAATACAACGACTTGTACGACGGTAGTCAGCCCCCTGCTGTAGAGGGAGCGGGTACTGAAAATCAGGCCGGGAGCGGGCAGATTATTAAGATTTCGTAATAATAAAAATGAATAGATGAAACTATTTGGTGCCTGATCGATTTATTCGACGTACGATTATTCCAATCAGATTCGGCGGTGCAACTCGTTCGATGGAGGGTTTCACGATGAAACGCTTGTCCTTGCATGCAGCGGTCTTGTCATTGATTTGCGCCAGCGCCGCGCCGGGGCTGGCAGCGGCGCAAGCCGGCCCCACGGCGAATTTCAACGTCACCCTCACCATCACCGCGAACTGCGTGATCGCTGCCAATAATCTGGCATTCGGCAGTCACGGCGTATTGGCCACTGCGGTTACCGGCAATACCACCTTGAACGTCACGTGCAGCAACACCACGCCCTATACCGTCGGATTGAGCGCCGGCACCGGGACGGGGTCGACAGGGACGACGCGGTTCATGAGCGGCACCGGCAGCAATACCCAGACGGTGGCTTATCAGCTGTACCAGCCCGGCAGCCAGACGGTGGTCTGGGGCGACGCCCAAGTGGCCGATCGCGTCAGCGGGGTCGGCAATGGCTCGGCGCAGCCTTTGGTGGTCAATGGCGCCGTGCCCGTCCAGACGACGCCGGCGCCCGATAATTACTCTTCCACGGTCACTGCCACGGTCTATTTCTAGGGCGTGCGAATGCAAGCACTCCTTGCGGCCATATTGGCGTTGTGCATCACAGGGTGGACCGGCCTGGCCTTCGGGGCGGCGCTGCAAATATCACCGGTATTGGTGGAGATGGCGCCGCAGCAGCCAGCCAGCGGCATTATGTTGCGCAATCCCGGCAATACACCCATTTATGGGCAAGTCCGCATCTATCGCTGGGAACAGGCGGATGGCGATGATGTCCTGACTGCTACCGAAGAAGTCCAGGCCAGCCCGCCGATTATCCAGGTTGCACCGGGCGGCGAACAATTGGTGCGGCTGGTCCGGGCGTCCCGCGAACTCGCTCCGGTCGAGCGCAGTTACCGTCTGATCATCGACGAGATTCCCGACCCGGCCTCGCCAGGCGTCAACGGAGTGGTGTTGCGGCTGCGCTATTCCGTGCCCGTCTTCGTCGCGGGGGCTGCTCCCTCTCCGGCGCCCGATCTGGCGTGGCAAGTGCAGCGGGCGGGCGACGCCTGGGTGCTGCGCCTGTCAAACACCGGGACGCGTTACGCGCAGGTCGCGGCGCTGCAGATTCTGGATGCCGCGGGCAGGCCCGTGGCGAATGTCGATGGATTATTGGGATACGCGTTGGCACAGCGCGCGCGCGAATGGCGCATCCCCGCAAAACAAAAGGCACCGGCAGCGGTGCGGATCAAAGCCCTGATCAACGGTGACCTCGTCACCGTATCCCCACGCGTTGATTGATCGCGTGCCGGCCGCCTTCGTGCGGACCGGCGAGCAAGAGGAAGGCAGGCCATGGCAGTGCGCGCTTCCCGTGTTCGCGGGCGACGCGCCTGGTGCTTCGCACTGTGTTTGCTGGGTGCGCAGGCCCAGGCGGCGAACCCGCCCGACCTATTGTTGACCTTCGGCAATCTTGCCGAGCGCGACGTGTTCCTGGAGGTGAGTATCAACGGCGTCAATACTTCGCAGCTGCTGCGTTTCCGGGATGCGCAGGGCCGTTTGTCCGTCAGCGGCAGCGCCTTGCGGTCAGTAGGGGTCGACCTGTCCCGAATCGACATCCCGGATACGGGCGAGATCGCATTGGACGGGGTCGCCGGCCTGCGGTATGCCTACAATCCGGCGGCCCAGTCCGTGGATATCGTGTTGCCCGATGCCTTGCGCCTGCCCTATGAACTGGGCGCGCAGGGGGCGACGAAGACGCCGATGGCCACGGCCGGGCGTGGTTTGCTGCTGAACTACGACGCCTATACGCAGACCGATTCGCGCTACCGGGTGGCGCTCTTCACCGAGCAGCGCTACTTCGACCGGTTTGGCACGTTCAGCAACACCGGCACGTCGTATCTGGGCGGCGCCGGCGACCGCTACGTGCGCTACGACACGTATTGGGCGCGATCCGACCAGGAGACGATGCGGACCCTGCGCTTGGGCGACACCATCACCTCGTCCTTGAACTGGTCGCGTTCCGTGCGTGTGGCGGGCATCCAGTGGGGCAGGAACTTTGCGTTGCGTCCGGACCTGGTCACGTTTCCGGTGTCCACGCTGAGCGCCTCGTCCGTCGTGCCGTCCTCCGTGGCGCTGTACGTCAATGGCGTGCAGCAGTATTCCGGCAACGTGCCGCCGGGGCCGTTCGTGGTGAACCAGGTCCCGGGCATTACCGGTGCGGGCCAGGCCACGCTGGTCACGCGCGACGCGCTGGGGCGCACGGTCAGCACGTCGGTGCCGCTGTATATCGATACGCGCATGCTGGCTGCCGGGCTGTCCAGCTATTCCGTGGAGGCGGGATTCGTGCGCCGTCTGTTCAGCGTGCGCTCTTTCGACTACGACAACCAGCCGGTGATGGCGGCATCGGGGCGCTACGGTTATAGCGACACCCTGACGTGGGAGGGGCATGGCGAAGCCACGGCAGGCCTGTACAACATCGGCGCCGGCGCCCTGGTGAAATTGGGTCAGGCTGGGGTGGTCAGCGGGTCCCTGGCGGGCAGCGCGGGCCGCTATGACGGCGGGCAGGTCGGCCTGGGCTACCAATACGTGCAGCCCGCATTCAGCGTGGATGCGCAAGCCACGCGCGTGCTGGGCGACTACGGTGACCTGGGATCGCGCGAAGACGCGCCCGTGCCCCGTCAGACCGAACGGGTGACCGTGTCCGTGCCGCTGACGGCGTCGCAAAGCGTGGCGTTCAGCTATATCGGCTACCGCATGCCGCATGTGCCGGCAGCCAAGTTGGGGTCGGCGTCCTACACCGTCAACCTGCACAGCCGGGTCGTCATGACGCTGAGCGCCTACAACGATTTCACTCAATCCGATTCGCGCGGAGTCTATCTGGGCTTGTCCTTCATGCTGGGCGACCGGACGCAGGCCACCGCCTCGGTCAGCAGGCAAGGCGGGCAGGATGCGTACAGCCTCGGTGCGCAAAGCAGCGTGGCGTACGAGGGAGGCTGGGGCTGGGCGGTGCAGAACGGACGGTCGGGCGGCATGCAATACAACCAGGGGCAGGCGCAGTACCTTGGCCGGTACGGCCTGCTGGCCGGCATCGTGCAGGAATACGGCGGCAAGACGATGGCCGCGGCGCAAGCGTCGGGATCAATCACGCTGATGGACGGCACGGTGCTGCCCTCGCGCCGCATCAATGACAGTTTCGCGCTGGTGTCCACGGACGGCGCGCCCGATGTGGCGGTGCTGCACGAAAACCGCAAGCTGGGCCGGACCAACGGCAGCGGTTATCTGCTGGTGCCGGATCTGAATTCCTATCAGTCGAACCGCATCGCGATCGATCCCGAAGACCTGCCCGTGGACGTGAAGCTGGACACCACCAAGGTGGTCGTCGTGCCGCAGGCGGGGGCTGGCGTGCTGGCGAAGTTCCAGGTCGAGCAATACGCGGCGGCCTCGGTCATCCTGACAATGCCGGACGGCGGGTTCGTGCCCGTGGGGGCGGAAGTGGCGCACGCCGAAAGCGGCAAGCACTCTGTCGTGGGCTACGACGGACTGACGTTCGTCGAGGACTTGCAGCCGCGCAATCACCTGAGAATAAAGGGGGCGGGCGTTTCCTGCGCGGTGGCGTTCGACTATGCGCATGCGGCCAACCGGCCCATGCCCACCTTGGGGCCCTTCCCCTGTCTGCCGCCTGGCGCGGGGGGACCATGAGGACGCGCCTGATCCGGCCTGCGCTGCAGGCGCTGACGGCCCTGTCGTTGGGATATGCCGGCGCGTCCGAGGCCAGTTCCTGCGC
Organism: Achromobacter sp. FW305-C-13; assembly: GCF_058783475.1. Lineage (NCBI taxonomy): Bacteria > Pseudomonadati > Pseudomonadota > Betaproteobacteria > Burkholderiales > Alcaligenaceae > Achromobacter > Achromobacter sp. FW305-C-13. The sequence goes on along the minus strand of NZ_JBYSYN010000004.1, from coordinate 470,542 downwards.
GCTGGGCGCCGCCACCACTTACACGGTGAACTTCGGCACCGTCAATCCACTGCTGCCTGCCGACACTTTCAGCGATGGCGGGCAAATCGCGGTGACTTGCACTTTCACCCTGCTCGGCCTTTTCGCGCGGGTGTGCTTCAACCTGGGCCAGGGCGACACCAGCACCTCGATCAACCCGCGCACCTTGGGCGCCGGCACGAACCGGATGAACTACAACCTGTACACGGACGCGGCGCATTCCCAGGTGTGGGGCACGTCCACCAGTTCGGGCCCTACCTCCGTGCTGCTGACCGGGCCGCTCGTCGTCGGCGGGGGGCCGGTGTCCACGACCTTCAGGTTCTACGGAAAGTTGCCGGGTAACCAGCCGTTGGTCTCGACGGTAAACAACGCCAACACTCAATACTCGGAAAACTATGCGACCACCGCGACGGTGGATGTGGTGTTCGGCCTGGGCGGGTTGGCAAACTGCCCGGTGACGCCGACGCAACGGATCCTTGTCCCGCTTACCGTGACGGCACTGGTGCAGAAGAATTGCACGATCAACGCCACGGATCTGATGTTCCCGCCCCGGGGCGTCTTGAACGCCGCGACGACGGGTACCAGCACGATCACCGTCAAATGCACCAACAACAATGCGTTCTCGGTGGCCTTGAACGGAGGCGCCGTCGCCAACAATGTGCTGGCCCGCAAAATGAAGCACTCGACCGCCGCCGATACCGTGGGCTATCAGCTCTATCAGGACGGCAACTACGCCACTATTTGGGGCGACGCCTCGGGCGGCAGCCCGCGCACGGGGACGGGCACTGGCTCCAATCAGACGTTCACGGTGTATGGGCGCGTGCCAGCACAGACGACGCCGCGGCCGGGGGACTACAAGGACGTCGTCACCGCCACCATCACTTTCTGAGGCTTGCCTAACGTCCGGTGCGGTCCCGCAGCATGGCCGCCAGTTCCGCGTAGCAGCGCTGCACTGCGGCGCGTGCCTGCGTTTCGGGGGCGCGGGTCATCAGGCAGATGCGGCGCGTCATCTGCGGGCGCTGCACGGGCACTATGGCCAGGCCGTCACCGCGCTGGCCCTGGGTGTACAAGCGCGAGATCAATCCCACCCGCAGCCCGGCGCGCACCAGGCTGTAGAGCGTATCGGTGTAGTTCAGCGTGTCGGTCGCAGCCAAATCCGCGCCTTGCTGGCGCAGCGTGGACACAATCATCTCGTAGGTGCTGCCGCGTGACAGTACGGCCAGCGGTTCGTGCTTCAGGTCCTGCCACGTGACCGCGGCGCGGCGCGACAGCCTGTGCGTGTCGGCCAGCACCGCGACCAGTTCGTCTTCGGCCACGAAGGCGGCGGCCACGCCGGGCATCAGGCCGAAATCCAGCCCCAGGCCGATGTCCAGTTCGCCGTTGTTCAGGGCGGCCATCAGTTCGTCGTTCAGGTGGTCGCTCAAGACCAGCACGGTTTCGGGATGGCGCAAGCGCCATTGCGCCACGGCGGGCGCCAGCAGGTGCATGGTGGACGGGATGCAGCCGATGCGCACCGTGGCGGCCTGCGTATCCAGCAGGCGCTGCAGGTCGTCCGCGCCCTGGGTGTAGGTATTGAGCAGCCATTCGATCTGGGCGCGGGCGGCAAGCCCCGCGGGGGTCAGGCGCACGTGGTGGGTGCTGCGCTCGAACAACGCCACGCCCATCAGCGTTTCCAGTTCACGGATGGCGGATGACAAGGCGGGCTGGCTTAGCGACAGCGCCTGGGCGGCGCGGCTGAAGCTGGCATGGCGCGCCACTTCCTTGAAGCCGCGCAACTGGCGCAAGGTGGGTTGGCGCGGCGGCGTGGCCGGGCGGTCCGGCTCGGGGCGCTTAGTCATAGATTTACCTGATGAATCTATAAAAATATACCATTTCAGTTATTACCCGGAGCTGCGTAGGATGGCGCCGTCGCCCTCCGGCGCGCCCCTGCCTGGGCGCGCGTATCCGCCCTGATCGCCCTCACCATGTTCAAACGCCTGTTCCTGTCCGTGTCCGTGCTGGCGGCCGCGCTGTGCATCGCCCCTGCCGCCTGTGCCCAAACGCCCTGGCCGGGCGCGAAGCCGCTGACCCTGATCGTGCCGTTCAGCCCGGGCGGCAACGTGGACACCACGGCGCGTTTGGTTGCGCAGAAGCTGGCCGAACGGTTGAACCAATCGATCATCGTGGACAACGTGGCGGGCGCAGGCGGCGTGCTGGGCGTGGCCCGCGCCACCCATGCCGCGCCTGATGGCTATACGCTGGTGATGGGCTTTGACGGCCCCATCAGCGTGGCCCGCCTGATCAATTCGGCCGTGAAGTACGACGCCGAGAAGGACCTGACGCCGGTGGCGCTGGTGACGACCGCGCCGGTCGTGCTGCTGGCCCGCCCTGGCCTGCCGGTGAACAACATGGATGAGCTGATCGCGCTGGCCCGCGCCAAGCCGGACACACTGACCTATGCGTCCTCGGGCGTCGGCACGGTGCTGCACCTGTCGATGGAAGTGATGCAGGACCAGGCCAAGGTGAAACTGGTCCACGTGCCTTATCGCGGCGGGGCGCAGATCACCAACGACGTGATGGGCGGCCAGGTGGACCTGGGGCTTCTGGTCACCACCAGCGCCACGCCGCTGGTGCAGCAGAACAAGCTGCGCGCGCTGGGCGTGACCTCCGCAGAGCGCGTCGCCACCTTGCCGGGCGTGCAGGCCTTTGCCGAAACCGCCGAGCTCAAAGGGTTTGAACTGAACACCTGGATGGGCGTGTTTGCGCCGACTGGCACGGACCCGCAGGTGGTGCGGCAGCTGAACCAGGCCTTGAATGCCGTGCTGAAGCTGGACGACGTGCAAAAGCGCCTGGCCGAAGGCGGGGCTATCGCGGGCGAAGGCACGCCGGAAGATTTCGCCGCCTTCCTGAAGAAGGAAAAGGCCGTGTACGCGCACATCGTGAAAAGCGCCAACATCCAGCAGGAATAAGGCTGCTGACCTCAAGGATGCCCAACGACATGAACGCTTTCGCGCTTGGTCCCGTGCTGCCTGAAATCCAGGCCATTCAGCAAGAGATGGTGGCGCTGCGCCATCAGATCCATGCGCATCCCGAACTGGCCTACCAGGAAGTCGCCACTGGCGACCTCGTGGCCGAACGCCTGACCGCCTGGGGCTACGAGGTGCACCGCGGCCTGGGCGTGACCGGCGTGGTCGGCACCTTGCGCCGCGGGACGGGCGCGCGCCGGCTGGGGCTGCGCGCCGACATGGACGCCCTGCCCATCCATGAAACCACCGGCTTGCCCTACGCCAGCCAGCACCCGGGCAAGATGCACGCCTGCGGGCACGACGGGCATACGGCCACCCTGCTGGCCGCGGCCCATGCGCTGGCGCAGCGCGGCCAGTTCGACGGCACCGTGCATCTGATCTTCCAGCCGGCCGAAGAAGGCCACGGCGGCGCGCAGAAGATGATCGCCGACGGCTTGTTCGACCGGTTCCCGTGCGACGCCGTCTACAGCTTCCATAACGAACCGGGCTATCCGGCCGGGCATTTCGGGTTCCGCGCCGGCGTCATGTACAGCTCGTCCGATACCGTGGTGCTGACGGTCAGCGGCGTGGGCGGCCATGGCGCGATGCCGCACGTGGCGGTGGACCCCATCGTGGCGGCCGCCAGCATCGTGCTGGCCCTGCAGACCATCGTGTCGCGCGAAGTGGACCCCAACGACATGGCGGTGGTGACCATCGGCGCCATCCATGGCGGCGATGCGCCCAACGTGATCCCGAAGTCGGTGGAACTGCGCCTGACCGTGCGCGCCCGCCGCCCCGAAACGCGCGCCCTGCTGCGTGAACGCATCACCTCCATCGCTACGGCGCAGGCCGCCGTGCACCGCGCCACCGTCCAGGTCGACTACCGGTGGCGCTACCCGCCGGTCGTCAACGACCGCGGCGCGACGCAATTCGCGGCCGCCGTCGCGCAGGACTGGCTGGGCGCGGAACGGGTGATCCCCGACCTGCAGCCGTTGCAGGCCAGCGACGACTTCGCCTTCATGCTGGAGGCCGTGCCGGGCAGCTACTTCATCGTCGGCAATGGCGAGGGCGAAGGGGGCTGCATGGTGCACAACCCCGACTACGATTTCAACGACGACATCCTGCCGGTCACGGCCAGCTACTGGGTGAAACTGGCCGAGCGCTTTCTGGCCGCCGATACCCCTGCGTTTTGAATGCCGCTTCAGGCTCCGTATGACTGCTTCCCCTGTATCCCCCGCCGCTCACGAATCAGCCTTCGACGCCACCACTGGCTACTGGCAAGAGATCGTCAGCGCCGATGCGCTGCCCGTGCCGGTTGAACCGCCCTATTCCCGCGGCTATCCGGCACGCTTGCCGGATGGCCGCTACCTGGTGCTGCCGCTGCGGGGCGTGCCCGGCGACCCGGACCGTTGCGTAGCCTCGCTGATCGCCAACCATGCCAGCCTGGATGTGGTCGAGGCGCTGGCCGGGTTCATGGCGGACCGGGCGCGCGCCTTCCAGGCCGACGTGGTCGTGGGGCTGCCCACGCTGGGCCTGGCGTTCGCGCCGCTGGTGGCGCGCGGGCTGGGCTTTACGCGCTACGTGCCCTTCGGTTATTCCCGCAAGTACTGGTATGACGAAAACCTGTCGGTGCCGGTGCAATCGCTGACCACGCCGGAGGCCGGAAAGTTGTTGTACGTGGACCCGAATCTGGCGGGTAGCCTGCGCGGTCGCCGCGTGCTGGTGGTGGATGATGCCGTCAGCACCGGGCAGACGATGGTGTCCGCGCTGACATTGCTGGCGCGCTGCGGCGCCGAGGTGGCGGGCATCGTCGTGGCCATGTGCCAGGGCACGCGCTGGCGCAGCCGGCTGGTCGACGCCCAAGGCGTGCCGCTGCCAGTGGCCTGCGCGTTCGAGTCGCCGCGCCTGCGGCGGGTCGCGCACGGCTGGGCGCCCGAGCCCGGCGCTTAAGGACGCTCGGGCGCGGGTCGGGGCTTGACCGGCCAGAACAGCGTGGCCGGACGCTGCCAGATGCGCTGGCGCACGCCCGCCGACAGAGAATCGCGGTCGCCGCGGCGCAGGTTGCGCGAGCGCAGCGCCACATTGAACGCCAGCGCGAAGCTCACGACCACGTTCAGCAGCCCCGTTATCGCGGTGCCGGCCACGGCCATCCAGAACGCTTGCGTGTGCACGACTTCCCATCCCAGCGTGCCCAGCGCCGTGCCGATCTGACCGGCGCTGAGCGTCACGTGGCGCACTTCCACATGCGGGCCGAAGAAGCTCACGATGGCCGGGCCCAGGCCCAGCATCAGGCCCAGCGACACGTTGCCCGCGATGCCCGAGATATTGCGCTGCCAGAAGCCGGCCCAGCGCACTGCGCCGCGCTCGCCCAGCAGGTGCCGGGCGCGCCGGTTGTAAGCCATCACGTCGTGCACGCGGTGCAGCGCGAACCAGTTGTCGGCCCAGCCGGCGATCAGGCTGGACAGCCATAGCAACACGCCGGTGGCGGCCGCATAGATGGGCGTGGGCCCCCAGGCCGAGAACGAGGCCAGTGTTTCCTGCGCCTTGTCCGCACTGATTAGCGGCCGGTCCAGGCCGTTCAGGGCGATCCATTGCACGGCCCACGCCAAGGGGAAGACCACCGCCAGATTGCCCAGGATGGCCGCCGCGTTGGAACGGATCATGGCCAGCGTGTCGTCCAGGAAGGCTTCGCGGCCTTGTGGTGTATAGGCGTCGTCCAGCCGATGGGCCAGTGCCGGCCCCGTCATGGCCGGTTGCTTGGTGGCCAGCGTGAAGTGCGCGAAGTGGATCACGAGGAAGCCGCCGGCGTAGTTCAGCGAGGCCAGCAGGCCTTCGATGAACTTGTCCAGGTGCAGCGAGACGATGAAGAATTTCAGGTAGACGGTGAACACCATGATGAAGCCGCCACCCAGCGACGCCTTGAGCATCGTCAGGTATTCCGCGGCGTCGCGCGCGATGTAGTGTTCGCCGGTTTCAGCGGTGCGTTCCATCACCCGGCGCGCCAGCTGCGCGAACGACGAGGCCGCCAGGTGCCGGATGCTGCTGCGGGCCTGGGTGGAGCGGATCAGTTCGGCCGTCAGGTGCACGTACTTGTGGCGCTGCGTGGGGTCCACCCAGACGCTCAGCAGCAGTTCGATGCGGTCCAGGCGCAGCTTCATGCGTTCGATCTGGAACACCACTTCAACCGATACCCCGTTCTTCTCCAGTTCGTCGTAGACGCCTTGGGTGGCGGCGCGGCAGCCGTCCAGCAGGGCGCGGAACATGTTCAGGCGGCGGCCGAAGACCTCGCGGGGCGTATCGGGTCCGCTGTCGCACAGTTCGGCCGCGGCGCCGGCCAGCGCAAAGAATGGCGAGTCCTCTACGCGGCCCGGCAGGCGCGACCGGATGTCCTGGGCGAGTCCCGTCGCGCGCACCTGGCTGACCAGCACCTGGATGCTGCTGGTCAGCGCCGCTTCCAGTCGCGGCGCGGGCGGTTCGGGGGCGGTGGGGTCCAGGCGTGCCAGGCCGTCGCCCTGGCGGTACAGCGCGCGCATGCGGGCCAGGGTGTCGTCGTCCAGCGATTCGATCCACTGCGCGTCGCCGGCCCGGCGGAAGATCAGCGAGAACAGGCCGAACATGTCGCTGCGGTTGGGTGGGGGCGGCAATATCCGGGCTTGCGCGCGGTCCCAGAATTCGCCCCAGAAGCCGGGGTGCGAGGCCACGCCGGTGTCGCACAGCAGCGAAGTGGGATCGTTGTCCGCCACCAGCGAACGCAGCGTGGCGGCGACGGGCGCCGCGCGTTCAGGGTTGTTTTCCAGCACCTGCAGCAGGTAGCGCAGGCGGGCGTGCTGCGGATGGCGGACGGCGTCTGCGTCGGGGGCGGGCGTGCCGGGTGCGGTGGATGTGGCCGTGGCGGGCCGGCCGGGGCGGTCCAGCCACCGGCTCAGGTCCACCATCCACAGGTTGCGCTCGGCTAGCGGGGCGTCGGGATCGGCGCTCGCGAGGATGACGTCCAGCTGCGGGCCGCCATGCCGCGAGGCCCGCCACTTGCGCCAAAGAGAGGTAAGCATGGGCGGGCCTCGCGGGTCACAGGGATTCGGGGTCTCGGCGCAGGGAGAAGCCTTGCGCTTCGTTCATGGCCAGGTAGCTGACGTTGCGCGACACCACCGGCGGCTTGTCGCCGTTGTGCAGGGCGCGCACTTCGTCCAGCACCATCTTGTCAGCCAGCGTCATGCGGTCGATCATGCGCAGGTATTGCATCCAGCTTTCGACCAGGAACACTTCGCGCCATACGCCTTCGCGTTCCAGGTCGCGGAACAGCTGCCATTGCTGCGCGCCGTTGCGCAGGCGCAGCAGCCGCAGCGGATGCGCGGCGCTGATCAGCGCCGACAGCTTGTCGCGTTCAATCAGGTATTCCACGGCCACCAGCACCGAGCCGTGCTGGGTATTGAAACCGGCCGCGGCCATCGCGGGTTCTGTGCTGTCCACGCGCGCGAGCGATTGGGTGTCCACATGTTCGGGCAGGCGCGACCGGTACAAGAGGGCGACGGTGATGCCCAGCATGATGCCGGCGGTGCTGAGCGCGCCGGACACGCCCATGGTGCCGGCGAAGTGGCCCCACATGAACGAACCGGCCGCCAGGCCGCCGAAGATGGCGGTCTGGTACAGCGCCAGCGCGCGCGCCTTGACCCAGTCGGGCACCAGCATCTGGACGGTGGTGTTGTAGGTGGCCAGCACGCCGATCCAGCAACTACCGGATATCAGCAGCGCCGGAAACGCGACCCACAGAGTGCTGGTCAGGCCCAGCGCCAGCAGGCAGGCGGCCAGCAGCGCAGCGGCCACGGTGACCAGCCCGCCCGCGCCCAAGGCGGCCTGCACGCGGCGCACGAAGGCGCTGCCCAGGATTGCGCCGACCCCCAGCGCGCCCAGCATGTAGCCGTACAGCAGGGCGCTGCCTTCCTCCTGCTCGTGGGCCAGGAGCGGCAACAACGCCCACAAGGCGCTGGCCGACAGGCCGAAGGCGAACGAGCGCAGCATGACGACGCGCGTCACGGTGGAATGCTGGGTGTAGCGCAACGCGGCGACCACGCCTTCGAAGAGGCCTTCGGGCGGCAGGCGACGCTCGGGCAGGTCGCGCTGCCAGCGCCAGATCGCCCAGATCAGCCCGCCATAGCAGAAGCAGTTCAGCAGGAAGACCCAGGGCGCGCCCATGGCGCCCAGCAGCAGGCCGCCGATGGCGGGGCCGACGGCGCGGGCGACGTTGTAGTTGACGCTGTTGAGCAGGACGGCGCTGCCGACGTGGGCGCGCGGGACCTGTTCGCCGACGGCGGCCTGCCAGGCGGGGGTGACGATGGCGCTGCCGATGGCGATGCAGAAGACGGAGGCGATCAGCGTGATCGGGTGCAGCAGGCCGGCGAACGCCAGGATGGTGATGAAGACGCCGCCGGTCAGTTCCAGCAGCATGCCGGTCAGCATGACTTTGCGCCGGTCATAGTTGTCGGCAAGCACCCCGGTCAGGATGGACAGGGCTACCAGCGGGAAGGCCGCGGCCACCTGGATCATGGCGACCATCAGGGGGCTGCTCTGTTCGGTGGTGATGATCCAGGCGGCGGCGACGGATTGCGCCCAGGTGCCCAGGTTGGCGAACAGGTTGGCGATCCAGATGATGCGGAACGCGGGGAAGGCGAAGGGGGAAAGCGTGCTGACGGTAAGAGGGGCAGCGGGCGCAGCGGGGGCGCCGGGTGGGAGGTCGGCGGAGGGGGAGACGGGGGTGAGCATACGGAGGGCTCTGGGGCGTCTTTTTTGGGGTGCCGGGAGGGCGTTTGGGGTGGGGTAATGGTACGCCTGTTGTGTTGCTGGGGTGTGTTTGGGTTTGTCGGGAGATTGCCGGGGGGCTGCGGCGCGGCGGGTCGGGTTCTTGGGCCGCACGGCGTGGCGGGGGCACGGGGTGCGCGGGTCAACGATTGCGGTCCGGAGCCTTCGCTCCGGACTTGCCCCGTCGTCATCTTCGTCCAGGCCTGCGGCCTTCCCTTCAGATTCCCTCGGGCGCATCGACTCCCCGCGCACCCCGTGCCCCCGCCACGCCGAGCTGCGGTGCATCGGAATCGGGCATCGCCGGGGCGGGTGGTGTGCTTGGCATTTTGCTGTCTGGTGGCGGGGTGGGAACGAGTGTGCAGGGACGCCAAAGTCGGCCGCGCGGGCGGCCTTTTTTGGCTTATGGGGGTGTGCTGGGTGGGAGGGGGTGCGCTTGCGCGCGCTTGGAGGGCGCGTGGGTTTTGCGGTGGATAAGGGTGTGGGTAAGTCGGTGGATTGGGGGTGGATAGCCGGTGGATAGGCGGTGGATAAGGTGGGATAACTTTGGGGGCATAACCTTTGGTGACGCATGTGTCTCGTGGGGTATCGGGTTTTCCCGTGGATTTCTAGTACCCTGCCCCGTTGCCCCGGCCGTGCTGAGTCGCGGGCGCGATGGACGTGCCTGGCGCGTCCGCCCTTTCACTCTTTGTTGTTTGTTGCCATGACCCTGACGTTCAATGGGCGCGCGTTTGCCGCCCTGCTTGCCGTGACCGCCCTGTTGGCGCTGATTGCCCTGTATGGCGCGCCCTATCCGTTCTTGCGCGGATTCGTCGGCGATGTGGTGGCTGTTGGCTGGGTGTACCTGGTGTACCGGACCTTCATCCGCGCAAGCGTCGGGGTGCTGGCGGTGGCGGCGCTGTTGACGGGGTATGCGGTGGAGTTCGGCCAGTACCTAGCGCGGCAGTACGGGTGGCAGATCGAGCAGCCGGTGCTGCGCGTGGTGCTGGGCAGCGTGCCGGACTGGTGGGATGTGGTGGCGTACACCGTGGGGTTCGCGGTGGTGCTGGTGCTGGCGTTGGCCAATGCGCACCGTGCGCGCAATGCCGCGTTGCGGGATGCCCGGGCGCGGGCGAGTCTGCGCGCTCGCCGTTAAGCGGCGGGGTGTCCAGGCCGGGGCAAGCGCCCCGGCGTCTTCCGAAGGATCAGGCTTGGCAGATCGGTTCGTCGTCGTTGCGACGGACCGCGGGGGCGCTTGCGCGCAGCGGTTGCAGGCGGGCGTTGCGGAAGGGGGCGAACAGTTCGGCCCAGGACGACGGGAACAGGGGCGTGGCGTGGCGCACCGCGTCGCGGCGGGCGTAATGCGTCAGCAGTTGCTGACCGATCGGGGCGTCTCCCAGGGGGTGGCGGGTATTCATGGTATTTCCGTATTGCATTGAAAGTGTATTCATTGTACTAGGCGGACCCTGCCTCGTCCACCCTGCCCTGCGCCGGCCTTTCGCCAGGTCAAGTGCTTGATCTCAAAGGGTCTGGCCCCTTTTATGCAATGACTGATCGTGGTTCTCCGGGATTGCCCTAGCAGTTGAAAACGGTAGACGGTATACAATGTTCTTCATGGCCGGGCTAGACCAGCCTGGAATCCCCTCCCTACTGGACTGGAGCGCGTCATGGCAGAACTGATGAACCGAGATGAATTCCGTACCGCGTTGGAAAACGCGATCAAGGGCAAGAGCGCCAACGCTTCGCCCTTTTCCATCGCCTGGGCTGAAGGCAAGCTCAGCCGCGAGCACCTGTCGCGGTGGGCAGAGAACCACTATCACTATGTGGGTCCGTTCGCCGACTACCTGGGCTACCTGTATGCCCGCACGCCGGATACCTATACCGAGGCCAAGGACTTCCTGCTGGCCAACATGTATGAAGAGGAAATCGGCGGCGACCGCCATACCGATCTGCTGATCCGCTTTGCCGAAGCCTGCGGCACCACCCGCGAACGGGTTACCAACCCCGACAACATGTCGCCCACGACGCGCGCGCTGCAAAGCTGGTGTTACGCCGTGGCCATGCGCGAAGACCCCATCGTGGCGGTCGCGGGCCTGGTCGTCGGCCTGGAATCGCAGGTGCCGTCCATCTACCGCAAGCAGACGCCGACGCTGCGCGAGAAGTACGGCTTTACCGATGAAGAGGTCGAATTCTTCGACCTGCATATCGTGTCTGACGAAATCCATGGCGAACGCGGCTATCAGATCGTGCTGGAGCACGCCAACACCGTCGAGCTGCAGCAGCGCTGCCTGAAGATCTGCGAGATCGGCGCTCAGATGCGGCTGCTGTACACCACGGCGCTCTACACCGACTACGTGCAGCACGAGATCAAGCTGCCCGAACTCGGCCTGGCCGCCTGACCCCTGCCCAGCTTTTCCGGCCGCGCGCCATGGCGGGCGCGGCCGGCCCGCAGCTTCTGGATGACAGACCCATGCCTACCGTTGTATTCCATAAAGGCGGCCAGACCTTCACCGACGTGGTGAAGGACAACACCAATCTGGTGGTGCGGGCCGGCATCAAGCAGTTTCCGTATCCGCACCTGCGCTACGAATGCGGCATGGGCAAGTGCGCCAAGTGCGCGTGCCGCGTGCTGGCCGGCGCCGAGCATTTGCCGCCGGTGAACTGGAAAGAGAAAAAGCAGCTGGGCGACCGCATCGACCAAGGCTATCGGCTGGCCTGCCAGTTGTGGTTGAGCAGCGACATCGAACTGCTTCAGGATATGGAGGCCTAGCAGCCATGGACTCCGTATACGTCATCCTGACGACCAAGCCCGGCGTGTTTCGCACCGAGGTGGGCAAGGACGTCGACATCATCGAAACCTATGACTACGTGTTCTACGGGCGCGCGCTGGCGGTGTTTCGCATCGCCCGGCTGCATGGCGACACGCGGCTGGTGGTCACGGAAGAGACACCGCCCTATGTGGTGAACCGCGTGCCGTCCAAGTTCCTGGAGAAGTTCGCCTCGGTCGAGGCGGCCCGCAAGGAACTCGCCCACCTCACGCGCTTTGGCAGCATGGAATCCACGTTGACGCTGCGGGCCGATACCGCAGTGGCGGAGCATTGAACGACATGGTCCAGATCACTTTCATCTCGAACGGCGGCAAGGTGGCGACCGCGCCCGAGAACAGCAATCTGCTGCGCGTATCACTGAAGGAAAAGGGCGGCATCCCGTTCAAATGCGGGGGCGGCCTGTGCGGCACCTGCAAATGCCGCATCGAGGAAGGGCTTGAAAACACCGATGCGGTCAAGCCGAAAGAGCGCAAGCACCTGCGTCCCGAAGACTTCGAAGCCGGCTACCGCATGGCGTGCCAGACGTTCGTGAATGGCGACGTGAAAGTCTCGTGGGTGGTGCAGAACGGCAAGGGCGTAGTGGTGGGCGCGGCGTCCGACCCCGTCGAAGCCGCCAGCTGAGCGCGCGGGCGGCGATGCCGCCCGGCCTTTGCCGCGTCAGTCCGCCGAGGCGTGCTGCTGGGTGTCGGTATAGGCCTTGGCCGCGTTGTGCACGTGCTGGCTGGCCAGCAGTGCGGCCAGGTCGCCGTTGCCCGCGATGACGGCGTTCAGGATCTGTGAGTGCTCGTCCCAGTTCGCCTTGGCGCGGTGCATGTTGCTGGGCGCGAACAGCAGCGCCGTGCGGTCGCGCAGCGAACGCATCAGGTCGGTCAGCACCACGTTGCCGCCGATGGTGGCCAGCATTTCGTGGAACTGCGAATTCAACGCCAGGAACTTGTCCAGCTGTTCGCTGCGCGCGGCTTCCGTGCCTTCGCGCAGGAAGGCCTGCAGACGTTCGACGGTCTTCGCGTCGCGCCGTTGCGCCGCCAGCTTGGCGTTCAGCCCTTCCAGCGTGGCGCGCACTTCCACCATGTCGTAGGCCACCGCGTCGGACAGCACCGACACGGAGGCGCCGCGGCGCGGCTCGATGGTGACGAGCCCCTCGGCCGCCAGCGCGCGCAACGCCTCGCGCACCGGGATGCGCGACACGCCCATTTCCTCGGACAGCCGGCCTTCGACCAGGCGGTCGCCCGGTGTGAACTCGCCGCTGAGGATGCGTTCGCGCAACTTGTCGCGGATGACGGCGAACAACTGCGGATGCTGCTCGCCGATCTTCAGCGGAGCGGAAGACTGCGTCTCTACGGCTTGCGGGCTGACGGGCGAAGTGGTCATGGCGAGCATGTATGGATTAATGGATACAGTCTCCATTGTATTACCGGGTGTAGCCGCGTGCCGTTGCGAAGGCGCCGCATCAGGCGCCCCAGAAGGCTTTGACCAGCACCCCCACCGCGCCGAGTGCGCACACCGCCAGCAATACGCTGCGCACGGCATGCGGCGGCAACAGGGTGCGCAGCCGGTTGGAGACCGCAAAACCGGCCAGCAGGAAAGGAGCGAGACTAAGCGCCAGCCCGGCGTGGTAAGCCGTATACCGGTTGGCCAACGCCAGCATGGCCAGCGAGAAGATCGATCCCAGGAACAGCACCACGCCCAGGGTGGCGCGCAGCCGCGGCGGCGCGGTGTGCTGCAGCACGATGGCGATGGGTGGCGCGCCGACGGACGTCATCGTGCCCATGATGCCGGAAGCCACGCCGGCGCCCGACACGCGGCCGGGCGTGGCGGTAAAGCGCAGGCCCGCCACGCTGAGCGCGACGGCCGCCAGGATCAGGCAGGCGAACAGCACGCCCAGCGCCTGCGGCGCAAAGCGCGCCATGGCGTAGATGGCGATCAGCGTGCCCACCACGCGGCCGGCCAGCGCGTACGACACGGCAGACCAGTCAATGAAGGCGCGCTCGCGCAGCGCGGTCAACAGCGAGATGAAGCCGCCCAGCGTCAGCAGCGGCCCGGGCGCCAACTGCGGGAAGAACATGGCGGCCACGGGCGCGGCGAACATCGCGAAGCCGATGCCCCCCACCCCTTGCGCCAGCGCGGCGCCGAACACCACCAGCGCCATGGCGGCGTAGTGCCAGAGATCCGGAAACGGCAAGGTGGGCAGCATGGGGATATGTAGCCTTATATGTATACGATAGTCAATCCGTGACCATGGTGGTTCCGGTGAAAACAGGAAATGCAAGGGTAACCCCCTGATTTTTCGCCGTTATTCATGGGTTTTTCAGAATTATCGGTTTCCCTAGGCGGTGCATATTTCGATTGGTATGGCTCAAAACGAAATATAGTATACCGATTGTGGCGACTTAACAGCCACGTCACAAGGGGAATCGCGCATGCAATCCGACGTCGTGCTCAACGCTGCTCACTGGATGTACCTGCTCAGCGTGGCCGCCATCATCCTGACGATGATCTTGCGGGCCAACGTGGTGGTGCCATCGGTAATCGGCACTTTCCTCGTGGTGCTGGCCATCACGGGCAACCCGATCAGCGCGCTGATCGGCATCTTTTCGGCCAGCTTCGTGGCAGCCAAAGAGCTGTTCAACATCTTCCTGGTCATCACCTTCATGACTGCCTTGCTCAACGCCTTGAAGACCTTGCAGGCGGACGTGCGCATGGTGCAGCCGTTCCGGCGTGTCATGCGCGGCGGGCATTCCTCGTTCGTGATCATCGCCCTCTGTACCTATGTCATTTCGCTGTTCTTCTGGCCCACGCCGGCCGTGCCGCTGGTGTCGGCCATCCTGCTGCCCGCGGCCATCGCCGCCGGGCTGCCGCCGCTGGCCGGCGCCATGGCTATCGCCATCGCCGGCCAGGGCATGGCGCTGTCGTCGGACTATGTGATCGGCGTGGCGCCCAGCATCAGCGCCAAGGCGGCGGGCGCGGCGGTCAGCGCGGCCGTGGTGGCCGACCGCGCGCTGGTGCTGTCGCTGATCACCGGCGCCGTGGCGCTGGTGGTGGCCTACCTGCTGATCCGCAAGCACATCGTGCCTGCCAGCCCCGCGTTGCTGGATGCGTGGCAGGCCCGCGCCCAGGACGGCAGCCTGGCGCGCATCGAACAATCGGGCTCGTTCGACAAGGCGGAACTGGCGCGCGGCACCATGGGCGCGGACCCGGCGCTGCCCCAAGGCCCCGTGCTGGACGACGAAGAGCGCCGCCGCGTGCGCTGGTCCAAGACGTTTGCCGTGGTGACGCCCCTGGCGTTCCTGGCCGTGATCGCCGTGATGGTGGTGCCGCGCCTGTTCCCGTCGGTGCCCGCCCTGCGTGGCGGCGACGCCGCGGCGCTGGTCGGGGGCGTGGCCTTCGTGGTGATGATGCTGGTGACGCTGGCCGCCGAGGGCCCGCGCAAGATGCTGGACGTGTGCCCCGAGCACGTGACGGACGGCTTCGTCTTCGCCTTCAAGGCCATGGGTTCGGTGCTGCCGATCGCCGGCTTCTTCTTCGTGGGCGCCAATGAAACCGCCGCGCAGATCCTGGGCGTGCCCCAGGCGCAGGCGCCTGGCCTGCTGTTCGAAGTGATCTCCGCCGGCCAGCACCTGATTCCCGAAAACCATTTCCTGGTGGCGTTCGGCGTGCTGCTGGTGGGCATGATCACCGGTATCGACGGTTCGGGCTTTGCCGGACTGCCGCTGACCGGCACGCTCTCCGGCGCCCTGGGCCCGGTGGTGGGCGTGGACCCGGCAACCTTGGCCGCCGTGGGCCAGATGGGCGCGGTCTGGACCGGGGGCGGCACCCTGATCGCGTGGTCGTCGCTGATCGCGGTGGCGGGGTTTGCCCGGGTGAACGTGCTGTCGCTGGTGCGCGCGCTGCTGCTGCCCGTGCTGCTGGCGCTCTTCGTCTCCACCATCTGCGCCGTATTGATCTGGAGTTGATCCCAGGATGGATCCGGACCCTGCGGAAGGGGCCCTGCGGGGCCCCTTTTCACGCCGAAAGCCTGGGGTTTCCACGTATCGTCACAAAGTGATTAAAGTATACAATGTTCAGAAGCTATCTAAGACGACCGATTTCCGGCCATTCCCGTACAGGTAAAGGACGCGCACCCGTGGACGATCTCTCGCAGCAAGCATTCATGAACCACATCGGCGGCGCCTGGGTGCCCAGCGCCACCGGCCGGACTGCCCCCAACCTCAACCCGGCGGATACGTCCGACGTAGTGGGGCTTTTCCCGGTGTCGGACGCCGAAGACGCCCGGCGCGCGGTCGAGGCGGCCGATGCCGCGTTCGCCGCCTGGCGCGACACGCCGATCTCCAAGCGGGCCGCCATCCTTTTCCGCGCCGCCCAATACCTGGAAGACCACGCCGACGCCTTCGCGCGCGAACTGACCCGGGAAGAGGGCAAGGGCCTGAACCTGGCGAAAGACGAAGTGCTGCGATCGGCGCAGACGATCCGCTTCTATGCGGTGGAAGGCCAGAGCTTCACTGGCGAGACCTTCGTCAACGACGATCCCGACATGGTCGTCTACAGCCAGCGCGAACCGCTGGGGGTGGTCACGGTGATCTCGCCGTGGAACTTCCCCATTTCGATCCCGGCGCGCAAGATCGCGCCAGCGCTGATCACTGGCAACACCGTGGTGTTCAAGCCGTCGTCCGACGCGCCACTGTCTGGCTACCGGCTGACCGAGGCGTTCGTGCAGGCGGGGCTGCCTGCGGGGGTGCTGAATCTGGTGGTGGGTCCCGCCGCCGCCGTTGGGCCCGCCATCACCACCGCGCGCGCGGTGCGCGCGATCTCCTTTACCGGGTCTACCGCGGCAGGCGAACAGATCCACCGCGGAGCGGGCCTGACCACCCGCACGCAGATGGAGCTGGGCGGCAAGAATCCGCTGATCGTGCTGGCCGATGCCGACCTGGACCGCGCCGTGGACCTGGCCGTGAAGGGCGGTTTTTCGCTCAGCGGCCAGGCCTGCACGGGCACCAGCCGCGTGCTGGTGGACGCGAAGGTGCGCCAGGCGTTCACCGACAAGCTGGTGGCGCGGGTCAAGACGCTTACGCTTGGCAACGGGCTGGACGGCAACTTCGACCTGGGCCCGCTAGCCACGCGCAAGCAGCTGGACAACGTGCTGAGCTACGTGGCGGTGGGCAAGGAAGAGGCCACCCACCTGTGCGGCGGCGACGTGCTGACCGGCCCGGGTTTCGAGCGCGGCTACTACGTCACGCCCGCGCTCTTTACCGACGTGACGCAGCAGATGCGCATCGCGCGCGAAGAGATCTTCGGCCCCGTCATCGCACTGATCGAAGTCGACGGTTATGACGACGCCATTGCCAAGGCCAATGACACCGAGTACGGCCTGTCGGCCGCCATCGCCACCACGGATGCGCGCTATGCGCACCGCTTCGCCCGCGACATTCAGGCAGGCACCGTGAAGATCAACCGCACCACCACCGGTAACCTGATCAACGCGCCCTTCGGGGGGCTCAAGCACTCCAGCACCTCCACGTTCCGTGAGTCCGGCCGCGTGGGCCTGGAGTTCTACACGCAGATCAAGACCGTCTACCGCGCCGGCTAAGGCCGCGGACAACCGAAGAGGCTATCCCTATGAAACAGATTTATCGCCTGGAACTGGAAGAAGCGCGCGTCATGGTGCGGGCGGCCATCGCCAAGTCGGAAGCGATCGGCGTGCTGGAATCCATCTGCATCGTGGACGACGGCGGCTACCCCATCGCCCTGGAACGCATGGACGGCGCGCGCATCACCGGCCCGCAGATCGCCTGGAACAAGGCGTTCACCGCAGCGGGGCACAAGCGATCGACCCATCTGTTCAACACCCCGCCCAATGGCCCTGCGCTGCCCGGTAACGAAGCCTTCGGCATCCAGTGGAGCTTCGAGGGCAAGTTCGCCGTGTTCGTCGGCGGCTTTCCCATCGTGGTGAACGACGAGGTGATCGGCGGTATCGGACTGAGCGGCGGCAACGGCGAACAGGACACGCAGGCAGGCGTCGCCGCGCTGGCGGCATTGGCCGAACTGCTGGAGCCGCGCGGCATGAAAGTGCTGGTGCAGGCCGACATCAAGAAATAAGCGAGGCCGGCCATGGCATACCGCGTGCACATCCTGGAAACCGGCGCCGCCTTCGAGGTGGATGCCGACGAATCGGTGCTGGAGGCCGCCGGGCGCGCAGACGTCAAGCTGCCGCACGAGTGCACCTTCGGCGGCTGCGGCACCTGCCGCATCAAGCTGGCCTCAGGCACCGTGCGCTATGAGGAATTCCCCATGGCGCTGACGCCGGAAGAGGCGGCTGAAGGCTATGCGCTGGCCTGCCAGGCGCGGCCCGAAAGCGACCTGTGCATCAGCGTGGCCAGCAGCCGGCAGGTGTTTCCCGAACCGCGCCGCCTGCCGGCCACCGTGCAGCGCATCGAAGCGGTTACCGAAGACATCGTTCATCTGACGCTGGCGCTGCCGGATGCCGGGCTGGACTTCGTGCCGGGTCAGTACATGAACGTGCTGCTGCCCGATGGCGAGACACGCAGCTTTTCCATGGCGTCGGCATCGGCTGGCCAGCAGGTAGATTTCCATGTGCGGCGCATTCCGGGCGGCCGCTATACCGACCATTGGCTGGGGCAGGCGCAAGCCGGCGCGGCGCTCACGATCGAAGCGCCGCTGGGCGTATTCAGCTATCACGAAGAAGACTGGCGCCCGCTCATCATGATGGCGACCGGCACCGGCATCGCGCCGATCAAGGCGATCCTGGAATCCTTGCTGGATAAAGAGGACTGCCCGCCCGTCAGCCTGTATTGGGGCATGCGCACCGAGGAAGACCTGTATCTGAAAGACGAGATCGCCGGTTGGGCGGGGCGGCTGTACGAATTCAATTTCGTGCCCGTGCTGTCGCGCGCCAGCGCAAGCTGGCAGGGCCGGCGCGGCCATGTGCAGGACGCCGTCCTCGAAGACCACGACGACTTGTCCGAGCACGCCATCTACCTGTGCGGCGCGCCCGCCATGATCCAGCAGGCCAAGCACCTGCTGGCCGGACGCGGCGCCAGCCTGGACCACATGTACGCCGACAGCTTCACCTTCCAGCACGCGCTGACCGCCGCGGGCTGACGCGGCGGCGCCCGGCCCGGGCCTGCGGTGGGCCCTAGCGGAACACCAGCACGGGCAGGCGCGTCTTGGCCAGCACGCGTTGCGTCTCGCTGCCCAGCAGGAACCCCGTCATGCCGTGGCGCCCGTGCGAGCCCATGATGATCAGGTCGCACCCCTGGCTCTTCGCGGTTTCGACTATCGCCTCGTGCGGATGGTCGTTGACCACCACGACGATGTTGCAGGGCACCAGCGCATGGCGGGCCTCCATTTCCAGCCCGTCCAGATAGCCTTGCGCGTTCTTGCGCGCCTGGTCGGTGTGTGGCGGCTGCGTGGTGCCCAGCATCTCGGCCTGATAGACCAGCAGGTGGTCCTCCGGGATGGCGCGGATGAGGGTGATGGTGGCGCCCATTTCCTTGGCGAAAACGAGTGCGCGCTTGAAAGCCGATTCGGACAGCAGGGAGCCATCCACGGCGATGAGCAAGTGCCTGTACATGTTGCCTCTCCTTTAGGAAAAGGAATGTCGAGCAACGGCGAATTCAGTATAGGCTTGCCGTTGCCCGCAATCCAGTCCCGCATAAGGAGGAGGCGGACCCGCCCGGGCGCGCCGGCTCAGGCGCTCCGGCGTAGTGCGTCGCCACCTGGGGAAAGCCCTTGGGGCAACGCATCGATCAGGCTGCGCGTATAGGGGTGGCGCGCGTTGCGCCACAAGGTGGCGTTGGGGCCTTCTTCGACGATCCGGCCCGCATTCATCACCAGCACCCGGTCGGCCAGATAGTGGACCACCGACAGGTCGTGCGAGATGAAAAGGTACGACAAGCGGAATTCGGCCTTTAGGTCCACCAGCAGGTTCAGGATCTGCGCCTGCACGGACACGTCCAGCGCCGATACGGGTTCGTCGCAGATCACCAGCGCCGGGCGCAGCACCAGTGCGCGGGCGATGCCGATGCGTTGGCGTTGCCCGCCCGAGAATTCACTGGGATAGCGCGCCAGCGCCTGGCGCGGCAGGCCCACCGCGTCCAGGATCCGGGCGATGCGCTGGCGGCGTTCCTCGCGGTCCTTCACCCGGTGGATGCGCAAGGCGGCCTCGAGGATGTCGTTGACCGTATGGCGCGGGTTCAACGACGCATAGGGATCCTGGAAGATCATCTGCACGCTCTGGCGGTAGGCCGCCAGGCGGTGCCGGTCCAACTGGGCGGTGTCTGCGCCGCGCAGCAGGATCCGGCCGGACGCCGGGGCAAGCAGGCGCACCAGCGTGCGGGACAGCGTGGATTTCCCGCAGCCGGATTCGCCGACCAGCCCCAGGGTTTCGCCGGGGGCGATCTGGAACGACACGCCGTCCACCGCGGTGCTTGCGCCATGGGCCGTCGGGTACTGCACGCGCAGGTCTTCGACTTGCAGCAAGGGCGTCGCGCCGATGGGAATGGGGTCGTTGGCGGCAACCGGCACGCGGTCAGGGGTCACAAGGCCGAACACCGGGCGTCCCGAGGCGGGGTCGAGGCGCGTGCGGATTTCAGGCAGCCGCAACGTGCTGTAGTGGGTCGCGTCGTCCAGGCGCAGCGACGCCCCGAGCAGGCCCCGGGTGTAGGGGTGCCGCGGCTGGGCGAGCAGCGTCGCCGCGGGCCCTTCTTCGACCTTCTCGCCGCGCACCATCACGGCGACGCGGTCCGCCCATTGCCCAACCACGGACAGGTCATGCGTGATCAGCAGCAGTCCCATGTTCAGTTGCGACCGCAGGTCGTCCAGCAGTTGCAGGATCTGCGCCTGGACGGTGACGTCCAGCGCGGTGGTCGGTTCGTCGGCCACCAGCAGCGCGGGCTGGCAGGCGATGGCGGCGGCGATCATGGCGCGCTGGCGCTGGCCGCCCGACAGCAGGTGGGGGTAGTCATCCACGCGGCGCTGCGGCTCTGGCACGCGCACCAGGTCCAGCAGTTCAATGGCGCGCGCCCGGGCGGCGCGGGCGCTGGCGCCCCGATGCAGGCGCAGCGCCTCGCCGATCTGGTCGCCCAGGGTCAGCACCGGATTCAGGCTCGTCATCGGCTCCTGGAAGATCATGGCGATGCGGTCGCCGCGCAGCGCGCAGCGCTGGCGTTCCGACAGCGCCAGCAGGTCCTGGCCTTCGAACAGGATGCGGCCCGACACGCGGGCATGCCGCGGCAGCAGGCCCAGCAGGGCGAGCGCGGTGGTGGACTTGCCGCAGCCGGATTCGCCGACGAGCGCCAGCGTTTCGCCGCCGCGCAATTGCAGGTCCAGCCCGTGCACGGCCTGATGGCCGGGAAAGGCCACATTCAGCCCTTGGATGTCGATCAGCGTAGTCATGGTCGCCTAGCGCGCGGCGGCGGGCGCGGCGGCCACGCGCTGCCGGCGCAGTTTGGGATTGAGCGCGTCGTTGATGGCGTCGCTAAGCAGGTTCAGGGCCAGCACGGTGGCCATGATGGTCAGGCCGGGCAGGGCGGTCATGTACCAGGCGGTGCGCAAGGCTTCGCGCCCCGCGCCCACCATGCTGCCCCAGCTGACCACGTTGGGATCGCCCAACCCCAGGAACGACAGGCCGGCTTCCGACAGGATGGCCTGGGCGACCAGCACGGCGGTCGTCACGATGATGGGGGGCAGGGCGTTAGGCAGGATTTCGCGGAAGATGATGCGGGCGTGGCCTGCGCCTAGCGTCTGCGCGGCCCGCACGAATTCGCGTTCCCGCAGGGAAATGAATTCGCCCCGGGTCAGCCGCGCGATGCCGGTCCATGACGTCACGCCCAGCGCGAAGATAATGGTCGACAGCGACGGGCCCAGAATGGCCACCAGCACGATGGCCAGCAGAAAGGACGGCACGGTCTGGAACAATTCGGTGATGCGCATCAGCACGGCGTCGGTGCGCGGGCCGGCATAGCCCGCGAACGCGCCCACCAACAGGCCGATGGCCAGCGCGATGGCGGCCGACGCGCCGCCCACCAGCAGCGACACGCGGGCGCCGTGAAACAGCCCGGCCAGGATGTCGCGGCCCATCAGGTCGGTGCCGGCGGGAAAGCTGGCGTCTTCGCCGGGCCAGGTGAAGGGTGCGCCCACCATTTCCAGCGGGTCGTCCGGGAACAGCCGCGCCGCGCTCGCGGCGGCGGCCAGCACGATCAAGAGGATGGCGGCGCCGACGGCGGCCGAGGGCGTGCGCAGCAGATGCAGCGCGGCGCGGGCAATCGGTTTCATGTCTTCCTCACGCGAGGGTCCAACAGGCCGTAGCAGGCATCCACGGCGATATTCATCAAGGCCACCAGCGCCGCGCTCATCAGCAGGATGCCCAGCAGCAGGTTGACGTCGCGGCTGGCGATGGCCTCGAACGACAGCTGGCCCAGGCCCGGCCACGCGAACACGGTTTCCACCACGATGCTGCCGCCCAGCAGCGCGCTGCTTTGCAGGCCCAGCATCGTGATGACGGGCAAGATCGCGTTCTTCAGCGCATGGCGCCAGATCACCCGCGCTTCGCCGTTGCCGCGCGCGCGGGCGGTGCGGATATAGTCTTCCTGCAGCGTCTCGATCATTGACGCGCGTGACAGCCGCGCATAGATGGCCACGTAGTAGATCGCCACCGTCGCCACCGGCAGCGCCAGGTGCCGCGCGTAGTCGGCCCACAGCGCCCAGCCCTGGTAGGCCGCGCCCACGTCGCGGATTCCGCCGACCGGCAACCAGTTCAGGTGCACGCCAAAGCCGACGATCAGCATCAACGCCGTCCAGAACATCGGCGCCGAATAGCCGGCCGTGGCCAGCGCCGACAGCAGAGTGTCCAGCACGCCGTGCGGCCGGCGCGCGGCCAGCACGCCCAGCAGGACGCCCACCGCCACCGACAGCGCCAGCCCGGTGCCGATCAGCGCCAGCGTGGCCGGCAGCCGCCCGAAAATCAGGTCGGCCACGGGTTCGCCATAACGGAACGAATATCCCAGGTCCAGCGACAGCAGGCTTTTCAGGTAGTAGCCCAGCTGCGCAAGCACGCTCTGGTCCAGCCCGTAGGCCACCCGCAGCTGCGCCACGTGTTCGGGCGTGATGCCGCTGTTTTCCGAGGCGATCACATCGACCAGGTCGCCAGGCACCAACTTCAGCAGGAAAAAGTTGGCGATGGCGGTCGCGCCCACCACGAACAGGATTTGCAGCAGGTAGCGGACGAGGCGGGGCAGGCGCATGGCAGGTTCCCGGCGGCCGTCAGGCCTTGCCCAGCCAGACGTTGGCGAAGTTGTTGCGCGAATGCGAGGACGCATCGGTCACGTTGCGCACCTGCTTGTCCCAGACGCCAAACCAGCGGAACTCGAACAGGCCGATCAGCGGCAGGTCGCGCTGCGCCAGGCGCTGCACCTCGTTGTACTGGTCGATGCGCTTCTTCGGATCCGTCTCGACCTGCGCGGCTTCGATGGCGCGGTCCATGTCGGGGTTGCTGTAGCCGGACGCGTTGTACCAGGGAGTGCCTTTTGCCTCTGCCTTGCTCCAGTAGCGTGTTTCCACGCCCAGCTGCGGATCGATCAGCACCGTGCCCCACGAGCTGATGAGCTGGAAGTTGTAGTCGGTGAAGACATTGCGCGTCCACGTGGCCAGGTCCAGGCCGCGCAACGTCACGTCGATGCCGATCTTGCGCAGTGCCTGGCGCACGAATTCGCCGGTGCGGCGGTAGTCGTCGCCAAACGGGATGTAGTCGTGCGTCAAAGCAAAGCGCCAGCCGTCGGCCTTGCGCGGGTAGCCGGCTTCGTCCAGCAGCTTTTCGGCCAGCGCAGGGTCGTAGGGGTACTGCTGCACATTCGGGTTGTGATAGGGCTTCACCAGCGAGGGAACCGGGCTCACGAAGGGTTCGGCATAGCCGTTCCACACCGTCTTCACCAGCACTTGCTTGTTCACGGCGTGCGCGATGGCCTGGCGGACCTTCAGATTCGACAGAATGGGGTCGCGCAGGTTGGCTTCCAGCCAGAGCCAGGCGGCAAAGCCGTTGTAGCCCGAGGTGTCCACCGCCAGCTTGGGCAGCTTGGACAGCCGCGTGGCGTCGGTGAAGGCGACGGGGTTGCGCTCGCCGTAGGCGACACCGCCCGTCTCCAACGCGGTGGCGCGTCCGGACACGTCGGGAATGATCTTCCAGACGATGCGGTCCAAGTAGGGGCGTTCAGGCTGCCAATACTTGTCGTTCTTTTCCAGCACGATGTAGTTGCCCCGGTTCCATTCCTTGAACACGAAGGGGCCGGTGCCGATCGGCTTGTTGTTGTACGGATTGTTCTGGATGTCCGTGCCTTCGAAGAGATGGCGCGGCAGGATGGGCGCACCCAGCGAATCGATGGCGTTCAGCGCCACGGGAGTGGGCTGCGACAGGTGCAGCACGACAGTGTGGTCGTCGGGCGTTTCCACCTTCTGCAGATACTGGAACACCCGGCGCGCGCTCGGCGCATGCTTGAGCCACACCTCTTCGGCGGACCATTTCACGTCGGCCGCGGTGAACGGCTTGCCGTCATGCCACAACACGCCCTGGCGCAGTTTGAAGGTGATGGTCTTGCCGTCGTCGGACACGCTCCAGCTTTCGGCCAGGACCGGGCGCGGCTTCAGGTCGGGTCCGTACTCGACGAGCCCGTCGAAGATCTTGCTGACGACCGCGCCGGTGGGCGTGGACGAATTCAGATAGAAGGCCAGCGTCGGCGGCTCCGGATGCACCACCGCGTTGAGCACGCCGCCGCGCACCGCGCCGTCCACCGTGTTCGGCAGGCTCTGGGTGTCGGCATAGGCGGGGGCGAAGATCACGTTCGGAAATAGCGCGCTGGCGCCCATCAAGGCGCCGGCGCTCATCAACCAGCGACGCAGGGGATTGGCAGGCTCGTCGTCGTGGCCGGGCGCGCCGGCGGGGGGCAATTGCAGCGTCATGAAGGTTTCCTTCTTGCTTGGAGAGGGGCGGCCGGCTGTTTCAGGCGGCCAGGCTGGTCAGGGCGGGAAGATCGTCGGGGTCGCGGCGCAACAGCGTGGCCAGCAGTTCGCGGCGCCACGCGTCGTACAGCGCGATGTGGCCGCGCGTGTCCAGGCCGGTGGCGCGCTGGTTCAGTTGCCAGGAATCGCGCAGATAGGGGCCAAGCCGGCGTTGGACGTCCTCGTCCGCCTGGATCAGGCCGGCCACCCAGTCTTCACGCTGCGCGGGTTCCGCGCGTTCCAGCTTGTTCAGCCACCATTGCGTGATGCGGATGCGGTGCGCTTCCTCGTCAGGAAGGATGCGGTTTTCGCCGAATTCACGATGGCCGAAGTCCAGTACCCGCGCGGTCCGCCGGTTCACGAACAGGCGCGCCAGGATGTAGTGCTCGTAATGGAACTGCCAGGCCAGGAAGTTCTGCCAGTTGCGCAGCGCAAAGCCGCCGATCAGGTCCCAGGATTCCTGCACGCCTTGCTCGACTTGCGCAAGCGGGTCGGCGCCCAGCAGCGCCGCGGCACGGCCACGCGAGAATTCCGCGTGGGCGGCGTCGTCGCCCAGCTGGCGGGCCAGCGCAAACTGGAATTCGGTGTCGTCCTTGAACAGGCCGGCAATCGCGTGGGCTGCGACCTGCGTGATGAAGAGGTCATGCACCGTGTTCCACACGGCGTACTCGGCGGCGTTGCGACGTTCATCGGCGTCTGCCAGATCGCGCGGTGGATCCATGCGCGCGGCCGGGATGTGCGGCGCGACGACAACGCGGATGTCGTCGAACAACCTCGTTTCCAACGCGCCGTCGTAATCCAGCGTCAGGGGCGGCAGGGGGAAATCCAGTTCAGGCATGGCGAGTGGCAGACGCGGAAAAGTCTCGACTCTAAGCAAGCGTCAACGCCGTCCGCAAACATTCTTTGGTGATTTCGTTATATGCGCGGCATGGCTGCTAACAGTGGGCGAGCGGGGTGCATCCGGCATATACCGATTTCACATAACCGCATGAGAATTCCGTCCTTCCGCGTGCGGCGCCGCACCGATAGGCTGCATGTTTTCCCAATGCCGGGGCGCAACATGCCGCACGCTTCAAGCACCACCGCAATTCAGGACGGGGACGAGGCGCCGCGCCTGGTCTCTGCCGCCCGCATCCGGGATGATGCCCATGCGATCGAGGCCGCCCACGCGTTGGCGGCCGACTTTGCACTAGGCGCGGCCCAGCGCGACCGGGAACGCGGATTGCCCTGGCGCGAGATCGAACGCTATTCGGCCAGCGGGCTGGGCGGCATCACGGTGCCGCGCGAATTCGGCGGCGCGGATGTCTCGCATGTGACGCTGGCCGACGTGTTTCGCATCATCAGCGCGGCGGATCCGTCGCTGGGTCAGATCCCGCAGAACCATTTCGGCTTCCTGAACCTGCTTCGCCTGACTGGCACGCCGGCGCAGCAGCGCCACTACTACGAGGGCGTGCTGGCCGGGCGCCGGCTGGGCAATGCCGGCCCCGAGCGCCACACCCGACATACCCGCGACATCGAGGCGAGGCTCGTGCCGGACGGCGACGGCTATCGCGTCAGCGGGCGCAAGTTCTATTCGACGGGCGCGCTGTTCGCGCACTGGATACCGACCAAGGTGCTGGATGCCGAAGGCAGGCTGGTCACGGTCGTCCTGGAACGCGGGGCGCCGGGTGTGTCCGTCGTGGACGATTGGTCCAGCTTCGGCCAGCGCACCACAGCCAGCGGCACCGTGCTGCTGGACAACGTGCGGGTGGAGGCCGAGAGCATCCTGCCCGCCTGGCTGGCGCAGCAAGCGCCCGTTCTGCTGGGGCCGTTCGCGCAACTGATGCAGGCGGCGATCGACGCCGGCATCGCCGAGGGCGCGCTGCAGGACG
Source organism: Achromobacter sp. FW305-C-13 (assembly GCF_058783475.1). Taxonomy (NCBI): domain Bacteria; kingdom Pseudomonadati; phylum Pseudomonadota; class Betaproteobacteria; order Burkholderiales; family Alcaligenaceae; genus Achromobacter; species Achromobacter sp. FW305-C-13. The sequence goes on along the minus strand of NZ_JBYSYN010000004.1, from coordinate 444,067 downwards.
CCGTGGCCTTCCTGCGGGAGCGCTCGCGCCCCTGGGTCGAGGCCAACGTCGAACGGGCCACGCAGGATCCCTACGTGATCGCGGACGTCGGGCAGCTCTATATCGATCTGCACGCCGCCCAGGCGCTGTTGACCGAGGCCGCCCAGGTGCTGGACGACGCCCGTGGCCGGACGCTGGACGCCGACGACGTTGCCGCGGCATCGATCGCGGTGGCGCGCGCCAAAGCGGTGTCCACCGAGGTCGCGCTGGCGGCCAGCGAAAAGCTGTTCGAACTGTCGGGTGCGCGCGCCTCCCTGGCCGAATTCAGTCTGGACCGCCATTGGCGCAACGCGCGCGTGCATACGCTGCACGATCCCGTGCGCTGGAAGTACCACGCCGTGGGCAACTACGTGCTTAACGGCCAGCGCCCCAACCGACATTCCTGGATCTGAGGCCATGCCGACCAACAACATCTCGTCCCTGGCGCAGCGCCGTGCGGCGATCATCGACACCGACGCCCAGGCACTGGAAGTCGCGCGCGCTCTGGCCGCGGACTTCGCTCGCGAAGCGTCCCAGCGCGACCGCGAACGCCGGCTGCCCCTGCCGGAGCTGGAACGCTATTCGCTGTCCGGCCTGTGGGGTATTACGGTGCCGCGCGAGCACGGCGGCGCCGGAGTGTCGCGGGTGACGCTGGCGGAAGTCACGGCGATAATCTCGGCCGCCGACGGTTCGCTGGGCCAAATTCCGCAAAACCATTACTACGCGCTGGAGGTGCTGCGCGTGAACGGCAATGCGGACCAGCAGCGCCGCTTCTATGCCCGCGCACTGGCGGGAGAACGCTTCGGCAACGCGTTGGCCGAGACCGGCACGCGCACGGCCGCCGAACGCCGCACCCGCCTTACCGCCAACCCCGAGGGCGGATGGCGCATCAACGGCAGCAAGTTCTATTGCACTGGCGCGCTCTACGCCCAATGGATTCCCACGGCAACGGTGGATGACGACGGCACCCAGCGCCTGGCCATCGTGCGCCGCGACAGCCCGGGCGTCGAGATCATCGACGATTGGTCGGGCTTTGGTCAGCGCGTCACCGGCAGCGGCACGGTGCATTTCAAGGAGGTGGCGGTGCCGGCCGAAGACGTTCTGCTGCTGGCCGACCCTGCCGCGCCGCCCAACACGATCAAGCCGCTTGCGCAGATCATCCACGCGGCCATCGACCTGGGCATCGGCCAGGCCGCGCTGGCGGATGCCATGGCGTTTGTGCGTGACCGTTCCCGCCCGTGGATCGACGCCAATGTCGAACGCGCGGCGGACGATCCGCTGACGATCAGCGAGTTCGGCCGCCTGTCCATCCGCCTGGATGCGGCGCGCGCACTGGTCGCGCGGGCGGGCCGCCTGCTGGACACGGCCACCGCCGACGGCACGCCCGCCAACGTGGCGGCAGCCGCGATCGCAGTGGCAGAAGCGCGCGCGCTGACCACCGAAGCCTCGCTTGCCGCCGGCACCAAGCTGTTCGAGCTGGCCGGCACGCAATCCACGCTGGACCATCTGAACCTTGACCGCCACTGGCGCAATGCGCGTACGCACACGCTGCACGACCCGGTGCGCTGGAAGCGGCACGCCGTGGGCAACTACTACCTGAACGACATCGCGCCCGGCCGCGTGGGCACTACCTGATCCTGACGGAACCGCACATCATGGCGAAGAAGCAAATCCTCCTGAACGCGTTCAACATGAATTGCGTGGGGCACATCAACCACGGCTTGTGGACCCATCCGCGCGACACGTCCACGCAGTACAAGACGCTGGACTACTGGACCGATCTGGCCCGGCTGCTGGAACGCGGGCTGTTCGACGGCCTGTTCCTGGCCGACATCGTGGGCGTGTACGACGTCTACCAGGACTCGGCCGACCTGACGCTGCGCGAATCGATCCAGTTGCCGGTGAACGATCCGCTGCTGACGATTTCGGCCATGGCGGCCGCCACCCGGCACCTGGGGTTCGGCGTCACGGTCAACCTGACCTACGAGGCGCCGTATCTGCTGGCACGGCGCTTTTCCACGCTGGACCATCTGACCAATGGCCGCGTCGGCTGGAACATCGTCACGGGCTACCTGGAAAGCGCGGCGCGCGCGATGGGGCTGTCGGAACAGATCGCGCATGACGAACGTTACGACCGCGCCGACGAGTTCCTGGAGGTGGCCTACAAGCTGTGGGAAGAAAGCTGGGACCGCGATGCGGTCAAGGCCGACAAGCGCGCACGCGTCTATGCGGACCCCGCAGCCGTGCGCCGGGTGGATCACGAAGGCAAGTACTACAAGGTGCAGGGCTTCCACCTGTCGGAACCGTCGCCACAGCGCACACCGGTGCTGTACCAGGCCGGCTCGTCGGGCCGCGGCCAGGCCTTCGCGGCGCGGCACGCCGAATGCGTGTTCGTGTCGAGCCAGACCAAAGAGGGCTTGCGAAAACTGGTGGCAGAGGTGCGCGAGTCCGTCGCCCGCGAGGGCCGCAGTCCGCGCGACATCAAGTTCTTCATGGGCGTGACGGCGGTGGTAGGCAGGACGGAAGCCGAGGCGCGCGAGAAGCATGCGGAGTACTTGCGCTACGCGAACCCGGAAGCGGGGCTGGCGCACTACGCAAGTTCAACCGGCATCGATTTTTCGCGCTACGGCGCGAACGAGCCGATCCGGTACGTGAAGAACAATGCGATCGAGTCGGCGGTGAAGAACCTGACGGTGTCACGAACGGATCGCACCGTGACGGACTTGCTGGCGGACATGGCGCTGGGCGGCAGATACCCGGCCCTGGTAGGCAGCGCCGCGCAAGTGGCGGACGAGCTGGAGTCGTGGGTGGCCGAAACGGATATCGACGGCTTCAACCTGGCAAGGACGGTGACGCCGGAATGCTATGGCGACTTCATCGACCTGGTGATTCCGGAGTTGCAGAGCCGCGGGTCTTATAAGACGGCCTACGCCGACGGCCCGTTACGGGAGAAGCTGTTTGGGGCGGGGAGGGCGGAATTGCCGGTGGAGCATGTAGGCAGGAGGGGGGTGCTTAGTGCGTTGTAACGGTGCGGGTGGGATTTTGTGCGGGATCGTCGGCTGGTAATCGTGGGTTTGCAGTGGGCAGGGCTTTGTTGGTTAGCCGTCGTCAGATCTTCGTAGGTCGCCCGTCGGCGCTGTCGGCGTGACGGCGCGCGCCCACGATTGCGGTCCGGAGCCTTCGCTCCGGACTGCCCCGTCGTCATCCTCGTCCGCCTTCGGCTCCCTTCGGATTCCCTCGGGCGCATCAAGGTTGCACGCCGTCACGCCGACAGCACCGACGAGCTACGGAAGTCTTGGGTCGCGGCGCAGTCAGGCCTCTGTTTACTGACGAGTGCTGCGGGGCCCGCCGAGTTGCCGCCGCCCGGGCGGCGCCAATCGGCATACGCGTCTGGTGTCGTTTGGGGGTGTGGTCGCTTGCGCGCCACCCGTCTAATAGGGAGACTGTCGTGGGTTTCGGCTATGCATTCGTAGGATGGGTGGAGCGCGGCAAACCCGGCATCAGGACGGAAACGTTCATCGCGCACAACCCATCTGGTGGCCTGCGACGATGATGGGTTACGTGCGACACAGGTCCGCGCACTTGGGTCTACCCAGACGCACTCCACCCATCCTACGGAACACGAACTACATCCTTGTGGCGCCAAGCAAGGACCACCCGAAAAATATTCCAACCCCGAAAAACCGGACAGAATAACGCCCACCGCGACCCACACGCGAAGCGAACTCCCACACGACGCAAGACAATGCGTAAGCTCCCCAAGGCCGCCCGCGCGGCCGGCCGGGAGCGGGCCCCGCAAGATCCTCCACCACATCCCATCGGTGACGAGAACCTTAAGAACGACACCCTCCCCAGCGACGGTAAAGATTCAACCACCGAAGCCCGGCGTGGCGGTGGCCTGGGGTGCGCGGGGAGTCGATAAGCCCGAGGGAATCCGAAGGGAGCCGAAGGCGGACGAGGATGACGACGGGGCAGTCCGGAGCGAAGGCTCCGGACCGCAATCGTTGACCCGCGCACCCCAGGCCACCGCCACACCGGGCGTCAAAAGAACCCCCATCCAGCAATCAATACCAACCCAACCTAGAACGTTTAAGAACCCCCAGCAATATCCCCATATTTCCAAAAATCGATAACCCCCGTATCCACCACCACCTCAAGACATAACTTCATACCGACTAAGTATTTTTCCCCGTCCATCCGCGATGACAGAATCCCTCAATCACTCCGTCTCCTGGACACATCCTCATGTCATCGCTGCTTCGCCTGTTAGCCGCTTCAACCCTTGCCATCGCCTTCGCCGCGCCTGCACACGCTGAAGACAAGAACACCGTCACCGTCGGCATCTCCGTCGGCACGGCCGAGAAGATCTTTGATGTGGTCCAGAAAGTTGCCGCCCGTGACGGCCTCACCATCAAGCTCGTCAAATTCAACGACTACCAGCTCCCCAACGCTGCCCTCAACGCCGGCGACCTCGACGCCAATGCGTTTCAGCACAAGCCGTTCCTGGATAACCAGATCAAGGCACGTGGCTTCGATATCGTTCCTGTCGGACTGACCGTCACCGCGCCGTTAGGTTTCTATTCCCGCAAGATCAAATCGTTGAACGATTTGCCTGAAGGCGCGTCGGTCGGCATTCAGAACGATCCTTCCAACGGCAACCGCGCCCTGCGCTTGCTGGCGGCCTACAAGATCATCACCTTGAAGCCAGAGGCCGAGCAGAAGAACACCGCGACGCCGCTGGATGTGGTGTCGAATCCGCGCAAGATCAAGCTGGTGGCGCTGGATGCCGCGCAGTTGCCGCGTTCGCTGGATGACTTGACGGCGGCGTCGATCAATAACGATTACGCCGAGCAGGCCGGTCTGGTGCCGGCGCGTGATGCGATCGGGCGCGAAGCCGCTGATGGGCCTTACGCCAACCTCATCGCCGTGCGGACCAAAGACCGCGACCAACCCTGGGTGAAGAAGCTGGTGGCGGCCTACCAGTCGCCCGAAGTGCGCGCCTACATCGAGAAGGAATTCAAGGGTTCCCTCATCCCCGCTTTCTAACGCGCGATCTCCGGCGAATCATCATGAGCATCATCACGTTGGCGGGCAGCCCGTCACAGCGTTCCCGTTCTTCCGCGTTGCTGCGCCACGCCGCTCACCTGCTGCGTTCGCGCGGATTGGGCGTCGTCGAATTGGGCTTGCGCGACATCCCTGCCGAAGAGCTGATCGAAGGGCACTATTCGGGCGCTGCGGCCGGTGCGTTGCGGGCGCGCGTAGGAACCGCTGACGCGGTGCTGATTTCAACGCCGGTCTACAAGGCGTCGTTCTCCGGCGGCCTGAAGGCCGTGCTGGACCTTCTGGATGAAAAGGCGTTGGCGGGCAAGGTCGTGCTGCCGATCGCCACGGGCGGCAGTCCTGCGCATCTGCTGGCGCTGGAGTACGGCTTGAAGCCGGTGCTGTCCGCCTTGGGCGCGCGGCACATCCTGGCCGGCGTCTACGCCACCGACAAGCAGGTGCGGGTGGAAGACGACGGCAGTATTCATATCGACGATGACGTCCGCGAGCGGCTGGAAGACTCGGTCGACCGGCTGGCCGAGCAGGTGCTGCCGCGCGGCGTCGTTGCCCATGAAGCCTATGACCTGGGCCGGCTCGCGCTTGCGGGCGGCTTCAGCGTCTGATCGGAGATTTGCAATGGATGTCTTCTGGTTCATCCCCACGCATGGCGATTCACGCTACCTGGGCACCAGCCAAGGCGCGCGCGCCGCAAGCTATGACTACTTCCGCCAGGTGGCCGTGGCCGCCGATACGCTGGGCTATGACGGCGTGCTGCTGCCGACCGGCCGGTCCTGCGAAGACGCCTGGGTGGTGGCTTCCAGCCTGATCGGCGCCACCCGCCAGTTGAAGTTCCTGGTGGCGATCCGGCCGGGCGTCAGTTCGCCGCAATTCTCGGCGCGCATGGCTGCCACGTTCGACCGCTTGTCCGAAGGCCGCTTGCTGGTCAACGTGGTGACGGGCGGCGACCCCGGTGAACTGGAAGGCGACGGCGTCTTCGTCAGCCACGACGAACGCTACGCGATCACCGCCGACTACTTGAAGATCTGGCGCGGCATCCTGGAAAACAGCCACGAGGCCGAAGGCTACAGCTTTCAGGGCGAGCAACTGGTGTCCAAAGGCGGGAAGGTCATCTACCCGCCCGTGCAGAAACCGTATCCGCCGCTGTATTTCGGCGGCTCGTCGGAAGCGGCGCATGAGTTGGCCGCCGAACAGCTGGACGTGTACCTGACGTGGGGCGAACCGCCCGAGGCTGTCGCGCGGAAAATCGCGGACGTGCGCCAGCGCGCCGCCAAGCATGGCAGGACGGTGCGCTTCGGTATCCGCCTGCACGTCATCGTGCGCGAAACGGAGGACGCCGCCTGGGCCGCGGCGGACGAACTGATCAGCCACTTGAGCGAAGATTCGGTGCGCGCCGCGCAAGCTGCATTCTCGAAGATGGATTCGGAAGGCCAGCGCCGCATGGCCGCCTTGCATGGCGGCAAGCTCAGCGACGACCAGGGCGGCCGTTCGCATCTGGAGATATCCCCCAACTTGTGGGCCGGCGTGGGACTCGTGCGCGGCGGGGCGGGCACGGCGCTGGTTGGCGATCCGCAGACGGTCGCCGCGCGCATCCAGGAATACGCGGACCTGGGCATCGACACGTTCATCTTCTCCGGCTATCCGCATCTGGAAGAGTCTTACCGCTTTGCCGAACTGGTGTTTCCGCTGCTGCCCGGCAAGGGCCAGCGTCAGGTCGGCAACACGGTGCTGACGGGCCCGTTCGGTGAAGTCATGGCGACCGAACTGGTGCCGAAGGAATCGGCAAGCTGATGGCCGCCGCCAGCCCCTCCCGTCGCCACCGTCCGGTGCGCAGGGCGCTTGTGCCCTGGGTGGCGGCTGCGGGGTTGCTGGCGCTTTGGCAACTGGCGTCGCTGGCCGGATGGCCGCTTGCGCGTGACCTGCCCGCGCCGTCCGCGGTGCTGTCAGCTGCGGTCTCGGCCGCCGGCTCGGGCGAACTGTGGGCGCCGCTGCGGGTCGGCCTGTGGGGTGCGGCCGCGGCGGCATTGCTGGGGGCCGTGCTGGGCGGCTGGCAGGGCGTGCGTACCGGGGATCGGAAGCTTATCGAAATGGGCCGTTCTGTCGGCCTGGCCGGCTGGCCGCTGTGGCGCGACGTGATCCTGCCCGGCGCCTTGCCCACAGTGCTGTCCGGCGCGCGCCTGGCGCTGGCGCTGTTCTGGGTGTTGCGGGTGACGGTCGATATCGCCGCCACGGGATCCGGCAGCGGCCACGCGGCGTTCGTTCCCATCCTGCTCTACGCGCTGCTGGCCCTGGCCACGGATGCGCTCGTCCGCGTGTTGGCGCGCCGCGCATTGCGCTGGGATGCCGCCTTCGTGCCGGATCGCGCTGGCGCTTACTAGGAACTCAATCATGGCCAAGATTCAATCCCTTCAAGACGCGCGGGACGCCAGGCATCCGGACCCCGCCGGCGCCGCGCCGTCGCGGGCGGCGGACTCCGCAAGCGCGGTGGACGCCTTGGCGGCGCAACTGGCCGCCACCGCAGTCGAACGCGACCGCCAGGGCGGGCACGCGGCCGCCGAGCGCGAACTGATCCGTGCAAGCGGCCTCTTGCGCCTGTCGGTGCCCACCGCCTATGGCGGTGCGGGCGCCAGCTGGTCGACCGTGCTGCATGCGGTGCGGCGCTTGGCGCAGGCCGACAGCGCCCTGGCGCACGTCTTCGGCTTCCATCATCTGCAGATCGCCGGCGTGCTGCTCTACGGCACGCCTGAGCAACACGCCTATTTCCTGGAGCCGACGGTCGAGCGCAATCTGTTCTGGGGCAATGCGCTGAATCCGCTGGACCGTCGCGTGATCGCGCGCGCCGAACTCGATGGCTATCGCGTGGACGGCGTGAAAGGCTTCAGCTCGGGTTCGGTCGGCTCGGACCTGCTGACGATTTCGGCGTGGCACAAGGCGTCGGATACCGCACTGATCGCGGCCTTGCCGACGCGGGCCGACGGCATCACCGTCAATCCGGACTGGGACGCGTTCGGCCAGCGCCAGACTGACAGCGGCACGGTGCGGTTCGACCACGTCCGGCTGGAATCGATCCACGTGCTGCAGGCGCCCGGCACGACGCCGACCCCGCGCGCCACGCTGCGCTCGCAGATCGCCCAGCTGATCATGACGAATCTGTACCTGGGCATCGCGCAGGGCGCCTACCAGGAAGCCCGGCGCTATGTGCGCGACGACGCGCGGCCGTGGTTTTCGTCGGGCGTGCAGCGCCACGCCGATGACCCCTATGTGCAGGAGCGCTTCGGCGAATTCTGGTTGCGGGTGCAGGCGGCAGAGGCGTTGACCGATCAGGCGGGCCTGGCGCTGGATGCCGCGCTGGCGCGCGGGCCCTCCGTGACGGCGGACGAGCGCGGGCAGGTGGCCGTGGCCGGCGCCCAGGCAAAAGTGCTGGCCCATCGTGCTGCGCTGGAAGTCGGTTCCGACCTGTTCGACGTGACGGGCGCCAGCTCCACCGCCGCGCGCCACGGCTATGACCGCTTTTGGCGCAATGCCCGCGTGCATACGCTGCATGACCCCGTGGCCTACAAGGTCCGCGACCTGGGACGCTTTGCGCTGCTGGACCAGATTCCCGAACCCACCGCGTATTCCTGATGCGCCCGACCCTGACCGGAACTCCGCGATGAGCCAGATTTCCCCCCTTCCCGCCGTGCCGCAGCCGGTGATCCGCCTGGATGCCGTCAGCAAGGCGTTTGCCACGCGTGCGGGCCGGTTTGATGCCGTGCGCGACGTGTCGCTGTCGATCCGCGCCGGCGACACTTTCGGCATCATCGGCAAGAGCGGCGCGGGCAAGTCCACGCTGCTGCGCCTGATCAACCTGCTGGAACGCCCGGATGCGGGCGCGGTGCATGTGGCGGGCACCGAACTGACCGCGCTGTCCAAGCGCGAACTGCGCGGCGCGCGCCAGCACATCGGCATGATCTTCCAGCAGTTCAACCTGCTGCAGAACGAGACCGTGTTTGAAAACGTCGCCTTCCCGTTGCGGGTGCATGGCGGGCGCACCCGTGAACAGATCGCCGCGCGCGTGCGGGACTGCCTGGATATCGTCGGCCTGACCGACAAGACCGCCAGCTACCCGGCGCAGTTGTCGGGCGGGCAGAAGCAGCGCGTGGCGATCGCGCGTGCCTTGGCCAGCGAGCCCGCCGTGCTGCTGTGCGACGAACCCACCTCGGCGCTCGACCCCGAAACCACGCGGTCGGTGCTGGCCGTGCTGCGCGACATCAACAAGCGCCTGGGCGTGACCATCGTGATCGTCACGCACGAACTGGCCGTGGTGCGCGCCCTGTGCCGCCATGTGGCCGTGATGGAGAACGGGCAGGTGCTGGAGCAGGCCGAGATCTCGGGCGCCAACGTGCACCTGTCTTCCGCGCTGGGCCGCGAACTCATCCGCGAAGCCACCCACCCCTACGAAGAGGTCGCATGATGCTGGATACCTTTGTGCAGTTGCTGCCCGAGCTGGGCGTGGCCGTCGGCCAGACCTTCCTGATGCTGGCGATCGCGCTGGCGGCGTCGATCCTCCTGGGCGGGCCCCTCGGGGTGCTGGTGTTCCTGACCGGGCCGGGGCAGTCGCTGGACCGGCCCGTGGTGCATCGGCTGCTGAGCTGGACGGTGAATACCGTGCGCTCGTTCCCGTTCATCATCCTGCTGGTGGCGTTGGTGCCCTTCACGCGCGTGATCGCGGGCACCTCCATCGGGCCCGTGGCGGCGGCGGTGCCGCTGTCTTTCGCGGCGATCCCGTACTTTGCGCGGCTGGTGGAACAGTGCCTGCGCGACGTGCCGCGCGGCGTGATCGAGGCGGCGCATGCCGCCGGCGCGTCCGAGCTGCAGATCGTGCGCCGCGTGCTGCTGGTGGAAGCGCGTTCGGGCCTGGTGCTGGCGCTGACGGTGCTGGCGGTGAGCTTTCTTTCGTACTCGGCAGTGGCCGGCGTGGTGGGGGGCGGCGGCATCGGCGACCTGGCCATCCGCTATGGCTACTACCGCTTCCAGACCGACGTGATGGTGCTGACCGTGGCGCTGCTTGTCGTGCTGGTGCAGATCATCCAGGTTGCCGGCAATACCGTCGCGCGCCGCATCGACAAGCGTTGAATCCAATGAGGACTCCCATGGCATTTCCCCGCTCTACCCTGATCGCGGCGCTGGCCGCGCTGACCTTCGCCGGCGCCGCGCACGCGGCGGACCCGGCCAAGAAGGAAATCGTGTTCGGCGCCACGGCCGGCCCCTATAGCGACCAGATCAAGCTGGGCATCAAGCCCATCCTGGAAAAGCAGGGCTACACGGTCAAGATCGTGGAGTTCAACGACTACATCCAGCCGAACTTCGCGTTGGCGCAAGGCGCGCTGGACGCAAACGCGTTCCAGCACGTGGTCTACCTGAAGAATTTCGCCGCCAAGAACAAGCTGGAATTGTCCGAACTGGTGAAGGTGCCTACCGCGCCGATCGCCATCTACAGCAAGAAGTACAAGAGCGTGGACGCCGCGCCCGATGGCGTCAGCGTGGCCGTGCCCAACGACCCGACGAACCAGGCGCGCGCGCTGGTGGTGTTGGAGGAACTGGGCTGGGTGAAGTTGCGCGAAGGCTATGACCCCTTGCAGGTGTCCGAGAAGGACGTGGCCGTGAATGTGAAGAAGATCAAGCTGATTCCGCTTGAAGCTGCGCAACTGCCGCGCTCGCTGGACGATACCGACTACTCGTTCGTGAATGGCAACTTTGCGTTGGCGTCGGGGCTGAAGCTGACGTCGGCGCTGGCGCTTGAGAAGACCACGCCCACCTACCAGAACCTGGTGGCCGTGCGCACGGCCGACCTGGACAAGCCCTATGTGAAGGATATTGCTGCGGCCTATGCGTCGCGGGAGTTCCTGGCGGTCACCGAGAAGTCGTTCGCCGGTTTTGTGAAGACCGATTATCAGCAGAAGCTGGAAGCGGCCCGCTAGGGCTGCCCGGCGGGAGCGCGCGGCCATGTTTGTCCATCCGAACGAGTTCGAGCTGCTGCAGCACCTGGAGGTGCCGGGGCGCGCCCGGCATGACGAGGCGCCGGATTCGGGGCAGGACGACTGGCGGGCGCTGCGCGTCACCGTGCGCAAGCTGGCCAAGCGCCATGGCGCGCGCAGCGTGCTCAATGGACTGGACCTCGACATCGCCGCAGGCGAATTCGTGGCGGTCACGGGGCGCGGCGGCACGGGCAAGAGCACTTTGCTGCGAATCCTGGCTGGCCTGGAACGGCCCACCGGCGAACAAGGCGGCCCGCCCGCGCGTTCGCCGGTGCTGTTCGACAACTTTCCGCAATGGGCCAGCGACGACCGCGTGCGCTTGTTGTTCGCCGACGCCCGGCTGTTGCCATGGAAGCGCGTATGGCAGAACGTGGCGCTGGGCCTGCCGGGCGACGCGCGGGCCCGGGCCGGCGAGGCGCTGCGGCAAGCGGGCCTGGCCGGTCGCGGTGGCGACTGGCCGGCGCAATTGACCGACGGCCAGCGTCAGCGTGTGGCCCTGGCGCGCGCGCTGGCGCGGCGGCCGGGCTTGCTGCTGCTGGATGAACCGTTGGGCGGCCTGGACGCGCTGACGCGCATCGAGGCCCAGGCGGCCATCGAACAGGCCTGGCGGCGCGACGGCTTCACGGCCGTGCTGGCCACGCGGGATGTCTACGAGGCCGTGGCGCTGGCCGACCGCATCCTCGTCATCGACGACGGCGCGGTGGTGTTCGACGAACGGGTGGAACTGGCGCGCCCGCGCGCACGAGGTTCACCGGCGTTTGCCGCCTTGGCGGCGCGCGTGTTGCGCGCCGTGTTGAAAGAACCCGAACCGCCGGACGCGGACCGGCCCTTGGCGCCGGTGATCCAGATCCGGCACTTACGGCTGGCGGTATAGCGCCGCGCAGCCTGGCATTCACGCAATGGCGCCATGACGGCGCCGCCCTTTCCCTTTCAGGAGCAAACCATGAGCATTCAATCCATCAACGCCCGCAACCAGTTCCGCGGCAAGATCAAGGAAATCATCCTGGGCCCGGTGGTGTCCGAGGTGGACGTCGATACGCCCGCGGGCATCGTGACCTCGGTGATCACGACGCGTTCGGTCAAGGAACTGGACTTGCAGGTGGGCACCGAAGTCCTGGCCTTCGTCAAGGCGACCGAGGTGTCTGTCGCCAAACTGTGAATGCAACGACGGCGCCGGCGCTTTCCTTGCGCCGGCGTTAGGCATATATTGTCAGCGCGATATCCGGCGGTTTCCTCCTGGCTTGTAGCTTTATGCGTTGCTTCACGGAGAACGGTTCATGCGTCGACTGCAAGGGTGGTTCATCGGCTGGTTATGCCTGGGGCTGGCGGTCTGCCTGCCCGCCGTGGCGCAGACCAAGCTGGACAATGGGCAGTTGGATCAGTTGATGGCGCCGATCGCGCTGTACCCCGATTCCTTGCTGTCGCAGATCCTCATGGGGGCCACTTACCCCGATGACATTGCCGCCGCCGCCAAGTGGTCGGCCGCGCACACGTCGGAATCCGGCGACAAGGCAGTCAAAGCCGTCGAAGGCGAAACCTGGGACCCCAGCGTCAAGTCGCTGGTGGCGTTCCCGTCGGTCATGGACCTGATGGGCCGGCAGCCCGACTGGGTGAAATCCGTGGGCGACGCCTTCCTGGCGCAGCCGGACGGCGTGATGGATTCGGTCCAGCGGCTGCGCGCGCAGGCTCAAAAGGCCGGCAACCTGAAGAGTACGCCGCAGCAGAAGGTGACCTCCAGCACCACCGACAACAAGACCGTGGTGGTGATCGAGCCCGCCGACCCGCAAGTCGTCTACGTGCCCAGCTACAACCCGACCGTGGTCTATGGCGCCTGGGCCTATCCCTCGTATCCCCCTTACTACTATCCGCCGCCGCCGGGCTCGGTGTTCGCGACCTCGCTGGTGGCCGGCATCGGTTTCGGCCTGGGCGTGGCCGCCGTGGATTCCATGTGGGGCGGATTCAACTGGGGACACAACGACGTGGACATCAACGTCAACCGGTACAACAACGTCAACGTCAACCAGCGCATCAACAACGCCAACAACAATAACGTGGCGTGGCAGCACAACCCTGCCAACCGCGGCAACACGCCTTATGCGGACCAGGCCAACCGCCAGCGCTATGACAACCAGCGCCAGGCCGGCTTGCAGAACCGCCAGGCGGGTCAACAGCGGCCGGGGCAAGGCCAGGGCGGCAGGCCGCCCGGCGCCGCGCCGGCGCCGAATTCCCGCGACGCGGCGCGCGACCGCGCGGCGCAATCCTTCGAGGGGCGCACGGGGCAGTCCATCCCGGGCCATGCAGAACCGGGTGCCCGTCGTGGCGAAGGCGCGGCCGGCCGGGGCGGCGAGGGCATGGCCGGGCGCGGGCAAGGCGCGGGCGGTGCCCAAGGAGCCCGTGAGCGGCCGCAAGGCGGCCAGACGCCGCGCGCCTCGGGTGCATCCAACCCGGATCGGCAGGCAGCGGCGCAACGCCAGCGTGCCGACGAGTCCGCGGCCCGCGACCGGGCCCGGGCGTCCAACAGCAGCAGCGCGCTGCACGACGCCGGCAACGGCGACCGTATGCGCCAGCAAAGCCAGCGCACCGAGATGAACCGGGGCGGCGGCGGAAGCGGCTTTCAGCGTGGCGGCGGCGGTGGCGGGCACATGGGTGGCGGGGGCGGGCGTATGGGCGGCGGTGGCGGTGGCCATTTCGGCGGCCGGAGGTAAGCACCATGGACAAGGGAGCTTTCATGACGAATGCCTGGGTTCATGCCCGCGTGCTGGGCGCCGCGACATTGCTGGCGCTGGGGTTGGCCGCCCCGGTGGCGGCGCAAAGCGTGTATCCGACGTCGCAGGCGGCAGCCGACGCCTTTGCCGACGCGTTGGCCACCAGCGACCCGGCCGCGATCGCCCGCGTGCTGGGGCCCGATCACAAGCAGATCGTGCCGGGCGGCGTGGCGCAGGAAGATATCTACCGCTTCCTGTCGGCCTGGGCCAAGAAGCACGAGGTCATCGCGGACGGCGGCCGCTCGTGGCTGGCGGTCGGCGATTCCGGGTGGACCATGCCAGTGCCCATCGTGCAATCGGGCAAGGGCTGGCGGTTCGACCCGGTTGCGGGCAAAGCTGAAATCCAGCGCCGCGCCATCGGTCGCAATGAACTGACCGCGATTGACACCCTGCAGCAGCTGCAGGCCGCGCAGACCCGCTATCAACAAGGCGTGGGACAGGGCCGCTATGCGAGCCGCCTGGTCAGCCGACCCGGCACCATGGACGGCCTGTACTGGCCGGAAGTGCCCGGTTCCCCGCCGCAGGCCTTTGGGCCGGACGCGTTGGCGATGGGGCCGGAGGTGCCCGTGGCGGACGCCTATGCCGGCTACCGCTACAAGGTGCTGCCGGGCGGACAGGACACCGCCTACCGCATCGTGGCGTGGCCGGCGCGCTACGGGCAGACCGGCATCGGCACCTTTGTCATCGGTCCGCAGGGCGGGGTGCTGGAAGCAGACCTGGGACCTTCGTCCGCGTCCCGCGCGGCGGCGCTGCGAGAGCGCGATATCGCCTCCGGCGCCTGGGTCGACGCCAACGCGCAACCCGTTGGCGCAAAATGACTTTTCGGTGTTTTCAGAGGGTTTTCAGGTGGGGGTTGTTGCGGGGTCGCAACAGGCGTGTACGTTTGTCGCCAAACCCCCCACTGTTGCGCTTTTGAAAGGCGGCTGTGCCTAAAATGGCGGGCACTGGGATCGGTGCCCGATCCCCTTTTGCCGGACCTTGAAATTGAATCCCTTGCATTTTGTCCGCTACGCCCTGGCCGGCGTAGGGATGGCGCTTAGCGCAGCGGCGGCATCCGCCCCGATTTTCGTCCTGAACTCCCTGGACGCCAATGTCAGCATCATCGATCCGGTGTCCTACAAGGAACTGCGGCGCGTGCCGACCGGCAAAGAGCCGCATCACCTGTACCTGACCCCGGATGAGAAGTCGTTGATGGTGGCCAACGCCACCGGCAACACGATCACGATGATGGATCCCAAGACGGGCGACGTGCAGCGCACGCTGACCGGCATCGTCGATCCCTACCAGTTGCAGTTTTCGCCGGACATGAAGTGGTTCGTCACGGCGGCCAACCGCCTGGACCATATCGACATCTATGCCTGGCAGCCGCAGGAAAAGGGCGCCGAGCTGAAGCTGGTCAAGCGCGTCCCGGCGGGCAAGACGCCCAGCCACATCATGATCGACAAGAAAAGCACCACGGCCTACGTGACGCTGCAGGACAGCGATCAGCTGATCGCCATCGACCTGGCCACGCAGACGCCCAAGTGGACGGTGTCCGTCGGCAAGACGCCGGCCGACGTGTTCCTGACGCCGGACCAGAAGACGCTGCTCGTGGCGCTGACCGGCGACTCGTTCGTCGAAGCCTACGACGTCAGCAACGGCCCCGCCAAACTGGTCAAGCGCATCCCCACGGCCGCCGGCGCGCACGCTTTCCGCGCGCAGGGCGACAAGCGCCACCTGTTCGTCAGCAACCGCACCGCCAATTCCATCAGCCGCATCGACATGCAGACGCTGACCGTCACCGACACCTTCGCGGTGCCCGGCGGTCCCGACTGCATGGACGTGCTGGCCGACGGCAAGACGCTGCTGGTCACCTCGCGCTGGGCGCGCAAGATGACGGTGGTGGACCTTGAGCAGAAGAAGGTCGTGAATCAGGTGTCGGTCGGCAAGTCCCCCCACGGTGTGTGGACCTTGAACCATGCGCCAACCCGCTAGAAACAGTATCGTCGCGGCGGTCCTGGCGTTCGCTGTTCCGATGGCGAACGCGGCGGCGCCGACGACGTGCGACAAGCCGGTCTACTTGACCTTCGACACCGGCCACATGGGCGTGGCGCCGTTGATCGCGGATGTGCTCAACCGCCATCATGTCAAAGTCACCTTCTTCCTGGCCAATGAACGCACCAAGACCGACGGCGCGAGCCTGGACGACGTGTGGGCGCCGTGGTGGAAGGCGCGCGCGGCCGAAGGCCATGCCTTCGGTTCGCACACGTACGACCACGTCTACTGGCAGGGCGACCTGCCCGGCGGCAAGTTCCGCGTCAAGCCCAGCGCCGGCCCGGAAACGGGCAAGCGCGAGGAATGGACGGCCGAGCAGTATTGCGCCGAGATCAAGCGTTCGGCCACCCGCTTTCATCAGATGACGGGCCAGAACATGCTGCCGATCTACCGCGCGCCGGGCGGCAAGACCTCGCCCGCGCTGCTGAAGGCGGCCAAGGCGTGCGGATTCGAGCACGTGGGCTGGGCGCCCGCCGGCTTCCTGGGCGACGAGCTGCCCAGCGATAAATACCCCAATGCCAAGCTGCTGGACCAGGCGCTGCGCACCATCAAGCCGGGCGACATCCTGCTGGCCCACCTGGGCATCTGGTCGCGCCAGGACCCCTGGGCGCCCGCCGTGCTCGAGCCCTTGATTGTGGGCTTGCAGCAGAAGGGCTATTGTTTTGCTACCTTGAATACGCATCCCGCTTACCGCGATTGGATCGCCACGCATCACTGATCATGGATACGCTTAGTCAATTCTTCGGGGCCTGCCAGCAATGGCTCTTCGAAACGCTGATCCAGCCTGCGCTGTTTCACCTGGGGATGAGCAACTTCATCGAAGACGGCTACGACGCCACCATGTGGCTGCTGGTGGGCCTGGTGCAGATCGCCGTGCTGGTGCTGGTGTTCGGCCCCTTGCAGCGTCTGCGGCCGGTTGAAGCCGTCACCGACCGCCGCCAGATCGGCATCGACGTGCTGTACACGCTGATCCACCGCCTGGGCGTGTTCCGCCTGGCGCTGTTCTTCACGATCGACCCGTTCTGGGACAGCATCTTCGGACAACTGCACGTCTGGGGTTTTGCGCCGTTCCAGCTGGACCAGTACTGGCCCGGCGTGACGGACAAGGCCTGGGTCAGCCTGATCATCTACCTGCTGCTGTTCGACGCGGTGGACTACGTCTATCACCGTGCCCAGCACCGTTTCAGCTGGCTCTGGGCGTTGCATGCGGTGCATCACAGCCAGCGCCAGATGACCATCTGGAGCGACGACCGCAATCACCTGCTGGACGACATGCTGCGCGACGTGCTGGTCGTGTTCGTGTCGCAGCTGGTGGGCGTGCCGCCCGCGCAATTCGTGATCGTGGTGGCCATCACCCAGCTGGCGCAGAGCTTCTCGCACGCCAACCTGCGTATGCATTTCGGCGCGCTGGGCGAACGCTTGCTGGTCAGCCCGCGCTTTCACCGCCATCACCATTCCATCGCCTATGACGCGTCCTCGCCGGGGCCGGTGGGCGGCTACAACTTCGCCGCGCTGTTCCCGATCTGGGACGTGCTGTTCCGCACCGCCCGCTTTGGCGTGGGCTACGGCCCGACGGGCATCCACGACCAGCAGGCCGAATTGGGCGGACGCGACTACGGCCGCAGCTTCTGGTCGCAGCAATGGCTGGGGCTAAAGCGCATGGTGGGCCGCGACCGCGAACCCGTCTCCGCGCCGCCCAGCCCACCCGGCGCCGCGGAACGCGCGTGACGGCAACTGCCTGAACGGTTGCGTCCATTAAAAAACCGAGCCTGCGTGGCTCGGTTTTTTTATGGACATAGTTCTTCAGCCGGCCGGCGGCGCGTCGTGCGTGGTCTCGCGCTTGATCTCGTCGTGGCGGCGTTCCATCTCCTGGCGCAGTTCGCGGCGCAGGCGGGCGGCCTCGAAACGCTGCTTCTCTTCCAGGTTGCGCGGCGCCAGCGGCGGCACGGCGGTCGGCGCGCCCTTGTCGTCCACCGCCACCATCGTGAAATAGCAGCTGTTGGTGTGGCGCACCAGCTTCTTGCGGATGTCTTCAGTGACGACCTTGATGCCGATCTCCATCGAGGTGCGTCCCGTGTAGTTCACCGCCGCCAGGAAGGTCACCAGTTCGCCCACGTGGATGGGTTCGCGGAACACGACCTGGTCGACCGACAGGGTCACCACGTATTGGCCGGCGTACCGGCTCGCACAGGCGTAGGCCACCTGGTCCAGGTACTTCAGGATGGTTCCGCCGTGCACGTTCCCTGAGAAATTCGCCATGTCCGGCGTCATCAGGATGGTCATCGACAATTGGTGGCTAAAGGCGTCGTCCATGGCGGGCGCTCATCATTCAGAAATAAAACGCCTATGGTAGCGGCAGGCGCCTGTCATGGCGCCGTCATTCGCGCCGCGTCTAGGGTTTCTTCGCCCCGGGGGGCGCGGTCTTCGGCGCGGCATTGGCCGGCGCGGCGGGCGCCGTCTCGGCCACTGGCTCCGCCACGGGAGCCTCCACCGCCGGCGCCGTCTCCGCCACCGGTTGCGGTTCGTCGCGCACCAACGGCGGTGGCATCCACAAGCCGTCCAGCAAAGCCGGGCCCGGCTCATAGGCGCGCAGCAGCACGGTCACCGGCCCCGCGGCCGCAACGGGCAGCCAATTGGCCTGTTCCTCGGGCGCGGGCGGCGCATGGCTGACGTGCACGTCCAGCGAGCCGTCGGCGTTGTAGCGCAAGGGCGCGCGGTCGCCCAGCGCGTAGCGGTTCAGCAGGTTGGCCACCGGCATGCCCTGGCCATCATAGGCGGCCAGTGACCACGCCGCGCCCGCGGGCGGCAACTGGCCGCTTTCAAAGTGCAGCACGTAGCGGTGCGCGCCATCGATCGGCGCACCCTGGCTGTCGGCCGCCAGCAGCAGCACCATCTGGTCTTCGGGCAAGCCCGACCCCGGCTGGGCCTGGGCCGCCAGCGCGCGGCGCAGATAGGCGCTGCCATACACGCCGACGCTGGCGGTTTCCTGCTGCCAGCCGTTGACGGCGCGCAGCGTGCCGCCGGCGGCAGCTTCCATGCGTTCACGTCCGGCGCGCAGGCCCCGGCGCATGCCTTGCTTGGCGGGATGGTCCAGGCGGTCGAATTCGAAGGTCCTGCCGGCGATCAGGCCCACCCGGCGCAACTGCGCCAGCACCGGCTGATCGGTCGCGTGCGGCGGATCCTTGCGCAGCAATTCCGCCGCGTAGGTGAAAAAGGCGTCGGTGGGCATGGATTCCACCTGTTCGCGCACCGGGATCTTCAGGTCCAGGTTCGGGTCGGATTTCACACGCTGCGATTGCGCGGGCAGGTTCCATTGCGCAAGCGGCGTCAGCGTGAAGCCGTCCTGCAGGGCGTTGACGGCGGCGTAGTCGGCCGGTCCGTCGGTCTGGATCAGCACCTTTGCCCACACGTGCGCCGTGGGGGCGTCGATGCGCGCCATACCCGAGGGCAGCGTGCCCGTCCAGCCCGGCGGCACGATCACGGTGTTGCCCTTGGCCGTGCCGGTCGTGCGTTTGCCCAGCGCGGCGAACACGTCCGTCCACATGTCCAGCAGGGTCAGCGTGTACCGCCGGCCCTGGGTATCCGGCACCGACAGCACCACGGGGCCGGCCGTCAGGTCCAGCCAGCCGGTGCTGCGCAGCATGTCGGGGTTGGCCCACGGTGTAGCCGCGCCCGGCTGGGGCAGGGTGCGGACATGCAGGAACGCGTTGGACGGTGCGCCCTGGGCGCCCTGCGACGGGTGCGTGAACTGGCGCCGCGTCAGGTCCATCGTGACGAGGGGGTAGAAATACAGGTAGCCGTCCATGGCCGCCTGATGGGCGGCCTCGGTGGCGGCGGCGGCCGGCGTCAGGGCGGCGCGCGCGGGGGCTGCGGCGGCGGGGGCGGGCGCCCCGGCCAGGGCGGCAAGGGACAGGGCCAGCGGGGCAAAGCGGCGCATCGGCGCTCCAGCGGTCAGGCAAAAATATGGGTGGAAAAGGGCCGGTCTAGCCACGGCCGCCGGCAATGGTAGCAGCCTGCCGACCCTCCAAAATCTGCGAACAACTCCCATTTCGCTGCCAAATCCCGGGCGCCAGCGGGTTTGACCCATGGCACGGCCATGCGGCTTCGGAATATACTTGTTGGAATATCCTTGGAAGTTGTAGGGCTTTTTCCTTCGGACGAGCCTCCGGCTTTCGTCATTCACCAGGAGAGGAGTGCTTCATGGTCAACATGAATCGCCGCCAGTTCTTCAAGGTGACAGGTGCAACCCTGGCAGGCTCCAGCCTGGCATTGCTCGGGGTTGCTCCCGGCACAGCCATGGCTGAGGTGCGCCAGTACAAACTTGCGCGCATGACCGAAACGCGCAACACCTGTCCCTACTGTTCGGTCGCCTGCGGTTTGCTGATGTACGGTCTGGGCGACGGCGCCAAGAACGCGCGCGCCAGCATCATGCACATCGAAGGCGACCCCGACCACCCCGTCAACCGCGGCACGCTCTGTCCGAAGGGCGCGGCCCTGATCGACTTCATCCACAGCCCCAACCGCCTGAAGTTCCCGGAATACCGGGCGCCCGGGTCGGACAAATGGGTACGGATGTCGTGGGACGACGCCCTGACGCGCATCACCAAGCTCATGAAAGCCGACCGCGACGCGAACTTCGTCGAGAAGACCGCGGACGGCAAAACGGTAAACCGGTGGCTGACTACCGGCATGCTGGCCGCCTCGGCAAGCAGCAACGAGGTGGGCTACATCACGCACAAGACAGTGCGCAGCATGGGGATGCTGGCGTTCGACAATCAAGCCCGTGTCTGACATGGCCCGACGGTGGCAGGTCTTGCCCCGACGTTTGGCCGTGGAGCGATGACGAACCATTGGGTCGACATCAAGAACGCGGACGTAGTATTGATCATGGGCGGCAATGCCGCCGAGGCCCACCCGTGCGGGTTCAAATGGGTCACGGAAGCGAAAGCCCATAACAAGGCGAAGCTGATCGTCGTGGATCCGCGCTTTACGCGCTCGGCATCCGTGGCGGACTTCTACGCGCCCATACGCACCGGCACCGACATCATCTTCCTGGGTGGCGTCATCAAGTACCTGTTGGATCACGACAAGATCCAGCACGAGTACGTGCGCAACTACACCGACTTTTCCTACATCGTGCGCGAGGACTTCACGTTCGACGCGGGCCTGTACTCGGGCTACAACGCCGAGAAGCGCACGTACGACAAGGCAAGCTGGGACTACGAACGCGGCGACGACGGTTTCGTCAAGACGGACCCCACGCTGACGCATCCGCGCACGGTGTATCAGCTGATGAAGAAGCACTACTCGCGCTACACCGAAGAGATGGTCGAGCGCGTGTGCGGCACGCCGCGGGACAAGTTCCTGAAGGTGTGCGACATGCTGGCCTCCACGGCCACCACCGACCGCGCCGCCACGATCCTGTACGCGCTGGGTTGGACGCAGCACTCCATCGGCTCGCAGATCATCCGTACCGGCGCCATGGTGCAGCTGCTGCTGGGCAATATCGGTATTGCGGGCGGCGGCATGAACGCGCTGCGCGGGCACTCGAACATCCAGGGCCTGACCGATCTGGGCCTGATGTCGAATCTGCTGCCGGGCTACATGACCCTGCCCAACGAGCCCGAACAGGACTACGCCAAGTACATCGAGACGCGCGCGTTGAAGCCCCTGCGGCCCAACCAGCTCAGCTACTGGCAAAACTACAGCAAGTTCCACGTGAGCCTGATGAAGGCCTGGTGGGGCAAGTCGGCCACTGCCGAGAACAATTGGGCGTTCGACTACCTGCCCAAGCTCGACAAGATGTACGACATGCTGCAGGTCTACGAGCTCATGGTCCAGGGCAAGATGAACGGCTACATCGCGCAGGGCTTCAACCCCCTGGCAGCCGCGCCCAACAAGGGCAAGCTGAACGACGGTTTCGCCAAGCTGAAGTTCCTGGTCATCATGGACCCGCTGGTCACCGAGACCTCGGAGTTCTGGCGCAACGCGGGCGAACACAACGATGTGGACCCCACCAAGATCCAGACCGAGGTCTTCCGCCTGCCCACCACCTGTTTCGCCGAGGAAGACGGTGCGCTGGTGAACTCCGGGCGCTGGCTGCAATGGCACTGGAAGGGCGCCGAGCCTCCGGGCGAAGCCAAGAGCGACATCGAAATCATGTCGCTGATCTTCACGCGCCTGCGCAAGATGTACCAGGAGGAAGGCGGCAAGTACCCCGACCCCATCGTCAACCTGTCCTGGCCGTACTCCAATCCGCAAAGCCCCACCGCGGAAGAGCTGGCCAAGGAATATTCAGGCAAGGCGTTGGTGGACGTCATGGACCCCAAGGATCCCACCAAGCTCGTGCGCAAGGGCGGTGAGCAAGTGGCGGGTTTTGCGGAGCTGCGCGACGACGGTTCAACGGCTAGCGGCTGTTGGATCTTCGCTGGCGCCTGGGGCCCTGGCGGCAACCTGATGGCCCGCCGCGACAACAGCGACCCCACCGGAATCGGCCAGACCCTGAACTGGGCCTGGGCGTGGCCTGCCAACCGTCGCATCCTGTACAACCGCGCGTCGTGCGACGTGTCCGGCAAGCCATTCAACCCGCGGCGCAGCCTGATCTCGTGGAACGGCAAGATCTGGGTGGGCGCGGACATTCCCGACTTCAAGGGAGACGAGAACCCGGACGGCGGTATGGGTCCGTTCATCATGAACCCGGAAGGCGTGGCGCGCTTCTTTGCGCGGGCGGGCATGGCCGAAGGGCCTTTCCCTGAACACTACGAGCCCTTCGAGACGCCGCTGGGCTACAACCCGCTATATCCCAAGGCCAAGGGCGTCACCAGCAACCCGGCGGCGCGCGTCTTCAAGGACGACCTGGCCGCGATGGGCACGGCGGACAAGTTCCCGTACGTGGCCACTACCTACCGCCTGACCGAGCACTTCCACTACTGGACGAAGAACGTGCGCATCAACGCCATTCTCCAGCCCGAGCAGTTCGTGGAAATCGGCGACGCGCTGGCCAAGGAACTGGGCATCGCCAACGGGTCGCGCGTGAAGGTCTCGTCCAACCGCGGCTACATCAAGGCCGTGGCGCTGGTCACCAAGCGCTTGCGCGCGCTGACCATCGAGGGCAAGACCGTGCACCACGTGGGTATTCCCATCCACTGGGGTTTTGTGGGCCTGGCCAAACCCGGCTTCCTGACCAACACGTTGACGCCGGTCGTGGGCGATGGCAATTCCCAAACACCGGAATTCAAGTCGTTCCTGGTCAAGGTCGAGAAGGCTTAGGAGAACCGACATGTCCATGCAATCCCTAGACATCAAGCGGCGCTCCGCCACCACGACCCCGCCGCCGGGCATCCGTGAACCCATTACGGGTTCGGTCGCCAAGCTGATCGACGTCTCCAAGTGCATCGGGTGCAAGGCTTGCCAAAGCGCCTGTATGGAATGGAACGATCTGCGCGACGAGATCGGCACCAACGTGGGCGTCTACGACAACCCGGCCGACCTGACCGAGCATTCCTGGACCGTGATGCGCTTCTCGGAATACGAGAACCCCGCCGGCGACCTGGAATGGCTGATCCGCAAGGACGGCTGCATGCACTGCGAGGACCCGGGCTGTCTGAAAGCCTGCCCCTCGCCGGGCGCCATCATCCAGTACACCAACGGCATCGTGGACTTCCACGAAGAAAACTGTATTGGCTGCGGCTACTGCATCACCGGCTGCCCGTTCAATGTGCCGCGCATTTCCAAGAAAGACCACAAGGCGTACAAGTGCACCTTGTGTTCCGACCGCGTGGCCGTTGGCCAGGAGCCGGCGTGCGTCAAGGCCTGTCCCACCGGCGCCATCGTGTTCGGCACCAAGGAAGACATGAAGCAGCATGCCGAAGAACGGATCGTGGACTTGAAGTCCCGCGGTTTCGATCAGGCTGGCCTGTATGACCCGCAAGGCGTGGGCGGCACCCACGTCATGTATGTGCTGCATCACGCCGACCAGCCCGGGCTGTATCACGGGCTGCCCAAAGACCCGCATATCAGCCCCATGGTGTCGTTGTGGAAGGGGCTGGCCAAACCGCTGGGCGTGGCCATGATGGCCCTGACCGCCTTGGCGGGCTTCTTCCACTACGCCCGCGTGGGCCGCAACGAGGTTTCGGAAGAAGACGAACGCCGTGCCGAAGAGGAGGTGCGCCATGAGTGAAGACCACCGTCACCGCCGGATCAAGCGCTATACGCCGGGCGAGCGCACCAACCACTGGATCATTGCCCTTACGTTCATCCTGTTGGCGTTGTCCGGGCTGGCGCTGTTCCACCCGTCGATGTACTGGTTGTCCAACCTGTTTGGCGGCGGCCCTTGGACGCGTATCCTGCACCCCTTCATCGGGGTGGTGATGTTCGCCTGCTTCGTCGTGTTTGCCGGCCACATGTGGCGGCACAACGTAATGACGAAAGCCGACCGCCAGTGGCTTAAGCAACTGAACGACGTGGTCGAGAACCGCGAAGAAAAGCTGCCCGAAGTCGGTAAGTACAACGCCGGCCAGAAGCTGCTGTTCTATGTGCTGGTGCTGTGCATGCTGGGGCTGTTTGCCAGCGGCATCGTGATCTGGCGCGAGTTCTTCGCGTTCTACTTCCCCATCTGGGTGGTGCGGGTGGCGTCCGTCGTGCATGCCGTGACGGCGCTGGTGCTGATCTGCTCGATCATCGTGCACATCTACGCGGCGATCTGGGTCAAGGGATCGCTCACCGCGATGCTGCGGGGTTATGTCACCGCCGGCTGGGCGTGGAAACACCACCGCGCGTGGTTCCGCGAACAGATCCGAAAGTAGAGGGGAGGGGCCCCCACGGCGCGCGCGCTGTGCGCGCTTCCTGCCCCCCGAGGGGGCGGTCCCTCCTTGGGGCGGCCCAGCGGAGGGAGGGGCCCCCACGGCGCACGCGCTGTGCGCGCTTCCTGCCCCCCGAGGGGGTGGTCCCTCCTTGGGGCGGCCCGGCGGAGGGACGGGGCCCCCCTCGCCGCGTCCACGTAGTTGCCTACGGCTGCTATCCTTCTTTGAAGGCCAGCAGCCGTGTTTGTTTTCTTGGAGACACCATTGCAGCGAATTCTTCCGCGCGGCGAGATCGAAGCGCTAGACCATAATGTCATCCCCCGCGTCAGCCTGCCCGACCGCGCGTCGGTGTTTGCGACGCGTGCCGCGCGCTTGCGGCAATTGGCGGCCGATAGTCCCGTCGCTGACTATCTTTTGCTGATGGCGCAATTGGTTGACGCCCAGCAGCGCGCGCTGAAAGACTGTGCGGCGCCGGAGGCGTCGGAAGACCGCGTCGCGCTGGCGCAGGCCCATGGCATGCCGCCTTTGCAGGCTATCGGCTGGCCGCGCGACCCGATGTGGCGCAACATCCTGGCGCAGCTGGTGGACGAGGTGTCGCGCGGCAAGAACGTGCCGGCCGAAGCCATCGAGGTCTGCGCCGCGCTGCGCCGGGCGGTGGACGAAGACCCTGAATCGCTGGAAGACCTGGCTGAAGCCGTGTTGGCCGAGCAGGACCAGGGCGTGGACAGCGCTGCGGCGCCCTTCGTGATGGCGGCCTTGCAGGTTTACTGGACCGATCTGGCCAGCCGCTTCGACGACAAGCAGTTGCCGGTGGTCAGCCCGTTCGGCGTCTGCCCCGTCTGCGCCAGCCTGCCGGTGGCCAGCGTGGTGCGCGTGGGCGGCCAGTTTGAAGGCTATCGCTACCTGTGCTGCAGCCTGTGCGCCACGCAATGGCACATGGTGCGCGTGAAGTGCACGCACTGCGAAGACGTGGAATCGGTGGCGTACCAAGCCATCGACGGCCGCTCGCCCGCCATCAAGGCCGAGACCTGCGACCACTGCCACACGTACCGCAAGATCTTCTATCAGGACAAGGACCTGCACGTGGAGCCGGTGGCCGACGACCTGGCCAGCCTGATGCTGGACGTGCTGGTGGGCGAAGCGGGTTATTCGCGCGCCAGCGGCAACCCCCTGTTGTGGCATGGCGCCGAGGAATAGCATGGCCGAGCACCCGTCAGAGGGCGCCGTGGCCGCCGTGTCCGACATCCCGCCGCTGGATCGCCTGCTGAACGCCGACGCCCTGCGCGCCGCTTTGGACACGCACGGCCGCACCCAGGTGGTGGCGGCGCTGCGGCGCGACCTGGACGCGCAGCGCCAGCGCGCGTTGGCCGGCCAGTTGCCGCGCAACGAACTGGATGCGCCGGTGGTGGCCGCCCGCGTGTCGGCGGCGTTGGACAAGGCGGCCCAGCCGCGCCTGCGCGCCGTCTACAACCTGACCGGCACGGTGTTGCACACCAATCTGGGGCGGGCGCTGCTGCCCGACGAGGCGGTCGCGTCGGTGCTGCGCGCGCTGACCACGCCTGCCAACCTGGAGTTCGATCTGGACACCGGTGGCCGCGGCGACCGCGACGACCTGATCGACGAGCTGCTGTGCGAACTGACCGGCGCCGAGGCCGCGACCGTCGTCAATAACAACGCCGCCGCCGTCCTGCTGATGCTCAACGCGCTGGCCGACCGGCGCGAGGTCGTGGTGTCGCGCGGTGAACTGGTCGAGATCGGCGGCGCGTTTCGTATCCCCGACATCATGAAGCGCGCGGGCGCCAAGCTGGTGGAAGTGGGCACCACCAACCGCACGCACGCCGCCGACTACGACAACGCCATCGGCCCGCGCACGGCGATGCTGATGAAGGTGCATTGCAGCAACTACGCCGTCACCGGTTTCACCAAAAGCGTCGGCGTGGCCGAGGTGGCGGCGCTGGCGCACGCGAAAGGGCTGCCGGCCACGGTGGACCTGGGCAGCGGCACGCTCGTGGACCTGACCCAGTTCGGCCTACCCAAGGAAGACACGGTGCGCGAAACCATCGCCGCTGGCGCTGATCTGGTGACCTTCAGCGGCGACAAGCTGCTGGGCGGCCCGCAGGCCGGCCTGCTGGTGGGCCGCGCCGACCTGATCCGCAAGATCAAGAAGAATCCGCTCAAGCGCGCCTTGCGCGTCAGCAAGCTGACGCTGGCCGCGCTGGAGCCCGTGCTGGGCCTGTACCGCGCGCCGGAATTCCTGGCGCAGCGCCTGACCACCTTGCGCCTCCTGACCCGCCCGCAGCGCGAGATCCAGCCGCAGGCCGAACGGCTGCGTGGCGTGCTGGCGCATGCGGCCGGCGCCTCCTATGCGGTCGAGGCCGTGCCCATGTTCAGCCAGATCGGCAGCGGGGCGCTGCCGGTGGACCAGTTGCCCAGTTGGGGGCTGGCGGTGCGCTACACGGGCAGCGGGCGGCCGGGGCGCCACTTGGACAAGCTCGAGGCGCAATTGCGCCGCCTGCCCACGCCCGTCATCGGCCGCATCGCCGACGACGCCTTGTGGCTGGACCTGCGCTGCCTGGAAGCGCGCGACGAGGCCGCCTTTGCCGCGCAGCTGGCGGAGCCCCTGGCATGATCATCGGCACCGCCGGCCATATCGACCACGGCAAGACCACGCTGGTGCGCGCCTTGACTGGCGTCGACACCGACCGGCTCAAGGAAGAGAAAGCGCGCGGCATTTCCATCGAACTCGGCTATGCCTATACGCCGCTGGCCAATGGCGACGTGCTGGGCTTCATTGACGTGCCCGGCCACGAGAAGCTGGTGCATACGATGGCGGCCGGCGCCAGTGGCATCGACTTCGGCCTGCTGGTGGTGGCGGCGGACGACGGCGTCATGCCGCAGACGCGCGAACACCTGGCCATCCTGTCCCTGCTGGGCGTGGCGCAAGGCGCGGTGGCGCTCACCAAGACCGACCGCGCCGACGCCGCCCAACAAGCGGCCGTGCGCGCCGAGATCGCGGCTCTTGCCGCCGGCACCTTCCTGGCGGGCGCGCCGGTGTTCGCGGTGCAGGCCTCGCAAGCGGGCGATGCCGGCACCGCGGAACTGAAATCCTATCTGCACGCGCAGGCTGAAGGCCTGCACCAGCGCGACGGCGCCGGCCTGTTCCGGCTGGCGGTGGACCGCGTGTTCACGCTGGCGGGGCACGGCACCGTGGTGACCGGCACCGCGCACGCGGGCCAGGCCCGCGCGGGCGACGACACGGCCGATCTGCGCTTGATGCCTGCGGGCACGCGGGTGCGCGTGCGCAGCATCCACGCGCAGAACCAGCCCAGCGAAACCGGCGTGGCGGGCCAGCGCTGCGCGCTGAACCTGGCCGGCATCGACAAGAACGCCATTGCGCGCGGCGACTGGATCGCGGACGCCCGCTGCTTCCTGCCTTCGCGCCATATCGACGTGGCTTTGACGCTGCTTGCTTCCGCCGACGCGCCCGTGCGCGCCTGGGCGCCGCTGCACGTGCACATCGGCGCCGCGCGCCACGTGGCGCACGTGGTGCCGCTTAGCGCCGAGACGCTGGCGCCGGGTCAGTCCGGCTGGGTGCAATTGGTCTTTGACGAGCCGGTCTGCGCCATGCCGGGCGACCGCTACATCGTGCGCAATGCGCAGGCGACGCGCACCGTCGGCGGCGGCCGCGTGCTGGACCCGAATGCGCCGGACCGCAAGCGCCGGGCGGCCTCGCGCCTGCAAGGCTTGCAGGCGTTGTCCGACATGCTGGACGGAGGCGGCCTGCCGCCGGTGCTGGCGCACGCGCCGCTCGGGTTGGATGAAGGCGCCTTGCAGCGCCTGACCGGCAGGCCCGTGCGCGCGATCGAAGCGCCGCATGGCGCGTTGTGGATCGAGACGCGCAATGCGCAGGCGCCGCGCACCCTGATCCTGGCCATGCATTGGGACGCCTTGCGCGAGCGCGTCGAACAGGCCCTGGCGGCCTTCCATCAAAGCGCGCCCGATGAGCCGGGTCCGGACAGCGCGCGCTTGCGCCGGATGGCGATGCCGGTGGGGCCGGACGCTTTGTGGACGGCCGTGCTGGACCATCTGCAGCGCGACGGGCGCGTGGCGCGCAACGGCCCCTGGCTGCATCTGCCGGCCCATACCTCCACGCTGGCCGACGCGGAATCGGCGCTGGCCGCGCGCCTGCTGCCATTGCTGGAGCAGGGCGCCTTCGATCCGCCCTGGGTGCGCGACCTGGCCCGCACGCAGAACGAACCCGAAGAGCGCGTGCGGCAGTTGCTACGCAAGCTGCTGCGCCGCGGCGACGTGGCGCAGGTGGTGAAGGACCTCTTCTATCACCGGGGCCAGGTGCGGGCGCTGGCGCGGATCGCGGCGGACCTGGCGGCGCAGCCGGCGGGCCTGAACGCAGCGGTGTTCCGCGATGCGACGGGGCTGGGCCGCAAGCGCGCCATCCAGATCCTGGAGTTCTTCGACCGGGTGGGCTATACGCGGCGGGTGCGCGATACGCACGTCTTGCGGGCGGAAAGCGCGTACGCGGCCATGCAGGTGAACGCAGAGCCGGTATCATAGGCGGGCTGCTGAGGAAGGCATTCGTGCCCGGCGGCACGGCTGGGCTTCAAACCCAGTTGGGGGCGTCAGACGTTCCCAGGTAGGTTCGACTCCTGCTGCCTTCCGCCACACGCTTTAACTGCGCAGCATCCGCGTCACCACGCCCGTCACGCGATCCGACTGCCAGTCCAGTTCCCCCAAATGCCAATACCGGATCGATCCGCCGCGGTCCACCAGGTAGTTGGCGGGCAATCCGATCGCTTCCCATTTCTTGGACGCCGCGCTGTTGCGGTCATGCAGCACCGTGCCGGCCACGGGCCATTTCGCCAGGAAGGTCGAGACCTTGCCCAGCGCTTCGCCGACGTTCACGGCCACCAGCCGCAAGCCTTCTTCGCGGTGGCGCTTGGCCATGGCGGACATCAACGGGATTTCATCGCGGCAGGGCTCGCACCAGGTGGCCCAGAAACTGACGATGACGACGTTGCCGCGCCAGGCCGAGAGCTTCTGTTCGCGGCCGGCCAGGTCGGGCAGGACGAGGGCGGGCGTGGGCGCGGTCCACGGCGCCCAGTCGGGGCCGGTGGCGGTTTTCAGCGCCGAGTCGCTGGCGGCCCGCGCCCAGCCGGGCAGGGCGGCCAGCGACAGGCCGGATTGCAGCAGGCGGCGACGGCTGATCAAGGCGGCTTCCTCCGCGGGCGGGTCAGATGGCGATGGGTTTGGCGCTGAGCTTGTAGCTGAAGCTGTCCGGGTCCAGGCTGTCCAGCCGTCCGGCGCTGGTCTCGCCGTTGGGATACATCAGGAAGGGCACCGGGTCATGCACCGATCCCGACAGCACGACGTCGTGGCCGTGGTTGTACGCGACCCAGTTCATTTCCCACGCGCCAAACAGCATGACGCGCGCGGCGCGCACCTTCGCGTCGGTCAGCGGCAATTCGCCCGGGGGCTCTTCCAGCATGACCTTGCGCACGTCGGCGGGGTCGACCGGAATCCAGCCATAGCCGGCGGCGTAGAACTCGGCGCGGCAGTGTTGGGCTTTCGTGACGTCGCCGGCCTTGCCCAGGCTCTTGTAGCCCAGCTCGGAATTGGCCACGCGCAAGCCATAGGCGTCGCGTGCGGGGATGCCGGCGGCGCGGGCCAGGGCCACGAACAGCGCGTTGATGTCGGCGCATTTGCCGTTCAGGTCGTTCGCCGTCAGCATGTAGCGCACATCGCCCACGCCGCAGCCGCGGGTCGCGGCCGTCCTGCAGGTGTTTTCCACCACCCATTCGTAGATGGCGCGGGCGCGCGCCAGGTCGCCCTGGTGGCCGCGGGTGATCTGGTCCGCGGTGGTCTTGACGATGCCGTCGGTGGGCAGCAGTGCGGTGGGTTTCAGGAATTCGCGCAGCGCGGCGGGGCGTTCAAGCATGGCGTCCGAGGGCGGCGGCTGCGTCAGGTCGACCCGGCGATTGCGCGTCTGGAAGCGGCTGGTCACGGTGACGTGGCGCGGGGCCTGGGCATCGGGCCATTGCACGGCCAGCATCTGCACGTCGTAGCCGGGCGCCCGCATCAGCTGGGCGGTGCCGCCGCCGCTGACCTGCCAGGTGCTTTGCGCGCCGCGCTGGTACGGCGTGTCGGTGGCGTACGGCACCGGCACCCAGATGCGCGTGTGCGCGCCGGGGTCTTTCACGCTGATGTCGGTGGTCAGTTCAAAGCTGCGCCAGTCGGCGCTGACGGGAGCCTGCTGCGCGCGCAGCGCTTGCGGCAAGGCGGTTGTGGCGGCGCACAATGCGCCGGAGAGTCGGAGAAAGTGTCGGCGATCCATGAAGCCCTCACGCACGGTGAAGTTTGGCTATCGGTGCGCCCTTGGCCGGGCGGCCGTCCCTTGGGGTGTGCTCCTACGCATCCTGCCGGATCATCATAGAGCCAACCTCGGCGGCGGTGCTATCCTTTTTCCATTGACCCATGGAGATTGAAATGACCCAGGATGTTGCCACGGCGGCTGTGCCGCGTTTGACGTCGTTGTCCCACGGCGGCGGCTGTGGCTGCAAGATCGCGCCCGGGGTGTTGTCCGAACTGCTCAAGCGTTTCGGCCCCGCCGCCAGCTATCCGAACCTGATGGTGGGCACCGAGACCGCCGACGACGCCGCGGTCTACCGCTTGAACGACGAGCAGGCGCTCATCGCCACCACCGACTTTTTCATGCCCATCGTGGACGACCCGTTCGACTTCGGCCGCATCGCGGCTACGAACGCGCTGTCGGACGTATACGCGATGGGCGGCACGCCCATCATGGCGCTGGCCATCGTCGGCATGCCGATCAACGTGCTGCCGCATAGCGTCATCGCCGACATCCTGCGCGGCGGCGAATCGGTCTGCGAGGACGCGGGCATTCCGGTCGCGGGCGGCCACAGCATCGATTCCGTCGAGCCGATCTACGGTCTGGCGGCGATGGGCCTGGTGCACCCCGGCCGTCTCAAGCGCAACGCGGATGCGCGGGCGGGCGACGTGCTGATCCTGGGCAAGGCGCTGGGCGTGGGCATCCTGTCGGCCGCGCTGAAGAAGAACCGGCTGGACGACGCGGGCTACCGCGTGATGATCGACACGACCACGCGCCTGAACCGCCCTGGCCCGGCGCTGGCCGCGCTGGACGGCGTGCACGCGATCACCGACGTGACGGGCTTCGGCCTTTTGGGGCATGCGCTGGAAATGGCGCGCGGCGCGAAGCTGACCGCGCGGCTGCGCCTGGACGCCTTGCCCTGGTTGCCGGGCGTGCAGGCCTTCGCGGCCGATGGCGTGATCACCGGCGCGTCCGGCCGCAACTGGGCGTCCTATGGGGGCTCGGTGCAGCTGGGCGCGGCGGTCACCGACACGCAGCGTGCGTTGCTGACCGATCCGCAGACGTCCGGCGGCTTGCTCGTGGCCTGCGCACCCGAGGCCGCGGACGCCGTGCTGGACCTGTTCCGCAGCCAGGGCTTCGAACAGGCTGCGGTGGTCGGCGAGATGACCGCCGGCGACGCGCAGGTGCGCGTGGAATAAGCGGGTCGACCAGGCGGGGCTATGGCCGCGGGTGGGGGTGCGGCTGCGTCTGCACCTGATAGTTGATCTGCCAGCGCAACAAGTCGGGGTAGGCGCGCAGGCGCTTCTGCTCGGCCAGCTGCGCCGTTGAGGTGTCCTGCTCGCGGGCCAGCGCCAGGCCGGCGGGGCCGGCCCACGGCAGGATCTTGCCCGGCCGGGTCTGACGGTAGGCGCCGTCCTGTGTGATCGTCACATCCGGGTCGTTCATCCCGAAGCACCATACCGGATCCGTCCGCGCGGCCAGCAGGTCGCAGCCGGTGCGAAAGTACGGCGTGTCCGGCAGGCTCAACTGGTACAGCGTCGGCATGATGTCCTTGTGGCTGCCCACGCGCGTCGGGTCATACGTGGCGCCGGCCCGATAGGCGGGCGGCACGTACAGGTAGAACGGCACGGCGCGCGCCAAGGCCGCGTCCTTGTCGTCCTGGTAATCGATGCCCAACAGGTTGTGATCTCCCGTGACCGCCACGATGGTGCGGCTGCCGCTGGCCGAGGCCTTCACGCGTGTCAGGAATCGCCCGAGCTGGTCGTTGGCATAGCGCAGCGTGTCGAAGGCGTCGGCAAGGCCATCCCAGGCTTTGAAGTACGGCTGGCGCGTCACGTCGTATAGCGGCAGGTCGCCGTGCTTGCCGCCTTCGGGAATGAGGAACGGCGGGTGATGCGTGGTGGACAGCGCGATGATGAAGAGCGGCGCACCGTCCGGGTCCGCCTCGGCCAGGCGGCTTTCGATGTAGCGGAACATGTACTCGTCGGGCACGCCCCAGGTGCCGGCTTCGGCCTCGGGATAACGGGCTCGCAGGGTCTGCTGGTCGATGAATTCATGGGCGCCCAGATGCGTGGCGAACGTGCCCAGGTTGCGCCATGTGGCGGCGCCTGACGTGACGAAGAGCACGCGGTAGCCCCGTGCCAGATACGGCGCGAAGGCGTTGCTGGCGAACTCGGCGTCGGCCGCGGACGATTGGCCGATGGCGGACACCGGGCTGCGCACCAGCAGGCGCGACAGCGAATCGATGGTGCCGTTGCCTTCCGACAGGAAGCGATCGAAGCGCCAGTCCTGTTGCCAATGCGGCCGCAGCGCGCCCAGCAGGTCGCGTCCCGGCTGGTCATAGGCGTTCAGGTGATGCCCCATGCTTTCCATGACCTGCAGCACGACGTGCGGCGGCCGCGCACGGGCGGCCGGATTGGCTGCGGTAACGGCCATGAAGGGTTGCAGGCCCTGTGCGGGGTGGCCCAGGAAGCGCTCGTACAGCGCCTGGCCGGCTGCCGCCGTGACCGGTTGGAAGCGCTTGTCGTTGCCGCGTTCGGCCAGGGCCCAGAAAAACGACGAGATGCCGTTGGGCGTAATGTCGTTCAAGAGCCGCACGCTGGAGATGCTGGTGTCGTCCTTGTTCAAGGGGAAGCGGCCCAGCGATCCGCGGCAAGCCAGCACGGTGATTGCAACGATCAGCAGCACACGCAGTGCAGCCGGGGCCAGCGCGCGGCGCTGCAGCGGCAGGCGCTGCACGCGTCCTTGCCAGCGTGTGCCCAGCCACCACGTAGAGGCCAGCACCGCGGACAGCAGCAGCCCTGCCTGAGCCACGGGGTAGCCGTGCCACAGCGTCATCGCAATGGCGCGGGTGTCGTCGTCGATCAGGCCAAATACGAAGATGTCGATCGACCGCGAAAACGTGGCGTAGTAGCAGACCGTCACTACCGTCGAGGCCGCGAACAGGGCGGCCAGGCCGGCCCCCACGCCGGGCATCCAGCGCAGCCAGCGCGCGTGCAAGGTCCGGCTGCCGGCGGCCAGCATCGCCAGCAGCAGCAAGGCCGAAAAGACGATGCTCGTCACCTTGATGTCGAACAGCAGCCCGACGCCGAGCGACTTGCCCACGTCCTGCGGACGCGCCGCATACGTCGCTGGCGGCGCATAGGTCGCAAGCAGGTAGGCCCGGCCCGCAAACTGCGCCAGCACGCTGACCAGCCAGGGCGCCAGGATAAGCAGGAACGCGCGTTGAACATTGAGAGACCAGTCTTGCCACGCATACGCTGGAGGGAAGCGCTTCATCTGCACCGGGGGAAGGAGCTATCGGCGAACACGCGGATAGCGGCAATAGGATGCCCGCGGTCCTGTCGGGCGAGACCGGCGCGGGGGAGGGCGCATGAAAGAGATTCCGGCCCGTGTCCAGGGGGGCGCAGCCCCAAGGGGCGGAATGGCAGCGAGCGATCGGGGCTTTTCGTGGTTGGGTTTAACGCGGCCGTTCGCCATGCAGCGCGAAATGTACAGGAGGCCGTGCCCGAATGTACAAAGGTTTGTATAGCTTTGTGATGGAGGCGTACCGGGCTTAACCGGCGTTTGTCGCGGGGGACAGGTCGCGCGCGGTCATGGCGGCCTGTTCGGTCAGCCATTGCGCCACCACATCGGCGTCCGGCGTGCTGCGGCGCGCGTTGCGCACCAGCCAGTAGGCATGTTCCGTCGCCCGAGCCGCCTGCCCGCCCACCGCCTCCAGCCGTCCGTCCGCCAGCATGGGCGCGATCAACGCCAGCCGGCCCAGCGCGATGCCGTGGCCCGCCAGCGCGGCAAGCACGATCTGGTCGTACTGGTTAAAGCGCAGCATGCCCTTGGCGCGGGTGCGGCCCAGCCCGCGGGCGTTCAGCCATTCGGACCATTGCAGCCAGGGGCGGGTCGGGTCGTCGAATTCCAGCAATACATGGCGTTGCAATTCGCGGGCGTCCAGCTCGCGCGCCTGCAGGGACGGATGTGCCACCGGCACCACGGATTCCCCGAACAGCCAGACCGCCCCGTCCGGCACCATCTCGCGCGGGCTGTAGCGGATGGCGATGTCCACGCTTTCGCGGTCGATGTCGATCAGGCGGTTGTCGGCGGCCACGCGCACGTCGATATGCGGGTGCGCCGCCTGGAACTCCCCCAGCCGGGGCAGCAACCACAGGGACGCCACGCCGATGGTCGTGGTCACCGTGACCGGCGTGCGCCGTTCGGGGGCGCGCAGCTGTTCGGTCAGGTCGCCCAGCTGGCTCAGCCACACGTCGGCCATGCGGAACAGTTGCGCACCTTCCGACGTGAACGACACGCTGCGAAAACCCCGCACCAGCAACGGCACGCCCAGATGCGCCTCCAGCGCCCGGATCTGGCGGCTGACGGCTGACTGCGTCACATGCAGATCCTGCGCGGCCAGCGTGATGCTCATGCGGCGGCCCACGGCGACAAAGCCTCGGACGAGGTCAAGCGGGGGAAGTTTGGCCAGCGGATATGGCATTCGCAAAACTCATGCGTATCAGACGGAAATGTCGCTTGAGTAATAGTACGCCGACGGCGTTCAATAACAGGCTGCGACAGGCGCATTGCCTGCGCCGTCGCGCCACCTTTTCCGCCGGAGTACCCGTGATGATCGCGCCGTTGCCTGACTCGCCCCGCATGCAGATGTGGTTCGATTTCGCCAGCCCTTACAGCTATCTGGCGATTGAGCGGGTCGACGCCCTGGCGCAGGCCGCCGGCGTGCGGGTCGACCTGCGTCCCTTCCTGCTGGGCCCGATCTTCCAGGCGCAGGGGTGGAACGACACGCCGTTCCGGCTGTTCCCGGGCAAGGGCGCGTACATGATGCGCGACATCGCCCGCCTGGCCGACAAATACGGCGTGGTCTACAACCGCCCGCGCCTGTTTCCGCGCATGAGCGTGCTGCCGGCCCGCATCGGGCTGCTGGGGCAGGACGAACCCTGGGGCCGCGACTTCTGCCTGGCGGTGTTTCGCGCCAACTTCCAGCATGACCTGGACATCCAGGCCGAAGACGTCGTGCATGGCTTGCTGACCCAGCTGTCGCTGGACGCGGACGCCCTGATAGCCCAGGCCAAGTCCGAGGCCGCCAAGGAGGCGCTGCGCCGGCAGGTGGACCGCGCCCGCGACCTCGGCGTGTTCGGCGCGCCCACGTTCTTCGTGGGCGATGAAATGTTTTGGGGTAATGACCGGCTTGAAGACGCCCTGGAGTGGGCCCAACGATGAAAAACGCAAGCAGTGCCTATCGCGGCGCGCCCATGCCGGGCGGCCGTTCGTTCACGCAATTCCGCGCCGCCCGCATTCGGCGCGTCTCGTTCCAGTGGAAGCAGGCCGGGCAGGCGCAAGACCCGGCCGGCCATGGCCCAGGCAACAAGGGCGGTTCCTTCAGCCCTTCGTGACCGGGGCCACCTGCGCCCATTCCTCGTCCGAATACAGCCGGGAGCGCAGCAGGAAGCGCTTGCCTTCCGCGCTGTCCAGCGAAAAGGCGCCGCCGCGACCGGGCACGGCGTCGATGATCAGCTGTGTGTGCTCCCAATAAGCGAACTGGTCCTCGCCCATGTAGAACGGGCACCCCTCCAGGTCGCCCAGCAGGACGTCCGAGCCGCCCACCATGAATTCGCCCAGCGCATAGCACATGGGCGAACTGCCGTCGCAGCATCCGCCCGACTGGTGGAACATCAAGGGGCCGTGCTTGGTCCGCAAGGTATCGATCAGCTTGCGCGCCTCGTCGGTCGCGACCACGCGCGGCGTGTGCTCTGTCATGGCGTCATTCCTATCCGGGAGCGCCGGCGCGCCAGGCCCGAAGGCCCGGCGCGCCGGCCGCAGGTTGACGATCAGAAAAAGCCCAGCTTCTTCGGCGAATAGCTCACCAGCAGGTTCTTCGTCTGCTGATAGTGGTTGAGCATCATCTTGTGGTTCTCGCGTCCGATGCCCGACTGCTTGTAGCCGCCAAACGCCGCGTGCGCGGGATAGGCGTGATAGCAGTTGGTCCACACGCGGCCAGCCTTGATGGCGCGGCCCATCCGATAGCACGTGTTGGCGTCGCGGGACCACACGCCTGCGCCCAGGCCATAGAGCGTGTCGTTGGCCAGCGCCAGCGCATCATCGGCGTCCTTGAACGTCGTCACCGCCACGACCGGCCCGAAAATCTCTTCCTGGAACACGCGCATCTTGTTGTGGCCCTTGAAGACCGTGGGCTGCACGTAATAGCCGCCTTCCAGCGCGCCCTGCATCTGCGCGCGCGAGCCGCCGGCCAGCACGTCGGCGCCTTCCTGCTTGCCGATGTCCAGGTACGACAGGATCTTCTCCAGTTGCTCGGTGGACGCCTGCGCGCCCAGCATCGTGTCGCCGTCCAGCGGGTTGCCCTGCTTGATCTCGGCCACGCGCTTCAAGGCGCGTTCCATGAACTTGTCGTAGAGCGATTCCT
Organism: Achromobacter sp. FW305-C-13; assembly: GCF_058783475.1. Lineage (NCBI taxonomy): Bacteria > Pseudomonadati > Pseudomonadota > Betaproteobacteria > Burkholderiales > Alcaligenaceae > Achromobacter > Achromobacter sp. FW305-C-13. The sequence continues at coordinate 406,580 of NZ_JBYSYN010000004.1, read as the reverse complement.
GGATCAGCGCGCGGCTGGGGCACGTGCACACTTCGCCCTGGTTCAGCGCGAACATCACGAAGCCTTCCACCGCTTTGTCCAGGAAGTCGTCGTCTTGCGCGGCCACGTCGGCAAAGAAGATGTTGGGCGACTTGCCGCCCAGCTCCAGCGTCACCGGAATGATGTTCTGCGACGCGTACTGCATGATCAGGCGGCCGGTGGTGGTCTCGCCGGTGAAGGCGATCTTGGCGATACGCTTGCTGGAAGCCAGCGGCTTGCCGGCTTCCAGCCCGAAGCCCGTGACCACGTTCACCACGCCCGGGGGCAGGATGTCGCCGATCAGTTCCATCAGCAGCAGGATGCCCAGCGGCGTCTGTTCCGCGGGCTTGAGTACCACGCAATTGCCCGCGGCCAGCGCAGGCGCCAGCTTCCACGCGGCCATCAGGATGGGGAAATTCCACGGGATGATCTGGCCGACCACGCCCAGCGGTTCATTGAAGTGATAGGCGACGGTGTCGCTGTCGATTTCGGACAGGCCGCCTTCCTGGCTGCGGATGCACGAGGCGAAATAGCGGAAGTGGTCGATCGCCAGCGGGATGTCGGCGGCGCGGGCTTCGCGGATGGGTTTGCCGTTGTCCCAGGTTTCGGCCGTGGCCAAGCGTTCCAGATTGGCTTCCATCACGTCTGCGATCTGCATCAGCATGCGGGCGCGTTCGGCGGCCGGGGTCGCACCCCATTTCGGCGCGGCGCGGTGCGCGGCGTCCAGCGCCAGATCGATGTCGCGCTCCTTGGAGCGCGCGTTGCGGGTCAGCACCTGGCCGGTCACCGGAGTGACGTTGTCGAAGTACTCACCGTCTGCCGGCTTCTGCCACTTTCCATCAATGAAATTGTCGTACTGCGTTTTCAGGTCCAGACGGGTGCCATACGAGTCCGGGGTGATGCGGGTCGCGATGTCCATGCTTGTCTCCGAAATTGTTGGGATAGCGGCAGTCGGCTGCCTATCCGGTATCAAGCAAGGAACATGCCAACCTGCGGGCTTCCCCGCTGGACAGCGCGCGCTCTCACGTGCGAAAGTTGATCAGCCCGCGCAACCCCGGGCAACTGCCGTTTTTTGCGACATTGTCGCGGAACAGGTGTCGCAGAACGCCTGTCCTAGGAGACACGCATGGCCACTCATTCTCGTCAGCACGCGCTGACGCAAGCGCGCCTGCTGTTCAACCAGCAGGGAGCGGTGCCGGGCGGCATCGTTGCCGAACCCATCCTTCGATCCTGGCGCCGTTGCGCGGACCTGGGCTTCGACATGCGTGGCGTGCGCCGTGCCGAACTCATGACGCAAGGCGAACTGCGCGAAGCCCAGCAGCGCAACGAAGCGCTGCGCAGGCTGTCCGAACCCGCCATGTCGTATCTGCGCCGCGAGGCGGGCGGCAGCGGCAATCTGGTGATTCTGTCCGACGCCCAAGGGCTGGTGCTGGATAGCGACGGCGATGCGGGGTTCGCCAACCGGGCGTCGCGCGTGGCGCTGATGCCCGGCGCACCGTGGGACGAAGCCGCCGCCGGCACCAACGCCATCGGCACCGCGCTGGTCGAAGGCCGGCCCATCACCGTGCATGGCGCGGAACACTACTTCGAACCCAATCGCATCCTGACTTGCGCGGCGGTGCCCATTACCGATAGCGAAGGCCGAACGCTCGGCGTGCTGGATTTATCCAGCCAGGCGCGCGACATCCGTCCCGACGTCCTGGCGCTGGTGCGCGCCGCGGTCGATCTGATCGAACACCGCTTGTTTGAACAAGCCTATGAGCACCATGCCGTGCTGCGGCTGCACGACCACCATTCCGGCCTGGGCGCACCAGGCGAAGGCCTGTTGGCGTTTCAGGGCGATGTGCTGATTGGCGCCAACCGCCGTGCCTTGCAGGCGCTGGGGCTGGCCGCAACGGCGTTGGGGGTGTACCGCTACAGCGATGTCTTCGATGGTGTACTGGAACGTTGCCCCGATGCCGCGGGCCGCGTGCATACTCGCACGGGCGCGAGCTATCACGCGCGGCTGCGACTGCCGCGTGCGCGTGCGCCGCAGCCGGTGGCGCCGGCCTTGCCAAGCATCGATGCCACGCGCCCGGCCGCACCCAGTTTCGACGCCGCCACACTTGGCGCACTGGCGCGCGCCGTGCACCTGTCAGATGCGGGCGTGTCCATTTTGCTGCAAGGCGAAACGGGCGTGGGCAAGGAGGTCTTTGCGCGCCAATTGCATGCGCGCGGCAAGCGGGCATCCGGCCCGTTCGTGGCGGTGAACTGCGCCGCCTTGCCTGAAAGCCTGATCGAATCCGAATTGTTCGGCTATGAGGATGGCGCGTTCACGGGGGCGCGGCGTCAAGGCAGCAAGGGTTTGCTGCGGCAGGCGCACGGCGGCGTGCTGTTCCTGGATGAGATCGGCGACATGCCGCTGATGCTGCAATCGCGGTTGCTACGCGTGTTGCAGACGCGCGAGGTGTCGCCACTGGGCGCGGCGCGGCCGGTGCCGGTGGATTTTGCGCTGGTGTGCGCCACGCACCGTCCGCTGGCCCACGAAGGCGCCGATGCGCCGGTGCGTCCCGACCTGTATTTCCGTATCGCCGAGTACACCGTCACGCTGGAGCCGCTACGCGCGCGTGCCGACCGTCTGGAATTGCTGCGCGCGCTCTGGGCGGCGCAGGGGGGGGGGCCGGTGTTGCCGCCGCCCATCGAAGCGCTGCTGGCGGCCTACCCGTGGCCGGGCAACTACCGGCAGTTGGTAGCCGTGCTGCGCACCTTGCATGTGTTGGCGGGGCCGTCAGGCGTGGTTGATGCAGATATGCTGCCCGCCGAACTGCGGCCCGTGGCGGACAACGCGCATGCGGTCGCCGCGCCGCCCGAAGGCGGCACGGCAGATCTGCAATCGATGACGGATGCTGCCGTTCGCGCAGCACTGGCCGCGCACGGCGGCAATGTCAGCAGAGCGGCGCGGGCGCTGGGTGTGCACCGCAGCACCGTGTACCGGCGCGCGGCGGCGTTGGGTTTGCCGCGCGCGCGATAGCCTGGGTACGCGGCTTTAGCCGACCAGGCGCGCGAGTTCGGCGCCGGGGTCTTTGGCGCGCATGAAGGCCTCGCCCACCAGGAACGCGTTGACCTTGTGGTCGCGCATCAGTTTCACGTCTTCGGGCTTCAAGATGCCGCTTTCCGTCACGACGCGCTTGCCCGCCGGGATGTTGGGCAAGAGGTCCAGCGTGTTCTTCAGGCTGGTTTCGAAGGTGCGCAGGTTGCGGTTGTTGATGCCCAGCAGCGGCGTCTTCATGGTCAGCGCCACGTCCAGCTCGCGCGCGTCGTGCACTTCCACCAGCACGTCCATGCCCAGTTCCATCGCCAGCGTTTCGTAGTCGCGCAATTGCGACGGCGACAGCGCGGCCACGATCAGCAGCACGCAGTCCGCGCCCATCGCGCGGGCGGCGATGATCTGGTAGGGGTCGATCACGAAATCTTTCCGCAGCACCGGCAGCGAGCACGCGGCGCGCGCCTGGCGCAGGTGGTCGTGCGAGCCCTGGAAGAACTGCACGTCCGTCAACACAGACAGGCAGGCCGCGCCGTGCACGGCATAGGTAGAGGCGATGTCGGCGGGGGCGAAGGTTTCGCGCAGCACGCCCTTGGAGGGCGACGCTTTCTTGATTTCAGCGATGACGCCGGCCTTGCCCTGCGAAATCTTGTCTTCGATGGCTTGGGCGAAGCCACGCACGTCCTGGCGCGCCTGCGCTTCGCGCAGGACTTCGGCTTCGCTGCGCATCTGGCGGGCGGCGGCGACTTCCTCGACCTTGACGGCGAGGATCTTCGCAAGAATATCGTTCATTTCTGGAATTTCCGGGTATATGCGCAGAATTCTTCCAGCTTGGCTCGCGCCGCGCCGGTGGCAATCAATTCAAATGCTAGCGCTAAGGCTTCGGGAATGGAATCGGCTTTATTGCCGGCATAGATGGCAAGCCCCGCATTGAGCGCAACGATGTCGCGCGCGGTGCCCTCGACATTGTCCAGCGCTTCGATGACAAGTTCGCGCGACTGCTCGCGATTGGACACCTTGATGGACCGGTTGGACATCATGGATAGCCCGTAGTCTTCGGGGTGGATTTCATATTCCCGTATTTGACCATCTTTCAGCTCGCCCACGAGCGTGGCGCCGCCCAGCGAGGCTTCGTCCATGCCGTCCTTGCCGTGCACGACCAGCACATGGCGCGAACCCAGGCGCTCCAGTACGCGCACCTGGATGCCGACGAGGTCGGGGTGGAACACGCCCATCAGCTGGTTGGCGGCGCCCGCAGGGTTGGTCAGCGGCCCGAGGATGTTGAAAATGGTGCGTACGGCCAGTTCCTTGCGCACGGCGGCCACATTCTTCATGGCGCCGTGGTGGGCGGGCGCGAACATGAAGCCGATGCCGGTAGCCTGGATGCACTCGGCGACCTCATCGGGCGTCAGGACCAGGTTGGCGCCCAGGGCTTCCAGCACGTCGGCGCTGCCGCTGGAGGACGAGGCGCTGCGGTTGCCGTGCTTGGCGATCGGCACGCCGGCCGCCGCCGCCACGAACATGGCGGTGGTCGAAATGTTGAACGTGTGGCTGCCGTCGCCGCCCGTGCCGCACATATCCAGCAGATCCTGCGGATTCGGCGTTACGACGGGGGTGGCGAATTCGCGCATGACCTGCGCGGCCGCGGTGATCTCGCCGATGGTTTCCTTTTTCACGCGCAGGCCCATCAGCAGGGCGCTGGCGATCTGCGGAGACATCTCGCCGCGCATCAGCATGCGCATCAGATGCAGCATCTCGTCGTGGAAAATTTCGCGGTGTTCAATGCAGCGCGTCAGCGCTTCGGTGGGGGAAATCGTCACGATGCGTCCTTCTCAGGCGAGGTTCAGGAAATTGCGCAGCAGGGCGTGGCCATGTTCGCTGAGCACGGATTCGGGGTGGAACTGTACTCCGTACAGGGGCAGCGTCTTGTGGCGGACCCCCATGATGTCGCCGTCCGGCGCGGTTGCGGTCACTGCCAGGCAGTCGGGCAGCGTGGCGGGGTCGATAGTCAGCGAGTTGTAACGGATCACGGTGTACGGGGTGGGCAGGCCGGTGAAAATGTCGGTGCCCGTGTGCGAGATCTTCACCGTCTTGCCGTGCATGATCTGCTGGGCGCGGACGATGTCGCCGCCGTAGGCCGCGCCGATGGCCTGATGGCCCAGGCACACACCCAGGATAGGCTTTTTGCCGGCAAAGGCCTGGATCGCGGCCACCGAGATGCCGGCTTCGGCCGGCGAGCACGGCCCGGGCGACACGCAGATGCGGTCGGGGTTCAGGGCGGCGATCTCCTCCAGCGTGATCTGGTCGTTGCGCGCGACGCGCACGTCTTCGCCCAGTTCGCCAAAGTATTGGACCAGGTTGTAGGTAAAAGAGTCGTAGTTATCGATCATCAACAGCATTTTTTTCTCCGTGCGGGCGGTATTCGGTTCGGGCGGGGCCGGGATCAGATGGGTTCGTCCAGGCCGTGCTGCACCTGTTCGGCCGCGCGCAGCACCGCGCGGGCCTTGGCTTCCGTTTCGGCCCATTCGGCTTCGGGGTTGGAATCGGCCACGATGCCGGCGGCGGCCTGCACATACAGCGTGCCGTCCTTGATCACGCCGGTGCGGATGGCGATGGCCACGTCCATTTCGCCGCCGTAAGAGAGGTACCCGGCCGCGCCGCCGTAGATGCCGCGGCGCACAGGTTCCAGTTCATCGATGATCTTCATGGCTTCGACCTTGGGCGCGCCCGTCAGCGTGCCGGCGGGGAAGGACGCGCGCAGCACGTCCATGCTGCTCATGCCGGGATTCAGGTTGCCCGTCACGTTGGACACCAGGTGCATCACGTGCGAATAGCGTTCGATGACCATGGTGTCGCTGACCTTCACCGAGCCCACTTCGGCCACGCGGCCCACGTCGTTGCGCGCCAGGTCGATCAGCATCACGTGTTCGGCCACTTCCTTGGGATCGGCCTTCAGTTCAGCGGCCAGCGCCGCGTCTTCCTCGGGCGTGGCGCCGCGCTTGCGGGTGCCGGCCAGCGGGCGGATGGTGATCTGCGACTTCGGCACGCCGTTGTCCACCACGCGCTCCTGGCGCACCAGGATCTCGGGCGACGCACCCACGACCTGGAAGTCGCCGAAGTTCCAGAAGTACATGTAGGGGGAGGGGTTCAGCGACCGCAGGGCGCGGTAGAGGGATAGCGGGGAATCTCGGAAGGGTTTGGCGATGACCTGGCCGATCTGCACCTGCATCAGGTCGCCGGCGGCGATGTGTTCCTTGGCGCGGTGCACGGCCGCCAGATAGTCTTCCTTCTTGAAGTCGCGCCGCTCTTCGGTCTGCATGCTGGCGTGGCTGTAGGGGATCTCCACCGGGCGTCGCAGGCGGGCGCGCAGGTCGTGCAGGCGCTGCTGGGCGCGGCTATAGGACTCGGGCTGGCTGGGGTCGGCGTAGACCATCAGGTAGATGCGGCCGGCCAGGTTGTCCACGATGACCAGTTCGTCCACGTGCATCAGCATCAGGTCGGGCGTGCCGCCTTCCATGCCGGCCGGGAAGGGTTTGACGGCCGGGCCCAGGCAGGGCTCGATGTGGCGCACGGTGTCGTAGCCGAAGTAGCCGGCCAGGCCGCCGCAAAAGCGCGGCATACCCGGGCGCAGGGCGACCTTGAAACGGCCTTGGTATTGCTCGATGAAGGCCAGGGGATCGCCTTCGTGCGTTTCCACGACCTGGCCGTCGTGCAGCACTTCCGTCAGGGTGCCGCTGGCGCGGATCACCGTGCGGGCAGGCAGGCCGATGAACGAATAGCGGCCAAAGCGCTCGCCGCCCACCACGGACTCCATCAGGCAGGTCATGCGGCCGGCCAGCGGGCCCGCGTGCGCCAGCTTCAGGTAGATGCCCAGCGGGGTGTCCAGGTCAGCATAGGTCTCGGCGACCAGCGGGATGCGGTTGTAGCCTTGCGCGGCGAGGGCCTTGAATTCGATTTCGGTCATGTCGGGGTCTCGTAAGCGATTTGGTGTTTGCTTTCAGACCGGGCGCACAACAAAAAAGCCCGGTCCAGGTTACTGGTTCCGGGCTTGGCTCTGTGTTTACACAGCTACGGCACTAGGCGGCATACGCGTCCAGGGCCGGGAGGGATCATCGCCACCCGGAAGACAAACGCCACCAGCGCCACGAGGCGCCGAGCATTTGGTTCTGGGGGTAAGCGTTCATTGATCCGGGATAAGTCTTTGAGAATTCAGGGTTTGTCAGGCGGTTTGTCAGGTACCCCGGGCTCCGTTTCAGGAAGCGGTTTTCGCGGCGTTCTGGTTTTGGTTCCAGAGCGCCACCCACTGGGCGGCGTTGACAAGCGTGTCCACTATACCATCGACATCCAGCTCGCGCACGTCACGGCCTTCGTTGTAACCGTAAGGCACGACCAGGACCTGCGTGCCGGCCGTACGGCCCGCCTGCGCGTCATTGATCGAGTCGCCGATGGTCACGGCTTCGGTCACCGCCACGCCCAGCAACTCGCAGGCATGCAGCACCTGGTCGGGGTCGGGCTTGCGACGCGCGCAGGTGTCGCCGCAGACGACCGCGTCAAAAAAGCCCGCCAGGCCCGTGCGCTGCAACAGCGGCAGCGTGAATTCGGTGGGCTTGTTGGTGACGACGGCCAGTTTCAGGCCCTGGTCGCGCATGTGCTTCAAGCCTTCGATGACGCCGGGGTAGACCTGGGCGCGTTCACCGTTGACCAGGTGATAGTGGCGGTAGAAGGCTTCGCGGGCGCGGTCGAACTCGGCGGCCGACGGGTCGGCCGCATCCAGGCTGCCCGCCAGGCTGCGGCGGACCAGGTTGTCCACGCCCTTGCCCACGAAAGTGGCCACCACGTCTTCGCGCAGCGCGGTCATGCCGAGCTCCACGCGCATGGCGTTGGCCGCGAAGGCCAGGTCGGGGATGGAGTCCAGCAGGGTGCCGTCCAGGTCCAGCAGCGCAGCGCGGAAAGCGGTCATGTCGTCGTGATCCTCAGATGGCGGTGGTTTCGCCGATGGCGATCTGTTCGCGCATGGACGTGATGATGCCTGCATAGTCGGGCTTGCCGAAGATGGCCGAGCCGGCCACGAACGTGTCGGCGCCTGCACGGCGGATTTCGGCGATGTTGTCGATTTTGACGCCGCCGTCCACCTGCAGCACGATTTCCTGGCCGCCGGCCTGCATCCAGGCGTCGATCTTCGCGCGCGCCTCGCGCAGCTTGGTCAGTGCGCCGGGGATGAAGCTCTGGCCGCCAAAGCCGGGGTTCACCGACATGATCAGGACCAGGTCGATCTTGTCCATGACGTAGTCCAGATAGGTCAGCGGCGTGGCGGGGTTGAACACCAGGCCTGCCTTACAGCCGTTTTCGCGGATCAGGGACAGCGTGCGGTCCACGTGGCGGCTGGCGTCCGGGTGGAAGCTGATGTAGTCGGCGCCGGCCTTGGCGAACATCGGGACCAGGTCGTCCACCGGTTCGACCATCAGGTGCACGTCGATCGGCACCTCGACGTGGGGGCGGATCGCCGCGCACACCATCGGGCCGATGGTCAGGTTGGGGACATAGTGGTTGTCCATCACGTCCACGTGGATCCAGTCCGCGCCGGCGGCGACGACGTTGCGGACTTCCTCGCCCAGGCGGGCGAAGTCAGCCGACAGGATGCTGGGGGTGATGCGGGTGGAAGCCGTGGAGGATGACATGATGTTCGGAGTCGGGAAGGGCATAATGTGCCATTATTGCAGTTTGAGGCGCGGTATCGGGAACAGCCCGGTTCCACGGGTCCAAAAACTGCGTCTTGAAAGCGTCCGGCGCCGTTCTCCGGCCCCCGCGCCCAGCCACACAGGGAAGGACTGTGAAACCTTACGACCTGAGCGTCTCTGTCACTCCGCGCTTCGTGCCTGAACAGTCCGATCCCGGCGAACAGCAATTCGTGTTTGCCTATACCGTGCGCATCACCAATACCGGCGAGCATCCCGCCCAGGTGATCAGCCGCCACTGGGTCATCACCGACGGCAACCAGCGCGTGCAGGAAGTGCGCGGACTGGGCATCGTGGGGCAGCAGCCCCTGCTTGCGCCCGGCGAGACCTTCGAATACACCAGCGGCTGTCCCCTGCCCACCCCGGTGGGCACGATGCGCGGCACCTACCACTGCGTCGGCGAGAACGGGATTCCGTTCGAAGTGCCGATCTCCGAATTCGTCCTGGCCATGCCGCGCACCCTGCACTGAATGGCCCGGCCCGTTGCCCCGTTTTCTTCTCTGCTCATGAAGCGCATTCTTAGCCTGTCCGTGCTGTCGGTCCTGTTGGCGGCATGTTCCACCCCCTCGGACGTCCCCCCTGAATCCGGCGATGCCGGCAGCCTGCCCGGCACGCGCGTCCCCGCGGCTGACGGCCCCCTGGTGGTGCCGTCGCTGTCGGCCCTGCCGGACACCCCGCCGCGTGCCCTGGCGGGCAAGTTCAAGGCTGGGACCTGGTCCGAAATGCCGGGCTGGTCGTCCGACGATCTGACGCAGTTCTGGCCGCTGTTCCTGCGCAACTGCCGCGGCCTGATGCGGCCCACCAGCGGCAACCTGGCCGCGCCTGCGCGCGCCACGCCGCGCGCCTGGCAGCCCGTGTGCGCCGCCGCCGTCGACCCGTCCCGGGCGCCGGCCGCAGGCGACGCCGAGAGCGTGCGCCGCTTCCTGCAGACCTATCTGCAGCCGTGGCGCCTGAATGCCGCCGACGGCAAGCCGGCCACCAATACCGTCACGGGCTATTACGAACCTCTGGTACGCGGCTCGCGCCGCCAGGGCGGCAACCATCAGTGGCCGCTGTACGCCGTGCCCGCCGACCTGCTGACGATCGATCTGGGATCAATCTACCCGGATCTGGCCGGCAAGCGCGTGCGCGGCAAGCTCGAGGGCAAGCGGGTCGTGCCCTACGACACCCGTGCCGCCATCGAGTCCTCTGGCCGTCGCCCGCCCGTCGTGGTGTGGGTGGACGACCCCGTGGACAACTTCTTCCTGCAGGTGCAGGGCTCGGGCCGCGTGCAGCTGACTGACGGCCCCGACGCCGGCAAGACCATCCGCGTGGCGTACGCCGACCACAACGGCCAGCCCTACGTGTCCATCGGCCGCTGGCTGATCGACCGCGGCGAGCTGACTGCCGACCAGGCGTCCATGCAGAACATCCGCGCCTGGGCGCAGCGCAATCCGAAACGCGTGCAGGAAATGTTGAACGCCAATCCGGCGGTCGTCTTCTTCCGCGAAGAGCCGGTCATCGACCCCGAACAAGGTCCAAAGGGCGCTTACGCGATCCCGCTGGCGCCCAAGCGCTCGGTCGCAGTCGACGCTACGTTCGTGCCGTTGGGCACCCCCGTGTATCTGGCCACTACGTTCCCGGCCTCCGACCGGCCGCTGCAGCGGCTGGTGTTCGCCCAGGATACGGGCACGGCCATCCGCGGCGCGGCGCGTGCCGACTTCTACTGGGGTTACGGCGACGAGGCCGGGCAGCAGGCGGGCCGCATGAAACAACGGGGCCAGATGTGGGTGCTGTGGCCCAAGCAAGCTGGGGAGCCCTCGGCAAGATGAGCCATCAAATCGTCGTTTGCGGGGCCGGCATCGTCGGCCTGTCCACCGCCCTGGCGCTGGCCCGCCGCGGCCAGCGCGTCGCCGTCCTGGCGCCGCGCACGTCGGTGCCGGCCGCCGATCCCAACCGCTACCACCCGCGCGTCTACGCCATTTCGCCCGCCAGCCAGCGCTTTCTGGCCGAGCTGGGCGTCTGGGACGCCATGCCCGCATCCCGGCTGATGCCCGTCGAAGCCATGGAAATCCACGGCGATGCCGACGGACAGGTCAACCTGAACGCCTGGCAGGCGGCGCTGCCGCAACTGGCCTGGATCGTGGAATCCGGCGAAATCGAGCGCGTGCTGATCCAGGCGGTGCGGATGTTCGGCATCCCCTGGCTGGAAGACCGCTGCACGGGCTATCGGGATGGCGCGATCGATACCGAAAGCGGCACCCGCATCCAGGCGGAGCTGTTCGTGGGCGCTGACGGTGCGGCTTCGCCGCTGCGCACGGCGGCAGGCATGAAACACGACGCCGTGTCCTATGACGACACCGGCCTGGTCGTGCACCTGGACGCCGAACTCGCCCATCAGGGCACGGCCATCCAGTGGTTCCGCGATGACGGCGTGCTGGCGTTGCTGCCGCTGCCCGACACCGCGGACGGCCCGCAAGTGTCGATGGTCTGGTCCATGCGCACCGAACCGGCGCAAGCGCTGCTGGCGTTGCCGCCCGAGGCGCAGGCCGCAAAGCTGGAACACCTGCTGGCCGAGGCCTCCGAAGGCCGCCTGGGCCGGCTGAAAGTCCGCAGCAAGCTGCACGGCTTTCCGCTGACGCTGGAACGCGCCCAGATGGTGGCGCCCGGCATCGCGCTGGCCGGCGACGCCGCGCACCGCCTGCACCCGCTGGCGGGTCAGGGCCTGAACCTGGGCCTGGGCGACGTCGAGGCGTTGGCGCGCACGGTGGCGGGCCGCGAACCCTACCGCACGGCGGGCGACCTCCGGGTGCTGCACCGCTACCAGCGCGCGCGCGCCGAACCGGTGCTGGCCATGCGCCTGGCTACCGACGGCCTGCACAAGCTGTTCGCATCGCGCGCCACGCCGCTGGTGTGGTTGCGCAACGCGGGCATGCACTGGGTCGAAAAGGCGCCGCTGGTCAAGCGCCGCCTGATCGCGGGTGCTTCGGCCAATTAAGCCCGGTCGGGCATGCTTTTGGAACCTTGGCAGGGGGCGGGAGTCTGACTGAGATCCGCGCTGCGTCCGGTCCCCGCCCGGCCAACCCCGCTCGGGATGCGTTACGCTTGCCTCCAAAGAACACGATAAGTACAGGAGTACTGATGAACTTCCGCATCTCCGCCACCCTGGCGGCTTGTTTCCTGGCCGGTGGCCTGGGTCTGTCCACCGCGGCGCTGGCGCAAGCGCCCGCCAAGGGCGACAAGTCCGTGTCCACGCAGTCTGTCGGCCAGCCGGGCAAGGGCGAAAAAAGCGTGTCCACCACGCAGATCGACCCGGTGGCGGATGCCGTCAAGGAACGTTTCCAGCAGCGCTTCACCGGCATGGACGTGACGGCCGTGCGCCGTACGCCGTATGGCCTGTTCGAGGTGCAGCTGGGCATGGACCTGATCTACACGGATGAAAAGGTCACCTGGGTCATGGAAGGGCCGTTGATCGACGCCATGACGCGCCGCGACGTCACCCGCGAATCCCAGGAAAAGCTCAGCGCCGTCTCGTTCGACCAGCTGCCGCTGGACCTGGCCATCAAGCAGGTCAAGGGCGACGGCTCGCGCAAGGTCGCAATCTTCGAAGACCCCAACTGCGGCTACTGCAAGCAACTGCGCAAGACGATGGAAGACCTGGACAACGTCACCGTCTACACGTTCCTGTACCCGATCCTGTCACCGGACTCCAAGGACAAGGTGCGTGACGTCTGGTGCGCCAAAGACCAGGGCAAGGCTTGGGACGACTGGATGGTGCGCGGCAAGAAGCCGGCTACCGCCAGTTGCGACGTGCCCGAAGACAAGCTGCTGGCCCTGGGCCATCAGTTGATGGTGCGCGGCACGCCCACGCTCTTCTTCGCCGATGGGTCGCGCGTCAGCGGCGCGATCCCGCTGGACCAACTCAAAGCCCGTTTGAACTGACCGGCGCCGCGCGCCGGCCGGGCAGGCTGGCGCGACAAGCGCCACGCCTCCCGGAGACAGCACTTGAAAATCGCAATTCTCGACGATTACCACGACGTAGCCCGGCGCTATGCGGATTGGACCTCGCTGGGCGGCGACGCCGAGGTCCAGATCTTCAACAACTTCATTCCGGACGAACAGGTCGAGGCCACGCTTGAGCCTTTCGACGTGATCGTGGCGATGCGGGAGCGCACGCCGTTCCCCGCCGAGCGCATCCGCGCGCTGCCCAAGCTGCGCCTGCTGATCACGACAGGCATGCGCAATAACGCCATCGACATGCCCGCCTGCACCGCGCAGGGCATCGTCGTGTGCGGCGCGCCCGGCAGCGCCGACGCCAACACCGCCACGGCCGAACTGGCCTGGGCGCACATCCTGGGCCTGTTCAAGCACCTGCCCGCCGAAGACGCGGCCATGCGCCGCGGCATGTGGCAAACCGCCATGCCCGAGCCCCTGGCCGGCAAGCGCCTCGGCGTGCTCGGCCTGGGCAAGTTGGGCGCCGCCGTGGCCAAGGTGGGCCAGGCGTTCGGCATGGACGTGGTGGCCTGGAGCCCCAACCTGACGGACGAGCGCGCCGAGGCCGCCGGCGTCAAGCGGGTGGACAAGCACGAACTCTTCGCCACGTCCGACGTCGTCAGCCTGCACCTGATCCTGTCGGACCGCAGCCGTCATGTCGTGGACGCCACCGCCTTGGCCGCGATGAAGCCCACCGCCTACCTGGTGAACACGTCGCGCGCCGGCCTGGTGGATAACGAAGCGCTGATGGACGCGCTGGTGAAGTTCCGCATCGCGGGCGCGGGCCTGGACGTCTATCCCGAAGAACCGCTGTCGCCCACCGATACCGTGCGCGACCTGGACAACGTGATCCTGACCCCGCACCTGGGCTACGTCAGCCGCGAGAACTTCGAGGCGTTCTATCAGAATTCGCTGGAAGCCGTGAAGGCGTTCCAGGCGGGCAAGCCGATCCGGGTGTTGAACGCCTGATCTGTGATGGGTTGCGCGCGTTCAATGGCGGTGCTCTCGTTGCCGGATTCCGCGCGCTCCACCCATCCTACGGGGCACGCGCGTCATCGGTAGGATGGGTGGAGCGCGAAAAAATGGCCGCAAGAACGCGGCCATTCAACGCGCGCAACCCATAGGCATCAGCTGCGCGTGAACATCACCTTCTTTTCCACGATCGCGCCCGGTTCCAGCGATTCCGGCGTATCGCCGCAGGCGTCGTCGCCGTCTTCGTCCGGATCCACAGCGTCAAACGCCGTGTCGCCGTTGGCGTCCGGCACGCCGGTGGGCTTCAGGCCCACGAAGTCGAACAGGTCGCGGTCCATCAGATGCGACGGCACGACCCGCGACAGTGCGTTGAACACGTTCCATGAACGGCCCGGGTGCTGCTTGTCCCAGTCCTTGATCATCCGACCCACTTCCTTGCGCTTCAGGTTTTCCTGGGAGCCGCAGAGGTTGCACGGGATGATGGGGAACTGCTTGAGTTCGGCGTAGGCGATCAGGTCCGTTTCGGCTACATAGGCCAGCGGGCGGATCACTGTGTGGCGGCCGTCGTCGGACACCAGCTTGGGCGGCATGCCCTTGGCCTTGCCGCCGTAGAACAGGTTCAGGAAGAACGTGGCCAGGATGTCGTCGCGGTGGTGGCCCAGCGCGATCTTGGTGGCGCCCAGTTCGGAGGCGACGCGATACAGGATGCCGCGGCGCAGCCGCGAACAGAGCGAGCACATCGTCTTGCCTTCTTCCAGCACGCGCGTGACGATGGAATACGTATCCTGCGTCTCGATGTGAAAGGGCACGCCCAGTTCTTTCAGGTACTGAGGCAGGATGTGGTCGGGGAAGTCAGGCTGCTTCTGGTCCAGGTTCACCGCGATCAGTTCGAACTTGAACGGGGCGCGCTTTTGCAGCTGGAGCAGGATGTCCAGCATCGCATAGGAATCCTTGCCGCCCGACAGGCAGACCATGACGCGGTCGCCTTCTCCGATCATGTTGTAGTCGGACAGCGCACGCGTGGTCTCGCGGGCCAGGCGCTTGGTCAGCTTGTTGCCTTCGTGGCGGGCCTTCTCTTCTGCTTCGGTACGGAAGCGGATAGGGGGAGCGATATCGTTCATGGTCAACGCGTGATCTGGATTTCCACGCCTACCGCCGCACAGTCGGAAAAGGCCATGGGTTTGCTGATGCGCAGGCGCAGCGAGCGGATTTCCTGGAAGTCGGCCAGAAGGCGCGCGGCGACTTGTTCGGAAAGGGTTTCGATCAGGTTCACATGCGCCTGGGTGCATTCCTCGACGATGGCCTCGCGCAGCCGGCGGTAATCCAGCACGCTGTGGATATCGTGGTCGTCGACCGAGCGCTGGATGTCCACATCGAACTCGGCATCGACGTGCAGGGGCTGGGTGGCGCGTCGCTCGTGTTCGAGGATGCCGATGCGGGCGTCGAGCGCAAGCCCGGAAAGGATGATGCGGCGTGTGGGCATGATGAAAACCTGGGTGGGACAGCCGGAATTGTAAGGCGACAGCGGGTCAGGGACGGCGCGCTGGCTACAATTCGGCCATGTCCGGGCGTCTTTGAGGACGCCGGCGCAGTCAATAAGGGGTGAAATGCAACAGATGCACGATGCGGTCATTGTAGGCGGCGGCCCGGCCGGCGCTTCCTGCGCCCTGTGGCTGGCCAGGCTGGGTCTGTCCCCGCTATTGGTCGAAGCCAGCGCCCGCCTGGGCGGTCTGGGCAATGACAATCCGTTCGCCGACGATTGGATCGCGGTGCTGCCCGGGGTGACCGGCCAGCAGGTGGCGGCCAACATCGACACCAGCGTGCGCGCCGCCGGCGTGCCGCTGCGCCTGGACACCCGCGTGACGGGCGTCTTGCCTTGCAAGGGCGGCATCCAGGCCACCCTGACCGGTCCCGACGGCGGCCAGACGCAGGTGCGCGGACGCACGCTGGTCATCGCCTCGGGCGTGCGCGCCAAGGGCCTGCCGGACCACCCGCCGGGTGCATCCTGGCCCGGCGTGCTGATCGGCCCGGGGTCCCCCATCGTGGCGCAGGACTATTCCGGCCTGTCGGTCGCGGTGCTGGGCGGCGGCGACAACGCGTTCGAAAACTACGTCTATGTGCGCAACCGCGGCGCCCTTGCCGTGCATCTGTACGCCCGCAGCGT
The DNA here is from genome assembly GCF_058783475.1 of Achromobacter sp. FW305-C-13. Lineage (NCBI taxonomy): Bacteria > Pseudomonadati > Pseudomonadota > Betaproteobacteria > Burkholderiales > Alcaligenaceae > Achromobacter > Achromobacter sp. FW305-C-13. The sequence continues at coordinate 390,697 of NZ_JBYSYN010000004.1, read as the reverse complement.
CCGCGCCCAGCAGCAATGGGTGACGCGCGCCGGCCGCGAAGGGGTGCGCATCGGCCCGTACCAGGTGGATCCCGCCCGGCGCAGCGTGGACGGCCAGCAGTACGACCTGATCCTGGTCTTCTACGGCTGGGAGCCGCAAGCCGCCTTCGCCGACGGCCTGCGGCTGGCCCGCGACGACCGCGGCTACATCCGCACGGATTTCGCCACCGCCGAAACCAGCGTACCCGACATCTACGCCGTGGGCGAAGTGGCGCACCGCATGCATCCCTGCGTGGTCACGTCGATGGCGGACGGGGTCGTGGCGGCCAAGGCCATCCAGCGCCGCTGGGAGCGCGCAGGGGAATAAGCCGGCCGCCGTCCGGACAGGCGGGCCTTATTTGGGTAATAATAATTATTCTCAAATAAGAACCGGATCCGTCCATGCCTTCCCTGCGTGCCGCCGCCGAACACCACCGCGTTGACGCGGCACTGAGCCAGCCCGGCGGCGTCGCCCTGCACGCGGGCGTGTTCCGGCGCAACGCCACCCGCTGGCGCGACGAACCGCTGCACCGCGGCCTGAAAGTCATCATGCTCGATGGCGATGTGCATAGCCGGATCGAAGACCGCACCGCCTTGCGCTTGCAGGGCCCCACGCTGTTCCTGGCGTGGAACACCGGCCAGGCGCAAGGCGCGGACGCCTTCGAGGCGGGCGTGGACCAGCAGTACGCGATGGTCAGCCTGCCGGATACGGCGTTGTGGTCGGAACTGGGGCTGGAGCCTGACTTCTTCAAGCGACTCGCCCCGGGTCAGCCGTCGAGCGAGCCGATCGTCTGGCACGGTGCAGCCGGGCGCGACGCGCGCCGCATCGCCGACCAGGTACGCGTCTGCGCCTTCGACGGGGCAGCGCGCCGCCTGTATCTGGCTGCCAAGGGGCTGGAACTGGCGGCCGTGGCCTTGGCGCAGGCGACCCGGACCGCCGCCTTGTCCGCGGAACCCGCCCACGCTGCCGCGCGGGAACTGGACGCGGCGCATGAAGCGCGCCGCCGGCTGTTGGCCGACCTGCGCCAGCCGCCAGGGGCCTCCGAACTGGCGCGAGATTTCGGCCTGCACACGCGCAAGCTGGAACAGGCGTTCAAGCGCGTGTTTGGCCTGAGCATGGCGCGTTGCGTGCAAGAGGCGCGGTTGTTGCGCGGCCGCGATCTGATACTGAACGGCGGCATGAGCGTGTCGGAAGCCGCCTGGCACGTGGGCTACGCGCCCGCGCATTTCTCGGTGGCGTTCCGCCGCCGCTTCAACGCCAGCCCCAGCGCCTTGCGCTGATGCCGGGCGGGGCCGCTTCAGCGCGGCAGCAGGAACCCCAGCACCGCGTCCATGAACGCCTCGGGCTGTTCGATGTTCGACAGGTGCACCACCGGCAATTCCAGCGACCGCGCGCCCGGTACCGTGGCCGCGATGGCGGCGCCGTGGCTGGCCGCCGTCACGGTGTCGTCGCGCCCTGAAATGACCAGGGTCGGCGCCGTGATCAACGCAATGGTGCGCCGCAAGTCCGCGTCGCGCACGGCCGCGAACGCGCCCGCCAGGCCATGCTTGTCGGTGGCCATCAGCCCGGCGCGGAACGCGTTGATGACGGGGCCGCCGGCTTGCAGCAGGCGGGCGGGGAACCAGTTGCCCAGGAACAGGGCGGCGGTGTCCGTCATGTCGGGCGCTTCGAGCGTCGCGGCGATGCGCGCGTCCCATTGCGGCGCGGGTCCCAGGTAGGCGGACGTGTTGGCCAGGATCAGGCGGTCGATGCGATCCGGCGCATGCACGCCCAGCCATTGGCCGATGAAGCCGCCCAGCGACAGACCCAGGAAGTGGGCGCGCGGGATGTCCAGGCCGTCCAGCAGCTCAATGACGTCGCGCCCCAGGCGGTCCATCGAATAGGCGCCCGCCGGCACGCCGGACGCGCCGTGGCCGCGGGTGTCGTAGCGCAGCACGCGGAAGTGGCGCGATAGGGCGGGGATCTGGCCGTCCCACATGTGCAGCGTGGTGCCGATGGAGTTGGACAGCACCAGCACCGGCAGGCGGGCGTCGCCGTCGATACGGTAGGCGATGCGCACGCCGTCGCCGGTGGTGAAGAAGGAAAGGTCTTGCATGGCGGGTCTGCCTGGTCGGGTGGAGATGAGGCAAATCGTAGTTGCGCGCCGATCCGGAAGAAATTACAAAGTCCGGACCATCATTGTCAGAAAAACAGACATCAGAGGCACGCATGAGCGACTTCACCCTGCACGACCTGCAGTGCTTCGACGCCGTGGCGCGCGCGGGCGGCTTCCAGGCCGCTGCCGTCGCGCTGCATCGTTCGCACCCCGCGGTGTTCGCGGCCGTGGCCAAGCTGGAGCGCCAACTGGATCTGGCCTTGCTGGACCGCAGCGGCTATCGCGTGCGGCTGACGCCTGCGGGGCAGTCCTTCCACCGCCGCGCGCAAGGCCTGCTGCGCGAACTGGAAGGTTTGCGCACACACGCCGCGCAGTTGGCGATGGGCGAGGAAAGCGACCTGCATGTGGTGATCGGCGACTTCTGTCCGCGGCCGTGGATGCTGGCCGTGTTGAACCGCTTTTCCGCGCAGTGCCCCGGCACGCGCCTGCATCTGCACTTCGAGGCCGTGGGCGGCCCGGCCGAACGCCTGCTCGATGGCGACGCGGACCTGATCCTGCATCGCGTGGACAAGCAGGATCCGCGCATCGAATGGCTGGACCTGGCCAAGGTGCCGTTCGTTCCGGTGGCGGCGCCGGGGTTCCTGCCCGCCGCGCGCGGCCGCGCCATCAGCTTCCCGCAATTGCGCGAGGCCACGCAATGCGTGATGCGCGACACGGCCCGCCATACGCCGCCGCGCGATTACTTCATGGTTGATGGCGCCCCGCAATGCACGGTGCCTGACCAGCTCATGAAGAAGGACGTCATCCTGCAAGGCATGGGCTGGGGCCATCTGCCGCGTTTCCTGATCGAAGACGAATTGCGCGACGGCCGGCTGGTGTCGATTGCCAGCCGCCATCTGCCCGGCAGCATCGAAGAACTGGTGGCCGCCCGGCGCAGCGACCGCCCGCAAGGCCCCGTCGCGAACCGGTTGTGGCTGGCCTTGCAAGCGGCGTCCGCAGAAATTCGAAAGCCTTAGTCCCAAAATCGAAAGCCTTTTCGATTGCCCATAATTCCCCGGTTGAAGATGATTATCAGTCTTATTTGAAGACGGATCGTCGGAGGGAATTGTGGGTATCAAGACAAGCGGGGGCCGGCGGGCCGGGCAGGGCGGGGCGCGCGTGGGCCGCGCGGTCTGGCTGGGTCGCGGCGCCATGATGTTCGGCCTGGCCGCGGGGGCGGCCTCGGCGCAGACGGCGCCGGAAACCACCACGCTGGCGCCGGTGACGGTGCGGGGCGAGGAAGCCGGCGTGACCGAAGGCAGCGCGTCCTACACCGCGCCCAGCGTCACCATCGGCGGAAAACTGCCGTTGTCGCTGCGCGAGATCCCGCAATCGGTGTCCGTCATCACGCGCCAGCGCATCGAAGACCAGAACATGACGTCGCTGGAAGACGCCATGGCGCAGACCCCCGGCATCACTACCGACCTGGCGGCCACCGCGGCCATTCCGCAGTTCTATTCGCGCGGCTTTCAGATCGAATACTTCCAGTACGACGGCGTGCCCATGCAGACGGGCGGCGCGTCGTGGGCGCAGCCGGATCTGTTCATGTTCGATCACGTGGAACTGCTGCGGGGCGCCGCCGGCCTGTTCAACGGCGCCGGCCAGCCAGGCGGCGTGATCAATCTGGTCCGCAAGCGCCCCACGCGAGAATTCCAGTTCTCGGGTTCGGCCAGCGCCGGCTCCTGGGACAACTACCGCGGCGAAGCGGACTTGTCTTCGCCGCTGAACGCCTCGGGGTCGGTGCGCGGCCGCGTGGCCGCCGCCTATGAAGACCGCAAGTACTTCTACGACGTCGCCAACTCGCAGAAGCAGGCCTACTACGGCATCCTGGAAGCCGACCTGACACCGGACACGCTGTTGACGCTGGGCGGCAGCTATCAGCAGCGCGATTGGCTGCCGTTCATGATGCAGATGCCGCGCTACAAGGACGGCGGCGATCTTGGGTTGACGCGTGGCACCTACCTGGGCGCCGACTGGAACCGGTGGGATTTCGAGAACACGCAGATCTTCGCGGAACTGGCGCACCGATTCTCGTCGGACTGGACGGTCAAGCTCAACGTCAACCAGGCCGAAGAAACCAGCAAGTTGAAGTACGCCTATGTGCGCGGCGCGGTGGACCGCGCAACCGGGCTGGGCCCGCGCCTGTACGGCGGCGGCAACCAGTACCGCAACCGGCAACTGGGTATCGACCTGATGGTGTCGGGCGCGTTCGAAGCGCTGGGCCGGCGCCATGAGCTCGTCTTCGGCGGCAACTGGTACGACCGCAGCGCGCGTTCGTACAACGCCTATTCGCTGCCGGGATTCCCGCCGCAGCCGGTGGACGTCTTCCACTACGACGTCCGCGACTATCCCGAACCTGGCGATCCGCAATGGGGCAGCCAAAGCGACGTGAAGACACGTCAGTCCGGCGTCTACGCGATGGCCCGCCTGAAAGTGGCCGACCCGCTGACGCTGGTGCTGGGCACGCGCATGAGCTGGTGGCGCACGCAGAGCGAAAACCTGATGACGGATGTGACCGCCCCGGCCGTCACCGAACACGGCCGGATGACGCCGTATGCGGGTCTGGTCTACGACATCGACGACCACTGGAGCGCCTACGCCAGCTACGCCGACATCTTCCGCGTGCAAAGCGATCTACGCACCGCCGGCGGCGGTTCGCTGCCGCCCGTGGTGGGGTCGAACTACGAAGCCGGCGTGAAGAGCGAATGGCTGGACGGGCGCCTGAACACCTCGTTCGCGCTGTTCCGCATCACCGAACGCAACCGCGCGCAGAGCGACCTCAACTATCCGGAAGTCGGCGACTGCTGCTACCAGGCCAGCGGGCAGGTGCGCAGCCAGGGCTTCGAGGCGGAAGTATCCGGCCGGCTGGCGCCGGGCTGGGAAGTGGCGGGCGGCTACACCTTCAACACCACGCGCTATCTGAAGGATGCGGAGAACGGCGGCGCGCCGTTCCGCACCTTCACGCCCAAGCACATCTTCCAGCTCTGGACGACCTATCAGCTGCCCAGCCAATGGAACCGCTGGAGCGTCGGCGGTGGCGTCAATGTGAAAAGCGGCGTCTACACCGAAAGCGCGGTGCAGGGCCCCGTCTCGGGCAGTTCGGTGCGCGTGTCGCAGGGCGGCTACGCCATCTGGAACGCGCGGATCGGCTACCGCGTGAGCGACCACGTGTCGCTGGGACTGAATGTGAACAACCTGTTCGACAAGGTCTATTACCAGCGGCTGGGCAACGCCGACATGGGCAACGCCTACGGCGAACCGCGCAGCGTCATGCTGAACATGCGCGTCAAGTATTGATCGAACCCTCAGGAGAAAAGCGATGAAGATTTCCTTGCAACAGGCGCTGCGCGCCGCCGCCTTCGGCGTTGCGCTGTGCGCAGGTTTGCCGGCGCAAGCCGCCCCGGCGGCGCCCACCCCGCAGGCGGCCGCGGTGTCGCCCGTCTTGTCCGCTGGCGAGTACCGCTGGACGATCGACGACGGCCGGGGCGAACCGCCCTACACCTTGCGCCTCTACGTGCAGCCGTTGCCCACGGGCGACTACGCGCTGACCGGCAGCCTGCTGCTGGACGACGCCGAGCTGGGCGCCTCCGGGTCAGCGCGGGTGCGCGACGGCAAGCTGGTGCTGGACCTGACTGCCAGCGGCGGTGTGCTGCAAGCGCCGATGGAAGACAGCAAGCGCGCCCTTTACCCCAAAGGCGGTGCGCCCGCGCGCGTGGATTCTGCAGGTTTCGCGACGATGCGCGCGCTGCTGGATCCCGCGACGCTAGGCGGCGTCATGCAGCGTTATCAGACCAACGTCATGACCGGCCATCTGGTGCAAGGCCCGATGTACGCCAACAGCGTCATTCGCCGCCAGCCGTAGCGCGCAGCCGGGGCGGCGTTCACCTCAGGCGAAGGCCGCCCTCCAGATTGCAGAATAGGCATTTGCCCCCGCGGCGACCACACTCTGTCTCCACAAGTTGATCAATCAATGATCACGTCAGGAGACAAGCATGTTGCACGCGCATCGCTGGCTGGCTGCCGGCGCGGTGGCATTCGCCCTGGCAAGCCAGGCCCATGCCGCCTGGCCTGAACGGCCGATCACCCTTATCGTTCCGGCCGCGCCCGGCGGCACCACCGACATCGCCGCGCGGCTGATCGCGGACAAGCTGGGCGCCCGGCTGGGGCAGCAGGTCATCGTGGAAAACCGCGCGGGCGCCGCAGGCATCATCGGCGCGCAGACAATGGCGCGCGCCAAGCCCGATGGCTACACCTTGCTGATGGGCAACATCGGCCCCAACGCCATCAACTACGCGCTGTACAAGACGCTGCCCTACAAGCCCGCCGACTTCGCGCCGGTGACGCTGGTGATCTCGGTGCCCAACGTGCTGGTCGTGAACGAAGCCTCGTCCGCCCGCACGGTCGCCGACCTGCTGGCCCTGGCGAGGCAAGACCCGGCCAAGGTTTCCTTCGGCAGTTCCGGCGCGGGGCAATCGCCGCACCTGTCGGCCGAACTGTTCAAGCAACGCGCCGGCATCCCCGGCACGCATGTGCCCTATAAGGGCGCGGGCCCCGCGGTGGCCGCGCTGCTGGGCCAGCAGTTCACGTTCATGATCGACAACCTGCCCAGCTCGATGCCGTTCATCCAGTCCGGCAAGCTGCGCGCGCTTGCCGTCACGAGCGACCGCCGGCTGGCCGAACTGCCGGACGTGCCGACGATGGCCGAAGCTGGCGTGAAGGACATGGTGGTGACGGCCTGGTTCGGCCTTGTTGCGCCGGCCGGCACGCCGGAGGACGTCATCGGCAAGCTCTACGCCGCCACGCGCGACGTCGTGCAGAGCCCCGAAGTCAGCGACCGCTTCAAGGCCATGGGCGGGCAGGCCGGCGGCAACACGCCCGCCGAATTTACCGCGTTCATCGGCCAGGAGCGCGCTCGCTGGAAGCAGATCGTGGACACGGCCGGACTGGCACAGGAGCAATAGACGTGATCGACAAGATCCAAGCATCCATGGCCGAGGCCGTGGCGGTGATTCCCGACGGCGCATCCGTGCTGGTGGGCGGCTTTGGCGAAGCGGGCGTGCCTTACGAGCTGCTGCAATGCCTGGCGGAATCGGGCCGGCGCGACCTGACCATCATCTCGAACAACGCCGGCACGTTCGAGCGCGGCATTGCCGCGCTGCTGATCCGCAAACAGGTCCGCAAGATCATCTGCTCGCATCCGCGTCCGCCCAATTCCGATGCGTTCGCGCGTGCGTTTCGCGCTGGCGAGGTGGAACTGGAATGCGTGCCGCAGGGCACGCTGGCCGAACGGCTGCGCGCCGCGGGCGCGGGGCTGGGGCCGTTCTACACGCCCACCGGCTACGGCACCGAACTGGCCGCGGGCCGTCGCCAGGAAGTGATCAATGGCGTGGGCTACGTGCTGGAGCATCCGCTGCGCGGCGATTACGCGCTGATCCGCGCCCATCTAGGCGACCGCTGGGGCAACCTGATGTACCGGCACGCGGCGCGCAACTTCAACCCGGTGATGTGCATGGCCGCCGGCCACGCCATCGCGCAGGTCGACGAGGTCGTGCCGCTGGGCGCGTTCGTGCCCGAGCAGGTCATGACGCAAGGCATCTTCGTGAAATCCGTGGTGCGGGTGGAGGCCTGACATGCAAGACATCACCGGCTTGACCCGCCAGCAGATCGCGCAGCTGCTGGCCAGCGACATCCCCGACGGCTCCATCGTCAACCTGGGCATCGGCATGCCGACGCTGGTGGGCGACTACCTGCCCTCCGACAAGGACATCCTGCTGCACAGCGAAAACGGCATCCTGGGCATGGGTCCGGCCGCCAGCGGCGAAAACGTGGACCTGGACCTGATCAACGCCAGCCGCCAGCCCATCACGCTGCTGGACGGCGCCTCAATCACCGAGCACATCGTGTCGTTCGCGATGATGCGCGGCGGCCACCTGGACTACGCCGTGCTCGGCGCGTTCCAGGTATCGGAATCAGGCGACCTGGCCAATTGGAAGACCGATGCGGCCGACGCCATTCCCGCCGTGGGCGGCGCGATGGACCTGGCCGTGGGCGCCAAGCAGGTCCTGGTCACGATGGAGCACCGCGGCCGCGACGGCTCGCCCAAGGTGCTGCGGCAATGCACGTATCCGCTGACGGGCAAGGGCGTGGTGACGCGCATCTATACCGATCTGGCGGTGATTGACGTGACGCCCGGCGGCTTGAATGTCTACGCCATGAAGGCAGGCGTTACCGCGGCCTTCCTGCGTTCCGTGACCGAGGCGCCGCTGCATTTCCCCGCGACGCCGCGCGTGATCGTGCTGGATCCAGCCGGCACGCCGCGCTACGCCTGACGGTGTGCATCCGCCTTTGGGCAAAGGAGACCCCCTGATGATCCGTTCGTTTCTGATTGCCGCGTCGCTCGGCGTCCTGTCCCTGGGTGCTGTCGAAGCCGCCCCGGCCTACCCCGACAAGCCCATCACCTTGCTGATCCCGTATCCGCCGGGCGGCAGCGCCGATATGCTGGCCCGGCCGCTGGGCGCGGAACTGCAGAAGAAGTGGGGTCAGCCGGTCGTGCTGGAATACAAGCCGGGCGCGGGCGGCGCCATCGCGTCCGCGCAACTGGCGCGCGCCAAGCCTGACGGCTACACCTTGCTGATGGTGCTGGCCGCGCATGCCATCAACCCCAGCCTGTATCCGTCCTTGCCCTACGACACCCGCCGTGACTTCGCGCCGGTCTCGCTGGTGGCGACGTTGCCGATGCTGGTGGCTGCGCCGTTGTCCACGCCGGCCAGCACCATCCCCGAACTGATCGCCTACGGCAAGAGCCATCCCGGCAAGCTCAGTTTCGCGTCCGCCGGCAACGGCAACACCAGCCATCTGGCCGCCGAGATGTTCAAGAACCAGACGGGCGTGGACATGATGCACGTGCCGTACAAAGGCAGCGGCCCCGCGGTCGTCGCCTTGCTGGGCGGCGAGGTGTCGTTGATGTTCGACAGCATCTCCACGTCGTTGCCGCAGGTGCAGGCAGGCAAGTTGAAGGCCATCGCGGTCACCGGCGAACGCCGCTCGCCCTTGCTGCCCGATGTGCCCACGGTGGCCGAAAGCGTGCCTGGCTTCGTCGTGAACGGCTGGTACGGGGTGCTGGCGCCGGCGGGCACGCCGCCCGATGTCGTCAACGCCTTGAGCCGCGGCATCGCCGACGCCGTGGCGTTGCCCGCGTTGAAGCAGCAACTGGCGGGCTATGGATATGAAACCGTGGGCTCTACGCCGGCCGACTTCGCCAGCCATATCGACCGCGAACTGGACGCGTGGAAAAAGGCGGTGGACGCCTCGGGGGCCAAGCTGAATTAAGGAAGGGCCCGATGTGCCCCTGTGCCGTGTCCCCCGACGCGCGGCGCTATACCGTCAACACGCAATCCAGCGCTTCCGGCGCGGTGAGCCTCACGCGGTACGCGCGCAACTCGTCGCGGCGGAACACGTGCACTGTCACGCGATCACCGGGGCGATACTGCGCCAGCAGCAGGTCCAGGCCGGCGGGTGCATCCACCCGCAAACCATCCACCGCCACCAGCACATCGCCCGCCGACAGGCCGGCCTGGTGGCCCGCGCCGCCTTCCAGCACGGTGGCCAGCAGCAGTGAGTCGCCCTGTTTGCGCGTGCGCACGTCCAGCGACGGGATGTTGGCCGCCGTCTTCCATTGCAGCGTGATGCCTTCGGCGGCCAGCAGTTCGGCCAGCGGCACGTCGGCCGTGCCGTAGGCATGGCGCGCGATGAAGCGGCGGGCATCCACGCCGGTGGCTTCCTGGATCAGCGCGGGCAGGCCGTCTTCGGGCAAGCCCTGCGGATTGCCCTGATAGAAGTCGCGGCCATAGCGCTCCCACAGCAGGCGCATCACGTCGTCCAGCGAATGGCGGCCGGCGGAGTCGCGGCGGATCAGCAAGTCCAGGCCCAGCGCCACCAGCGCGCCCTTCGTGTAGTAACTGACCAGCGCGTTGGGCGAGTTCTCGTCCTGCTTGTAATAGCGCGTCCACGCGTCGAACGAGCTTTCCGCCACCGACTGCTTGGCGCGGCCCGGCGTGCGGGCCACGCTGGTGATGGTCTTGGCCAGCAAGCGCAGGTAGTCGGACTGCGTGATCGCGCCCGAGCGCAGCAGCAGCAGGTCGTCGTAATAGGACGTGAAGCCTTCGAACACCCACAGCAGGCGCGTCAGGTCGGGCTGCTCAAGGTGGTAGGGGGCAAACGCCTGCGGCTTGATGCGCTTGACGTTCCAGGTATGGAAGTATTCATGGCTGACCAGACCAAGAAAGCCGCGGTAGCCTTCGCCCTGGCCTTGCTGGCCCAGCACCGGCAAGTCCTTGCGGGACGTCATCAGCGCCGTGCTGGCGCGATGCTCCAGGCCGCCGTAGCCGTCGCCCGTCACCATGGTCATGAAGACGTAGCGGTTGGAGCTGTCCAGGAACGGCGCGCGTTTCGTGCGGGGCTCGAAGAATGCGATCTGCGTCTCGCAGATCTTTTTCACGTCGCCCGTGATGCGGGCCAGATCCAGGTTCGGCGTCACGCCGGTAAACACCAGTTCGTGTTCCGCGCCGTGGGCCGTGAACGTCGCCACATGCGGCGTGCCCATTTCCACGGGATGGTCGATCAGCGCGTCGTAATCCGGCGCCAGGTACAGGCCGAAGCCGTGGCGGCGGGCGGCGCCCTTGTGGCCGCGGGCCTCGGGCAGGCTGGTGTAGACCTTCCAGCCGTCCAGGCCGCGCGGCGGCGCCAGGTCCACCAGGCAGGGCAGGTGGTCCTGGCCATGCACGCGCAGGAACACGCTGGTGCCGTTGAAGAAGCCGTGGCTTTCGTCCAGATGCGCGCCGCGCACCGACAGGTCCCACGCGTAGACCACGTATTCGACCCGCAACGGGCCGTCGCAAGGCGCGGCCTGCCAGGTGTGGTTATCGATTTTGTCGACATTCACGCGCCGCGTGCCCGCCTGGGCCGACAGCGATTCGATCTGGCGCGAGAAGTCGCGGATGAGGTAGCTGCCCGGAATCCAGGCCGGCAGCGACAGCCGCTGGCCTTCAGGAGAAGGCGTATCGATGGTTAGGGTTATCCGGTAGCGGTGTCCTGCCGGATCGAACGGCGCAAGGCGGTAAAGTATCGGAAAAGCGGCATCTGATTTTTTCATGCTTCTATCTTATTACTGGAGACATTCAATGAGCGAGTCGTTTGTACTGGTCGAGACCCGGGGCCGCGTCGGCCTGCTGACGCTGAACCGCCCCAAGGCGCTCAATGCGCTGAACGATCAACTGATGGATGAGCTCGGCGCGGCACTGCTGGCGTTCGAAGCGAATGCCGACATCGGCTGCGTGGTCATTACCGGCAGCGAGAAGGCCTTTGCCGCAGGCGCCGATATCGGCGCGATGAAAGACTGGTCGTACATGGATGTGTACGGCAGCGAATACATCACCCGCAACTGGGAAACCTTGAAGCGCATCCGGAAGCCCGTAATCGCCGCCGTGGGCGGCTACGCGCTGGGCGGCGGCTGCGAACTGGCCATGATGTGCGACATCATCATCGCCGCTGACACCGCCAAGTTCGGCCAGCCGGAGATCAAGCTGGGCGTGATCCCGGGCGCCGGCGGCACGCAGCGCCTGCCGCGCGCCGTGGGCAAGGCCAAGGCCATGGATCTGGCGCTGACCGCCCGCATGATGGGCGCCGAAGAAGCGGAGCGCGCCGGCCTGGTGTCGCGCGTGGTCCCCGCCGACAAGCTGATGGAAGAAGCCCTGGATGCCGCCACCGTCATCGCGTCGATGTCGCTGCCGTCCGTGATGATGGCCAAGGAATGCGTGAATCGCGCGTTCGAAAGCGCGCTGAACGAAGGCCTGCTGTTCGAACGCCGCGTCTTCCATTCGCTGTTCGCCACCGAAGACCAGAAGGAAGGCATGGCCGCGTTCACCGAAAAGCGCAAACCGGACTTTAAACACCGTTAAGCCTTGTTACGTCCGCGCAAGTGGCGCGGGCAGGTCCTGAGATACCCGACGCGCCCGGCAGGGCGCGTTTTTCATGGGCGATGAATACGGGTTTCCCGTTGCGCCTTGAAACGTCTGGGCAGCACCTTGTTGCAGACTTCTTCCCTATCCTGATTAGGCGTCATCAAGAGGTGCCGCGCCAGAGCGGCTTGCCCAACCTGGCAAGTCCCGCGCGGCGGCTCGCTTGCAAACAAAATCAAGAAGGAGCCTTGCATGCGTACTTTTATCGCCAATCGCCGGTGGTCCGCCGCGGTCCTTGCGGGCGCGCTCAGCGCCTGCTTCGTGACCGCCACTCAGGCTCAATCGCCGCAGCCCACGCTGCGCCTGGTGTCCGAAACGCCCTATCCCGCCTCGGCTGCCGCGCCGCAGATGAGCGAGCAGGATCTGCGCGACACGGCCATCGATGCCTACGTCTACGCCTATCCCATGGTGTTGATGGAGCTGGCGCGCCGCAAGGCCACCGCCGTGCAAAGTCCGCTGGACGGGCGCGCGCCGGTGAACCAGTTCGGCCACAAGACCGCTTTCCCTGACCCGCGTGCCGCCGACACGCCGTGGCCCAGCGCCGACGCGCTGTACTCCAGCCTGTGGTTCGATGTCTCGCAGGCGCCGCTGATCGTGAACCTGCCCGACACGGGCGGGCGCTATTCGGTGCTGTCGGCGCTGGATATGTGGAGCGACGTGTTCGCCTCGCGCGGCACCCGCACCAACGGCCCCGGCGCGCAATCCTTCGCCATCGTCGGCCCCAACTGGCAGGGCAGCGTGCCCGCCGGCATCGACGTGATCCGCAGCCCGACTTCGACCGGCTGGTTGATCGGCTGGACCCAGACCGGCGGTCCGCAGGATTACGCGGCCGTCAATCAGATCCAGGCCGGCATGACCGCTGTGCCGCTTGTCACGCAGACCGCCGCGACGCCGATGCGCAGCGGCCGCTACACCGCGGGCAACGCCTATCCGCAGACCGGATCGGGCGTGGGCTCGGCCCCGATCGGCAGCGGCCTGCCGTTGCCGACGCCGGTAAACCTGCCCGAGGGCACGCCCGCCGAGCAGGCGGCCAGCATGGACGCGGCATCCTTCTTTGCACTGTTCTTCGATGTGTTGCGCAACAATCCGCCGCACGCCAACGATTCGCCGATCCTGGACCGCATGCGCCGCATCGGCTTAGAGAGCCGCCAACCGTTCTCGTATGGCCGCCTGAGCCCGGCCGTGCAGCAGGCCCTGGCCGACGCCCAGCCGCTGGCGGGTCGCCGCATCGCCGATGGCGTGTCGCGCCTGGGCACGCCGATCAACGGCTGGAATACCGTCCTGTCGGGCATCGGCACCTACGGCACCGACTACGCGCGCCGCGCCGCCATCGCTTATGCGGGCCTGGGCGCGCCGACGCCGGAAGACGTGCTGTACCCGGTGACCGTGGCCGATTCGAAGGGCCGCCCGTTGAACTCCAACGAGGACTACGTGCTGCACTTCGACAAGGGCCAGCTGCCGCCCGTCAACGCGTTCTGGTCGCTGCACGTCTATAACGACAAGCACGGCTTTGCCGACAACCCCGCCAACCGCTACGCGCTGCGCAGCACCGACGGGCTGAAGTACAACTCGGACGGTTCGTTGGACATCTACATCCAGCGCCGCGACCCGGGCGAGAAGAAGCGTTCGAACTGGATCAGTACGCCGGCCGCCGACGGTCCGTTCCTGTTGAGCTTGCGTCTTTACTGGCCGCAAGACACGGCGCTGGACGGCCTGTGGGCGCCGCCGCCGGTCAAGGAAGACTAAGCCTGCGCAGCCGGTTAACACCGCCTGCCGGAACAAAGCGGCCCCGATGTCGGGGCCGTTTTTTTAGAGTGCTAAGGCGGGTTGCGCAAGGCTTGAGCAGGTGGAACAAGGGCCGCGTTCGCGTCCCTATTTTTCGTGCGGTATCTAGTACGCCCGGGCCGTTGTTTGCACCTTACAAACCCCCGAAAGTTCATTTGCTCGAGCAAAAAGAATCACGCTATACTCTGCGGGTTTGACGCTTGCGGGATAAGAACACGTGGCGGCTGGTAAGCGGTGGATGGGCGCGGATTGCAGGGTAGAGACGCTAAATTAGCGGATGCTGAAAAGCATGGGCTGAAAGGCGAACCCAGGCAAGCCGAAGCCAGACACTAGCGCGTACTGAAAGCGGTGCCTTTGACCTATGTAAGGACAAAGCATCAGGTTTCAAGTGCGGGCACGCCGGTTCTGATAGGGGCAAGAAGTACAGCGGGGAAGTTTGATGCAGCAGAACTCGATGCAACATGTGCAACAGGGTTTGTTGGACCAGGACGAGATGGATAAGGTTCTGGTTCTCAGCGACGCGGATCGCGCGGCGCTGAATGCTCAAGCTAGCCGCGGGCTCCTGTTGGCATTGGCGGCGCAAGGCGCCATGGGGCTCGCAGCAGCAGTAATTGCGGGGGTTGTCGGAGGGGCAGCGGCTGGTTGGTCGGCGCTGGCGGGGGCGGGAGCGTATTTCATACCCAATGCGTTGTTCGCATTGCGCCTGGTTGTCAGCGTTCGGGCCGGTCGAGCCAGTCCCTTTACCTTTCTCTCTGGTGAGTTGATCAAGTTGTTCGCAACGGCATTGCTGTTGTGGGGGCTTTCGCGTGTGGCGCAGGACACCCTGGTGTGGCCCGCTGCATTGCTCGGTCTGATACTCACATTGAAGGGTTACCTCCTGCTTTTGATGTTCCGCAAGTTGTCTTAGCGCCGAGTAGTCAGTAGCGGCAAACGTGATCGTGGAATCGTCCGGCTCGCAAGGGTTCGGGCATACAGCAAATAGGGTAGGATTCAAATGGCTGCTGCCAGCGACGTGTCGCCTCAGTCCGCGTATATTCAGCATCACCTGGTGCATCTGAACAATACCGGTGAGAAACAGAGCGCAATTGCTCAGTTCGACATCATCAATTACGACTCGTTGTTCTGGTCCGGCCTGATGGGTCTGATCGTGATTTTCTTCCTGTGGCGCGCTGCTCGCCGCGCCACCAGTGGCGTGCCGACCCGCTTCCAGGCTTTCGTGGAAATGATCGTCGACATGGTCGACGACCAGGCCAAGGGCATCGTCCACAACGCCAAGAGCCGTCTTTTCATCGCCCCGCTGGCGCTCACCGTGTTCCTCTGGATCATCCTGATGAACGCGCTGGACTTGCTGCCGGTTGACCTGTTGCCCTCCATCTGGCGCCTGACCGGCCTGGGTGCGGAACACGGCGATCCCCTCTATTACCACCGCATTCTGCCGACCGCCGACCTGAACGTGCCGATGGGCATGTCGCTGGGCGTGCTGCTGCTGATGTTCTATTACGGCATCAAGATCAAGCATCCGGGCGGCTTCGTCAAAGAACTGTTCACCGCGCCGTTCCATGCGCATGGTCTGGGCGCCGTCGTGCTGGCCCCGTTCAACCTGCTGCTGAACCTGATCGAATACGCCGCCAAGTCCGTGTCGCTGGGCATGCGGTTGTTCGGCAACATGTTCGCCGGCGAACTGATTTTCATGCTGATCGCCCTCCTGGGCGGCGCCTGGACCGGCTTCAACGGTGCCAGCATCGGCTTGGGAATCGGCCACATCCTGGCCGGCTCCATCTGGGCGATCTTCCACATCCTGATCGTTCTTCTGCAGGCCTTCATCTTCATGATGCTGACGCTGGTGTATCTCGGCCAGGCACACGAAGGCCACTGATCCCCCGAATTTCCTGCGCTGGCCACCCGGCCAGCGTGGGATAGCAAGATTATCTTGCATTGAGCTGTACCCCTTATTTTTCAATTTTTGACTTCAGATTTCTAACCAAGGAGTTGTCATGACCAACGTCGCTTTCGTTGCCCTCGCTTGCGGTCTCATCATCGGTTTGGGTGCTATCGGCGCTTGCATCGGCATCGCACTGATGGGCGGCAAGTATCTGGAAGCTTCGGCTCGTCAGCCTGAGCTGATGAACGCTCTGCAAACGAAGATGTTCCTGCTGGCTGGCCTGATCGACGCGGCATTCCTGATCGGCGTGGGTATTGCCATGCTGTTCGCCTTCGCCAACCCGTTCGTCGGCTAAGGCAGCGCCCGCCGGCGAATAGGCGGGTCATGACGCTGGCGGCGATGAGGGCGCAAGTCCCATCGCCGGTCAGCAAAGTATCGAGTGCTCCGTGACGCCCCTTTCCGGGTGCGGTCGGAGCCGCAAGGTGTTAAAGGAACGACCGTGAATCTGAACGCGACGATCATTTTCCAGATGCTCGTGTTCTTCGTTCTGGGCTGGTTCACGATGAAATTCGTGTGGCCTCCTCTGACGAAGGCGATGGACGAGCGCCGCCAAAAAATCGCCGACGGCCTTGCCGCCGCCGAGAAGGGCAAAGCCGACTTGGCTCAAGCCCAGGCGCGTGTCAGTCTTATCGAGGCTTCTGCCAAGTCCGAAAACCACGCCCGCATCATCGAGGCCGAAAAGCAAGCCGCCTCCCTGATCGAGCAAGCCCGCCGTGAAGCGGAAGCTGAACGCGCCCGTATCGTGGCTCAAGCAGCTCAAGATGCCGCGCAGGAAGTTCAGCGCGCTCGTGACTCGCTGCGCGACGACGTTGCCGCGTTGGCTGTCAAGGGTGCTGAACAGATCCTCAAGCGCGAGGTTGACGCCCGCGCCCACGCCGAGCTGCTGAACCAGCTTCGCGCGCAGCTTTAATCCGGGACCGTCATGGCTGAACTTTCCACTGTTGCCCGTCCCTACGCTGAAGCGCTCTTCAGCGCAGCGCGCGACGACAAGGCCGGCTTGCCGGCTTGGGCC
This sequence comes from Achromobacter sp. FW305-C-13, assembly GCF_058783475.1. Lineage (NCBI taxonomy): Bacteria > Pseudomonadati > Pseudomonadota > Betaproteobacteria > Burkholderiales > Alcaligenaceae > Achromobacter > Achromobacter sp. FW305-C-13. The sequence goes on along the minus strand of NZ_JBYSYN010000004.1, from coordinate 373,789 downwards.
GACCTGGTCAGCGAAATGTCGCAGGTCGCCTCCAACCCCGACGTGCGCGAGGCCATGGCCGACCCGCGTCTGGGCGACAAGCAGCGCGTTGAGCTGTTTTCCGGCCTGATCAAGGCCGAACTGCCGCAGGCCGCCCGTAATTTCATCGAGCTGCTGGTTGAAAACGACCGACTGCTGCTGCTGCCCGACATCGCCACGCAATTCGTGGTGCTGCGGAATCGTCACGAGGGCACGGCGCAGGCGGAAATCACCAGCGCGTTCGAACTGAGCGACGACCAGGTCAAAGAATTGGTCGCCGCGCTCGAACAAAAATTCGGCCTCAAGCTCAAGCCCAACGTCACCGTCGACAAGTCGTTGATCGGCGGCGTGCGCGTGGCTGTCGGTGACCAGGTGCTCGATACTTCCGTACAAGCCCAATTGGTCCGCATGCGCGATCAGCTCGCCGCTTAAGGCAACTAACAGGATTCCAGGAGTCAATATGCAACTCAATCCCTCCGAGATCAGCGAACTGCTCAAGAGCCGCATCGAGGGCCTGGGCGCTTCGGCTGATGTCCGTACTCAGGGCACCGTCGTGTCCGTGACCGACGGTATTACCCGCATCCACGGCTTGTCCGATGTGATGCAGGGCGAAATGCTCGAATTTCCCAACAACGTTTTCGGTCTGGCGCTCAACCTTGAGCGCGATTCCGTCGGCGCCGTTATCCTCGGCGACTACACCGGCATCTCCGAAGGCGACCAGGTCAAGACGACCGGCCGCATTCTGGAAGTCCCGGTCGGTCCGGAACTGAAAGGCCGCGTGGTCAACACGCTGGGCGAGCCGATCGACGGCAAGGGCCCGGTCAACGCCAAGGAAACCGACATCATCGAAAAAGTGGCGCCCGGCGTTATCGCCCGCCGCTCGGTGTCGCAGCCGCTGCAAACCGGCGTCAAGGCTATCGACTCGATGGTGCCGATCGGCCGCGGTCAACGCGAACTGATCATTGGTGACCGCCAGACCGGCAAGACCGCTGTCGCTGTCGACACGATCATCAGCCAGAAGGGCAAGGGCGTCACCTGCGTGTACGTCGCCATCGGCCAGAAGGCTTCCACGATCAACAACGTGGTCCGCAAGCTGGAAGAGCACGGCGCGATGGAATACACCATCGTCGTGGCCGCTTCGGCTTCCGACTCCGCCGCCATGCAATACCTGGCTGCCTACGCCGGTTGCACGATGGGCGAATACTTCCGCGATCGCGGCGAAGACGCCCTGATCGTTTATGACGATCTGACCAAGCAAGCCTGGGCCTATCGCCAAGTGTCGCTGCTGCTGCGCCGTCCGCCGGGCCGCGAAGCCTACCCGGGCGACGTGTTCTACCTGCACTCGCGTCTGCTGGAACGTGCTGCCCGCGTGAACGAAGACTACGTCGAAAAGTTCACCAATGGCGCCGTCAAGGGCAAGACCGGTTCGCTGACCGCACTGCCGATCATCGAAACGCAAGCCGGTGACGTTTCCGCCTTCGTTCCGACCAACGTGATCTCGATCACCGACGGCCAGATCTTCCTGGAAACCGACCTGTTCAACGCCGGTGTCCGCCCCGCAATCAACGCCGGTATCTCGGTGTCGCGTGTGGGTGGTGCTGCGCAGACCAAGGTCGTCAAGAAACTGTCCGGCGGTATCCGTACCGACTTGGCGCAGTACCGTGAACTGGCCGCCTTCGCGCAGTTCGCTTCCGACCTGGACGACGCCACCCGTCGCCAGCTGGAACGCGGCAAGCGCGTGGTCGAACTGCTCAAGCAGCCGCAATACCAGCCGCTGCAAGTGTGGGAACTAGCCGTCACGCTGTACACGGTCAACAACGGCTACCTGGATGACGTGGACGTGGCCCAAGTGCTGTCGTTCGAGAAGTCGCTCAAGGATCAACTGAAGGCCAAGCATGCGGCCATGATCCAGCGCATCGAAGACACCAAGGAACTGTCCAAGGACGACGAGGCCGAATTGGCCACCGCCGTTCAGGAATTCAAGAAGCACGGTGCTTTTTAAGAAAGTGATGGGTTAGGCGTCTGCAACGCCTCACCCATCCTTACCGGATGGTTGAGGCGTGAGCGGAACCCATCGGCCAGTCTTCACAGGAAAGCGCAATGCCCGGAATTAAGGAAATCCGAACCAAGATCAAGAGCGTGCAAAACACGCGCAAGATCACCAAGGCGATGGAAATGGTCGCCGCATCCAAAATGCGCAAGGCGCAGGAACGGATGCGTGCTGGTCGTCCGTACGCCACCAAGGTGCGCGAGATTGCTGCGCACCTGATGCAGGCCAACCCCGAGTACAGCCACCCGTACCTGGTCGAACGCGAAATCAAAGCGGTCGGCGTGGTCATGGTGACGACTGACAAGGGTTTGTGCGGCGGCTTGAACACCAACATCACTCGCGTGACGTTGGGCAAGCTGAAAGAGTTCGAGAAAAACGGCATCGCCGTGCAAGCGACCGCTTTCGGCAATAAGGGCGTGGGTGTGCTGACCCGTATCGGCGCCAAACTGGTTTCCCAGGAAGTGCAACTGGGCGACAAGCCGCAACTGGACCGCCTGCTGGGCGCGATCAAGGTGCAGCTGGACGCCTACCTGGATGGCCGCATCGACGCGCTGTACGTGGCATCGACCCGCTTCGTCAATACGATGAAGCAGGAGCCGCTGTTCTTGCGTCTGCTGCCGTTGGCCAGTGGTTTGGAAGATCCGTACCAGACGGGTGCTGAAAGCCTGGCCAAGACGTCGGAAGTGAAGTCGGACTACAGCTGGGATTACATCTACGAACCCGACGCCCGTAGCGTGATCGACGACCTGCTGCAGCGTTACGTTGAAGGCCTGCTGTATCAAGCCGTGGCCGAGAACATGGCTTCGGAGCAGTCGGCCCGGATGGTCGCCATGAAGGCGGCGTCGGACAACGCCAAGAAGGTCATCGGAGAGCTGCAACTGGTCTACAACAAGACCCGTCAGGCCGCGATCACCAAAGAAATTTCGGAAATCGTAGGGGGCGCTGCCGCCGTTTAAGGCAGGCAGCTCCCATCTAAAGCTATCAAGCAAGGAATCGACATGAGCAACGGAACCATCGTTCAGTGCATCGGCGCCGTGGTGGATATTCAGTTCCCCCGCGATCACATGCCCAAGATTTATGAAGCGCTTACCCTGGCCGACGACGAGTCCTCCTCGTTCGCCGAAAAGGGTCTGACGCTGGAAGTGCAGCAACAGTTGGGCGACGGCGTGGTGCGTACCATTGCGCTGGGCTCCAGCGACGGCCTGCGCCGCGGCATGAAGGTCACCGGCACGGGCGCCCCGATCTCGGTGCCGGTCGGCACCGGCACGCTGGGCCGCATCATGGACGTGCTGGGTCGTCCCATCGACGAAGCCGGCCCGATCCAACACGAAGAAAAGCGTGGCATCCACCAAAGCGCTCCCCGCTTCGACGAACTGTCGCCGTCGGTGGAACTGCTGGAAACCGGCATCAAGGTTATTGACTTGGTCTGCCCGTTCGCAAAGGGCGGCAAGGTCGGCCTGTTCGGCGGCGCCGGCGTGGGCAAGACCGTGAACATGATGGAACTCATCAACAACATCGCCAAGCAGCACAGCGGTTTGTCGGTGTTTGCCGGCGTGGGTGAGCGTACCCGCGAAGGCAACGACTTCTACCACGAAATGGAAGAGTCGAACGTTCTGGACAAGGTCGCGATGGTGTTCGGTCAGATGAACGAACCCCCGGGCAACCGTCTGCGCGTGGCGCTGACCGGCCTGACGATGGCCGAGAAGTTCCGTGACGAAGGCCGCGACATCCTGTTCTTCGTGGACAACATCTACCGCTACACGCTGGCCGGTACCGAAGTGTCCGCACTGCTGGGCCGTATGCCGTCGGCCGTGGGCTACCAGCCCACGCTGGCTGAAGAAATGGGCAAGCTGCAAGAGCGCATCACGTCGACCAAGACGGGCTCGATCACCTCGATCCAGGCCGTGTACGTCCCTGCGGATGACTTGACCGACCCGTCGCCTGCCACGACCTTCCAGCATTTGGACTCCACCGTCGTGCTGTCGCGTGACATCGCTTCGCTGGGTATCTACCCGGCCGTGGACCCGCTGGATTCGTCCAGCCGCCAGCTCGACCCGCAAGTCGTCGGCGAAGAGCACTACGCCGTTGCTCGTGGTGTGCAGCAAACGCTGCAGCGCTACAAGGAACTGCGCGACATTATCGCGATTCTGGGTATGGACGAACTGTCGCCCGACGACAAGCAGGCCGTGGCCCGCGCTCGTAAGATCCAGCGTTTCCTGTCGCAGCCGTTCCACGTTGCTGAAGTGTTTACCGGCTCGCCCGGCAAGTACGTTCCGCTGGCCGAAACCATCCGTGGTTTCAAGATGATCGTGAACGGCGAGTGCGATGCCCTGCCGGAACAGGCCTTCTACATGGTCGGTTCGATCGACGAGGCCTTCGAGAAGGCCAAGAAACTGCAATAAGGAACCGATATGGCTACCCTGCATGTGGATGTCGTCAGCGCAGAGGAAGCGATCTTCTCCGGTGAGGCGAAGTTCGTGGTGCTGCCTGGCGAAGCGGGTGAACTGGGCATTCTGCCCGGCCACACCCCGCTGATTTCGCGCATACGCCCCGGGACGGTCAAGATCGTTCGTGCCGACCAAGGCGAGGAAAACATCTTCGTCGCCGGGGGCATTCTGGAAGTGCAGCCGGGCAGCGTGACGGTTCTGGCCGACACGGCTATCCGTGCCGCCGACCTGGACGAAGCCCGTGCCCTGGAAGCTCGCAAGAAGGCCGAAGAGGCCCTTGCGAACGCCAAGGACAAGGCTGACATCGCTGTCGTCGAAGCGGAACTCGCCATGCTGGCTGCGCAAGCCATCGCGGCGCGCAAGCTGCGCCAAGGCGGTCGTTCGCACTAAGCGGCAAAGCAGTACCCCGGGGTTCGCTCCGGATTGGAAAAAGCGGCCAATGGCCGCTTTTTTCATGCCCGCGCGTTTCATGCCCGCGCATCATGTGCCCGGGTGCGGGGGCGACCGCAATGCGTTCACTACGAATGGCGACGCGGCTTGCACGACAGTAGCCTTCAACTTTGCCTACTTAGCCAAAGGGGAAAGCGTGCGAGAAGTCCTGGATTGCGGGGTGCTGTTGGCGCCGGGCCATGAAGGCGCCATGCGCGATTGGGTCGCCCGGCATCAAGCCCGGCTGACGCGGATCCGGCTGCACCTGGTGCCGCTGGTTCGCACACACGCAGCGGAGGCCAATGCCGAGCTTCTCGCGGCTCCTGCGCACGGCGCGGGCGTCCACCCACATCCGCTGCAGGACGTCCAGGTGCTCGCGCGCCTGGCGATATCGCTCAAGCGCTATGACGGCTGCATCCTGCCTGTGACGCCATCCACGGTCGCCTGGGCGCGCATGGCCCTAGCCCAGGCGGGCGCCGCGCTGACGACGCCTATCCTGCTGCTGATGGACGACATGAAGGCCCCCGCCATCGAAGACCTGCTGGGCTTGGGCGTGGCGGACTTCATCGCGCAGCCCGCCTGCCTGGAAAGCATGCGGGTGCGTCTGGACCGGATGGCGCGGCCCGCCGTGTGGCGCCAGGCGCCGCGCGCCAGTGTGCGGGAACCGGCGGCCAGTTATCCGGGCGGGTCAGAAGCCGCAGCGCACGAGGCGGCTCGCCCGCGGTTGCCGGCAGAACTTGTCGAACAGGCGGCGGCCGGCATGCGCGAGGCACGGCGCCTGCCGGCCCAGGAGCCGTTCCGCGTGGCCAAATCGCGGGTGGTGGACGGTTTCGAGCGGGACTACATTCGCCACGCGTTGTCACGCCACGGCGGCAACGTGGCGCAGGCCGCACGGGCCTGCGACAAGCACCGGCGCGCATTCTGGGCGCTGATGCGCAAGCACGGCATCGAGGCCGCACCGTATCGGCAGGCGGCGCTGGCGCGTCGGGCGGAGTATTGAAATACCGGGGATCACCCCGCGCCGCCGCCGAAAAAGTTGAAATGCCCGGCAGAATTGCCGCCGACTTGCGCCCAAGCAAGCCGGGTCTGCCGGCCTGGCGCGCCTTGTCAGCTTGGGGAAGTAAAATCACGGCTTCCGATCATCGAGGATAGTCGTGTCTGCTTCCAGCTTGAAGAACGATGTGTTCTTGCGCTCGCTCTTGCGCGAGCCCGTGCCCTATACCCCGATCTGGCTGATGCGCCAGGCGGGTCGCTACCTGCCCGAATACCGCGCGACGCGCGCCCGGGCAGGCTCTTTCATGGGCCTGGCTCAGAATCCGGACTACGCGATGGAAGTCACATTGCAGCCGCTCGAGCGTTTCGACCTGGATGCGGCCATCCTGTTCTCGGACATCCTGACCGTGCCGCATGCGATGGGCCTGGGCCTGGATTTCGCCGAAGGCGAGGGCCCGCGCTTTGCCCGCCCGGTGCGCACCGAGGACGACGTGGCGCGCCTTGCCGTGCCCGACATGGACAAGCTGCGCTACGTATTCGACGCGGTCAGCGTCATCCGCCGCGAACTGGACGGCAAGGTGCCGCTGATCGGCTTTGCCGGCAGCCCGTTCACCATCGCCTGCTACATGGTCGAAGGGCAGGGCAGCGACGACTACCGCCTGATCAAGACGATGCTGTATTCGCGTCCGGATCTGCTGCACCGCATCCTGGAAATCAACGCCGAAGCCACGCTGCAGTACCTGAACGCGCAGATCGCCGCCGGCGCGCAAGCCGTCATGCTGTTCGACAGCTGGGGCGGGGTGCTGGCCGATGGCCTGTTCCAGCAGTTCTCGCTGGCGTACACAAAGAAGGTCGTGGACGGCCTGACCCGCGAGCACGAAGGCCGGCGCGTGCCGGTCATCGTCTTCACCAAGGGCGGCGGCCAGTGGCTCGAGCAAATCGCGGCTTGCGGCTGCGACGCGGTAGGCCTGGACTGGACGGTGGACCTGGCTGCGGCCCGCCGCCGCACGGGCGACTCCGTGGCCTTCCAGGGCAACCTGGACCCGATGGCGTTGTTCGGCGGCGCGTCCGCCATCCGTACGGAAGCCCGCCGCGTGCTGGACGCCTTCGGCCCGGTGGGCAAGGGCGGCCACGTGTTCAACCTGGGACACGGCATTTCGCGGTTTACGCCGCCGGAAGCGGTAGCGGAATTGGTCGACGAAGTCCACCAACACAGCCGCTTGCTGCAGGGGTAAGTGAGTGAACGCTTCGGTCCAAAGGGCCGAAGTTTGAGGGCCCCGGCGGACACTTGTGCACAGCAAGATTTTGCTCGGGGAAAACCCTTTAGAAGCTAGTTTACAATCTTGGAAGACTGTTTAAGTCATTGTTTTAATAGACAAAAATCAAGTTTTCCACCGGATTGCAACAGCGTGCGCAATCTACGCTTATTCCAAATCTTGACGTTGCCCCAGCCTTTTCCCCAAAGTTATCCACAGGCGGGGGCTGGAGCAAGCCGACGCATTGGGGCGACAATTGCCCCGCTGCGCCTTCCTTAGCAATTTCCCGCCAACCAGGTCCTACCCGCCCCATGCACCCTCCCAGCATCCATGTCTGAAGCGCCGCCGATTACGACGACTCCCGCAGCGGTTTGCTGGGTGCGCGTGGCGCTGGACGTGCCCTTGCCCGGCCCCTTCGATTACCGCAGCGAGACCCCCGTGCCGGTGGGCCTGCGGGTGATCGTGCCGTTCGGGCGGCGCAAGATGATCGGGGTGGTGGTGGCGAACCCGGCCGAGCCCTCGTTCGACCCGAAGCAGATCCGCCCCATCGAGCAAGTGCTGGACGACCTGCCGCCTTTTGACGAGGACTGGCTGCGCCTGGCGCGGTTTGCCGCGGAGTACTACCAGCGGCCCCTGGGCGAGGTAATGCTGCCGACCTTGCCGCCACCCTTGCGCAAACCCACGGCGTATCAGGGCAAACGGTCGGCGGGCGGGCCGGTGGCGCGGCTGGACAACCGCAAGCGCAAGACGGCGCGCGCGCCGGCCAAGGCCGACCAGCCGCCCGAACTGAACGAGGCCCAAGTGGCCGCCGTGGACGCCATTGGCGCCTTGGCCGGCTTCAAGCCCGTGCTGCTGCATGGCGTGACGGGCAGCGGCAAGACCGAGGTGTACCTGCGGGCCGCCGAACGCGTGCTGGCCCAGGGGCGCCAGGTGCTGCTGATGGTGCCCGAAATCAACCTGACGCCGCAGCTGGAAGGCGCGCTGCGCGCCCGCCTCGAGGCGCTGGTGGGCCCGGACGGCCTGGCCGTCATGCATAGCGGCTTGTCCGACGGCGAACGCCTGCAGGCCTGGGCGCGCGCCCAGCGCGGCGACGCGCGCATGCTGCTGGGCACGCGCATGTCGATCTTCGCGCCCTTGAGCAAGCTGGGCCTGATCGTCGTGGACGAAGAACACGATGCCTCCTACAAGCAGCAGGACGGCCTGCGCTATTCGGCGCGCGACCTGGCCGTGTGGCGGGCCCATGACCTGGACATTCCCGTGGTGCTGGGTTCAGCCACGCCGTCGCTGGAAACGTGGCAGCACGCCGAGCGCGGCCGCTATCTGCGCCTGACGCTGCCGGCGCGCGCGCGATCCAGCAGCTTGCCGTCGATGCGGCTGGTGGACACGCGCCGCCTGCAGATGAAGCACGGTATGTCGCCGCATCTGCTGGAGGCGATCGGCCAGCGGCTGGAGCGCAAAGAGCAGTCGCTGATCTTCCTGAACCGGCGCGGCTATTCGCCCGTGCTGCATTGCCAGTCGTGCGCGTGGGTCAGTAATTGCCCGCGCTGCACGGCCTTTACTGTGCTGCATCGCACCGACGGCCGCGGCCACCGCCTGCAGTGCCACCATTGCGGCTATCAGGCGCCTGTGCCCCGCGCATGCCCCGAATGCGGCGACCAGGACCTGGCGCCGATGGGCCGCGGCACGCAGCGCATTGAAGAGCATCTGGCCGAGCTTTTTCCCGGTGCGCGCATCTTGCGCATCGATGCGGACAGCACGCGCAAGAAGGGCAGCGCCGAGGCGCTGTTCGCCTCGGTGCATGCGGGCGAGGTCGACATCCTGGTGGGCACGCAGATGGTGGCCAAGGGCCACGATTTCGCGCGCCTGGGATTGGTGGGCGTGCTGAATTCCGATTCGATGCTGTTCGCGCATGACTTCCGCGCGCCCGAGCGTCTGTTCGCCCAATTGATGCAGGTGGCCGGCCGTGCCGGGCGCCACCAGGGCAACGGCGAGGTGCTGATCCAGACCGGCTATCCCGAGCAGCCCGTCTACCAGGCGCTGCTGCGTCACGACTACGCGGGCTTTGCGCGGCACGCGCTGCATGAACGCGAAAGCACCGGCCTGCCGCCGTTCGTCTACCAGGCGCTGCTGACGGCCGAGGCGCGCGAGTTGAAGGTGGCACAGGCTTTCCTGGAACGCGCGCGCGTGCTGCCCGAAGGGGAGTGGGCGGCCGACTTTCCGGGCCTGGACGCGATCATGCTGTATGACCCGGTGCCGCTGCGGGTGGTGCGGGTGGCCAATATCGAACGCGCGCAACTGCTGGTGGAAAGCAGCAGCCGGCCGGCCCTGCAGGCGTTCCTGGCGTCATGGTCACACCATCTGCCCTACATTGCCAACGAGGCGCGCGTGCGCTGGCAACTGGAAGTCGATCCGCTGGAGATCTGACCCCTCGGCATCTGCCGATGCGTCATCCATCCGATTGTTCTATGATCGTCTTCCTCTATCGCGCTGGCGCGGCAGGCCCGCATCGGCGGCTGCGCCCGTCCCCATTTTCTCGCGTAGTACCAGCCCGCTGACGGGCGGCTGCCGGCCCTGCGCCTGGCGGCCGCATCCGCGTTGCGGCGAGCGCGATGCATGACGACCCAACTCAAAATGTCCGCAAGCGAATCTATTGGCCAAGGCATGAATCCCGCCCAGAAAGAGGCGGTGCTTTACCTGGACGGCCCGTGCCTCGTGCTGGCCGGCGCCGGCAGCGGCAAGACGCGCGTGATCACGCAGAAGATCGCTTACTTGCTGCGCGAGTGCGGCTACATGGGCCGCAACGTGGTGGCGCTGACCTTCACCAACAAGGCCGCGCGCGAGATGGACGAGCGCGTGAAGACCCTGGTGGACCGCAAGCTGTCCAAGGGCCTGATCATCAGCACGTTCCATTCGCTGGGCGTGAAGATGCTGCGCGAAGAGGCGCGCAACGCGGGCCTGAAACCCACGTTCTCGATCCTGGACGCCGATGACGCCATGTCCATCATCCAGGAACTGCTGGCCACCACCGACAAGGCCCGCCTGCGCCACGTGCAAGGCATCATCTCGTTGTGGAAGAACGCGTTGCTGGAGCCGGACGACGCCGCGCGAGAGGCGGTCACGCCGGGCGATGTTGAAGCGGCCAACGTCTACCGCAGCTACGCGGCCACGCTGGCGGCCTATCAGGCGGTGGACTTCGACGACCTGATCCGCATCCCCGCGTTGCTGCTGGCCAGCAACGAGGAAGTGCGCACGCGCTGGCAGAACCGCGTGCGCTACCTGCTGGTGGACGAATACCAGGACACCAACGTGTGCCAGTACCGCCTGGTGCAGCTGCTGACCGGGTCGCGCGCCATGTTCACGGCGGTGGGCGACGACGACCAGGCAATCTATGCCTGGCGCGGCGCCACGATCGAGAACCTTGCCAAGCTGACGACCGACTACCCCAACATCAAGCTCATCAAGCTGGAGCAGAACTACCGGTCGGTGCAGCGCATCCTGGCCGCCGCCAACCAGGTCATCGAGAAGAACCCCAAGCTGTTCGACAAGAAGCTGTGGTCAGACCTGGGCGTGGGCGAACCGATCCTGGTGTCGGCGATGGACGGCGAAGAGCAGGAAGCCGAATCCATCGCCATGAAGGTGTCGGCCTCGCGCTTCGAACGCCAGGCGCAGTGGAAGGATTTCGCCATCCTGTACCGCAGCAACCACCAGTCGCGCATCCTGGAGCAGGCGCTGCGCAATCTGAAGATTCCGTACACGATCTCGGGCGGGCAGAGCTTTTTCGACAAGACCGAAGTGCGCGACGTGCTGTCGTATCTGCGCCTTTTGGCCAATGACGACGACGACCCCGCGTTCATTCGAGCGGCTACCACGCCCAAGCGCGGCATCGGCCAGGCGACCCTGCAGGTGCTGGGTCAGTATGCAGCCTCGCGCGAGATCTCGCTGCTGGCGGCGGTGGCCGAAACCGGCCTGGAAAGCCTGTTGGCGCCGCGCCAGCTGGACCCGCTGCGCACCTTTGCCGAGTTCATCCGCCGCATGCAGTGGCGCGCCGGACGCGGCGCGGCTTCGGCCAAGGACGCCGCGCCCGCCGAACCCGCGGGCGTCATCCTGGACGACCTGGTGGAAGCCATCCAGTACGAGCGCCACCTGTTCGAATTGTTCGAGGAACGTCCGGCGCAGACGCGCTGGCAGAACGTGCTGGAACTGACGGGCTGGCTCAAGCGCAAGGCCGAAGAAGACAACATGACGCTCTTCGACCTGGTGCAGCACGTGGCGCTGGTGACCATGCTGGAGCGCGGCGAAGAAGAAGAGCCCGACGCCGTGAAGATGTCGACGCTGCACGCCTCCAAGGGCCTGGAGTATCCGCACGTGTATCTGGCCGGCGTGGAAGAGGGGCTGCTGCCTCACCTGGGCAAGGACGACGAAGTCGGCGACCCGGCGCGCGCGGCCGAGAATCTGGCCACGCGCATCCAGGAAGAACGCCGCCTGATGTACGTGGGCATCACGCGTGCGCAGCGCAGCCTGAATCTGAGCTGGTGCAAGCGTCGCCGCCGCGCCCGTGAAGACCTGGTGCGGGAACCGTCGCGCTTCATCGAAGAGATGGGCTTGGGCGATGTGCGGGTGCAGGAAGACGAAGCCACGGCCGCCATGAATCCCAAGGAGCGCATGGCGATGCTGAAGGCGCTGTTGAAGAAGTAGCGCGCGGGAGCCGACGCCATGAAAGACGACGTCCGATATCACCCGGTGCCCGGCACGCCGGGGCTGGTGCTGGGCCAGGCGCGGTTCAGCGAATTCCAGTTCGACCGCCACTACCATGTGGACTATCACATCGGCCTGGTGACGCAGGGCGTGCAGCGCCAGTGTTTCCGCGGCACGAGCATCCTGCTGGGCCCCGGCGGCCTTGCCCTGATGCCGCCGGGCGAGATCCACGATGGCGCGGGCGTCGACGCTTATGGTGCTTCGTACACACTGAAGACCTTCCGCCTGTCGGCCGAGCTGATGCGCGGCTTCATCGAAGACGTGTCGGGGGCGGCTGCGGATGAACGCTTCTCTGCGACGCTGGTGGAAGACGCCGCGCTGGCCGCCCGTTTCATGGCGTTGCACAGCGTGTGGATGTCGGGTGCGCCGGATGAGCCACTGGCGCAGGAATCGCAGTCGCTGGCGTTGATGGGCGCCTTGTTCGCGCGTACCGGCGCCGTGCAGCCCGAAACGGTCAAGGGCGGCTTGTCGTCCACGCATCTGCACGCCGTGCGCGACTATTGCCAGGCGCACCTGTGCGAGAAGATCGCGCTGGACGACCTGGCCCGGCTATGCGGATTGAGCCGCTTCCAGTTCCTGCGGCGTTTCACGCATTCGGCTGGCCTGACGCCGCACGCGTGGCTGGTGCGGTTGCGGCTGGAGCGCGCCTGCGCGGCGCTGGCCACCGAGCGGGTGTCGGTGGCCCAGGTGGCGGCGGACGTGGGCTTCTATGACCAGAGCCACTTCAACCGCGCCTTCCGCATGGCTTACGGCGCGCCGCCTTCGGCGTACCAGCCGGCGGCCTAGGCCGCGGACCCGCACGCGAGCACAGGTCTTAAGCGACTTGCGCGCGCAGCGCCGACAGGAAGTGGTCCACGTCCTGCTCCTGCGTCGCGAACGACGTCACCAGGCGCACGACGCCCGGACCCCAGCGGTCGTGGTAGAAGCGGAAGCCATCGGCCAGCAGGCCTTCGATGGCCTGGGCAGGCAATTGGCAGAACAGGATGTTGGCGTCGACGGTGCCTTGCAGCGCCACGCCCGGCAGCCCTTGCATGCCGGCCGCCAGCCGCGCGGCCATGGCGTTGGCCTGGCGTGCGTTGCGCAGCCACAGGTCGTTGTCCAGATACGCTTCCAGCTGGGCCGACAGCAAACGCATCTTCGAGAACAGATGGCCGCCGCGTTTGCGGCGGAACTCCAGTTCACGGGCCCGTTCCGGGTTGAACAGCACAATGGCCTCGGCGCCCAGCACACCGTTCTTGGTGGCGCCGAACGACAGGACCTCTACGCCCGCCTTCCACGTCATTTCCGCCGGCGTGCAGTTCAGGCTGACCAGCGCATTCGCAAAGCGCGCGCCGTCCATGTGCAAGGGCAGGCCGGCATCGCGGCAGATGCCGCCGATGACGTTGATTTCATCCAGCGTGTAGACGCCGCCGGTTTCGGTGGCCTGGGTGATGCTGACGCAGGAGGGTTGGACCGAGTGCACGTCGCCCACTTTGCGGCGGGCTTCCACGGCCAGTTCTGCCGGATCGATCTTGGCGGCCTGGCCACCCAGGAGCTTTAAGCGCGCCCCGTTTGTGTAGAACTCGGGCGCACCGCATTCGTCATTGGCGATGTGGGCCTGCGCGTGGCACAGCACGGCGCCCCAAGGGGGCGTCAACGCTGACAGGCTGATGGAATTGGCGGCGGTGCCGGTGGGCACCAGCAGCACGTCCACGTCGCGTTCGAAAATGTCGGCCAGCTTGCGCTGCACGCGCAAGGAGCCGTCGTCGGTGCCATAGGCCGGGGCCTGGCCAGTGCCGGCGCGCAGCAGGGCGTCGAAGACTTCCGGGCTGGCGCCCGCGATGTTGTCGCTGGAAAAACCCTGTTGCAGGGCGGGGACGGATGAGGGCGTAGTCACAGGCAAGTTCCGGCTGATGCGGGGAAAAGGCCACTATGCCGCGGCGCGGACGGGCAAGCTTGTAGAAAATTGCGGGTCGCTCCTACACTGGTCAAGTCTGTCTTGAAGGAGTGCGTCATGTGTCGTTGGCTGGCTTACACCGGTAGTCCCCTGCAGATGGAGAGCGTGCTCTTCAAAGCCAAGCACTCGCTGATCGACCAGAGCCTGCACGCTCGCCTGGGCGCCACCACCACGAACGGCGACGGCTTCGGCCTGGGCTGGTATGGCCGCGCCCCGGCGGGTCAGTCTCCCGAACCGCCGTTCCGCTATCGCAGCGTGCATCCCGCCTGGAACGACCGCAACCTGCGCGAGGCGGCGCGCGCGATCCATGCGCCGCTCTTCGTCGCGCACATCCGCGCGGCCACCGATACGCCCGCGCAAGAGACCAACTGCCATCCGTTCCGGCACGGGCAGTGGCTGTTCGTACATAACGGCGTCATCCGCGACTATCCGCTCTTGCGCCGCGATCTGATGCTGATGATCGCGCCGGCGTATTTCGGGTCGCTGGAAGGGTCGACGGATTCCGAGGTGATGTTCCTGCTGGCGCTGACGTTCGGCCTGGAGGAAGACCCGATCCCGGCGCTGGCCCGCATGGTGGGCGCGGTGGAAGAGACCGGGCGGCGTCATGGCGTCACGCATCCCATCAACATGACCGTCTGCGCACTGGACGGCCACCGCCTGATCGCCGTGCGCTATTCCAGCGAGGCCGAATCGCGCACCTTGTTCCACAACACCTGCGTGCGCCACCTGCGCGAACTGTATCCGCAGGACGCGCAGATCGCCGCGCTGGACGAGAACGCCTTCCTGCTGCTGTCCGAACCCTTGAGCGAGATGCCCGGAGCCTGGGAAGAGGTGCCCGAGGCGACCGCGATCATCGCCGGGGGCGGGGACGTGCAGCACCATCCCTTCGTGCCCATTCCGCCGGGCGCGTGACGCAAGCGGGTGCTTGGTGTCCCCTTGGCGGACACCTTTATCGGCGATAAAAGGGGTCATCAAGCACGTATTCCTCATATGGGGGAGAATGCGTGTCGCATGACTTTGCGACGTCCTGGGCCGCGAAAGCACCCTAACTGAATAAGGAAGTTGCATGACTAATAGCAAAACCCCGCAGGCATCTGACGCATTGGCGGTGTTTACGCACACGGGGAGCGCCCCGGATCGCTTTGAATTGCATGACAAGGGCGTGGTCAGCCAGCATGGCGACACGCGTAATTACGCGGCTTTCGCGGACATCCAGGATCTTTGCCTGTTCGCCTCCGGCCCGGCCGCGGCGGTTCAGGTAGACAGCTTTGCCTACCGCACGGATTCGGCCCAAGACTGGACCGTGGTGCCCAGCGGCACCAGTGAATTTCCCGCATTCATGGACGGATTCCGCTCGCGCTACGTCGAGCAGCGCCTGCCCGTGCTGGAAGCCATGATCGCCAATGGCACGCGCGTTCCGTTCCGCTATATCAAGGCCGGCGAGTTCCCTGGCCTGGAAACGCAGGAATTGGCCCTGTCGGCGCAAGGCCTGCACATCGGCGGCGCCACGTGGCCCTACGAGTCGCTCAAGCGCATCGACCTGAACGACTGGACCGAGACGGTCACCCTGCAAGACGACAGCGGCAAGACGGTGTTCTCGTGCCTGGCCACGCGCATCCTGAGCTCGGACCTGTTGGTGAATCTGGTGTACGACCAGTTGGGGCAGACGGCGGAATACGCCTGACCGGGACACGACCCCAAGCGGCGCCGGGCGCGCCGGCTTTTCCCGGATGAAGAAAGGGCCGCTTGCAGCGGCCCTTTTCCATTCAATGCCCCGCGTGCAGCGCGGGGTTCAAGGTGCCCCAGGCGGCGGTGCGCACCAGGCACTCCACGGCGCCCGTCTGCGAGTTGCGGCGGAACAGCAGGCCATGCTGGCCCGCCAGCGACACGGCTTTCACCACGGCGCCTTCCGGCGTCAGCACGCGTGTGCCGGCGGTGACGTAGCAGCCGGCCTCGACCACGCAATCATCGCCCAGCGAGATGCCCAGGCCCGAGTTGGCGCCCAACAGGCAGCGCTTGCCGATGGACACCACCTGTTTGCCACCGCCGGACATGGTGCCCATGATGGAGGCGCCGCCGCCGATGTCGGTGCCGTCATCGACGATGACGCCCGCGCTGATGCGGCCTTCGACCATCGACGCGCCGAGCGTGCCGGCGTTGAAGTTGCAGAACCCTTCGTGCAGCACGGTGGTGCCTGCCGCCAGGTGTGCGCCCAGCCGCACGCGCGCGGTGTCCGCGATGCGCACGCCGCCGGGCACGACGTAGTCGGTCATGCGGGGAATCTTGTCGATGCCGCGGATCTCGAGGGTCTGGCCGATGGCGCGCAACTGCCAGCGCAAGGCGTCGACCTGGTCGATGGCGCAGGGCCCGACGGAGGTCCACGCGACGTTGGCGAGCACGCCGAACAGGCCGTCCAAGTTGGCGTCATGGGGGCGGATCAGCCGGTGGCTGAGCAGATGCAGCCGCAGATAGGCGTCATGCGCGTCGACAGGCGCTTCGGCAAGCGAGGGGATCGCGGTGCGGACGGCAACGATGTCGACTTTGCGGCGTGTGTCCCGGATGAGGGCCGTGGGAACGTGCTCACCAAGCGCGGCGCGCGCTTCTTCAGGCGTCAGATGCCGGGTGCCGCCGGCAGGGGTGTGATCGGCTAGCGACGGACGCGGATACCAGGTATCAAGAATGGTGCCGTCGGCGGCAAGAGTGGCAAGGCCGTAGGCGATGGCGCTTTGAGGTGCGGGGGCGGCGGACATGGCGGGGAGTTCTGGACTGGAATTGGGAGGATTCTAGGCGATTGGAGGCGGCGGGGGGCAGATCTTCGTTGGACGTCCTTCAGGTCTTCGTGGGACGCCCGTCGTTGGGGTCGGGTGGGTGGCGCGCGCCCACGATTGCGGTCCGGAGCCTTCGCTCCGGACTGCCCCGTCGTCATCTTCGTCCAGGCCTGCGGCCTTCCCTTCAGATTCCCTCGGGCGCATCAAGGTTGCGCGCCACCCACCCGACCCCAACGACGAGCTGCGCCGTCTGAGTTCGATGCGCTGCTAGAGCGCTGTTTACTGACGAGATTTGCGTGGCCCGCCTCAAGCGACCGCGCAGGCGGCCGCTTGAGGCATACGCATTGTCGAGGCGTCGGAGCGGTGATCGCTTACGCGCCGGTGAAGAGCAGTTTGCTAATGATCCCCGCAGTCACGGGGTGGAGTGGAGCGACGGGTGGCGCGCGGCAGAGCTGTGTGCGTAGCCAGACCTGCGCGCGCCACCCGTCTAATAGGAAGACTGTCGATGCGATCCGGCTGATCGTGCGTCGTAGGATGGGTGGAGCGCGGCAAATCCGGCATGAGGACACGGGCGTCCATCGCGCGTAACCCATCATGGTGGCGGGCATCGATGATGGGTTACGTGCGGCATACGCCCGTGTACTTGGGCCTGCCGGATCGCACTCCACCCATCCTACGGAGCACCATCAATCACATCACGGCGCAAGACAATGCGTAAGCGCCCCAAGGCCGCCCGCGCGGCCGGCGGGGAGCGGGCATCGCAAGATCCTTCGCCCCTCAAAATTGTTGACGAGAACGCAAGCACACGGTTCTCCCCAGCGACCGTCAGATTGCAGCCAGCAGAGCCCGTCGCGGCGGTCCCGCGGGAAGTGCGGGGAGTCGATAAGCCCGAGGGAATCTGAAGGAACTGCCGCAGGCAGTGACGAAGATGACGACGGGGAAGTCCGGAGCGAAGGCTCCGGACCGCAATCGTTGACCCGCACTTCCCGCGGGACCGCCGTGACGGGCGTCTAAAGAACCATCAACGGCACAAAAAAACTAAGCCAATTCCCGAAGCAACAATTCCCAAAACTTCAAGCGCTGCTCCAACGTCGACACCAGAATATATTCATTCAACGTATGTGCCCCGTCGCCGTCGGCGCCCAGACCGTCCAACGTCGGAATACCCATCGCCGATGTGAAGTTCGCGTCGCTGCCGCCGCCGGTCATCGGGGCGTCTTCCAGCAGGAAACCTGCGCGATCTGCGTAACCCTGTACCAGCGCCAGCAGATTGGCCGCCGCTTCGGTTTTCACCATCGGCGGACGATTCAGTTCCACGTTAATGTCCAGTTCCACATCCGGACCCACCGCGCACAGCTCGCGCATGCGGCGCAGCACGTCTTCCGCGGCCCCCATGTCCGGCACGCGGAAATCCACCACGCAACGGCACAGGGCCGGCACCGTGTTGGTGACCGTGCCGCCGGCGATCGTGCCGACGCTGACCGTGATGCCGCGGTCGTAGTCGGTCATCGCTTCCAGCGCCAGCACCTGGTGCGCCATTTCGCGGATCGCGCTGCGGCCCTTTTCGTGTTGCATGCCGGCGTGGGCCGGGCGGCCCTTGACGTTCAGGTTCAGCATGCCCGTGCCCTTGCGCGCGGTGACGCACTTGCCGCCGTTGGGGCGGGCCGGTTCGCAGACCAGCGCGTACTTGGCGTTGGCGGCGAAGCGTTCGATGTGCACGCGGGAGGCGTGGCTGCCGGTTTCTTCGTCGGGCACCACCAGGAAGTCCACGGGCAGCTGCGTCGCGCCCGGGCGGGCCACGCCGGCCAGCGCCGTCAGCGCCAGGTAGATGCCCGCCTTCATGTCATAGCTGCCGGGGCCGTAGAGGCGGTCACCGTCGATGCGCACCGGGTTCTCCAGCAGCGTGCCGACCGGATGCACCGTGTCCATGTGCGCCAGGATCAGGATGCCGGGGCGCGTGTCGCCGGGGGCGCGGTTGGTGGCGTACAGCAGCGGGCCCGTGGTGGGGCCCAGCGACGACAGTTCCACCGTCAGGCCGGCGGCCGCCGCGTAGTCGGCGATGATGCGCGCCATCGCGGCAATGCCTTCCGGAAAGTTCGACGGCGATTCGCATTGCAGCCAGCTTTGGATGCCGGCGACGATCTGTTCAGTGCTCTGAGTGTTGGACATGGCGGTATCGGTATTCAGCGATGGAAAGGAAGAGGGCGATCAGGCGACCTGCTGGCCGGCCAGGCGGGCCAGCTCGGCGGCATCCGGCATCTTGCCGTCGAACCACAGGCTGGCGCATACGGCCGACATGGCGCGGCCGTCGTGGCCGATGCCGGGCACCACTTGCAGCGTCCAGCCGAACGGCACGCCGCGGCGTTCGGCTTCTTTCTTGCCGAACTCGTAGTAATTCTGCGCACGCGCAAAGCGGTGCGGGCCCTGGCGCATGGCGGCCGGCTCGGACGGCAGGTTGGGGTCGTCGGTCGCGATGTCCTGATCGCCCGCCAGGATGGTCATCGGGTAGGCCAGCAACTTCACCAGATGTTCTTCGGTCAGGCCGACGCCGTCCATGCCTTCCGGGAACGGGAAGTCGAACGTGGGCAACGTGTACCAGCCGGGGTTGCCGGCCGCGACGGCCTTGAACGGCGCATGCGACTGGCTGCTCATCAGGCGGTGCACGAACTGGCCGCCGGCCGAATGGCCGAACAGGTAGATGTTCTGGCCGTCGGTGATTTCGCCGTCGATCATGTCGCGGATGACGTTGCCCACCAGCGCATACGTCCAGCCGTCGATGTGGCGCGGATTGCCGCCGGCCGAGAACACGCGGCCGTTGTTGTAGCTTTCGACGCCGGGCCAGATCTCGTTGGAGAACGTCAGCGCCACGATCAGCAGCTTGTGCTTGTCGGCCGCCTCGACCCAGAAGTCGCGGTATTCGTCGCCGTTGCGCAGCACGCCGTGCTGCACGATGACGACCGGGCGGTCCGGCGTGTAGCCGTAGGGGCGGTACGTCTGCAGCTTGAACGGACGATCGGAGTTGCGGTCTTCATCCACGTACAGGATGGCGTTGCGGCCCGCATGGCCCATTTCAATGGCGATGCGGTCCACGTTGGACATGTCGGAGGGTTTCATCAGGCGCTCGCTTCATTCAGGTGACAGGCCGACCAATGGCCCGCCGAGATTTCTTTCAGGACCGGCGCCTGCTCGCGGCAACGCGGCATGGCGTGGGGGCAACGGGGGTTGAACGTGCAGCCCGGGGGCGGGTTCAGCGGCGACGGGATTTCACCCTTGATCGGCGTGAACTTGCGGCCGCGGCGGGCCACGTCCGGCACTTCGGCCATCAGGGCCTGGGTGTAGGGGTGGTTGGCGCGCGCGAAGATCTCGGCCGCGGTGGAGATCTCTACGATCTTGCCCAGATACATGATCGCCACGCGGTCCGAGATGTGCTTGACCACACCCAGGTCGTGGCTGATGAACAGATACGTGAAGCGGTGCTGCTCACGAAGGTCCATGAACAGGTTGATCACCTGCGCCTGGATCGACACGTCCAGCGCGGCGACCGGTTCGTCGCAGACGAGGAACTTGGGCGCCACCATCAGCGCACGGGCGATGCCGATGCGCTGTCGCTGGCCGCCCGAGATCTGGTGCGGGAAACGGTCGCGGTATTCGGCGTCCAGGCCCACTTCCTTCAGGGCCTGGTCGATGCGGCCGGGAATCTCGGCGGGCGGGGCCAGCTTGTGGACCTTGAGCGATTCGCCCAGGATCTGGCGCAGGCGCTGACGCGGGTTCAAGGATGCCTGCGGGTCCTGGAAGATCATCTGCACGCCCAGCGTGTAGGCCAGTTTTTCAGCGCCGCGCAGGCGCACGGCGTCCTGGCCCAGATAGCGCAGTTCGCCTTCGGTCTGGCGATGCAGGCCGGCCACGACGCGGCCAAGCGTGGACTTGCCGCAGCCGGACTCGCCCACCAGCCCGACCACTTCGCCGCGCTTGATGGACAGGTCCACGCCGTTGACGGCATACACCGTGCGGCGGTCGATGGGGCGGCCGGTCAGGGCCAGGATGCGTTGGGCCAGGTCGGGTCGCTGCTCGAAGCGCTTGTGGACGTTCTTGAGCTCGATGACGGGGGTATCGGCTTGGCTCATGCTTCTTGTGCCTCGCGGGCTATCGGCACGTAACAGCGATAGCTGCGCGGACCTTCGGTGGTGACGGAGGGGGCTTGTTCGGTGCACCGCGGAATCACCCGGGTGCAACGCGGGCGGAACGCACAGCCCGACGGGCGGCCGGCCAGGCTGGGCGCCATGCCGTTGATCTGGTGCAAGCGTGCGCCGGGTTGCGTGGCGCCCGGCATCGAATCCAGCAAGCCCTTGGTGTAGGGGTGGCGCGGCGATTCCAGCACCTGTTCGACCGGGCCGCTTTCAACGATGCGGCCGGCATACATCACGGCCACGCGGTCGGCCAGTTCGGCCACGACGCCCAGGTCGTGGGTGATCCAGATCAGCGCGGTGTTGTGCTCGCGGCAGATCTCCTGCATGCGGTAGAGGATCTGGCCCTGGATGGTGACGTCCAGCGCGGTGGTGGGCTCGTCGCAGATGATCAGGTCGGGCTTGTTCAGCATGGCGATGGCGATCGCCACGCGCTGGCGCATGCCGCCCGAGAACTCGTGCGGATAGCTTTTCAAGCGCTTTTCCGGCGACGGGATGCCGACCATGGCCAGCGCCTCGCGGCAGCGTTCTTCCGCTTGCGCGCGCGACACGTTCTCGTGCGTCAGGATGGCTTCCATCATCTGCTCGCCGATGCGCAGCACCGGGTTGAGCGTCATCAGCGGGTCCTGGAAGATCATGGCGATGCGGTTGCCGCGCAACTGGCGCATCTGCTCTTCCGAGAGCTTGCGCAGGTCGGTGCCCTTGAACTTCACTTCGCCGTCCACGACTTCCCCGGGCGGGTCGATCAGGCCCAGCAGCGAGAAGCCGGTGACGGATTTGCCGGAACCCGATTCGCCGACCAGGCCGACGATTTCGCCGCGGCGCACGGTAAGGTCGACGCCGTCGACCGCCAGATACGCGCCGGCCTCGGTATGGAATGCAGTGCGCAGTCCGCGCACATCAAGAAGGGTTTCGCTCATTTCAGTTGTCCATTGCGCCACTGGCAGCGCGTGCAACGGGCGCCGCCCGATCGGGATGCCGCGGAGCCGGCTTTGCCGGTCCGCAGGCATGCCCCCTTGAGGGGGAAGCGCGTAGCGCTTCGGGGGTGGGCGTCATCGCTTGGGGTCCAGGCTTTCACGCAGGCGATCGCCCACGATGTTGATGGAAAGAATCAGCACCAGCAGGGCGATGCCCGGGAACAGGCTGATCCAGTAGTCGCCCGACAGCAGGTATTGGAAACCGTTGGAGATCAACAGGCCCAGCGACGGCTCGGTGATCGGCACGCCGACCCCCAGGAAGGACAGCGTCGCTTCCAGCGCGATCGCGGTGGCGATCTGGATGGTGGCGAACACCATGACGGGGCCCAGGCAGTTGGGCAGCAGGTGGAACACCATGATGCGCCAGGCCGGAAAGCCCAGGTTGGCGGCCGCTTCCACGTATTCCTTGCGGCGCTCCTGCAGCGCGCGGCTGCGCATGATGCGGGCGTAGTGGCCCCATTGCACCAGCACCAGCGCCAGGATCACCTTGTCGACCCCGCGCCCCAGCACCACCAGCAGCACCAGCGCCACCAAAATGGTCGGGAAACCCAGGATGAAGTCGACGATGCGCATCAGCACGGTGTCGACCAGGCCGCCGACATAGGCGGCGACCAGGCCGACCGCGCCGCCGACGGCGGTGGCCAGCACCACGGCGGACAGACCCACCATCAGGCTGATGCGCAGGCCATACAGGATGGCGCTGAGCATGTCGCGGCCCTGGTCGTCGGTGCCGAGCCAGGCGATGCTGCCGTCCATCAGCGCCTGGCGCGGCGCCAGGCGGCCGTCCATCAGCGACAGGTTGGCCAGGTCATACGGGTTCTGCGGCGCAAAGTACGGGGCGAAGATCACCAGGACCACCAGGATGGCCAGCGCGATTACCGAACCGCGCACCGTGGGGCGCGCGCGCAGTTTCTTCAGGATGGAGGCGCGCTGCGGCGTCTCAGCCAGAGGCTGGACGGTGCGGGTGCGGCCGGGATTGGGAGAGTTAGCCATGGCGGATTATTGAGCGGGGGTCACGAGCTGCACGCGCGGGTCGAGCGCGGCGTACAGGATGTCCACAACCAGGTTGATGACCACGAAGATCAGGGTGACCAGCATCACGTACGCGACCACCACGGGGCGGTCCAGCTGGTAGACGCTGTCGATCAGCAGCTTGCCCATGCCGGGCCATGCGAACACGGTCTCGGTGATGGTGGAGTAGGCGATCAGGCTGCCGAATTCCATGCCGATCACGGTCACGACCGGGATCAGGATGTTGCGCAGGATGTGGCGGCGCACGATGCGGCCGGGCTTGACGCCCTTGGCGCGCGCGAACTTCACGTAGTCCTGGCTGCGGGCCTCGACCACGCCGGAGGCGGTCAGGCGCAGCACCAGCGCGATGTTGGCCAGCGCCAGGTTGATGGCCGGCATGATCAGGTGCGACCAGCCGTCGGCCGTCAGGATGGACAGGCGCACGCCCAGCACAGTGACGGTGTCGCCGCGCCCGGTGGCGGGCAGCCATCCCAGCCAGACGGCGAACAGCAGGATCAGCATCATGCCCTGCCAGAAGTTCGGCAGCGAAAAGCCCAGCACGGACGACGCCATGATGCCGCGGCCCAGGTAGTCGTCGCGGTACAGGCCGGCGACGAGCCCCAGCGGGATGCCGACCACACAGGTCAGCATGATGGCCACGAAGACGAGCTCGAAGGTGGCGGGGATGCGTTGCACGATCAGTTCGACCGCGGGGATGCCGTGCACGAAGGACGTGCCCAGGTCACCGTGCAGCGCGCGCCACAGGAATCCGGTGTATTGCTGCCACACGGGCAGGTCCAGGCCCAGGCGGGCGATCATCGCCTCGCGGGCGGCCTGGCTGGCTTCGGGGCTGACCAGCAGTTCGATCGGGTCGCCCACGGCGTACACCGCGAAGAAGACCACGACCGAAACGGCCAGCAGCACGAACAGACTCTGTATCAGTCTGCGTAGGATGAACAAGGCCACGTGATGATTTCCTTGGTGGGCTCAGGGTTTCTTGGCGCCGCGTGCTTACTTGGCGGGTTTGGCCGACATGGCCAGGGTGTACTGATCGGCCCGGCCTTCGTAGGCCAGCCCCTTCTTGAACGCCCAGATACTGCTTTCAAAGTGCAGGGGGATGCTGGGCAGGTCGGCCAGTGCAAGGGTCAGGGACTGTTGCAGCAGCTTTTCCCGCTCGGCCGGGTCCACGGTTACCAGCGCGCGCTTGAACACGCCGTCGAACTCGGGGTTGTCGTAACCGCCGTAGTTGCTGGTGCCCAGGCCTTGCGCTTTGTCGAACCGGGTAACCCAGTATTGTAGGAAAGACGAGGCTTCACCGGTTTCGGATGACCAGCCGCCCATCGCAAAGCTGAATTCGCGCTTGGCGCGCTTGGGGAAATACACCGAGCGCGTCATCGCGTCGACGGTCGTCTTGATGCCCACGCGGGACAGGTACTGCGCCACCGCCTGCGAGATCTGGGCGTCGTTGATGTAGCGGTCGTTGGTGGACGAGACGGCCAGTTCGAAGCCGTTGGGGTAGCCGGCTTCGGCCAGCAGCTTCTTGGCGCCTTCCGGGTCGTACTTCAGTTCGGGCGGATGGGGCAGCGTGCCGAACATGCCGTCGGGCAGGAACTGGTTGGCGGGGGTGGCCGCGCCGTCCATGATGCGGTCGGCGATGGTCTTGCGGTCGATGGCCATCGAAATGGCGCGGCGCACGCGCACGTCCTGCAAGGGGTTCTTGCCGTCGGCGGCCTTGACCGTGGGGCTGGGGCTGCGGGCCACGTCAAACTGGAAATACACCACGCGCACGGACGGCGTGATTACGTAGCCGTAGCCCGGGGTTTGCGAAATGCGCTTTACGTCGCGGGCGGCGGGGTTTTCGATCAGGTCGAAATCGCCGGCCAGAAGGCCCGTCAGGCGCGGGCCCGCCGCAGGCACCGGCACCAGCTTGACGGCCGGCCAGGCAGGCTTGTCGCCCCAGTAGCCGTCGTTGCGGGCCAGTTCGATGGCGGTGCCCTTCACGTAGGACTTCAGCGTGTAGGGGCCGGTGCCGATCACGTCGCGACCGCCGTTGAAGTCGGCCACCGTGGGCCAGGGGCCCGTCACGCCGCACTTGTTCTTCAGGTCGAACGTGATGGGGCCGTGCTCGACGATGCCGCTCCACAGCATGGCGGTGCGGGTCAGGTCGTTGGGCAAGAGCGGATAGGGCTTGTGCGTCTTGATGACCAGCGTGTTGCCGTCGCGCGCCTGCACATCAGCGAACTTCTGGACGACGGCGGGGTACGAGCCGCCGATGGACTGTTCGTTGTTCATCACGCGGCAGAACGTGAAGATCACGTCCTGCGCGGTGAAGGGCTGGCCGTTTGCGAACTTCACGCCGTCGCGCAGCTTGAATTCCCAGGTGGTGTCGTCCACCGCCTTCCAGGCCGTGGCCAGCCGCGGGATCAGGGCCATCTTGGCGTCCTGCCCCACCAGCGTCTCGAACATGTGCGAGGTCATCGCATCGTTCGGCGTGGCCTGATGGTAGTGCGGGTCCATCGACGTCGGTTCGGACGACAGGCCGATCTTCAGGGTAGAGGGCGGGGTCTGGGCCTGGACGGCCGCCGTACAGGCGGCGAGCGTACAGGCCAGCAAGGCGCTGCGGATGAATACCTGGGCTGACATGTTTTTCCCTAGTTGTTATGGGTAGTGCCGGTCGTGCTCGTCGTGCCGAAGGGCGCCTCTGGCGGGCGCTCCCTCGTGGTGAATCAGGGATGCGGATCAGGCGATAGGCTGGGCCAGGCGGACGACCGTCACGCCGGGCCGCAGGTTCGCGGTGGACGGCATGATCAGTACGCAGTTGTCGTAGGGGGTGGCGACGGGTTCGCCTTCGGACCAGCCGATCACGGTGCCGGCGGCCGCCAGCGTTTCCAGGCCCTTCCAGGGCTCGGCGAAACGGAAGTCGGCGCTCTTGGCGGCCACCGCATGCGTTACGCGCAGCGCGCGCTGCGCCGGGGCGCCGGGCGCGACCCAGCCAGCGGGGATGTCTTGGGCATCGACCGTGCCGGCTTCCAGCAGGAAGCGCGCCATCTGGTCCACGGCCACGCCGCGCGCCTCGGGTGCGCCGTGAAAGCCGCATTCGATCAGCAGGGAACGCGTGCCGTTGTCGCCCGCTTCGCCGAAGCGGCCGTAATCGCGCATGCGCACGCCGGCGGCATGGCCGGCGTCGGCGATGATGGTGGCGGGGTTGCCCAGCGCGAGCGCCAGGTCGATATTGCGCTGTTCCATGCCGGTCAGTTGCAGCGGCACGTCGGAATTGCTCATCGAATGGAAGTCCAGCAGCCAGTCGGCCTGTTCCACCCACGGGCGGATCTCGGCGGCGCGGCGGCGTTCCTGGCTGATCGGCAGGCCCAGCTTGTCGTCGCTCCAGACGCGGTTCATGTCTTCGTCGACGAAGCGCGCGGGGGCGTAGTTGGCGGCGTCGAAACGGTCGAACGCGGCCAGGTTGCAGAACGCCAGCGTCAGCGAACCGCGGCGCGGACGCAGACCGGCAGCCAGCGCTTCCTTCAACGCCCAGGCGCCGCACAGCTCATTGCCGTGGATCAGCGCGCTCAGCATGACCCGCTTGCCCGGCACGCCCGAATCGAAATGCCAGACGCCCGGCGTATCCGTATTGCCCAGGCGTTCGGCCGACAGGTCGGGACAGGCAAGCAGGAAAGGGCGCGGACGGGGCGCGGACGGGGACGTGGGCATGGGAACTCCGATGAAGCGAGGGGATTGTATAGGGGTTGGGGCCAGGCGAGCTTCATTCGCGCACCGGTGCGATGCGGTCCCCGCGAATTCTAGGAGTTTGGCAGCTTTCTCTACAATTAGAATATTTATCGGCAGCTTTGCTGAAAAGGCAAAGGTCTGCGCCGGCAGCGAGGCTTGAACATGCACGGAATCGCCCTGAAGTACTTTCTGGAGGTTGCCCAGGCGGGCAGCCTGAGCGGCGCGTCCGAGCGCCTGCATGTGGCGGTGTCGGCAATCAGCCGGCAGATCGCCAAGCTGGAAGAGGAAGCGGGGGCGCCGCTTTTCGAGCGCGCCGCCCGGGGCATGGTCCTGAGCCCTGCGGGCCAGTTGCTGCTGGCGCACGCCCGGCGCACCATGCTTGAGGCTGAGTCGGTCTTGCAGGAGATTGCCGCCGCCCGCGGCATGGCGCGCAACGAGATCCGGGTGGCGGCGGTCGAAGGCGTCGCGCGCATCTTCGTGCCGTCGGTGATGGCGCGCTTTCACCAGGAACGGCCGAATATCCGCTTCGACCTCTTCGTGGGATCCCCGGCCGAGGTAAGCCGCCGGGTGGCGGAAGGCGGGGCCGATCTGGGCATGACGTTCATCGCCGAACGGGTCAATGGGGTCAGCGTGCGGTATTCGCGCCGCGCGCCGGTGCACGCCGTCATGGCGTCCAACCATCCGCTGGCCGGCCATCGCAGCGTCAGCCTGCAGGACCTCAGCGATTTTCCGCTGGCGTTGACCGGGGCGGGCACCACCACGCGCCAGCTCTTCGAAATGGGCTGCGCGCTGGAATCGGTGCAACTGGACCCGGTGCTGACGTGCAACGATTCCTCGCCCCTGCACGGTTTCGTGTTCGGCACGGACGCCATCATGCTCAGCGGCTATATCTCGGTGGCGTGGAGCCTGCGGCGCGACGAACTGGTGGCCGTGCCGATTTCCAACGTCGAGCTGCAATCGCGCACGCTGCAGATCCAGGTGATGCCGGGGCGGGTGCTGCCGCCCAAGGCAGAGGCGTTCATCGAACTGCTGTCCCGGGAACTGGACCAGGCGCTGGCGGCGGGCCCGGCGGGGCGGCCATAAGGGGCGGCCATAAGGTCTGGCCATACGGCGTGCCCCCGGCGCCGGCTCTCGTGGCGGGGCGAAAAAAAACGGCTGCCCGAAGGCAGCCGTTCTGTCGTTCAGGCGGACCTGATTACTTCTTTTCGGGCGTGACCGAGGTGGCCAGCGTGTATTGGTCGCGGCGGCCTTCGTAGGTGATGCCCTTGCGGAAGGCCCAGATGCTGCTTTCGAAGTGCAGCGGGATCAGCGGCACGTTGTCCAGGGCGATCTGGGTGGATTCCTGCAGCAGCTTTTCACGCTTGGGCGCGTCCACCGTCACGATGGCCTGCTTGTACACCTTGTCGAAATCGGCGTTGGAGAACCCGCCGTAGTTGCTGGTGCCCAGGCTGTTGGGCGAATCCAGGGACGCGACCCACAGCTGGAACAGCGCCGAGGCTTCACCCGTTTCCGCCGGCCAGCCGCCCATCGAGAAGCTGAACTCGCGCTTGGCGCGCTTGGGGAAATAGATGGAGGCCGTCATGGCGTCCACGTTGGTCTTGATGCCGACGCGGGCCAGGTACTGGGCCACGGCCTGGGCCACCTGGCCGTCGTTGACGTAACGGTCGTTGGTGGACGACAGCGTCATTTCAAAGCCGTTCGGGTAGCCGGCTTCGGCCAGCAGCTTCTTGGCGCCTTCCGGGTCGTACTTGATTTCCGGTGCCTTGGGCAGCGCGCCGAACATGCCGTCGGGCATGAACTGGTAGGCCGGGGTGGCCATGCCGTCCATGATGCGGGCGGTGATGGTCTTGCGGTCGATGGCCATGGAAATAGCCTTGCGAACACGCAGGTCCTGCAGCGGGTTCTTGCCGTCGGTCGTCTTGACGAACGGGCTCGGGTTGCGGCCCACGTCCGGCTGGAAGAACACCAGGCGGGTGGACGGCGTGGCCACGAAGCCGAACTTCGGGTTGTCCTTCAGGCGCGGCAGGTCGCGGGCGGCCGGGTTTTCGATCATGTCGAAGTCGCCGGACAGCAGGCCGGTCAGGCGCGGGCCGGCGGACGGCACCGGCACGAACTTCACTTCCTTCCAGTAGGGCTTCTCGCCCCAATATTGTTCGTTGCGGACCAGCTCGATGCCAGTGCCCTTCACGTACGACTTCAGGGTGTACGGGCCGGTGCCGATGGCGTCCTTGCCGTTGTTGAAGTCGGCCACCGTCGGCCAGGCGCCGGTCACGCCGCAACCCTTCTTCGGGTCGAACGTCAGTTTGCCGTGCTCGACGATGCCGTTCCAGACGATGGGCAGCGAGCGGGCCAGTTCGGCGGGCATCAGCGGGAAGGGCTCACCGGTCTTGATGATGACGGTGTGCGCATCCGGCGTCTGGACGTCGGTGATGCGCTTGGTCATGTCCATGTAGGACTGCGACACGTTGGTTTCGTTGTTCAGCGTGCGGCAGATCGTGAACAGCACGTCCTCGGACGTGAACGGCTTGCCGTTGGAGAACTTGACGTCGTCGCGCAGCTTGAATTCCCAGGTCAGGTCGTCCAGGTTCTTCCACGACGTGGCCAGCTGGGGCGTCAGTTTCATGTCGGCGCTGCGGCCCACCAGCGAACTGTAGACGTGCGCGGAGAACGCGTCGTTCTGCGTCATCTTGTGATAGTGGGGGTCTGCCGAAGTGGGTTCGGCCGACAGGCCGATCTTCAGCGTCTGGGCTTGGGCGGCTGCCAAGGGGATGGCGGCGGCCACAAGGGCCAGGGTGGTGCGCAACTTCATGGTGACAACTCCGGATGGATAACGAACCGGATCGTGCCTGCGCAAGAACCACCGGGCGGGCCGGGCGGGCAGCGGGTGCCGGCCGGGGGGCTTACGGTGTTTGGCGCCAGGCACGACGGCAAGGGGCCGATTATCGGTAGGGGCTTCGCGCGCTGTCAATGAAGAACGGCGAATCGGGCGCTAGGGAAAACGCCGAGAGGAGGGGTGCGGCAGCAGGGCCGGGAGGGCGTCGCGAGGGCTCCCAACAGCATGAATGGGAGCCGGCGCGGCGCGATGGCGCCGGTGAGGGGCAGGCGCCGGAGTCCGCCGAACGGGGTGCTTGGACCGGCCAAGCAGGCCGTTGCAACGGCAGCGCGCCGGGCTGAATCGCGGGAGATCGGTCGCGATTCAGTCCAGCGCAGCTGTACTTACCACTGAGAGCCGGAGAAGCGCGAGCTGGCGGCGCGGGCCTTGTTCATCGATTCGTTCACTTCGTCGATGAAGGCAAACACGCTGGCGACAGCGGCCATCACGGTTTGGCCAGCCTTCTTCAGGTTGGTCAGCGGGTGGGAATTCGGTTGGTTCTCGAGAGCGCCGCGGAGCAGGTCGCGCTCCAGCGCGTCGGTCAGGCGGGCAGTGCTATTCAAGGTCAGTTCGCTCATGGTCTTCTCCAGTCCGTTTCGTCTTGGGGTAAACCATTATAGGGATAACCCTAAATTAAAAGCAACGACCTTTTAGGGGAAAACCCTAGTATGTTGTAAAAATGTTTATGCGACGGGGACTTAGCGCGCTTTTTGCCCCTTAGCGGCCATTTCGCAGGGCGCGGGCGGCATCCGCGAGCTCCCCCGCCGTCAGCCCGATAGGGCCGATGCCGCGGGCCACCAGTGCGTCGGCCGCGGTGCCGTGCAGCCAGACGGCGCCGGACACGGCTTGTTCGAAGGGCAGCTTCTGGGCGATCAGCGATCCCAGCATCCCGGCCAATACGTCCCCCGTTCCGGCGGTGGCCAGTCCGGGGTTGCCGCTGGTGTTGGTCCGCCGGCTGCCGTCCGGCGAGCAGACGATGGTGCCGGCGCCTTTGAGCACCACCCAGGCATTGAAACGTTGCGCCAGTTGCCAGGCCGCGCCCCGCCGATCCGCCTGCACCTGTGCGGCCGTCAGTCCCAACAGGCGGCCCGCTTCGGCGGGATGCGGGGTCAGCACGACGGGGCCGGGGCCCCAATTGGGCTGGATGTCGCCCTGGGCCAGCAGGTTCAGGCCGTCGGCGTCCAGCACCAGCGGGGCTTCATGCCGCAGGACGAACAGTTCCGACAGCATATTGGCCGCCAGCGCGCCCGTGCCGATGCCGCAGCCGGCGACCCAGGCGGTGATGCCCCAGTCCTCCTCCAGCAGGGACCGCGCGTCGCGCAGCATCAGTTCGGGTTGCAGCGGGTCGCAGGCAAGGGGCGCCGCGTCCTGCGCAAAGCCGACCAGCACCTTGCCGGCACCCACCTTCAGCGCGGCGCGGCCCGCCAGCAACACCGCGCCCGCCATGCCCGGGCCGCCGCCCACGATGCCGACGGTGCCGAAGCTGCCCTTGTGGGTGTCCGCGCCGCGGGGGGCGAACAGAGCAGGCAGGCTGGCGCGGTCGATGGGGGCGCCGGCGGACGGGGCGGGGGTGTTCATGGGGTGAGGCTCCTTCGGGCTGTCGGCGGGTGGACGCCGATGTATCCACTATAGTTCGCAAAAACGCGCCGGCCTCAGGCTTGCCCCACTGGTAAAGACAACGCGGAGAAGACAATGACTGATATCACGCTGCAACACTATTCGGCCTACGAGTCCCTGAAGCTGCGCCGGCATCCCGGCGGCGTGCTGGAACTGATCATGGGCGCCAAGGGCGGCGTGCCGGGCAAGCTGTCCACGGCGGACGACCGCATGCACCGCGAACTGGCCGATATCTGGCGCGATATCGACACCGACCCCGACACCCGGGTGGTGGTGATCCGCGGCGAAGGCAAGGGCTTTTCCGGCGGCGGCGACCTGGACCTGGTGCAGCAGATGGCGGACGACTTCGACGTGCGCACCCGCGTCTGGCGCGAAGCCCGCGACCTGGTCTACAACATCATCAATTGCAGCAAGCCCATTGTGTCCGCCATGCATGGCGCGGCCGTGGGCGCGGGGCTGGTGGCCGGGCTGCTGGCCGACATCTCGATCGCGGCGCGCGACGCGCGGATCATCGACGGCCACACCCGCCTGGGCGTGACCGCGGGCGACCACGCCGCTATCGTCTGGCCGCTGTTGTGCGGCATGGCCCGCGCCAAGTACTACCTGATGCTGTGCGAAACCGTCACGGGAGAGGAAGCCGAGCGCATCGGCCTGGTGTCGCTGTGCGTGGACGAGGCCGAGCTCATCACCCGCGCCTTCGAAGTGGCCAACAAGCTGGCCGCCGGCTCGCAGACCGCCATTCGCTGGACCAAGTATTCGCTGAACAACTGGCTGCGCATGGCTGGCCCCACCTTCGACACGTCGCTCGCGTTGGAATTCATGGGCTTCGGCGGGCCGGACGTCAAAGAGGGGGTCAAATCCCTGCGAGAGCGCCGGGCGCCCAATTTCCGGCCCGATTCGCCGTTCTGAAGCGATGGGTTGCACGAGCAACCCATCTGCCGCATGCATCAGTGATGGGTTACGTGCGGCATGCCTCAGTGTGCTTTGGGGCGCCGGAACGCACTCCACCCATCCTACAAGCGGCGGTCTTGCCCCGTAGGATGGGTGGAGCGCGAAAACCCCGCCGCAAAAGCGCCGTAGCGCAGCGCGCGCAACCCATCTTCACGCACGCCGCTATTTCTTGAAGAACTTCGCGAACGCCGCCTGCGCCTCTTCGGTTTGCAGGCGGGCGCGGAATTGCTGGGCTTCGTAGTCCAGCGTTTCCTGGATGGCCTGCCGGTCGGCGCGTTTCATCATGGCCTTGGTCAGGCGCAGCGCCGCGGGCGGCTGGCGCGCCAGGTCGGCGGCGGTTGCCTGCGCGGCCGCAAGCGCCTGGCCCTTGGGCGCGACCGAGGTCGCCAAACCCGCCTCGTGCGCGTCGGCGGCCGAGAACGCCTTGCCCTGCAGCAGCCATTCGGCGGCTCGGCGTCCGGCCAGGCGCGGCATCAGCAGGCTGGAGGCGCCTTCCGGGCACAGGCCCAGCGCCACGAACGGCATGCGCAAGGTGGCGCCTTCGCCGATATGGACGAAATCGCAGTGCTGCAGCAGGGTCACGCCGATGCCGATGGCGTAGCCCTCGACCGCAGCGATGACCGGCACCTCCGCCGTGGTCAGGGCCCGCAGGAACGTCAGGCCGGCGCTGTCGCCCGCGCCGCGTTCGGCCTGGAAGTCGCGCAGGTCGTTGCCGGCCGTGAAGTGTTCGCCCGCGCCGGTGAGGATCACCGCCGATACCGACAGGTCGGCCGACGCCAGCGAGATCTGTTCGGTCAAGGCCGCGTACGTCGCCGTATCCAGCGCGTTGCGGCGGTCCTGGCGATCGATGGTCAGCGTCAGGACGGCGCCGTCGCGCGCCACCTTCAGGCCCGCGCTCATGCGTAGGTCCTGGCGGCCAATTGCGCGCGGGCTTCGTCGTACTCGCGGCGCAGCGTGTCGACGATCTTGCGGGTGGGTTCGATGCTGGCGATGCCGCCCACGCCCTGGCCCGCGCCCCAGATGTCTTTCCACGGCTTGACCCGGGACGAACCGAAGTTGGACGCGCCGCTGTCCGGCTGCGGCAGGTTGGCCGGATCCAGCCCGGCGGCCGCGATGCTGGCCTTCAGGTAGTTGCCGGGAATGCCGGTGAAGAACGGGGTGTAGAGGATGTCGGACGCGCTGGCCTCGACGATGGCGGATTTGTAGCCTTCGCTGGCATTGGCTTCTTCGCTGGCGATGAAGCGCGTGCCCATGTAGGCGAAGTCGGCGCCCATGGCCAGCGCCGCCAGCACGTGTGCGCCGGACGTGATGGCGCCCGACAGGATCAACGGGCCGTCATAGAAGCGGCGCACTTCGGACACCAGTGCGAAGGGGCTTAGCGTGCCGGCATGGCCGCCTGCGCCTGCGCAGACCAGGATCAGCCCGTCCACGCCGGCTTCCAGCGCTTTTTCGGCGTGGCGGATGGTGGTGACGTCGTGGAACACCTTGCCGCCCCAGTCGTGCACGCCTTTGACCAGGTCGCCGGGGGCGCGCAGGCTGGTGATGATCAGTGGCACGCGGTGGCTGGCGCATACGGCCAGGTCCTGCTCCAGGCGGTCGTTGGACTGGTGGATGATCTGGTTCACGGCGAACGGCGCCACGGCGGCGCCCGGATTCGCTTCACGGTACGAGGCCAGGCCGGCCTGCACTTCGTCCAGCCAATCCGTCAGCAGGCTTTGCGGGCGCGCGTTCAGCGCGGGAAACGACCCCACGATGCCGCTGGTGCATTGGGCGACTACCAGCGTCGGGTTGGAGACGATGAACATGGGGGCGCTGATGACCGGCAGGGACATCTGGCCATACAAATCTGTCACGAGAGAGTGGGGCATAGCGTCGTCGCGTTGTGTTCAGGTCAGTCCAGAAGAGGCCGCCAGCGGACAGGCTTGAGTCCCCGAGGCGGATGTGCCTATAATTACCTACCGACCGTCCGGTAATTAATTAATCTTTATTTAACGGCATGCGCCGAACTGCTGTCAATGGAGGCCCGCCCGGCCCCTTGGCCGCCCGCGGCGCAACCTCTTTGCAAAGGCTGTCATGGCGACCTCCGCCCCTCCTCCCCTGAAGCGCGCCCGCGCCGGCCGGCCTCCTACGTTGGCGGCCCCGCGCGAACGCATCCTGGAAGAAGCCGCCAAGCTCTTCGCCCAAAGCGGCTACGACGGCAGCTCCGTGTCGGATCTGGCGGCCGCCATTGGCGTGTCCAAGGCGGCCATCTACCATTACTACACGACCAAGCAGGACATCTACGACGCCATCATCCTGGGCGTGTTGAGCGGCCTGACCCAGAACGTGGGCCAGGACGTCGACCGCGCCGAGGGTGCCGCCGCCCGGCTGCGCGCGTTCATGGTCGGCCATGCCCGCTACTTCGAACAGCACCACGCCGAATTCGTGACGATGCTGATCGGCTATTCCGGCATGGCCCTGCCCGAACGCGAAGACGCCGCCCGGTTGCGCGACAGCTACGAGAAGCGCCTGCGCGAACTGATTGCGCAGGGCGTGGCCGACGGCGCGTTCCGCCCGCTGGACGTGGCCGCCACCGGCCGCGCCGTGCTGTCCATGCTGAACTGGATGGTGCGCTGGTACAAGCCGGGGCAAGGCGACAGCGCCGAAACTATCGCCGCCGGCTACTTCGATCTCCTGCTGGGCGGCATGCGCGCCTGAGCGCCGCCGCCGATATTCGCTTCCCCACACCGCATCCCTGCACCGCATTCCTTGTGAGACTCCCATCATGGCCCTGGACACCGAAACCCTGAACCTCCTCCTGGACGCCGTGCGCCGCTTCGTGCACGAGCGCCTGATCCCCGCCGAAGACGAACTGGCCTCAAGCGGCCAGGTCCCGCTCGCCATCGTCAACGAAATGCGCGAACTGGGTCTCTTCGGCCTGTCGATCGCGCCGGAATTCGGCGGCCTGGGCCTGACGATGGAAGAAGAAGTGCGCGTGGTGTTCGAACTGGGCCAGACCTCGCCCGCGTTTCGTTCGCTGGCCGGCACCAACATCGGCATCGGTTCGCAGGCCATCGTGCTGGCCGGCACGGACGACCAGCGCGCCCGCTACCTGCCCAAGCTGGCTAGCGGCGAACTGATCGGCTCGTTCGCATTGACCGAGCCCGATGCCGGCTCCGACGCGATGGCGTTGCGGCTTTCCGCCGAACGCGATGGCGACGGCTACGTGCTGAACGGCACCAAGCGCTACATCACCAACGCGCCCATCGCCGGCCTGTTCTCGGTCATGGCGCGCACCGCGCCGGAGCGCCGTGCCAACTCGATCTCGTGCTTCCTGGTCGAAGCCGGCACCCCGGGCCTGAGCATCGGCAAGCCCGACAAGAAGATGGGCCAGGCCGGCGCCCTGACGAGCGACGTGGTGTTCGACAACTGCCGCGTGCCCGCCAGCGCCTTGCTGGGCGGCGAAGAAGGCAATGGCTTTCGCACGTCGATGCGCGTGCTGGACAAGGGCCGCCTGCATATCTCGGCGCTGTGCGTGGGGATCGCCGACCGCTTGTTGTCAGACGCCGTCAAATACGCGATGGAGCGCAAGCAATTCGGCCAGCCGATTGCCGAGTTCCAGCTGATCCAGGCCATGATCGCCGACAGCCAGGCCGAGCTCTACGCCGCCCGCTGCATGGTGCTGGATGCCGCCCGCATGCGCGACCGCGGCGAAAACACCACGATGCAGGCCGCCTGCGCGAAGCTGTTCTCGACTGAAATGGTGGGCCGCGTCGCCGACCGCGCCGTGCAGATCCACGGCGGGGCGGGCTACATGTCGGAATACGCGGTGGAACGCTTCTACCGCGACGTGCGCCTGTTCCGCATCTTCGAAGGCACGTCGCAGATCCAGCAGCTGGTGATCGCGCGCGAAACGATCAAGGCCCATTCCTGATGCCAAGCCGGTCAGGGGGCGCGTGCGGCTGCGGGTGCCTGCACGCCACCCCTGCCGCGCACGCCCGCGTCCGTGCGCCGGCCGCCCGGCGATGCCGGCGACCGGCCCGGGGCTTGAACGGCTAATATCGCATATGACGCGCTGGCGGCCTGGCCCGCTGGCATGACGGACTCCAGTCTGGCTTGCGCTGGCCGCCAGCCCAGACGTTTTCATTTCCCATCTAGCGAAAAGAACACTGATGTCGCAACGTCCCGCTCCCCTTACCGGCATACGCGTGCTGGATCTCACCCGCGTACTGGCGGGCCCCTGGTGCACCCAGAACCTGGCCGACCTTGGCGCCGAAGTGATCAAGATCGAACGCCCCGGCGCCGGCGACGACACGCGCGCCTGGGGGCCTCCCTACCTGAAGGACGAAGCGGGCAACGACACCACCGAAGCCGCGTACTACCTGTCGGCCAACCGCAACAAGCTGTCGGTGGCGCTGGACATCGCGTCCCCGCGCGGCGCCGAGCTGGTGCGCGAACTGGCGCTGCAAAGCGACATCCTGGTCGAGAACTTCAAGGTGGGCGGGCTGAAGAAATACGGCCTGGACTACGAAAGCCTGAAGGCCATCAACCCGCGCCTGATCTATTGCTCGATCACCGGCTTCGGCCAGACGGGCCCGTACGCCAGCCGCCCCGGCTACGACTTCATGATCCAGGGCATGGGCGGGCTGATGAGCATCACCGGCGAACGCGATGACCTGCCCGGCGGCGGTCCGCAAAAGGCCGGCGTGGCGGTGGCCGACCTGATGACCGGCATGTATTCCACGGTGGGCATCCTGGCCGCGCTGCTGGAACGCGCCAACAGCGGCCTGGGGCAGCACATCGACATGGCGCTGCTGGATTGCCAGGTCTCGATGCTGGCCAACCAGAACCTGAACTTCATGACCTCGGGCGTGGCGCCCAAGCGCGCGGGCAATGCGCACCAGAACCTGGTGCCCTACCAGGTGTTCGCGGCGGCCGATGGCCACCTGATCGTGGCGGTCGGCAACGACAGCCAGTTCCGCAACTACTGCGGCGCGATCGGCCTGCCCGAACTGTCAGCGGACCCGCGCTTCTCGACCAACCCGCAGCGCGTGAAGAACCGGGCGGAACTGGTGCCGTTGCTGGCCGAACGCATGGCGACCGGCGCGCGGGACCACTGGCTGGCCGCGCTGGAGGGCGTGGGTGTGCCGGCAGGCCCCATCAATACGCTGGACCAGGTCTATGAAGACCCGCACGTGCTGGCGCGCGGCATGAAGCGCGAGCTGCCGCACCCGGCGGCCGGCCGCGTGCCCATGGCGTCCAGCCCGCTGAAGTTCTCGGACAGCCCGGTCGAATACCGCCGCCCGCCGCCCATGCTGGGCGAACACACCGCGCAGGTCCTGGCTGAAAAGCTGGGGCTGTCGGCCGAAGACATCCAGGCGCTGGCCCAGAGCCAGGCTTGAACGGAAGCGGAGCGGCCAGGCGGCCGCTCCGCTTTCGATTGCGCCCCGCCACGCCGCGGCGCACACGATCCATTCCAATAAAGGCAGGAGAAAGTTGATGACGGAGATTCAAACCATCGGCGTCGTGGGCGCCGGGGCCATGGGGCGCGGCATTGCCCAGATCGCGGCGCAAGCCGGCTTGCGCGTGCGCCTGTACGACACCAGCGCCGATGCGGTTGCCGCGGCGCGCGAGTCGCTGCGCCAGACGTGGGAGAAGCTGGCCCAGAAGGGCAAGATCACCGCCGCCGACGCGCAAGCGTCGCTTGAGCGCGTGGAATCCGCCACGGCGCTGACCGACATGTCGGTGTGCCAACTGGTGGTGGAAGCCATCGTCGAACGCCTGGACGTCAAGCGCGATCTGTTCGCCGCGCTGGAAGGCGTGGTGTCGGAAGACTGCATCCTGGCGTCGAACACCTCGTCGCTGTCCATCACCGCCATCGCCGCCGCCTGCAAGCGTCCGCAGCGCGTCGTGGGTTACCATTTCTTCAACCCGGTGGCGTTGATGAAGGTAGTGGAAGTGATCGACGGCCTGCGCAGCGCGCCGGAAGCCGGCGACGCGCTGGCCGCGCTTGCCCGCCGCATGGGCCACACGCCCGTGCGCGCCAAGGACATGCCCGGCTTCATCGTGAACCACGCCGGTCGCGGCATGAATACCGAAGGCCTGCGCGTGGCGCAGGAGGCCGTGGCCACCTTCGCCCAAGTGGATGCCGTCATGCGCGAGCAGGCGGGCTTTCGCATGGGCCCGTTCGAACTGCTGGATCTGACCGCGCTGGACGTGTCGCATCCGGTGATGGAATCCATCTACCGCCAATTCTTCGACGAGCCGCGCTTCCGCCCCTCGCCGATCACCACCGTGCGCCTGGCGGGCGGCCTGATCGGCCGCAAGGCTGGCGAAGGCTTCTATGTCTACGCCGATGGCCAGAAGCAAGTGCCCGCCGAACCGCCCGTGCCGGTGCTGCCGGAAGGCCTGAAGGTGTGGGTCAGCCCCAAGCATGCGGAAGGCTACGCGCGCGCCTCGGCGCTGGTTGAGAAGCTGGGCGCGACGCTCGTGACGGGCGCCACGCCCGACGCCGATGCGCTGATCATCGTCACGCCGTTCGGCGACGACGTTTCGACCTCGGTGTCCGCGCAGGGCCTGAACGCGGGCCGCACGGTTGGCCTGGATACGCTGTACGCGTTCGACGCCGCCAAGCGCCGCACGATCATGGTGTCGCCCGCCACCGAAGGCAAATGGCGCGACGCCGCCCACGCGCTGTTGGCCGCCGACGGCGTGCCGGTCACGGTGATCGAGGATTCGCCGGGCTTCATCGCCCAACGCATCGTCGCCATGATCGTCAACATCGCCAGCGACATCGCGCAGCAGCAGATTGCCACGCCGGAAGACATCGA
The DNA here is from genome assembly GCF_058783475.1 of Achromobacter sp. FW305-C-13. Lineage (NCBI taxonomy): Bacteria > Pseudomonadati > Pseudomonadota > Betaproteobacteria > Burkholderiales > Alcaligenaceae > Achromobacter > Achromobacter sp. FW305-C-13. Next base: position 334,987 of record NZ_JBYSYN010000004.1, on the reverse strand, counting down.
TCAGGCCGTGACGCTGGGCCTGGGTTACCCGGTGGGTCCGCTGGCGCTGGGCGACAAGCTGGGCGCCGACCGCATCCTGGAAATCTTGAAGAGCATGCAGCGCGTGACGGGCGACCCCCGCTATCGCCCCAGCCTGTGGCTGCAACGCCGCGTGCAGCTGGGCTTGTCCCTGCTGAAGTCGTCGGCGGAATAATTCACCGCCCGTAGGGTGGGTGAAGCGGGTTCAGATCTGCCGACGCACACGGACGATTGCCGCGCGTAACCCATCACGCAGCAAAAGAAAAAGCCCCTTTGAAAGGGGCTTTTTCTTGGGCACGCCAATTTATTTGGCGGCGTCCACCATGTATTGCACGGCTGCGCGGATGTCGTCTTCCGAGGCGTTGGCCGCGCCGCCCTTCGGGGGCATCGGCGGCTTGCCTTGCATGGCGACCTTCACCATGGCGTCCATGCCGGTCTTGATGTAGGGATCCCAGGCGGCCTTGTCGCCGAACTTGGGCGCGTTGGCGACACCGGTGGCGTGGCAGGCGAAACAGACGCTCTTGTAGAGCTTCTCGCCGGCCGGGTTGACGGCGGCGGCCTGAGGCGCGGCGGGCGCGGCAGCAGGAGCGGCGGCGGCGGGTGCCGCAGCAGCCGGTGCCGCAGCAGCCGGGGCAGCCGCGACGGCCGGTGCGGCCGCAGCAGGGGCGGGCGCGGCAGCAGGCGCCGCATCCGCTTCCTTCTTCGCGCCTTCCTCGGCGGGAGCCGCCGGTTCGGGCAGCGAGGCGCCTGACTTGTTGGCCATGTAGACGACCGCGCGTGCGACTTCATAGTCGGACAGCGTGGGGTTGCCGCCCTTGGCGGGCATGCCGCCCTTGCCGTGCAGGGCCACGTTCAGCATCGTGTCGTAGCCGGACTTGATGAACGGCGCCCAGGCCGCGTTGTCGCCCATCTTGGGTGCGCCGGCAATACCGGCGGTGTGACAGGCCGTACAGACCGCGGCAAAGACCTGTTCGCCCGTCTTGAACACCTTGGGCGCGTTGGCGTCGACCAGCGCAAAACCCGCGACCGGCGCGATGCGCTTGGTGACGGCTTCTTCAGTCAGGGTATCGGAGCCGGCGCCGACCTTGGTGCCGGAGACCACCATGTTCACCAGGAGGATGATGATGGCGATTGGGATCACGAAAGATAGAACGATCGTGACGACCAGTTGCTTGGGGGTCTTGATGGGGGAGGAGTGCTCTTCTATGTGTTCCTGCTCGTTGCTCATGACCAAATCCTGCTAACGGGTGGGGCGCCTGGCGGCGGCAACAGAAAATCAGTAACTGCACAAATCGGCGAACCCGTGACGCATCCGCCTGCAAGCAAACGCTGGATTATATAACGGTGTCAGGGACGGGCGTCCAATGACGCTGCGGGGGTTTTCGATGAGATTGACGGAAGATTTGATCCACTTCATGCACGCTATCGAAAACTAGGTACAATGTCGCCTCCTTGCGCTGCGCCCGTAGTTCAATGGATAGAATGAGAGTTTCCGAAGCTCTTGATACAGGTTCGATTCCTGTCGGGCGCGCCACCCAATCAAAGACTTACGTTTTTTTGCCGCCGACATGGCCTTGAGCCAGGGGCAAGGAATTGGGTGTACTTGGGTGTACGCACCCCGGCCGTAATGGGCCGTAATGTGAAGCGCGATGGGCCGCAATGGCCACGATGCGCCGTGTTCTTCGCTCCACACGCTTATTGCGTCGCCGCGATATTTGAACGCCGCAAGCGCCCTCGCAAAGTTTCTTCCAGCGTACCCAGACCGACATCGCCGCAACCCACCAGCGTGAGTTCTTGTAGCGCAGACAATTCCCCCAGCACGTCAATATCCGCAATTCGCTTGCAGTATTGAATGTTCAGCTTCTCCAGGTTCGACAGCGCGGCAATGGGTCGAATCGTGTGCAATATTCCTTGGTTCTTCACCAGTAGCGAACGCAAACCAGCAAGCTGCTCAATACCTGCCAGAGATTCCAAGGTGCGGCCGTTAACGACGCCAAGCGCCACCAGCGGCAATGCCGCAAGCCGATTGAACACGGACGTGTCGAACGGCACATTCCACAGATTCAGTTCCTTCAGCGGCAATTGCAATGCGCGATCCAACATGACGCCGCGCCGATCCGGAACCGCCGATAACGACATCAACGCCGGAAAATCTTCCGGTTCAAATCGCAACGCTGCCCCCACGGTCAGGGACTCCAGCCTGGGCATCGCGCCGCCCTTCCAGGTGTAGGTGTTTTGACTGGGATGCAGGGAAAGGTGGCGCAGGCTGTCGGGCAACATGTCCGCGCGCAAGCCGGTCATGACACTGGGGTCGATCGCGCCCGGCCCCATGGATAATTCCACCAACGAAGGCATTCGGGCGATGAGCGCCGGCATTTCGGTCAACGGATCGCCATGCGGCGCCCAGACATGCACGGATTCAATCTGGGCCAGCGTGGCCGCATCCGGCGGCGCGTCGTAAAGCACCACGGGTTTGTTCGGCACCTGCAATTGCGCAGCCTGACGGCTATGCATCAGCCCCCAGGTTTTAGCGCGGCCGGGCTGCGGCGTCGAAAACGGGACGAATGACATGCGGCGTTCCGGTGAATGTTGAAGCATCAGTTTACGTGCATCCTCGACACATCATCAGGTGCCCGATGTCTATCATTTAGCCACCGACCGGTCCCCGAGTTAACCACGGCATCAATGGACTCCGTGCGGCATCAGATATCAGTTCAGCGTCAGCACATACGGCGCCAGCAGCGATCTGCCGTAGGGCGAAGCCAGAAAAACAAACGCCCCAATGTTGATCGCCACCGTGATCCAGAACACGGCACGGAAGGCCGGCTTCACCGACTTGTGCCTGAGCCATTCTTGCGCGACCAACGCACCGGGCCAGCCCCCGATCAGCGCGAGGATATGCAAGGTCTTCTCGGGAACGCGCTGCCGGTTGGCGCGGGCGGCTGCCTTGTCGACCGCATAGACCATGAACGTGAGCGCGCTCAGCACCAGATAGCCCAGCCCGACCGCGATCGGCACCCGCCACAGCAAGGCTGCCAGCCCATAAGCGAATACGAACGCCGCCGCCAGCAATAAAGGCGGGCCGCTTTTGCGCCCTGTGCGACGTCCTGACGGGCGTCGGGCCGGGGCCTGGTTCAACTGCCTGGGGTTCGGGTTTCGGGTAGGAGGCGGCGCCATGCTTATTGGTATTCGTGGGCTTTTTCTTCGATGAAGGCCTGCAGCCATTGCGCCATGTGCGCGATGTCGATCGCCTCGTCCGCCTCGGCACGTTTAAGCAGCATGGTGACCACGCCGATCTCGTTCATGCGTTCCACTTGGTCAAGTCATCCACAGGACGGGGCAGATAGCCTTCCAGCGTCTGCGCGATCCATGCGGGGTCAATGTAGTTGTAGGTAGATTCGATCACCCAGGATAGAAACTCCTGCGGACCGCCATTCAAATAAGGAGGGGGAGACACTGGTTTGAAGACGGTCGGCAGTTTGTCATGCACCGACGCATCGTTCAACACGAACCCCAGCTCCTGCACGACCTGCCAGGCCAGCGGGTGCTGCAGATCGATGGTCAGCTTGACCCACCAATACGCGTCGGGCGTGACTTTAGAGGACAGCACGGTCGTTCCGGGCAGCCGCGATAGATAGTCCACCAATTGCGGCAAGCCCGCCTTCAGCACCTTGGGGTCGATGGCCTCGACGGGCGGGGTGACGGCTTCCAGCTTCTTCAGGATGTGCGCGTGCAGCGTGCGTTGCGCATCGGCGGCCTCGCGTTCAAGGGGCTTCAAAAGACTGGAGGGTAGGGTGAGTTCCATGGTTTTCCGGTTGTTCGACTCTGATGAGTCGGCCAATGTTAACCGTCAGTCTGCCGCATCCGTCCGCCACTACGCGCCGCGATCGATTTCCACCACGGCCTTGCCGATCTGCATGCGGCTTTCGATGCGCTCGTGGGCTTGGGCGACCGTCTCCAGCGTGTAGCGTCCGGCGATTTCCATCGTCAACGCGCCAGAGGCCAGGGCGGCCCACACTGCATCGGCGCGGCGTTGCACGGTCTGTGCATCCTGCATGTGATCGGCCAGCCTGGGACGGGTGAGGAACAGCGATCCGCTTTCGCCGAGTTCGATGGGATCCAGGTCCTGCAATGAACCCGACACGGATCCGTAATTGACGACCAGGCCTCGTGTGCGCGTCGCCCGGAAGCTGTCGCGCAGCGTCTTGCGGCCCACGGAGTCGAACACCACGTCCACGCCGCGGCCCGCGGTCGCTTCCAGGACGTCGTCGGCGAACTGGCCGTCACCATAGAGGAAGGCGGCATCCGCGCCGCGCGCCATGGCGACGCTGCACTTTTCCGCATTGCTGGCGGTGGCGTAGACGGTCGCGCCCAGATGCTTGACCCACTGGACCAAGAGCTGCCCGATGCTGCCGGATGCCGCATGGATGAGACACGTGGCGCCGGCTCGCAGTTGCGCGACGTCCTGCACCAGATAGTGGGCGGTGCTTCCCTGAAAGATCGCTGCCGCCGCGACATCGTACGCAACGCTGTCGGGCAGCCGCGCGCACCGGGCGGCGGGGATGCGCGCATAGTCCGCGTAGCTGCCCCAGGCGATGCACCAGGCGACGCGATCGCCTGCCTTCACTGTCGTCACGTTGTGGCCGACGGCGATGACGCGGCCCGCGCCTTCCATGCCCAGCGTGCACGGCAAGCGCACGGGGTAGGTGCGCGACGCGGCGTACTTGCCTTGACGCGTGTGGATGTCCATGAAGTTGACGCCGGCATACGCGACGCGTACCAGGACGTCGTCCGGGCCGGGTTCGGGGACGGCCGCGTCCCGCCGCCATTGAAGGACCTCGGGGCCGCCGTATTGTTCGATAGAAATGGCTCTCATGATGGTTTCCGCTGCTGTGTGTCGAGTCTTGCTGTGTTCAAAGGTAGGGCGGTTGGCCCTCAAATCGCGCGCCGCTAGTTCACGGCGATGCCCGTCCGGGCGATCAGTGCCTGCCATCGGATGGATTCAGCACGCACCAGGTCGGTGAATTCCCGGGGCGTGCCGCCGCCCAATTCATTGCCTTGGGCCAGCATCTGTTCGCGGATGGCTGGGTCTTGCAGGGCACGGTTCACCACCTCGTTCAGCTGCTGGACCACGGCGGGCGGCATGCCGGCCGGGCCGATCAGCCCTTGCCAGTTTTCCATGTGAAAGCCCGGCACGCCCGCTTGCGCCATGGTGGGCACGTCAGACGCGATCGGCGAGCGGTGTTCGCTTGTGATCGCCAGCGCGCGCAGCTTTCCGGACCGCGTGTAGGGAATCGCGGAGTACATGGGTTCGAACATGAAATCCAGGTGGCCGCCGATCAGGTCGGTGACCGCCGCCGCGCCGCCCTTGTAAGGCACGTGCGTCACAGGCGCACCGGTCAGGCTTTTCAACAGTTCACCCGACAGGTGGTGCGCGCTGCCCACGCCGCTGGATCCGTAGGAAAAACCGCCAGGCTTAGCGCGGGCGGCTGCCAGCAGCGACGGGACGTCGCGATGGGGAGAGTCCGCCTTGACGACCAGCATCAACGGGCCGCGCTCGATCAACGCGATCATCGTCAGTGACGACACGGGATCGAACCCGCCGGCCGGCATCAGGCTGCGATTGACCGACAACGGGGCCAGGTTGCCCATGCCCAGGGTGTAGCCGTCGGGTTTCGCTCGGGCGACGGCCTCGGTGCCGATATTGCCTGCCGCGCCGGGGCGATTCTGCACGATCACGGGCTGGCCAAGCGCCTGCGCCATGAACGCGCCGAATTGGCGGGCGCGCTGATCCGTGCTGCCGCCAGCCACATACGCCACGATCAAGGTGATCGGCGAGGCCGGGTAGGCAGGGGCGGCGCGGGCGGTGTTGAACAAGGCGGGCAGGGCGGGCAATGCCAACCCCGCGCCAAGAAAATGTCTGCGTTGCATGGAGGTCTCCTGGTCTTGTGCTCTGCATTCAGAGTCAGGCAAGCCATGCAAAACCCGTGCCAGTGGGGGCGGGATGGTCAGGGGCATTGATAAGAAAGGCTTTTTTAAGCGGCAGGCGTTTTTCGTCATCCAGGTTGATCTATATTTGAAACACAAGCATTCAAAAATGAGACATCACCATGCCAGCCGACCCGCCTTACCCGGCCCCGACTCCCAGCCCGCTTTCAATCTGGGCCGTCAGCGCCTATGAGCTGCTGCCCCTGGTGCAGCGTTGCGCGCCGGATTACGCGGACCGCGCGCGCGTGCAGATGCTGAAGGCCCATTTCGATGACGCCGCAGACATGATCCGCGCCAAGCTGCGCACGGAATCTTGCGACGTGATCCTGACGGCGGGCGCGAATGCCGATTATTTGCGGTCGCAGTTGGACGTTCCGGTCGTCGCCGTACGCGTGGGCGGGTACGACGTCATGGCCGCGTTGGCGCGTGCGCGCCAGGTTTCAGACCGCATCGCATTGATGCTGTACCGGCATGTGCCCGAGGAAATGCGGCAGTTCATCCGGGAGTTCGACCTGAAGCTGGACGTGCGCGCCTACGACACCGAGCACGACGCGCGCAATACCGTGGCGGCGTTGCAGGCCGAGGGCGTGCAGGTCGTGATTGGCGCTGGTCTGGCCGTGCACCTTGCGCAGCAGCAAGGCATGGCCGGCGTGTTCCTGTATTCGCGCAATTCGGTCAACGCGGCGCTGGAAGACGCGATCAACCTGGGGGTGGCGCAGCAGGCCGAGAAGTCGCGCCGCATTACCTTGGCGAACGTCCTGGAGCACTTGCATGAAGGGGTCGTCGCCGTCGATGCGCGCGGTCGTGTCGTGGCGGCCAATCCGGCTGCGCAGAGGCTGACGGGCAGTGCCCCGCCCTTGGCGATCGGCGCGCCGTTGAATGCAGGCGTCCCGGAACTGGATCCCGGTCAGGCGTTGCGCAACGCCGCGCGGGGCGGTTCGGGCGTGTACTCCTTCCAGGGGCGGCAGGTGGTGGTGGACAGTTTGGTGCTGCACGAAGGCGGGGTGGTGGCAGGCGCGGTCTACACCTTGCGCGAGTCCAACGACGTGCGGCAGGCATTCCACAAGCTGCGCCGCCACGAACGCCGCAAGAGCGCGGGCGCGAGCTATACGCTGGACCAGATCGTGCAGGCGTCGCCGCCGATGCAGGCCGTGGTTGGCCGGTGCCGCATCTATGCCACGCGCGGGGAGGCGACGGTGCTGATCACCGGGCCAAGCGGGGTCGGCAAGGAACTGCTGGCGCAGGGCATGCACCACGCCAGTCCGCGCCGTCACCATGCGTTCGTGGCGGTCAACTGCGGCGCGTTGACGGAAAGCCTGCTGGAAAGTGAGCTGTTCGGCTATGAGGAAGGGGCCTTTACGGGCGCGCGCCGGTCGGGCAAAGCGGGACTGGTCGAAGCCGCGCATCAGGGCACCTTGTTCCTGGACGAGATCGCGGAGCTGCCCTTTGCGCTGCAGACCCGCTTGCTGCGTGTGTTGCAGGAACGCGAAATCACGCGCGTGGGCGCAGTCACCGCCACGCCAGTGGACCTGCGCGTCATCGTGGCGACGCACCGCGACCTGTTGGCGATGGTGCGCGAGGGCACGTTTCGCGAAGACCTGTACTACCGCATTGCGGTGCTGTGCGTGGCCGTGCCGCCACTGAAGTCGCGGCCGGCCGATGTCGATGCGTTGTCGCGGCGATTCGTGTCGCAGGCGATGCGCGACGCGGGCCTGGGCCAGTACGAACAGGCGGTGTTGGACGTTTTACCTGCGGCCCTGGCCGATCATGATTGGCCAGGCAATGGACGCGAACTGGAAAACGTGGCGCAGCGGATTGCGATGGCGTGTGCGGAACAAGATGCGCCGCTGGATGCGGCGGCAATCCGGGCGTTGCTGGACAGGCCGGGCGGGCAGGTCGTGGATGACGCCGCCACGCTGACGTCTGTGCGGCGATCGGGGGAGCGGGAGTACGCGCAAGCAGTGCTTGCCGAGTGCGGGGGCAATCACGCCGCCGCGGCGCGTAAATTGGGTGTCAGCCGCAGCACGCTATGGCGCAAATTGCGCGGCTCAGGCGGCTAGCCGCCGTAACGTCTTGGCGCGGCTCGCCCGGTGGCGGGCGAGCCGCGCCAAGACGTCAATCATCCAGCGACGGCACCGTGCCGATCTGCATCAGGATGCGCGGCGATTCCATATCGCCGGTTTCTTTGTCGATCAACACTTCATAGGCGGCGACTCCCGCGAATTTGGAGGCCATGGAATTGGCGATTCGGATGGCTCCGAATTCGCTGCTGGCCGGACGGATTTCACCTGGCGCGACACCGTTGGCGGCGGCGCGGTAGGGAACGACGATGTACTGAACAAGATGAGCGGCTTCGGACACAGGATTCTCCTGGACGACAGTTTTTCGGGCGAGCGAAATGTATCACGTTGCACTGTGTTTTTGTACAGTATTTTTTGACGCTGCACCAACTAAATCTGGCGCAGCGGGAAAACCCCTAGCGCGCAAAGATTGCCCGATTTCGGCCTCACCTCTATTATTTTCGAAAATCTTCTGATTTTTATAAAAAGAGGGCAAGGGATGGAATCCAACCGGTACGACGCCTACCGCGAAGACACCGCAGGCCGCGCCAACGTGGCCGACTCGCCGGAGCGCATCGCCTACTACAAGGAACTGGCGAGCCTGGAGACGGGCGCGCTGTGGACGGTGGCGAACAAGATCGAGCCCTGGGCGCCGCGGTCCGCCTCGGTGCCGGTGGTGTGGCGCTATCAGGACTTGCGCGGCCATGTGCTGCGGTCGGCCGAACTGGTGTCGCCCGAAGAGGCGGGCCGGCGGGTCATCTATCTGAACAATCCCGGCCGGCGCGACGTGGCCGCCGCCGTGGGCTGGTTGTATTCGGGCCTGCAGGTGATGCAACCCGGAGAACTGGCGTCCGCGCACAAGCATTCGCATTCGGCGCTGCGCTTCATCATGGAAGGCCAGGGCGCCTACACCGTGGTCGACGGCCACAAGATGACGCTGGGCGCGAACGATTTCGTGCTGACGCCCAACGGCACCTGGCACGAGCACGGCGTGTCCGAAGACGGCACCACCTGCATCTGGCAGGACGGCCTGGATATCCCGTTGGTCAACGCCCTGGAAGCCGGCTTCTATGCCGTGCACCCCGACCTGAACCAGACGGTGACGTACCCGGTGGACGACACCAGCGGGGCCTGGGGCCACGCGGCGCTGCGCCCTCAGGTGTCGGGCTGGACGAAGCCCTATTCGCCCTTGTTCAAGTACGAATGGGAACCCACTTACGAGGCCCTGCGCCGCTATGCACGCACCACCGCCGGCAGTCCCTATGACGGCATCCTGCTGGAATACGTGAACCCGGCAACGGGCGGGCCCGTCATGCCGACCATCGGCGCCAGCATGCAGCTGTTGCGCGCGGGCGAGCACACCAAGGCGCATCGCCATACCGGCAGCTACCTCTATCAGGTGGCCAAGGGCAGCGGCTTTTCCATCATCGACGGCAAACGCTACGACTGGACCGAGCGCGACATCTTCTGCGTGCCGTCCTGGGCGATCCACGAACACGCCAACCTGTCGGCCAACGACGACGCCTGCCTGTTCTGTTTCAACGACCTGCCCGTGATGCGCTCGCTGGCGCTCTACCGCGAAGAAGCGGTCAAGGAAAACGACGGCCATCAAGTGCTGATCTAGCGCCGCCCGATCCCTTCCAGAATTTTCATCCGCCGCGCGGGCCTGGGTCCGCGCGCCTGACTCAACTCGTCCTGAATCTATGGAGTTCCTATGCGCTTGGTGACTTTTCGCGCTCATCCCACCGCCGCCGCACGCCTTGGCGCGCTGGCCGAAGGCTATGTCGTGGACCTGGCCCTTTTGGGCCGCGCCGGTGGCGTGGACCTGCCCGACGACATGCTGGCGTTCATTGACCTGGGCCCCGTGGCAGTCGCGCAGGCCAGCCGGCTGATGGAGTCCTACCGCGGCAACTGGCCGGTGGGCACCGCACTGCCGCAGGAAAACGTGAAGCTGCTGGCGCCGATCCCGCGGCCGCGCAAGAACATCTTCGGCATCGGCCTGAACTATGTGGAGCACGTGGCGGAATCCAGCCGCACGCTGGACACCTCGGCCGACCTGCCCAAGCAGCCGGTGATCTTTTCCAAGCCGCCCACCACCGTCATCGGACCGGGCGACGCCATCGAACATAACGCCAAGATCACGCAGCAGCTGGACTGGGAAGTGGAGCTGGCCGTGATCATGGGCCGGCGCGCCTCGCGCGTGGCTGAGGCTGACGCCCTGTCCTACGTGTTCGGCTACAGCGTGATGCTGGACATGAGTGCGCGCGACTGCCGCCGCGCCGGCCAGTGGATCTATTCGAAGGGCCAGGACACCTACGCGCCGTTCGGCCCGTGCATCGTCACCGCCGACGAGATCCCCGACCCGCAGGTGCTGGACCTGTGGCTGACGGTCAACGGCGAAAAGAAGCAGGGGTCCAACACGCGGCACATGCTGTTCAAGGTGCCGTTCCTGATCTCGGACATCAGCGCCGGCATCACGCTGGAGCCGGGCGACATCATCGCCACCGGTACGCCGGAAGGCGTGGGCGCGGGCCGCAAGCCGCAGGAATGGCTGTGGCCGGGCGACGTGGTGGTGGCTTGCGTGGAAGGCATCGGCACGCTGCGCCATCCGGTGGTGGCGGTCTAGCGCAAGCAGTCACTCGGCCCCGCCTGCCAGGCGGGCCACGCAGTCTCCAAGGGGAAAACATGATCATGAAACAGAAAAAAGGCGGCGTGGCCGCCACGCTTTCCGCCGTGCTGGGCGCGGCTGCCGCAATGGGTGCGGCGCAGGCCGCAGACCCCGTCAAGATCGGCTTCATCGCCACCTTGTCCACGCCCGCGGGCTATATCGGCGAAGACGAGCGCGACGCCTTCAATCTGGCCATCAAGCAGGGCGACGGCAAGCTGGGCGGCGTGCCGGTGCAGCTGGTCATCGAAGACGATGGCTTAAAGCCCGCCAATGCGAAGCAGGCCGCCGACCGCCTGCTGCAATCGGGCGTGAAGCTCTTTACGGGCGTGAACTTCTCGAACGTGCTGGCCGCCGTCGTGCCCAGCGTGGTGAAGTCGGGCGCGTTCTACGTCAGCCTGAATCCCGGACCGTCGAATTTCGCGGGCGAGAAATGCGATCCCAACTATTTCGTGGCGTCGTATCAGAACGATGCCTTCCATACGGCGGGCGGCGTGGCCGCCAACGAGCTGGGATACAAGCGCGTGGTGCTGCTGGCGCCCAACTACCAGGCGGGCCGCGACGCGATCGAAGGCTTCAAGCGCACCTACAAGGGCGAGGTGGTGGCCGAGATCTACACCAAGCTGGACCAGTCGGACTTTTCGGTGGAACTGGCGCGCCTGCGTTCGCTGGCGCCCGAGGCCATCTACCAGTTCCATCCGGGCGGCACCGGCATCAATTTCGTCAAGCAGTATGCGGCGGCGGGCTTGAACAAGACCATCCCGATGCTGATGCCCAGCTTTTCGATGGATGCGCGCATGATTCAGGCAACGGGCGACGCGTCGGTCGGGTCCTACACCACCGGCATCTGGTCGCAGGACTTCGACAATCCGCAGTCCAAGGCATTCGTGAAGGCCTTTAAAGAAGCCTACGGCCGCGTGCCGACGGATTACGCGATGCAGGCTTACGACACCGCCAATCTGATCGGCGCGGGCCTGAAGGCCACGGGCGGCGACCTGTCCAAGGCGGCGGAATTCCGCGCGGCGCTGCGCAAGCCGGAATTCACGTCGCTGCGCGGCACGTTCAGCATGAATACCAACCAGCATCCCATCCAGGACCTTTACCTGATGCGCATCGGCAAAGACAGCGACGGCACGTTGTCGCCGCACCTGGTCCGCAAGCTGGTGTCCGACGATAAGGACGCCTACGCCCAATTCTGCAAGATGCCATCATGACGCTTCTGTTCGAACAGCTGCTGAACGGCCTGCAGTTCGGCGCCATGCTTTTCATGCTGGCGGCCGGACTGACGCTGATCTTCGGGATCATGGGCGTGGTGAACCTGACGCACGGGTCCTTCTACATGGTGGGCGCGTATTGCGCCGCCTACGCGATCGGCACCACGGGGTCGTTCCTGGCCGGCGTGCTGGCGGCCTTGTTGGGTGCCGGCCTGTACGGCGTGTCGGTCGAGGTGCTGGTGATCCGCAAGCTGTACAAGCGCGATCACCTGTACCAGGTGCTGGCCACGTTCGGCCTGCTGCTGTTTTCGAACGAAGCGGTCAGCCTGATCTTCGGGCGGCGCCCGCCGCTGGTGGGCATCCCGTCGTTCCTGGAAGGCGCGGTGACGCTGGCGCCGGGATTCCAGTATCCGGTGATCCGCCTGTCGTTCATCGCGATCGGCGCGCTGGTGGCGGTGGGTCTGTGGTGGCTCGTCAACCGCACGCGCATCGGTATGCTGATCCGTGCGGGCGCTGACGACCGCGAAATGGTGGACGCGCTGGGCGTCGACATCCGCAAGCTCTACACGCTGGTGTTCGGCCTGGGCGCCTTGCTGTGCGGGTTGGCCGGCGTGATGGCCGCGCCGCTGCTGGCCGTTGAAATCGGCATGGGCGAACGCATCCTGATCACCACCTTCGTGGTCATCGTGATCGGCGGGGTCGGTTCGGTGCGTGGCGCCCTGGCTGGCGCCTTGCTGGTCGGCATGGTGGACAGCCTGGGGCGGGCCTTCTTGCCGCAGATGCTGTCCACGGTGTTCTCGCCCGCCACGGCGGACCCGCTGGCGGCCGGCCTGGCGTCGGCCAGTATCTATGTGCTGATGGCGATCGTGCTGATCGCCAAGCCGGGCGGCTTGTTCCCGGCGCGAGGATGATGATGGCTAAGACACTTTCTAATCGCGCCCGCTGGGGCCTGGCCGGCCTGGCGGTGCTGATCCTGCTGCCGGCCGCGGCGCTTGCCTCGGGCTCGCCGTTCCTGATCGGCGTGGTGACGCGTTTTCTGATCTACGGGCTGGCGGCGGTCAGCCTGGACCTGGTGATCGGCTACGGCGCCATGGTCAGCTTCGGCCACGCCATGTTCTTCGGGTTGGGCGGCTACGCGGTGGGCATCATCGCCTTCCATACCGCCGAAGCGGGGCCGATCTTCGGCTGGGCGGGTAGCAATGCGGCGCTGGTGGTGTGGCCGATCGCGCTGGCGGTCTGCGCGCTGGCCGGCTGGATCTTCGGCTACCTGGCGCTGCGCACGCGCGGCGTGCAGTTCATCATGATCACGCTGGCGTTCGGCCAGATGGTGTATTTCGTGCTGGTGTCGCTGCAGTTTTACGGGGGCGATGACGGGCTGATGATTCCGCAGCGCAACGTGCTGCCGGGCATCAATCTGGAAAGCCCGATGGTGTTCTATTACGTGTGCCTGGCGCTGCTGACCGCCTGGACGCTGTTCTGCATCCGCGTCACCAACTCGCGTTTCGGCATGGTGCTGCAAGCGCTGCGCCAAAGCGAACGGCGCGCGGTGAACCTGGGCGTGGCGCCCACGCCCTACCGGCTGAGCGCCTTTGTGCTGTCCGCCGTGGGCACGGGCCTGGCCGGCGTGCTGTGGGCCAACTACGCGGGGTTGGTGACGCCGGACATGGCGGCGTGGACCAAGTCAGGCGAACTGATGGCCATCGTGATCCTGGGTGGCGTGGGCACGCTGCTGGGGCCGATCGCGGGCGCCGCGGTGTTCCTGGGGCTGGAGCAGATGCTGTCGTCCTTGACCGAACACTGGCTGCTGTACATGGGGCCGATCCTGGTGCTGGTGGTGCTGTGGGGGCAGAAGGGCCTGTTCGGAAAACTGCTGGAGACGCGCCATGCCGACTGACGCAAGCGTGAGCCTGTTGCGCTTGACGCAGCTGCGCAAGGCCTTTGACGCGGTGGTGGCCACCAACGGCGTGGACCTGGATGTGCGGGCGGGCGAGATCCACGCCATCATCGGCCCCAACGGCGCCGGCAAATCCACGCTGATCGCGCAGATCTGCGGCGAGATCCGGCCGGACTCCGGCAGCATCCATCTGGACGGCAAGGACGTGACGGCCCTGCGCGCCTTCGAGCGCGCGCGGCTGGGCCTGGGCCGGTCGTTCCAGATCACCGAGCTGTGCCACGAATACACCGCGCTTGAGAACGTGATCCTGTCGCGCATGCTTAAGGACGGCCCGGCCTTCGGGGCGTGGTCGAACCCGCGCCACGATGCGGCGCTGAAGGACGAGGCCATGCAGTGGCTCACGCACGTGGGCCTGGCGGACCGCCGCCATGTGCGCTCGGCGGACCTGGCGCACGGGGAAAAGCGGCAGCTGGAGCTGGCCGTGGCGCTGGCGCGGTCGCCACGCCTGCTGCTGCTGGACGAGCCCATGGCCGGCATGGGACCCGAGGAATCGGCACGCATGACGCGGCTGCTGCAAGGCATGAAAGGCAACTACGGCATCTTGCTGGTCGAACACGACATGGACGCCGTCTTCGCCCTGGCCGACCGCATCAGCGTGCTGGTCTACGGCCGCGTGGTGTTCAGCGGGGCGCCCGACGAGGTGCGCCGGCATCCGGAGGTGCGCGCGGCCTATCTGGGAGAAGAACATGTTGAAGGTTGACGGGCTGACTGGCGGTTACGGGTCCAGCAAAGTGCTGTTCGGCATGTCGTTCGAGGCCAGTGAAGGCGAGGTGATCTCGCTGATCGGCCGCAATGGCATGGGCAAGACCACCACCATCAAGACCCTGATGGGGATGCTGCCCGCCACCGGCGGCGCGGTGCAGTTCCGGGGGCAGACCCTGGGCCGGTCCGCGCCCAGTACCGTGGCGCGGCTGGGCGTGGGGCTGGTGCCCGAAGGGCGCCGCGTGTTCGGATCGCTGTCCGTGCAGGAGAACCTGGTGGCCACCGCGCGCGCGGCCGCCGGCGGGTGGGACCTGGAACGCGTCTACGCGCTCTTTCCGCGCTTGAAGGAACGCCGCACGCAGTCGTCGCGCACCTTGTCCGGCGGCGAACAGCAGATGCTGGTCGTGGGCCGCGCGCTGATGACCAACCCCAAGCTGCTGATCCTGGACGAAGCCACCGAAGGGCTGGCGCCGCTGATCCGGCAAGAGATCTGGCGCTGCCTGCGCGCCTTGAAGGGCGAGGGCCAGACCATCCTCGTTATCGACAAGAACCTGCCCGAAATGGCCACGTTGGTCGACCGCCACTACATCGTGGACAAGGGCCGCGTGGCGTGGTCGGGCAAGCCGGCGGAACTGTCTGCGCAGCCGGAGCTGGCGCAGCGGTATCTGGGGATATGAGGCGGGTAGAATGACCCGCCTGTACGCGGGCCGGCGGGCAAGCCGCTGACATCTGGAGAGCATGTTGAAGCCAAGAATCAAAGCTTCCCGCCAGGACGACGCTGGATCGGACGGGAACGCTGAAGTAGAGGAAATCACGCTGTCCGAGCAGGTCTACCGCCTGCTCCGGCGCGACATCATGAGCGGCGCTTTCGCGCCGGGCCAGTCCCTGCGGCTGGAACTGCTCAAGCAACGCTACGGCAGCAGCTTTTCCCCGATCCGCGAGGCGCTCAACCGCTTGCGCAGCGAACGCATGGTCATCAACACGACGTCGCGCGGCTTCAGCATCGCGCCCTTGTCGGTCGAGGAAATGTGGGACGCCTGTGAAACCCGCATCCTGATCGACAGCGACGCGTTGCGCCGTTCGCTGGCCAACGCCGACGATGCCTGGGAAGCGCGGCTGGTCGGCGCCTATCACGCCCTGACCCTGGCCGCGCAGCGCGCGGGCGACGCGCAGCCGCCCTCCGAAGAGCTGGAAGAACTGCTCGAGGCGCGCCACCTGGATTTCCACCATGCGTTGATCGGCGCGTGCCGCTCGCACTGGCTGCTGGACCTGTCCACGCAGCTTTACGCGCAGACCGAGCGCTACCGCCGGCCGGCGCGCGCCGGCGCCACGGCCTACGGGCCGGAGCGTAATGTCGATGACGAGCACCGCCAGTTGCTGGATGCCGCGATCTCGCGCGACATCGAAGGCTCGGTCGCCATGCTGGCGGCCCATTACCGCAAGACCGCGCAGTTCATCGAACGAATCATTTCACAGCCCGACACGCAGGCCCGCCATGCATGACACGGATATCGACCTTTTCTTCTCTTCCATCGCCGAACGTGACGTCCAATACAACGCGCGCGAATCGGTAGCGGATTTCGACGCCTGCGTGCGTCGCTACGCCGAGTCGTCAGCCCGGGTGCGCACGCGCCGCCCCGGCGTGCTGGACCTGCGCTACGGCATGGGCCAGGACGAAAGGCTGGACTTGTTCCTGCCTGCCGCCTCGCAGGCGCCGGCTCCGCTGTTCGTCTTCATCCACGGCGGCTACTGGCGCGCGCAACGCAAGGAAGACGCGCCGGTGATGGCCGAGGCGTTCAACGCCGCCGGCGCCGCCGTCGCGACGCTGGAATACACGCTGGTGCCCGAAGCTACCCTGGGCGAAGTCGTGCGCGAGGTGCGCTCCGCCGTGGCCTGGCTGTACCGCCATGCGGCCGCCTACGGCATCGATCCTGACCGCCTGTATGTGGGCGGCAGTTCGGCGGGCGGGCATCTGGCCGGCATGCTGGCCGCGCCCGGCTGGCCCGCCCGGTATGGCGTGCCGGACGACGTGATCAAGGGGACGCTGGCGCTAAGCGGCCTGTTCGACCTGCGGCCGCTGTGCGACATCCTGCCGAATACCTGGCTGCGGCTGACGCCCGAGCAAGCGGCGCACCAGAGCCCGATCTTCCACCTGCCGGAGCGCGCCGGTCCGATGCTGCTGGCCGTGGGCGGCCTGGAGACGCAGGGCTTCAAGAACCAGACCGCGGCCTTTGAAGCCGCCTGGAACGGGGCCGGCCTGACGTCCACGCGCATTCCCACGCCGCACTGCAATCACTTCGATCTGGTCAACGAACTGGAAGACCCGGACAGCGACCTGACCCGGGCCACGCTGGCGATGATGGGGCTGGCGGCGCGTTGACCCTGCAGGATCGGCGGTCCGGCGGTCGGTCGATGGCGTAAGCTTGCGTCTCATGGCCGACCTGAAACTCCTTGAAGACCTGATCGCGCTGGCGCGCACCGGCAGCTTCGTGCGCGCGGCCGAACTGCGCCACGTGACGCATCCCGCGTTTGGGCGGCGCATCCGCGCGCTGGAAGCCTGGGCGGGCGCGCCGCTGGTCGAACGGCAGCATCTGCCCGTCACGCTGACGCCGGAAGGCGAGGCGCTGCTGAAGACCGCCACCCAGGTGGTCGAGCAGATGGGGCTGGTGCGCCACCGCATCCGCAGTTCGGGCGCCGGCGGCGAGGCGGTGCTGCGCATCGCTACGGGCCGCAGCCTGGCCCGCACGCTGGTGGCGGACTGGATCGCGCGCCTACGGCACCGCACGCCCAAGGTACTGACCGAAGGCACGCAGGTGGAGCTGTCCACCGGCAAGGCGCAGGACCTGGTGGTGCGGCTGGAGCAGGGGAAGGTAGACCTGCTGTGCTGCTACGAGCACCCGGCGCTGTCCGTGCCGCTCAGCCCGGCGCGCTACCGCTACATGACCTTGGCGACCGACAAACTGGTGCCGGTCAGCCAGATGGACACGCGCGGCCGCGCGCGCTACACGCTGCAAGACGGCGGCACGCCGGTGCCGTTGATCACCTATACGGGCGGCCTGGCGATGGAGCGCATCGTCGGCGACCGCCTGGAAACCACGCCTTTTGCGCTGACACCGTTCGTGCGCAGCGATTCCCTGGATGCCGCGCATGGCGCGGTGGCCAAGGGTGTAGGTGTGGCGTGGCTGCCGTGGTCCATGGTGGCGGCCGATTGCCGGCGGGGCGCGCTGGCGGCGCTGGGCGGGCGCAGCGAAGAGATCGCCTTCGAGGTGCGCCTGTACCGTCCGCGGGCCCGGCTGACGGACCTGGCCGAAGCCGCCTGGGAAGCCACCGCCAACCGCAAGGCCTGATCCGCAGGCAGCCTGCCAAACTGGATAAGCACCAAGATGTGCCGTTTTGGCACGGATGGCGTGTGCGCCGCCCGTGAAAATGTGGCGCTAAACCTCAAACGAGACGGCAACGCCGTCCACCCTCAGCACCCCAAGGAAGAAAACATGAAGTCCATCCTGCATCCGCTGCGTGCAGCGCTTGTTGCGCTCTGTGCCGTCTCGGCCGTTGCCGTCGCTCCCGCCGCCTTGGCGGCAGACTATCCCGCCCGCAGCGTGTCGCTGATCGTCGGCTACCCGGCCGGCGGCAGCCTGGACCTGACCGCCCGCCTGCTGGGCGAAGAGCTGGGCAAGCGCCTGGGCCAGACCGTGGTCGTGGAAAACGTGGGCGGCGCTGGCGGCACGATCGGCGCCCAACGCGTGGCACGCGCGGCACCGGACGGCTATACGATCTTCCTGGGCTCCACCAATGAAATGGTGATCGCCCGCATGATCAACACGGCGGTCAAGTACGACAGCGCGAAGGATTTCACCGCCTTGGGGCTGGTGGCTTCGCAGCCGATGTTGCTGGCAGCCAGCAAGAACTCCGGCGTGAAGACCGCCGCCGACTATCTGAAGAAGCTGCGCGGCGCCGAGCCCGGCACGTTCAACTACGGGTCGTCGGGCGTGGGCACCACGCTGCACCTGGCGGGCGAAATGATCAACCAGGCCACCGGCACCCGCGCCGAGCACGTGCCTTACCGCGGCGTGTCGCCGCTGGTGACCGACCTGATGAGCGGCCAGCTGGATTACGGCATGCTGGTGCTGTCTTCGGGCCTGCCGCAAGTGCGCAGCGGCAACATCGTGGCACTTGGCCTGACCGAGAACAAGCGTTCGCCGGCCGCGCCCGAGATTGCGCCGCTGGCCGCGACGCCGGGCTTCGAGTCCGTCGACATCAACCTGTGGTTTGCGCTGTATGGCCCTGCCGGCTTGCCCGAGCCCGTCGTCGCCAAGCTGCGCGGCGTGCTGGACGAAACGCTGAAGTCCGAGGCGTTCCGCGCCAAGATGCAGGAAGCCGGCGGCGAAGTGGCCAAGCCGGGTGTCGATCTGGCCGCCTATCAGGCTGAAGAAACGAAGAAGTACGGCGCGCTGGTCAAGGCAGCGAAGATCGAAGCGCAATAAATCAGACCCAGTCATTTCAGGCTTTCATCAATCGCAAGACCAGGCAGACAAGCGGACATCATCATGGAATTCAAGCTTCCCGTTCCCGACCTGAGCGCCGAGCGCGCCGGCAACACCGATACGCCGGGCGTCTGGCATTTTGATTCGGGCGTGCCGGGGCGGGCGCTGATGGTGTCCGCGCTGGTGCACGGCAACGAACTGTGCGGCGCCTGGGCACTGAAGGACTTGCTGGCCGCCGGCGTGAAGCCGCGCCGCGGCAGCCTGACGCTTGCCTTCTGCAACCTGGACGCGTTCGACCGCTTCGACCACGCCAACCACGACGCCTCGCGTTTCGTGGCCGAAGACATGAACCGCGTCTGGAGCGCCGAACGCCTGGACAACCCCACGACGCCCGATCGCCAGCGTGGTGCTGCGCTGCGCCCCTGGGTGCAGCGCGCGGACTGGCTGCTGGACCTGCATTCCATGCATGAGCCGGGTGCGCCCTTGCTGCTGACCGGCGTCCTGCCGCGCAACATCGCGCTGGCGCGCCGCCTGAAGGCGCCGCAACACGTGATCGTGGACGCGGGCCACAAGGACGGCGTGCGCATGCGCGACTTCGCCCAGTTCGGCGACCCCGCGCGCGAAGATGCCTGCGCCTTGCTGATCGAATGCGGGTTCCACGGCGAGCTGGCCTCGCGCGATGTGGCGCGCGACATGGTGGCGCGCATGCTGGTGGAGTCCGGGGTGATCGATGCCGCCGACGTGCCGGCCGGCTGGCTACTGCCGGACCCTGCCGCGCAGCGCGTGCTGGAAGTGACGAATGCGGTCGTTGCGCCGTCGATGGACCTGCGGTTCTCGGAAGCCTGGACGGGCCTGGAAACGCTGGCAAAGGCGGGGTCCGTGATCGGCTGGGCGGATGGCCAGCCGATCGTGACGCCTTACGACGACTGCACGCTGATCATGCCGTCGCTACGCCAACTGAAGCCCGGCGTGACGGTGGTTCGCCTGGCGCGCGACTACGCGGGCTGATTGCCTTATATGGCTGACGGATGCTCGTCGGGCTGATTGCCGCTCATCGCTCGTGATGGATGCTCGTAGGATGGGTGTAGCGCGAGAGGATCGAGCCAAGCACCTGAATGCTCAGCGCGCGCAACCCATCAAGCAACGGTGAGTGTTTAGCCGGTTCAGCCACAACGCATCGGCTGCGTGATGGGTTGCGCGCGCTGCATAGTCGAGTCCTTGAATGAAGACTCTCGCGCTCCACCCATCCTACGGATTGCGCGATGAGGATCATCGTACGGATAGCGCGGTCGACACGACCGGTGCTATCGCGTTCGACAGGATCCGCGCTATTTCTGCGGCGTGTAGCGCAGCTCATCCAGCTGATAGCCTTGCGCCGTCGCGGCGGCGAGCGCCTTGTCGAGTTCTTCCTTGGGCAGTTGCGGCGAACGCGACAGGATCCACAGGTATTTGCGGTCGGGCGTGCCGACCACGGACCAGCGGTATTCCGGGTCCAGGCCGATCACCCAGTAATCGCCTTTGAACGGCTTGACGAACGTCACTTCAAGCTTGGCGTTGTTGCTGCCTTCCACGACGGTCGCGGTGCCCGAGGCTGAATCGATATCGCCATCCTTGGTGCGGCAGCGGTTGTTCACGCCCACGGTGCCATCAGCGTGCGCGGTGTATTCGGCCGTCGTGTCTCCCACGCAGTTGCGCTGGAAGAACATGGGGAAATTTGCGATTTCGTACCACATGCCGGCGTAACGTTTCAGGTCCACCGATTCCACGGTCTGCATGGCCGGCGGCGCGGCATGGGCGATTCCCGCCATGCTGGCTGCCAAGGCCAGCAAGAATGTTGCAGTGCGGCGCATGGAAAAAACCTCCTGAGTGACGGACGCGGTTTGCGGCGCCGGTCATGCAGGCGCCGCAAACCAAAACCCTAACGATACGCCTTATTTGCGCGGGGCCTTCAGCGCCTCGTGGTAGCGCGCGACGTAGGTGGCGAAATCCACCGTGTCCGATTGCTCCAGGCGTTGCTGCTCCATCGCCGACTGCGCGGCCGCTTGCTCGTAGGCCGCCGCCAGGTCCGAGGGCAGGGCCTGCGCGCGCAGCGCCTCGGCGTGCTTGCGGCTTTGCTGCAGCGAATAGTCATGGAACGACAGGCCGCTGCGCTTGAGCGAATCCAGCAGGCGGGCCGAGGGCGTGGTATCCGGCGCGTCGAGCTTGGCGCGCTGCGCGGACAGGGCCTCGGCGTAGGCGCTGCCGCCCAATGCGGAATCGAACAGCGCGGCGTACGGCGCGATCTGGTCCAGCAATTCATGGCCCCATTGCGCCAACGCCACGGGCTGGCCTTCGCGGTCCAGCATCAGGCCGGGCTTGCGGCCTTCCTTGACGACGGTGGAGAAGTTGTCGGCGCTGCGCTGACAGTAGCCGTTGGCGGGGAAGAAGGGGCTGTCCGACGCCGTGCAATACAGCAGGAAAGCATCCACGAAGCGGCTGGTGTTGGCGTCGATGCCCACGGGCGAATCCGGGTCGATGTCCAGGCAGCGCACTTCCACATATTGCACGCCGCGTTCGGCCAGGGCCGTGATGGGGCGCTCGCAGCGGCCGGTGGCGCGCTTGGGGCGGATGCTGGAGTAGTACTCGTTTTCGATCTGCAGCACGTTGGTGTTCAGCTGGATCCATTCGCCGTTGCGATGCGTGCCAAGCTTCTGGTAATCGGGCCAGGGCTGCGTCACCGCGTCGTACAGGCGGCCCAGGAACGTGTCCAGGTCGTTGTAGCAAAGCTTTAACTGCGACTGGGCCTTGTTCTGGTAACCCAGGTCGCTCATGCGCAGGCTGGTGGCGTAGGGCAGGTACAGCGTGTGGTCGCCCAGGCGCTCAAGCGGATGCTCGCGGCCGCGCAGGAAGTCGCTGGCCAGCGCGGGCGCCGCGCCAAACAGGTACATCAGCAGCCAGGAGTAGCGCGTGAAGTTACGGATCAGGCCGATATAGCCGCGCGAACGGCGGTCTTGCACCGAGCCCGGCTGCGTGTCCAGCACGGACCACAGGTCTTCGGCCAACGAGAAGTTGTAGTGCACGCCGGCGATGCATTGCATCGTCTTGCCATAGCGTTCAGCCAGGCCGCGGCGGTACACGTGCTTGAGCATGCCGGTATTGGACTTGCCGTACCAGGCGATGGGGATGTCCGCTTCGGCGGGCAGGGTGGCGGGCATG
Organism: Achromobacter sp. FW305-C-13; assembly: GCF_058783475.1. Lineage (NCBI taxonomy): Bacteria > Pseudomonadati > Pseudomonadota > Betaproteobacteria > Burkholderiales > Alcaligenaceae > Achromobacter > Achromobacter sp. FW305-C-13. The sequence goes on along the minus strand of NZ_JBYSYN010000004.1, from coordinate 312,707 downwards.
GACTGATTCCAGATCAGCTCATGGTCCAGCACGCTGTAGACGTGGCGGTGGGTGTTGGTCAGTTCGGCCAAGAGCGCGTCCACATCCGTGTGCGTGCCCGTGATCAGTTCAAGCAGCGATTCGGAGTAGTCGGTCGTGACGTGTTCGTTGGTCAGCGCCGAACCCAGGCCGGCCGGATGCGGGGTGCGGGCCAGGATGCCCTGCTCGTCCACGCGCAGGCCTTCTTTTTCGATGCCTCGCAGCGTCTGGGTCAGCAGCGAGCGGTTGGCCTCTAGGCGGGAGAGGCGGTTGGCGGCGGTATCAGTCACGGATTCTTCTCGTTTGGGTCTGTCGCGGGATTTTACGGGGTGCCGGCCTCCTGTGCCGAGGGAGCCAGTACTGGGCGCAGGGACAATGCCTGGGCCGTGCGCGCCAGCCACTCGTCCAGATCAGCATAAACCGGATCGGAAATAGGGGCCGTTTCATTGAAGATCTCGTGCCAGGCGGTGTCGTACCAGCGCAGCGTCAGCAATTCCGCCGGGGCGCGCTGGGCGAACTGGCGGCTGCCTTCGGCGGCGACGATGGAGTCGTCGCCCGCCACCATCAGCAGGGTGCGACAGGGCAGCAGCCCGGCTTCGCGCAGCGATTCCTGGCCGGCGTCGTCCACGAAGCGCGCCAGCCTGCCTGTCATGCGGCGCCGCACCAGCGGGTCGGAACGGTAGGCCTTCACCACGGCGCGGTCGTGCGAGATACGGGCCGGCGCCAAGCCGTGGGGCACCCGCAGGTCGGGGGCATGCAGCGACATCCAGGTGAGGGTGCGGCGCACCCACTGTGGCACGTGAACCACGAATGGCGGCGAACTCAGCACCAGGGCGTCCAGTTCCGCCATGCGGCGTAGCGCAATCCGCACCGCCACCAGCGCGCCCAGGCTGTGGGCCAGCAGGATCGGCGGACGGCCCTGGGCCTGGGTCCAGGCGCGCAGCCGGTCGACGGCGTCGGTGACGAGGTCTTCCTGGTGGCTCAGCGTGGCGGGCGGGCCGCCCGAACGGCCATGGCCGCGATGGTCGTGCGCACCCACGGCCCAGCCGCGGGCGGCCAGCCAGCGGGCCAGGCGGTCATAGCGCCCGGCGTGCTCGCTCAGCCCGTGCATCAGATAGACGCTGGGCGTGCCTGGACCTGTGATCGGCGGGGGAACATTGGGGGCGGCAGGCCAGACATAATTCGCCAATGGGGTGCCGTCGGGCGCTGGGGTCATGGAAATCGGCGACAATTTCTGCATTCCTTGAAATGGATAGACCGTCCAGGTCCTCGGGTAATGACGATTTCATCGCTGTTTCGTTTCATGTTCAAGAAAGCCGGCCTCTTTGTGGGGTTGGCGCTGGTGCTGGCCGCCTGTTCGCCGCGTTACAACTGGCGGGAGGTCGACGTGGCCGACGGCCACGTGCGGGCGGCATTCCCGGACCGGGTCATGACGGACTCCCGCGACCTGCGCCTGGATACCCATACCTTGCGTTTTACCCTGGCGACCGCCACCGTGGGGGAAGCCGTGTTCGCGGTCGGGTCGGCCCCGTTGCCGCCGGAGATCGCGGCAGATCCGAGCGCCAAAGAGGCGCTGGGCCGGGCGCTGATGGCTTCGCTATACGTCAACATGCAGGCCCCGCCACCCACGGAATGGCCGGCCTACGGGCAGGAAATCGAGGTACACGGCAAGGCCATGGGCAAGCCGGGGTGGCTGCAGGCCAAGGTCTGGGTGACCGACACCATGCTGATCGAGGCGGTGGCCGCAGGCACGCAGGAAAGCTTGCCGGCCGAACGGGCGCGCGAGTTCCTGCGGTCAGTGGTGATCAATCCGGCCAAGCCCATCAAGCCGTGACGGCGTCCAGCAAGCCCTGGCGCAACGCCGCGGCCACCGCGGCCCGCCGGCCGCGCACGCCCAGCTTGGCGCAGGCGTTGCGCAAATGGAAGTTCACCGTGCTTTCGCTGACGCCCAAGATGCGGGCGGTTTCCCAGCTGGTCTTGCCCGCGGCGGACCAGTACAGGCAGGCGGCCTGGCGGTCGGACAGCATTTTGGCAACCGGTGGCGCAGACAGCGAGGTCAGCGGAGAGATCGGCGGGTTCAGGGCGGACATGGGCTGGGACGTCACTTGCAGAGACGCCTGCAACAACGGGCGGTACGCGGACAAGCGGCGGATGGCGGTCATGGCGGCTGGGGGCGGGGACGCCCGGTAGTTAACATGTCGTCCCCATGCTGCGGCTCGCACCGCCGGTAGGCAAGCATTGATGCCGCAGCGCATCAAACTCTTTATCTCTGACGGAATAGTCGTATGTTGGCCATCACCCAGTTCTACCTCTCGGCCATTGTGCTGATGCTGCCCCTGCTGTTCTGCGTGGGCATCGGGGTGTTCTGGGGCAAGCGCGACATTCCCTTCGGCGGCGCGTTCATCACGACGCTCGTGACGTCGGTGACCACGCCGGCCCTGGTGTTCCATACCTTCGTCACGACCCACCTGGACGACCGCGCGCTGGCCGACGTGGCCGCGGCCACGCTGCTGGCGCTGCTGCTGTGCGCGCTGGTCGCCGCGTTGCTGCTGAAAGTGTGCAAGCTGCCCGTGCGCACCTTGCTGCCCACGGCCTTCCTGCCCAACGCCGGCAACCTGGGCCTGCCGATTTCGCAATTGGCCTTTGGCGACGCCGGCCTGTCGGTGGCGGTGGCGTTCTTTGCGGTGAACTCGTTCGTCATGCACACGATCGCCGTGCGGCTGCTGCCCGGGGTGAACACCAAGGGCAGCTGGAAAAGCCCCATTCTGCTGGCGTCCGTGGTGGCGGTGGGACTGCGCATGTTGCACATCCCCGTGCCGGAATGGCTGATCGAGACAGCCCGGATGCTGGGCGCGGTAACGGTGCCGCTGATGTTGCTGAGCCTGGGCCACGCCCTGGCGCTGATCCCTTCCAACGGCCTGCGCGACGGCGCCAAGGTGGGCGCGATCCGGTTAGGCGTTGGCCTGGCGGCGGGGCTGGCCGTGGTCTGGGCGCTGGACCTGGAGCCCGTCCTGGCGGGGGCGTTGACGCTGCAGATGGCGATGCCCTGCGCGGTGGTCAGCTACATGTACGCCAAGCGCTACACCCCGTTGGGCGACACCGCAGCGGGCGCGGTGCTGGTGTCCACGGTGGTGTTCCTGCTGCTGGCGCCGCTGATGCTGTGGTTCACCCGCGCCGGGGCATAGGCGCGGGCGTTCAATCGAGGGGCCCGTCAGGCCACGCCCGCCATCGTCCGCAGTTGCGCCATGAGCGCGTCGGGGATGTCCACGCCGTGTTTGACCGCTTCGTCGCGCAGCTTGCGGCGGCGGTCGCCGGGCAGGCGCACGCCATCGTCCTCCAGCATGGCGTCGACCAGCGTTTCGACGCGCTCCAGATAGGTGTTGTTGCCGGCCAGCGCGCCGGGATCTATCGCCATGAAAGCCTGGCCCAGCCGGGCAGGGCCGCCCGCGTCGACGAAGAACGACTCTGTCTCGAAACCGAAGTGTGCGCCGGTCAGGGCGCAGGCCAGCAGTTCGACGATCAGCGCCAGCATCGCGCCCTTGACGCCGCCGGCGGGCAGCATGCTGCCCGCCAAGCCCGCCTTGGGGTCGGTCGTGGGTTGGCCGTCCGCGTCCAGCGCCCAGCCCAGCGGAATGGGCTGGTTGTCGCGCGCGGCGATCATCAGCTTGCCGCGCGCCACTTGCGACAGCGACAGGTCGATCACCAGGCGCGCGCCGTTCCGGCGCGGAAAGACCGCGGCGATAGGGTTGGTGCCGAAGAGCGGCCGCTTGCCGCCCCAGGCGGGCATGGCGGCCGGCGAGTTGCTGAGCGCCAGCGCCACCAGCCCGGCATCGGCCAAGGCTTCCAGGTGGTAGCCGGCTTCACCGAAATGGTGGCTGTTGGCGACGCCGATGAAGGCGATGCCGTGTTCGCGGGCGCGGGTGGCGGCCTCTTCTACGGCCAGGGCGCAGGCCGGAAACGCCAGGCCCGAACCCGCATCGATCAGCGCGGCGCCACCGCGCTCGTGCACGATGCGCGGCACGGCCGAACCGATGGCGCGGCCCGCGCGCAGGTGGCCGGCGTAAAACGGCACGCGCGACAGGCCATGGGAACTGAGGCCTTGGCTTTCCGCGAAGACCAGCGCGCGGGCGGTGCTGTCGGCCATCGCCGGGTTGGCGCCAGCGGCGGCCAGGCCGGCCGCCGCCAGGTGTTGAAGTTCGTCCAGATAGATGTGAGCCATATCCTTCCTGTCAGGGGGGCGCGCCGCGTTCGGTGGGGGACGCCGCCGGTAAAGCTATTGTCCCACCGGCCGGCGGGCTATGGCCGCGTTCACAAGCAGTGCTAGAATTCTTTTCGCAGTACAGATTGCATTACCCATATTTCGGCGCCGATTTGCCTGATCCGCTTGCGGGCGCCTTCCAATAAATCCAGCTAAAGAGGTCCGTATGACCACTCCTGCCCAACATTTGGCCGGTGATTCGGCCAGCGGGTTCGTTCCCGCAACCGTCACGACTTCCGACGCCGTTGATCCCGGTTCCGTCGGACTTGTCGCACCCACTTTCATCCGTTTCGATGAGCCGCTGCCGTTGCTTAGCGGCCAGTCGCTGGCCGCCTACGAACTTGCCGTGGAAACCTACGGCACGTTGAACGCCCAGCGCACCAACGCGGTCCTGATCTGCCATGCGCTCAATGCCTCGCACCATGTGGCGGGGCAAGCGGCGGACAACCCCAGCGACGTGGGGTGGTGGGACAACATGGTGGGCCCCGGCAAGCCGGTGGACACCAACATTTTCTTCGTGATCGGCGTCAACAACCTGGGCTCGTGCTTCGGGTCGACGGGCCCGGCCAGCATCAACCCCGCCACCGGCAAGCCCTGGGGCGCCGCGTTTCCGGTGCTGACGGTGGAAGACTGGGTGCGCGCGCAGGCCCGCGTGGCAGATCACTTCGGCATCGAACGCTTCGCGGCGGTGATGGGCGGCTCCCTGGGCGGCATGCAGGCCCTCAGCTGGGCCATCACCTTGCCCGATCGCGTGGCCAATTGCGTGGTGATCGCGAGCACGCCGCGCCTGTCGGCGCAGAACATCGGCTTCAATGAAGTCGCGCGCCGCGCCATCATCACCGACCCGGACTTCCACGGCGGCGACTACTACGCGCAAGACACCGTGCCGCGCCGCGGCCTGTCGGTGGCGCGCATGATCGGCCACATCACGTACCTGTCGGACGACGACATGGCCGAGAAATTCGGCCGCGCGCAGCGCGCGCCCGCCGAGAACGGCGCCTACCACTACGGTTACGACGTCGAGTTCGAGGTGGAGTCGTACCTGCGCTATCAGGGCGAAAAATTCACCCGCTACTTCGACGCTAACACCTATCTGCTGATCACGCGCGCACTGGATTATTTCGATCCTGCCCGCACGACCGGCGGCGATCTGGCGCGCGCGCTGGCGCCGGCCAAGTCCGACTTCCTGCTGGTGTCGTTTTCGACCGATTGGCGCTTTCCGCCCGAGCGCTCGCGCGAGATCGTGCGCGCGCTGCTGAAGAACGCCAGCCCCGTGACCTACGCCGAAATCGACGCGCCGCATGGCCACGACGCCTTCCTGCTGGAAGACGCGCGCTACCATGCCGTGGTTCGTGGCTATTACGAACGCATCGCGCGCGAGCTTGGGCTTGGCGGCGCTGCTGCCCCGACCGAAGGACGCTCTGAATGACCCCTGTGACCCCCCGCTATGCCCACAGCGCGCTGCGGCCCGACCTGGCGCGCATCGCCGGCTGGATCGAACCCGGCAGCCGCGTCCTGGACCTGGGCTGTGGCGACGGCGCGCTGTTGGCGCACCTGCGCGACCACCGCCAGGTGCGCGGCGCGGGCGTCGAACTGGATGACACCTGCGTGATCGCCTGCGTGCGCCGCGGCGTCGAAGTGATCCAGCAAAACCTGGAAGACGGCCTGGCGCTGTTCGACGACAAGCAGTTCGATACCGTCGTGCTGTCGCAGACTTTGCAGTCCATGCACCGCACCGAGCACATCCTGCGGGAAATGGCGCGCGTGGCGCGCTACGGCATCGTGTCGTTTCCCAACTTCGGTTATTGGCCGCACGGTTGGGCCATCCTGCGCGGCCGCATGCCGGTGACGGGCCAGATGCCCTACCAGTGGTACAACACGCCGAACATCCACCTGTGCACGCTGCGCGACTTTGAACAGTTGGCTGGCGTCGTGGACGTGCGCATCCTGGAGCGCGCGACCTTCAACGAAGGCCGCGAGGTGAAGCTGTTCCCCAGCTGGCGCAGCACGCTGGCGGTGTACCGCTTCGCGTCCCCCTGACATTCCGACACCGATCGTCCTGACGGCGCGGGCTGACTGGCCCTAAAATGCCGGGAAGCCCGCGGCGCAATGCCTGTTGCGCCGCGCCGGCTGAGTTTCAGGAGACCGTCATTACCGCTGTATCCAACGTCTACACCAGCCCCCGCGTGGCCCCCTTGCTGGTCCTGGGCTTTGCCAGCGGACTGCCGTTGGCCCTGACCAGCGGAACCTTGCAGGCCTGGGCCACCGTCGAAGGCGTGCCGCTGCAGGAAATCGGTTTCCTTACCCTGGTAGGCACCGCCTACACCATCAAATTCCTCTGGGCTCCGCTGGTCGACCGCTTTGTGCCGCCTTTGCTGGGGCGGCGCCGCGGCTGGATGCTGGTGACGCAATTGCTGCTGGCCGTGACCATCATGGCAATGGGCATGCTGTCGCCGTCGGCGGCGCTGATGCCGCTGGCCATGCTGGCCGTGCTGGTGGCCTTCCTGTCCGCCACGCAAGACATTGCGTTCGACGCCTATTGCACGGACGTGCTGCGCAAGGAGGAACGCGGCGCCGGCGCCGCCATCAAGGTAATGGGCTACCGGCTGGCCATGATCGCCTCCGGCGGGCTGGCGTTGATCCTGGCAGACCAGTGGATCGGCTGGGGCTACACCTATGTGCTGATGGGCGGCCTGATGCTGCTGTGCTCGGTGGCCACCTTGCTGGCGCCCGAACCCGAACACGTCGCCCGCGCGCCGCGCAGCCTGCGCGCGGCGGTCGGCGAACCGCTGCAGGAATTCTTCACGCGGCGCGGTGCGCTGGCGGTGTTGCTGCTGATCGTGCTGTACAAGCTGGGCGATGCCTTCGCCGGCGCCTTGTCCACCACTTTCCTGATCCGGGGCGCGGGCTTCACGCCGACCGAAGTCGGCACGGTGAACAAGGTGCTGGGGCTGGCCGCCACCATTGTGGGCGCGCTGGCGGGTGGATCGCTGATGTCGCGCTGGGGCCTGTACCGGTCGCTGATGGTCTTCGGCCTGCTGCAGGCCGTATCGAATCTGGCGTACTGGCTGATCGCGATCAGCCCGAAGAACTTGTGGCTGATGGCGACGGGCGTCGGCATCGAGAACCTGTGCGGCGGGCTGGGCACCGCGTCTTTCGTCGGATTGCTGATGGCGCTGTGCCGCCAGCGGTTCTCGGCCACGCAATTCGCGCTGCTGTCAGCGCTGTCGGCGGTGGGCCGCACCTACCTGGCCGGACCGCTCACGCCACCGCTGGTCGGATACATGGGTTGGCCGGGCTTTTTCCTGCTGACCGTGTTGATCGCATTGCCCGGCCTGGTGCTGCTGAAGGTCCTGCGCGGCACGATTGACACCATGGAACGGCAGGGCGACCAGGCATAACGGCGGATCAATCCCTTGCGATCGGTCCGTTCGGACGAAAAAAAGCGGCGCCCGATTCCTGGCGCCGCTTTTTTTATGCGTTGGCTTATTCCGTTTCGCTCAGCCGGACGATCAGCACGTCGCTGGGCAGGGATTCCAGCAGCCGTTCGGCCACGCTGCCGATGGCGGTGCGCAGGATGCCGGTGCGGCCGTGGGTGCCTGTCACGACCAGATCGGACCGGTGGTTGAACGAATATTCCGACAGCACCGTTTCGGGCTGGCCGGGTTCCAGCACGATGTTCGGGGTCAGGCCGGCCAGTTCCGGCGTGTCGGCCGTGAATTCCCGCGCGCTCTGCTCGGCGCCCTTGTAGAAGCTGCGTGTGATGGCGTCGTCGGGCACGGTCTTGCCCTGGAACGGCACGTCATAGGCGTGGAACAGCGTCAGGTTGGCATCGGGCACCAGTTGCAGCGCCGCGCGCAGGGCCTGGCGCGAGCCGGGCGAGAAGTCGGTGGCGACCAGTACGTCGTGATAGGGCTTGCGCGGACGCGTCTTGACCACCAGCACGGGCTGGCGCGCCTGGCGGGCCAGCTTTTCGACGGTGGTGCCCAGCAGCAGCCGGCCCAGCGTCTCGTCGCGGGCCGTTCCGGTGACGACCAGCGAGCAGCCGAAGCTGTCGGCGGTTTCCATGATGTGCGCCAGCGGATCCCCGGACACCACGACGACTTCGAACGGCACGTCGGCCGCGGCCAGGTCTTCGGCCAGCTCGCGTTCGGCCAGGGCCTTGTGGTCGGAGGACAGGCGCCGCCAGACCGGCGTGGTCAGGCGGGCCGACGTGGAATGGCTTTCCATGACGTGCAGGACGATCAGCTTGGTGTTGAGCGCTTTGGTGAGCTGCAGCGCGCGGTCCAGGGCGCGGTCGCCCCGCGCGCTCAGGTCCGTGGCCAACAGGATGGGGCCAGTTTGCTGTGTCATACGTTATCTCCCGGTTGACGCCAGGCTGTCGGCTCCCGCGTCCGCGTCGCCTGGCTGTTACCGCCCGTCAGGGCATGTCCCCATTGTCCCGCCGCGACGCGGGCCGGGGATTGATTGATATCAACGCACGGTCCAGCGTACGGGATGGGGCGCCGGCAGGCAATGGCGGCTTGCGCCAGATCAGGATCAATACAATGGGGCCTGCCGTATCCTGAGCCCGGCCCGTTCCGGCCCGATTACTGTCTTATCCCTGCCTTTCCCCATGTTCTCCGATATTTCCCCCGCCTTGCTGCATACGCTGTACCTCGTCGCCATCGTGGCCGAAGCCATGACCGCGGCGCTGTCGGCGGGCCGGCGCGACATGGACTGGATGGGCGTCTGCATCATCGCCTGCGTGACGGCGCTGGGCGGCGGGTCGCTGCGCGACGTGTTGCTGGGGCATTACCCGCTGACCTGGGTCGTCCACCCCGAATATCTGTGGATGACGGGCGGCGCCGCCATCCTGACCGCGCTGATCGCACCCGTCATGCGGCGCCTGCGCAGTGTGTTCCTGCTGGCCGACGCGCTGGGGCTGGTGGCGTTCACCGTCATCGGCTGCCAGGTGGCGCAGCTGATGCAGCTGCCGATCACGGTGGTGCTGATCAGCGGCATGATCACCGGGTGTGCAGGCGGGGTGCTGCGCGACGTGCTGTGCAACGAAGTGCCGCTGCTGTTCCGCAAGGAGCTGTACGCCAGCGTATCGGTCGTGACCGGGGCGCTGTACCTGGGCGGCCAGTCGCTGGGCCTGTCGGCCAATGCCGCGGTACCCCTGGCGCTGGCGGTCGGTCTGGCCTTGCGCCTGTTGGCCCTGCGCTTCAATTGGCAGATGCCGAAGTTCGTCTACCGCGACGATTGGCACTGATCCGCCGTCAAGGGCGTGTCAGGCGGCCGTTTCGCCTCTGCAACAATATTCTTATTTGTGTTTCAATAGATTTCTAGTATCTTCTCCCTGTCTCATACATGCATCGCGCAGTACAAGGGGAGCCGATTGGACGTCAAAGCGCCCGCCACGATTCCGTATTTCCTCCAGGAACAGATTCGTGAGTTGATAGTGGATGGCACTATCCGGCCCGGGCAGCCCTTGCGGGAGCAAGAACTGGAGCAGCGTTTCGGCACCAGCCGCAGCCCCATCCGGGAAGCGCTGCGGCTGCTGGAACTGAGCGGCCTGGTTACGCATATCCAACGCAAGGGCTTCAGGGTCACCCTCTATACCGAAACGCAGATCCGCCACCTGTACATGTTGCGCGCGGAGCTGGAGGCGTATTGCATCCGCCAGTTGGCGGACATGCGCGACCTGGCGCCGCTGGTGGCTGAATTGCGCAGTTATGACGACGCCATTGCGGCGGCGGTGGCCAAGCGCGACATCCGCGCCTGCATCGCGGCCTCGCGCGAGTTCTATCTGGCGGGGGCCCGCTACACGGGCAATACGCCGCTGACCAGCATGCTCAGCAAGCTCTACGAACAGGTGGAACCGCTGCGTTACCTGCTGGCCAGGCGCTCGATGGAAACCAACACCCTGCAGGTCTACACGCAGGGCATCACGCAAGCCCTGGCCGGCCGCGATTTCGAGCGCGCGGCCGAGTTGACGCGCAGCTATGTCGTGGAAGTGCTGCCCGGCATCCTGCAGTCGTACCGCGACGCGGCCGAACAGGCTGCCGAAGACCTGGCGCCGCGCTACGGCCGGGCCTGATCCGGCCGCCCGGTTCAACCCCAGTCGACCGGCCGGCCGGCGGGATTCAAACCCGGGCTGGCGTGCGGACCTCGATGCCCGCTTGTTCCAATGCCTGGCGGATGCCGTCGGCGAACAGCAGCGCGTTGGGCTGGTCGCCATGGATGCAGAGCGTGTCGGCCTGGACGGGCACGTCGCGCCCGTCGATGGAACGCACCTTGCCTTCGCGCACCATCCCCAGCACTTGCGCCACCGCGCGGTCAAGGTCTTCGATCATGGCGCCGGCGCGCGTGCGCGGCGTCAGCGAACCATCGTCCTGGTAGGAGCGGTCGGCGAACACCTCGCTGGCGGCTGCAAGGCCGATGGCAAGCGCCGCGTCGATCAGCTTGCTGCCCGCCAGTCCGTACAGGATCAGCGAGGCGTCCACATCCTTGACCGCCTGGCAGATGGCGCGCGACAGGCCCTCGTCGCGGGCGGCCATGTTGTACAGCGCGCCGTGCGCCTTCACATGGTGCAGCCGCGCGCCTTGCGAGGCCGCCACGCCGGCCAGCGCGCCGATCTGGTACACCACGATGTCATACGCTTCGTCCGGCGTGATCTGGATGACGCGGCGGCCAAACCCCGCCAGGTCCTGCAGGCTGGGATGCGCGCCTAGCGCTACGCCCTGCTTCAACGCCGCCGCGACCGTCTTGCGCATGGTGGCGGGATCGCCACCGTGAAAGCCACAGGCAATGTTGGCGGAGCTGACGTATTGCAGCACCGCCGCGTCGTTGCCCATGGTCCAGGCGCCATAGCTTTCGCCCATGTCGCAGTTCATATCGATGCGGGAGGTCATTGCGGTTTCCTTGTTGCCGGGGCCAGCAGCGCGCGTAGAGGCTCCAGCGCCACTTGCAGTTGGGTGAATGCGTGTTCGCGCTCGCCGTCCAGGCGTTGCGCCTCGTCCAGTTCGATCAGCTGGAAGCGCAGGGCCTGGCCGGGCGCGCACTGCGCCAGCGCGGGCAGATCCACGGTGGCGATCTGCGCAATCTTGGGATAGCCGCCCGTGGTCTGCCGGTCGGCCATGAGGATGATGGCTTCGCCGCCTGCAGGCACCTGCACGGTGCCGAAACTGGCAGCTTCCGACAGCATCTGGCGCGGCGTGTCCATGGACAGCGCCGGGCCCAGCAAGCGGTAGCCCATGCGGTCGGATTGGGGGCTGATGCGGAATTCCGCGTCGGTGAAAGCCTGCCGCGCGGCAGCCGAAAATGCGTCCCAGTGCCTGCCCGGCAGGAAACGGATGGCGCCGCGGCGCTGGCCGCGCAGCGTGCCGGGCAGATAGGCGCCGATATCCCATAGCGCCGACTGCAGCGCATCCAGGTCGTGTTCGGTGAGCGGCGCGCGCAGCGAGATCTGGTCGCCTTTGGCCAGCGCGCGGCCCTGGAATCCGCCGAAGCCGCTGCGCAGGTAGGTGGTTTCGCTGCCCATGACGGCGGGCAGCGCAAAGCCGCCGTGCACCGCCAGATAGCCGCGCGCGCCCACGGCCGGGCGGGCGCCGAAGGCGAGGGTATCGCCCGCGTGGGCCACCAGCGGGCGGTGTACCGGGATGTCCTGGCCATTGAGGGTCGCGCCCAGGTCGGCGCCAGCCAGCGCGAAGCATGCGGGCGCGTCAAAACGCAGCGTGGGGCCGATCAGGGTCATTTCCAGCGTGGCCGGGTCGTCGGCGTTGCCCGCCAGGGCGTTGGCCAGGCGGTGCGCGCGTTCGTCCATGGCGCCAGCGGCGGGGATGCCTTCATGCTGGTAGCCGTTGCGGCCGCGGTCCTGGAAGCTGGACAGCATGCCGGGCTTGATCACGGTCACGCTCATGGCCGGGCTTCCCGGATGCGGTCGAATTCCTGCGGGCTGATCGGCACGAATCGGACCGAATCACCGGGTTGAAGCAGGGAGGCGGGCTCGCGGGCGGGGTCGAACAGCGTCAACGGCGTGGCGCCGATGATGTTCCAGCCGCCGGGGAGCCGGTTCGGGTAGATCACGGTCTGCCGGTTGGCCACTGCCACGGCGCCGGTGGGCACCGCAGTGCGAGGCGAGGGGCGGCGCGGGATATTCAGTTTTTCGTCGTGCACGCCCAGGTAGGCGTGGCCCGGCGCAAAGCCCAGCATGAACACCATGCTGCGGGGTTGGCTGTGCAGGGCGATGATGTCGTCTGGCGTCACGCCGGCCGCGCGCGACACGTCGGGCAGGTCGGGGCCGTGCTCGCCGCCGTAGCAGACGGGGACGTCGATCTGGCGGCCGTCCAGGGCGTCGGCCGTGACGCCGTCGGCCAGCAAGGCGCCGATGCGGGCCGTCAGGCTGGCACAGGTGGGGCCGTTGCCCAGCCCGTCGGGCCGGTAATGCACCGCCACCGCGACGAACGAGGGCACCACATCGGTGACGCCGGGCAATCGCGCGTCGCGCAGTTTGCGCGCCGCGGCCAGACAGGTCCTGCCGATCGCGGCGTCGATCCGGTCACCGAAGGAAATGATCAGGCAGCGGTCGCCCTGAGGCAGGATGCGCCATGGGGTTTCGGCCGGAGAAGGGGGTTCTGAAAGAGCGTTCAACGGCGCGAAACCTCTAGGGGAGGATTACTTGGCGAACAAGGAATCCATGTTCTTGAAGGCCTTGAACTCCAGCGCGTTGCCCGACGGATCCAGGAAGAACATCGTGGCCTGCTCGCCCACTTCGCCCTTGAAGCGGATGTAGGGCTCGATGACGAATTCGGTGCCTGCGTCGATCAGGCGCTTGGACATGGCTTCCCATTGTTCCATGGAAAGCACGGCGCCGAAATGGCGAACCGGCACGTTGTGCGAGTCCACGGCACTGGTGGCCTTGTGGCCGCATTCGCTGGGCGCCAGGTGGGCGACGATCTGGTGGCCGTAGAAGTTGAAGTCGATCCATTCGGGCGAGCTGCGGCCCTCCGGACAGCCCAGCTTTTCGCCGTAGAAGGCGCGGGCTTCGGCCAGGTCGCGGACCGGGAAGGCCAGGTGGAACGGCGGCAGATTGGTTTGGGCGGTCATGAAAAACTCCGGGGCGTTCAAAAAGGTGATGGCTTGCGGCTGCCGCGGTGGCGGACGGCTTTTAGCACCAGGCCATAGTTTAGGTATTGTTTTTTTGATTGAAAAACGATATTTTTTGTGCCTTAGCATCAAAAATATTGATCGTGATCAAAGAGTTCAAAACCTTCATCGCCGTGGCGCGAGACGGGACATTCACCGGCGCAGGCACCCATCTGGGCCTGACGCAGTCGGCGGTCAGCGCCCAGATCAAGCGCCTGGAGGAATACCTGGGCGTCGAGCTTTTCGACCGCGGGGCGCGGGCCGCCGTGCTGAACGCCCATGGCCGCGAGATGCTGGCGCAGGCCGAAGAGCTGGTCGCGATGGCCGAACGCATGGTCACGACGGCGGGGGCGGGACAGGTCAGCGGGTCCTTGCGCATCGGCGCCATCGCCTCAGTGCAGCAGGACCTGCTGGTGGACGCGCTGGGGCGTTTCCGGGCCGTCTACCCGGAGGTGCGGGTGCGCATCGTGCCCGGCGTGTCGCTATCGCTGCTGGGGCAAGTGGATGCCGGCGAAGTGGATATGGCCGTGCTGATCCGCCCGCCGTTCACGCTGCCGCCCGAGCTGGGCTGGCACCGCCTGCTGAGCGAGCCCGTGATGCTGGCCGTGCCGGCATCCTTGCCGGACGCGCCCTGGCGCGAACTGCTGGCCGCGCAACCGTTCATCCGCTACGACCGGGCGTCGTTTGGCGGGCGGGTGGTAGATATTTTCTTGAAAAAGCACCGACTGAACGTGCACGAGGCGGTGGAGCTGGATGAGATCGAGGCCATCGCCAACATGGTGCGCCACGGCCTGGGCGTGGCCCTGCTGCCGAAACTGCGGCGCCTGGACATGACGGGCCTGCGGCTTGTGCCGCTGGGCGAACAGGCCTTCCACCGCGAAATCGGCATCATCGGCCGCCTGCCGTTCGACGCGGGCAGCGTGCGCGAAAAAATGGCGGAATGCCTGATGGCGGCGGCGGCCGACTAGCGGCGCCGCTCTGCGGGTGCTGCGCCGATGGAGAATTCACGGCGTGGACGTAGGATGGGTGGAGCGCGAGATCATCCGGCCAAGAACCCGGATGCCTGGCGCGCGTAACCCATCAAGCGGCGCCGCATTTCTTATCTGATTCAGCCAGAACACAACCGCCGCTTGATGGGTTACGCGCGTTCGAAAGCGGAGTCCTTGCATCAGGACTCCCGCGCTTCACCCATCCTACAGCCGGTCGCAGCGGACCGTGATGGGGTGGTTGCGCAGCGTGGCCATCACCACGTCGTCGACCTGGCCTTCCACGTCGGTGATCACGTAGCCGATCTGGCCCTTGGTCTGCAGGGTTTGGCTGACAATGTTCAGGCCGTGCTGCGCCATCAGGTTGTCCAGCGTGCCGAGCGCGCCCGGGGCGTTGCGGTGCACGTGCAGGATGCGCGTGGCGCCGGCCGGCTCCAGGTAGGGCAGTTCGGGGAAGTTGACCGCGCCCTTGGTCGTGCCGGCCTGCATGAAGCGCACCAGCTTCTCGGCCACTTCGCGGCCGATGTTCTCTTGCGATTCCTGCGTGCTGCCGCCGATGTGCGGGGTCAGGATGACGTTGGGCAGGCCGATCAGCGGGCTGGCCAGCGGTTCGTCCGCGCCCTTGGGCTCGGTGGGGAACACGTCCAGCGCGGCGCCGGCCAGGTGACCGGACTTCAAGGCGGCGTGCAGGGCGTCGATGTCCACCACCGTGCCGCGCGAGGCGTTGATCAGGATCGCGCCGCGCCGCATGCGGCCGATCGTTTCCGCGTTCATGATGTTTTCGGTGGACTTGCCGCCCGGCACATGCAGCGTCACCACGTCCGCCTGCTCCAGCAGGTCGTTGAGTGTCCCGGCGGGGCGGGCGTTGCCCAGCGGCAGCTTGGCTTCCACGTCGTGATAGATGACGCGCATGCCCAGGCCTTCGGCCAGGGTGCTGATCTGCGAACCGATATTGCCGTAGCCCACGATGCCCAGCGTCTTGCCGCGGGTTTCAAAGGCGCCCGAGGCGCTTTTATCCCAGTGGCCCAGATGCACGCGCGCATTCTTTTCCGGAATCCGGCGCAGCAGCAGGATGGCTTCGCCCAGCACCAGCTCGGCGACCGAGCGGGTGTTGGAGAACGGCGCGTTGAACACCGGGACGCCGCGCTGCATGGCGGAATCCAGGTCGACCTGGTTGGTGCCGATGCAGAAGCAGCCCACGACGCGCAGGTCCGGGCTGGACAGCAAGGCGGCGTCCAGGTGCGTGCGAGAACGGATCCCCGCCACGTGCACGCCACGCAGGGCTTCCTGCATTTGCGCCGGCGGCAGGGCCGCGGCGTGCGTGACGATGTCGGTGTAGCCGGCGGCTTCGAAGACCGCGCGCGCGCTCGGATGGATGTTCTCGAACAGGACGATTTTTGCCATGACTGCCAAGGGGTGGGTGAAGAATGCGTTTTATTTATTGTGGCGCATTTTTGCTGCAGTGCAAGGAGTAGCCATTGGGGCGGTGTGGATGAATTGTTTCAGCGGTACGCCTGGAAAACCTTGGCCCCGCCCCGCTTGTCCACCAGCAGCACGTCGTGCGGCGTCTTGCGGCCGCCGTATTCGGGGCCGTCCATGCCAGGCGAGCCCAGCGGCATGCCCGGGGCGGCCAGGCCGGCGGCGTCAGGCTTTTCCAAGAGCAGGCGGCGCACGTCGCTGGCGGGCACGTGGCCTTCCAGCGCATAGCCGTCCACCACCGCGGTATGGCACGATCCGTAATCGGCCATGCCCGCGTTGCGGCGGATGGGGCCGGTGTCCTGCACATCGTGCGTGGTGACGGCAAAGCCGTTGTCGCGCATGTGCTTGACCCAGTCTTCGCAGCAGCCGCAGGTGGGCGTCTTCCAGACTTCGACCTTGGCGGGTGTTTGCGCGGTGGCGAAGGCGGGGGCGCAAAGGGCCGCGGCCAGGGCCAGGCGGCGCGTGATACGGGAAATGTTCATGAGGCTCCTTATTGATATGAGGGGCGTGGCGCCGGGTCAGAACCAGAACCGGACGCCCGCCATGACGGCCGTCTGGGACCGGCTGGCTCCGGCGTCCGACGCATAGCTGGCGGTCTGGCCGAACTTCCGTTCAAAGGAGACGCCGACGTAAGGGGCGAACTCCCGCGTGACCTCATAGCGTAGCCGCAAAGAGAGCGACCCTGTCGACAGGCCCGATCCGATGCCGCGTTCGGGGTCGCGCTTGCCGTACAGGCTGGCCTCGAGTTCCGGTGTGAATATCAGGCGCTGGGTCAGCAACAGGTCGTATTCGGCCTTCACCGCCAGCGCCGTGCGGCCGGACGATCCCACATAGGCGGTGGTCTCCAGTTCGATGTTGTAGGGCAGCAGGCCTTCGATGCCGACGGCGGCCCAGTTGCGCTTGGGGCCGGTGCCGATGTCCCGGCGGGCGCCCAGCTGCAGGTCCCAGAAGGGCGCTACGGCGTGGCTCCAGAAGGCTTCTACCTTGCCGTCCGAGCCGCCGCCGTTTTCGCGTTCGCCTTCGCTCTTGATAAGCAGGCGGTCGGTGGCCGAGCCGACCCAGAAGCGGCCGTCCCAGTCCAGGGCGTTTTCGCCGTCGCGGTTGCGCGTGACGCCGAACTTGTCGAACAGCACTTGCCAGGTGGACGCGTTGTCCATCATGTGGGGGTGGATGCCGTAGCTGTCGTAGCCGCGTTCGCCCGCGCCATCGCTCGTCGGCAGGCTGCCGATGGGCGGCGCGTCCGAGGCGGGGGCGGCGCCATGCCCCATCGCGGCGTGATCCATGGCGGCAGGCGCCGGCGCGGGGCTCATGGCACCGTGATCCATGCGGGGCATGCTGGAATGGTCCATCGCGCCGTGATCCATGGCCGCGGGTTGCGCGTGGGCGCCGGCGGCGCCCAGTGTCAGGGCAAGGGCGCAGGCGCCCAGCAGGTTGCGTTGCGTCGTCATCGCTTACTCCACCACGACCGCTCTGAACATGCCGGCCTCCATGTGATACAGCAGGTGGCAGTGGTAAGCCCAGTGCCCGCGTGCATCGGCGCTGACGCGATAGCTCAGCCGTTGCGCCGGATTGAGGGTGATCGTGTGCTTGCGCACCTGGAAGGCGCCGTCGGGCGACTCCAGGTCGCTCCACAACCCGTGTAGATGGATCGGGTGCGTCATCATGGTGTCGTTGACCAGCACGAAGCGCACGCGTTCGCCATAGCGCAGCACGATGGGCTTGGCGTCTGAGAAATTCACGCCGTTGAATGACCACATGTAGCGTTCCATGTTGCCCGTCAGGTGCAGTTCGATTTCACGGGACGGCGCGCGGTTGTCCTCGGGTTCGCGGATGGAGTGCAGGTCTGCGTAGGTCAGCACGCGCCGGCCGTTGTCGCGCAGCCCCACGCCCGGGTCATCCAGCCGCGTCGACACCACGTCTGGCAGCATGGAATTGCTGACGCCGCGCTCGGTCGGGTAGGGGTGTTTGACCTCGACCATGCCGCCTTGCCCCGCGGGTGCAGCCCCGTGGCTGCCGTGGTCCATGCCGGGCATGCTGCCCATGTCATGCGCCATGCCCATGTCCATCATGCCGAGCAATTGCACGCGGTCCAGCGCGGGCACGTCGGCCTGCATGCCGGCGCGCGGCGCCAGCGTGGCGCGGGCAAAGCCCGAACGGTCCATCGCCTGAGAGAAGATCGTGTAGGCGCGCTCGTCCTGCGGTTCGACGATCACGTCATAGGTTTCGGCCACGCCGATCCGGAATTCCTCCACGTCCACGGGCCGCACGTCCTGGCCGTCGGCGGCCACCACCGTCATCTTCAGGCCGGGGATGCGCACGTCGAAGTACGTCATTGCCGACCCGTTGATGAAGCGCAGCCGGATGCGTTCGCCCGGCTTGAACAATCCGGTCCAGTTGCCCGCGGGCGTGGCGCCGTTGGTCAGGTAGGTGTAGGTGGCGCCGGACACGTCCGCCAGGTCCGTCGGCGTCATGCGCATCTGTTCCCACATCAGCCGTTCAGAGAGCGCGGCGCGCCAGCCGCGTTCCTGCGCGTCCGCGGCCAGGCTCTGGACGCTGGGCTGGATGCGGTTGTAGTACTCGGGCATCACCTTGAGCTTGTTGAAGAGCCGCATCGGGTCTTCGTCCGTCCAGTCCGACAGCAGCACCGTGTAGTCGCGATCGGATGCGATGGGATCGCGGCGGCGTGGATCGATGACGATGGCGCCGTACAGGCCGGTTTGCTCTTGAAAGCCCGAATGGCTGTGATACCAGTACGTACCGCTTTGGCGCACCGCGAAGCGGTAAGTAAACGTCTGGCCCGGATCGATGCCGGGAAAGCTCAGGCCCGGCACGCCGTCCATCTCGGTCGGCAGCAGGATGCCGTGCCAGTGGATGGAGGTCTGCTCACGCAGCCGGTTGGTGACGTGCAGGGTCACCGTGTCGCCTTCGCGCCAACGCAGGAGGGGGGCGGGCAGTTGGCCGTTGACGGTGGTGCCGATGCGGGCGGCGCCCGTGAAGTTCACGGGCGTTTCGCCGATCTCCAGATGGAATTCGGAACCGCGCAATTCGTTGGCGGGCGCGGGCGAGGCCAACGCGGCGCGCCAGCCGCCAAGAGCGGCCAGCGCGCCGCCGGCGGCCAGGCCCTGCACGAAACGGCGGCGGGCAAGCGGGGGAAGGGTGCTCATGGAAGAAAGGCGTCGGGCATCAAAGCACCGACACCGCTCCCTTCATGCCGGCGCTGTAGTGGCCCGGTTCGAGGCAGCCGAAGGACACCGTGCCCGCCTTGTCGAAGCGCCAGACGATCTGGCCGGTCTTGCCCGCGTCCAGCGACACCGCGTTCGCCTCTTCGTGGCGCATGCCGGGGTCTTTCATCATCATGTCGTAGTGCGCCTTCAGGTCGGCGTCGGTGCCCAGCACCAGCTCGTGGCGGATCTTTCCCGAATTGCGCACGTTGATGCGCACGGTCTCGCCCGCCTTGACCTCGATGCGGTCGGGCGTGAAGCGCATGGCGTCAGTCATGTCGACATCGATGGTGCGCGTGGCGCGGGCGGCGTCGCCCGGCTTGCCGATGGGCGTGGACGCGGCCGGCATGGACATGCCGTGGCCGGCGTGCTCGCCCGCGGCTTGCGCGGCGCCGGCGACCAGCAGGGCCAGCGCGGCGGCTTGGGTGAAGCGGATCAGGGTGTCTTTCACGAGAATCCTTGGAAAGGGGGGATCGTGATGACACTGTAGGAAAGCCGGGGTGACCCGATTCTGTCGTCCGGATTACGGTTTTGTAATGTTCCCGGAGGCTGCCGGCGGCACGGGCCCGCGCAAGGTGATGCCCACGATCGTGCCGCGGGCATCGGACACCGCGTCCACGTCGCCGCCGTGCATGCGGGCGATGGCGCGCACGATGGCCAGGCCCAGGCCGTGGCCTTCGCTGCGCGGCGCGCGTGTCTGGCCCGACCGGAAGAAGCGGTCGAAAATGCGGGGCAGGTCGGCGGGCGGAATGGGCGCACCGGGGTTCTGCACTTCCACCCGCGCGCCCGACGGCGACCCCGAGCAGCGCAGCACGATGTCGTGACCCGCGGGCGTGGCCTTGATGGCGTTGGAGATCAGGTTGGCCAGGGCGCGGCGCACCAGGCCGGAATTGGCGGTCACCGTGGCGTCGCCTTCGCAGCGCAGGCGCACGCCATGTTCCTCCAGCGTGGCTTCGTAGTATTCGGCCACGCGCCGGGCCTCGGCGGCGAGCGACACCGGGGCCAGGTCGGCGGCCAGTTCGCCGCGGTCCGCGCGCGCCAGGAACAGCATGTCGTTGACCAGCTTTTTCAGGTCTTCAAGCTCTTCCAGATTGGATTCCAGGGCGTCGCGCAATTCAGCGGCGTCTCGCGGCGACGACAGCATGACCTGGGCGCCGTTGATGAGCGTGGCCAGCGGCGTGCGCAGCTCGTGCGCGACGTCGGCATTGAAACCTTCCATCTGCTGGTAGGCCGTCTGCAGGCGCTCCAGCGTGCGGTTGAACGAACGCACCAGTTCGTACAGTTCGCGGTCGGTGTCTTCCAGCGGCAGGCGCCGCGCCAGGTTGTCGGGCTGGATGCGCGCGGCCTGCTCCGACAGCCGGCGCGTGGGCGCCATGCTGCGGCGCACGGCCCAGGCGGCCAGCACTACCGTCGCGCCTATCCATAGCGCGCAGATCAGCACCAGGGCCGTGCCGTAGGCATACAGAAACTGCGAACTGGTACGCGTGCTGACCGCCACGGTCAGTTGCGCGCCCGGCAGGATGCGGTCGTTCATGGCGACCCGCAGGCCTCGCATCCGTCCGCCGTCCGCCGCCTGCAGGACGACCTGCTTGCCGTCCACGGTGTCCAGCGTTTCGGGGGCAGGGCCGCCATAGACGGCCTTGCCCTGGGCGTCCACGATCCAGATGCCCAGCTGGCCCTGGCCGGCGCGCATCTCGTCGAACGTGGCGGCCAGGTCTTGCAGGCCGCTGGCGCTGTTCTGCATGTCGATCAGGTGGTCGATCAGTTCCAGCTTGCCGTTGACCTCGGTGATTTCCTGGCGCTCGACTTCGCGCTTGAGCGCCCAGAACAAGGTGGCGCCGGCCAGGCTGGAGACCAGCAGCGCGATGGCGCCCAGCAACAGGGTCAGCCGCGCCTGCATCGAACGCACGCGCGGCGGCTTCATTCGGGACGTGACTCCAGCACGTAACCCATCCCGCGCACGGTGTGCAGCAGCTTCGCGTCGAACGGATCATCCAGTTTGCTGCGCAGGCGGCGTACCGCGACGTCGATGACGTTGGTGTCGCTGTCGAAGTTCATGTCCCAGACCTGTTCGGCCAGCGTGGTGCGCGACAGCACTTGGCCCTGGCGGCGCAGCAGCAGCGCCAGCAGGCTGAATTCCTTGGCGGTCAGGTCCAGCCGGCGGCCGCCGCGCTGGGCACGCCGGCGCGCCAGATCCAGCTCCAGGTCGGCCAGGCGCAGCAAGGTGGGCTCTTGCGTGCGACCGCGGCGCAGCAGCGCCTGCACGCGCGCCAGCAATTCCGAAAACGCGAAGGGCTTGACCAGGTAGTCGTCGGCGCCGCCTTCCAGGCCGCGCACGCGGTCTTCCACCGCGTCGCGCGCAGTCAGCATCAGGATGGGGGTGTCTTTCTGCGCGCGGACGGACGCCAGGATGCCGAAGCCATCGACGCCCGGCAGCATCACGTCCAGCACGATCAGGTCGTATTCGCCTTCCAGCGCCAGATGCAGGCCGTCCACGCCGTCGCGGGCTAGGTCCACGACATGGCTTTGTTCCGACAGTCCCTTCTTCAGGTAGTCGGCCAGTTTGGGTTCGTCTTCGATGACCAGGATGCGCATGGCCCGGAATTTACCATCCGCGCCGGACGGCGCGGAGGGTTCCAACGTGGCAACGTTTACGCGGGCTCGTCGATGGCGATGCGCTCGGCGGGGAAGCGCAGCGCGAAGACGCTGCCCTTGCCCGGTTCGCTGGTGATGAGCAGTTCGGCGTCGTGGCGCATGGCGATGTGCTTGGTGATCGCCAGGCCCAGGCCCGTGCCGCCCACGGCGCGCGAGCGGCCGCGGTCCACGCGGTAGAAGCGTTCGGTCAGGCGTGGCAGGTGGCGTGCGGGAATGCCGATGCCCGTGTCCTGCACGCTGTAGCGCGCGCCGCCGTCGGCTTCGCGTTCCCAGCGCACGGTGATCGTGCCGCCGTCCGGCGTGTAGCGCACGGCGTTGGTCAGCAGGTTCGACAGCGCGGAGGTCAGCTCGGTTTCGGCGCCCAGCACGTCCAGCGTGTCGTCGATGTGCCACTCCAGAACATGGCGTCCGCCCGACAGCGCCTCGATCTGCTGGCGCGCCTTCTGCAGCAGCGCGCCCATATTGATGGCGCGCGGGTCGCTGCCCGGCGACGATTCCAGCGTGGACAAGGTCAGCAGGTCTTCCACGATGGCCTGCATGCGCTGGGCCTGCTCGTGCATCATGTCGATGTACTGCGCCCGCTGTTCTTCGGGCAGGGCGTCGGCCGGCATGTCGCGCAGCGTTTCCAGGAACCCCGCCAGCACGGTCAGCGGCGTGCGCAGTTCGTGCGAGACGTTGGCCACGAAGTCGCGGCGCGTGGTTTCCAGGCGTTCGATCTGCGTGACGTCCCGGGTGATGAGCAGGCGCTGATTGCTGGCGTATGCCGTCAACTGCATCATCATCAGGCGTTCCTGGCCGTTCTGGCCCAGGCGCACCAGGATCGGCTCAGGCCAGGCAGGCCGGTGCGCATATTCCACGAACTCCGGCGCGCGCAGCAGGTTCAACAGGTTATGGCCGCGGTCGGCCGGCAGGCGCAGGCCCAGGTGCTGGCGCGCCATGCGGTTGCACCAGTCGATCTGGAAGTCGGCGTTCAGGGTGACTGCGCCGTCCGGCAAGGCCTGGGCAGCGGCCAGCATGCCTTGCATGGTGTCGCGGGTTTCGGCCAGTTCGCGGGCACGGGCGCGGGTGTAGCGGTAGAGGGGGGCGAGGATGTCGTCCCAGGGCCCGACGGAGGCGGGGGGAGAGGTGTCCGGGTGGTTGGCCCAATGGGAGACCAGCGTCAGCCTCCAGCTGCGCCAAAGCAGCATGGCGGTCAGCGCGGCCGAAAACACTATCCAGCCCAACGGGTCTCCTATGAGCCATTGCGCCAGTAATGAAACCACCGCCCACAGGGCGACCAGGAAAAGTGTGCGCAGCCAGATCATCGTGCGGGAGTTTTACCGCGTCGGGAGCTGTGCCGTAAACCGGTAGCCGCTGCCGCGCACGGTTTCCACGTGCGCGTCGTGGCCGCTGGGTTCCAGGGCCTTGCGCAGGCGGCGGATATGGACGTCCACGGTGCGTTCTTCAACGAACACGTGGTCGCCCCAGACCTGGTCCAGCAGTTGCGAGCGCGAGAACACGCGCTCGGGGTGGGTCATGAAGAAGTGCAGCAGGCGGAACTCGGTGGGGCCGATCTGCAGCGACTGGCTGTTGCCGGACAGGCGATGCGTCACCGGATCCAGCTTCAGGCCGCCCACGTCGATCACGTCGTCGGTCAGCTGGGGCGCGCGGCGGCGCAGCACGGCCTTGATGCGGGCCATCAGCTCTTTGGGCGAGAAAGGCTTGGTGATGTAGTCGTCGGCGCCGGCCTCCAGGCCGTCCACCTTGTCCTGCTCGGAACCCTTGGCGGTCAGCATGATGACCGGGACGGCGCGGGTGCGCTCGTCGTTGCGCAGCTTGCGCGCCATGGCCAGGCCGGACGTGCCGGGCAGCATCCAATCCAGCAGGATCAGATCGGGGAGTTCGGCGCGGATCAAGGTCTGGGCCTGGTCGGCGTCGAAGGCGCGCAACACTTTGTGCCCCGCGAAAGACAGGTTGACGGCGATCAGTTCCTGGATTGCGGGTTCGTCTTCGACAACGAGGATAGTGCTGGACATGGCGAATTTGGCACACTTCGGAGCGCCGGCGCGGCGCGAACATTGCGATAGTATGGCCGCAATATTTCAGGTATGTGACCGCAGGGTGCTGCCGGGGCAGGTTCTGTGGCCGCCGCCGGGTGCCCGATAGGCTACCATTGAACGATATATCGGGAATTCACCATGCAAAACCCCTCCGAATCGCAACATTCCGCGGATTCCAATTCGCAATCCACGCATTTCGGCTTCCAGACGGTGCCGGAAGGCGAAAAAGCCCGCAAAGTCGCTGAAGTCTTCCATTCCGTCGCCCAGCGCTACGACGTCATGAACGATTTCATGTCCGCCGGCCTGCACCGCGTCTGGAAAGCCTTCACCATCGGCCGCGCGGCCATCCGCCCCGGCATGAAGGTGCTGGACATTGCCGGCGGCACGGGCGACCTGGCCAAGGCCTTTGCCAAGCGCGCCGGCCCCACGGGTGAAGTCTGGCTGACCGACATCAACGATTCCATGCTGCGCGTGGGCCGCGACCGCCTGACCGACGCGGGCCTGCTGCTTCCCACCGCCGTCTGCGACGC
The DNA here is from genome assembly GCF_058783475.1 of Achromobacter sp. FW305-C-13. Lineage (NCBI taxonomy): Bacteria > Pseudomonadati > Pseudomonadota > Betaproteobacteria > Burkholderiales > Alcaligenaceae > Achromobacter > Achromobacter sp. FW305-C-13. The sequence goes on along the minus strand of NZ_JBYSYN010000004.1, from coordinate 288,392 downwards.
CGAGCGCCTGCCGTTTCCCACGGGGTACTTCGATCGGGTCAGCGTGGCCTTCGGCCTGCGCAACATGACCCACAAGGACCGTGCCCTGGCAGAAATGGCCCGCGTGCTCAAGCCGGGTGGCAAGCTGCTGGTGCTGGAGTTCTCGCGGGTGGCCAAGCCGCTGTCGCCCGCCTACGACTGGTATTCGTTCAACGTGCTGCCGTGGCTGGGCAAGAAGATCGCCAACGACGAAGCCAGCTACCGTTACCTGGCGGAATCCATCCGCATGCATCCCGACCAGGAAACCCTGGCCGACATGCTGCGTACTGCCGGCCTGGACCGGGTGCAGTACTTCAACCTGACCGCCGGCATTGCCGCGCTGCACGAGGGTGTGCGCCTGGGCTGAACCCGGCCTGTCCATAGGATGTTTCGTCACCCCACGGGGAACTTGTGGGCTGGCGTCTTGTCCGTTATTCTTACGTCATTCAGATTACTGTAAGAAAAGTCGCGACTATGGTCCCGCTGTCCGTGGGACTCCCCGCTGCTCGGGGCAGCGGGGGCGCGAGTACGAGGGAGCAAACTCTATGACCAAATTCTGTTTTTCGCGGTTTGTCGCCGCGGCGCTCATCGCCATCTCCGGCGCGGCGTTGGTGACGGCGTCTTTTGACGCCGAAGCCCGTCGTGCAGGCGGCGGCAGCAGCGTCGGCCGTCAATCCTCCAATGTGACCCAGCAACGCCAGGCCACGACGCCTCCGGCTGCGGCGAACAATACGGCAGGCGCCACCGCCGCTCCGGCAGCCGCCGGCGCAGCGACGGCCGGCGCCGCGGGCGCCGCCGCCAAGAGCGGCGCGTCGCGCTGGCTCGGCCCCATCGCCGGCATCGCCGCTGGCCTGGGCATCGCCGCCCTGCTGTCCAGCATGGGCCTGTCGGGCGCGTTCGCCGAATTCCTCGGCTCCGCGCTGCTGATCGCCGCGGTCGTGTTCGCCGTCATGTTCATCATCCGCCGCCTGCGTGGCGCCGCGCCGCGCACCGCGACGCAAGGTGCCTTCAACGGCGCCAACAACGCGCCGGGCCAGCAACAGCAGCCCATGTGGCGTGAAGCGCTGAAGCCGGCCGCCGCCGCGCCGGCCGCTGCTGCCGCACCCGTGGCCGCCGCGCCCGTGGCTCCTCCGGCCGTGCTGCCGAAGGCCGGTGAAGACAACAACTGGTTCGTGCCGGGTGATTTCGACACGCCCAACTTCCTGAAGCAGGCCAAGGAGCAGTTCGTCCGTATCCAGGCCGTGTGGGACAGCGGTAGCACCGATGGCCTGCGCGACTTCCTGACCGACGACCTGATTACCGAGCTCAAGCCGCAACTGGCCGAGCGCGGCGCCGCGCCCAACAAGACCGAAGTGGTCCTGCTGAACGCCGAAATGCTGGGTATCGAGACCGTGTCCGACGGCCACCTGGCCAGCGTGCGCTTCTCCGGCATGCTGCGCGAAGCCCCGGGCACCGAGGCCTTCCGTTTCGAAGAAGTCTGGAACCTGTTCAAGCCTGCCAATGGCGGCTGGCTGCTGGCCGGCATCCAGCAGATCCCGGTGGATCTCGCCAGCTAAGGCTGGCCGGCCGGGTCCGATTCCCGCCTCCGTTGCGGATGCCGCAAGGCGTCTGCTTGAACCGGCCCTTCAAGGGCCGGTTTTTCCATGTCCTTTCCGCAAAACACGCACCCATCTAACCCGTTACACTCCCGATTTAGCCATTAACTTCGGCAACCCCCGGCACCGGGGCCGTTGCAGACCGTCATGCTGCCTTTTTCGTTCCTGCCGACTCCCTCGCGACTGGCTGTCAGCGCGCTCAACGCCCTGTTGAGGCGCGAGGACTGGGCGCGCGAGCGCCTGGCGCGCCACGCCGGCAAAACCGTGCGTTTTGCGCTGGGGGGCTTCACGCTGGGCCTGACGATCGACAGCGAGGGCTTGGCATCCCAGGCCGACCCGGCCGTGGTGCCCGACGTGACGCTGACCGTCGCCCCGGAAAAGCTGCCCCTGCCGCGCCTGGGCGCGGACCGCGAGGCACCCGATTTCGCCGAAGCGACGCACATTTCGGGCGACGCGGCGTTGGCGCAAGTGGTGGCGGACCTGTCCAAGCAACTGCGCTGGGACCCGGAAGACGCCCTGGCCCGCGTGGTGGGCGATATCGCCGCGCTGCGCATCGTGGGCGGCGCCCGGGCCGCGGCTGACGGCGCGCGTACCGCCGGCCGTCGCCTGGCCGAGAATGTGTCTGAATACCTGGCGGAAGAAAGCGGCGTGCTGGCGGGCCGTCCGGCGCTTGAGCAATGGCGCCTGGACCTGGCCGAACTGAATACCCGCGCCGATGCGCTGGCGCGTTCGGCCACCGCCCTCCAAACCCGTCTGGCCGCTGCCAGCGCAAAGCGGGGCGCCTGATCCATGTTTCCCCTGCTGCGCCTGTTCCGCATCATCCTGGTTTCGCTGCGCTACGGTCTGGACGAGCTGGTGCTCTCCAGCCTGAACCATCCGCTGGCGACTTGCCTGTTGCGCGTCATCCGCCTGGGCACCCGGCCGCGCCAGCCGCGCGGGCAGCGCCTGCGCCTGGCGCTCGAATCACTGGGCCCCATTTTCGTGAAGTTCGGGCAGGTGCTGTCCACCCGCCGCGACCTGATCCCCGCCGACATCGCCAACGAGCTGGCCTTGCTGCAAGACCGGGTGCCGCCGTTCCCGTCCGCGCAGGCCGCCGCCTGCATCGAAGCCGCGCTGGGCGCGCCGCCCGAAAAGCTGTTCGCGCAGTTCGAGGTGGACCCGGTGGCCTCGGCCTCGATCGCCCAGGTGCACTTCGCCGTATTGCACGACGGCCGCGAAGTCGCCGTGAAGGTGCTGCGCCCGGGCATGCTCAGCATCATCGAAAAAGACCTGTCGCTCTTGAAGATCGTGGCGCGCATCATCGAGCGCCTGGGCGCCGATGGGCGCCGCCTGAAGCCGCGCGAAGTCGTGGCCGAATTCGACAAGTACCTGCACGACGAGCTGGACCTGGTGCGCGAAGCCTCCAATTGCAGCCAGCTGCGCCGCAATTTCGGCCCCGAGTCGGGCCGCGGCGACATGCTGATCGTGCCCGAGGTCATCTGGGAATACACGGCGTCCACGGTGTTCACCATGCAGCGCATGTACGGCATGCCGGTGGGCCAGGTCGAGCGCATGCGCGAAGCGGGCATCGACATCCCGACGCTGGCGCGCACGGGGGTGGAGATCTTCTTCACGCAGGTGTTCACCGACGGCTTTTTCCACGCCGACATGCATCCGGGCAACATCTACGTGTCGGACCGCCCCGACACGCTGGGCAGCTATATCGCGCTGGACTTCGGCATCGTCGGTTCGCTGTCCGAGTTCGACAAGAATTACCTGGCGCAGAATTTCCTGGCCTTCTTCCATCGCGATTACCGCCGCGTGGCGCAATTGCACATCGAGTCGGGCTGGGTGCCTGCCGATACGCGCGAAGAAGAGCTGGAGGGTGCCGTGCGCGCCGTGTGTGAACCGTACTTTGACCGGCCGCTGTCCGAGATCTCGCTGGGGCAAGTGCTGCTCCGCCTGTTCCAGACGTCGCGCCGTTTCAATGTGGAGATCCAGCCGCAGCTGGTGCTGCTGCAAAAGACGTTGCTCAACGTCGAGGGATTGGGCCGCCAGCTCGATCCCAACCTGGATCTCTGGAAGACCGCCAAGCCCTATCTGGAACGCTGGATGCGTCAGCGCGTCGGATTCAAGGGGCTGCGTCAAAGCCTGGAAAAAGAAGCCGTGCAGTGGTCTCAGATGCTGCCCGCTTTGCCCAGGCTGGTCCATGACCACCTGAGCCGCCCGAACGTCTCGCCCGCCCTGCTGGCCGAGATGGTTCACCTGCGGCGCGCCCAGGAACAAAACAACCGGCTGGTTGCAGCGCTGGTTGGGGTGCTGGCTCTTGCGATCGGGGTCGCAATATGGGCCTTGACCCGGTAGGCGGCGCGATGATCTAGACGAACCCTGTCATGTTTCATTCATGAAACGGTCATCATAGCTTCGCGGGAGACGGCGAAAAATAGCGCTGCGGTGGATGAATGCAGCGTCACGCCGAAAAGACGCGCGCGCCATTCATTAATTTTTATCGCCCCACAAGCGGGACGAATACAAGGGCAGACCATGCTTTATCCTGAACTCTTCAAGACCATGGAAGCCGTGCGCTGGAACATGGCCCACGACATCCCCTGGGGGGATTTCGATCGCAGCAAGCTTTCCGACGAGCAAGCCCAAACGATCAAGATGAACGCCATCACCGAATGGGCGGCGTTGCCGGCGACGGAAATGTTCCTGCGCGACAACCGCGGCGACAGCGACTTCTGCGCCTTCATGTCGGTGTGGTTCTTCGAAGAACAGAAGCATTCGCTGGTGCTGATCGAATATCTGCGCCGTTTCTGCCCGGACCTGGTGCCCACCGAAGAAGAGCTGCACAACGTGCGCTTCGAATTCGATGCCGCGCCCGAGCTTGAAACCCTGATGCTGCACTTCTGCGGCGAGATCCGCCTGAACCACTGGTACCGCCGCGCCGCCGAATGGCACACGGAACCGGTCATCAAGGCCATCTACAAGACCGTCGCGCAAGACGAAGCGCGCCACGCCGGCGCCTATCTGCAGTACATGCGCCGCGCGCTGCATGACCGCGGCCAGGACACGAGCGAACAGGCCCGCCTGGCGTTCTCGAAGATCGGCGTGCTGATGGCGTCGGCCGGCCGCACCCAGCAGGCGTTGCACCCGACCAACCTGCACGTGAACAAGGACCTGTTCCCCAACGACACGGTGCAGTCGCGTCTGCCCGAACCGGGCTGGCTGGAGCACTGGCTGGACACGCAGATCCGCTTTGACGGCATCTGGGAACAGAAGGTCGCCTCGCGCATCCTGCACATCCTGTCCAAGCTGATGGACCGCAGCTTCGAAACGGTGAAGGACCTGAACCGCTACCGCAAGGAAATGACCGCGCTGGTGGTCCCCAAGGAAAAGAAGATCATCCTCGCTGGCGCCTGATCGCCACAGGTGTTGCGGGGCGGCCCTGGCGCGGCCCCGCAGCCCTTTTCGGGTTGTTTCCGGGTTGTTTTGGGCAGGCAGAGGGGCGGCAGGCGGGCGGATATAATCGCCGCATGTCCGCCGCCCGTTTCGAATCCAAAGTCCTGTCCCGCGACGAATGCGTCGCCGCCGTCGCCGCTGGCCGCCTGCCGCGGCCGCTGGTGTTCACCAACGGCGTCTTCGACATCCTGCACCGCGGGCATGCGACCTACCTGGACCAGGCCGCCCAACTGGGCGCGACGCTGGTCGTGGCGGTGAACACCGACGAATCGGTGCGCCGCCTGGGCAAAGGGTCCGAGCGCCCGCTGAACCGGATGGAAGACCGCGCCGCGCTGCTGGCCGCGCTGGGTTTCGTGACCGTCGTCACGTCCTTCCATGAAGACACGCCCGAGGCCCTAATCGGCGAGCTCAAGCCCGACCTGATCGTCAAGGGCGGCGACTACGACATGGAAAAGCTGCCCGAAACCGCGCTCGTCAAGACATGGGGCGGCCGCGCGGTGGCGATCCCCTTCGAATTCGAGCGTTCGACCACGGCGTTGGTAAAGAAGATCCAGGGCGCCTGATCCGGCGTGCAGGAATAAGAAAAGCGGCCTCGCAGGCCGTTTTTTTCATGCGCGCACGGCTTGATGGGTTGCGCGCGATGGGCATGCGTGTTCTCCCGGCGTATTTCTCGCGCTCCACCCATCCTACAGGCCGAGGCGTTCGTGGGATGGGTGGAGCGCGAGAAGGCGCTCATGAATGAATAAGCGCCCATCGCGCGCAACCCATCAACCCGTACTATCAGGCCACACCCATCAGCGGGCGTCGCGCAGCAGCCGGTTGATGGCTTCCAGGTCGGTCTCGGCCAGGATGCCGCTGACGGCTTTCAGGCGCAGGCCCGAGAGCACCGTGCTGTAGCGCGCCAGCGCCAGATCGCGCTGGGTGGCATAGAGCTGTTGCTGGGCGTTGAGCACGTCCAGGTTGATCCGCACCCCTACCTCGTAACCCGTGCGGTTGGCTTCCACTGCGGCGCGGCTGGACTTTTCGCCGGCCTCCAGCGCCTGGATGCGGGCCAGGCCGCTGGTGACGCCGGTGTAGTACTGGCGCGCGGCCTGGACGGCCTGGCGGCGCGAGGTTTCGAAGTCGTAGCGGGCTTTTTGCTCCAGCTGCACTTTCTCGGTCACCTGCGACGACACGCCGCCGCCCGCGTACAGCGGAATGGACAGGACCACGCCGATGGTGTTGTCGATCGGCTTGCCGGGCGCGGCGTTGCGCATGACGGCGTCGCTGGCGCTGCCGCTGGTGGCGCGCAGGTTCAGGGTGGGGTAGTGGCCGCTCTTGGCGATCTGGATTTCGCGGCCGGCAATGCGGGTCAGGAGCTGCGCGCGCAGCACTTCCAGGCTCGACGCTTCGGCCTGGGTGCTCCAGTCGTTCACGCGAGCGGGCTGCGGCGCGGGCAACTGCACGCCGTAGGGCAGTTCGGCCAGGGCGCCGGGCGGCGTGCCGATGATCTTGGCCAGCTCGTCGCGGCGCACGTCCAGGTCGTTCTGCAAGCGCAGTTCCTGCGCCACCACCAGGTCGTAGCGCGCCTGCGCTTCGTAGGTGTCGGTGACGGTGGCGTTGCCCAGTTCGAAATTGCGCTTGGCGGACTCCAGCTGCCCGGCCACGGCGGCCTTTTCGGCTTCGGTGGCGGTCAGCGTGTCCTGCGCATACAGCACGTTGAAATAGGCGTCGGCCACGCGCAGCAGCAGGTCTTGATAGGCCTGCTGAAGCTGGACTTCGACGTCGGCCACGATCAGCTTGGATTGTTCGTAGTTCTGCCAGCGGCCCCAGTCGAACAGGGGCTGGGTCAGCGCCAGGTCCCACACGCCGCGTCCGCCGCTGTAGGACACGCCCAGGCCGCGCGTGCTGCGCGTTTCCTGGTAGGCGCCGCCGGCTTCGGCGGAAATCAGGGGCAGCAGCAGCGAACGGGCTTGCGGCTCTTTTTCCAGGCCGGCGCGGTAATTGGCGCGCGCGGCGGCGTAGGTGGGGTCATTGCCCAGGGCCGATTGCCAGACCTGGATCAGGTTCTGCGCAAACGCGGGCGACGGGCCGACGCTTGCGGCAGAGGTAAAAACCAGTAAAGCCGTAAGCAATCGGACGCGCATGATTTTCAACGATACGCCGGGCCGCCTTGACAGGCGCGCGCCCCATCGGGGGGCGGGCGCAGGGCGGCAAGGTGGAGGGTTAGAACTTGAACTGGGACACCGTGGCGCCGCGCAGCGGCTTGATGACCGTTTCGAACAGGTTCACGGTTTCGAAGCTGGCGGCCGTCGTGCGGGTGATGCGACAGGCCGTCATGACCGGGGCCTGGCCCACGACCACGACGAGGCGGCCACCCACACGCAGCTGGTACTTCAGCGCGTCCGGCACGACCGGCACGGAACCCGTCACCAGGATGGCGTCGTATTCGGTGGAGCCCCAGCCGTTGCGCGCGTCGCCGGTTTCAACCTTGATGTTGGTGACGTTGTTCATCTGCAGGTTCTGCTGCGCGAAGGTCACCAGGCGGCTGTCGATTTCAACCGAGGTGACCTGTTGGGCCAGATAGCCCAGCAGCGCGGCCTGGTAGCCGGAGCCGGTGCCGATTTCCAGCACACAGTCGGACTTGGTCAACTGCAGTTCTTGCGCCAGGCGGGCTTCGACCTTGGGGGCGAGCATCGTCTGGCGGGTATTCACCGCATTGATTTCCAGCGGCAGTTCCAGGTCGGAAAACGCCAGGGCGCGCAGGGCCGGCGGAACGAATTGTTCGCGGCGCACATCGAACAGCGCTTGCAGCACATTGGCGTCCAGGACGTCCCAAGGGCGGATCTGCTGTTCCACCATATTGAAGCGGGCTTGTTCTACGTCGGGCAGGGTCGAAGCGTTCATGACGGTCAGGAAAAAACAGAGGAATCAGCCGGCCATTGTACCGATTCGTAGCGTCCTGTGACGGCGTGCCCTGCCGGTAGATGTTTCAGCCGGGAATCCGGGCCGCCGCAGGGGCCGCCAAACGGCAGCGGCGCTCTGGAGAGCGCCGCTGGGTGACTGCGGGACAGCAAGCGCTACCGGGCGCTTACCACCAGGCGTGGAAGTGGTGCACCGGGCCGTGGCCCGAGCCCACCGACAGGCGTTCCGCGTGGCGGATAGCTTCGGTCAGGTAGGCCTTGGCGCGGCGCGCGGCCTCGGGTACGTCCCCGGTTTGCGGCAGCAGCGCGGCCAACGCCGCCGACAGCGTGCAGCCGGTGCCGTGGGTGTTGACGGTTTCGATACGGTGGCCGGGCAGCTCGATCATGCGGTCGCCGTCGTGCAGCAGGTCGATGGTCTCGTTGCCGGGCAGGTGGCCGCCCTTGACCAGCACCCAGCGTTCGCCCGAATGCGCGAGCTTGTTGCGCAGGCGTTCGGCCACGCGGCGCATTTCCTTGACGGTCTCGACCGGCCGCTCTTCCAGCAGCACGCCGGCCTCGGGCAGGTTGGGCGTCAGCAGGGTGGCCTGGGGCAGCATGGCTTCGCGCATGGCGCCCACGGCTTCCTTTTCCAGCAGCAGGTCGCCGCTCTTGGCCACCATGACCGGGTCCAGCACCACGTGGGCGGGCGCCCACTTGGCCAGCTTCTCGGCCACGACCTCGATCACCGGGCGCTGGCCCAGCATGCCGATCTTGACGGCGTCGATGCGCACGTCGGTGAACAGCGTGTCGATCTGCAAGCCCACGAAGGCGGGCGGCACGGGAGAAATGCCGGTGACGCCCTGGGTGTTCTGGGCGGTCAGGGCGGCGATGACGGCGCAGCCATAGGCGCCCAGCGCGCTCATGGCCTTGATGTCGGCCAGCGTGCCGGCGCCGCCGGACGGGTCGACGCCGGCGATGGTCAGCGCGTGGGGGATGGGACGGGCGTTGCCGTCCTGCTGGCGGGAGCTCATTTCGCCGAACCCGGGCCGGCGGTGATCAAGCCTTCGGTGGGCGAGCTGGGCGCGCCGCTGTACAGCTTCTTGGGCATACGGCCAGCGAGGAAGGCCTCGCGGCCGGCTTCCACGCCCTTCTTCATGGCGCTGGCCATCAGGATCGGGTCGCGCGCGCCGGCGATGGCGGTGTTCATCAGGACGGCGTCGCAGCCCAGTTCCATGGCGATGGCGGCGTCGGACGCGGTGCCCACGCCGGCGTCCACCACGACCGGCACGCGGGCCTGGTCGATGATCAGGCGCAGGTTCCACGGGTTCAGGATGCCCATGCCCGAGCCGATCAGGGAGGCCAGCGGCATGACGGCCACGGCGCCCATGTCTTCCAGCATGCGGCACTGGATGGGATCGTCGGTGCAATAGACCATGACCTTGAAGCCTTCATCGACCAGCGTCTTGGTGGCCTTGAGGGTTTCGGGCATGTTGGGGAACAGGGTGTGCGGGTCGCCCAGCACTTCCAGCTTGACCAGGTCGTGGCCGTCCAGCAGCTCGCGCGCCAGGCGCAGCGTGCGGACCGCGTCGTCGGCGCTGTAGCAGCCGGCGGTGTTGGGCAGCAGCGTGAATTTCGACGTCGGGACGTAGTCCAGCAGGTTCGGTTCGCCGGCGTTCTGGCCGATGTTGGTGCGGCGGATGGCGACCGTGACGATTTCGGTGCCGCTGGCGTCCAGCGCGGCGCGGGTCTGTTCGAAGTCCTTGTACTTGCCGGTGCCGACGAGCAGGCGCGACGAATAGGCGCGTCCGGCGATGGTGAGGGTGTCTTGTGTGGTCATGGCGGTGTTCAAAGGGCGGGGGCGCGTGAGCGGAGCCCGCGGAGGCTGACTGATTTTGCTAAACGAATGATAAAGCACGGCGTGGCGCGGCAGGCGTGTTCATTGAAATGCCGCGTTCCACTATTTGCAGATCATGGTTATGGGGGCGGGCGGCTCAGCGCAACCGGTCCAGGTCGGCGCAGATGGCTTCGGCCGCGTCGACCAGGCGAGGCCCCGGACGGTACAGGGCATCGGCGTCGATGCCGTAGACATGCCCCGCGCGGGCGGCGGGCAGCCCCAGCGCCTGCCAGGCGGCCAGGTTCCGGGGCGTGTCCTCGGGGCGTCCCACCCCGGCCAGCACGGCCTCCGGGCGGGCGGCCAGCACGTTTTCGAGCGTGACCTGCGGGGCGACGACGGGTGCCTGCCCGAAGACGTTGACGCCGCCGCAGATGCGCAGCGCGTCGCTGACGATGCTGCTGTCGTTCAGGGTGTAGATGGGGTCCAGGCCCGCCTGGACGAAGACGCGCACGGGCCGGCGGCCGGCATAGCGCGCCGTCAGGGCGGCCAGGCGGGCGCGCAACTGTTCGGCGGCGGGCCGCGCCTGCGCCTCGGTGCCGAACAGCGCGCCCATGCGTTCCACGGCGTCGGGGATGGCGGCAAGCGTCAGCGGATCGCTGTAGAAGACGGGCACGCCCAGCTTGTCCATGACCCGCGTCAGAGGCTCGGCCGCGGCGGGCTGCCAGGCGATCAGCAGGTCGGGGCGCACGGCGGCCACGCGTTCGGCGTCGGGCTGGGTGCCGTCGCCGATGACGGGCAGTTGCCGGGCGGCGGCGGGATAGTCGCTGCCGCGGATGGTCGCGATGAGGCGGTCACCCGCGCCGGCGGCATAGACGAGTTCGGTGGCGTGGGGCGCCAGGGTGACGGCGCGGCGCGCGGGCGCAGCCAGCAAGACCGTGCGGCCTTTGTCGTCATGGACCTGGATGGGGGAAGCGGGGTAGCCGGCGGCGGCCGGCGGATGGGCCAGCGTCGCACCCAGGGCCAGGAACAGCCCGGGGGCGATGCGGGGGTAGGCGCGTGCGAAGGTCATGCAGGGGCCGATAAGGTCAGCGGAGTACGCCGACTATATCGGATGTCCGCAATCAGTAGCGCAGCGTGAGCGACGCGTAGAAATTGCGGCCCGGCGCCGGGTACAGGTTGTAGTTGGCGACGGGGCCCAGCATCTGGAACGACGCATCGCCGCCGCGGATGCCGTAGGTGGCGTACTGGCGATCGAAGATGTTGTTCACGCCGATGGCGCCTTCGATGTTGCGCGTGAACTTGTAGGCCAGCTTCGTGTTGAACAGCACGTAGGCATCCAGTTCCTTGTCGAACTGGTTGGCCTGGTCGTTGTCCATGCGCGACTTGCCCACATATTGCGCCGACACATTCCACAGGAAGGCGTCGGTGGGGCGCCAGGTCACGCCGGCGTTGGCCAGCCACTTCGGGGCCAGCGGCACGGTCTTGCCGGCCAGGTCCACGCCGGCGTAGGTGCCGGAGCGGAATTGCGCTTCCATCCAGGTCACGTTTGCATCCAGCGTCACGCTGCTGGAAATGGCGGTGCGGCCTTCCAGTTCGATGCCTTGGCGGCGGGTCGGGTCCAGGTTGGTGTTGGCGCCGGTGCCCGGGCCCCACATGCCGTCGGCCAGCGGGTTGTACTGGATCTCGTTGGTCAGGTCATAGCGGAAGTACGACAGGCGGGCGCTGCTCGATGCCGCTTGCCACGTCACCCCGATTTCCTTGTCGGTGGACGTCTGCGGGGCCAGCGGGTTCTGCACCGACAGCAGTTCGTCGGCGTTGGGCAGGCGGAAGCTGCGGCCGACCTTGCCGTACACGCCGAAGCCGGCGGGCAGGTCCTGGCGCACGCCCAGTTGCCAGGCGGTCAGGTGGTTGCTGCGGTCGGACGCGGTGCCCGACCCGCTCAGCACGTCCAGGTCGTCGGACGCATACTGGCGGCGCACGCCGGCCGTCACATAGGTGGTGTCGGTGGCGCGGATCTGGCCTTCGGCGAAGAGCCCGTACTGGTGCTGGCGCGACTGCCACTTGGACGGCTCGAAGTCGTAGTAGGCGTTCTGGTCGGCGGTGGTCTTGGATTCTTGCGCGTCAGCGCCGAAGACGAGGCTGTGGCCGCCGTTGATCGGCAGGCGATAGCGCACGCTGGCGATGTTCTCTTCCAGCTTCTGGTCGCGCAGGGTGTCGCCGAAACCGTCGAATGACAGGCCGTTGAGTTTCTTCTCGCGGGTCGACAGGTCGGCGTACAGCGTGCCGGCGCCGATCGCCTGTTCGACTTGCAGGCCGAAGGTGGTGCTCGTGGTCTTGACGAAGTCGACGTCGTTCTTCGAACCGCGCGGGTCGTCCTGGAACTCGTTCACGCCGGTCGACGGGCTGATCAGGCGCGGGCCGGGCAGTTCCAGCTTTTGCGTGGTGGTGCGGCCATACAGGCGGATCGAGCCGTTGTCGTGGCGCAGGGTGATGCCGCCGCCGCCGCCTTCGCGGCGTTCGCCGCTGTGGTCGCGGTAGCCGTCGGTGTGCAGCGACTGCAGGTAGGCGTCGACGCCTACCTTCTCGTTGTTCATCGCCACGGCGGCGTCGTACTGGCGCAGGCCGTAGCTGCCGAAGGTGGCGGTGGCGCGGGCGGTCACCGGTTCCTTCGAGAAATCGGACTTGGTGATGATGTTGACCACGCCGCCGGTCGTGCCGCCGCCGTATTGCACCGAGCCGCTGCCGCGCACGATCTCCACGCGTTCGACCTGGTCCAGCGGCACCACGCCCAGGCCCGGAGCCGACAGGTCGTTGGTGTTCTGCTTGACGCCGTCGATCATGATCAGCGTGTTGCTGGCGCCGGTGATGCCGAAGCCGCGCAGGTCGACGATGGCGTTGTCGCTGGAGCTGCTGGTGTTGATCAGGTGGATGCCCGCCTGGGTCGACAGCAGGTCCTGCATGGTGCGGGCGCTGCTGGCGGCGATGTCTTCGGCGGTGATGACCGAAATGGACACCGGCAGCGTGCGGCCGTCCGTCGGCACGCGCTGGGCGGTGACGGTCACGGTTTCGAGCTCGGGGGTGGCGGAGGCGGTTTGCTGGGCGGCGGCGATGGCCGGAGCGGAGCAGAGCAGGGCGCCGGCGTAACGCCGGATGGAGCGGGCTTTCATCTACGTAACCTCGATGCGACCCGCGACCCCGCAGGTCATTCACGATGGGGAGGATGCCCACGCGCAGCGGGCCGGTCGGCCCGGCGGCGATGCGTGGACTTCCTGACGAGCGAACTGGCCGGTATCGGGCTGCCATGGGCGCAGACAAGCGCGCATGGGGACCGTTGCGGGGGCAGCACAGGCTGGACGGCGGGGGCGTGCCACGCGGCCTTGTGGGCGGCGCGGCGGCCCGGGGGGCCGTCTTCCTGTTTCCCGTTTACCTTTCGCGCGCGGCTGGCAAGTGTTGCGTTCTTGCAAGCCCGATGCGCCGAAAGCACCGGTTCGGGGCCGAAACTGTATCACCGGAGGGCGCGAGGGGGCCCGTTTTGTTACGATCAGGGCTTGTTTTTCAAGTGGTTTTGGCGTTTTAGCCACATCTTCGCCACTGAAGCCAACCTATAGCCGGACCTGCCCGTGTCGTATCCCCGCCTGCCGTACCCGCCCGAAGCCTATACCCAAGGCGGCGAATTCGCCCGCCTGCTGGGCCAGCGCATCCTGATCCTGGACGGCGCCATGGGCACCATGATCCAGCGCTACAAGCTGGGCGAGGCGGACTTCCGCGGCCAGCGTTTCGCCGACCACGGCAAGGACGTCAAGGGCAACAACGAGCTGCTGTCGCTGGTGCGGCCCGACGTGATCTCGGAGATCCACCGCCAATACCTGGAAGCGGGCGCCGACGTCATCGAGACCAATACCTTCGGCGCCACGACGATCGCGCAGGGCGACTACGACCTGCCGGAACTGGCGTACGAACTGAACCTGGTCTCCGCGAAGCTGGCCCGCGAGGCCTGTGACGCATTCAGTACGCCGGACAAGCCGCGTTTCGTGGCCGGCGCCCTGGGCCCGCAGCCCAAGACGGCATCGATCTCGCCTGACGTGAACGACCCGGGCGCCCGCAACGTCACCTTCGACGAATTGCGCGTGGCCTATATCGAACAGTTGAACGGCCTCCTGGACGGCGGCATCGACATCGTCCTGATCGAAACCATCTTCGACACGCTGAACGCCAAGGCCGCCATCTTCGCCACCGAAGAAGTGTTCGAGGCGCGCGGCATCCGCCTGCCCGTGATGATCTCGGGCACGGTGACCGATGCGTCCGGCCGCATCCTGTCGGGCCAGACCGTGGAAGCCTTCTGGAACTCGGTGCGCCACGCGCGCCCGGTGACCATCGGCCTGAACTGCGCGCTGGGCGCAGCGCTGATGCGCCCCTATGTGGCCGAGCTTTCCAAGATCTGCGACACCTATGTCTGCGTGTACCCCAACGCCGGCCTGCCCAATCCGATGGCCGAAACGGGCTTCGACGAAACGCCGGCCGACACGTCCGCGCTGCTTGAGGAATTCGCGCGCGCCGGGCTGGTGAACATGTCGGGCGGCTGTTGCGGCACGACGCCCGACCACATCCGCGCCATCGCGGACAAGGTCGCCGCGCTGACGCCGCGCATCGTGCCGGACATTCCGGTCAAGACCCGCCTGTCGGGCCTGGAACCTCTGAACATCGACGAAGAGACGCTGTACGTCAACGTGGGCGAACGCACCAACGTGACGGGCAGCAAGATGTTTGCCCGCCTGATCCGCGAGGAAAAGTACGACGAGGCGCTGGCTGTGGCGCGCCAGCAGGTCGAGAACGGCGCGCAGATCATCGACATCAACATGGACGAGGCCATGCTGGATTCGGTGGCCTGCATGCACCGCTTCCTGAACCTGATCGCCTCCGAGCCCGACATCGCCCGCGTGCCGGTCATGATCGACAGTTCGAAGTGGGAGGTCATCGAGACCGGCCTGAAGTGCGTGCAGGGCAAGCCGGTGGTGAACTCCATTTCGATGAAGGAAGGGCTGGAGCCGTTCCGCCATCATGCGCGGCTGTGCCGTCGCTATGGCGCCGCCGTGGTCGTCATGGCGTTCGACGAACTGGGCCAGGCCGACACGCTGGAACGACGCAAGGAAATCTGCGCGCGCGCCTACAAGATCCTGGTCGAGGAAGAAGGCTTCCCGCCGGAAGACATCATTTTCGATCCGAACGTCTTCGCGGTCGCCACCGGCATCGACGAGCACAACCACTACGCGGTGGACTTCATCGAAGGCACCCGCTGGATCCGCGACAACCTGCCGTACGCGCGCATCTCGGGCGGCGTGTCCAACGTCAGCTTCTCGTTCCGTGGCAACGAGCCGATGCGCGAGGCCATCCACACCGTGTTCCTGTACTACGCGGTCAAGGAAGGCATGACGATGGGCATCGTCAACGCCGGCCAGCTGGGCGTGTACGCGGACCTGGATCCCAAGCTGCGCGACCTGGTCGAGGACGTGGTGCTGGACCGGGCCGAGCCGGTGGGCAAGACCGAAGCCGACGACGAGCGCACGCCGACCGAACGCCTGGTGCAGTTTGCCGACACGGTCAAGGGTTCGGGCGCCAAGCGCGAAGAAGACCTGACCTGGCGTAACGCCGAAGTCGAAAAACGCCTGTCGCACGCGCTGGTGCACGGCATCACCGCCTTCATCGTGGAAGACACGGAAGAAGTGCGCCAGAAGATCTTCGCTCGTGGCGGCCGCCCGATCGAAGTGATCGAAGGCCCGCTGATGGACGGCATGAACGTCGTGGGCGACCTGTTCGGCGAAGGCAAGATGTTCCTGCCGCAGGTGGTGAAATCCGCCCGCGTCATGAAGCAGGCCGTGGCCCACCTGATCCCCTTCATCGAAGAGGAAAAGCGCCAGATCGCGGCCGCCGGCGGCGATGTGCGCGCCAAGGGCAAGATCGTCATCGCCACGGTCAAGGGCGACGTGCACGACATCGGCAAGAACATCGTGTCGGTCGTCCTGCAATGCAATAACTTCGAAGTCGTGAACATGGGCGTGATGGTGCCCTGCGCGCAGATCCTGGAAAAGGCCAAGGAAGAAAACGCCGACATCGTCGGCCTGTCCGGCCTGATCACGCCCAGCCTGGAAGAAATGGCGTACGTGGCCAGCGAAATGCAGCGCGACGAATACTTCCGCAGCCGCAAGCTGCCGTTGATGATCGGTGGCGCCACCACCAGCCGCGTGCACACCGCCGTGAAGATCGCGCCCAACTACGAAGGCCCGGTCATCTACGTGCCGGACGCCAGCCGTTCGGTGGGCGTCGCGACCAACCTGATGTCGGAGCAGTCGGAAACGTATCTGGCCGAACTGGCCCAGGAATACGAGGAAGTGCGCCGCCGCCACGCCAACCGCAAGGCCACGCCGATCCTGCCGCTGGCGGACGCGCGCGCCTCGCGCCCGGCGATCGACTGGGATAACTACACGCCGCCGCGTCCGAAGTTCATCGGCCGTCGCACGTTCAAGAGCTACGACCTGGCCGAGATCGTGAAGTACGTGGACTGGGGTCCGTTCTTCCAGACCTGGAGCCTGTTCGGCCCGTTCCCGGCGATCCTGGACGACAAGGTGGTGGGCGAACAGGCGCGCAAGGTCTACGCCGACGGCCTGGCCATGATGAAGCGCATCGTCGAAGGCCGCTGGCTGACCGCCAACGGCGTGGTCGGCTTCTACCCGGCCAACAGCGTCAACGACGAAGACATCGAGATCTACAAGGACGAGACGCGCAGCGAAGTGCTGTTCACGTACCGCAACCTGCGCCAGCAGGGCGCCAAGCGCGAAGGGGTCAGCAACAAGTCGCTGTCCGACTTCATCGCGCCCAAGTCGTCGGGCAAGCTGGACTACATCGGCATGTTCGCCGTCACCGCGGGCATCGGCATCGAGAAGAAGGAAGCCGAATTCGAAAAGGCCCTGGACGACTATTCCAGCATCATGCTCAAGTCCCTGGCCGACCGCCTGGCCGAAGGCTTCGCGGAATGCCTGCACGCCCGCGTGCGCCAGGACCTGTGGGGCTATGCGCCCGACGAGGCGCTGACGAACGAGGACATGATCGCCGAGAAGTATGTGGGCATCCGCCCCGCGCCCGGCTACCCGGCCTGCCCGGAGCACGTGGTCAAGACCGACATGTTCCGCGTGCTGGACGGCGGCGACATCGGCATGATGCTGACCGACAGCTACGCGATGTACCCGGCCTCCAGCGTGTCGGGCTTCTACTTCAGCCACCCGGAGTCGCAGTACTTCAACGTGGGCGTGATCGGCGAGGACCAGCTGGAAGACTACGCCAAGCGCAGCGGACGGACCATCGAAGACCTGAAGCGGACGCTGGCCCCGAACCTGGGGTGATGCGCCCGCGTTGCGCGCGATAAAAAAACCGGCCAGGAGGCCGGTTTTTTTTGCGCCGCCGCCAGTTGCGGGCTGGCTTAGCGCGCAGGCGGCGCGATGCGCCCCAGCACGTCTTCGATCATCACGCCGATCGCCAGCACCTTACGGTCGTCGCCGGGCAGTCCGTCGATCTCCAGGCCCACCGGCAGGCCTTCCGGCGACAGGCCGGCCGGCACGCTCAGCCCGGGCAGGCCCGCGTTGCTGCCGGGGTCGACGTTGCGGGCCAGGCGGCTGAAGCTTTCGAAGCTGCTGGCCTCGGGCGTGGCGGCCATCGGCAGGATGGGCAGCGTCGGAAACAGCAGGCCGTCCAGGCCGTGTTCCCGGAAGGCGCGGCGGTATACCTCGATCAGTTCGTCGCGTTGGACGGCGATGACGCGTTCGTACAGCGGTTGCAGCGCCAGGACCTGGCCATCGGGCGTGGGCAGTACGCCAGGCACGATCAATCCGTCGAAAATGGCTTTCACGTCGGGGCTGGATATCTGCGCCACCACGTCGTCGAAGCTCACGCCCGTGCCGTAGCGCTGCAGGTACGCGGTCAGGTCGGGCTTTTGCTCATACAGGCACAGCGGCATGCCGACCGCGGCGTTGACGGCCGGCAGGTCAGGCATGTCGAGGTCCACCAGATGCACGCCGGCCTCGCGCAGCTTGGCCAGCGCGGCATCCATGACGCTGCGCACCGACGGTTCCAGGTCGGCCCAGAAATAGCGCGCCAGTCCCAGGCGCACGCCCGAGGGCGGCAGGGGTGCCAGCGCTTGCGCGTCGCCTGCCAGCACGGCGTCCAGCAGCACGATATCTTGCATGCTGTTGGCGATGGGCCCCGGCGTATCGCGGGTGTGCGAGATGGGCGTGATGCCTGCGCCGTCGTAGCGGCCGACCGAAGGCCGGAAGCCCGCGGCGCCGTTGACCGCGGCGGGCAGGCGCACGGATGCGCCCGTGTCGGTGCCCAGGGCGGCGGGCGCTAAGCGCGCGCCCACGGCCGCGCCGCTGCCCGAGGACGAGCCGCCGGCGATGCGGGTGCTGTCGTACGCGTTGCGCGTGCCGTGGCCATGCGCACCGGGAAAGGCGGTGTTGTAGCCCGAGACGCCGAAGGCCAGTTCGTGCATGTGGGTCTTGCCCACGATGACGGCGCCGGCGGCGCGCAGGCGCTGCACCGCGGGCGCGTCCTCGGCAGGGCGGAAGTGCTTCAAGGCCGGAGTGCCGGCGGTGTTGGGCAGGCCGGCCACGTGGATGTTGTCTTTGATGGCGATGGGCACGCCGCCAAGCGGCCCAGCCTGACCCCCTGGGCGTTGCCCGGCGTCGTAGGCGCGGGCCTGCGCCAGCGCGCCGCCGCGGTCCACCGTGATGAAGGCGTTGAGCACGCCGTGGGCGTCAATGCGGTCCAGGCAAGCTTGGGTCAGCGCCACGCTGGTGAGGCGGCCGTCGCGGATCTGGGCGGCCGCTTCGGCGACGGTCAGCGCCGTCAGGGCGTCGTCGCCCGCGGGGCGCGGCTGGGGCTTGGCGGACAATGTCTGTTGGGACGTCTCTGGCATGGCGCTTTCTCACCTGTACGGATGAATGCTGTTGGACCGCCATCTATACAGGGTTCCTGCCGCCGCTGTCGAGCCCGGCCGTCGCCTTGGCCCCACCTTATGCAACGATGGTTTACCACTTCGATAGTGGTAAACCATTATGGTGGAAATTGGTAAACCACTTATGATTTGGTCTAACCACTTTTAAGATCCATGACACTGCAACTGATCCCCAAATCCGAAGAACCGGCCAGCAAGCCGGTGGCGGACCGCGCCTATGTGCGGCTGGCCGCCCAGATCCAGGCCCTGGTGGCGCAAGGCGAATTCGCCGTCGGCAAGCGCTTGCCGGCCGAACGTGCGCTGGCCGAGCGTTTCGACGTCAGCCGCACCGCGCTGCGCGAAGCCATCATCGCGCTGGAGCTGCAGGGGGTCGTGGAAGTGCGCGGCGGGTCGGGCATCTACGTCTGTGAGCCCAAGCCCGGCATCGCCCGCTTGCCGGCCGCCCAGGAAGCTGGCGCGGGACCGTTCGAGCTGCTGCGCGCGCGTTGCCTGATCGAATCCGAAATCGCCGCGTTGGCAGCCACGACCCGCAACGACGCGGACCTGGACCGCATCTTCGAAGCGCTGACGACGATGCGCGAGCAGATGATGGACAAGGCCGCCAACGAAGAGGCCGACCGCCGCTTCCATCTGTACATCGCGCAGTCCACCGGCAACAGCGTGTTGTTGGCCACGGTGACGTCGATGTGGGATCAGGCCCAGGGGCCCATCTGGGAAAAGATCGAACAGCATTTCCATACGCAGGATCTGCGCCAGGCCTCGCAGGAAGACCATCAGCGCATTTTCAGCGCGCTGGTGGCGGGCGACGCGCAGGCTGCGCGGCAGGCGATGCGCGCTCACCTTGAACGCGTGATCGGCGAATTCGCGCAAGGGTGGCGGTGACGCGGTAATGCAGGGCAGTACGGCAGGCGGCCCCTCGGCAGAGCGCGGAAGATACCGCGCCCCGGATCCGGGCTTTTCAAGTTCAGGAGACAAGCAATGCAGCAACAGAACAAGGGGAGCCGCGTGTTGGCCCGGTGGGCCGCGGCTGCGGTGCTGGCGATGTCCTTGCCGGTATCCGCCCAAGGCGGCGCTACGGCGACCGGCCTTCCGGCGCCGGGGCAGAGCCCGCGCATCGACGCCATCCGCAAGGCGGGCGAGCTTCGCGTGGGCGTATTGCAGAACGCGCCCTGGCTGATCCAGGATCTGTCCGGAAAAAGCGGCGAAGCGTGGAGCGGCCCCGCCTGGCTGCTGGCCAAGGAATACGCCAGGCAGCTTGGCGTCAGATTGACGGCCGTGCCCGTGTCGCACGAGACCAAGGTGCCCGTGCTGGCCGCCAATCAAGTCGACATGACGATCAGCCCGCTGGCCGAGACCGCCGAGCGCCTGAAGGTAGTGGACTTTGTGCTGTATTCGGCCACCAGCGTCTGCATGTTCGGCCGCGCGGGCAACGACAAGCTGGCCCGCGCCAAGTCCGTCGAAGACCTGAACCAGCCGGACATCACCATCGCTTACTTCACCGGCGGCGCCGAAGAGGCCTGGGTGAAAGAGCGCTTTCCCAAGGCGCGGTTGCGCGCCGTCGCCAACTCCGGCGCCACTGCGCCCATCGAAGAAATCATGGCCAAGCGCGCCGACGCGGCGCCGATCAACCGCGTGCCATGGGTGGGTTTGAACCACAAGGTGCGCGGCCTGGTGGTGTTTCCCGCCGAAGCCAATTGCCAGCAAAGCACGGAAAAGGCCTCGCCCGTTGGCCTGGCCATCGACAAGAACCAACCCGACTACCTGGCCTGGCTGCGGCAGGTGGCGGCAACGATGAAGCCCGCGTTGGACGCTGACGAAATGCGCATCATCGAACAGACCCAGTAGGCCCTCCGGCCATTCCCCTTTTCAACCGGCACGCGCCTGGCGCGTGCGGATCTGGCGATACCGCCGGTGCTTGAACACGCCGGTACCGGGCGTGCCGCCATCGGCGGCAGACGGCCGGGTTCCCTCTAGGAGACTTTGCATGCAACCCCGATTTTCCTCGCGCCTTCCCGCCGCCCGCCTGTTCCTGTCCGCCGCGCTGTTGGCGGGCGCGGCTACGGCGCAGGCCCAGACGCCGCCCGCGCCTGGCGAAAGCCCCCGCATCGACGCCATCCGCAAAGCGGGCGTGCTGCGGGTCGGCGTGGTCAACAACCCGCCCTGGCTGGTGCAGAACACCACCGGGTCGGGTGAACCGTGGATGGGGTCGTCGTGGCTGCTAGGCAAGGAGTTCGCGCGCCTGCTGGAGGTGAAGATCGTGCCCGTGCAGGTCAGCCACGAAACCAAGGTGCCCGCGCTGATCGCCAACCAGATGGACATCATGATCGGCCCGCTGAACCAGAACGCCGAGCGCGCCAAGATCATCGATTTCGTGACCTTTTCCAACACCAGCGTCTGCATGTTCGGGCTGGCGTCGAACCCGAAATTCACGAACGCCACCAAGGTCGAAGACTTCAACCAGCCCGGCATCACGATGGCCTACTTCTCCGGCGCGGGCGAAGAGCCGCTGGTGCTGCAGAACTTTCCCAACGCCAAGCTGCGCGGCGTGACGAACTCGGGCTCGGTCGCGCCAATCGAGGAAGTGCTGGCCGGCCGTTCGGACGTGGCGCCGCTGAACCGCATGCTGTGGCCCAACATCAGCAAGAAGGTCAAGGGCCTGGCCGTGTTCCCCAAAGAGAACGATTGCCAGTACAGCAAGATCTTCGCGATCGACGCGGGCATGGGTGTCGCCAAGGATCAGGCCGTCTATCTGGACTGGCTGCGCAAGGTGGAGGCGCGCATGCATCCGGAACTGGCGGCTGAAGAGCTCCGCATGACCCAAACCCTGAAATAAGGCGGCCACCATGTTGAACTGCGCAATTCATGGCGCCCAGGACCTGCGCCTGGACGAACAGCAGCCCGAGGCGCTGGGCCCCACGCAAGTGCGGGTGGGTGTCAAGGCCGTGGGCATCTGCGGGTCCGACCTGCACTATTACCGCCACGGCAAAGTGGGCGACTTCGTCATCCGCGAACCGCTGACGCCGGGACACGAGGCGTCGGGGCAAGTGCTGGAAGTGGGCGCCGCGGTCACCGCCGTCAAGCCGGGCGATCGCGTGGCGCTGGATCCGGCGCGCACCTGCGGGGTGTGCCGCTATTGCCGCCAGGGCGATTCCAACCATTGCGAGGCCGTGTTCTTCTTCGGCAGCGCCAGCCGCTATCCGCACATGCAGGGGGCGATGCGCGAACAGGTGGTGGTGCAGGAAAAGCAGTGCTTGCCGGTGCCGGACAGCCTGTCGTTCGAGCTGGCGGCGTTCGGCGAGCCGCTGGCCGTGGCGCTGCATGCAGTGCAAAGCGCAGGCAGCCTCCTGGGCAAGACGGTGATGGTGGTGGGCGCCGGGCCGATCGGCGCGCTGATCCTGATGGCGGCGCGGTTGGCCGGCGCCAGCCAGGCAATCGTGGTGGACATCGTCGACGAGACGCTGGCCACCTGCGCCCGCGTAGGCGCCACGCGCACCATCAATGCCGCCCGCGATCCCGGCGCCATCGAGGAACTGGCCGCGGGCAAGGGCTCGGTCGACGTGTGCTTCGAGGCCTCCGGCAACTACGCCGGGCTGGCCAATTGCATCCGCGCGACGCGGCCGCGCGGCGTCATCGTGACGGTGGGCACGCTCAGTGGCAGCAGCGAGCAATGCCCTTTCAACCAGATCATGGTCAAGAGCCTGTCGGTCATCGGCAGTTTCCGCTTCGTCGACGAATACGCCTGGGCCGTCGACTACCTGAGCCGCGGCGTGCTCGACGTATCGCCGCTGCTGACGGCCGCGGTGCCGGTCGCCCGCGTGCACGACGCGTTCGCGCTGGCGGCCGACCGCCACCAGGCCATGAAAGTGATGGTGACGTTCTGACGCGCCCTTAGTCCCCCGGAGACTTCATGGATTTCGATTTTTCCCCGCTTGTCGAGAACTGGCGATTCTTCGCCGGCGGCCTCGGCGTTACCGTGGCGCTCAGTGCGGTCACGGCGGTGTCCAGCATCCTGCTGGGCCTCGTGATCGCGCTGTTGCGCCTGTATGGGCCCCGCTGGCTGCGCGGGCTGCTGGTGTTCTACATCGACAGCATGCGCGCCATCCCCGTGCTGGTGGTGCTGGTCTGGATCTACTTCGCCTTCCCGCTGCTGGCCGGCGTGAACTTCGCGCCTTTCTGGGCGGCGCTGGTGGCGCTGACCCTGCACATTGCGGCCTATTCGGCCGAGGTGATCCGCGCCGGCATCGAATCGGTGCGGCCGGGGCAGATGCGCGCGGGCCTGGCGCTGGGCATGTCGCGCGCCCAGGCGCTGCGCAAGATCATCCTGCCCCAAGCCACCATCCGCATGCTGCCGGCCTTCGGCTCCGTGCTGACGGTGGCCATCAAGGACACGGCCATCGCCACCGTCATCGCGGTGCCTGAACTGATGCACAAGGCCGAGACCATCGCGGGCCAGAGCTATCGGCCCATCGAAGTCTTCACCGCCGTCATCGTGGCGTACTTCGTGATCCTGTTCCCGGTCACCCGCGGCGTGGACCGGCTGTACCAACGCTACGCACACCTGGGGCGCTCATGAACTTGGACTGGGGAATCATCTGGGATTCGCGTGACGCGCTGCTGCAAGGCGCCGCGATGACCATCATGCTGACGGTGGTGACGATGGCGCTTGCCGTGCCCGGCGGCATGGTGCTGGCGCTGATGCGCCTGTCGTCGAACCGGCTGGCCAACGGCGTGGCCGTCGCCATCGTGGAGTTCTTCCGCAACCTGCCGCTGATCCTGGTGATCTATTGGGCGTTCTACGTGATGCCCATGGCGCTGGACGTGCAGTTCTCGGCGGTCACCACGGCGCTGGTGGCGCTGGTGCTGAACGTGTCGGCCTACAACTCGGAAACGTTCCGCGCCGGCATCAATTCGATCCGCAAGGGGCAAATGGAAGCCGCGCTGGCGATGGGCATGTCGCGCCGGCAGGCCATGTTCAAGGTGCTGATTCCGCAGGCCGGGCGCCGCATCCTGCCGGTGCTGGCCAGCACCTGGATCTCGCTGTTCAAGGATACGTCGCTGGTGTCGGTGATCGCGGTAAGCGAATTGGCCTACGCCTCGATGCAGGTGCGCGCGCAGAGCTTCCGCGTGCTGGAAATGCTGACCGCGATGGCGGTGATCTATTGGCTGATGGGTTATCCCCAGGCCAAGCTGGTCGACTGGATCCATCGCAAATACGGAGTCAAGGAATGAACGACATGATCCTGGAGCAAGAGCCCGCCATGGCGCGCACGGCGTCGGCCGCGCGCAAGGGCGCGGACCAGCCGCCCGTGCTGGTCTATGAACACGTGCGCAAGGTCTACGGCGATTTCGTGGCGTTGGCCGACGTGTCGCTGCAAGTGAACAAGGGCGAGGTGATGTGCCTGATCGGCCCGTCCGGTTCCGGCAAGTCCACGCTTTTGCGTTGCACCAACGCGCTGGAAAAACTGGACGGCGGGCGCGTGTTGCTGGACGGCGTGGCGTTGCCGGAATCCGAATCCGAGGTGCGCCGCGTGCGCCAGCGCATGGGCATGGTGTTCCAGAGCTTTGAGCTGTTCCCGCACAAGTCCGCGCTGGACAACGTGGCGATGGGGCCGATCACGGTGCTGGGCATGGCGCCGGAGGCGGCGCGCGCCCGCGCCATGGCGCTGCTGGAAAAGGTGGGCCTGGCCGCCAAGGCGGGCAACTTCCCCGCCAATCTGTCCGGCGGCCAGCAGCAGCGCGTGGCGATCGCCCGCGCGCTGGCGATGGAACCCGAAGTGATGCTGTTCGATGAACCTACGTCGGCGCTGGACCCGGAAACGGTGGGCGAAGTGCTGAACGTGATGAAGAAGCTGGCGCAGGAAGGCATGACGATGATCGTCGTGACCCACGAGATGAGCTTTGCGCGGCGCGTGGCCAATTGGGTGGTGGTGTTCGAGAACGGCGCCATTCTTGAGCAAGGCCCGCCCACGCAGATTTTCGACAACCCGCAAGTCGCCCGCACCCGCGATTTCCTCAGCCATCTGGGCTGGGAAGGCTAGGGCCCGAACGGGGCTCCTTTTGGCATCAACAGGGCCTAAGACCTTTTCCTGTCTTTACGGAAACCTAAAATGAAAATTACGAACGCACGCGTGATCGTTTGTTCGCCGGGCCGCAATTTCGTGACCCTGAAAATCGAAACCGACCAGGGGCTGACCGGCATCGGCGACGCCACCCTGAACGGGCGCGAGCTGGCCGTGTCGGCCTACCTGACCGAACACGTCATCCCCTGCCTGATCGGACGGGACGCGCACCAGATCGAAGACATCTGGCAGTACCTCTACAAGGGCGCGTACTGGCGCCGGGGGCCGGTTACCATGACCGCCATCGCCGCGGTGGACACCGCGCTGTGGGACCTGAAGGCCAAGGCGGCCGGCCTGCCGCTGTATCAGCTGCTGGGCGGCAAGAGCCGCAGCGGCGTGATGGTCTACGGGCACGCCAACGGGTCGGACATCGAGCACACGGTGGACGAAGTGCTGCGCTATGCCGACATGGGTTACCGCGCCATTCGCGCGCAAAGCGGCGTGCCGGGTCTGGACAAGGTCTACGGTGTGGGCCGCGGGAATTTGTTCTACGAACCCGCCGACGCCGACCTGCCCAGCGAGCACGACTGGTCCACCGAGAAGTATCTGCGCCACACGCCGCAGCTGTTCGAACGCATCCGCGAAAAGCTGGGCTTCGACCACCACCTGCTGCACGACGTGCACCACCGCCTGACGCCCATCGAGGCCGGACGCCTGGGCAAGTCGCTGGAGCCCTACAACCTGTTCTGGATGGAGGACGCGACGCCGGCGGAAAACCAGGAGGCGTTCCGCCTGATCCGCCAGCACACCACCACGCCGCTGGCTGTGGGCGAGATCTTCAATTCCATCTGGGACTGCAAGGACCTGGTGCAGAACCAGCTGATCGACTACATCCGGACCACCGTGGTGCACGCGGGCGGCATCACGCACTTGCGCCGCATCGCGGACCTGGCGTCGCTGTATCAGGTGCGCACCGGCTGCCACGGCGCCACCGACTTGTCGCCCGTCTGCATGGGTGCGGCGCTGCATTTCGACCTGTGGGTGCCCAATTTCGGCATCCAGGAATACATGCGCCACACGGACGAGACGGATGCCGTTTTCCCGCACGCCTATACGTTCGACCAAGGCATGCTGTATCCCGGCGACGTGCCGGGCCATGGCGTCGACATCGACGAGAAGCTGGCCGCCAAGTATCCGTACAAGCGCGCCTACCTGCCAGTGAACCGCTTGCAGCAGGACGGGACGCTATGGAACTGGTAGCCGCCGGCGCGGCGCGCCTGTCGCCCGCGGGCTTGTCCGCGCTGCCGGACACGGTGGCGCGCCCCGGCTATGACCGGGCCACCCTGCGCGCGGGCATCGTGCACCTGGGGCTGGGTGCGTTCGCGCGCGCGCATCTGGCGGCGGTCAACGAAGCCGCGCTGCATGCCGGCGCGGATCGCGGCTGGGGCATTTGCGGCGTATCGCTGCGCCAGGCCGATACGCGCGATGCGCTGGCGCCGCAGGACGGGCTGTACGCCTTGGCCCTGCGCAGCGCCGATGTTACGGGCCAGCCGCGCCAGCAGGTCGCGGTCATCGGCTGCCTGCTGGAAACCCTGGTCGCGCCGGAAGATCCGCAGGCGGTGTTGGCGCGCATCGCGCATGCGGACACGCGCATCGTCAGCGTCACCGTCACCGAGAAGGGTTATTGCCATGATCCGGCCAGTGGTCGGCTGAACCTGGACCATCCCGACATCGTGCACGACCTGGGGCAGCCGCTGGCCCCGCGCAGCACGATCGGCTTTCTGGCGTGGGGCTTGCAACAGCGGCGCGCGGCGGGGCTTGGCCCCATCACGCTGATGTCGCTGGACAACCTGCCCAGCAACGGTCATCTGCTGCGCGGCATGGTGCTGGCGTTTGCCGAGCAGGTCGATCGCGCCTTGGCGGCATGGATCGCGTCCTCCTGCGCGTTTCCGTGTTCGATGGTGGACCGCATCGTGCCCCGCACGACGGACGACGACCGCCGCGCGGTGGCCGATGCGTTGGGCGCACACGATGCCTGGCCGGTGCTGGCCGAGCCGTATCTGGAATGGGTTGTGGAAGACCGCTTTGCCGCCGGCAGGCCGGACTGGACGGTGGGCGGCGCGCGCTTCGTGGCCGAGGCCGCGCCCTTCGAAACGCTGAAGCTGCGCACGGTCAACGGCGCGCATTCGGCGCTGGCCTATCTGTCGGTGATGGCCGGCTGGGAGACGGTGGACCAGGCGATGGCCCACCCTGCCTTGAAAGCCTATCTGGCCGCGCTGATGAGCGACGAGATCGTGCCGACCCTGCCGGCGTTGCCGGGCCTGGACCTGGTGCAGTATCAAGCCCGCTTGCTGCAGCGCTACCAGAATCCGGCGCTCAAGCATCAGACCCGGCAGATTGCGATGGACGGCTCGCAGAAGCTGCCGCAGCGCCTCTTGGACACCGTGCGCGCGCGGCTGACGGCGGATCTGCCCATACCCGGCCTGGCGCTGGCCGTGGCGGGGTGGCTGCATTTCTTGCGGGGCGTGGATCAGGCGGGACGCCGCTACGAGATCCAGGACCCCATGGCCGATCGCCTGGTGCAGCAGTACGCGTTGGCGGAACAGGCGGCGCAACGATCCGGGGAGGGGCCGGCGGCGATGCTGGCCTGGGCCGGGTCGTTGACGAGCCTGGCGACTGTGTTTGGGGATCTGGGCCAGGACCCGCGTTTCGTGCGGGCCGTGGCGCAGGCGGCGCAGTCCTTGCGCAGCCAGGGCGTGGTCGGCGCGCTGGCCGCGCTGGCAGCCTCCACACCCCGCTGATCCGGGATCGGATCAGCCCGGCTTCTTCACCACGATCGTGGCCGTGTCGCTGGTAAAGGAGCCGTCTTCCTGCACGTCGAAGTGCGCGCGCACCACGTCCGGCGCAATGCCGAACATGTGGCGCAGCGCCGCCACCAGCGTGTCCGGCGTGCGCATGCGCGTAACCCAGGTCTGGAATTCCAGCGGCAGGCGGCGCGGCGACAGCCCTTGCAGGGTGAAGCCGGCTTCGGTCAGCATGCGCGTCCATTCCGCCATCGAGTAGTCGCGCACGTGCGAGGTGTCTCGCAGCACTTCGATGGTCTGCAGCCAGGTATCCAGCAGCGGTTCGCCGGGCGAGACCACGTCGGCGAACACGGCGATGCCGCCGGGCTTGAGCACGCGGAAGGCTTCGCGCAGGCCGCGTCCGGCGTCCTGCCAGTGGTGGGTGGAATAGCGCGACATCACCAGGTCGAATTCGCCGTCGGCGAACGGCAGGTATTCGGCCTTGCCCTGACAGGTGACGAGGTTGGCCAGGCCGCGCTTGGCGGCTTCGGCCGCCACCACGTCCAGCATCTGCTGCGACAGGTCGTAGGCGGTGACGTGGCGGACTTCGGGCGCGACGTGAAAGCTCACGTGGCCGCCGCCACAGCCCAGGTCCAGCACGCGCGCATCGGGGTGCTGGCGCGCAATGCCGGCCATTTGCTGCAGGTCTTCGCCCTGGGCGTGGACGGCGCTGGTCAGGTAGGCGGTGGCGCGGGGGCTGAATTGGCGGTCGACGGCGGCGTCGTGGGTACTGGCGGTCATGGATATCCTCAAGGGGCTGGGTGCGGAACAAGGGGTGCAGGCGCTAAGATAGGCGTGCCCGTATACACGTACAAGCCCATTGCTTATCCTGGTATGACTACTTCCCCCCTTGCCGGCGCCGCCAATCAGGACGGTTCCCCCTTGCGCCGACAGGCGCTGGGCGAATTCGTCCGCAGCGCCCGTTCCCGCATCACCCCCCAGATGGCCGGGCTGCCCGAAGGCATGCGCCGCCGCACGCCGGGGCTGCGACGCGAAGAAGTCGCCCAACTGTGCGGCATCAGTGTCACCTGGTACACCTGGATCGAGCAGGGGCGGGAAGTGTCGGTGTCGCCCTCGGTCTGGTCACGCATCGCTGGCGTGCTGCAACTGGCCCGCGCCGAGCGGGCCTACCTGTTCGACCTGGCCGACTGCGCCGACCCGCAACACGCGCGCGACGACGCGGGCGCCGCGCCTGGTCCGCTGCAGGAATGCGTGAACGCCATCGACGCGCCCGCCTACGTGCTGGACCGCGCCTGGAACGTGCTGGCCTACAACGAGCCGTTGCGCGACCTGTTCGACGACTGGCCCACGCGCGACACCGAACCGAACCTGCTGCGCTACATCTTCACGGACCCGGCCGCGCGCGAACTGGTGGTGGATTGGGACCAGCGCGCCCGCCGCGTCGTGGCGGAGTTTCGCGCGGATGCCGGCGCGCATCTGGACGAACCGGCGGTGCTGGGCCTGCTGGATACGCTAAGCCGCCAAAGCCCGGTGTTCGCCCATTGGTGGACGCGTCACGCCGTGGTGGAGCGCGAGGGGGGCTTGCGAGAATTCCAGCACCCCCGGGACGGCAAGCTGGCCTTCCAGCAGATCACGTTCCGGCTGGCGACCCATCCGGACCTGAAGCTGGTGATGCTGCTGAGCGGGGCGGTGCAGGCCGAGGCCTAGCCGCGGAACAAGCTGTCCTGCATCCCTGCGTCTACCAGCCCCTGCAGCAGCTTCTTGACCGGCGCGGGCAGCGCCATGGATGCCAGCTTGTCCGCATGGACCCAGCGTTCCGGCAGCGCCGATTCGCGCAGGCTGGCTGCGCGCACGGGCACCAGCCATGGCCGGATGTGCAGGCGGTAGTGCGTGAAGGTGTGGGCGAAGGCGGCCAGTTCAAAGCGTTGTTCGGGCTCCAGGCCCAGCGCGCGCGATGCGGCGTCGGGGTCGCCCGCCACGTCGAATTCGGGCAGGCTCCACAGGCCGCCCCAGATGCCGGGTTCGGGCCGTTGCTGCAACAGGAAAGCCCCTTGGTGTTGCAGCACCAACATACAGGTCTCGCGTTCCGGTATTGCGCGGCGCACTTTGGGGGTGGGCAGTTCGGCCTGGCGGCCCTCGCGGCGGGCGACGCAGCTGTCGGCCACCGGGCATTTGTCGCAAGCGGGCTTGCCGCGCGTGCACAGCGTGGCGCCCAGATCCATCAACCCTTGCGTGTAGGCGGCCATGTCCAGGCCGGGGGCGGCCTCGACCTGGGCGTCGGCCAGCGCCCATAGCCGCGTTTCGATTTCCCGCTTGGCGGGATCGCCGGCAATGCCGAAGTGGCGCGTGAACACGCGCTTGACGTTGCCGTCCAGGATAGGCGAACGCTCGCCGTAGGCGAACGCCGCAATCGCCGCCGCCGTGGACCGGCCGATGCCGGGCAGGGTCGCGATGGTTTCCGCAGTGGGCGGGAAGCGGCCGTTCCAGTCGCGCGCGATCTCCTGCGCGCACCGGTGCAGGTTGCGGGCGCGTGCGTAGTAGCCCAGTCCGGCCCAGTACGGCATCACGTCTTCCTGCGCGGCGGCGGCCAGCGCGGCTACGTCCGGGAAGCGTTGCAGGAAGCGGTCGTAATAGGGGATCACGGTGGCCACTTGCGTCTGCTGCAACATGATCTCGGACAGCCAGATCCGATACGGGTCACGCGTGTTTTGCCAGGGCAGATCATGGCGGCCATGCTGGCGCTGCCAGGCGACGATACGAGGGGCGAATTCCATGGCGCTCATTATCGCATCGCCCTATTGCCGGGGTCAGGGCGACCGGTTACAACTAAGAGCCTGTGCGACGCGCTTTTGGGTGTTGCCAGGTCCTACCTAGAGCGCGAAAGCGCCATCACTTCACTTTCACGGCCCTTGTTGGCCCGCGGGCGCGCATGGCGCGCGACGCGAAGCTGGTGGGGGCATCCAGATCTTGGAGTCGAGACATGAATGCCCCCCTGCCGCCCGCCTTGCGCGCCGCGCTTGAATCCGTCCAGCTGGACGACAAATACACCCTGGAATCCGGCCGCGCGTGGATGAGCGGCATCCACGCCCTGGTTCGCCTGCCGATGATGCAGCGCGTGCGGGACGTGCGGGCGGGGTTGAACACGGCGGGCTTCGTGTCGGGCTACCGGGGGTCGCCGCTGGGCGGCGTGGACCAGAACATGTGGAAGGCGGCCAAGTACCTCAAGGCCCACCACGTTGAGTTCCAGCCGGGCATCAACGAAGACCTGGCCGCCACCGCCGTGTGGGGGTCGCAGCAGGTCAACCTGTTTCCCGGCGCCAAGTACGACGGCGTGTTTGGCATGTGGTACGGCAAAGGCCCCGGCGTGGACCGTTGCGGCGACGTCTTCAAGCACGCGAATGCGGCCGGCACCTCGCGCCACGGCGGTGTGCTGGTGGTGGCGGGCGACGACCATCCGGCCAAGTCCTCCACGCTGCCGCACCAAAGCGACCATATCCTGAAGGCCTGCATGATCCCGGCGCTGTTTCCGGCCAGCGTCCAGGAAGTGCTGGATTTCGGCCTGCACGGCTGGGCGATGAGCCGCTACGCCGGCGTGTGGGTGGGCATGAAATGCATCACCGACATCGTCGAAGTGTCGGCCTCGGTGGACGTAGACCCGCACCGCGTGCGCATTCAGCTGCCCGAAGACTTTCTGATGCCGGCCGACGGCCTGAACATCCGGGTGCCGGACACGCCCCTGCAGCAAGAGGCCCGGCTGCTGGACTACAAGCTGTACGCCGCGCTGGCCTACGCGCGCGCCAACAAGCTCAATCGCGAACTTTGGCATGTGCCCGAGCGTGATGCGCGCTTCGGCATCATGACTTCCGGCAAGGCGTATCTGGACACGCGGCAGGCGCTGTCCGACCTGGGGTTGTCCGAAGCCGTCTGCCAACGCATCGGCCTGCGCCTGTTCAAGGTCGGCATGGTGTGGCCGCTGGAATCCACCGGCATGCAGCAGTTCGCCGAAGGCCTGGACGAGATCCTGGTCGTCGAGGAAAAGCGCCAGGTGCTGGAATACCAGTTGAAGGAAGAGCTGTTCAGCTGGATCGGCAGCGGCAAGAAGATTCCGCGCGTGGCCGGCAAGTTCGACGACAAGGACGGCGGTGAATGGTCGGTGCCGCAAGGCAATTGGCTGCTGCCCGCGCACTACGAGTTTTCACCGGCAATGGTCGCCAAGGCGATCGCCGCGCGCCTGCTGCGGTTTGAATTGCCCGAGGACGTGCGCGCCGGCATCCTTGCCCGACTGGATTTCATCAACGGCCGCGAACAGGCCCTGGCGCGCCCGCGCGTCGTCGAAGAGCGCAAGCCCTGGTTCTGTTCGGGCTGTCCGCACAACACATCGACCCGCCTGCCCGAAGGCTCACGCGGCATGGCCGGCATCGGCTGCCACTACATGGTGCGGTGGATGGACCGCAACACCGAGGTCTATACCCAGATGGGCGGCGAGGGCGTACCCTGGGTGGGCCAGGCGCCGTTCACCGAGGAAAAGCACGTCTTCGCCAACCTGGGCGACGGCACGTACTTCCATTCCGGGCTGCTGGCCATCCGCGCCGCCGTGGCAGCCAAGGTGCCGATCACCTACAAGATCCTGTTCAACGACGCCGTCGCCATGACGGGCGGGCAGCCCGTCGATGGCCCGATCAGCGTGCCGATGATCAGCCGCCAGATGGCCGCCGAGGGCATCGACAAGATCGTCGTCGTGACCGACGACCCCGACAAGTACAACGACGTCACCGACCTGGCGCCGGGCGTGCCGGTGATGCACCGCGACGAACTGGACGCGGTGATGCGTGAACTGCGCGAGCACCCTGGCGTGTCGGTGCTGATCTACGACCAGACCTGTGCCACCGAAAAGCGCCGCCGCCGCAAGCGTAACGCCTATCCTGACCCGGCGCGGCGCGTCGTCATCAACGAACGCGTCTGCGAAGGCTGCGGCGATTGTTCGCAGAAGTCGCATTGCCTGTCGGTGGAGCCGCTGGAAACCGAATTCGGCCGCAAGCGTGCCATCAACCAATCCAGCTGCAACAAGGACTTCTCCTGTCTGAAGGGCTTCTGCCCCAGCTTCGTGACGGTGGAAGGCGGCAAGCTGAGAAAGCCCAAGGCCTTGTCGCAGGAAGGCGTCATCGACGCAGCCGTGCCCGCGCCGCGCACGCCCGCGCTGGATCAGCCCTATGGCGTATTCATCGCTGGCGTGGGGGGCACGGGCGTCGTCACCATCGGCCAATTGCTGGGCATGGCGGCGCACCTGGAAGGCAAGGGCTGTTCGGTGCTGGACATGGCCGGCCTGGCGCAAAAGGGCGGCGCCGTGTATTCGCACGTGGTGCTGGCGCAATCGCCCGAGCACCTGATGAATACGCGGGTCGCCATGGGCGAGGCCGACCTGCTGCTGGCGGGCGACCTGGTGGTTGCCACCAGTGCGGACAGCATGGCGCGCCTGCGCCCGGGTCGCACCCGCGCGCTGCTGAACCGGGACAACGCGCCCACTGCCGCTTTCGTCTCGAATCCTGATTGGACGCTGCCCGGCGCCAACCTGACCGCGGACCTGCAGGCGGCCTGCGGCAAGGAGAACCTGCACACGGTGGACGCGGCCGCGATCGCGGTGGTGCTGCTGGGCGACGCCATCTACGCCAACCCGCTGATGATGGGCTACGCGTACCAGAAGGGCTGGATCCCGCTGTCACAAGAGGCGCTGCTGCGCGCGATCGAGCTCAATGGCCAGCAAGTGGCGAACAACCAGGCCGCCTTCGCCTGGGGCCGCCGCGCCGCGCACGACCTGGCCGATGTGATGCGGATCTTGGCCAACGGCGGCATGCCGATCGCCCCGCCCGAAGACATCATTGAAATCAAACGCCCGCGCGCCGCACCCGTGACCGAACTGAAGAAACCCGCCGGCGAATTGGCGCAGCTGGTGGCGGTGCGCAAGGCGTTTCTGACGCAATACCAGAACGAGGCCTACGCGAAGCAGTACACGGACCTGGTGGACAAGGTGGCCCGAGCGGAACAGGAAGCCACGGGAACGAACCGCCTGGCAATGGCCGTGGCGCGCAACGCCTTCAAGCTGATGGCCTACAAGGACGAATACGAGGTGGCGCGGCTGTATTCGGACGGCGAGTTCGTGAAGAAAGTCGGCGAGCAGTTCGAGGGCGATTGGAAACTGCGCTTTCACCTGGCCCCGCCGCTGTTCTCCCGACGCGACAAGCAAGGCCATCTGATCAAGCGCAGCTACGGACCGGGAATGCTGAAGGTGTTCGGCGTGCTGGCGAAGTTGCGGCGGTTGCGGGGGACGCGGCTGGATGTGTTCGGCTACACGGCGGAACGGCGCGCGGAACGCGAACTGATCCGGGAGTACCGGGAGACGATGACGGCGATCTTGTCGAAATTGAACCGCGGGAATCTGGAAAAGGCGGTGACGTTAGCGGGGTTGCCGGAGGAGATCCGGGGCTACGGACATATCAAGGAGGCGGCGATGGAGAAGGTTGCCGGGAAGCGGGAGGAGTTGCTGAGGGAGTTCAGTGCTCGGGTGGTGGCTATAGGGGTGCGGGCAGCGTGAGTTTTGTTGTTATGGGTCTGCTGAGTTCTTTAGACGCCCGGCGGGTTGGTGGCCGGTGGGGCGCGGGTCAACGATTGCGGTCCGGAGCCTTCGCTCCGGACTGCCCCGTCGTCATCTTCGTTGCCGCCTACGGCGGCTGCCTTCAGATTCCCTCGGGCTTATCGACGCCCCGCGCCCCACCGGCCACCAACCCGCCGGGCTCCGTTGAGCGCGATTTCTCGGTCGCTGGGGAGGGCGGTGTGCTTAGGGTTCTTCTCCACGGCGGGGAGGGGTGGAAGGTCTTGCGGGGCCCGCTCCCGGCCGGCCGCGCGGGCGGCCTATGGGAGCTTACGCGTTGTCTTGCGTTGTGGCTTTTGGCGCTTCGCGTGTGGGGGCGTTGTGCACGTAAACCCTTTCGATGTATGCCTCTACGATGGGTTACGCGCGATGCACGTGCCCGTTCTTATGCCGGATTTGCCGCGCTTCACCCATCCTACGATTGCCGGTCGGCGGGTGGCGATTGAGGTGAGTGGGGGTGGCGTCTTCGTAGGATGGGTGGAGTGCGTCCCGATAGGCCTGAGCACACGGATGTATGCCGCACGTAACCCATCATCGATGCATGTCACCACTCGATGGGTTGCGCACGAAGATGATTAGCGACCAACGACCACCCCTTGAACATTGACGGCGCCTCAGATGAAAGTCAGTGCCAGCCCACACGACAGTCTCCCTATTAGACGGGTGGCGCGCGTACGGGTCTTGATCAGCAAGCAGGTGCGCCTCGCGCGCCACCCTTCGCCCCACCCACACCCCGTGACTGCGGGGCACTAGCAAACCCCTCCCCGCCCACGCGCAAGCGCCCACCGCACCACCGACACACAATGCGTATGCCGATTGCAGCCGCCCGCGCGGCTGCAATTCGGCGGGCCCCGCAGCACTCGTCAGTAAAAATAGCCCTAGCAGCGCCCCGACCCAAGACACGCGTAGCCCGTCGGCGTTGTCGGCGTGGCGGCGCGCAACCTTGATGCGCCCGAGGGAATCCGAAGGGAGCCGGAGGCGGACGAGGATGACGACGGGGGCGTCCGGAGCGAAGGCTCCGGACCGCAATCGTGGGCGCGCGCCGTCACGCCGACAGCGACGATGGGCGACCGACGAAGCTCAATCGACGGGCGACCCACGAAGATCCAACGACGAACGAAGCTCAACCAACGAGCAACCGACAAAGACCGAAGACAGCCAAAAAACAGCTACTTCGATCCCCCCGCCGCCCACCCTTTAGACAGCTCCACTGCCTGCCTCCACCTCCCCATCCGCGCCGCACGAACCGACTCCGGCCATCCCGGCTCGAACGTCCGTTCCGCCTGCCACTTCGACGCAAACTCATCCAACCCGGACCAGAACCCTACCGCCAATCCCGCCAACCCCGCGGCTCCCAGCGCCGTCGACTCCGGCACTCTTGGGCGCACGACCGGTACGCCCAGAAGATCGGCCTGCATCTGCATCAGCAGGTCGTTGCGGGCGGCGCCGCCGTCCACGCGCAGTTCGGTCAGTGCGATGCCGCTGTCGCCGTTCATGCAGGTCAGCAGTTCCGCGCTTTGCAGCGCGATCGATTCCAGCGTCGCGCGGGCGATGTGGGCGCGGGTGGTGCCGCGGGTCAGGCCGACCAGCGTGCCGCGGGCGTAGGGATCCCAATGCGGCGCGCCCAGACCGGCGAAAGCTGGCACCATGAAGACGTCGTCCGTGTCCGACACGCTGGCGGCCAGGGATTCGACTTCTTCCGAGCGCTGGATGATTCCCAAGCCGTCGCGCAGCCATTGCACCGCCGCGCCGGCCACGAACACGCCGCCTTCCAGCATGTACGTGGGGGTCCAGCTGTCCTGGCCGGACCGGGGCAGGCCCCAGCCCACCGTCGACAGCAGATGGTTCTTCGACTGCACGGGTTTTTCGCCCACGTTCATCAGCATGAAGCAGCCGGTGCCGTAGGTGTTTTTCGCCATGCCCGGCTTGAAGCAGGCCTGCCCGAACGTGGCCGCTTGCTGGTCGCCGGCCACGCCCGCGATCGGGATGGAGCCGCCCAGCCATTCCGGCAGTGCATTGCCCACGACCGCGCTGCTGGGCGCAATCTGCGGCAGCACGGCGCGAGGGATCTTCAAGAGCGCCAGGATTTCGTCGTTCCAGTCCTGCGTGTGCAGGTCGAACAGCATCGTGCGCGACGCATTGCTGGGGTCCGTGCTGTGTACGGCGCCGCCCGTCAGTTGCCAGATCAGCCAGGTGTCCACCGTGCCGAACGCCAGTTCGCCGCGTTCGGCCATCTGGCGCGCGCCCGGCACGTGGTCCAGCAGCCAGGCCAGCTTGGTACCCGAAAAGTACGCGTCCAGCACCAGGCCGGTCCGCGATTGCAGGAAGTCGGCGTGACCGTCGCTGCGCAGCTGATCACACATCGGCGCGGTGCGGCGGTCTTGCCAGACGATCGCGCGGGCAAGCGGACGGCCCGTGGCGCGTTCCCAGATCAGCGTGGTTTCGCGCTGGTTGGTGATGCCGATGGCGGCCACGTCGGCCGCGGTCGCAGCCGCGTTGCGCAGCGCTTCGCGCGCCACGTCCAGCTGGGTGTGCCAGATTTCGCTGGCGTCGTGCTCGACCCAGCCCGGACGCGGGTAGTGCTGGCGGAATTCACGCTGGCCGACGCCGCGCACCACGCCGTCGCGGTCGAATACGATGGCTCGGGAGCTGGTCGTGCCCTGGTCCAGGGCTAGGACAAATTCATTCGTCGTCACTTTGTTTGGCGCCGTTCAGGTGTGCCCCGGCTTGCGGCTCGAGGCGTCTAAAGGAGAAGGTCGAGGCCATGCACATCAGGCCGATGACGATGAAGCCGGCGACGACATCGCTGACTGCAAGCGTCTCGGCGCCGCGCAGGGCCATGCTGACGTTCAGCGTGACTGCGGCCACCCCCACGCCCAGGCTGATGCCCAACTGCTGGGCCATCGCCGCGAAGCTGCTGGCGCGGCTCATCTTGGCCGGGGGGATATCGGCATAGGTTAGCGTATTTACCCCGGTGAACTGCAAGGAACGGAAGAAGCCGCCGACCAGCAGGATGGCGATCATCAGCCAGACCGGCGTGGCCGGGGTGAAGGTGGCGCAGACCATGATGAAGACGCCGGTCAAGAGCGCGTTCACGGTCAGCACGCGGCGAAAGCCGAAATGCCGGACGATGGGGGTCGCCACGAACTTCATCAGCAGCGCGCCGGCGGCGCTGGCGAACGTGATCAGGCCGGCCGAAAACGGCGACAGACCGAAACCCACCTGCAGGAGCATGGCCAGCAGGAAGGGCGTCGCGCCCACGGCGAAGCGGCACAGGTTGCCGCCCAGCGTGGAAATGGCGAACGTGGGGATGCGCATCAGCGACAGGTCGATGATGGGGTGTTCGACGCGCCGGGCGTGCCAGGCGTACAGGAAGCCGCAGGCCGCGCCCACGGCGATCATGCCCAGCAGCATGGGCAGCGGCATGACGTCGCGGCCGATGGCTTCGAAGCCGCTGACCAGCGTGGCCAGGCAGACGGCGCTAAGCAGGAAACCCAGCCAGTCCAGACGCGGCGCGCTCTCTTCCTTGATCTCGGCCACGTAGCGCAGCACCAGCGCGATGCCCAGGACGCCGATCGGGATGTTGATCAGGAAAATCCAGTGCCACGACATGTAGGTGACCATGAAGCCGCCCAGCGGCGGCCCGATCACCGGGCCCAGTAGCGCCGGAATGGACAGGAACGACATGGCTTTCAGCAGATCCTGCTTGGGCACGGTGCGCAGCAGGATGATCCGGCCCACCGGCACCATCATCGCCCCGGCCATCCCCTGGATGATCCGGGCCACGACCAGCTGAGGCAGGTCCTGCGAGACCGCGCAGGCGACCGAACTGAGGGTGAACAGGCCGATGGCGGCCACGAATACCCGGCGGGCGCCGTAGCGGTCGGCCGCCCAGCCGCTGACCGGCACAAAGACGGCCACGGACAGCAGGTAGGACGTAATGGCCACATTCAGCCGGACGGGCGTGGACCCAAGGGCCCGGGCCATGGCCGGCAGGGCGGTGGCCACGACGGTTGCGTCCAGCATCTGCATGAACAGCGCACAGCCCACAATGAAGGGGATCATGCGCGCCGCGCGCAGCGCGTCCGGGTTTGAGGGCGGAGCGGGGTTGGCTGCTACTGCGGATTCTGCTGACATGGCGGGAGGGGGCGTTGGGAGCCTGACGATTGTAACGCCGGGGGTTCGCCCGGCGTGAAGTAAACTCCGGGGATCCGAAACCCACTGAAATTGGTGTCATGGCGACCAACTACGAATCCGAGATCACCCTTTTCCTGAAAGACTTCAAGCAGTCGCACCCTGGCACCGAAGAACGCCAGCGCGAAGGCCGCGCCCGTCTTTGGGACAAACCGCAGGACTCGGAGCTGCTGGAAGGCTTCCGCGCGGCCCGCGTGCCGCAGCGCCCGTACGTCTATTCGGCAGACTGATCCCATTGCGGCAGACATGTCCCAAAACCCTTCAGTCCCGGGCGAGGCACTGGCCAAGCTAGTGGCGCCTCCCGTGGACAGCACGCCCGATACCGTCGATAGCGTCGCGTTCGCGCGCCTGTACGGCGAGCCGCTGTTCCAGATGCCGACGGATCTGTACATTCCGCCGGACGCGCTGGAAGTGTTCCTCGAGGCGTTTGAAGGGCCGCTGGACCTGCTGCTGTACCTGATCCGCAAGCAGAACTTCAATGTGCTGGACATCCCGATGGCGGATGTCACGCGGCAGTACCTGTCGTATGTGGACCAGATCCGCATCACCAACCTGGAGCTGGCCGCCGAGTACCTGTTGATGGCGGCCATGCTGATCGAGATCAAGTCGCGCATGCTGCTGCCGGTCAGGAAGACCGACACCGGCGAAGAGCCCGAAGATCCGCGCGCCGAACTGGTCCGCCGCCTGCTCGAATACGAACAGATGAAGCTGGCCGCCCAGAAGCTGGACAAGCTGCCGCAACTGGGCCGCGACTTCGTCAGCAGCCAGGCCGTGGCCGACCTCAGCGTCGAACGCATGATGCCCGAAGTCAGCGTGGATGATCTGCGCCAGGCCTGGGCCGACATCATGAAGCGGGCCAAGCTGAACCAGCATCACCACATCACGCGCGAACAGCTGTCCGTGCGCGATCACATGACGCATATCCTGCGGCGCTTGAATGACGTGCGCTTCATGGAATTCGGCGACCTGTTCATGGAACGCGTCCGCGAAGGCGCACCCGCGGCGGTTGTCGTCGTGCATTTCATCGCCATGCTGGAGCTGGCCCGCGAATCCCTGCTGGAGATCACGCAGGCGGAGCCCTATGCACCCATTTACGTGCGCCTGGCCTACACCAGCGTGGCGGCGGTCGCGGCCTGATCCTGACCGGGCTGCCCCCAACCCCGGAGAGTCCCCTTGAAAGTCGTACACACCATCCAGGAATTGCGCGATCACCTGCGCGGCCAGAATCGCGTGTCGTTCGTGCCCACCATGGGCAATCTGCACGAAGGCCACCTGTCCCTGATGAAGCTGGCGCGCCAGCACGGCGACCCCGTGGTGGCCAGCATCTTCGTGAACCGCCTGCAATTCGGCCCCAATGAAGATTTCGACCAGTATCCGCGCACGCTGGCGGCCGACATCGAAAAGCTGGAACAGGCGCGCGACGTCTATGTGCTGTTCGCACCGAATGAGCGCGAGATGTACCCCGAGCCGCAGAACTACCGCGTGCAGCCCCCGGACGATCTGGGCGACATCCTGGAAGGCGAGTTCCGCCCGGGCTTCTTCGAGGGCGTCAGCACGGTGGTGCTGAAGCTGTTCTCTTGCGTGCAGCCGCGCGTGGCCGTGTTCGGCAAGAAGGACTATCAGCAGCTGATGGTGGTGCGCAACATGTGCCGCCAGTTCCAGCTGCCCGTGGAAGTGCTGGCGCACGAGACGGTGCGCGCCGACGACGGCCTGGCGCTGTCCTCGCGCAACCGCTATCTGACTGAAGGCGAACGCGCCGAGGCGCCGGCGCTGTATGCCGAACTGCAGCACATCGGCCAGCGGCTGGCGCAAGGCGAGCGCGATGCGCTGGCCCTGGAACGCGAGGCCGCCGACCGTCTGACGCAGCGCGGATGGAAGGTGGACTACGTGGCCCTGCGCCGCCAGCAAGACCTGAAGCGCCCTGAGGCCGCCGACCTGCAGGCCGGTGTGCCCGTCGTGGTGCTGGCCGCCGCCAAGCTGGGCGCGACCCGCCTGATCGACAACCTGGAACTGGCCTACACGGCCTGATCCTGGCGGGCAGGACGGGGCGCGCGGACACCGCGCCGCCCCGACCCCTGTCAGATTTGCCAGCTTCCGCCGCCTTGGGCGGCCGGGCAGACTCGATGTAATCCTACATTGCAAAAAAGAGTCGCCCATGCAAGCTCCCCGTCCCGATCTTGAAGCGGTGCTTTCCGCATTGACGCCCCGCGAACGGCAGATCGTCGGCTATGTGGCGGCCGGCCGCCCCAACAAGGTCATCGCCATCGATCTGGGCATTTCGCTACGCACGGCCGAGGCTCATCGCGCCCGCATTTTCGCCAAGCTCGATGCCCGCAATGCCATGCAGCTGGCCTGCCAGCTATGCGCCCATGGCCGCTCGGGCGCTTCGCCCCTGCTTCACGGCGCGGCTCGCTACGACGAACCGCCCGTCCGCGGCCACCCGGCCCAGGCGCCGCGCCATGTGCTGCATGCGCCGGCGTCGCCGTCCTACGGGCTGGGCCCGCCGGACGGTAAACCGTCAGACCCTTGATGGGTGCCGTCGCTGCGTGCCTGCGGGATGCCGGCCGAAGAGGGGCTTCCCATTGCTGCCTTCTCAATCCGGCTCCCCCCGTGACGCCTCGCCAATGGCAAACCGGGCCTGGCGAACGGGGTGTTCGCCAGGCCCGGCGGGGCATTTCATTGGGCAGAGGGTTCAGGGCTTGCCTTGGGGCTGGCCCAGAACCTTCGAGGCCATCACGGGCATTGGGGCGCTTGGGCCTTGGCCAGCTCGTCAATCGGATCCAGGTCCGGCTGGCGGGTCAGGTTGTAGTTCAGGTTGGGCGTCTGGCCGGCGATGGAACGCACGCGCAGCACGTTGTTGGCGGCCACGACGAATTCCGCCCGGGCATTGCCCTTGCCATCCATCAGGATGACGCGCGGCGGGCGCTCGTCGGTGGCGTCCCAGCAGCCTTGCTCCGTCACAGCCGGGCCCTTTTGGGGGTCGTTTTCCAGATAGGCTGTGCGACCGCGCCAGCGGCCGTTGGGCGCCAGGGTCAGCGTAACGCGCTGCGCCGTGCATTGCATGGCGGGCGAGAAACACGGCAGCGTGCCCATGTAGGTTTGCGGTTGCGGCACCAGGCTGTGCGCAGCGGCGTTCGGGGTCGCGGGAGCCGGTGCGGGGGCCGAGGCTGCAGCCGCATTGTCGGCGCCTTCCGGCACGGCTTGGCCGTCTTCGGTGGTCTGGCCGGCCGGCGTGGCTTGCGAGGCCTGGTTCTGCGGCTTGCGGGCGTCGGGTTTCAGGGCGATCTGCACCTGCGACGGCGCGCGGATGACGCTGCGGTAACCCGCGCCCGAGCCCTGGTACTGGGCGTCGGTCACGGTGCTTTCAACCGGGGGATCGTAATAGCCTTCGGTTTTCTGCTGGGCGCACCCTGCAGCACCCAGTGCCGTACCGGCCAGCAGCAGCCCCATGACGCTGAGTTTGCGGGATCGGGAAA
This sequence comes from Achromobacter sp. FW305-C-13, assembly GCF_058783475.1. Classification (NCBI taxonomy): domain Bacteria; kingdom Pseudomonadati; phylum Pseudomonadota; class Betaproteobacteria; order Burkholderiales; family Alcaligenaceae; genus Achromobacter; species Achromobacter sp. FW305-C-13. The sequence goes on along the minus strand of NZ_JBYSYN010000004.1, from coordinate 246,442 downwards.
CGATGTCGACGCGGGCGGTCATGGCAGCTTATCCGTGAATTGAGTCTGTCTCCGATTTTACGCACTTATGCGAAGATTCGATACGTTCCCTTAGCCACTCTTGGGTGTTGTCAGCACTTTATGCACAAATTACGACACGGCCGCAGTTGGGCTGTCCGATTTCCCGCCATCTGTGCTGCGATGGACCCCGGCCATCGCGCCCATCGGACGGGCGCATGAGCAGCGTTCGTCACGTCTTCGACATCCCATTGGGCGCCTTCATCGGACTGGCTGCGCTGGCGGGCTTGTTCATCGGCAACTGGTTGACCCTGCTGACGTATCGGCTGCCGCGCATGATGGAACGCGAATGGCAGGCGCAGTGCCTGGATGCGGTGGGCAAGGCGCGGCCGGCCAGCCCCGACGGCCTGTTGCGTCCGGCCTCGCAATGCCCCGCGTGCCATGCGCCAGTGACTGGCTGGCGCCGGCTGCCCGTGCTGGGCTGGCTGTTGCTGCGCGGCCGCTGCGCCGCATGCGATGCTCCGATCAGTTGGCGCTACCCCGCAATCGAACTCCTGACCTGTGCGCTGTTCGCCGCCTGCGCGTGGCGCTACGGCGCGACGCCCGTCGCGTTGTTCGCGATGGGTTTGTCGGCCATGCTGGTGGCGCTGGCCTGGATCGACTTCGAGTCCACCCTGTTGCCCGACGCGCTGACGCAGCCGCTCGTGTGGGCCGGGCTGCTGGTCAATCTGTTTGACGCGTTCACGACCTTGCCGCTGGCGGTGGTGGGGGCGGTGGCCGGCTACGTTTTCCTGTGGGTTATCTTCCATGTGTTCCGCCTGCTGACCGGGCGCGAGGGCATGGGGTATGGCGACTTCAAGCTGCTGGCCGCATTGGGTGCGTGGTTCGGTATCGAATCCCTGCCCATGGTGCTGTTGGCCGCCTCGCTGGTGGGGGTGTTGATCGGCGGCCTGCTGACGCTATCGGGCCGCGCCGGCCGCGGGCAGCCGCTGCCCTTCGGCCCCTATCTGGCGCTGGCCGGCATCGTCATGCTGCTGCTGGGCGGCGAGCAGGGTTTATGGCAGTTCATGCGCTAGGCAAGAAAGGATGGGCATCATGTTCAAGATCGGTCTGACGGGCGGCATCGGTTCGGGCAAGTCCCGTGTAGCGGACATGCTGGGCGAATGGGGCGCGACGCTGGTCGATACCGACCAGATCGCGCACGCGCTGACGGCGGCCGACGGTGCAGCCATGCCGGCCATCGAACGCGAATTCGGGCCGCAGGCGCTGACGCCCGAAGGCGCGTTGAACCGTCAATGGATGCGCGAACGCGCGTTCTCGGATCCGCAAGCGCGGCAGCGCCTGGAAGGCGTGCTGCACCCCGCCATTACCGAAGAGACCGAACGCCAGGCAGCGGCCGCGACTGGGCTGTACCTGGTCTTTGTGGTGCCCCTTCTGGTGGAGTCCCTGGCGCGTTGGCGCACGCGCGTGGATCGTATCTGCGTGGTGGACTGCGACCCGGAAACGCAGGTGGCGCGCGTGCAGGCGCGCAGCGGGCTGACGGAGCCCGCCATCAGGCGTATTATGGCGGCACAGGCTGCGCGGGCAAGCCGGTTGGAGGTTGCGGACGACGTCATCGTGAACGACGGCGCAACATCGCCGGAGCAATTGCGCGCGCAGGCGAAGACCCTGCATGACCGCTGGCTGACGCTGGCGACCACAACGGGCCGGTAAGCGACAAGCTTGGCCGGCACCCCTGAATCCCTCGGCCACTTGGCCGACCACTGATGGGCCTGTCAAATAGCGTGATTGTTTACGAATATCCCTTCAATGAGCGCATCCGCGCTTATCTGCGATTGGAATACCTGTTCGACAGGTTGTTCTTCTTTGCTCGCGAGGGGGACTCACGCCAGCATCAGGTTGCCGTCACCTCTCTTTTCGATCTGCTCGACGCGTGCGAACGCACCGACGTGAAAGGCGCCGTGCTGCAAGACCTGGAGCGTCAGCGCATGGCGCTGGTAGGCTTGCGCGACCACCCCGGCGTGGCGCAAGACGCGCTGGAAGCCATGCTGCGCGAACTGGAAAAAGTGGCCAGCGCGCTGGCCGCGCCCGGCAAGACCGGGCAGTCGCTGCGCGAAAACGAATGGTTGACCAGCCTGCGCGGCCGGCTGTCCGTGCCGGGCAGCGCCACGCAGGTGGACATGCCTTCCTATTTCGCCTGGCAGAACAAGACCGAAGCCGCCCGTTGCGCGGACTTGCAGGCCTGGGTGTCGCCCTTCCTGCCTTTGTACGATGGCCTGACGCTGGCCCTGCGCCTGTTGCGCGAGTCCGGCCGCAAGACCGATATCGTGGCCGAGCAAGGCGCCTACCAGCAGATGCTGGGCGGCAAGCAATTCCAGCTGCTGCGCGTCTGGGTGGACCCGACGCAGGGCGCATTTCCCGAGATCAGCGCCAATAAGTACATGATCTGGATACGTTTTTCCACGCAAGACGGCGAATTCAAGCCCCAGCAGGTGGCGCGCGACGTGGCGTTCCAGATGACGCTCTGCAGCTCGTAGGTGGGTAAGCGGCGTTCTTGAGACCGATTCTTGTTGCGGCCAGTTTCAACTCGGGCCCGCAATAGTAGAAAAGGCGACCGACTAGTAGACAATACGGCTTTCTCCGTCAGTGCCGGAACCGTTTCCATGTCCGATAGTCGTCCTGTTTCCCCGCCTTCCCGCTGGACCCGCCGCCGCATCATTGGATTGGTGGTGTTGTTGCTTGCCGTGGCCGTCATTGCCTGGCTTGCGCTGCGGCCGTCGGCCAAACAGGGCGCGGCCGGCGGGCCCGGCGGTCGCGCGGGCGGGGGACGGCCCCCGATGGCCGCCATGGCGAACCTGGCCGTGCCGGTGCGCATCGCCACCGCCGCCACGCAGGACATCGATATCTACCTGAAGTCCCTGGGCACCGTCACGGCCTACAACACCGTCACGGTGCGCAGCCGCGTCAGCGGCGAGCTGGTGGACGTGGCCTTCCAGGAAGGCCAGCGCGTGAAGGCGGGCGACCTGCTGGCCCAGGTGGACCCGCGGGCCTTCCAGGTGGCCCTGGACCAGGCGCGCGGCACCCAGATGCAGAATCTGGCCCAGCTGGAGAACGCGCGGCGCGACTTGCAGCGCTATCAGGCCCTGTTCAAGCAGGATTCCATTGCCAAGCAGCAGGTGGACACCCAGGCGGCGCTGGTGCGCCAGTACGAGGGCACCGTCAAGAGCGACCAGGCCAATGTGGACAACGCCAAGCTGCAACTGGATTACGCCCGCATCACCGCGCCCATCAGCGGCCGGCTGGGGCTGCGCCAGGTCGACCGCGGCAACCTGGTGTCCAGCTCCGACACCAACGGGCTGGTCGTGATTACCCAGACCCAGCCGATTTCCGTGGTGTTCACGTTGCCCGAGACCCAGTTGCCCGAAGTGCGCGGCGAAATCGCGGCTGGCAAGACGCTGACGGTCGATGCCTATGACCGCGCCGACACCCGCCGCATCGCCACCGGCGTGCTGGAGACCCTGGACAATCAGATCGACGTCACTACCGGCACGCTGAAGCTGAAGGCCAAATTCGACAACGCGGACGACGCGCTCTTTCCCAACCAGTTCGTCAACGTGCGCCTGCACGTGCTGACGCGCAAGGACGTGACTGCCATCCCAACCGCCGCGATCCAGCAGGGGTCGGCCGGCGCCTTCGTGTTCCTGGTGCAGCCGGACAACACGGTGCTGGTGCGCCAGGTGAAGCTGGGCGCCATCAATAACGGCATGGTGGCTGTGAATGAAGGCCTGCAACCGGGCGACCGCGTCGTCACGGAAGGCACCGACCGCTTGCGAGCGGGCGCCAAGGTGGAAGTAGTGGGCGGGGCGGAAGTGATACCCGCCACCCGCGACAAGACGCTCGGGGCAGGGGCGCCTGCCGGCACCACGCCCGCGTCCAAGTAAGCCGAGACCATCGTGAGCCCGTCGCGCCTGTTCATCCTCCGCCCCGTCGCCACCACGCTGGCGATGGTGGCGATTCTGATCGCCGGTTTCATCGCCTACCGAATGCTGCCGGTGTCGGCGCTGCCCGAGGTGGACTACCCGACGATCCAGGTGGTGACGCTGTACCCCGGGGCCAGTCCGGACGTCATGACCTCGCTGGTCACGTCTCCCCTGGAACGGCAGTTCGGGCAGATGCCGGGCTTGAACCAGATGTCGTCCACCAGTTCGGGCGGCGCCTCGGTCATCACGATGCAGTTCAACCTGACGCTGCCGCTGGACGTGGCCGAGCAGCAGGTGCAGGCGGCGATCAACGCCGCGTCGAACCTGCTGCCCAGCGACTTGCCGGTGCCGCCGACCTACAACAAGGTGAACCCGGCGGACGCAGCCGTGCTGACGCTGGCCATCACATCGCCCACCATGCCCTTGCCGCAGGTGCGAGATCTGGTGGATACGCGGGTGGCGCAGAAGCTGTCGCAGATTCCGGGCGTGGGCCTGGTCAGCGTGGCGGGCGGCCAGCGGCCGGCGGTGCGGGTGCAGGTCAATCCGCAGGCGCTGGCGGCCAATGGCCTGGCGCTGTCTGACCTGCGCACCGCCATCGTGGGTGCCAACGTCAACCAGCCCAAGGGCAACCTGGACGGGCCGTTGCGGTCCACCACGATCAATGCCAATGACCAGCTGAAGTCGCCCACCGACTACAACGACCTGATCATCGCCTACAAGAACAACGCGCCGCTGCGGCTGTCGGACGTGGCGCGCGCGGTCGAAGGCGCCGAAGACACGCGCCAGGCCGCCTGGGCCGGCGACAAACCCGCCATCCTGCTGAACATCCAGCGCCAGCCGGGCGCCAACGTGATCGACGTGGTCAACCGGATCCAGACGCTGCTGCCGCAACTGCGCGCGGCCTTGCCCGCCACGCTGGACGTGAGCGTGGTGTCGGATCGCACGCAGACCATCCGCGACTCGGTGGAAGACGTGAAGTTCGAAATGCTGCTGGCCGTGGGGCTGGTGGTGATGGTGACCTTCGTCTTCCTGCGCAGCCTGACGGCTACGCTGATCCCCAGCGTCGTGGTGCCGCTGTCCCTGGTGGGCACCTTCGGCATCATGTACCTGGCAGGTTTCTCGATCAACAACCTGACCTTGATGGCGCTGACGATCGCCACCGGCTTCGTGGTGGACGATGCCATCGTCATGATCGAGAACATCGCCCGCCATATCGAAGAAGGCGAAACGCCCTTGCAGGCTGCCTTGAAGGGCGCCTCGCAGATCGGTTTCACGCTGATCTCGCTGACCTTTTCGCTGATCGCCGTACTGATCCCGCTGCTGTTCATGACGGAAGTGGTGGGGCGGCTGTTCCGGGAATTTGCGATCACGCTGGCGGTATCCATCCTGATCTCGCTGGTGGTGTCGCTGACCCTGACGCCGATGATGTGCGCGCGCCTGTTGCGCGCCGAATCGGAGCAGAAGCACGGCCGTTTCCACACGGCCACGGGCAACTTCATTGACCGCGTCATCGCCGGCTACGACCGCATGCTGCAGGTGGTGCTGCGCCATCAGCCGCTGACGCTGCTGGTGGCGCTGGGCACGTTCGCGCTGACGGTGGTGCTGTACATGGTGGTGCCCAAGGGCTTCTTCCCGCAGCAGGACACCGGCCTGATCCAGGCCATTACCCAGGCGCCGCAATCCATTTCGTTCCCGGCGATGGCCGAACGCCAGCAGGCCGCGGCGCGGCTGGTGCTGGAAGATCCCGACGTGCAGGCGGTGTCGTCCTTCATCGGCGTGGACGGCAGCAACGCCACGCTTAGCGCCGGGCGCATGCAGATTGCGCTCAAGCCCCAGGCCGAACGCAACGGCGACCTGCGCACCGTGATGGCGCGCCTGCAGGAATCCCTGGGCAAGCAGGACGGGCTGACCGTCTACATGCAACCCGTGCAGGATCTGACGATCGAAGACCGCGTCAGCCGCACGCAATACCAGATGACGCTGTCCAACCCCGACCTGAAGGTGCTGAGCGAATGGACGCCCAAGCTGGTGGACCGCTTGCGCCAGGTGCCGGGGTTGAAGGACGTGACCGACGACTTGCAGGACGATGGCCTGCAGACCTGGGTCGAGATCGACCGCGATGCGGCGTCGCGGCTGGGCATCACGGCCGCGGTGATCGACGAGGCGCTGTACGACGCCTTTGGCCAGCGGCTGATCTCCACCATCTTCACCCAGTCCAACCAGTACCGCGTGGTGCTGGAGGTGCAGCCGCAGTTCCAGATGAACCCGGCCGCGCTGGGCCAGATTCACGTGCCGACCTCCACCGGCGCGCAGGTGCCGTTGTCGTCGGTGGCGCACATCTCCGAAGGCCGGACTGTGCTGGCCGTGAACCGGCTGGACCAGTTCCCGATGGTGACGGTGTCGTTCAACCTGGCGCCGGGGGCGTCGCTGTCCAACGCGGTCGAAGCCATCATCGCCGCCGAAGCCGAAATCGGCTTGCCGGCCGGCGTGGAGACGCGGTTCCAGGGCGCGGCGCTGGCGTTCCAGAATTCGCTGACCAGCACGCTGTGGCTGATCCTGGCCGCGGTGGTCACCATGTACATCGTGCTGGGCATCCTGTACGAAAGCTACATCCACCCCATCACGATCCTGTCCACCTTGCCGTCCGCCGGCGTGGGGGCCTTGCTGGCGTTGTTGATCAGCGGCACCGAGCTGGACATGATCGGCATCATCGGGATCATCCTGCTGATCGGCATCGTGAAGAAGAACGCCATCATGATGATCGACTTTGCGCTGGATGCCGAGCGCAAGCGGGGGCTGACGCCGCGCGCGGCCATCCACGAGGCCGCGCTGCTGCGTTTCCGCCCCATCCTGATGACCACGCTGGCCGCCCTGTTCGGCGCCTTGCCGTTGATGCTGTCGACCGGCACGGGCGCTGAACTGCGCCAGCCGCTGGGCCTGGTGATGGTGGGCGGCCTCTTGTTGAGCCAGGTGCTCACGCTGTTCACCACGCCGGTCATCTACCTGATGTTCGACCGCATGTCGCGCCGCTGGCGCGGCGTGCGCGAACCGGCGGCCGGGGACGCGTCATGATCCTGTCGGCGCCCTTCATCGTCCGGCCGGTGGCGACCACGCTGCTGAGCCTGGCGGTCGTGCTGGCAGGCCTGTTGTCGTTCTTCCTGTTGCCGGTGGCGCCCTTGCCGCAGGTGGACATTCCGACCATCTCGGTGTCGGCCAGCCTGCCGGGCGCCAGCCCCGAGACGATGGCCTCCAGCGTGGCCACGCCGCTTGAGCGCTCGCTGGGCAGCATCGCCGGCGTGACCGAGATGACCTCCAGCAGCTCGCAGGGGTCCACCCGCGTCACCTTGCAGTTCGATCTGTCGCGCGACATCAACGGCGCGGCGCGCGATGTGCAGGCCGCCATCAACGCGGCGCGCTCGCTGTTGCCCACCAGCCTGCGCAGCAACCCCACGTACCACAAGTCCAACCCGTCGGACGCGCCCATCATGACGCTGGCGCTGACCTCCGACACGCTCAGCCAGGGCCAGCTGTACGACATCGCCTCGACCATCGTGGCGCAGAAGCTGGCGCAGGTGGACGGCGTGGGCGAAGTCACCGTAGGCGGCAGTTCCTTGCCGGCGGTGCGCGTCACCGTGCTGCCGGGTGCGCTGGCCAACCGCGGCGTGTCGCTGGACCAGTTGCGCGCCACGCTGGCCAACGCCAACGCCAACCGCCCCAAGGGCGTGCTGGAGAACGACCGCTACCACTGGCAGATCATGGTCAGCGACCAGCTGAGCCGCGCCGAACAATACCGGCCGCTGATCGTGGCGTGGAACGACGGCGCGCCGGTGCGCGTGTCGGACGTGGCCAAAGTCGAGGACTCGGTCGAAGACCTGTATCAGACCGGGTTCTTCAACGAACGCAAGGCGATCCTGATGATCGTGCGCCGGCAGGCCGACGCCAACATCATCGAGGCCGTGGATGCCGTGCGTGCGCAACTGCCCGTGCTGCAGGCGCTGATGCCGGCCGACGTGAACATGACGGTGGCGCAGGACCGCACGCCCAGCATCCGGGCGTCGCTGCACGAAGCCGAGCTGACGCTGATCATCGCGGTGGGCCTGGTGGTGCTGGTGGTGCTGCTGTTCCTCAGGCGCTGGCGGGCGGCCATCATTCCCAGCGTGGCCGTGCCGGTGTCGCTGATCGGTACGTTCTGCATCATGTACCTCTGCGGCTTCACGCTGAATACGATTTCGCTGATGGCGCTGATCGTGGCCACCGGCTTCGTGGTGGACGACGCCATCGTGGTGCTCGAGAACATCATGCGGCACGTGGAGAACGGCATGTCGCCGATGCGGGCGGCGTTGCGCGGTTCGCGCGAAGTCGGCTTCACGGTGCTGTCGATGAGCCTGTCGCTGGTGGCGGTGTTCATCCCCATCCTGCTGATGGGCGGCGTGGTCGGGCGGCTGTTCCGTGAATTCGCCGTGACCTTGTCGGCCGCGATCATGGTGTCGCTGATCGTGTCGCTGACGCTGACGCCGATGATGTGCGCGCGCCTGCTGCGCCATGAACCGAAAGAGCAGAAACCGCCGGGGCGGCTGGCGCGCTGGTCCGAACGCGGCTTCGAGTCCATGCTGGATGGCTACCGGCGCAGCCTGCGCTGGGCGCTGGCGCATGGCCGGCTGATGATGCTGATCCTGGCGATTGCCGTGGGCCTGAATATCTATCTGTACACCGCGGTGCCCAAGGGCTTTTTCCCGCAGCAGGATACGGGGCAGCTGCTGGGCTTTTTCCGCGTGGACCAGGGCACCTCGTTCCAGGCGACGCTGCCCAAGCTGGAGGCGCTGCGCAAGGTGGTGCTGGCGGACCCGGCGGTGCAGAGCATGACGGGGTATGCCGGCGGGCGCGGGGGCAGCAACAGCAGCTTCATGCAGATCCAGTTGAAGCCGCTGGGCGAACGCGACGTATCGGCCGATGTGGTCATCAACCGGTTGCGCGGCAAGCTGCAGAACATGCCGGGCGCGCGCATGTTCCTGGTGTCGCAGCAGGACATCCGGATCGGCGGGCGCCAAAGCCAGGGTTCCTATGACTACACGCTGATGTCGGGCGACCTGCAATTGCTGCGCACGTGGATGCCGAAGGTGCAGCAGGCGATGGCGAAGATCCCCGAGATCACGGACGTGGACACCGACGTCGAGGACAAGGGCCGCCAGATCAACCTGGTGATCGACCGCGAGGCCGCTACGCGGCTGGGCGTCAGCATGTCCACCATTTCGACGGTGCTGAACAATTCGTTCAGCCAGCGCCAGGTATCGGTGATGTACGGGCCGCTGAACCAGTACCACGTGGTGCTGGGCCTGGAGCCCAAATTCGCCGAAGACATCGAATCGCTCAAGCAGGTCGAAGTGATCACCTCGACCGGCGCGCGCGTGCCGCTGCTGGCTTTCGCGCGGCTGGAGAACGCCAACGCGCCGCTCAGCGTGCAGCATCAAGGGCTGTTCGTGGCGGACACCGTGTCCTTCAGCCTGGCGCCCGGCGTGTCGCTGGGGCAGGCCACCGCCGCCATCGACGCGGCCGTGGCCCGTATCGGCTTGCCCTCGGACCAGATTCAGGCGGGCTTCCAGGGCACGGCGGCCGCCTTGCAGCAGACGCTGGCGCAGCAGCCCTGGCTGATCCTGGCGGCGCTGGTCACGATGTACATCGTGCTGGGCATTCTGTATGAAAGCTTCGTGCATCCGTTGACCATCCTGTCGACGCTGCCGTCGGCCGGCCTGGGCGCGCTGCTGGCCTTGCTGCTGCTGCGCTACGACTTCACGCTGATCGCGCTGATCGGGGTGTTCCTCTTGATCGGCATCGTGAAGAAGAACGCCATCATGATGGTGGACTTCGCCCTGGACGCCGAGCGCAACCAGGGCATGACGCCGCGCGACGCGATCTTCCAGGCCTGCCTGACGCGGTTCCGCCCGATCATGATGACGACGATGGCCGCCATCTTCGGCGCGCTGCCGCTGGTGGTGGCGACCGGCGCCGGCGTCGAGATGCGCCAGCCGCTAGGCATTACCATCGTGGGCGGCCTGGTGCTCAGCCAGATCCTCACGCTGTACACCACGCCCGTGGTCTATCTCTACCTGGACCGCTTCCGTCTGTGGGCCGCGCGCGGGCGCGGTCCCCGGAAGGGCGCTCCTGCTTCCATAGAACAAACATGATCCGTATCAAGCCGCTTTCGAACGCCTTCCTTCCTCGCAGCGCGGTCACGCTGGCGCTGTGCGCGCTGCTTGGCGCATGCGCGGTCGGTCCCGACTACCAGCGCCCTGAATTGGACGTGGGCGCCTCCTACAAGGAGGGCCAGGGCCAGGATCAGGTCGAAGGCTGGAAGCCTGCCGAGCCGCGCGACGACGCGGACCGCGGGCAGTGGTGGCGGGTCTATGGCGACGCTACGCTCAACGGCCTGGTCGATCGCCTGAACACGTCGAACCAGACGATCGCGCAGGCCGAGGCCAACTACCGCCAGGCGCTGGGCCTGGTGCGCGCCGCGCGTGCCGGCTTCTACCCGACGGTTGGCGCAAGCGCGGGCATGTCGCGCGCGGGCAGCGGCAACGGCCAGAACGGCTCGTCGTCTTCGTCGTCGGGCAGCAATGTGTCGAACCAGTATTCGGTGACCGGCAGCGTCAGCTGGGAACTGGACGTGTGGGGCCGTGTGCGCCGCAGCACCGAATCGTCTGAAGCCAGCGCAGCGGCCAGCCTGGCCGACCTGGCCGCGACGCGGCTGAGCGCGCAGGCGGCGCTGGTGCAGACCTATCTGCAACTGCGCGTGCTGGACGAGCAGAAGCGCCTGCTGGACGCCACGGTGGCGGCTTACGAAAAATCGCTGCAGCTGACGCAAAACCGCTATGAGGTGGGTGTGGCCGGGCAGGCCGATGTGGCCGTGGCGCGCACTCAGGTGGAAAGCACGCGCGCCCAATCGATCGACCTGGATTGGCAGCGCGGGCAGTACGAGCACGCCATCGCGGTGCTGATGGGCCAGGCGCCGTCCAAGTTCGGATTGGCGCCGGCCGTGTTCACGCTGCAGTTGCCCGAGATCCCGGTGGGCCTGCCGTCCGAGCTGCTGGAGCGTCGTCCCGACATCGCTGCGGCCGAGCGCCGCGCGGCGGCCGCCAATGCGCAGATCGGCGTGGCGCAAGCCGCGTGGTTCCCGTCGCTGACTTTGTCCGCCGACGGGGGCTTTCGCAATGGCCAGTTCGCCGACCTGCTGACGGCGCCTGCGCGCTTCTGGTCGCTGGGGCCAGCGTTGGCGTTGACGATCTTCGACGGCGGCGCGCGCGCGGCGCAAGTCGAACAGGCCCGTGCGGCGTACGACTCGCAAGCGGCGGCTTATCGCCAGGCCGCGCTGGTGGGCTTGCGCGAAGTCGAGGACTACCTGATCCAGTTGCGCGTGATGGAGAACGAACAGGTCGTCCAGCGCCGCGCGCTGGAGTCCGCGCGCGAATCATTGCGCCTGATCCAGAACCAGTACAAGGCCGGTCTGGTGGACTACCTGAGCGTGGCGGTCGTGGACGCCACGGCGCTCAATAGCGAGCGCAACGCGCTGAGCCTGCTGGGCACGCGGCTGGTCGCCAGCGTGAACCTGATCGTCGCGCTGGGCGGCGGTTGGGATGGCTCCTAGGGATAACGCCTAAACCTCTACGCTTTCGTTGACAAGTTTTCGGCGCCGGTTCTTAATGCGACGAAAGTGACCATGCGGTCACGTTCGTCGCGCAGTACCGACACCGAATTCCGTTTGATCAATCGAACACGCGTCACGCGAAGGGGAAAGAGGATGGGCAGGTCAACTCATTGGCGGACGGCCGCCAGGGCAGGGCGCTGGACAAGCGTGGCGGCGGCCGCCACGCTGGCGTTGAGCGCGGCGGCGTCCGCGCAGGCATGGCCGGCGCGGCCGATCACCCTGATCGTGCCGTTTCCGCCCGGCGGCACCACCGACATCTTCGCGCGCACCATCGCCCAACACATGCGGCCGGCGCTGGGCGAGTCCATCGTGGTCGAGAACAAGCCGGGCGCGGCGGGCAACCTGGGCGTGGCCGCTGCCGCGCGCGCCCAGCCCGACGGCTACACCATCGTGCTGGGCTCCGTCGGCACGCAGACCGTCAACCAGTTCCTGTACGGCAACATCGGATTCAATCCCGCCACCGACCTGGTGCCGCTGGGCATGATCGCTTCCACGCCCAACGTCATGGCGGTGGCCGCCGGATCGCCCTGGCGCAATCTGGACGATGTGATGAAGGCGGTGAAGAAGGATCCCGGCAAGTACTCCTACGCGTCGCCGGGCATCGGTTCGTCCGTGCACCTGACGGGCGCCTATTTCGAATCGCTGGCCGGGCTGCAGATGCTGCACGTGCCGTTCAAGGGTTCGTCGGCTGCGATACCCGCCGTGATCGGCGGACAGGTCGACATCCTGATGGACAACCTGCCCAGTTCCATGGCGGCGTTAAAACCGGGCGGCCGCTTGCGCGGCATCGCGGTGACGTCGGCCGAACGCAGCCCTGCCGCGCCCGACCTGCCCACGATGGCCGAGGCCGGCCTGCCCGGTTTCGAGGTCACCGCCTGGTCCGGCCTGTATGCGCCGCGCGGCACGCCCGCGCCGGTCGTCGACAAGCTGATCGCGGCGATGAAGCAGGCCTTGAAATCGCCCGAGCTGCAGCAGTCGCTGGCGCAAGGCGGCGCCACGCCGGGCAATCTGTTCGGCGCGGACCTGGCCGCGTTTGAAGTGAAGGAACGCGACAAGTGGGGCACGCTGATCCGCAGCCGCGGCATCAAGGCGGACTGAGCGCGGCGCGGACGCCTGCGTCGCGCGTTACGCCAGGGCGAAGGCGGCCGCGTCTACGGCCGGGTTGCGGCCCTGCATCAGGTCCGTCAGCATCCGCGCACTGCCGGCGGCCAGCGTGAAGCCCAGGCCGCCGTGGCCGGTGTTCAACCACAGGTTGCGGTAGGGCGTGGCGCCGATCAGCGGCTTGCCGTCGGGCCGCGCGGGGCGCAGGCCGGCCCAGGGCTCGGGCGGGCCCGCGGGGTTCAGGTCCGGGAAGAACTGCGCGACGTCGCGTTCCAGGCTTTGCACGCGCTGCGGATCCACGCCGCCGCCGCCCGTGCCGATGTCGACCATGCCCGCCACCCGCAGCCGCTGGCCCAGCCTTGCATACACCACCTTGCGCCGGATATCGCTGATGCTGGCATTGGGGGCGACGCTGTCCGGCGTCAGCGCATACGTCAGGCTGTACCCCTTGAGCGGATAGATCCGCAGGTTCAGCCCCAGTTGCCGCGCCAGCGGCTGCGCGCCCATGCCGCTGGCCAGCACGTAGTGGTCGGCATCCAGATCGCCCGCGGCGGTAGAGGCGCCCACGACGCGCCCGCGTTCCGAGCGCAACGCGGTCACCCGGGTATTGAAATGAAAGCGCACGGGGTCCGCCGCGGCGCGCAGGATGCGTTCAAGCTCCGTGCATAGGCGCTGGCAGTCGCCCGCATCTTCGGTCGGGGTGTAGAGCGCGCCCTGGATGCTGGCGCCGATGCCGGCCAGCGCGGGTTCCATCTCCAGGCAGGCGCGCGTGTCCATCACGCGCTGCTCGCTGCCCAGATCCGCCAGGTAGTCGCGCTGCGCCAGTGCGTGCGCATAGGCACCGGCGTCCTGATAGACCAGCAGTTTGCCCGACGACGAAAAATCGAAATCGGGATTCTCCTGGCGCACAAGCTCATGCACGCACAGACGGCTGTACATGCCCAGCGACAGCAGTTCGCGCGTGGTGGAGCGGCTCTTGGCGCGCGTGCAGGCGCGCAGGAAGGCGAGGCTCCAGCGCCACTGGTCCGGATCCAGGCGCGGCCGGAAGCGCAGCGGCGCGTCCTGGGCCAGCAGCCACGAGGGCAGTTTGGGTAAGACGGCGGGGTCGGCCAGCGGAGCGACGAAGCTGTAGCTCAACTGTGCGCCGTTGGCCATGCTGGTGGCCTGCCCGGGGGCCGAGCCCGCGTCGACGACCGTGACCCGATGGCCTGCGCGGTGCAGGAAATAGGCGGTGGTCATGCCGACCACCCCCGCGCCGATGACAACAATGTGCATGATGCTCCAGGGAGGCGCCGCGCGCGGGCGCGGCGTTCAGGGTTGGCGCCCGGCCAGGCGGGCGTGCGGCGATAAGGTGTCAGACTGCCCAGGCGGGTGTTTCGAAGCCGGGGGCCGCGCGGTCGTCGCCGCGCAGCAAGCGGCCAGGACGGGCGCCGGTTGGGGCGCCGTCTTCCTCGACCAGCTGGCCGTTGACCAGCACCGCCTGGATGCCCGTGGACGGCAGCGTGGGCTCGGCGAAACTGGCCAGGTCGGCCACCGTGGCCGGGTCGAAGACCACCACGTCCGCATAGCAGCCGGGGCGCAGCACGCCGCGGTCCTTCAGGCCGAACTGCGCGGCCGTCAGGCTCGTCATGCGGCGGACGGCCTCTTCCATGCCCAGCACCCGCATCTCGCGCACATAGCGCGCCAGCACGCGTGAGAACGCGCCCCACAGGCGGGGATGGGGGCGCTGGTCGTGCGGCAACCCGTCGGACCCGATCATGACGCTGCCGTGGCTGATGACGCGCTTCACGTCGGCTTCGTCCATCGAGAAATAGATCGCGCCGCCGGGCGACAGTTCTTCGGCCAGGCGGGTGGGATCGCGGCCTTCGCGCGCGGCCAGTTCGCGCAGGTCCACGCCCTGGATCTCGGGGCGTGTCTGCGACCAGGTGACGATGATCTTCTCGCCGGCGACCACGCGGCGCGGCTCCAGGATGGTGGAAGACGCCGCATAGGGATAGACGTCCATGCCCAGCGGCTGCTCGGCGCGCATGCGGTCGTACAGCGCCAGCGTTTCCGCCGTGCGGCCGTGGTTGTGCTTGCCGGTGACCTTGTGGTGCGACAGGATGGCCGGCACGTCGGCCGCCCGGCCGATCAGGAAGGCTTCTTCCATCGCGTCGCAGACGTGATCGGCCTCGTCGCGCAAGTGCGTCGTGTACAGGCCGCGCCAGGTGGCCAGCGGTTCAGCCACGCCAATCACTTCCTCGGTGCTGGCGTGCATGGCGGTCGGGTAGTACAGGCCTGTCGACAGCCCCGCCGCGCCGGCGGCCATGGCCTGGTCCAGCGCCTGCCGCATGGCCGCGATCTCATTCTTGTCGGCCGGGCGGTCCAGCCGGTCCATGGCGGATACGCGCAGGCTGGAATGGCCCACCAGCGCCAGGCTGTTGACGGCGGCGGGTGCGGCTTGCAGCGCGTCGGCGTAATCCTGCATGCGGGCGTAGAGCTCACCCGTGTGCTTGGCCAGCAGGTTTAGCGGCGGCGGCACCACGTCGCCCGGCGTGCGCACGGGCGCCAGGCTGATGCCGCAATTGCCGGTGACGACGGTGGTGATGCCCTGGCTGACCTTGGGCCGCATCAGCGGCGTGCCCAGCAGCGCGCGGTCATCGTGGGTATGGCAGTCGATGAAGCCCGGCGACACCACCTTGCCCGTCGCGTCGATGCGGCGCGGCGCGCGCCACGCCGCGCCATCGCCGATGGCGGCGATGCGTTCGCCGCGGATCGCGATGTCGGCGCGGCGGGCAGGCCCGCCCAGGCCGTCGGCGACTTGGCCGCCGGTGATGATGATGTCGTATTCCTGCTGGTCGGGATGCGCGGGCATGGGTTGGGGCTCAGGTTTCTGGGTCGGCGGCCTGCGTGCCGCGGCGCGCCTCCAGGTTGGCAAGGGATTCGGTATTCAGGGCGTCAGGAAAACCATGGGCCACCAGGTGTTCCAGCGCGCCGCCGATGCGGTCCCAGCCTTCCGGCGTGCGCAAGGGCACGCCCAGGAAGTGGGATTCGGTCTTGGCGCGCAGCATCAGGTAGAGCACGCCCGCCAGCATCACGCTGACCATCGCCGGCATGTCGGCTTCCGGCGCCAGGCCGTCGATACGGTCGATGAAGCCGCGCGCGGCGCGTTCGCGCCGTTCGGCCAAAGGCGCGGACACCTCGTTGCGTTCGATGAGTTCCCAGCGCCGCACTTCGCGTAGCGTCTCATTGCCGGCCAGTGCGTCGATCTGCGCGCGCAGCATGGACAGCACGAGTTCGCCGGGCGTGCGCTGGCTGGATTCGTCCGCGGCCAGCAGCCCGGGGTTGCGGGTCCAGAAATCCTGTTCCTGCATCCAGGCCAGCATCAGGCCGGGCATGCCGTCGAAATAGCGGTAGATGAGTTCCTTGCTGACGCCGGCGCGCTTGGCGATCGCGTTGATGCCGACGCCGCCCATTCCGGTTTCCAGGATCTGGGCTTCCAGCGCTTGCAGGATCTGCCTTTCGGTATTCTCGCGTCGCGACATAGGCCTATTCCTTCATGATGATGAGGGAGCGGGCGGGGTCCGGCACGCCGTACACCCGGCCGTCGGCCATGTCGGCGGTGAGTTCGCTGACGGTGTGGCCGATATGCCTGCCATCTTGCCAGACTTCGCTGCCCAGGTAGATCGCATTGGCGCGGCGCGGCGCCGAGGGTAGCGACGGGTCGGCCTGTTCGATGGCGAGGATGCGCCCTTGCGCATCCACCAGCACGCGGTCGCGGGCCGCGGCGGTGATGGCGACGGGAACGCCGAGGGTCAAGGCGCGATAGGGCGCGGATTCACCGGTCAAGGCATACCAGGCCAGGTCCGCCATCGCGTCGGCCAGCGGCGGGCAGGGGTGAATGGAGTTATGCAGCACGGCGACGCGGCACAGGCCGTTGTCGCGATGGGCAAGCCCCTGGTCGGGGCGGCGGGCGACGCGCCGTGTATTGCCCCAGGCAAGTTCGCCCGCGGCCGACAGCGCGATCAGGCCCGCGTCGATTTCCGGATGCGCCTGCAGCACCTGACCGACGGCGTCGCCCGGCGGGGCGCCTGCGGCCATGAGGCCGAGCGCGGCCTGGTTCAGCGCGATGCCGTCGGCGCCAGGCCGGTTGGGCAGCCGGTGCCCGGTCACCAGCCCCACGCCATCGGCGCCGGGCAGAAACTGCACCAGCGGTTCGGGGCGGTCCGGGCCGCTTTCGATCAAGGCCGCGCGGGGCGCCTGCAACCAGTCCGGCGGCAGGTTCAAGGCGGTGACGCCGCCGCGCTGGCACCACCTGTGCCGTACGCGGCCGGCGTCGTCCATGACGGCGAACACGGCAAAGCCGCCGATGGCGCCGTGGCCCATCGCCTCGGCGGCCAGCGCCGCCGCCTGCACTGCCGCGCCCGCCTGCGGGCCGGATGCCGCGACGCCGATCGTCATGCGAGGCTCCTCTTGGCGTTCACCGGCCCTAGTCCGTGTTGCTCGTCACGGGATCGACGATGTTCAGGTTGGTGATGAAGCGCTGGAACAGCATGGCCAGCGCCAGCGGGGGCAGAGCGGCAAGCATGCTGGCCGCGGCGAAAAGTCCCAGGTCGGCGCGGAACCCCGGCATCAGCGGAGACAGGCCCAGCAACGAGGCCGACAAGGTCTGCGCGGACGTGCCGCCGGTCAGCACGATGGCGAACAGCAGGTCGTTCCAGCCCACCAGGAACGCGATGATGAAGGCCGCGGCGATCCCCGGCAGCGCCATGGGCAGCGTCACGTGGCGCAGCATCTGCCAGCGCGTGCAGCCGTCCATGCGCGCGGCGCGCTCGATTTCCACGGGCAGCGATGCGAAGTAGCCCATCAGCACCCACGACAGCAGCGGGATCACCGCGGTCAGGTACACGATCCACAGGCCGAACAGGCTGCCCGCCAGCCCGATGGCGGCGAAGAACACGTAGTACGGGATCAGCAGCGCAATGGGCGGCAAGGTGCGCGAGGCCAGCAGCACGTACAGCAGCGGGCCCTTGAGGGGGAATTCGAACCGGCCCAGCACATAGCCCGCCAGTGTGGCGATGGCCGTGCCGACGGCGGCGGCCGGCAGCGCCACCAGCGCGCTGTTCACGAAGCCCGTCATGATGGCCTTGGTCTGCCCGCCGAAGATCGAGTCCGACGTGGACAGGCCCAGTACACGCAGGTAGTTGTCGAAGGTGAACCCGCCCGCGCTGTGCGCAACCCCCATGATGATGGCCGATTCGTCCATGAACGACGCCTTCAGCGTCCAGTACAGCGGGAACAGGCACCAGAACGCGACGAGCGCCACGCCTGCGCCCACCAGCCAGGGGCGCCAGCCTTCGCCGGTGACTTTTGCGGCATCACTGCGCATGGCCGTCTCCCTGGGGGCGTTTCTTGCGGATCAGCATGAAGTAGGCCGTGGCCAGCAGCAGCGACAGCACCGTCAGCAGGAAGGCGGCGGCCGAGGCCAGGCCGTACTTCGAGAATTCGAAGTTGTAGCGGAAGATCAGCAGCGGCAGGATCTGCGTGGACGTGCCGGGCCCGCCGCGCGTCAGCGAGAACAGCAGGTCGAACTGCCGCACCGCTTCCACCGTCATCACAACCAGCACGATCAGCGTCGTGTGCTTCAAATGCGGCAGCGTGATGTGCCGAAAGCGCGACAGCGGACCCGCGCCATCCACGCGTGCCGCCCGGTACAGGTCGCGCGGAATGGTCTGCAATGCGGCCAGGTAGAAAAAGCTTCCCAGCGGCGCGATATGCCAGACGAACGCCAGCGCGACCCAGAACAGCGCCCAGTCGCTGGCCAGCCAGACCGTGGCCGCGTTGGCCAGGCCCAGCGGCGCCAGCAACCCGGTCAGGGCGCCGAAGCTGGGGTTCAGCAGGAACGAGAACACCGTGGCGGTCACCACCTGGGACATCGCCCAGGGCAAGAGCGCCAGCCCGCGCACCAGGCCGCGCAGCGGCATCTCTTCGTTCAGCACCAGCGCGATGCCCAGCGCCGCGGCGAATGATCCCGCCACGCACATGGCCACAAAGCCCAAGCTGCGCCAGATCGCGTCGATGACGGCGGGGTCGGACAGCACTTCGCCGTAGAGGTCGGCGCCGACGAATTCTTCCGTGCGCAGGATGGCGTTGGTGTCGTGCAGGCTGAGCCAGAACGAATAGCCCAGCGGCACGCCGATGATCAGCGTGTTCAGCGCGTACACCGCCACGATCACGGTCAGCGCGAAACCCAGGTCGGACATTTCGCGGCCACCTTGGCGCGCCGGCGCGGGTCGGGCGGGCGACAGGCTGGCGGCGCTCATGACCGCGGCTCCTCGCCGCCGTGCACGCGCAATCCCTGGGCGTCGAACAGGTACAGGCGTGCCGCGGGCAGCGCCAGCGCGATGGGGGCGCCGACTTCATAGCGGCGTTCAGGCGGCAGGCGCGCGCGCAGGCGCGGGCCGTCTTCCGCGCCGACCGCCACGTCCACGAACTGGTCGGGCCCGACCGGCTCGACGGCCCAGACGCTGCCTTGCAGCAGCAGGCCGTCGCCTGCCAGCGGCGCAGGCGCCATGGCTTCGGGGCGGATGCCCAGCGTGGCCTGGCTGCCTTCGGGCAAGGCACGCGCGGCGGGGTGCAGGGCGGCCGGCAATACATGGCGTCCGCCCGCCGTCTGCAGCGCGGGGGCGCCATCGTGTGCATGCAGCGTGCCGCGCAGGAAGTTCATGCCGGGGTTGCCGATGAAGTCGGCCACTTCCATGTTGGCGGGCCGGCGGTAGATGGTGTCGGGGTCGGCGAACTGCAGCAGGTTGCCGCCCGACATCACCGCGATGCGGTCGGCGAGTGTCATCGCCTCGACCTGATCGTGCGTGACGTAGATGAAGGTGGCCTGCAGCGTG
Organism: Achromobacter sp. FW305-C-13; assembly: GCF_058783475.1. Taxonomy (NCBI): domain Bacteria; kingdom Pseudomonadati; phylum Pseudomonadota; class Betaproteobacteria; order Burkholderiales; family Alcaligenaceae; genus Achromobacter; species Achromobacter sp. FW305-C-13. Next base: position 226,787 of record NZ_JBYSYN010000004.1, on the reverse strand, counting down.
CGGTGCAGGCGCTTGAGCTCCACCCGCATGTCCGTGCGCAGCTTGGCGTCCAGGCTGGACAGCGGTTCGTCGAACAGGAACAGGTCGGGGTTGCGCACCACCGCGCGGCCGATGGCCACGCGCTGGCGCTGTCCGCCCGACAACTGATAGGGCTTGCGGTCCAGCATCGATTCCACGCGCAGCAGGCTGGCGGCGCGGTCCACGCGCGCGCGCACTTCGGCCACCGGCATCTTCTGCATGCGCAGCGGAAAGCCGATGTTCTCGCGCACGGTCATGTGCGGATACAGCGCGATGCTCTGGAACACCATGGCCACGTTGCGCCGGTGGGGCGGCACCTGGTCCACGCGCCGGTCGGCGATGCGGATCTCACCGCCCGTGGGCGTGTCCAGCCCGGCGATCATGTTCAGCGTGGTGGTCTTGCCGCAGCCGGACGGCCCGAGCAGCACCACGAACTCGCCGTCGCGGATGTCCAGGTCCAGCGAGCGCACGGCCTGGAAGTGGGTATAGGCCTTCTGGATGCCTTGCAGGGATACGCTGGCCATATCAGCTCCGCTTCAGGATCTTGGCGTACTTCTTGTAGAGCGCATCCCAGCGGGCGCGCAGTTCGGTGGCGACCTGCGCCGGCGTCCTGGACCCCTTGATGAGCATGTCCTGGGCGATCATCTCGTGCATGCCGGTATCCCATTCCTGGTACCAGGGCGCCTTCAGGATGTGGGCGGCGACGGCTTTCTCGCGGCCTTGGAAGAGCCACTGGTAGACCTGTTCGGCCTGGGGCGGGTACATCCACTTCATGATGGCCGCCTTGCTGTCCGCGTCGCGGTACAGCTCCGGGAACGGCACTTCCAGATTGGCCTTGGCGATCCAGTTTTTGTGCGTGGTCAGCTGGCCCGCCTTGTCGCGGTAGCCGAAGTATTTCACCAGTTCCCACAGCGCGGCCTGCTCGGCGTCCGTGCGCTTGCGGGTCGACATGCACAGCAGCGCATGGCCCACCAGCACCGTATCGTGCGTGGCGCCCGGCACGACGGGGTTGTAGCTGGAGTACGCGGCGATCTGGCTCTTGGCCGGATCGTTGTAGTTGAAGCTGTAGTAGTCGATGTTCAGGTGGAAGGCGTGCTGGCCCTTCATCCATGAACTGGACGTCTCGGTGCCGGACCAGGTCAGCACGGCGCGCTGCACCAGCTCGTCGTCCCACCAGCGCTTCCAGTCCGTCAGGACTTTCACCAGCGGCGTGTCGCGGCCGAAAGTGGCGCGCAGGTCGTCGTCGACGAAGCGTTCGCCTTCGGCAAAGCACTGCGCGATCAGGGCCCACGGCAGGCCGGTCCAGGCGTTGTACCAGGGCATCAGCATGGGGTGCTCGGACAAGCCCTTTTTCTTGATCTCGCGGGCCTGCTTCTCGACCGTGGCCCAATCCTGCGGATAGTCCGCCGCGTTGGCGGTGCCGCCGAAGCCGGCTTCGCCCAGCATCTTCTCATTGCGGAACAGCGCGAACGGGCCGCCGTTGTAATACGTCAGGCCCAGGTAGCGGCCGTCGGTGGCGCGGGCATCATCCACGATGCCGGGGAACATCTGCTTCTGGATGTCGGCCAGGCCGGGCATGTCGTCGATCGGGCGGATCCAGCCTGCCGCGTACCAGCGCGACGCCTGGCCGCGTTGCGCGTAGAACATGTCCAGCGGCGCCTTGGCGGCCAACTGGGTTTCCAGCACCGCGGCGTAGTCGCCGGGAATGGGCGACAGGTTCACCGGCACGCCGCTTTCCTGCGTGAAGCGCGCCGCGCCTTGCTGCACGATTTCACTGCCCCACGGCCAGAAGGCGAAGGTCAGCGGCGAGGGCGCCTGGGCCAGGGCCTGCAGGGGCCAGGCGCCTGCCGCCAGACCGGCGGCGCCGGCCAGGCCTGCGGCGCTGCGCAACAGGAAGTCGCGGCGGGCGGGATCCGCCTGGCCATCAAAGGGTGAACGCTGGGGCATGCTGGACTTCCTTGCGGTTGAGAAGACAACAAAGAGAGGGTGCAGCGAAGCGGTGTGGCCGGTGTGGGTGCGGCCGCTGTTGTGACCATGTGGTCACATTCCGGGTTCAAGATATTGCTTCGGGGGGATCGGCAGCAAGGGGGGAGTTTCCCTAGGAGGGCGGGAGTGCGTGCGCCGACGGCGTTCGCCGCCGGCGTGTCGTCAGCGAGCCAGTCGACTTACAGCCCGATGGCCTTCAGGTCGGGGTGGCGGCGATGCCAGTCGGTCACGGCCTGGAAGGCCATGCCGATCTTGCCGAGCGTGCCTTCGGCGTTCGGCTTGCCCAGTAGTTGCACGCCCAGGGGCAGGCCGCCGGCGGTGAAGCCGGCCGGCAGCGCCAGTCCGGATGCGTTGACGTAGTTGCCCGCGCGGGTGAAGGCGGCAAGCGGCGTGGCGGCCTCGTCCACGTCGGCCAGCAGGCGGGCGCCAAACGGCGCGCAGGGCGTCAGCACAGCATCGATGTTGCGCATCCATGCCAGCCATGCCTGGCGTGCCTGCGCGTGCGCCTGCAACGCGGCGATGTAGTCGGCGGCGGACACGCCCTTGCCGGACAGCACGCGGGCGCGCACATATTGGCCGATGGGCTGCGCCGCGTCTTCGATGTATTCGCGGTGCATGGCGTAGGCCTCGGCGGCGATGATCTGGCCGTTGCGCAGCATCATCTCGCGGAAGTCGAAGGGGAAGGGCGTTTCGGCTACCTCGGCACCGAGGTCGACGAGCACGCGGCGCGCGTCATCCAGGGCAGACAGGGCGTCCGCATCCACGGCGATGGGATGCTGCGACGGCGGCATCAGCGCAATGCGGATGCCGCGCAACGGATGCGCGCCGGTGGCGGGTTCCTGGATCTGGAGGGCGGGCAGGCCTTGCGTCAACGGATCCTGGGCATCGGGCCCGGCCATCAGCGCGGTCAGCAGCATCGCATCGCGGGTGTCGCGCGTGAGCGGACCGATGGAGTCCAGCGTGGTCGACAGCGCTACCGCGCCATGAAGGCTGATCAGCCCGCGCGTGGTCTTCAAGCCCGTGATGCCGTTCAACGCGGCGGGAATCCGCACCGAGCCACCCGTGTCCGACCCCAGCGCGGCAGGCGCCAGGCCGGCCGCCACCGCTACGCCCGATCCGCTGGACGAGCCGCCAGGAATGCGCGGGGCCTGCAAGTCCCAGGGGTTGCGCGGTGTGCCCATGACGGGGTTCGTGCCCCAGCCGCCGAACGCGAATTCGACCATGTGGGTCTTGCCCAGCATCACCATGCCGGCGTCCAGCAGGCGCGTCACCGCGGTGGCCGTGACGCTGCTGCGGCGCTCGCGCCAGGCCTCGGAGCCTGCGGTGGTGACCTGGCCCTGGATGTCGCACAGGTCCTTGGCGGCCACCGGCACGCCGTCCAGCGGGCTGAGCAGGCCATAGCCGGCGCGGCGGCGCGCATCGGCGGCTTCGGCCAGGCGCAAGGCGCCGACGCTGTCCACGCTGACATACGCGCCCAGCGCCGGATTGGCCTGGGCGATGCGGTCCAGGAAGTGCTGCGTCAATTCCACCGAGCTGTAGCGGCCTTTGGCCAGGCCGTCGGCCAGCTCGCCGAGCGTGGCAAATGCAATTTCAGACATGTTTTCCTCAGGTTGGGGGGCCGGCCGTGCGGGGCGCGCACGGCCGGCTGTGCAAAGCGCGACTAGCGTTTGGTCCAGTCAGGGGCGGGGTAAACGGGTTTCGCCGTGGCCACGTCCGCGGGCCACACGGGCACCATGCCCTTGCCCGGCAGCAACTGCACCACCGGGAAGGGCATCAGAAGCTGCTTGCCCGTGTCGTCGATGGCGTAGGGGCCGGCCATGACCGTGATCTTGCCGGACAGGTCCATCGACGCCTGCTTGAGCGCCGCGGCGTCCGTGGAGCCGGCCTTCTTCACGACCTCTTCCGTGACCGCGCCCGCGCCGTAGGCCAGCGCCGTCTGGAAATCGGGCGGGAACTCGGCCTTGGGAAAGCGCTGGTCGTAGGCGGCCGCGAACTGTTCGCGGCTCATGCCGGCGTTGACGTTCCAGTTGATCGCGGGGTGGTAGTTGGTATGGCTGTAGATGTAGTTCGCGTCCGCGCCGATGGCCTGGAATTGCGGGGTCGACGCATACACCATGAACACGTACGGGAAGTTGATGTCCAGCTGCTTCATCTGGCGCGTCATGCTGATCAGGTCGCCCTCATAGGACGTCGGCACCAGCGCTTCGGCGCCTGCTGCGCGCGCCTTCTGCAAGATGGTGCTGAAGTCCTTCTGGCCCTTGGGGTACTTCTCGAACATCACGACTTGCATGCCGTTCTTCGTTGCCTGTTCGCGTCCGCCTTCAGCCAGTCCGGCGGGGAACGGTTCGTCGGAATACAGCAGCGCCACCTTCTTCACGCCCTGGTTGGCCGCCAGCTCCATGTTGGCGCGCAGCATCGCGGACACCGGCATCTGGGTGCCCGACACCATGTTCTTGAATCCCTGCTTGTACAGGTCGTCGCTGGCGGCGGACCAGACCATCATGTATTTGCCCAGCCGCTCGGTGACGGTGGCGGCCGCGGCCGTCAGCGTGGAGCCGAAAGGCGCAAACACCAGATCCACTTTTTCATCGACAATCAGGCGTTCGTAGACACGCGTGACCATCTGCTTGTCGCTGCGGTCATCCAGCTTGACCAGCTCGACAGGGTATTTCTTGCCCTTCACCTCGATACCGCCACGGCGATTGACGTCTTCCACCCACAGTTCCACGCCCCGGACGCCGGATTGCGAGGCCAGGGCGAAGCTGCCCGTGGACGAGACCGTCATGCCCACCCGGATCTTGTCCGAGGTTTGGGCGGTGCCGGTAGCGGGCGTCAAGGCGGCGATGGCCATGGCCAGCGCCGGTAAGCGGAACAACCAGGATTTAGCGAACATGGGATGTCTCCAATCGTTATAGATTTGGGGGCCTCGCCCCGCCGCGAAGCAGGGATCCAGAACCCGGTATTGGGCAATAATTGCCCAATACGCGACAAAGCGTATAACAAATAGGCATGGAGCGCACGCCTTGAATAAATTGAATTACCGGCAGACGGAAATGCTGTGGGCCATCGTCATGGCCGGGTCGATCAGCGGCGCGGCCCGCCTGCTGAACATTTCGCAGCCGGCCGTCAGCCGGATGCTGGCCCAGACCGAGAAGAGCATGGGTGTGACGCTGTTCGAGCGGGTGCGCGGGCGGCTGCGCCCCACCTCGCAAGTGCACAGCCTGTTTGAGGAAATCGAAAAGACGCAGCGCATGATGCAGCGGGTCAATGACCTGGCCGATGCCCTTTCCGAGCATGGCACGGGCGTGCTGCGCCTGGCTTCCATTCCCAGCCTGGCGCAATTCCTGGTGCCGCGCGCGGTGGCCCGCTTCCAGCAGCGCCATCCGGAGCTGCTGCTGCGGCTGAATACCTCGGTCCTGCCCAGCCTGATTTCCGATGTGCTGCAGGGCGAGGCTGAGCTGGGGCTGGTGGTCATGCAGGCGGACCATCCCTTCCTGACCTCGCAGCCGCTGCATGTGGGGCGCATGGTGGCGGCCATCCCCAAGGGGCATCCGCTGGCGGGGCAGGCGTCTGTCAGTCTGGCGGATCTTTCCCCGCATCCGCATATCGTGGTGGGCACCCGCATGCCCTTCGGCATGCTCGTGCTGGGCGCGTTCGAGCAGGCCGGGCTGCCGTGCCGCATGTGTGCCGACGTGCCCTGGAGCCAGCTTGCGTGCGCGCTGGTCAATGCCGGGGTGGGGATCGCCGTTGTGGATGAATTCACGGTCATGCAGAACACCATGCCGGACGTTGTGATCGTGCCGCTGCAAGAGTGCATTCCCCTGAATATCTCGGCCGTCTACGCTAGCAACCGGGAGCCGTCACAGATCGCCTTGCGCTTCATCGACGAGCTGCGCGGGGTGCTGGCCGAGGCGTTTCCGGACCCGGATAAGGGTTAGTCCTTAACTTGCAGTTATGGTTTGAACTGTTCATAATCGCCTCCAAATAGAGCGGCCATCCAACCCGAGACGGCCCGGAGGAAGACATCATGAGCAGCAGTCCCGCCCTGGCGGCGGGCGCGGCTTCGCATCGCGCGCAGGATCTGCGCGCCGTGCAGTTGCGCACCCGCATCGCAGTGACCCTCTTCGCCGCGCTGGCCGCCGGCCTGGCCGTGATCCCGATGGCGACCTCGAACATCTCGTTCGCGTTCTACCTGATGCTGTGGATCACCATGGCCAGCGCCATGAACATCTGCGTGGGCTTCACGGGCTATCTGCCGTTCGGCTATGTGGTGTTCTATGGCGTGGGCTCCTACGCCACCGGCATCTGCTACAAGATCATGGGCTGGCCCATCCTACCGTCGCTGTTGGCCGCCGGCGGCGTGGGCCTGGCGATCGCGCTGCTGCTGGCGCCCACGCTGCGCCTGCGCGGCGTGTATTTCGGCATCGTGAGCCTGGCGTTGGCCACCATCGTCAAGCTGGTCATTTCCGACCTGCCCCAGTCGTTCACGGGCGGCAGCATGGGCATCATCCTGTCGCGCGCCAACAATCCCACGCACAGCTACTACGCCATGCTGATTGTCATGGGCGCCACGCTGGCAACTGTCACCTGGCTGTCGGTATCGCGGCTGGGCCGCGCGCTCAAGGCCATCCGTGACGATGACGGCGCGGCCGCTTGCGTGGGCATCCACGTTCCCAACACCCGCCTGAAGGCCTGGCTGCTGGCCGCCTTGTTTCCCGCGCTGGCTGGCGGCATCGAGGCCTGGTACACGAACGTCGTCGACCCGGAATACGCCTTCAACGTGCTGATCACCGCCAAGAGCATCATCTACGCGATGGCGGGGGGCTTCGGCACCATCCTCGGCCCTGTGGTCGGAACGCTGGCGCTGGTGGGCATCGACCACATGATCTGGCAGAAATTCCCGGTGGTGAACCTGCTGCTGCTGGGCCTCATCATCGTCCTGCTGATGCTGTTCCTGCCCCGCGGCATCATCGGCAGCCTGATCAAACGCAAGCCGCAACTGCGCCGCTACATCGCCTGAGGACCCGCCATGACCGGACTGCTTATCCAAGGCCTGATCAACGGCCTGATCCTCGGCGCCATCTACGGCCTGATCGGCGTGGGCCTGAACGTCGTCTTCGGCGTGCTGCGGGTGGTGAACTTCGCGCACGGCGAATTCCTGGTGCTGGGCGCGTATTTCGCCTTCTACCTGATGGAATACGCGGGCATCAACCCACTGGTGGCGCTGCCGCTGGCGTTCGCGGCGTTCTTCCTGGCCGGCTACCTGCTGTACTTCGTCCTGATCCCGCGGCTGTCCAAGGCGGACGATCCCGAGATCAGTTCGCTGCTGCTGATGTTCGGCGTGTCCATCATGCTGGGTGCGCTCATGCTGCTGGCGTTCGATGCCGACGCGCGCTCGCTGCCCTACGAGATCGAACCCGTCTTCCTGAAGTTCGGTCCGGTCCTGATCCCGACCGTGCGGCTGCTGGCGCTTGGCATCGCGCTGGCGATCATCGCCGCGCTGACGGTGTTCCTGTACCGCACGCAGCTGGGCAAGGCCCTGCGCGCCATCATCATGAACCGCGACGCGGTCCGCATCGTGGGTATCAATGCCGAGCGGCTGTCGGCCGTGGCGTTCGGGCTGGGCGTGGGCCTGGCTGCCGCCAGCGGCGTGCTGGTGGCCATGGTGTTCCCGTCGTTCTCGCCGTTCATGGGCAACGACTACACGCTGATCGGCTTCATCGTCATCGTGCTGGGCGGCTTGGGCCATCCGGTTGGGGCGCTGGTCGGGGCGCTGCTGTTCGGCATCACCGAACAGGTGTCCGTGGTGTTCTTCAGCCCCTCCATCGCCACCATCTGCGGTTTTGCGCTGATGGTCGCCACGATCTTCATCCGGCCCAGCGGCTTGTTCGGCCGCCAGGCGCTGCGTTAACAGCCCCGGGAGACGGACGCATGTTGAAAGTCACGAATCTCAAGAAGCGCTTTGGCGGCCTGGTGGCGTTGCAAGGCGTGGATCTGGAGGTGCCCAAGGGGTCCATCCTGGGCATCATCGGCATGAACGGCTCAGGCAAGACCACGATGCTCAACTGCATCAACGGCATCTACACGCCGGACGAAGGCCGCATCGAACTGGACGGCCGCGAGATCGGCGGGCGGCAGGTCCATGAAGTGGCCCGGTTGGGCGTGGGCCGCACCTTCCAGGTGCCGCGCATCTTCCGCCAGCTCAGCCTGCTGGACAACCTGGACGTGGCGCAGCAGCAAGCGGGCCGCAGCGCCGACGAGCGCTACGCGCAATCCGAATATTGGCTGCATAAGGTCGAGCTGCACCGCCTGCGGCACAACTACGCCGAAGAATTGTCGGGCGGCCAGCAAAAGCTCGTGGAACTGGCGCGCATCATGGTCGCGCGGCCGAAAGTCGTGCTGCTGGACGAACCGTTCGCCGGGGTGAATCCCGCGCTGGCGCAACTGCTGATCTCGGTGATCCGCGAACTGCCCACCGAGCACGATTGTTCGGTGGTGCTGGTCTCGCACGACCTGACCTCCATCTACCAGCTGTCCCACCACATCATCGTCATGAACGAAGGCGCCATCCTGAGCCAGGGCAACGCCGATCACGTGCGCGCCGACCCGCGGGTGGTCGAAGCCTATCTGGGAGCCTGACATGAGCACCGCCATCCTTGCGCTGGAAGACGTGACCGTGGCCTATCACGGCGACATCACGATCCTGAACCGCATCAACGTCCAGGCGCGCGCAGGCAAGGTCACCGGTGTGATCGGCCCCAACGGCGCCGGCAAGTCCACGGTGCTCAAGACCCTGTTCGGCTTTCTGCCGCCGCGCACCGGGCGTATCACGCTGCGGGGCAAGGACATCAGCGCGCAGCCCTCGCATGAGCGCGCCAGCCATGGCGTGGCGTTCGTGCCGCAGCACCGCAGCCTGTTCGGCGACCTGTCCGTGCACGACAACCTGCTGCTGGGCTGCTGGCCGTTCCGCGGCGACAAGGCACGGGTGCGCCAGCGGATCGACTCGGTCTATGACCGTTTCCCCATCCTGGCGCAAAAGCGCAACGACCCCGTCTCCAGCATGAGCGGCGGACAGCAGCGGTTCGTGGAATTCGGACGCGCCCTGCTGATCGAGCCGTCGGTGATCCTGCTGGACGAGCCCACGGCGATGCTGGCGCCCAAGATCTCCAAGGAAATCTACGCGCTGATCCGGGGCTTCGCGGACGAGGGCATGACGGTGGTGCTGGTGGACCAGAACGTGCGGCGCTGCGCCGAGGTGTCCGACTACATGTACATCCTGGAACTGGGACGCAACAAGGCGGAAGGCTCGCGCGAGGCGTTCGAGGAAGAGGGCGGCCTGCGCGAGATGGTCGCCTCGTGGATGGACTACAAAATCGATTGAGGCGTCGACAGGAACCCGCCGGGGCGCACCCCGGCGGGGCCGGCGTCAGAGGACGCCGCGTATCCCGGCAATGCCATGCGCGCCATGGCGCAGCGCCTGCGATACGGTCTGGGTGGATTGCCCGCCCAGCGCGAAGACCGGGATGCCGGCATCGCGGTTGCCTTGCACGAAGCCTTCCCAGCCCAGCGTCTGCGCGCCGGGGTGGCTGGGCGTGTCCAGTACGGGACCCAGCACTGCGAAGTCAGCGCCAAGGTCGCGGGCATGGACGACCTGGGCATTGTCGTGCGCCGACACGCCGACCAGCGCGTTCTTGGGCAATTCGGGGCGGGCGGTCAGGCGCGCCGCGTCCGCCGTGCGCAGGTGCACGCCGTCGGCTTCCTTCCACCAGGCGGCAGGGTGCGCGCTGTTGACCAGCACGCGGGCGCCGGCCGCTTGGCAGCGTTTGACCACCTGTTGCAGCACCTCATGCAGCGAGCTTGCGCCCGCGCCATCCGGCCACTGCGGTTCCCGAAACTGCACGAGCTTCACGCCGCGCGCCAGCGCGGCTTCCAGACGGCCCAGGAAGGCGGCCACGCCTGCGCGCGAACCGATCGAGCTGATGCCATAGGTGGTGGGCAGCTGCAGCCAGCGCAGCGGGGGCAGGGTGGCGGGCAGCAGATCGCCCACCGAGGCCGCGTTGGCCGGATCCACCCATTCCAGGCGCTGGTTCTCCAGGCTTTGCGGTTCGCCTTCCCAGCCGGTGACATGGCAGAAGGCCAGGCGGACCGTCGTGTGCGGGTAGACGTGCACGTAGGTGACCCACTGGCGCGACTGCGTGACGCGGATGCCGATTTCTTCCTGCAATTCACGGGCCAGCGCCTGCAGCACGGTTTCACCCGGCTCGAGCTTGCCGCCCGGCAGTTCCCACCAGCCCGACCATGGCTTGCCTTCGGGCCGCTGGCCCAGCAGCAGCATGCCGTCGGCGCGCAGGATCAGGCCGGCGGCGACGTCGACGATCTTCTCAGACATGGCGGGCCGCCCAATCGCGCGCAAACTGGTAGGCCACGCGGCCCGAACGCGAACCGCGTTCGATCGTCCATTGCAGCGCTTCGGTGCGCGAAGGCTCGATGTGCGCCTCCGGGCAGCCCAGCTCGCGCAGCCAGTGGTAGACGATGTCCAGATAGTCGTCCTGCTTGAAGGGGTAGAACGACAGCCACAGGCCGAAGCGCTCGGACAGCGAGATCTTTTCTTCGACCGTTTCGCCCGGATGGATTTCGCCATCGGGCTGGTGCTTGGCCTGCAGGTTTTCGCTCATGTATTCCGGCATCAGGTGGCGCCGGTTGGACGTGGCGTAGATCAGCACGTTGTCGCCCGAGGCAGACACCGAGCCGTCCAGCACGGACTTCAGCGCCTTGTAGCCGGGTTCGCCTTCCTCGAACGACAGGTCGTCGCAGAACACGATGAAGCGTTCGGGGCGCGAGGCGACGAGTTCGACGATGTCGGCCAGGTCGCCCAGGTCGGACTTGTCCACTTCGATCAGGCGCAGCCCGCGGTCGCCGTAGGCGGCCAGCATGGCTTTGACCAGCGAGCTTTTGCCGGTGCCGCGGGCGCCCGTCATCAGCACGTTGTTGGCCGGCTTGTGCGCGAGGAACTGGACGGTGTTGCGGTCGATGGTGGCCTTCTGGCGCTCGATGTGCTGAAGGTCCTCCATGTCGATGCGGGCAACATGGCGTACCGCATCCAGCCAGCCGCGCGAGCCGCGCTTACGCCAGCGGAATGCGTGCGCGCTCCAGTCGATTTCCGGCGTGGCCGGGGGCAGGAAGGCTTCAAGCTGCGCCAACACGCGCTCGGCGCGCTGGATGAGGGTAGAAAATTCGGTTGCGGTCACGTCTGCATCCTCGGGGCAAAGCGGCGTTTCCGCACGCCGCCATTTTGTTGTTTGTTGCTATTGCTCGGGACTTCTGTCCGTCGCTCTCGCGGCGGGGTTTTTTTCGCCGCCATCACGGTGGACTTGTAGGATGGGTGGAGCGCGAGGGTCTTGATGCAAGTTCCCCGGCGGTCGTCGCGCGAAACCCATCAGGCAGCGCCGAGTTCTTGGCAGGTTCAGCCATAACCCAGCATCTGCCTGATGGGTTTCGCGCGTTGGGCATCCGTGTTCTTGCCTGGACGTTCTCGCGCTACACCCATCCTACGGCCGGGCGGCTTCTCTGTGAAGGTCACCCATACGGCCGGAGCGTCTTTCCTTACGAACGGTAGTCGGCGTTGATGGTCACGTACTCGTGCGAGAAGTCGCAGGTGTAGACCGTGTCGCTGACGCCGCCGCGGCCCAGCGCGATGCGCACCGAGATCTCGGCCTGCTTCATCACGCGTTGACCGTCGGCTTCCTGGTAGTCCGGGTTGCGGCCGCCGTTCTTGGCCACCAGCACGTCGTCCAGCCACAGGCGGATGTTGGACACGTCCAGGTCGTCGATGCCGGCGTAGCCGATCGCGGCCAGGATGCGGCCCAGGTTGGGGTCCGACGCGAAGAAGGCGGTCTTGACCAGCGGCGAATGCGCGACCGCGTAGGCGACCTTCAGCGCTTCCTCGGTGGTGCCGGCTTCTTCGACGCGGATGGTCATGAACTTGGTGGCGCCTTCGGCGTCGCGCACGATCTTCGTGGCCAGCTCCAGCGCGGCGGCGGTCAGGGCCTGGCGCACGGCGGCGTAGGCGGCGTCGGACTCGCTATTGACGTTCACGCCCGACTTGCCGGTGGCGGCGATGATGAAGGAATCGTTGGTGGACGTGTCGCCGTCGACCGTGATGCGGTTGAACGAGGCGTCGGCGATTTCCACGGCCAGGCGGCGCAGCAGCGGCTGGGCGATGCCGGCGTCGGTCGCCAGGAAGCTGAGCATCGTGGCCATGTTGGGGCGGATCATGCCCGCGCCCTTGCTGATGCCGGTGAAGGTCACGGTCTTGCCATCGATCTGCACCTTGGCCGACGAGATCTTCGGCAGCGTGTCGGTCGTCATGATGCCGTGGGCGGCGCTGGACCAGTGGTCGGCCGCCAGGTCGGCGATGGCGCCCGGCAGGCCGGCAACCAGGCGGTCCAGCGGCAGCGGCTCGAGGATGACGCCGGTGGAGAACGGCAGGATCTCGGTGGCCGGCACGCCCAGCAGCTTGCCCAGCGCGGCGCAGGTGTCGTTGGCTTTCTTCAGGCCTTCTTCGCCGGTGCCGGCGTTGGCGTTGCCGGTGTTGATGACCAGCGCGCTGATCGGGCCGCCGGCGGCCAGATGGGCCTGGCAGACCTGCACGGGCGCGGCGCAGAAGCGGTTGCGCGTGAACACGCCGGCTACGCTCGTGCCTTCGGCCAGGCGGAAGACGGTAAGGTCGCGCCGGTTGGCTTTGCGGATGCGGGCCTCGGTGACGCCGATTTCAATGCCGGCAACAGGAAAAATTTCGGACTCGGAGGGGATCTGCAAATTAACGGCCATGACTTCGTCTCTTGAATGGGCAGGACGGAATCGCCGCCAGGCAAGGCGGCGCGCGGGGGAAAGTTTCGTATTATCCCACCGGTTTGCGGCAGGGGTTTGTCAGGCGCCGGTCAGGGGGCCATCCGCATAGCGGCCACGTCCAGCACTCCGGCCTCGCGGTTGCTGAGCACGCTGCGCACGGTGCCGTCCGGGGCTTGCAGTACCGACAGGCCAGCTGCGACGTCTTCACCGCCGGTGCGCCGCGCCGAACGGCCGCGCGACGGCGAAAACAGCAGGTCGCCCGGCTGGGCGCCGGGCAGGCGCGGGTTCGCGGCCAGCACGCGGGTGCCGGGCGGGTAGGTCATGGCGCCCAGCACGGTCTCGCGCGCCAGCAGGCCTTCGAAATCCAGGATGCGGCGTTGGCCGTCCAGGTGCATGTCCACCTTCAGCAGCGGCATCTGGCGCAGGGTCAGGGCTTCGCTGCCTTCGGTGCGCAGCAGCCAGCGCGCCGTGGACCCGGGCGCATCCGGCGCCGTGCCGCGCGCCGCCTCGTCGACCTTCAGCCAGGCCCCCGGGGGCACGGGCTGCTGGTCCAGCGTGTTGCCGATGGCAAGGTGGCAACTGGCGAATCGGGGCTGGCCTCCCTGCATCACGAATTCGATCCGGTGGCCGTGCGCGCACAGCCAGCCTTCCTGCGCCTGGTCGCGGGCAATCTCGGCCGACAGGGTCTCGGGCTGCTTGGGCGTGGCGGGGTAGCGAAACAGTTGGGTGGCGGCCACGCCCAGGATGGGGGCGGGCTGGGTCTGGGGAAACACGGCGCGGTCGAACGAGGCCAGTTCGCCCGGCCGGGTCAGGCTGAGCACGGTGCCTGCCGGCATGTCCACGCCGGCCAGGCGGGCGGCGTGGGCCAGCGTCGTCTTGCGGCCGGCGTCGGCCTGGGCGTCGCGCTGGGCGGCGAACCACAGGCTGAACTGCTGGTAGGGAAAGATGGCGCCGATCAGCGCCAGGAAGGCCATCAGCGCGGTGCCGGTGCGCCGGTGCTCGCCCAGCCAGAGCCGCGCGTTGCGCGTGGTGGCCAGGACGGCCAGCCAGGTCAGCAACGTGGCGAGGCAGGCCAGCGAGGCCGCCATCAGCACATAGAAATTACCGCCAGGAAGAGAAACCGGAATCATGGCGGCAATTATGCGCCAAACCGGGCGCGGATTTCAGCGCCCTCGGCGCAGCGTCTAGCTCTTGGCGGATTCGGAACGGGTGGCGACCACCTGCAGCTTGAGCTCGCCCAGGGCCTGGAACAGCGCGTTGCGGGTGGATTCGGGCAGATCGCCGAACATGGACTTGACCCAGGACTCGTGGGCGCGCGCCATGCGGGCGAACGTCTTCTTGCCCTGCGGCGTCAGTTTGATCAGCGAACTGCGGCGGTCGGATTCCACCTTGGTGCGCACGACCAGTCCTTCCTTTTCCAACTGGTCGGTGATGCCGGTGATATTGCCGTTGGTGACCATCATGTGGCGCGACAGGTCACCCATCTTCATGCCCTTGGGGGCGCGCTGCAATTGCGCCATCAGGTCGAAGCGGGGCAGCGTCGTGTCGAAGTCGTTGCGCAGGCGGCTGCGGATCTCGCCTTCGATGAGATTGGCGCAGGTCAGCATGCGCAGCCACAGGCGCAGCGCGTGGTGGTCATCGGGCGCGGCGCGGGATTCCAGGTCGGGAGCGTCAGTCATGGCTAGGGAGGATACCGGGAATGCGTGAGGAAGCGGGCGCCAGACCCATCTGCTTGAAGCGGGCGCGGGTCAGCGGGCTGGGGGAGGCGTTGAGCGTCAGCACGATGTCGGGTACTGTCGCGTGTGCGTTGTAGTGGACGTCCAAGTCTGCGCGGTCAACGTGGCGGTAGAGGGTAACCATGGCGGTAGATTTCAGTGTTATCAGGCCGGCTATTGACTGGCCTAGTAAAAACCCTTTGGTAAAAACCCTAGTCTTGTTTTGGAGAATACTTTAAACCTAAACTATGAACCGCGCCAGTTTTCCCTATGCTCTCACAACGGGATCGTGGCGTAGCAAGCAATATCTTTGCAAGCCAGTTTGACGGCGGCGCAATGGCGCCGGCAGGCCGGGCACAGAAGTCATTCGAATCGCACCCTCTATAAGAACACCCTCTGCGCGGGCTCGCGCACGGAGCACACCACCATGCGTTTGATCACTTCCCTTATCGCCGTCGCCGCGCTGGTGCCGGCCGTGGCCATGGCAGACACCGTCAAGGTCGGCATCGCCAACGATATCTCCGGCCCGTTCTCGGCGCTGGGCGCCGAAGCCCGAGACGGCTTCAACCTGGCCATCAAGCAACTGGGCAGCAAGCTGGGCGGACAGCCCGCCGAATTCGTGCAGACCGACATGGGCGGCAACCCCGACCAGGCCCGCCAACTCGTCACCCGCTACATCCAGCGCGACAAGATCGATTTCTTCACCGGCCCCATCGGCTCGAACGTGGCGCTGGCCGTCGGCCCCGCGCTGTTCGCGGCCAAGGTGCCCTACCTGTCGAACAACCCCGGCCCCAGCCAGTTCGCCGGCGCCCAGTGCAACAACTACTGGTTCGGCACGTCCTACCAGAACGACGCCTTCCACGAAGCGGCGGGCAAGGTCGCGGCGGACCGCGGCTTCAAGAAGATGTTCATCATGGCCCCGGACTACCCGGCGGGCAAAGACGCGCTGACCGGCTTCAAGCGCGGCTACAAGACCGCCCCGGGCGACGAGGTCTACACCAAGCTGGGCCAGATCGACTACGCCGCCGAGATCGCGCAGATTCGCGCCGCCAAGCCGGACGCGGTCTATATCTTCCTGCCGGGCGGCATGGGCATCAACTTCGTCAAGCAGTTCGTGTCGGCCGGCCTATCGCAAAGCGTCAAGCTGATCGGCCCGGGTTTCTCGGCCGACGAAGACGTGATCCAGGCCGTGGGCGACCCCATGCTGGGCATGTACAACACCGCGCAATGGGCGCATGACCTGGACGTGCCGCAGAACAAGATCTTCGTGGATGCCTTCCGCAAGGAATACAACGGCCGCTACCCGTCCGTGTACGCCGCTCAGGCCTACGACGTCATCATGGCCATGGATGCCGCGGTCAAGCAGGCCGGCGGCAAGGCCTCCGACCGCGAGGCCGTCATCCGCGCGCTGGAAAAAGCCGACTACCCGTCGGTGCGCGGCAGCTTCACCTACGGCAAGAACCACTACCCGATCCAGGCCTACTACCTGCGCGTCGTCGACAAGGACGGCAGCGGCCGCATCACCAACAAGCTGGTGGGCAAGGTGTTCGACAAGTACCAGGACGTCTACGTAGGCGACTGCAAGCTGTAAGTAGGGCCCACCCCCGACGCGCTGCGCGCTTCCCCCTCAAGGGGGGCGTCGCTGCGGACCGGCGAAGCCGGCTCCGCGCGACCCCGCTCGGGCGGGCACGTTTCGTGGGCTGCGCAGGGCGGGCCGCGTGAGGCATAACCAGGTGGTTTGGTGATTTGGCCGCGAGCGACGCCATCGGCGATTTGCGGCAGGGGGTAGTGTTCATGACGTTTACGCTGATCGTCGAGCAATTGCTGAACGGTCTTCAGTTTGGGTTGATGTTGTTTTTGATCGCGGCCGGGCTGACCCTGGTGTTCGGCATCATGGACATCATGAATCTGGCTCACGGCTCGCTCTACATGGCCGGCGCCTATGTTGCCGCTGAAACCATGCAGCGCACCGGTTCATTCACCGCCGCCGTCCTGGTGGCTGCCGTGGCGACCGGCGTGGTTGGCGTGGCGCTGGAACTGACGCTGATCCGCCGCCTGGCGCTGCGCGATCACCTGGCGCAGGTGCTGGGCACCTACGCCGTCATCCTGATCGCCAATGATCTCGTCAAGATGATCTGGGGCCCGGCCCCCGTCATGCTCAACATGCCGGCCGTGCTGTCCGGCCCGGTGCGCCTGTTGCCGGACCTGCTCTATCCCGCCTATCGCCTGATGATCATCGTGTTCGGCGTGGCCGCCGCCGCGGGGCTGTACTGGTTCGTGACGCGCACCCGCGCGGGCGTGCTGGTGCGGGCCGGCGCCTCCAACCGCCAGATGGCGACGCTGATGGGTGTGCGCGTGCCGCTGCTGTTCCTGGGCGTCTTCGTGCTGGGCGCCATGCTGGCCGCCGTCGCCGGGGCCCTGCTGGGGCCGATCACGTCGGTGCAGGTGGGCATGGGCGAAGAAATCCTGATCCTGGTGCTGGTGTGCATCGTGATCGGCGGGATCGGCTCGATCCGCGGCGCCTTCGTTGGCGCCCTGCTGGTGGGCATGGTGGACACGGCAGGGCGGGCCTTCCTGCCGATGCTGCTGCGCCAGGTTTTTTCTCCGGCTGTGGCCTCCAGCGTCGGTCCGACGTTGGCCGCCATCGCTATTTATGTATTGATGGCGGCTGTGCTGGTGTTCCGGCCCTCCGGCCTGTTTCCGGCGCGGGGTTGACGATGAGAACCACCATCTGGACCGTGGTCCTTCTGGCGGCGCTGGCGGTGTTTCCGCTGGTGGCGCCGGCGCTTGGCCTGGACTTCTACATTTCATTCGTGCGGCGCGTGCTGATCTACGCGCTGGCTGCGACCAGTCTCAACCTGATCCTGGGCTATGGCGGCATGGTGGCGCTGGGGCACGCCGCGTTCTTTGGCGCGGGCGCCTACGCGGTCGGCATCCTGGCGATGTCGGGCATCACGTCGGCGCTGATCGTCTGGCCGGTGGCGATGCTGCTGGCAGGCGTGCTGGCGGCCATCACGGGGGCGATTTCGCTGCGCACCCGCGGCGTGTACTTCATCATGATCACGCTGGCGTTCGCGCAGATGCTGTTCTACATCTTTATCTCGCTGCGCCAATACGGCGGCGAAGACGGGTTGAACCTGCCGGGCTATTCCACGCTGCCGGGCATCGATCTGTCCCATGACGTCAGCTTCTATTACCTGGTGCTGGTGTTGTTCGCGCTGCTCATGTGGGGGTTCAGCCGCGTGGTGTCCTCGCGCTTCGGCACGGCCCTGCAAGGTATCCGCGAGAACGAGTCGCGCATGGAATCCATGGGCTACCCGGTCTACCGCATCAAGCTGGCGGCCTTTACCTTGAGTGGGGCGGCGGCCGGCCTGGCTGGCGCCCTGCTGGCCAACCACAACCTGTTCATCTCGCCCAGCCTGATGCATTGGACGCAGTCGGCCAACTTGCTGATCATGGTGCTGGTGGGGGGTATCGGCTTGCGCTGGGGCGGTGTTGCCGGCGCGGTCGTGATGCTGACGCTGGAAGAAGTGCTGCGCCTGTGGACCGAATACTGGCACCTGCCGCTGGGCGTGCTGCTGCTGTGCGTGGTGTTCGGCGCGCCGCGCGGCCTGGTGGGCCTGTTCGGCCCATTGTTCGGCGGACGCGCCGCGGCCCAATCCGGCAAGGTGGGATCATGAATCCGTCTATCAACGCCACCGCGCCTGCGTTGCAGGCGACCGGGCTGGTCCGTCGTTTCGGCGCGCTGGTCGCCTCCGACAATGTGTCGCTGTCCTTGAACCCGGGCGAGATTCACGCCTTGATCGGCCCCAACGGCGCCGGCAAGTCGACGCTGATCCACCTGCTGTCCGGCACGCTGGCGGCCGATTCCGGCACGCTGACCGTGGGCGGGCGCGACGTCACTGGCATGAATGCGCATCAACGCGTGTCGGCCGGGCTGTCGCGGTCCTACCAGATCACCAATATCTTCAAGCAGTCCAGCGTGCTGGACAACCTGGTGCTGGCGGTGCAGGCGCACGCGGGCAGCAGCTTCCGATTCTGGAAACCGCGCGCGGCCGAATCCGCGCTATATGAACAGGCGCGCGAACTGGCCCGGGAATGCGCCATCGACGCCAGCCTGCTGGACCGCCCGGCGGGCACCTTGCCGCACGGCGAGCAGCGCAAGGTGGAGTTCGCGCTGGCGCTGGCCGCCCGGCCCAGCGTCCTGCTGCTGGACGAGCCCATGGCCGGCATGGGGCCGGACGAAACCGTCCGACTGACCGAATTGATCGAAACCCTGCGGGGCCGGGCCGCCATGCTGTTGGTCGAACACGATATGCAGGCGGTGTTCCGCCTGGCCGACCGCCTGTCGGTGCTGGTGTATGGCCGCGTCATCGCGACCGGCACCCCCGACGAGATCCGCGCCAACCCGGAAGTGCGGCAAGCCTACCTGGGCGACGAGGAGACGGCATGATGCTCACCATCGAATCGGCCCAGAGCGGCTACGGCGCCAGCCAGGTCCTGTTCGGCGTGGACCTGCAGATCGGCGCGGGGCAGGTCGTGACCTTGCTGGGCCGCAATGGCATGGGCAAGACCACGCTGCTGCGCACCCTGTTCGGGCAATTGCCGCTGCGTGGCGGCAAGATCCATTTTGCGGGGCAGGACATCAGCGGCTGGAGCCCGGACCGCATTGCCCGCGTCGGCGTGGCCATCGTCCCCGAAGGGCGGCAGTGCTTTCCCAACCTGACCGTGCGCGAGCACCTGACCGCCTTCGTCGCCGCGCGCAACCCCGATATCGGCGAACCCTGGACGCCCGAACGCGTCTTCGAACTTTTCCCCCGGCTGGCCGAACGCGCCCGCAACATGGGCAACCAGCTCTCGGGGGGCGAACAGCAGATGCTGGCCATCGGCCGGGCGCTGGTGACCAATCCCCGGCTGCTGATCCTGGACGAGGCCACGGAAGGCCTGGCGCCCAAGATCCGCGAAGAGATCTGGAACTGCCTGGCGCGCCTGCGCCAGGCAGGGCAGACCATCCTCGTCATCGACAAATATGTCGAAAGGTTGCTGAGCCTGGCGGATCAGCATGTCATCCTGGAGCGCGGCAAAGTCGTGTGGACGGGCGACTCGCGGGCGCTGGATGCCGACCGCGGCCTATGGGAACGCTATCTGGGCGTGTAGTAATAAAGCCGCATCGCCCGCGGGGTCACTCGTAAAAAATACGATATAAAACGCAATAAACCCGTATTTACATTGCTGAGCTGAAACTTAAGGTGTCTGGAACGCATCCAGACGTTTGTGCCTGTTTCATTTGACCCCGCTGTTCTCTACACTTAGCGCGCCTGACCCCTATCGTGCCTTCAGGGCGGGTACGCACGTCACGTCTTATCAAGCTGTCAGGAAGACTTCGCATGGCGAAATGGGGTTTGCGCAAAAAATCATTGATGGCGCTGCTGTTGGCATGCGTGATCGCCTTGGCGTCCGCCGCCGTGATCGGCTGGCTGGTGCTGGATGGGGTCCGAGACCACTTCGGGCGGGCATTCGCCGACAACTTCACGCAACTGAACCGCCAACGCATCCTGGCGCCGGTGTCGCGCGAACTGGCCCTGTCGCAACGCCTGGCCGACAGTGAAGTCACTCGCCGTTGGCTGCGCAATGAAAGCGATCCGGCCGCCCGCGAGCTCTTCTTCCGCGAAGCCGACGGCTACCGCCGCGATCTGCTGGGCCGGGCCTACTTCATCGCCAGCGCCGCCAGCGGGCACTACTACTTCAACGACGACCAGCCGCTGTCCGAAGCGCCGCGCTATACGCTGAGCCCGGGCGCTGCGGACGACGGCTGGTTCTACGCCACGCTGAAGTCGCCGGCCAAATACAACATCAACGTCAACCCCGACTTAAAGCTCAAGACCACCAAGGTCTGGATCAACGTGCAGGTGCGCGATGGCGACAAGGTCGTCGGCCTGACCGGCGCCGGCCTGGACGTGGGTGGCTTCCTGCGCGACTTCGTCAACAGCGGCCAGCCCGGCGTCACGCCCATCATCGTGGACGAAGAAGGCGCCATCCAGGCGCACATGGACGCGACCCTCATCGCCTACAACTCGGGCGCAAGCGGCGCGGCCGACGGCCGGGGCAGGGTGTTCAACCTGCTGGACGACGGCCCGGGGCGGGAGGAGTTGCGCTCGGCCATGCACGCGGCCCAGGCCGATCCGCAATCGGTGCAGTCCGCCTGGGTGAAGATGGACGGGACGCGCCAGCTGATGTCCGTGGCCTACATGCCCGAGCTGCACTGGCATGTGTTGACCGTCGTGGACCTGGGGGCGGCCCGCGTGCTGGACACCGGTTGGCTCTGGCCGGCGGCCATCGGCCTGGCGGTGCTGTTTGCCGCCATGCTGCTGTGCTTCGGCTATGCCATCGAGCGGTTGATGCTGCGCCCCTTGCGCCGCCTGCAGCAGTCGGCCCGCGCGATCGCGGACGGCAGCTACGACGTGCGCCTGCCCCCGGGCGGCCAAGACGAGATCGGCGACCTGAGCCGGGCCTTCGGCGTCATGGCCGACAAGGTCCGCCAGCACACGGCCGAACTGGAAACGAAGGTGCGCGAACGCACCTCCGAACTGGAAGACGCCAATCGCGCCATGGCCGCCGCGCACAAGAAGATCGGCGACTCCATCGACTACGCCAGCCTGATCCAGCGCGCCATCCTGCCGGACCGCCAACTGACGCAGTCCCTGGGCGCGCACCACTTCGTGCTGTGGAAGCCGCGCGACGTGGTGGGCGGCGACTTCTATGTCTTCCGCTCGGACGGCGTCAATTGCCTCTTGGGCATCATGGACTGCGCGGGCCACGGCGTGCCGGGTGCGCTGATGACCATGCTGGCGCGCGCCGCCATCGACCTGGCGATCACCGAGGTCGGCCCCGGCGATCCCGCAGGCGTGTTGACTCGCACCGACGCCGCCATTCGCGCCATGCTTGCGGATGCGCAATTGCCCCGGGCGCTGGCCACCAACACCGATGCGGGCCTGGTATATATTGACCGCCAGACCGGACGCCTGCGGTATGCGGGTGCGAAGATCAGCCTGTACGCCAGCGATGGCGATACCTTGCGCGAGATCCCCGGCGGCCGGCGCGCGCTGGGCGACAAACGCGCCGGGGTCTACGAGAATATCGAGCTGCAGATGGAGCCGGGCTGGACCTATTACCTGGCCACCGACGGCTTCCTGGACCAGGCGGGCGGCGAGCACGGATTCGGGTTCGGCAACACGCGTTTCGCGGATATGCTCAAGAGACACGCGCGGCAGCCGTTAACTGAACAGGCCGCCGCGTTTACCCAAGCGCTGGCCGAATATCAAGGTGGCCGTCCCCAGCGTGACGACATCACCTTGCTGTCTTTCCGTTTCGAATAAACGTTATCAGGGCGGTACCGCTATGAATGCCTCCGATCTCTACGCGCTGGGCGAACGGTTCAATCAGAACCGCACCCTGCTGTGCTTCAACGGGCCGATCTCCCGCAGCCTGATCGAGGAAATCGGCAACGCGCTCAAGAATTACCTGAACGCCGAACATGTGCGCCCGGCCGAAGCAATGGACGTGTTCTCGGTGTACATCGAGATGATCCAGAACATCCGCCAGTACGCTGCCGCCAACGGAGACGCCGAGGCCTCGGCCACCGTCGTGATCGGCCGCCGCGATGAAAGCCGCTACGTGGTGTCGGCGGGCAATCTGGTCAAGTCCGATGACGGCCATGCGCTGGTTGCCCGGATCCAGGAACTGGCCGCGCTGGACAAGGCGGCCCTGAAGGCTGAATACAAGACGCAGCTGCACAAGCCGCGCACCCAAGGCGTTGCCTCGGGCGCGGGTCTGGGGCTGATCGATATCGCCCGGCGCGCTGGCGCCCCGCTGGAAGCCAGCCTGACGCCCGCTGCGCAGGAAGGACAGGCGTTCTTCAGCCTGAGCGTAGTGATCTGAGGGCTCCGCAGGCATTCAAGAATTATTTTCGGAGTATTTGATGAAAGATCTGAACATTCCCGGGACGCAGTCCACGCCCGCCATCACCGCCGATGCCGCCGCCGGCGTGCTGGCGATGCGCGGCGACTCCTATCCCGAGAATTCCTTCGAACTGTTCGGACCCGTGATCGAGTGGGTCGAGGCGTATCTGCTGGGCACGACCGCCCCGCTGAGCCTGGAACTGGAACTGCTGTATCTGAACACCAGCAGCATCAAGTCCGTCATGGACATCTTCGACGTCCTCGAAGCGGCCCACGGCAAAGGCCGTCAGGTCAGCGTGACCTGGTTCTACGACAAGCGCAATGAACGCGTCGGCGAACTGGCCGAGGAATTCAAGGAAGACTGCACTTTTCCGTTCTCGGTGGTTGGCCGCGAATGAAACCGGGCGCCGCCGAGCTGGATCGACGCATCACCGAACTGCTGGCGGACCCCGCCTATGAAGGCCATCCGCTGCGCGAAGCGCTCGAGGCGCTGTGGCGGCATACGGCCGAGCAGATGGCCCGTATCGAACGCGTGACCCAGTTGTCGGATGCCTACCAGTCCATGGCGCACGAGCGCGAACTGGGCTTGTGCGACCAATTCGACCGGCAGTTGCGCCGATTGACCCGCATCGCACGGATCTCCGACCACTACCAGAACATGATGCGCGACCTGAACGCGGCGCTGGAAGAAACCTCCAGCCGCGATCCGCTGACCAGCCTGCTGAACCGTCGCGCCTTGATGGAAATGATCAAGCAGGAAGTCGAGCGCGCCTCGCGCAGCGGCGAGAGTTTTGTCGTCGCCATGCTGGACGTGGACCATTTCAAGGCGGTCAATGACCGCTATGGGCACGAGACGGGCGACCGCGCGCTGGTCGAGCTGGCCGGCGTGATGCGCGAGAGCCTGCGCGAATACGATTTGTGCGGACGTTGGGGCGGTGAGGAATTCCTGGTGCTGCTGCCCCACACGCAGCCCGACGCCGCCCAGGGCGTCATGGATCGGCTGGTCGGCGCGGTGCGCGGGCTGGCGGTGGCGGCGGGCGACGAGGTATTGCGGTTGACGGTCAGCATCGGCATGGCGCATCACCAGTTGGGAGAGACTTTCTCGGAAACGCTCAGTCGTGCTGACCAGGCGCTGTACCTGGCCAAGCAGGACGGCCGAGACCGCGTCACGCTTGGTTTTCCAAAGCGCTGAATGAAACCGGAACAGCTGTATTCCGGCATGGAGCCCCTTATGCTTGATACTCATGTAGGCGTTTCGAGCGCGGGCCCCCAGGGCGCCGCGTGGCATGCGGGCAATTACCTGACGTCGATGGATCGGGCGCTGCTGCTGTTCGATTTCGATGCGAGCAGCTCGCTGTCGAACGCCAACGCCAATTTCCTGGCTGCCGCGGGGTACACCCTGGAGGAGGCCCTGGCGCTGCGCCACGACATGCTGTGCGACAGCATGGACGAAGGCAAGGGCATCGCCAGCGGAGAACGCATCTGGGCCCGGCTGCTCCAGGGCGAGCATTTTTCGGGCACCTGCCGCTACCGCAAGAAGGACGGCGGATCGTTATGGATCGAGGCCACTTATCTGCCGTTGAAGGACGATGATGGCGAGGTCGTGCGCATTTCAGTCATCTCGCGCAAGTCGATTGCCGATGCCGAGCGGCAGGAAGAGATCCGCCTGCTGCTCCTGGGCATCAACGAAACCGGCAACGCCGTTGCGGTGTCCGGCAGTGATGGCCGCATCGTCTATGTGAACGACGGCTTCCAGCGCATGCTGGGCTTCGGCCGGGGCGATGCCGTGCACCAGGAACTGGGCGAACTGCTGGCCGGCGGCCGGCCCGACGGCGGCACCCGCGAAGAACTGGACCGCCGCATCGCCTGCCGCGAGGGGTACCACAAGGACGTGCTGGTCTACGACCGCTGCGGCAAGCCGCTATGGGTGTCGGTCATGGCCAACTCGGTCTTCGACGACCGGGGCACGCTCGTCAACATCGTGGACGTGCTGACCGACATCACCCCCACCAAGGTGCATGAAGTGCTGCAGCGCCGCGTGCTGCAGGCGATGGTGAACGAGGCCTCGGTCGTCGAGGTCATGAACATGGTGTGCCGCGAAGTCGAGCGCCTGGCGCCCGAAGTGGCTGCCACCGTGCTGCGCGTGGATGACACCGGCCACTTGCGCCCACTGGCGGCCCCGAGCATGCCGCCCGCCTATAGCGATGCGCTGGACGGCGTGAAGATAGGCCCGCAATCGGGCGCCTGCGGCACTTCCGCGTTTTTGGGCCGCCCCGTCATCGTGCCCGATATCGCCACCGACCCCCTGTGGGACGATTACCGCCACCTGCCGCTGCCCGACGACATCAAGGCCTGCTGGTCTTCGCCCATCAAATCCAGCGACGGGCGGGTGATCGGCACGTTCGGCTTCTACTTCCGCGAACGCCGCCTGCCCGACGACTTCCACCATCGCCTGGTGGATGTGTGCGTCTACCTGTGCGCGCTGGCGCTGGAACGCGAAGAAGCCCGCGCCCGCATCCGCCAACTGGCGTTCTACGACGAGCTGACCGGCCTGCCGAACCGCAACCTGCTGCTGGCCCAAGCCGAGCAGGCCCTGGCGCGCGCCGAACCGGAACGCAAGCGCGTGGCGGTGCTGTTCCTGGACCTGGACCGCTTCAAGCAGGTCAACGACACCCTGGGCCATCCCATCGGCGACGCCTTGCTGCGCGACGTGGCGCAGCGCTTGCGCCGCCTGGCGCGGGCGACCGACATCGTCGGCCGGCTGTCCGGCGACGAGTTCGTGATGATGATGCCGGACTTCGAGCACGGCCGGCTGACGGCCGCCGCCGAACACATCCTGGTGGCGCTGGCCCAGCCGTTCTCGGTGGGTGGCATCACCCTGAACCCGTCGGTCAGCATCGGCATCAGCGTGTTCCCGGAAAACGGGCGCGACATGGATACGTTGCTGCGCCATGCCGACATGGCGATGTACCAGGCCAAGACGGCGGGCCGCAACCGGATCTCTTTCTTCAGCGCGGAAATGAACCGCCAGGCGCAAGAACGCCTGGCGCTGGAAGCGGCTCTGCGCGACGCGCTGGAAGCCAAGGCGCTGCGCCTGCACTACCAGCCGCAGGTCGGCCTGAAGAACGGCAGCCTGTACGGGGTGGAAGCGCTGGCCCGCTGGCGCCACCCGACGCTCGGCGATATTTCGCCGGTGCGTTTCGTGCCGCTGGCCGAAGAGTGCGGACTGATTGGCGACCTGGGCGACTGGGCGCTGCGCGAGGCATGCTCGCAGTTGGCGACGTGGCGCAACAACGGATTGAAGGTGCCGTCGGTGTCGGTGAACCTGTCGGCCACGAATTTCCACAACCTGAACCTGCCCCGGATGATCGCGGCCACACTGGCCGAGTTCGGCCTGGCGCCTGCCGACCTGATGCTGGAGATCACCGAAGGCGTGGTCCTGGACGCTACGGCCGGCACGCTACGGACGATTGCCGAACTGCATCGCCTGGGCGTGCGCTTGTCGATGGACGACTTCGGAACGGGGTATTCCAGCCTGGGACATTTGCGGCGCCTGATCGTGGACGAACTGAAGCTGGATCGCAGCTTTGTCCAAGGCTTGGAAAGCGATGACGCGGCGCGGGCATTGACGAGCGCCGTCATTCGGATCGGAGAGAGCTTGAGCCTGCCGGTGGTAGCCGAAGGCGTCGAGAATGAGGAACAGCGGCGGTTCTTGATCGAGCAGGGGTGTGCGGCGGGGCAGGGGTTTCTGTTTTCGCCGCCGTTGCCGGCTAAGGAATTGGAGGAGTGGCTTCGGGGGAGGGCTTGACGGCGTTTTGTGTTGTCGCGGGCGTGGGTTCTTGAGACGCCCGGGGCGTCGGCGGCCTGCGGGGCGCGGGTCAACGATTGCGGTCCGGAGCCTTCGCTCCGGACTGCCCCCTCGTCATCTTCGTTGTTGCCTGCGGCAACTGCCTTCAGATTCCCTCGGGCTTATCGACGCCCCGCGCCCCGCAGGCCACCGTCGCCCCGGGCTCTGTCAGTTGCACGATGGCGTCAGCAGGGGAGAACGGGTTTCTTAAGGTTCTCTCCACCGGTGTTTGGGTGGTGGAGGATCTTGCGGGGCCCGCTCCCGGCCGGCCGCGCGGGCGGCCTCGGGGAGCTTACGCGTCGTCTTGCGTCGTGAAGATGTGGTTTGGGTTTGAGGTACTTTGCCCCTACGTATCTGTCCATGCACCGTAGGATGGGTGGAGTGCGTACCGGTCGGCATAGGCACGCGAATGTATGCCGCACGTAACCCATCATCCATGCATGCCACCCCGATGGGTTACGCGCGACAGGCGTCATCATCCTAATGACGGATGTGCCGCGCTCCACCCATCCTACGAATGACGAACGCCACCCGTCGCTCCTCCCCACCCGCGCGCGAGCGACCACCACCCCAACGACACCAGACGCGTATGCCGATTGGCGCCGCCCGGGCGGCGCCAATCGGCGGGCCCGCAGCACTCGTCAGTAAACAGCGGCCTAACAGCGCCTCGACCCAAGACTTCCGTAGCTTGTCGGCGCTGTCGGCGTGACGGCGCGCAACCTTGATGCGCCCGAGGGAATCCGAAGGGAGCCGAAGGCGGACGAGGATGACGACGGGGCAGTCCGGAGCGAAGGCTCCGGACCGCAATCGTGGGCGCGCGCCGTCACGCCGACAGCGCCGATGGGCGACCTACGAGAACCTACAACGCCGTTAACCGCCCCACGCCCCGTCCCCCATTCCCCAAAGCCCTAATAGATTTCCCCCATTTGCGATCCCCCCACTTCAGGTATATATTTCAAGCCTAAACTATCCAGACCTAAATATCCGCGGCGCCCCGCTCCCGATAAACGAGCGACTGTCGCGTACCTCGGAGCGTTACGGCAATGAAAATAGTCTGCATCGGCGGTGGTCCCGCCGGCCTGTATTTCGGTCTGCTGATGAAATTGCAGAACCCCGCGAACGAAATCACCGTCATCGAACGCAACCGGCCGTATGACACCTTCGGCTGGGGCGTGGTGTTTTCGGATGCCACCATGCAGAACCTGCGTGAAGCAGACCCCGTTTCCGCCCAGACCATCGGCGATGCGTTCAACCATTGGGACGACATCGACATCAACTTCAAGGGCCGCAGCATCCGCAGCAGCGGCCATGGCTTCATCGGCATCGGCCGCAAGAAGCTCTTGAACATCCTGCAGGCGCGTTGCGAAGACGTCGGCGTCAAGCTGGTGTTCGAGAACTTCGTCCAGGACGACCAGGCCATCGCCCGCGAATACGACGCTGACCTCGTCATTGCCTCCGACGGCATCAACAGCCAGATCCGTACCCGTTACGCTGATACCTTCCACCCCGACATCGACCAGCGCCGCTGCCGCTTCGTCTGGCTGGGCACCAAAAAAGTATTCGACGCGTTCACCTTTGCTTTCGTACAGACCGAGCACGGCTGGTTCCAGGCTCACGCCTACCGTTACGAAGACGGCATGTCCACCTTCATCGTGGAAACGCCCGAGGAAACCTGGCAGGCCGCCGGCATCGAGCAGATGAGCCAGGAAGAGGGCATCGCCTACTGCGAAAAGCTGTTCGCGCCCTGGCTGGACGGCAATGCGCTGATCAGCAACGCCTCGCACCTGCGCGGCTCGGCCATCTGGATCCGCTTCCCGCGCGTCATCTGCAACACCTGGGTGCACTGGAACACGCTGGAGACCGCTCGCGGCCAGCGCCGCGTGCCCGTCGTGCTGATGGGCGACGCCGCCCACACTGCCCACTTCTCCATCGGCTCCGGCACCAAATTGGCGCTGGAAGACTCCATCGAGCTTGCCCGCTGCTTGAGCGGCGCGGAAGGCAGCGTGGAAGCCGGCCTGAAGCACTACGAGGAAGTGCGCAGCGTGGAAGTGCTGAAGATCCAGAACGCCGCCCGCAATTCCACCGAATGGTTCGAAAACGTCGAGCGTTACGCGGAACTGGAACCCGAGCAATTCGCCTACTCGCTGCTGACCCGTTCGCAGCGCATCTCGCACGAAAACCTGCGCTTGCGCGATCCCGCCTGGCTGGAAGGCTTCGAACGCTGGATCGCGGAGCGCGCCGGCGCACCGGCGGCAGCCGGCAAGCGTCCCGCCATCCCGATGCTGACGCCGTACCAGGTGCGTGGAGTGCGGCTGAAGAACCGCATCCTGGTGTCGCCGATGGCCATGTATTCCTGCTCCGACGGCGTCCCGGGCGACTTCCACCTGGTGCACCTGGGCGCGCGCGCCATGGGTGGCGCCGGCCTGGTCATGGTTGAAATGACCTGCGTGTCGCCCGACGGCCGCATCACCCCGGGCTGCCCGGGGCTGTGGAACGACGAGCAGACCCAGGCCTTTGCCCGCATCGTCAATTTTGTGCACGGCAACAGCGACGCCCGCATCGGGGTGCAGTTGGGCCACGCCGGGCGCAAGGGTTCAACCCAGCTGGGCTGGCAGAAGATCGACCACCCGCTGGCCGAAGGCAACTGGCCGCTGCTGTCGGCCTCCGCCTTGCCCTACATCGAAGGCGTGTCGCAGACGCCGCGCGCCATGACGCGCGCCGACATGGATGCGGTGCGCGACAACTTCGTGGCCGCCGCCCGCCGCGCCACCGAAGCCGGCTTCGACTGGCTGGAACTGCACTGCGCCCACGGCTACCTGCTGTCCAGCTTCATCTCGCCGCTGACCAACCGCCGCGAAGACGAATACGGCGGCAGCCTGGAGAACCGCCTGCGCTTCCCGCTGGAAGTCTTCCACGCCGTGCGCGCCGTGTGGCCCGAAGACAAGCCCATGTCCGTGCGGATTTCCGCCAGCGACTGGGTCGAAGGCGGCATCACCGCAGACGACGCGGTAGAGATCGCGCGCCACTTCAAGGCGGCCGGCGCCGACATGATCGATTGCTCGTCGGGCCAGGTCAGCAAGGAAGAAAAGCCCGTCTACGGCCGCATGTTCCAGACCCCGTTCGCCGACCGCGTGCGCAACGAAGCCGGCATCCCCACCATCGCGGTGGGCGCCATCTTCGAAGCCGACCATGCCAACGGCATCATCGCTTCGGGCCGCGCCGACCTGTGCGCCCTGGCGCGTCCCCATCTGGCCGACGCCTCCTGGACGCTGCGCGAAGCGGCGCGGGTGGGTTATACCGACGTGGCCTGGCCCAGCCAGTACTTCGCCGGCAAGCGCCAGCTGGAAACCAATTTCGAACGCGCCGCTGCCATGGCGCAACTGGATATCAAATGACGACTTCCCCGCAACCCCTTGCCGGGCGCCATGCGCTGGTGACGGGCGGCGCCCGCGGCATCGGCCTGGCCAGCGCGCGTTCGCTCCTGGCGCGCGGCGCGCGCGTCACGCTGCTGGGCCGCGACGGCGCGTCCCTGGAGGCGGCCGCCGACAGCCTGGCCAGCCTGGGCCAGGTGCAGACCGTCAGCGCGGACATCGCCGACGAAGCCTCGGTGCGCGCGGCGTTCGCGCAGGCCGAAGTGGAATTCGGCCCGGTGCTGGTGCTGGTGAACAACGCCGGCCAGGCGGTGAGCCAGCGCTTTGACCGCACCGACGCGGCGCTCTGGCAGCAGATGATCGCCGTCAACCTGACGGGCACGTTCCACTGCATCCAGGCGGCGTTGCCCGGCATGCTGCAGGAAAAGTGGGGGCGGGTGATCAACGTGGCCAGCACGGCGGGCCTGATCGGCTATGGCTATGTCAGCGCCTACTGCGCCGCCAAGCACGGCGTGATCGGCCTGACCCGGTCGCTGGCGCTGGAAACGGCGCAGAAGGGCGTCACCGTGAATGCGGTGTGCCCCGGCTACACCGAAACCGACATCGTGCGTGGCGCGGTGACCAATATTGTGGACAAGACCGGCATGACGCCGGAAGCCGCCCGGGCCAAGCTGGCCGAGCGCAACCCGCAGGGCCGCCTGGTGCAGCCTGAGGAAGTGGCCGAGACGGTGGCCTGGCTGGCGCTGCCGGCGTCCGCCTCCATCAACGGCCAGGCGATCGCCGTGGATGGCGGCGAAGTGATGACCGGCTGAGGCCGGCGCGACCCATCAACCCCAGGATAACGAACGGAGACACCATGAGCACCCAGTCCGAAGAGCACACCATGAAGCACCACAAGCGTCCGTTGGCCGGCTATCAGGCCAAGACGTTCCTGTGGCAGGTGTCGGCCGACGGCAAGATCGGAACCGTCACCCTGAACCGACCGGAACGCAAGAACCCGTTGACGTTCGACTCCTACGCCGAACTGCGCGACTTATTCCGCTCGCTGGTGTATGCCACGGACGTCAAGGTCGTGGTCGTGACGGGCGCGGGCGGCAACTTCTGCTCGGGTGGCGACGTGCACGAGATCATCGGTCCGCTGACCAAGATGACCATGCCGGAACTGCTGGACTTCACGCGCATGACGGGTGACCTCGTCAAGGCCATGCGCGCCTGCCCGCAGCCCATCGTGGCCGCGGTGGACGGCGTTTGCGCCGGCGCGGGCGCGATGGTGGCGCTGGCGTCCGACATGCGCCTGGGCACCCCGGCCGCGCGTACCGCCTTCCTGTTCACGCGGGTGGGCCTGGCAGGCGCCGACATGGGCGCGTGCACTTTGCTGCCGCGCATGATCGGCCAGGGCCGCGCCTCTGAACTGCTGTACACCGGCCGCGCCATGACGGCCGACGAGGGTGCCAGCTGGGGCTTTTTCAATGCCCTGCATGACGCCGACAAGCTGGGCGAAGCCGCCCAGACGCTGGCCGCGCAATTGGCCGCGGGTCCGACGTTCGCCCACGGCGTCACCAAGAAGCTGCTGCATCAGGAATGGAATATGGGCGTGGACGAAGCCATCGAGGCCGAAGCCGAGGCGCAGGCCATCTGCATGCAGACGCGCGACTTCCACCGTGCCTACGAGGCCTTCGTGGCCAAGCAGAAGCCGGTCTTCGAGGGGAACTGATGATGCGTGACGCTAGCTGGCTGGACTGGCCCTTTTTTGACGACGCGCACCGCAAGCTGGCGCATGACGTCGACGCCTGGTGCGAGAAATCGTTGGGCGACGTGGATCATCACGACGCGGATGCGGCGTGCAAGAAACTGGTGAAGGCCATGGGCCAGGCCGGCTGGCTGCGCTACGCGGTTGCGGGCGGCCCCGGTGGCGCCTGGGGCGGCGCGCTGTCGGAAGTGGATTCCCGCGCCGTGTGCATCCTGCGCGAAACGTTCGCCCGCCATGAAGGGCTGGCCGATTTCGCGTTTGCGATGCAGGGCCTGGGCAGCGGCGCCATCTCGCTGATGGGCTCGGACGAGCTGCGCCAGCGCTACCTGCCGCGCGTGGCAAGCGGCGAGAAGATCGCCGCCTTCGCGCTGTCCGAACCGGACGCCGGGTCGGACGTGGCCGCCTTGGCCTGCGAAGCCAGGCTGGACGGCGACCACTATGTGCTGAACGGCGCCAAGACCTGGATTTCCAACGGCGGCATCGCCGACTTCTACGTCGTCTTCGCCCGTACCGGCGAGGCGCCGGGCGCGCGCGGTATCAGCGCGTTCGTCGTGGATGCCGACACCCCGGGTTTCGAGGTCAGCGAGCGCATCGAACTGATCGCACCGCATCCGCTGGCCACGATCACCTTCGACAACTGCCGCATCCCGGTGTCGCATCGCCTGGGCGACGCGGGCCAGGGTTTCAAGCTGGCCATGATGACGCTGGACATCTTCCGCGCATCGGTGGCGGCGGCCGCGCTGGGCTTTGCCCGCCGGGCGCTGGATGAAGGGTTGGCGCGCGCCAAGTCGCGCCGCATGTTCGGCCAGACCCTGGCCGACCTGCAACTGACGCAAGCCGCGCTGGGCGACATGGCGACCGCCATCGATGCCTCGGCGCTGTTGACGTACCGCGCCGCGTGGATGCGCGACGTGCAGAAACTGCGCACCACGCGTGAAGCGGCGATGGCCAAGATGATGGCCACGGAGTCGGCGCAGACCGTGATCGACCGCGCGCTCCAGATGTTCGGGGGCGCGGGGGTAGTGTCGGGGATGCCGGTGGAGAAGCTTTACAGGGAAATCAGAGCGCTGCGTATCTACGAAGGCGCCACCGAAGTGCAGAAGTTGATCATCGCCCGTGAATTGCTGAAGGCATAAGGGGCCATCGAGCCCTCGCCATTCCGCAACGCCAACCACACCGCACCGCATCGCATAGCAAGGGGAATCTTATGGAAGCATCCGCCCACATCGACACTTTCGCCCGGGACAACCTGCCCCCGGGCGACCAATGGCCAGAATTCCTGCTGGACGGCCCCGACGTGGCCTATCCGAAGCGGTTCAATTGCGCCGTCGAACTTGTGGACGCCATGGTCGACCGCGGCTTCGGCGAGCGCGTCGCGCTGCGCTGGCGCCAGGACGGCAAGCCGGCCACCATGACCTACCGCGAACTGGCCGCGCTGACCAACCGCATCGCGCGCGTGCTGACCGAGGACATGAAGCTGGTCGCCGGCAACCGCCTGCTTTTGCGCGGACCGAACAACCCGATGATGGCCGCGTCCTGGCTGGCCGCGATCAAGGCGGGCCTGGTGACGGTGCCGACGATGCCGTTGCTGCGCGCCAAGGAACTCAAGCAGATCATCGAGAAGGCCCAGATCCAGGCCGTCCTGTGCGACGCCCGCCTGAAGGACGAAGCGCAGTTCTGCGCCCAGCCGGATCACGAACACCATTGCCCCGGTCTGTCGCAGGTCATGTATTTCAACGACACGGCGCCGGATGCGCTGGACGCGTTGGCGGCCGCCAAGCCGGACGATTTCGCTGCCTGCGACACGGCGTCCGATGACGTGTGCCTGATCGCCTTCACCAGCGGCACCACGGGTTCGCCCAAGGGCTGCATGCACTTCCACCGCGACGTGCTGGCGATGTGCGACCTCTTTCCCAAGCACGTCATCAAGCCGGGCCCGGACGACATTTTCTGCGGTACGCCGCCGCTGGCCTTCACGTTCGGCCTGGGCGGTCTGCTGTGCTTCCCGCTGCGCGTGGGCGCCAGCACCGTGCTGGCCGAAAAGCTGACGCCGGAAAGCCTGCTGGAACTGATCCAGGACTTCCGCGCCACCATCGTCTTCACGGCGCCCACGTTCTACCGCCAGATGGCGGCACTGGTCGGCAAGTTCGACCTGTCGTCACTGAAGAAGAGCGTGTCGGCCGGGGAAGCCCTGCCGGACGCTACCCGCCAGCTGTGGAAGCAGGCCAGCGGCATCGAGATGATCGACGGTATCGGCGGCACGGAAATGATCCACGTGTTCGTGTCCAGCCCGCCGGAATCGGTCAAGCGCGGCGCCATCGGCAAGGTGGTGCCGGGTTATGTGGCGCAAGTGGTGGACGACGACATGAATCCGGTGCCCAACGGCACGGTGGGCCGCCTGGCGGTCAAGGGCCCGACGGGCTGCCGTTACCTGGCCGACGAGCGCCAGCGCCGCTTCGTGCAAAGCGGCTGGAACCTGCCGGGCGACACCTTCATGCAGGACGACGAAGGCTATCTGTTCTACCAGGCGCGCAATGACGACATGATCGTGTCGGCGGGCTACAACATCGCCGGTCCGGAAGTCGAGGACGCGCTGCTGCGCCACGAGGCCGTGGCGGAATGCGGCGTGGTGGGCGCGCCGTGCGACGAGCGCGGCCAGCTGGTCAAGGCGTTCGTGGTGCTCAAGCCGGGCTACGCGCCCAGCGACGAACTCGTGGCGGCGATGCAGACCTTCGTGAAGGCCAGCATCGCGCCGTACAAATACCCGCGCGCGATCGAATTCGTGGCGGCTCTGCCCCGTACCGAAACGGGCAAGCTGCAACGTTTCGCGCTGCGCAAGATGGCTTGAACTGGCAACCGGGAAATCATCATGGCCGCTCCTTTCATCAGCCAGGTAGAAGTCCGCTTCCGTCATTGCGACCCCGCGGGCATTGTCTTCTACCCGCGCTATTTCGAGATGATCAACGACTTTGTCGAAGAATGGTTCGACAAGGGCATGGGGCTGCCGTTCCACGCGCTGCATGTCGAGCGCCACATCGGCACGCCAATGGCGTCGGTGACGTGCGATTTCAGCGCGCCCAGCCGTTGGCACGAGCGCCTGCGCCAGACGCTGGAAGTGCAGCGTATCGGCGGGGCGTCGTTCAAGGCGCTGGTGCGTTTCGAGGGGCCTGACGGCCAGTTGCGCTTGTCGGCGACGCTGACGATCGTGACGGTGGATTTGCGGACGATGAAGTCCATGCCGCTGCCTGCGGACTTGCGGGAACGCATGCAGGCTTATCTGGCTGCCGCGGCGTAAGCGGCGGGGCCACCCTGTAGTTTGTTTTTTTAAAAATAGGATGAGACGTTATGAAGATTCTGCAACCGCCGGATTGGATGGCGCCCCGGGGCTATTCGAATGGCGTGCTTACCGAAATGACGGTGGGCAGCAAGCTCGTGTTCGTGGGCGGGCAGGTGGGGTGGAATGGCCAGCAGCAGTTCGAATCGGATGACCTGGCGGACCAGGTCCGCCAGACGCTGTCGAACATTGTCGCCATCCTGGCCGAAGGCGGTGCGAAGCCCGAGCACATTGTCCGGATGACGTGGTACGTCACGGATAAGGATGCGTACGTGGCGGCGTATCCGGCGATCGGCAAGCACTACCGGGAATTCATCGGACGGCATTTTCCGGCGATGACGGCGGTGGAAGTGGCGGATCTGGTTGAGGATCGGGCTAAGGTGGAGATTGAGGTGACGGCTGTGGTGCCGGGGGCTTGATTGTTTTGCGAGGGGGATGGGGTGGGTTCTTTTGACGCCCGGCGCGGGGGTGGCCTGGGGTGACTCGGGTCAACGATTGCGGTCCGGAGCCTTCGCTCCGGACTTCCCCTTTGTCATCTTCGTTGTTGCCTACGGCAACTGCCTTCAGATTCCCTCGGGCTTATCGACTCCCCTCGCACCCCAGGCCACCCCCGCGCCGGGCTGCGTGATTGACAACCTGGCGTCCGCCGGGGCGGGCTGCGTGCTTAGGGCTCGCGCCAACGTCTGGGTTGGGTGGAATATCTTGCGGGGCCCGCTCCATGCCGGCCGCGCGGGCGGCCTCGTGGAGCGTACGCAGCGTCTTGCGTCGTGACGTTGTTGGTCCTTTCGGACTTGGTGCTGCCGATCCTCTACATATGACGCTGCTGGCCTTCTTCTGTGGCGCTGCTCGTCATCCGTAGGATGGGTGGAGCGCGCTCGGGTCGTCAATATTGAACCGTTGCCCAACGCGCGCAACCCATCATCTCCCCCCGCGAACCGACCCCCATCAACCGCGTCGCGTCTCCCTTGGCAGTTCGCCGAACCGTTCGCGGTAGTACTCCGAAAACCTTCCCAGATGTCCGAACCCGACACCCAGCGCGACCTCGGTCACGCTGGCGGTGGCGTTCGTCTTCAATTGTTGCCTTGCCGTGTCCAGCCGCAGGGCGCGTAGCGCGTTCATGGGGGTGGTGTCGCGGTGTTCCTGGAACAGGCGGGTGAGGGCGCTGGCGCTGGCGCCGGCGTGGCGGGCGATGTCGGTCAGGGTGAGGGGGGCGGACAGGTGGTCGCGCATGTAGGTCTCGGCCAGCGTCAGGCGGCGCGGGACGGCCGGGGTTTGGCCGGACTGGGTCTGCCAGGTGTTGGGCTGGTTGTAGAGCAGGTGCAGGATCAGGCTGTCTTCCATGTGTTCCAGCCACGCGGCGGGCGGGCGGGGGGCGCCGTCGTCCAGGGTGGGCAAGAGGTGAATCAGGCCCGTCATCATGCTGCGCCAGACGGCGCCGATGGGGTTGTCCAGGCGTAGCGCGGGGCTGAAGTCCAGCGGGCGGGTGGCGGCGTCGCCGAAGGCGCGTTGGCCGATGGCTTCCAGTTTGCCGCGGGGGATCTTCAGCAGCAGCTGTTCGCAGCCGGCTTCCCAGTGCAGCCGCAGCGGGCGGTTGGGGGCGATGACGGCGGCGCAATCGGGGTTGGCGTTGACGCGCTCGTCGCCGCATTCGATACAGGCGCGGCCGCGCAGCGGCACCTGCACCAGCATGAAATCCTGCAGGCGATCGGGTTCGATGTGGACTTCGGCGCCGTAGCGCAACGTACAGACCGTCAGCGAACCGAAGCGGCCCCGGTTCAGTTCGGCGTCCACGCGGCCGCCTTTCCACGTCAGGCGGTGTTCCTTCAGCGCTTCGGACACGCGCGTGCGCGTCTCGTCCTGGTGGGTGGAACTGAACACGCGCCGTTTGAGCAAGGGCGCAAGCGTGAGTCGGGACCAGCCGTGCATGGATGCCTCCGGGACGGGAACGCTCCCGTATCTGCGGCCAGAGTAATTTAATCGTCCCGGCTTGGGAATTAAGTGAATCCCGGATAAAACTGACCGTATTCGGATAGAGCGGCGCCGCCCGGCGGCATACGCTAGGTGGCGACGTGGATCGGCAGCATGCGTAAACCGACGGCAGACGGGTTCTGTCAGCTTTCCGCCAGCGCGGCTGGCGGTGCAAACGGGGTGGCTCATGAATCGAAATCTCTGGAGCCGGCGTGCGCTGGCGGCGCTGGTCTGTATGGCGGCCGCGGCGGGGGCCTCGGCGGCCGACAAGGTCAAGGTGGGCTTGCTGACGACGCTGTCCGGACCCGGTTCGGCGTTGGGCAACGAGATCCGCGACGGTTTCAATCTGGCGTTGCAGCATACCGGCGGCAAGCTGGGCGGCCTGCCGGCGGAAGTGGTGGTGGCCGACGACCAGCAGAAGGCGGACACGGGCCGCCAGGCGGTGGAACGGCTGCTCAAGCGCGATCGCGTGGACATCATGACGGGCATCGTGTTTTCGAACGTGCTGCTGCCGGTGATGCCGGCCATCCTGCAGTCGGGCACGATTTATCTCAGCACCAATACCGGCCCGGAAAACTACGCGGGCGCGGGCTGTAATCCGAATTTCTTCGCGGTGGCCTGGCAGAACGAGGACATCCCCGCGGCCATGGGCAAGTACGCCGCCGACCAGGGCTACAAGCGCGTGGCGCTGATTGCACCGGACTACCCCGGCGGCCGCGAATCGCTCAATGGCTTCAAGCGCCTGTACAAGGGCGGCCTGTCCGAAGAGATCTACACCCAGCTCGGCCAATTGGACTACGGGGTCGAGATCACGCGGCTGCGCGCCAGCAAGCCAGATGCGGTGTTCTTCTTCCTGCCCGGCGGCATGGGCGTGAATTTCATCAAGCAGTTCAACGGCGCGGGCCTGTCGAAGGACATCGCGCTGCTGGCCCCCGGCTTCTCGGGCGACGAGGACACGATCGCGGCGGTGGGTGCGCCCATCCAGGGCTTGCGCAACACGTCGCAGTGGGCGGCAGACCTGGATAACCCGGCCAACCGCAAGTTCGTCGAAGACTTCAAGAAGACCTACAACCGCAGCCCCACGCTGTACGCCTCGCAGGGCTATGACGCGGCCATGCTGCTGGACAGCGCCGTGCGCCAGACGGGCGGCAAGCTGGAAGCGGACGCCTTACGCCCGGCATTGCGGCGTGCGGACTTCAAGTCGGTGCGGGGCGACTTCACGTTCAACCGCAACCAGTATCCGGTCCAGAACTATTACCTGCGCGTCGTCGAGGCGGGCGCGGATGGCAAGCTGGCCAACAAGCTGTCGGGCACCGTGCTGACGCAGTACCAGGACCCGTTCGCCGCCTCGTGCCAGATGAAGTAAGGCGGCGTGCCTCACGCAATACGCATCACGCATTACAGGAGAACCGCATGACCCAGAACATGACGACGCGCGAGATCACGATTGCCTCGCACGATGGCAAGTCCTTTGGCGCCTACCTGGCCGTGCCGGCCGCGGGCCACGGCCCCGGCCTGGTGCTCTGCCAGGAGATCTTCGGCGTCAACGACTTCATGCGCCGTGCGGCGCAATTGCTGGCCGAAGAGGGCTACGTGGTGCTGGTGCCCGACCTGTTCTGGCGCCAGCAGCCCGGCATCCAGCTAACCGATGGCCCTGCC
Source organism: Achromobacter sp. FW305-C-13 (assembly GCF_058783475.1). Lineage (NCBI taxonomy): Bacteria > Pseudomonadati > Pseudomonadota > Betaproteobacteria > Burkholderiales > Alcaligenaceae > Achromobacter > Achromobacter sp. FW305-C-13. The sequence goes on along the minus strand of NZ_JBYSYN010000004.1, from coordinate 188,330 downwards.
GACATGCCGCGTGCGTTCGAACTCTATCAGGGCTTCGACGTGGAGCTGGGCCTGAAAGACATCGCGTCCACGCTCGCCGCGCTTCGCGGTTTGCCCGAGCAGCAGGGCGGGGTGGGCGTGCTGGGCTACTGCCTGGGCGGCAAGCTGGCCTATCTGGCCGCGTGCCGCACCGATGTGGACGTGGCCGTGGGCTATTACGGCGTGGGCATCGAAAGCAGCCTGGAAGAGGCGGCCAACCTGCGCGGCCGCCTGGTGCTGCACATTGCCGAGCAGGATGGCTTCTGTCCGCCCGAGGCACGCCAGCGCATCCTCGCCGCGCTGGGCGGCAAGCCGGGCGTGGAACTCTACGTGTATCCGGGCATGGACCACGCGTTCGCGCGCACCGGCGGGGACCACTACGACAAGCCGTCGGCCCTGATGGCGCACCAGCGCAGCATGGCGGCCCTGCAGCGCGCCATCGGCCCGGAGTTCGATTATTCGGCCTTGTGGGACAAGCACTGCGAATATGAATTCGGCACGCGCGATGTGGCCGCCACCATGGCCACGATGGTGGCCGAACCCTACGTGAACCATATCCCGACGATGACGGGCGGCGTGGGCCACAAGGAGCTGTCGCGCTTCTACCAGCACCATTTCGTCAACAGCAACCCGCCGGATACCCGGCTGATCCCGCTGTCACGCACCGTCGGCGCGACCCAGATCGTGGACGAGCTGCTGTTCTGCTTCACGCATACCACCGAGATCGACTGGCTGCTGCCCGGTGTGGCGCCTACGGGCCGGCCGGTGGAGATCCCGCTGATCGCCATCGTGAAATTCCGGGGCGACAAGCTCTACCACGAGCACATCTACTGGGACCAGGCCAGCGTGCTGGTGCAGGTGGGCCTGCTGGACCCGAAGGGGCTGCCCGTGGCGGGCCGTGAAACCGCCGCCAAGCTGCTGGACGAGACCTTGCCGTCCAACACGCTGATGGCGCGTTGGAAAGACAGCGCGAACAAGTAGGAGGCCGACATGTCTTACTCGCAGGAACAACTGGCCGCGATGGTACGCGGCGACAGCGTGCACCGCGGCGTCTACACCGACCCCGCCATCTTCGATCTGGAGATGCAGCGGATCTACGGCCGCGCCTGGATCTACGTGGGCCACGAAAGCCAGGTGCCCAAGACGGGCGACTATCACACCACCCGTCTGGGCGACCAGGACGTGCTGATGGTGCGTGCCTCCGATGGCAACGTGCACGTGCTGTACAACCGCTGCCCGCACAAGGGCGCGAAGGTGGTGGCCGACGGCGAAGGCTGCGTGGGCAAGTTCTTCCGCTGCCCGTATCACGCCTGGACCTTCAAGCTGGACGGCAGCCATCTGGGCGTGCCGCTCAAGCAAGGCCTGGAGGGTACGGCCTACGACCCCACCGACCCCACGTTTTCGATGCGCCGGCTGGCGCGCGTGGAAAGCTACCGCGGCTTCGTGTTCGCCAGCCAGGCGAAGGAAGGCCCGGCACTGACGGACTTCCTGGGCGGCGTGCGCTCGTCCATCGACAATCTGTGCGACCGGTCCCCGGTGGGCGAAGTCGAAGTCGCGGGCGGCATCTTCCGGGTGATGCAGCGGTCGAACTGGAAGGTGTTCTACGAGAACCTGCACGACACCATGCATGCCCGCGTGACACATGAATCGTCCTATGCCGCGGCCCGCGACGAGGCCAAGGAGATAGGCGAAATGCCGCTCGAGCTGCACATCATGGACGGCAACGGCGAACCCTACGAGTTCTGGGAAAAGCTGGAACTGCGCGCCTACGACAACGGCCACGGCTATATGGAAGGCATCTTCAACCCGGGCGCCGCCGAGCGCGATCCGGTGTCGCGCGCGCACTTCGAGACGCTGACGGGCGCCTATGGCGAAGAACGCGCCCGCGAGATCCTGGGCATGAACCGCCACAACACGGTCATCTACGGCAGCGGCTCGCCCCATACCGTGTTCCAGCAATTCCGCGTGATCCGGCCGATCGCCGTGGACCGCACCTTGATCGAGATCCAGACGTTTCGCTGCAAGGGGGCGCCGGACGGTGTGTTCAAGCGCGCCATGCTGTACGCCAACGTCATCAACTCGCCGTCGTCCAATGTCATGCCGGACGATATCGAACTCTATAACCGCTGCCAGGAGGGCAACGCCACGCGCGGCGGTGAATGGGTCAGCATGCATCGCTACCACGGCAGCGACCGCAGCGACGCCGACGGCCTGGTGTCGGTCAACGGCACCAGCGAATTGCCCATGCGCAACCAGTTCCGCGCCTGGAAGACCTATATGGAAGCCGGCGCGGCGTCGACCGCGCCCGCCACGGGAGAAGGCGCATGCTGCTAGACCTGGATTTCGACGTCGGGACCACGGACTTGTCGCCGGCCGACGTGCCGGCGGATGCCTACCACCGCATCGCCCAGTTCCTCTATCGCGAAGCGCGGCTGCTGGACGAACGGCGCTACGACGACTGGCAGTCGCTGTGGACGCCGGACGGCATGTACTGGATGCCGCGGGTCCCGGGCCAGCAAAGCCCGTACGACCACATTTCGCTGTTCTGGGAAGACCGCATGCTGCGCGACGTGCGCATCCGGCGCCTGGAGCATCCCCGCAACTGGTCGCAGCAGCCGCCCACGCGCAGCGTGCGGCTGGTGGGCGGCGTCCAGGTCGAAGGCGTGGATGCGGGCGGCAACCTGGTGGTGCACTCCGCCTTCCAGATGACGGAATGGCGCAAGCGCCAGCCGCGCCAACTGGCCGGCCGCTACACCCATAAGCTGGCCGCCGAAGGCGACGGCTGGCGCATCCGCATGAAGCGCGTGGATCTCGTCAACTGCGACGACGCGCACGACGTGTTCGAGGTGTTCGTTTGATGACGACGGACACCGCGGTGCTGGCGCTGCACTACCAGAACGACGTGCTGCATCCCGAGGGCAAGATCCGCGTCGGGCTGGACGCTGACAGCGGGGCGCGCCAGCGCCTGCTGGACCGCGCCGCAGCCCTGCTCGACGGCGCGCGGACGCAGTCGCTGCCCATCGTGCACGTGCGCATCGCTTTCCGGCCCGATTACGCCGACCTGCTGCCCAACTGCGCGATCTTCCGCAACGTGGCGACGATCGGCGCGGTGCCCGAAGGGCAGTGGGGCAGCGCCTTCTACGACGGCCTGCAGCCGCTGGCCGGCAGCCCGCGCGAGTTCATCGTCAAGCACACCCGCATCAGCGCGTTCTATGGCACGCCGCTGGAAGAGACGCTGCGCGTGATCGGCGCGCGCCGGCTGGTGGTGGCCGGAGTTGCCACGCATTCCGTGGTGGAGGGCACCGTGCGCCATGCCGCCGACATCGGCTTTGACGTGATGGTGGCCGAAGACGCCTGCGCCTCGGCCGACGAAGCCGTGCATCAGGCTTCGCTTGCCAGCATGCGACTGATTGCGCAAACCGGCTCGGTGGCCGATGCTGTGCGCTGGGCCGCCGCGCCGCATTGATCAAGGACTATCCATGGATTTTTCAGGCTTTCCCGGCTTGGCCGGCAAAACCGCCATCGTCACCGGCAGCACGCAAGGCCTGGGTGCTGACATCGCGCGCGGTCTGACCGCGGCCGGCGTGAACGTGGTGCTGGTCGGGCGCAACGCCCAGGCGGGCCAGGCGCTCGCTCAGGAGCTGGACGGGCGCGCCCTGTTCTGCGAGACCGACATCGGACAAGACAGCCAGATCCAGCGCTGCATCGACGCCGCGCTGGCGCGCTTCGGCCGGCTGGACATCCTGGTCAACAACGCGTGCCAGTACGCGGACCGCGGGTTGGCGTCTTCGCGCGAGGAATGGCACAGCACCCTGGACACCAATCTGGTGTCGGCCGCGATCTTCACGCAGTTCGCGGCGCCGCATCTGCCGCGCGGCGGCGTGGTGGTGAATCTGGGCAGCACGGGCGGCAAGTTCGGCGCGGCCGGACGCGCGCTGTATCCGGCGTCCAAGGCGGCGCTGCTGCAGATCACCAAGAATTTCGCGGTGGAACTTGCGCCGGCCGGCGTGCGCGTGCTGGCGGTGTCGCCGGCCTGGACGTGGTCGCCGTCGGTGGAACAGTTGTCTGGCGGTTCGCGGGCAGCGGCCGATGCGGTGGGAGCGCACTTCCATCCGCTGGGCCGCGTGGGTTCGGGCAGCGAGATCGCCGCCGCCGTCTGCTTCGCGTGTTCGGATGCCGCGTCCTGGATGACGGGTGTGGATATCCCGGTGGACGGCGGGTTTTCCATCCTGGGGCCAGACCGCGGCATTTCACCGCGGGTCTGGTTCAAGGAACTGGCGCCCTGATCGGGGCAGAGGGGGGGCGCCTGTCCTGGTGCCTTGACCGGCGGCAGGGCGGGCGCTGTTGGCGTCTGCGTCAGCGAATGACGATCTCGCCTTCTTCCAGCCCGGCTTTGCCGCCGACCTGATCTTCCAGAAACTCCTGCATCTTGTTGCCCAACTGGATCTTCGTGCCGCTGCAAAAGCGCCGCGTCGCCGTGATGACGGCGGTGTGCAGGGGCAGCAGGTCGCGGACCAACTGCGCTTCTTCCGCGTCCAGCGCCAGCAGTTCGCCGCTGAGCTTGCCGTGGGTGTTGCGGGCGCGTTCCACGACGTCGCCCGGGGCGCGCTGAGGGTTGGCCTTCAGGAACATCAGCAGCTGTTCCAGCTTGGCCTTCTCTTCGTTCATCTTCAGGCGCTTGCGCGTCAGCGCCGACCGCTTGATATCCGCGTGGGGGTCAAGCCCGGCCTGCACCAGGGTGGGAATGCCCGACGGCGAGCCGATGGTGCCCGCGCGCACGGCATTCAAGGCGCGGGTCTGCCCGCCGGTGATGGCGCTTTGCTGCGTGTTCGGCGGGCCGACCAGCACGCTGCCGCCGGCGGCGATGCTGCTTTGCCGGATCTCGCGTTCGACTTCCACATCCTGCCCGGCGCTGATGATCGCGTTTTCAATGAACTTCGCTTTCAGCGCGCCGCCACAGACGATGTGGGCGGTGCGGGCGGTGGCTGCGGCGTCCTGCAGGGCCTCGGCCATGCCGATGATGCCGCCCTTGACGGTCACGCTGCCGCCGGCTTCCACCAGCGCGGCCTCGATGGTGCCGTTGACCACCACGTCGCCCGTCACGCGGACTTCCATGGTGGCGGCGATGTCACCCCGCACTTGCAGCGACCCTTCAAAGGTGATGTTGCCCGTGGACAGGTTGACGGCGTCGACCTCCACCATGGGATTGACCTGCACGCCCTGACTGATCAGCTTGGGCGTGCCGGCGATCGTGGCGCGCAGCAGCAGCGGATCTTCCGGGTCGACTTCCACGCCCGAGATGTCCTTGGAGAACGGCGTGTCGGGCATTTCGTCCGGCAGCACGGGTTCGCCCAGCACGTTGGTGCCGTCCACGCCGGGTAGCGGCGGAACGCGGCGCATCAGCGGCGTGCCGGGCGACACCAGCAACAGGCTGCCCAGGTCGCGGTAGTCCACCTGGGCCAGTTCGTCGATCTCCTGGGCGCGCGGCTTCAGGCGGTCCAGCAGGCTTTCAAAGCGGGTGGGCGTGCCGCGGGTCGGCGGCGTGCCCTGAGCAATCATGACGGTGGCGCTGCGGCCTTGCTCGACGACTTCGGCCATGGCCGCTTCCAGCACGCCATGCACGATGCCGCGGTCAGCCACTGCGTGGCGCAGCATGTCCAGCGTGACCGGCTGGCCGCCCTTGGGCGGGTGCAGGGTCAGCAGCGCGGCCATGCGGGTGGGGTCTAGTTCCAGTTCGAACGAGCCGTCCACCACCTGCCCGACCGGAAACTGCACGGGTTCGGCGGCGCTGCGGCACTGGTCGATGAAGGCCAGCACGGCGTGGTTGTCCAGCGCGTCGGCGGTCCAGCCTTGCGCCACGACGGCGGCGGTCAGCGCATCCCAGGTGGGCAGGTCAAGATTGATGTGGGGCGCCGTGTCGACGGCGACGTCCGTGTCGGCGTCCAGCTCCGGGGCGTCGTCACCGCCAGCGCTGCCCGATGCCTCAGCGGCGGGGGCGTCATCGTCGTCCGCCGGCGCCGCGTCGGGGCGTGGAGGCGGCGTATAGATGGCCGTCAGGACGTTGGTATTGGCATCCAGCACCAGCTGGAGCGTGTTTTCTGCGTCCATCTCAGCCTCTCCCGCCTGGCGCTCAATGGCTGCCAGGTTCATTCATTTGGTAAATAAACGAAATATTGCGACATATTCTATCGTACTCGTCCGACATATGCCGTAGTTTCGGCCCTGTTTTACATAGGGAAACCCACCGCCCGCGCGGGACTAGGGCGTAGGACCGAGCGACAAACCGGGATCGTCGCCGCAGCATAGGGGCTCGCCAACCCGTCTTCGGACGCTACCTTCGCCCCGACCATGCGCCGACATCCCTCATCCTTCCTACCTGCCTTGCGCGCCTTTGCCGCGCGGGCCGGGGGCATGGCGGCGGTGGCGGCCCTTGCGGCGGCCGTGCTGACGCTGGCGCCCGCCCGCCCCGCCGAGGCCAGCGAGATCTACCGTTACAAAGACCCGTATGGCGTCTGGCGCGCCATGAAAGTGCCCACGGGCTACGCCAAGTATTACAAGCGGGCGCAGGCACGCACGGTATGGCGTGGTAACGGCATCAAGGCCTGCCTGGACTGTCCGCCGCAGGCGGGCGACGGGGCGCGGCTGGCATCGCTTGCGCCCACTTCCCGCGCCCTGCGCTGGGGCGATGCCAAGCCGTCCACCGCCCACGACGGGCTGATCGCCCGCGCGGCGCAGGATTCCGGCGTGGATGGGGCGTTGCTGACTGCCGTCATTGCGATCGAATCGGGGTTCCGCAGCGATGCGCGCTCGCCCAAGGGGGCGCTGGGCCTGATGCAGCTGATGCCGGCGACGGCGGCGTCGGTGTTGTCCGTGGACGATATCGAGCGGGCGCTGGTGGATCCGGCAACGAACGTGCGGGCCGGGTCGCGCCATCTGCGCCGGCTGATCGACCAGTATCCCGGCCGATTGGACCTGGCGCTGGCCGCCTATAACGCGGGGGAAGGGGCGGTGCGCAAGTACGACGCCGTGCCGCCTTATGCGGAAACCCAAGCCTATGTCAGGGACGTGACGGCGCTCTACGAGCGCTACAAGGCGCCCTGAACCGGTACGCGCCAGCCGGGCGCCTTGTAAGGCATCCCAGGCCGGCACGCCCGCCGCTTACATCGCGGCGAAAACCTTTTCGGCGATGTCCAGGGTGGACTTGATCACGGCGTCGTCGTGCGTGGCCGAGACGAAGCCCGCTTCGAATGCGGACGGCGCGAAATGCACGCCGTGGTCCAGCATGGCGTGGAAGAAGCGGTTGAACGCCGCCGTGTCGCACTGCGAGACTTCCGCGAACGAGGTCGGCACGTGGTTGCTGAAATAGATGCCGAACATGCCGCCCACGGAGTCGGCCGAGAAGGCCAGGCCGGCGGCGCGGGCGCGCTCTTGCAGGCCCTGGGCCAGCTTGGCGGTCTGGGCCGACAGCTTGTCGTAGAAGCCGGGCGCGGCGATCAGGCGCAGCGTGGCCAGGCCCGCGGCAACGGCGACGGGGTTGCCCGACAGCGTGCCTGCCTGGTACACGCCGCCCAGCGGGGCGATGTGTTTCATGACTTCGGCGCTGCCGCCGAAGGCGCCCACCGGCATGCCGCCGCCGATCACCTTGGCCAGCGTGGTGATGTCCGGCTTCACGCCGGTCAGGCCCTGCACGCCCTGCGGGCCTACGCGGAAACCGGTCATCACTTCGTCGAAAATCAGCAGCGCGCCGTGCTGCGTGCAGACCTCGCGCAGGCCTTCCAGGAAACCCGCTGCCGGCTTGATCAGGTTCATGTTGCCGGCCACCGGCTCGACGATGATGCACGCGATGTCGGCGCCGTGCTGGGCGAAGGCCTGGCGCACGGCGTCCAGGTTGTTGTATTCCAGGGTCAGCGTGTGCGACACGAATTCCGGCGGCACGCCCGCCGAACTGGGGTTGCCGAAGGTCAAGAGACCCGAGCCGGCCTTGACCAGCAGGCTGTCCGAATGGCCGTGGTAGCAGCCTTCGAACTTCACGATCTTGGCGCGGCCCGTGGCGCCGCGCGCCAGGCGAATGGCCGTCATGGTGGCTTCGGTGCCTGAGCTGACCAGACGTACCTGCTCCAGCGAGGGCAGGCGCGCAATCAGCATTTCGGCCAGTTCGATCTCGGCTTCGGTCGGAGCGCCGAACGACAGGCCGTTGACGGCGGCTTCCTGCACCGCGCGCACCACTTCAGGGTGCGAGTGGCCCAGGATGGCCGGGCCCCAGGAGCCCACGTAATCGATGTACTGCTTGTCTTCCGCGTCCCACACGTACGGGCCTTGCGCGCGCTTGATGAAGCGCGGCGTGCCGCCCACGGAGCGGAATGCGCGCACGGGCGAGTTGACGCCGCCGGGGATGCTGCGGCAGGCGCGTTCGAAAAGCTGTTCGTTACGGGACATGGCGTTCAAGGCTTGCGGTTGAGGTTGGCGGAAAAGGGCGCGGAGCAGGCCGTTGCGGCGGCCCGGATGCTGGGCGCTTCGAAAAGCCCGGTGATGACGGCGATGGAGTCTGCGCCCGCCTGGGCCAGCAGCGGCGCGTTGTCGGCGGTGATGCCGCCGATGGCGACCACCGCGGGCCGGGGCGCGTCGCGCTCTTCGACCAGGCGGCGGGCTTCGGTCAGCACCGACAGCGGTGCGCGCACGGTGTCCGGCTTGACGGTGGAGGCGAACATCGCGCCGAAGGCGATGTAGTCGGCGCCGGCATCCAGCAGTTCGCGGGCGCGGACCAGGTCGTCGTAGCTGGAGCCGCCCAGGATCAGGTCGGGGCCGGCTTCGGCGCGGATGCGCGCCAGGCTTTCGTCTTCGCGGCCCACGTGCGCGCCGTCGGCGCCGACCTCCAGCGCCAGGCGCCAGTCGTCATTGATCAGGAACACCACGCCCAGTTCGCGGCACAGGGGCGCCAGTGCCCGCGCCTGTTCGGCGCGCACCGAGTCGGGCACGTTCTTGCGGCGCAATTGCAGCGAACGCATGCCGCCGTCGGCGGCCTTGCGCACGGCCTGCATCAGGCGTTCGGTATCGTCCCATTCAGGGGTGACGCCATACAGGCCGGCGGGAAAACGCAGCGGTTTCATTGCGGTTGGATCCGGTTGGGAATGCGCCGGCCCATGCCAGGCAGGAAGCTGGCGGCGACCGAGGCGTCGGCATGCGCCAGGCCCTGGCGCACGGCTTCGGGCATTTCCAGCCCGCGGGCCAGCATGGCGGTGATGGCGGTGGCGGCCAGGCCGCCGGCGTCGCCGTTGCGGTCCGGGGGCGTTTGCCACGGCCAGGTGTGGGTCTGGCCGCTGGGGCCCAGCAACACGTTGGCGTAATGGCCGGGCCGCTGCGGGCTGCCCAGCACCAGGACCCATTCGGCGCCGGCCGCCACCAGGGCGTGCATGGGCGTCGGTGCGTCCCCGATATCGATGTCGCCGTCGGCGTGCCACTGCGCCAGGCGCAGGTGTTCGATGACCAGCAGGTCGGTCTGCGGCAGCACCAGTTCCAGCGTGGCGGCCAACAGGTCGTCGGCATCGTCCTCGTCGGCGGCGTCCGCCGGCAAGGGGGCGCGCTGGCCCAGGTGCAGCACCAGCGGCACCTGGCTGTAGTCTGCGGCGACCTGGGCGGCAACGCTTGCCGTTTCAGCGGTGTATAGTCCGCCCACCTTGATGGCCTGCACGGACATGTCTTCCAGCAGGCAGCGGGCCTGGTCGTCCAGCAGGTCGGGCGAAACAGGATGGATTTCTTCGATGCCGGCAGTGTCCTGCACGGTCAGCGCGGTCACGGCCGCCAGGCCATGACAGCCCAGGCGGGCGCAGGTGACGGCATCCGCGGGCAAGCCGTCGGATCCCGAGGGATCGAGCGGGCCGAAGACCAAAACGAGAGGGGGAGTAACGGGGGCCACGTGGACAGCGCTTGAGTGAGGGTACCCGGACTCATTTTGAGGTGAATCAGGGGAACCCCTATTGGGTTTCGGTAAGATTGTCCCCATTCTAATGGAAGCCCCCCACCTTTGCCCCGCCACGGGGACCACGGTCGGGAATTGATGTAAGAGAGAACTATGCGTACTTGGATGTGTCTGATTTGTGGCTGGGTCTATGACGAAGAGGCCGGCCTGCCCGACGAAGGTATTGCTCCCGGCACCCGCTGGGAAGATGTGCCGCCGAACTGGGTCTGTCCTGAATGCGGCGCCCGCAAAGAGGACTTTGAATTGATGGAAATCTGAACCCGATCCGCTGACCTATTCCGCCAGGGCTCGTAAGATGGGGCAAGCCCCCATCCCTCGTAACCGCAGGACGGTCTGCCGCCAGGCAAGCAGGACCGCGCATGACGCGCGCCCCGTCCACGGTTCTTTCAGACTACCCATGAAGGGGTTGCCATGACGGAAAAACACCACGAAGCCGCCTCGACGCAGGCGGCCAACTTTGCCAACCAGTTCCTGATCGCCATGCCGGGCATGGTCGAGGGCAGCCTGGCCGGTTCTGTCATCTACGTATGCGAACACACCGAGCGCGGCGCGCTGGGCCTGGTCATCAACCGGCCCACCGACCTGACGCTGGGCACCCTGTTCGAGCGCATTGAACTGACGCTTGAGATCGGCCCGGTCAAGGACACGCTGGTTTTCTTTGGCGGCCCGGTGCAGACCGACCGCGGCTTTGTGCTGCACGCGCCTGCGGGCGACTACAGCTCCAGCATCAAGATGGGCGCGATGGCGCTGACGACCTCGCGCGACGTGCTGCAGGCCGTGGCCGACGGCAATGGGCCCGCCCGGATGCTGGTCACGCTGGGGTATGCCGGCTGGGGCGCAGGCCAGCTGGAAAGCGAAATGGGCCAGAACGCCTGGCTTAGCGTCGGCGCCGACGACCACATCATTTTCGACGTGCCTCCGGAAGACCGATACCCTGCCGCCTTGAAGCTGCTGGGCATCGATCCGGTCATGCTGGCGGGCGACGCGGGCCATGCCTGAAGAGACGCTGCTTGCCTTTGACTTCGGCGAAAAGAAGATCGGCATTGCTATCGGCAACACGCTGACGCGCCAGGCGCGTCCGCTGGAAATCATCTTCAGTGAAATCCGCGACGCGCGTTTCAACCGCATCGCGGCGCTGCTGCAGGAATGGCAGCCGCATCGCGTGGTCGTGGGGCTGGCGCTGGATGCCGATGGCGGAGAACAGCCCGCCACCGCGCGTTGCCGGCGCTTTGCCAACCAGCTGCATGGCCGCTTCGGCGTGGCCGTTGAACTGGTGGACGAACGCGGCTCCAGCATGGAGGCCCAGCGCCTGCTGGGTACGCATGCGGCCGATGACGCGATGGCCGCGGCTGTTATCCTGCAACGATACTTGGACACCCTGCCTGCGTCCTGAAGCACGCGGCCCGGCCTGCCTATGCTCAATCCGCAACTTGATCGCCGCGGCGAACTCATTCATCTGCTGACAACGGAAGGGTTGCCGCGACGCCACGTCGAGCGCCTGCTCGAGGCGGCCCGCACGTGGGCCGCGGGCGAGGCGCCGGCCGCCACGCCGCAGCCCGTATTCCTTTCCCTGCCCGACGACCCCGCCTGCCGCGACGCCTACGCCGACGCGGCCTCGCGCCTGTCCCTGCTGCCTGTCGTCCTGGATACGCAAGACGACGGCGCCGAGCCGGGCGATGCGCTGGCCCAGACCGTAACAGGCCTGGCGCCGGGCATCCTGGTGCTGCGCCATGCGGCCAGCGGCGCGGCGCATTGTGCGGCAGCCCGGGCGGCGCCGGGGCTGCATGTCGTCAATGCCGGCGACGGCCAGCATGCGGACCCGCTGCCGGCCTTGGCATTGCTCCAGGCAATGCAGGACATCAAGCAAGACCTGACGAACCTGGCCGTGACGCTGGTGGGCGACATCCGCCATTCGCCGGTGGCGCGTTCGGTCATCCACGCGATGACGACGCTGGGCGTGCCCGAAGTGCGCGCCGTCGCGCCGCGCACGCTCTTGCCGGACAGCCTGCCGCAATTGGGCGTGCGCGCCTGCGCCAGCCTGCACGAAGGCCTGCAGGGGGCCGACGTGGTCATCGTGCTGCCCCTGGGCGTCGAACGGATCAGCGGCGCGCTGCTGCCGTCCGCCCGGGAATACGCCCAGGCCTATGGCGTGACGCCCGCGGCGCTGGCCGCGGCCAACTCCGACGTGTTGCTGCTACCCGCCGGCGCATTGACGCCCGGCGTGGAAGTGGATGGCGACGTGGCGGCCAGCCTGCCGCCCATCGAGGCCCGATTGGCCGGCTTGCAGCAACATTTGCGCCTGGCCGCCTTGGGCGTGCTGGCCGGAGACGCGCCATGAGGCTGCACATCGCCAACGGCCGCCTGATCGATCCCGCCAACGGCGTGGACGGGCGGCACGATATTTACACGGCCGACGGCCACGTGGTGGCTGTGGGGGCGGCGCCGGACGGCTTCCAGGCCGACCGCGTGCTGGATGCCGACGGGCTGGCCGTGCTGCCGGGCCTGGTCGATTTGTCGGCCCGAATCTTGCAGCCCGCAGGGGCGGGCAGTATGGCCACGGGTTCCGCGTTTGCGCCCGCCGAGTTGCGCGCGGCGCTTGCCGGTGGCGTGACCCGCCTGGTGTTGCCGCCGGATGCCGATGCCGCGCTGGACGAACCGGGCAAGGTCGACGCGCTGATGCGTCAGGCCGACGCCGGCACGGTCCGTGTTCACCCGCTGGGCGCGATGACCGTGGGTCTTGCCGGCGAGACGCTGGCGGAAATGGGCCTGCTCTCCCTGGCGGGCTGTATCGCCTTCGCCCAGGGCGAGCACGGCATTGCCGATACGCGGGTGCTGTGGGGCGCCATGCGCTACGCCAGTGGCATGGACCGCACGTTGTGGCTGCGTCCGCAGGATCCCTGGCTGGCGCGCGGCACGGTCGCGGCCAGCGGCGCCTACGCCGAGCGCCTGGGGCTGGAAGGCCTGCCGCCGCAAGCGGAAACGGTGGCGCTGCAAACGATCTTCGAACTTCAGCGCGCTACCGGCGCCCGCGTGCACCTGACCCGGCTGTCCACGGCGGCGGGGCTGGAACTGCTGCGCGCGGCCAAGCGCGAAGGGCTGCCCGTCACCGCTGACGTGTCGGCCCACAACCTGCACCTGACCGACGTCGACATCGGCTTTTTCGATACGAATTTCCATCTGTCGCCGCCGCTGCGCGGCCAACGCGACCGCGATGCCATCCTCGCGGCGCTGGCCGAGGGGCTGGTCGACGCCTTGTGTTCGGATCACACTCCCGTCGACAGCCAAGCCAAGGCGGTGCCGTTCCCGGCCTCTGCGCCGGGCGCGACGGCGCTGGAACTGCTGCTGTCCCTGACGCTGAAGTGGGTGCGCGACCGTCGCTGCCCGCTGATCGACGCGTTGGCCCGCGTGACATCGGGCCCGGGCGCCGTGCTCGGCCGCATGACGCCGGACGCCGCGCGGGCAGGCCAATTGGGCGTGGGCGCGCCGGCGGACCTGTGCCTGGCCGACCTGGACGCCGAATGGCTGGTGATGCCGGCAGCGCTGCAAAGCCGCAGCGCCCATACCCCGTTCGCGGGTATGATGCTGCCCGGTCGGGTACGCGCCACCGTGGTCGGTGGCCGGCTGGCCTGGGAGACTTCAGTTTGAAGCTGCTGCGCTTTGTCCTACGGCTGGCACTGGTGCTGCCCTTGATTGTTTTCGGCCTGTTTTGCGTGGGAGCGGTCTACCCGTTTCTCCGGCCCCAATCCCGAGCCTGGTTGAACCGCACCTGGTCGCGGGCATTGATGGCGGCCTGTGGGCTGCGGGTCGTCTTCAAAGGCGAACCGCGCATGACGGGGCCCGTGCTGCTGGTGGCGAACCATGTTTCCTGGATCGACATCTTCGTCCTGAATTCCGCGCGCGCGACGTCTTTCGTGGCCAAGAGCGAAATCCGCAGTTGGCCGGTGATCGGCTGGCTGGTGGCGGGCGCAGGCACGCTGTTCATCGAACGCGGCCAACGCCACGCAGTGCATGCCATGGGGGAGTCGATGCAGGCCCGCTTCAAGCAGGGCGATGCGGTGGGACTGTTTCCCGAAGGCACGACGACCGAAGGCTTCGACCTGCTTCCTTTCCACGCCAGCCTGTTCGAACCGGCGCGTTCGGCGGCGGTGGAAATCCAACCCGTCGCGTTACGGTTTTTGCGTGACGGCAAACGGGACGGCTTCGCCGCGTTTGTCGGCGAAGAGAGCCTGGTGGCGAATCTCTGGCGGGTCATGGGGACGACGGGACTGTCAGTCGAGGTGGTGTTTTTGCCTGCGCTGTCGACGAGACATCCTGATGGGAGTTTGCCTACTCGCCTGGAGTTGTCGCATCAGGCGCGGGATGCGATTCTTGGGGTGCTTGCTTAGGTTTTTTTTGGCGGTTTGTTGTGCTTCGTAGGTCGCCCGTCGGCGCTGTCGCCATGACAGCGCGCGCCCACGATTGCGGTCCGGAGCGTTCGCTCCGGACTTCCCCTTTGTCATCTTCGTTGCGGCCTACGGCCGCTGCCTTCAGATTCCCTCGGGCGCATCAAGGTTGCGCGCCGTCATCGCGATAACGCCGACGCGCTACGTGCGTCTGGGCTTGGGGCGCTGTCAGGTTCTCGATTAATGACGAGTGCCGCGGGGCCCGCCGAATTGCAGCCGCGCGGGCAGCTGCAATTGGCATACGCATCGTGTGTCGTTGGTGCGATGACCGCTTGCGCGCAATCCATCATGGTGGCATGCATCGATGATGGGTTCCGTGCGGCAGACACCCGTGTGCTTGCGCCGACCCGAACGCACTTCACCCATCCTACGAAGGTGAACGACGCCGCCACCCACATCAATCGCCTGCGTAGGATGGGTGGAGCGCGGCAAATCCGTCCTAAGAACGGGAACGTCCATCGCGCGCAACCCATCATGGGTCATACAACGGCGATAGGTCACACGCTGAATGCAACCCGCATCCTCACGACGCAAGACGCTGCGTATGCTCCCAAAGGCCGCCCGCGCGGCCGGCCGGGAGCGGGCCCCGCAAGATCCTCCACCACTCAAAACTATTGGCGAGAACCCTAAGCACACCGTTCTCCCCAGCTGACGTGAAATTGCCGCTGGCAGAGCCCTTCGTGGCGGTCCCCCGGGGTGTGCGGGGCGTCGATAAGCCCGAGGGAATCTAAAGGCAGTTGCCGTAGGCAACAACGAAGATGACGAAGGGGAAGGCCGGAGCGAAGGCTCCGGACCGCAATCGTTGACCCGCACACCCCGGGGGACCGCCACGAAGGGCGTCTCAAGAACCCCCCACCCGTCAACCACGCAAACACCCCTCCTACTGCCACCCCCCAGAAAACTCACAACAACTCTCCGCCAGTTCCGCCACGCTTTCACAAAACGCGACGTCTGCGTCCCGCCGGAACATCGCGCTGTACACCGATTGCGGCGGCGCCGTGCTGGTTCTTGCAATCACCAACTGCCGCTTGCTCACCATGTCCGCGAAATAATCCCGCGGCAGGCAACTCACTCCGAAACCGGCCGCGGTCAGGCCTGCCATTGCGATCAGGCTGTTGATCGTGAAGATGTTGCTGGCTGGCGTATGCGGGCGCAGCCAGCCGTCGTAGATCATGTTCAAGCCGGACTCGCGGCTTTGGCGCAGCAAGGGCAGGCGCGCGATGTCGGCGGGCGTGTAGATGCGGCTGGCGTCGATCATGTCGGGGCTGCCCATCCAGGCGAACTCCAGGCGTTGCAGCGCCACCACCTGCAAGTTCGGTTCGGCGAATTCACCGTGCAGGAACGCCATGTCCAGCTGGCCGGCCTGCAGGCGTTTGAGCAGGTCGGCGCCCAGGTCGATGTGCGGCTCCAGCGTGATGCGCGGATAGTGGGCGCGCAGCAGGCGGATCAGGGCGGGCAGCCAGGTCATTGCCGTGATCTCGGTGATGCCGAAACGGAACGTGCCGGTCAGCGTGTGCTGGCCCTTCAAACGGACCAGCAGGCGGTCGCGGTGGCCCAGCATCTCTTCGGCCAGTGCATAGACCTCGTGGCCACGCGCGGTCAGTTCGGCGCGGTGGCCGGAGCGGTCGAAGAGGGCCACGTCGAAGTCCGCCTCCAGCTCCTGGATGCGCTTGGTGATGGCCGATTGCGTGGTGTGCAGCTTCTGTGCGGACGCCGAAAACGTGCCCAGCCGGACGGTCCAGTACAGGGCCTCGATTTGTTTGAAAGTCAGCATGCGGCGGGTCCGCCCAAGGTCAGGTTCATTCCGAAATTTCGCTAAGGGCTAACCCTTATATTCCTAAAAGCGATGCAGTTCGTGGAAATTTAATCCCTTTTTCCCAAACCGAAAAGCTCGCACCATGCGATCTGATTCATCTCCCGGCTGGCCGGGGCCTGGACAGGGTTCCGGGCTTGCGGCGGCTTTCGACTCAGGAATTTGCAGATCGTCATGGCCACTATCCTTACCGGCGCACGCCAATTGCCGGCTTCCCCCGTTGCTCCCGCCGCCATCCTTGAAGCGCTGGCCGGTATCGTCACGCCCCACCTCAGCGACAACCTCGCGCGCCGCGAAGGCATCTCGGGCCTGCGCCGCTACAACGGGCGCGGCAAGCTGGTGGGCACCGCGCTGACGGTCAAGACCCGTCCGGGCGACAACCTGATGATCTACAAGGCGATGATGCAGATCCAGCCCGGCCACGTGCTGGTGGTGGATGCGGGCGGCGACCTGTCCAACGCCGTGCTGGGCGAGATCATGAAGCGCTACCTGCAGATCCACGGCTGCGCCGGCGTCGTCGTTGATGGCGCCATCCGTGACGTGGCCGCGTTCGAAGCCGACAGCTTTCCCTGCTATGCGCGTGGCCATATCCACCGCGGTCCCTACAAGGACGGCCCGGGCGAAGTCAACGTGCCCGTGTCCATCGGCGGCCAGGTCATCCAGCCCGGCGACATCCTGGTGGGCGATGAAGACGGCCTGGTCAGCTTTCCCGCCAGCGACGCGGAAAGCCTGATCGCCGCGGCGCACGCGCATGCCGCCAAGGAAGAACGCATCATGGCCGAGATCGCGGGCGGTGACCGGACGCAAAGCTGGATGCAGGCCGCGTTTGCCGCCAAGGGGCTGGCATGAGCGCCGTAGCCCCCGAATTCCTGGCCGACCGCGCCCGGGCCATCAAGCCGTCGCCCAGCATGGCGGCCAAAACGCGCGTCGACCAGTTGCGCGCCCAGGGCCGCGACATCATCGACTTCACGGTGGGCGAACCCGACCTGCCCACGCCCGCCCACATCGTGCAGGCCGGCATCGACACGCTCAACAGCGGCGACATCCGCTACACGGCCTCCGCCGGCGCCAAGCCGCTGCTGGAAGCCGTGCGCGCCAAGTTCCAGCGCGAAAACGGCCTGGACTACGGGTTGGACGAACTGATCGTCGGCGTGGGCGCCAAGCAGTTGATCTTCACCGCGCTGGCCGCCACCGTGCAGGCCGGCGACGAAGTCATCATCCCCGCGCCGTACTGGGTGTCGTACCCGGACATGGTGCTGGTCAACGACGGCACCCCCGTCGTGGTGGCTTGCCCGGAGGCCGACGGCTTCAAGCTCACGCCGCAGGCGCTGGAAGCGGCCATCACGCCGCGCACGAAGTGGGTGCTGCTGAATACGCCCAGCAATCCCACCGGCGCGATGTACGGCGCAGACGAACTGCGCGCGCTGGGCGAGGTGCTGGCGCGCCATCCGCATGTCTGGCTGATGACCGACGAGATCTACGAGCATCTGGCTTACGGCCAGGCGCCCCACGCATCGCCCGCCGCCGTGGTGCCGGCGCTGGCTGCGCGCACGCTCACGATCAATGGCGTGTCCAAGGCCTATGCGATGACGGGCTGGCGCCTGGGCTATGCCGGCGGCCCCAAACCGTTGATCAAGGCCATGGCCACGCTGATCTCGCAAAGCACCAGCTGCGTCAGCGCCATCAGCCAGTCTGCTGCCCGCGTGGCGCTGACGGCCGACCAGCGTTGCGTGAGCGATGCCGCGGCCATCTTCCATCAGCGTCGCGACCGCATCGTCGCGTTGCTGAACGCCGTGCCGGGCATCCGTTGCCCGCAACCGCAGGGCGCGTTCTACGTCTATCCGTCGGTCGACGGCCTGCTGGGCAAGCGCACGCCGGCCGGCCGCTTGCTGGCCAATGACCTGGACGTGGTGATGTTCCTGCTGGACGAGGCGGGCGTCGCGGTGCTGGACGGCGCGGCCTATGGCCTGTCGCCCTATTTGCGGCTGAGCTTCGCCACGTCCATGGAAAACATCGAAGAAGGCTGCCGCCGCATCCATGAGGCGTGCGCGGCCTTGCGTTGACGCGCAGGTTTTGCAGGCAGTACCCATACCTATATTCCAAGGGGAAATACCATGAAGACCACCATCGCCACTTTCGTTGCCGCCGTCGGCCTTGCCGCCACGCTGGCGCCCGCCGCGCATGCGGACACCCTGCAGGACATCAAGGCCCGTGGCAAATTCATCTGCGGCACCATGGGTACGGCCGAGCCCTTCAGCTTCCAGGACCCCGAGACCCGCGCCGTCGTGGGCTACGAGGTCGACATGTGCCAGGCCATTGCCGACAGCCTGGGCGTGCCGCTGGAATTGAAGCTGATCGCGGTCGAAGCTCGCATCCCTGAACTGATCGCCGGCCGCGTCGACGTGGTGGCGGCCAACCTGGGCTGGAGCCCGGAGCGCGCGCAGCAGATCGATTACTCGCACCAGCACTTCGTGAGCCTGCAGAAGATCCTGGCGCGCGATTCGGAAAAGGACTTGAAGGCGCCCGCTGATCTTGCCGGCAAGCGCGTCAGCGCCGTGCGCGGCTCGTCGTCGGAGCAGGGCGCGCGCAAGAACATCCCCAATGTCGAGCCCGTGACCTTCAAGGATCCCAGCGGCGCGTTCCTGGCGCTGCAACAGGGCAAGGTCAGCGGCTTCGTGGGGTCTGAGCTGATGCTGGTGAAGCTCAAGCAACAGGCGTCGGCAAGCGCGGTGCCGGTCAAGATCCTGGAGCCGGCGCTGTTCGTCGAGCCCTGGGGCATGGGCGTGCGCAAGGGCGACACCGCCATGCTTGCCCAGGTGAACAAGGTGCTGGACGGCATGGAGGCATCGGGTGAGGCCACCAAGACGTTCGACAAATGGTTCGGCGCGGGCACGCAGTTCAACATGAAGCGCGATTTCCGCATCGAAGCCATCAAGGGTTGACGCGCCGCGCGCGCTGGAGCCTGTCTCGATGCATTACGTTTTCGACTTCAGCGCCATTTTCCAGGGCGAGTATCCGTCATGGCTGCTCAGGGGGTTCATCACCACCCTGGCGCTGGCCGGACTGGCCTGGATCCTGGCGTTCTTCGTGGGCAGCCTGCTGGCGGTGATCCGCCTGACGGGCTCGCCCGTGGCCAACGCGGTGATCGCGGTTTACGTCGCGTTCCACCGCAACGTGCCCATGCTGGTGCACATTCTCTTCTGGTACTTCGGCGTGCCGGCGCTGCTGCCGCAATTCGCGACCGACTGGCTCAATAGCCACGGCAGCGAATTCATCATGTCGTGCATCGCGATCTCGCTGGTGATGTCGGCCTATATCTGCGAAGACCTGCGCAGCGCCGTGCGCGGCATTCCGCCGGGGCAGGTCGAGGCGTCGCGGGCGCTGGGCCTGAGCTTTCTGCAGACCATGCGCAAGGTCATTCTGCCGCAGGCCTTCCGCATCGCGATTCCACCGCTGCTGAACCAGACCCTGCTGCTGTTGAAGAACACCAGCCTGGCGATGGCGATCGGCGTGACGGAACTGACCGCTGCGGGGCGCGAGGTCGAGAACTACACGTTCCGCACCTTCGAGGCCTATGCCGTGGTGACGGTCATCTATCTGGTGCTGTCGTTCATCATCATGGGGGGCGGGGCGCTCTTGCAACGACGTTACCGTCCGCTGGGGGCACGCTGACATGTGGGACATACTGAAAGACAACTGGCTGCTGCTGCTGATCGGGCAGTACCCGCACGGACCGGTGGGCGGCCTGGTCGCCACCTTGGGCCTGGCCGCGATCAGCCTGGCCCTGGCGCTGCCCTGCGGCGTGTTGCTGGCGCTGGGCCGCATCAGCCCCTACCGCATCTTCTACTGGCCGTCCTCGGCGGTGGTCTACCTGGTGCGCGGCCTGCCGCTCCTGATGTTCATCTTCTGGGCGTATTTCTTCGTGCCGCTCATCATCGGCCGCCCCGTCGCGGGCACCACGACGATGGTGGTGGCGCTGGTCTGCTACGAAAGCGCGTACCTGGCCGAGATCATCCGCGCCGGCATCCAGGCGCTGCCCCCCGGCCAGCAGGAAGCCAGCCGCGCGCTGGGCCTGTCGTACATGCAGACAATGCGGCGCGTGATCCTGCCGCAGGCGCTCTACAACATGCTGCCCAGCATGCTGAGCCAG
The DNA here is from genome assembly GCF_058783475.1 of Achromobacter sp. FW305-C-13. Taxonomy (NCBI): domain Bacteria; kingdom Pseudomonadati; phylum Pseudomonadota; class Betaproteobacteria; order Burkholderiales; family Alcaligenaceae; genus Achromobacter; species Achromobacter sp. FW305-C-13. The sequence continues at coordinate 167,931 of NZ_JBYSYN010000004.1, read as the reverse complement.
TTCGTGTCGACGGTGAAGGAGACGTCGCTGGCCTATGTGATCAGCGTGCAGGAACTGACCTATGCCGCGAACCAGATCAACAGCGTGCTGCTGACCAAGCCGTTCGAAGTGTTCGGCTTGCTGGCGATGACCTATTTCATCCTGAATTTTGGCCTGAGTTCATTGGTGCACCTGACCGAACGGCGTATCGGCAGACGGCGCGCCGGGCTCACGGCTACCCCTAAAGTGGTGCCGACATGATCCGATTTTCCCAAGTGCAGAAGTGGTACGGCGACTACCAGGCGCTGGCCGATGTGACCGAGCAAGTGACGCAAGGCGAGGTCGTGGTGGTGTGCGGCCCGTCCGGTTCCGGCAAGTCCACCCTGATCCGTACCGTGAACCGCCTGGAACCCATCCAGAAGGGCGTGATCGAGGTCAACGGCCAGGACATCTACGGCCCCAAGGTCCACCTGGACCAGCTGCGCAGCCACATCGGTTTCGTGTTCCAGCAGTTCAACCTGTTTCCGCATCTGTCGGTGCTGGAAAACCTGATGCTGGCCCCGCTGCAACTCAAACGCGCCCGCCGCCCCGAAGCCCGCGACCGCGCGATGCAGCTGCTGGAGCGCGTCGGCCTGGCGCACAAGGCCGACGCCTATCCCGCCCAACTGTCAGGCGGCCAGCAGCAACGCGTGGCCATCGCGCGCGCCTTGGCGATGAACCCGCCGGTGATGCTGTTCGACGAGCCGACTAGCGCGCTGGACCCGGAGATGGTGGGCGAAGTGCTTCAGGTGATGAAGGGCTTGGCGAAAGACGGGATGACGATGGTGTGCGTGACCCACGAAATGGGATTCGCGAGGGAAGTCGCGGATCGGGTGTGGTTCATGGATGCCGGGAGGATTGTGGAGACGGGAACGCCGGAGGGGTTTTTCAGTCGACCGGGGACGGTGCGGGCGCAGAAGTTCTTGGCTGAGATTCGGCATTAAGGGTGGTTTTTTTTCGGGCGGTTGAGGGTTCTTAAGACGCCCGTCGCGTGGGTGGCCTGGGGTGCGCGGGTTAACGATTGCGGTCCGGAGCCTTCGCTCCGGACTCGCCTCGGCGGCCCCCCCCTTCGTCATCTTCGTCACGGCCTTCGGCCGTTCCTTCAGATTCCCTCGGGCTTATCGACGCCCCGCGCACCCCAGGCCACCCACGCGCCGGACTCTGGTGGCTGAATCCTGACGGTCGCCGGGGAGAGTTGAGTTTTTTAGGTTCTGCTCTCCGGAGGTGAGGGAGAGGAAGACCTTGCGGGGCCCGCTCCCGGCCGGCCGCGCGGGCGGCCTTTGGGAGCTTACGCAGCGTCTTGCGTCGTGAGGATGTTGATCGCGTCTTGCATGTAGACCCTATCGCCGTTGCATGACCATGATGGGTTGCGCGCGATGGACGTTCCCGTTATGACGGATTTGCCGCGCTCCACCCATCCTACGCAGGCGATTGATGTTGGTAGCGGCGTCGTTCATCTTCGTAGGATGGGTGGAGTGCGTTCCGGTCGGCCTAAGCACACCGACGTGTATCGCACGTAACCCATCATCGATGCATGCCGCCACGATGGGTTACGCGCGATCAAGTTTCCCTTCCCAATGCCGGATTTACCGCGCTCCACCCATCCTACGGACACGAGAAGACGAATAACCATCAATTCGTCAGATGAGAGACAGTGCCGCACCCACACGACAGTCTCCCTATTAGACGGGTGGCGCGCCACCCGTCGCTCCACCTCTCCCCGAGTGAATACGGCGCCCTTAGCAACCCCGCCTTAGCAAGCGCGCAAGCGACATAGCCCCGACGCCCCACATCACGTATGCCGATTGCAGCCGCCCGCGCGGCTGCAATCGGCGGGCAACGCAGCACTCGTCATTAATCGAGGATCTAGCAGCGCCCCAGGCCCAGACGGCGGCAGCTCGTCGGTGGTGTCGGCATGACGGCGCGCAACCTTGATGCGCCCGAGGGAATCCGAAGGGAGCCGAAGGCGGACGAGGATGAGGAAGGGGCAGTCCGGAGCGACGGCTCCGGACCGCAATCGTGGGCGCGCGCCGTCATGCCGACACCGCCGATGGGCGACCTACGAAGCGCTAAGACTCGCCAAAAAAACGAGCCACTAAATCAGCAGCTTCCCAATCACTCAGACAACGGATTCTGAAACTGCGAACACTTCACCTGCACCAGTTTCCGATCCTGCAACCGCAAAGCCGTCAACGCTCCCCCCCACACGCACCCGGTGTCCAGGCAGATCACGTCCGGCCGCTGCAATAACCCCAGCGTCGACCAGTGCCCGAAAACCGTCGTGATGTCCCGGGTGGCCCGGTTCGGGACGTCGAACCATGGCACCAGGCCCGGTGGCCAGGCGCCCGGGGCGACCTTGGTTGCGAACTCCATGTGTCCGTTCGGCGTGCAAAGGCGGATCCGCGTCAGCGCGTTGATGATCACCCGCATCCGCTTGCCGCCCTTGTGGTCTTCTTTCCACGTGGCCGGCTCATTGCCGTACATCTTTTGCAGCGCCTTCTGCCAGTTCGGGCCGCGCAGGGCGTCTTGGACTTCGCCGGCCAGGGACAGCGTCTTGGCGACGTCCCATTTTGCCAACGTGCCGGCGTGCACCAGCAGGTGGCCTTGTTCGAAATGGGCCAGCGGGCGGAAACGCAGCCAGTTGATCAGGTCGGCCGCGTCCGGCGCGCGAAGAATCTCTTCGAGCGTGTCCGATTTCGACGGCTTGCGCACCCCGGCCGCGGCGGCCAGCAGGTGCAGGTCATGGTTACCCAGCACCGACGTCGCGCGGTCGCCCAGGTCGATGATGCGACGCAGGGTCTCCAGCGACTGCGGGCCGCGGTTGACCAGGTCCCCGGCGAACCAGAAGCGCGACTGCGGGTCGCCGACCAGATCGGGGTGGGACAGCAAGCGGTCCAGCGGCGAGCAGCACCCCTGCACGTCGCCGATCATCCAGATACTGCCGTTCATGCGGGACTTTTGCTCCAAGGCCAGCGTTGTTGGACGAACCGGGTAAAGGTGTGGCGGTATTCCATGTAGGTCATCGCGCCCAGCGCCAGGGCCATGGCGCCCAGGTTCGGACCCAGGGCGGTCAGCCAGGGCGGCCACTTGCCCAACATGCCCACGTTTAGGGCCAGCTGGTTCAGCATGAAGAAGCCCACGCCCAGCAGGATGCCGATGAAGACCTTGGCGCCCACGCCACCGCGGCGCGTCTGCATCAGGCCGATCGGGGCCGCAATCGTGATCATCACCAGCAAGGTGAACGGATACGCCAGTTTGCGCCACAGGGCGACGACCTGTCGACCATATTGCAGCTGGTTGTCGCGCAAATACTCCACATAGTCCAGCAACGTGACGATGGACATGCGTTCAGGGGTCAGCACGCGGGCCAGCAGGCGCTCGGCGCTGAGCGTGGTGTCCACCGTGCGCTCGGGCACCTTCACGACGGCCGCGGGCGGGTTCTTCGGCGGGCGGGCGTTGGCCAGCGCCTCGGAGGCCTCGTCGTCCAGCCGCGTCTCGGCCACGTCCTTGAGCACCAGGTCGCCGTGGGCGAACAGGCCGGTGGGCGCCGTGGACAGGACGGACAGCGTCAGGTCTTTCTTGAATTCGTACAGGGTGATGTTGGCCACCTGGCCGTCGCCCTTGAGTTCGCCGATATTGATGATGCGGGTGCCGCCGTTGGCGGTGGGTTCCTTGAACCAGTAGCCGCTCTTCAAGCGGTCGCCGCCGGCCTTGCCGCGAAACAGCAGGTTGGCTTCGCCGCTTTTGATCTCGGCCCAGGGGGTGACGTATTCGGACAGCAGGGCCGCGCCGATCATCAGGGGGATGGTGACGATCCACAGCATGCGCAGCAGGCGCATGCCGCTGACGCCCGAGACCCGCAGGATGACGAGTTCGTTACGCTGCGCCAGACCCGCCAACGCCAGGATCGCGCCGATCAGCAGCCCGATGGGCAGGAGGTCGTACAAGCGGGTGGGAATGGCCAGCGCCTGCATGTAGAGCAGGGCCATCATGGAGAACTTGTCGCCCACGTTGTCCAGGTCGTCCACCAGCGCGAAGAACGTGAAAAGACCCAGCAGGGCCATAAGGACCACTGCACAAGAGCGATAGATCTCGCGGGCCAGGTAGCGACGTGCGGTACGCATGAAAAGGAAAGGGAGCGCGTAAACGTGAAAGCTTAACAAATCCCGCCGCTAAGGGTGGGGAAGGCCTGACGGAATGGCGTGGATTTGGGTATCAGGGGATGTCAACCATCTGCATCCGGCGGGTCAGCACGCCGACGCGGGAGTTCAGGTAGTTGGAATTGCGGCGGCTGTCATAGAAGCGGGGGTTGGGCAGCATGGCGGCAAGCCGGGCAGCCTGGCTTGCGCCCAGGTTGGCGGCCGTGGTGTTGAAGTAATGCTTGGAGGCTGCCTGCGCCCCGAACACGCCCACGCCCCATTCGGCCACGTTCAGATACAGCTCCAGGATCCGTTCCTTGGTCATGACGTGTTCGATCATGTAGGTCAGGACCAGTTCCTGGCCCTTGCGGATATAGCTGCGCGAACTGGACAGGAACAGGTTCTTGGCCAACTGCTGGGTGATGGTGGAGCCGCCCCGCATCTTGCTGCGGCCGGCTTCTTCCTGGCGCTGGTTGTACTCCCAGGCCTTGCGGATGGCGTCCCATTCGATGCCGTCGTGGACGGTGAAGTTGGAGTCTTCCGAGGCGACGACCGCGCGCTTGAGGTTGCGGTTGATCTTGTCGTAGGGCACCCATTCGTACTGCAGCTTGAAGTCGGGGTTGCCCTCGCGCAGGCGGGACAGCTCTTCGCGCATGATCGCGCTGCTGCCGGGGTCGCGGTAGTTGTACCAGACCACTTGGGCGAAGAGCCAGAATTGGTACAGCAGGACCAGGCACACCAGCGCCATCAGGACGCCGGTAGTGATCCGGAACCAGGATCGGCCCTTGCGCGCCGCCATGCTGCTTAGCGTCCCGCCATGAGCGCCTCGCGCAGCGCCGCCAGCACGGGTGCCGGGTCGGGGCGCACGCCGTGCCAGATGTAGAAGCTCTCGGCGGCCTGGCCCACCAGCATGCCCAGGCCGTCGGCCGTCAGCGCGGCGCCGTCGGCCTGCGCCTGTTGCATGAACGCGGTGGGCTGGGCGCCGTACATCATGTCGTAGCCGGCCGCGCCGTCGGCGTACAGGCCGGCGGGCAGGTCCGGGGCGGCGTCCTGCAGTCCGCTGGCCGTGGCGTTGATCACCAGGTTCCAGCCGCCTGCGAGCGCGGCGTCGGCCAGTCCGCCGGCCGTGACCCGGGTCTGCGGCGACACGCCGGTATCGCGCCAGGCATCGGCCAGCGCCAAGGCCTTGGCTGCCGTGCGGTTGACGATGTGCAGGCGGGCGCAGCCGGCTTCCGCCAGCGGTTGCAGCACGCCGCGAGCGGCGCCACCGGCGCCCACCAGCAGCACCGAGGCGCCGTTCAGGCGCACGCCCAGTCGCAGCAGGTCGGACACCAGGCCTACGCCGTCCGTGTTGCAGCCGTGCCAGGCGCCATCGCGCCAGGACAGGGTGTTGACCGCCCCGGCCAGCCGGGCGCGGGTGGACAAGCGGCCCGCCGCCAGGGCGTAGGCGTCCAGCTTGAAGGGCACCGTGACGTTAAGGCCCAGGCCGCCCTCTGCCACGAAGGCCGCGGCCGCCTCGGCAAACCCGTCCACCGGCGCCAGCAGGCGCTCGTAGCGCAGCGGTTTGCCGGTCTGTTGGGAGAACAGGGCGTGGATCTGGGGCGAGCGGCTATGCGCGATGGGATTGCCGATGACGGCGTAGCGGGCAAGAGGGGTCGCCTCGGTCATGGGGCTTGTGTTTCCAGGGTGTCGTTGACGAAATGCCAGGTGCGGGTGATGACCAGCACGTCCGTATCGCGGGCGATATCGGGAGGGAATGGGGGGAAGGGGGCCGCCAGCTGGACGATGCGGCGCGCGGCCTGGTTCAGCACCGCGTGCGGCGAGGGCTGATCGATTTCCACGTTGGCGATGCTGCCGTCGCTGCGGACCGACACCGTGATGCGCAGCGTGCCGTAGATGCGCCCGCGCGCCTCGTCCGGGTAGTGCTGGGTGCCGACCGCCTCGATCCGGCTGCGCCAGGCGTCCAGGTAAGCGGCATAGCGCGAGGCCTCGGCCGACGGGGCCACGAATTGCTTGCGGGGTTCGGCGCTGTATTGCTGCACCCGTGCGGCCAGGGCCGCCACCTGGGCATTCTGGATCACGCTGGCCTGGTCCTGGGAGTCCTGCCCCAAGTCGGTGCCGTCCGGCCAGGGGTTGACGGCCTGGCGTTCGACGCCGGCTTTCTCTTGCGAGCGCAACTGGGTCATCAGGCGGGTCTGTTCGGCTTCCAACTGCACCTGGCGGCGGCGCATGGCTTCCAGCACGATGGTTTCGGCGGAGGCGCCGGTCTGGGGCAGCGGGGTGGTGGTCATGCCGCGGTCGGCGTTGCCGCCGCCGCTCATCTGATTCTGCGCCTGGGCACGGGGCGTGTCCGGCGGCGTCTCGCTGCGGGCATTGAGCAGCACGACTTCCAGGCTGGTCACGGGCGGGCGGGTAAAGGCGGGCGCGCCAAAGCGCCACGCCAGCGCGCCGGCGTGCACCAACAGCGATATTGCGATGCCGATTCGCAGGTAGTGCTGGGCGGGAGCGCCCAGCCACCGCAGGTAACGGCTTAGCGGGGAGGGGGAATCAGGGCGTTGCACGGACGCATTGTAAGTCGAGTCCACGTTGCCCGGCATGCGGGCCAACGGCTTGTAACAGCTATCGGACGGCAAGCCGGGCGGCCGCCCGGGCCCGGGACTCATCCGGCCGTGCGCGCGAAGGGCGGGCCCCCGCGTGCAGACGGCCGGGGTGCGTCACGCCGTCTTGCGCGGGAAGACCCAGACCTTGCTGGCGGGCAGCGCCAGGCGGCAGGGGCCGGGTTCGCGGCCTTCCGGCCCATAGGCGCGCAGGGCCAGCGTGTTGGCGGGATCCGCGTCCGGGGTGCGGAACAGGTATTCCCACCGGTCGCCCAGGTACATGCTGGTCAAGAGCGGCATGTCCAGATGGTTGCCGTCCGGGTCGTCCGCCAGGCGCACCTGCTCCACCCGGACCACCGCCGTGCCGTCCTGGCCTTGGGTCACGCCTTCGCCCGCCTTGCCCCACAGGGCCCAACCGCGGCCTTCGATGCGGGCGCGGCCGTCGCGCACTTCGGTGACCTTGCCTTCCAGCCGGTTGTTGCTGCCCATGAATTCGGCAGTGAACAGCGTGGACGGCGAGCCGTACATTTCCTGCGGCGTGCCCTGCTGTTCGATCTTCCCGTTGTTCAGCAGCAGGATGCGGTCGGAAATCGCCATGGCTTCGCTCTGGTCATGCGTCACCATCAGGGCCGACAGCCCCAGGCGGATGATCAGTTCGCGCAGGAAGGCGCGAGCCTCTTCGCGCAGCTTGGCGTCCAGGTTGGACAGCGGCTCGTCCAGCAGGATGACGGGCGGGCTGTACACCAGCGCGCGGCCGATGGCCACGCGCTGCTGCTGGCCGCCGGACAGCGCGTGCGGATGGCGCTGACCCAGTTTGCCCAGGCCCAGCTGGTCCAGCACGGCCTGCACGCGTTCGCGCACTTCGGCCGACGGCACCTTGCGCAGCTTCAGCGGGTAGGCCACGTTTTCGAAGACGGTCTTGTGCGGCCACAGCGCATAGGACTGGAACACCAGGCCCAGGTTGCGCTCTTCGGCGGGAATCTCCTTGCGCGCGCCGCCGTCGTAGACGATGCGGTCGCCAATCGTGATGCGGCCGCGCTTGGGGCCTTCCAGGCCGGCCACGGCGCGCAGCAAGGTCGTCTTGCCGCTGCCCGAGGGTCCCAGCAGGGATACCACTTCGCCCTGGCGCAGTTGCATCGACACGCCCTTGAGCACCGGGTTGTCGCCGTAGTCCAGGTGCAGGTCTTCTACAGAAAGCTCAATCATGAAGTTTGACTCCGAATCGCAGGGCGATGCCCAGGCCGATCACGACCAGAACGATATTGATGAAGGAAAGCGCGGCCACGATGTCGATGGCGCCCGAGGCCCACAGCGACACCAGCATGGAACCGATGGTCTCGGTGCCGGGCGACAGCAGGTAGACGCCCGTGGAGTATTCGCGCTCGAAGATCAGGAACATCAGCAACCACGAACCGATCAGGCCGTACTTGGCCAGCGGCACCGTGACGTGGCGCGTGACCTGGCCGCGGCGGGCGCCAGCGCTGCGGGCGGCCTCCTCCAGTTCCGGCCCGACTTGCAGCAGGGTCGACGAGATCAGGCGCAGGCCGTAGGCCATCCACACCACGGTATAGGCCAGCCACACGCTGAAGATGGTGCTGCGCATGGCGCGCAGCCATTCGATGAAGTTCTCGCGCAGCCATTCCGCGAACGGCAGGGCGGACAGCCAGCCGTTCTCGTCTACGTCCAGCGCGTTGTCCAGCCACATCGGCACGAACAGGAAGACCCACAGGAATGCCAGGCCGGCCAGCAGGCCGGGCACGGCGCGCGGCACCAGCACGCTGTAGTCCATGAAGCGCGTGACGTTGTCGGGCTTGCGGTGCATCGCCAGGCCCACGAACATGTAGCACATCACGGCCAGCGCGCCGCCGAACACGCCGATGGCCACCGAGTTCACGATGGCGCGCATCAGGTTGGGCTGCGCGAACACGGTGCGGAAGGCGTCCAGCGACAGCACGTCGAACAGCGACACGCCCATGCCCCAGTTGGACACGAAGGCCCGCAGCAACACGCCCAGCAGCGGCACCACGATGGTAACCAGCAGCCAGAACGCCACCACGGCACCCGCCACCCAGCGCCACTTGCCCAGCGGCAGCGGACGGGCGCGCGAGGCCTTGCCCTTGACGGTGACGAAGCGGTTGGCGGTGCGCATCAGGCGGCGCTGCAGCATGACCAGCGGGATCGTCATGCAGATCAGGACCACGGCCACGGCCGCCATCAGGTGGTAAGACGGGATGCCCAGCTTGTTCGTCAGCTTGTACAGGTACGTCGCCAGCACCAGGTTGCCTTCCGGGTCACCCAGCACCAGCACCAGGCCGAACACCTCCAGGCCCAGGAAGAACAGCAGCACGGTGGCGTACAGCATGGCCGGGCGCACCATCGGCAGGCTGACCGACACCATCACGCGCAGCGGCGAGGCGCCGGTGACGCGGGCGGCTTCTTCCACGTCGGAACCCATGCTGCGCAGGGCCGACGAGATGTACAGGTAGGCGTGCGGCACGTGCGTCAGGCCGGCGATGATGACGATGCTGGTCAGCGAATAGACGTTCCAGGGCACGAAACCCAGGATGTTCTGCGCCCAGATCGAAAAGAAGCCCACGGGGCCGGCGGCCACGACGTAGCCGAAGCCCAGCACCATCGGCGACACGAACACCGGTACCAGGATCAGCGGTTCGATCCAGCGGCGGCCGGGCAGGTCGGTACGGATCATCAGGAAGGCCAGCATGCCGCCCAGCGGGATGGCGATGATGGCCAGCCCGAAGGCCAGGATGAAGCCGCTTTTCAGCGCCTTGTAGAAATCGGGGTCCGCGAAGATGAAGCGGAATGCATCCAGGCTGAAGACCTTGGACGGGGCAAAGAAAGGCGCGGAGAGAAAGCTCTGGATGATGATGAACGACAGCGGCACGTAGATGGCCAGTGCCGTGATCAACACCACCACGCCGCGCGGCAGGGACTGCCATTTTCTGCGCAATGACTGCATGGGGAAATCCTGTTGTCGAAAATGACGCGACGGTCGCGCCGCCCGGGCAGGGAAGAGCCCGCCCGGGGGCGGTCAGGCGGGCGGCGCCGTGCCGCCCGCTACGCGTTGTGGCGGTTCAGGCCGGGTGCGCCGTCCTGAACCCGCGCGGCATTACTTGCCCGCCGCGGCGCGCCAGTCCTTGATGAACTGCAGGCGCTTGGTCTGTTCCAGGTAGTCCAGCAGCGTTTCGTTGACCGGGATCGGCTTGAGCGAGGCGCCCAGCTTCTTGGTCATGCCGTCCACGTCGTTGTCGCCTTCGATGTCGTCGCGCACCGAAGCCAGGTCGGCCTGGTTGGCCATGATTTCCTGGCCCTTCTGCGACAGCAGGTAGTCCATCCACAGCTTGGCCGCGTTGCGGTTCTTGGCCTTCTTGCTGATGAACGCCACGCGCGACAGCACCAGCGCGTAGTCGGTCGGGTAGGCCACGCCCAGCGACGGATCCGACTTGGCGCGGGTTTCGGCGTACGAACCCAGGATGTTGTAGCCGATCAGGTTTTCGCCCGACGACACGCGTTCCATCATGGTGCCCGTGGACGACTGCACGATCAGGCCGCCCTTGGCAATGTCCTTGAGCGTTTCGAAGTACTTGGGGTCATTGGCCTTGTCCTGCACGGCCAGCATGAAGCCCACGGCCGACTTCTCGATGTCGTAGGTGGTGACCTTGTTCTTGAACTTGTCCGGCTGGCTGGCGATCAGCTTGGCCAGGGCGCCGTGCGTGGTCGGCACTTCGTTGGCGGGGATCAGGCGCTTGTTGTAGATGAACACGGCCGGCTCGTACGTCGTGCCGTAGGCCGAATCCTTCCACACGGCCCAGGCCGGCAGCTTACCGATTTCGGGCGACTTGTACTGCAAGGCGTAGTCGGTGGCCAGCTTCAGCGCCGAGTCCATCGACGAGCTCCAGACGATGTCGCCGCTGCCGCCGCCCGCCGCTTGTTCGCTGATGTAGCGGTTGTAGAGCTCGGTGCTGTTCATGTCGTTGTATTCGACCTTGACGCCCGGGTACAGCGCTTCGAAGCCCTTGATGATGGGGCCGGCGGCCTTGGTGTCGGTGGTCGAATAGATGACGACCTTGCCTTCCTTCTTGGCGCCGTCCAGGATCTTCTGATAGTCGGCCGGGTAACCCGCGGGCACGGCCTGCGCAAAGGCGCTGCCGGTGGCAATGGCGAATGCAGCGGCGCAGGCGGCCGCCAGTTGGGACTTGGCAAGCATGGGTGTTGTCTCCGATTGGAATTGGTCTGAGCAGGATCTTGGTCCAGCCTGCGCCCATCTTAGGAGGCGGCGTCTGTCGTCGTCCTGTCATGGAGACAGGTTGCGGCTAGGGGTAATCCCTGGGCGCAGCTACGGTCGCTTGGGCGTGTCCGTCACCAGCCGCACCCAGTTCTGCACGAAGCGCGAGTGCCGTCGCTGATCCAGCCCCACCAAGAGCGCGGGGCTCAGCACCACGGGCTGCACGATGCCGCTGGAACGCGCCAGCACGGCCTCGGACGTCCAGCGCCCGGGCGTGTCTTCCATGATGGAACCCAGCGCCGCATGGCTGGAGGCCACCTGCTGGCCGGCGGGCGACAGGAGCCAGTCCACCAGCGCGCGCGCCAGGTCCGGGCTGGGGGCGCGGCGCGATATCAGCACGGAACGCGCCAGCACCAGCACATAATCCTGCGGGAACACCACGCCGATCTTGCTGCCGGAGGCCTGGCGAGACAGCGCGTACGACCCCAGGATGTTGTAGGCCAGGTCCATCTCGTCGTTCTCGATGGCGTCCAGCAACTGGGCGGTGGTGGGCGACAGGCGCACGCCGACCTGCCCCATGGCGTTGGCCAGCCCCCAGAAGTTCGACGACACCAGCTCATCCTGCTCGGCCAGCAGATAGCCCACGCTGCTGGCGGCAATGTCGTAGGTGCCGACGCGGCCCTGCAGGCTGGCCTGTTCGCGTTCCAGCAGCCGCAGCAGGTCCTGGCGCGAGCGCGGCACGGTGGCCTCCGTATAGCGCTTGGGGTTGTAGACGATCACGGCGGGTTCGAACGTGAAGCCATAGACTTCGTTGCGCCAGACGGCCCACGAAGGCAGCTTGGGGGCGTAGGGGGATGCGTAGCTTTGCGCATAGCCGTCGTTGGCCAGCCTGATCTGCAGGTCCGACGCCGAACTCATCAGCACATCCACCTGCGTCAACCGCCCGTCGATCGTGGCTTCGTACAGATCCCGGCTGCCGATTTCTCGGTAGGTCACCGAGACGTCAGGCCGCAGGGACTGGAACCCCTGGATCAGCGGCGCGACGACCGGCGTGTCGGTGGGCCCCGCGATCACCAGCGTGCGCGACGAGGGCTGCGGCGCGGGATAGTGCGTGACGATCTCTTCCAGGCCGGCCGCCTGCAGGTCGTTGGGGGCCGACACCAGCAACATCGCCGCCGTGCAGAGCGCGCCCAGCCAGGTGGCCAGATGGCGGCCCGAGGGCTGCGCCAGCGGCAGGATGACCCGTGCCGACAGCCCGCCGCCCGGCCGGTCGTGCAGCCACAGCGACCCGCCGTGGGCCAGGGCGACCGAGCGCACGATGGCCAGCCCCAGGCCGGAGCCCGATTGCGACTGCCCGGCACGGCCCCGCGTGAAGCGCTGTTGCACCGCTTCTTTCTCGTCGTCGGAAATGCCCGGGCCCCGGTCGGACACCGTCAGCGCCACGCGGAACCCTGCAACCGGCGTCGCCTGGATGTCCACGGTGCCGTCGGGCGCGTAGCGCAGCGCGTTGTCCACCAGGTTGCGCAGCATTTCGCGCAGCGCCACACGGTCGCCGGCGATCCGGGCGCGGCGTACTTCGGGGGCGATCTCGATACGCAGCCTTCCGGCTTCCACGGGGCCGATGCGGCGGCGGGTTTCGTTGATGGTTTCGGCCACCCCGACCGGCTCCGGGGGCCCTTTGCCCAGGCGGTGCGTGATGGTGGCGTCCATCAGCAGCTGATTGATCAGCTGGCTGGCATGGGTGGCGTTCAGGTGGATGCGGCCGATGCGTTCGCGCAGGCGTGTCGGATCGGTTTCCTCCAGCGCCACCTCGGCTTGTGCGCGCAGGGACGCCAGGGGTGTGCGGACCTGATGCGTGGCGTCGGCCACCAGCGTGTTCAAGGTATCCATGATGATGGAAAGGCGTTGCATGAAGGCGTTAAGCGCTTCGACCAGGCGGCGCACCTCGCGGGGCACCGGGGTGGCAAGCGGCGTCAGGTCTTCCGGCGCGCGGGTGCGCAAGTCACGTTCCAGCACGGCCAGCGGCGCAAACGCGCGCTGCACTCCGAACCACAGCAAGCCCAGCGCCACCAGCGAGACGACCAGCAACGGCAGGACCCCCCGGCCCAGGATTTCGCTGGCCAGTTCTTCGCGCGAGCCCAGCGTTTCGGCCACGCGCACCGTCACCCAACCGGCATGCTGGCTGGCGGACACGAGCCTGCCCACGGTCGCCACTCGGACCGGCTCATCGTGATAGGTCACATACGCGAACACCGGCGTTGCCGCCTGCGCCAGCGGCAGGGTGGGCGCCAGGTCGGCGTAGCCGGTGATCAGCCGGCCGTTGGAGGTGCGCGCTTCGTAGAACACGCGTTCGCTGCCCGACAGCATCGCCAGCGACGACACGGGCGGTTCGACGGTCACGCCATCGTCCTCGATCTGCACGGACCCCGCGATGGTCAGCGCCGACGCGGCCAGCAGCCGGTCGAACGCCTGCTCGGCGGCCCGGTGCGCATAATCGCGCAGGAAGAACACCAGCCCGATCAGCGCGCACGCCAGCAACGCCGCGCCCAAGGTGAAGACGCGGCGGCGGATGGAGGCGCTTTCAGGGATGCTCATGGCTGCGGGCCTGATAGCCGACGCCGCGCACGGTAACGATATCGATCGACGCGCCGGCCAGCTTCTTGCGCAGGCGGGAAATCAGGAGCTCCAGCGCGTTGAGCGACCCGTCATCCAGGTCAAACAACTGGTTCATCAGCCTTTCCTTGGCAACCGTCTGCCCGATCCGGCCAACCAGGATCTCCAGCAAGCGGAATTCGCGCCGCCCCAACTCCAGCGGCGCACCCGATAGCGTGACGCTACGCCCCGCCAGGTCCAGGCTGAGATTGCCGTACTGGGTGGTGCTGCTGGTCTGCCCGGCCGGCCGCCGCATCAGCGCTCGCAGCCGCGCTTCAAGTTCGCGCAGGTCAAAGGGCTTGACCAGGTAGTCATCGGCGCCCAGATCCAGCATGTCGATCTTGTCTTCGATTTCCGCACGCGCGGTCATGACGAGGACGGGCGCCTCCAGCCCGGCCGCACGCAATTCGCGGATGACCGAAAACCCGTCCTTGCCCGGCAGGTTGATGTCCAGCACCAACGCATCCCAGGTCTCGTCCAGCCCCCAACGCAAAGCCGCCAGCCCATCATGCACCCATTGCACGCTATGGCCCGCCAGACGCAGTTTGCTTTCCACGGCATCGCCTAGATCAAGGTTGTCCTCGACCAGCAAAATGCGCATGTTGTTTCCTCCGGATGTTTTGATTTTTTTGGGGAGTTTACGGGGTTCAGGGGAATGGGGGGAGCAGTTTGGGTTCTTGAGGCCATCGGGATTGAGTTCTTAAGACGCCCGGCGTGGGGGTGGCCTGGGGTGCGCGGGTCAACGATTGCGGTCCGGAGCCTTCGCTCCGGACTTCCCCTTCGTCATCTTCGTCACGGCCTTCGGCCGTTCCTTCAGATTCCCTCGGGCTTATCGACGCCCCGCGCACCCCAGGCCACCCCCACGCCGGGCTCTGGTGGCTGAATCCTGAGGGTCGGCGGGGAGAGTCGAGTTTTTTAGGTTCTGCTCGTCGGAGGTGAGGGAGAGGAAGATCTTGCGGGGCCCACTCCCGGCCGGCCGCGCGGGCGGCCTTTGGGAGCTTACGCGTTGTCTTGCGTCGGGGTGTTGGCGTCGTAGGATGGGTGGAGTGCGTTCTGGTCGGCCCAAGCACACGGGCGTGTGTCGCACGTAACCCATCACCCATGCATGCCACCATGATGGGTTACGCGCGATGGATGTTCCCGTTTTTATGCCGGATTTACCGCGCTCCACCCATCCTACGTGCATGAAGACGAATAACGCTCAACGATCAACTCGTCAGATGAGCGACAGTGCAGTACCGCACGACAGTCTCCCTATTAGACGGGTGGCGCGCGCACGGGTCTCAATCAGCACGCGGCTATCCGCCGCGCGCTACCCGTCGCTCCACCCCACCCACCTGACTGCGGGGCCCAACAGAAAACCATTCACCGCAAGCGCGCAAGCGACCACACCCCCGACACCCCGCAACACGTATGCCGAACGCGGCCGCCTGCGCGGCCGCTTGAGGCGGGCCACGCAAATCTCGTCAGTCAGTCGCAATCTAGCGGCGCGGAAACCAAGACAGCGCCAGCCCGTCGGCGGGGCCGGGCGGAGGGCGCGCAACCTTGATGCGCCCGAGGGAATCTGAAGGCAGCGGCCGCAGGCCGCAACGAAGATGACGACGGGGCAGTCCGGAGCGAAGGCTCCGGACCGCAATCGTGGGCGCGCGCCATTCGCCCGGCCCCGCCGACGGGCGACCGACGAAGAACTGGGAACTCCGAAAGAAGAACCCCGACCTCCGCCGCGAAGCCACCCCTCAAAGCCCGAAAGCCCCGCAGCGACTAAGCCGCCTCTCCCGCAGCAGGACTAACTTCCCCCAGATACCGGCAATCCAGCTCCAGGCTCAACTCATCCATCCCCAGGATATCGATCTCCACCGCCGTCCCGCGCTCCAGCTCGGGCATTCCGACCACCCGAGTCACCAGCGGCGCATTCGCGAACCGCACCAGATCGTCCCGCAACACGTGCGCCACCGTCCGGGTCACGCCGTGCTGCTTCAGCCAGCGCAGGCACCAGTAGCGCTCCATCGCGCTCTGGAACTCCGCCCACGCCGCGTACTGCGCGTCGAACGCGCCGATGATCGCGAAGAGGTCCGCGTCGCGCGGCTTGAACGGTGCCACCAGGCGGGCTGATACGCCATGCTCCACTGCGGCGATCAGCTGCCATTGGTTGACCAGGTCGACATAGCGGCGCAGCGGCGACGTGCTCCAGGCGTATTGCGGCACGCCGATAGCCTCGTGCGGCAGCGCCTGCGTGCTCATGCGCACCCGCCCGGCCTGTTGCGAACGGTAGATGCCCGGCACGCCGTGCTGGTGCAGCAAGCCGCCCCACTGGTTGTTCGCCAGGATCATGTATTCGGCCACCATGCGGTCCAGCGGCGCGTTGCGCTGGCGGGGCACCAGGCGCACGGGCGTGTCCGGGTCGTCCGGGTTGCCGTCCAGATAGAAGCTGTATTCCACCCGCGAATTGTTCTCGGGTTTGCCGCGCACCTTCTCGCGTTGCGCCGACAGCGCCTGCGCCAGCTTCCACAGCGGGCGCAGCCAGTGGCCGTACGGCATGTCCGCCGACGGATCGGCCAGGCTGGCCTCCGTGACCTGGGCATCCAGCATGTTGTGGCGCAGGTTCTCGCGCACCACCACGCGCTCAAGCCGCGTTTCGGATTCGAAGATCTCGCCCGTCTCCGGGTCGGCCACCACATACAGCGACAGCACTGGCACTTCGCGGCCGGCGTCCAGCGAGAACGCCTTGATGACGTTATCCGGCTGCATCGGGATCTTGTCGCCCGGCATGTAGACCGTGGACAGGCGGGCGCGGGCCAGCTTGTCGAATTCGCTGTCTCGGGTCACGGTCAGGCCGGGGGCGGCCACGTGCACGCCCACGCGCAGGCGCCCGTCGGGCAGCTCGGTGACGGACAGCGCGTCGTCGATTTCGGTGGTGGTGACATCGTCCACCGAATAGATCTCGGCGTCCGACAGCGGCAGTTCGCGGTCGACGGGCGGCAGTTCCAGGTCGGGGAAAGCCAGCCCCCGCGGGAAGTTCACCGCCAGGAAGCGGCGCTTGTGCAAGGCCAGCGCATGCGGCCAGGCGCCCAGTTCAAGCAGCAGGCGGTCCGGCGTCTTGCCCAGCTTGGTGCAGGCAGCGTCCAGGGCCTTCCATTGCTGCGTATTCTTGTCCGGGCGGATCAGCAGGGACTCGGCGGCCTGGGCGATGGGTTCGGGCAGACGGCCGGCGGCCATCTCGTCGACCCATTCCTGCTGCTGCTCTGCCTGGCGCTGCTTCTTGTCCAGCGCGGCCAGCGCGGCGGCCAGGATGTCGGGCGGAGCAGGGCGGTAGCGGCCCTTACCGCGGCGATGAAAGTACGCCGGCGCGCCGTGCAGGCGCATCAGCAAGGCGGCTTGCTCCACGGGCGTGGGGGCGTGGCCGAAGTAGTCGGCGGCCAGGGCGGGCGTGTCGAATTCTTCCTGCGGCGCGCATTCCCACAGGAACTGCAGGTCCAGCGCCTCGGCGGCCGCGGCCGCCTGGCTCATCAGCGCCGCCGGCTCGGGCGACGCGAAATTGAACAGGGTGTTGGCGCGCTTGATCTTGCTGCGCTTGCCCGACTCCGACTCCACCTGCAGGCTGGCGTCGGTCTCGGACAGGATATTGCCGGCCTTGAAGCTGCCGTCGTCTTCGTAAAACACATACATGGTGGGGATCGTCCTGGGCGGCGCGCACGCGCCGCCTTGCGCAGCTATATAGAGTGTTGAGGTCTGATACTGATTATTGGGGGCGAACGTGCCTGGCGCCAAGGGCGAATTCAAGCACCTCGGGCATCCATTGCGCGAAATCGGATAAACCGTGGTCGCTTCCCTGCACGATACGCTGGCGGCAACCCGCATAGCGATCGCGCATTTCACGCCAATCCAGCACCTCGTCGCCGGTCGCCGCCACCAGGAAGTACCGGTCGGGCTGCGTGATGCGAGGGGCATGGATGGCCGCCAGTTCGTCCACGTATTCGGGCAAAAAGACGAACGGCGCGTCGGAATGATACATGTGGTGTTCGCCGACCTGGGTGGCCAGGTCGCGCGCGGCCTCCACTGCCGGGTTCAGCAGGACCGCCTTGCAGCCCAGCTGTTCGGCCAGCCACGTGGCGTAAAAACCCCCCAGCGACGAGCCGATCACGGTCAGGGCGCGGGGTGTGTCGGCGCCTTCCAGCTGGCGCCGGGCGATGCCCATGGCCAGGTCGATCGCTTCCCGGGGGCTGGCGGGCAGCTGCGGACACGCCCAGTCGGCGGCTAGGCCAAGCTGGGTCATGGCGTCGGCCATCATCCGAGCCTTCATCGAGGTGGGCGAGGAGCGAAATCCGTGCAGGTAGAGAATCATTTCGTGCTCGTCCGGTATCGGTCCGCCGTTCAGCCGCGCGCCTGCAAGGCGTCCAGCAGCTTGCCGTGGATGCCGCCAAAGCCGCCGTTGCTCATGACCAGCACCTGGTCGCCCGGGCGGGCGGCGGCGGTCACGGCGGCAACGAGCGCGCCGAGGTCATCGTAACTGGAAGCCCGGTCGCCCAGAGGCGCCAGGACGTCGGCCGGGTTCCAGCCCAGTGCATGCTTGCCGCTGTGCGCGCCGAAGCAGAACACCAGGTCGGCGTCGGCCAGCGCCTCGGGCAGGCGGGCGGCCATGGTGCCCAGCTTCATGGTGTTGGAACGCGGTTCCAGCACCGCCAGGATGCGAGCCGACCCGACTTGGCGGCGCAGCCCTTCCAGGGTGGTGGCGATGGCGGTGGGGTGGTGGGCGAAATCGTCGTAGACCTTCACGCCGTTGACGGTGCCGCGCAGTTCCATGCGGCGCTTGACCCCGGCAAAGCGGGTCAGGGCCTCGATGCCCTGTTCCGCGGACACGCCCACGTGCTCGGCCGCCGCCAGCGCCGCCAGCGCATTCATGCGGTTGTGCTCGCCCGTCAGGTTCCAGCGCACGGTGCCGACCGCCACGCCATTGCGCAGCACGCCGAACGCGCCCTCGGCATTGGGTGGCGTGGCCTGCCAGGCGCCATCGGCGCCAAACGTGACGGTTTCCGACCAGCATCCGCGGGCAATCACACGGTCCAGCGCGTCGGAGTGCGTCGGGCGCACGATGCGACCAGAGCCGGGGATGGTGCGCACCAGGTGGTGAAATTGGGTCTCGATCGCGGCCAGATCCGGGAAGATGTCGGCGTGGTCGTATTCCAGGTTGTTCAGGATGGCGGTGCGCGGGCGGTAATGGACAAACTTGGAGCGTTTGTCGAAGAACGCCGTGTCGTACTCGTCCGCCTCGATCACGAAGGGACGGCGCGCCGGGTCGTAGCGGGCAGACACGTGCAGGTCCTGGGCCACTCCGCCGATCAGAAAGTTGGGCGCCAGGCCCGCGGCTTCCAGCACCCACGCCAGCATGGAGCTGGTGGTGGTCTTGCCATGGGTACCGGCTACCGCCAGAACGTGCTGGCCGGGCAGGACGTTGTCGCCCAGCCATTGCGGACCGGACACGTAGCGCCCGCCCGATTCCAGGATGGCTTCCATCAGCGGGTTGCCGCGGCTGACCACGTTGCCGATCACGTACAGGTCGGGCTTCAGCGCCATCTGCTCGACGCCGAAGCCTTCGATCAGTTCGATCCCCTGTTCGGACAGCTGCGTGCTCATGGGCGGGTACACGCCCGCATCGCAACCAGTGACCTTGTGTCCGGCGGCCCGCGCGATCAGCGCCAAGCCACCCATGAACGTACCGCAGATGCCAAGAATGTGCAGGTGCATTGAAAACTCTCCTGTCCTGCATTGTATATATAGCGGACCTGCGTTCCGCGCAGGCGGGCTGCTCCCTTTAGGGGGCGTATTCGTCCTAGGCCGGCCGAACGACAAAAAACAGCGGCAGCGGTTATGATCGCGCCATGAATCGACGCCTACTTCTTTCCGCCGGCGTGGCGGTGGCCGCCACGGTTGCGGGCGGCTTGACCTTGCTGGGCCGCAAGTCCCAGAACTCCGCAGCGCCGGCCGACGCGGGCGATCCTGTTGCCGGACTGATGCAATTGCAGATGCCTGACCTGAACGGTGCCACGCAATCGCTCTCCGGGTGGAAGGGGCAGCCGATCGTGGTCAATTTCTGGGCAACCTGGTGCGCGCCTTGCGTCAGGGAAATGCCGGAGCTCGACGCGCTGCAGAAAAAATACCCGCACGTCCGTTTTGTCGGCATCGGTGTCGATTCCGCAGCGAATATGCAAAAATTTGTCGAGAAAGTGCAAGTTTCCTATCCCCTGTGGGTGATCGGCGCCGGGGCAATCGATACCCTGCGCAAGCTCGGAAACCCCAGCGGTGGCCTGCCTTTTACCATCGTGTTCAACGCCGATGGCGGAATTAACCGGAAGATATTGGGTGAAATTCAGCCCGATGACCTGAATCAAACCCTGTCTGGTTTGAAGGCGTAAGTCTGTTGGACAAATAGTAGGAATTGGCGTAAAAAGCTGGTTTATCGGCTGTTTTGCCAACAATTGGCAATCCACTCATTGGCAAGCGCATGGCGCAAAACATACTGGTATTGCATGGCCCGAACCTGAACCTGCTTGGCACCCGGGAACCTCATATCTACGGCAGTCTGACCCTGCCCCAGATCAATGAGCGCCTGGAACTGCTTGCAGGCGAATTGGGCGCCAAGCTGACTGCTTGGCAAGGCAATCACGAAGGTGCGCTGGTTGACCGCATTCAGGCGGCCCGGCAAGACGGCACGGACTTCATCATCATCAACGCGGCGGCATATACGCACACCAGCGTCGCAATTCGCGATGCGCTGGCTGGGGTCGCGATCCCATTTATTGAAGTACATTTGTCCAATCTGTATAAGCGAGAGCCCTTCAGGCATCACTCTTATCTGTCCGACTTGGCGATAGGCCTTATCAGCGGCCTCGGCGCGGACGGCTACGAGGCGGCTCTGCGTTACGCAGTGCGGCACTGATCTCGCACCAACTCACAGCTTTTACATCTTATACGGCGCGGACCCCACGCTGGGACGTCGTCGACACTATCTCGGGAAGCAGCTTCTATGGACCTTCGAAAACTCAAAACCCTGATCGACCTGGTGGCTGAATCGGGTATCGCCGAGCTGGAAATCACCGAAGGCGAAGGCAAGGTACGCATCGTCAAGTTCTCGCAGACCTTGCAGCCGGTGGCTTACCACCAGCCCGAAGCCGGCGCGCACGCCGCACCGGTGGCCCCGGCCGCGGCACCCGCCGCCCCGGCCGCCGAAGCCGCCCCGGTCATCCAGGGCCATGTCGTGAAGGCGCCGATGGTCGGCACGTTCTACCGTTCGCCGAACCCGGGCGCCGCCCCGTTCATCGACGTGGGCGCCACCGTCAAGGAAGGCGATCCGCTGTGCATCATTGAAGCCATGAAGCTGCTCAATGAAATCGAAGCCGACAAGTCCGGCGTCATCAAAGAAATCCTGGTCGAAAACGGTGAGCCCGTCGAGTACGGTCAACCCCTCTTCGTCATTGGCTGATAGCTGAAAATGTTCGAAAAAATCCTGATCGCCAATCGGGGCGAAATCGCCCTGCGCATTCAGCGCGCTTGCCGTGAGCTGGGCATCAAAACCGTGGTCGTGCACTCCGAGGCTGACCGCGAAGCCAAGTACGTGCGCCTGGCCGATGAATCCGTGTGCATCGGGCCCGCGCCGTCGCGTGACAGCTACCTGAACATGCCTGCCATCATTTCGGCGGCCGAAGTTACGGATTCCGAGGCAATCCACCCGGGTTACGGGTTCTTGTCCGAAAATGCCGACTTCGCCGATCGCGTCGAAAAGAGTGGCTTCGTCTTCATCGGTCCGCGTCCCGACACCATTCGCCTGATGGGCGACAAGGTCAGCGCCAAGCGCGCCATGATCGAAGCGGGCGTGCCGGTGGTGCCGGGTTCCGAGGGCGCGTTGCCCGAAGATCCGCAGGAAATCATCCGCATTGCGCGCGAAGTCGGTTATCCGGTCATCATCAAGGCGGCAGGCGGCGGCGGTGGCCGCGGCATGCGCGTGGTGTACACCGAGGCCGCGCTGCTGAACGCTGTCACCATGACGCGTTCGGAAGCGGGCGCCGCGTTCAACAACCCGGAAGTCTATATGGAGAAGTTCCTCGAGAACCCTCGCCATGTGGAAATCCAGGTGCTGGCCGATGGCGGCCGCAACGCCGTCTGGCTGGGCGAACGCGACTGCTCCATGCAGCGCCGCCACCAGAAAGTCATCGAAGAAGCGCCGGCGCCGGGCATCCCCCGCCGCGCGATCGAGCGCATTGGCGACCGTTGCGCCGATGCTTGCCGCAAGATGGGCTACCGCGGCGCCGGCACGTTCGAATTCCTGTTCGAGAACGGCGAGTTCTATTTCATTGAAATGAACACCCGCATCCAGGTCGAACACCCGGTGACCGAACTGATCACCGGCATCGACCTCGTGCAGCAGCAGATCCTGGTGGCCGCAGGCGAGAAGTTCACGCTGCGCCAGCGCGACGTGCAGTTCAAGGGCCATGCGATCGAATGCCGCATCAACGCGGAAGATCCTTTCCGCTTCGTGCCTAGCCCCGGCCGCATCACCAACTGGCACACGCCGGGCGGTCCGGGCGTGCGTATCGATTCGCATGCCTACAACGGCTACTTCGTGCCGCCGAACTACGATTCGATGATCGCCAAGGTCATCACGTACGGCGATACGCGCGACCAGGCGCTGGCCCGCATGCGCATCGCGCTGTCGGAAATGGTGGTGGAAGGCATTTCGACCAACATCCCGCTGCATCGCGAACTGCTGCAGGACGCCCGTTTCATCGAAGGCGGCACCAGCATCCACTATCTGGAAAACAAGTTGGCTCAGCGTCCCTGACCGACCACTAGGGGCCTCAGGGCCCCTTTTTGCCTTTGGGCCTACCGAAGGCAACCCCCTCAGGGGCCTTTTTAATTGTTTTACGGTCATCGGGCCGCGGCATCAGCCGCGGCCCGATGACCAGATGGAAGAATAATCATGCGTGAACTCGTGCTCCATTGCCTAGAGGCGCAGGCCGAAGCCTTGTCGGATGCGCTGCTGGAAGCGGGCGTGCTGTCCGTCTCCGTGGAAGACGCCGACTTCGGCACCGACGACGAACGTCCCCTGTTCGGCGAACCCGGCACCGAGCCCGACGTGCAGGCCTGGGACCGCAACCGCGTCGTCGCCTTGCTGCCCGACGGAGCCGATCCCGCGCAGATCATGGAAGAGGCCGCCGCGGCGGGCGAACTGGATCCGGCGCTGTTCGCCGGCTGGAGCCTGCGCGACGTCCCGGACGCCGACTGGGTGCGCCTGACGCAATCGCAGTTCGGCCCCATCCACATCGCCGAACGCCTGTGGATCGTGCCCAGCTGGCACCGCGACAGCCCCGACGTGCCCGGTTTCGACCCGGCCGCCACGGGCGACGGCGCGATTCATATCGAACTGGATCCCGGCCTGGCCTTCGGCACGGGCAGTCACCCCACGACGCACCTGTGCCTGGCGTGGCTGGAAGCCGAGCTGCCGGCCGGCGCGACCTTGCTGGACTACGGTTGCGGTTCGGGCATCCTGGCGATCGCCGCCCGCAAGCTGGGCGCGGGCCCGACGCTGGCAGTGGATATCGACGCGCAGGCCGTGCAAAGCACGGCCTACAACGCCGAGGTCAATGGCGTTGAATTGCAGGCGATGTTGCCGGACGCGCTGGCGGACGGCACCTTCCAGGTCGTCGTTGCCAACATCCTGTCCAATCCGCTGAAGGTGCTGGCGCCGATGCTGGCCGGCCGCGTCGCCGCGGGCGGTCATCTGGTGCTGTCCGGCGTGCTGGAACGCCAAGCCGAAGAAGTGGCCGCCGCGTATGCGCCCTGGATCGCCATGTCGGTCTGGCGCGCGCGCGACGGCTGGGTGTGCCTGCACGGCCAGAAGGCCTGAGCGCCGTTCGGCAGGATCGCGACATGGCTCTGACCACCCGTTGCCCCCAGTGCGGCACCTCGTTCAAGGTGGTGCCTGACCAGCTCCGGGTCCGCAATGGCCTGGTGCGCTGCGGCGCCTGCTCGACTGTCTTCGACGGCCGGGCCTGCCTGCTGCCGGAAGCCGGCGCGCCGGCGACGCCGCCCGCCGCGCCCGCTGTGCCGCCTGCGATGGCGCCCGCGGCTGCGGCCGCCGCGCCGGTGCTGGCGACCCCGGTGGCTCCGCCGCCGGTTGCCGACGTACCGCCGCCGCTCTCGCGCCCGTCAGCCGAGCCACCGCGACAGATCGCCCCGTGGGAAGACGAGCCGGTTTACACGCCGTCTGTTCCCGCTCCTTCTGTTTCCGCTCCGCCAGCTCCCGCCCCGGCCGCGCCCGCCGTGCCGCCGGCCGTGCTGCGCGGGCGCGAAGCCATCCGCCAGCGTGCCGAGCCTGAGGCGGACCTGCCCGAAGACGATACCGAGGACGAAGGCGAAGACGACAGCGATCTGCGCGACAGCGACCGCCACGCCGCCTTCGCCCGCCCGCCCGCGCCGGTGCGCGAGCCCGCGCCGCGCTGGGAGCCACCGGTAGCGCCTCCCTTGCGCAGTGAGCCCATCATCGCGTCGCGCGACAGCGAACCCGTCATCGATTGGGACGCCCGCCGCCGCGCCGCCGCCCAAGCCGAGCCGTCATTCACCGCCGACGACGCTCGCGACGACGCCCGTGATGACGAACATGACCGCTACCTCGACGACGACAGCGCCGACGACCCCGTCGATCCGCGCACCCGCCATCACCGCATCCGCGACGACGGCGATTACGACGACGAGCCCGAAGACGACGACACGCGCGAGCCGGTGCTGGGTGAAACGCGTACCCGCTACTCCAGCGCCACCGATGTGGGCCGCGCCCCGCCCGAGTTCCTGGACCAGGACCGGCAGGAGCGCCGCGGCCTCATGCGCAAAGTGTGGGGCTACGCATGCCTGCTGGGCCTGATCGCGCTGGGCCTGCAACTGGTATATGCCTATCGCACCGACATCGCCAATTCCGTGCCCGTCCTGCGGCCGGTGCTGGACGTCGCTTGCAAGCCGCTGGGCTGCACGGTCGGTTACGCCCGGCGCCTGGAGCGCATCGCGATTTCCTCTTCGTCGCTGCAGCCGCCGCCCGGCGCCGCCGCGATCGACGACGGCCGCAGCCGCCTGGTACTGAACCTGGTGCTGCGCAACCGCTATGACAAGCCGCAGCACTGGCCGGCCCTCGTGCTGGACCTGACCGACCTGTCGGATACGGTGGTCGTGCGCAAGGTGCTGATGCCCGAAAACTACCTGACGCCCGAACAGTTGAGCGGCCCGTTCGGCCCGGCTGGCGAGCTCAAGATTTCCGTACCCATTGAAGTGACCGGTGTCCAGGTCAATGGCTACCAACTCGATAAATTCTTCCCTTAAAGGATGACAAGCATGGCGACCCCTGTACTGGTTTGCGGCTCGATGGCATTCGACACGATTGCGGTGTTCGAAGGCCGCTTCAAAGAGCACATTCTTGCTGACCGCATCCAATCGCTCAGCGTGTCCTTCCTGGTGCCCAGCATGCGCAAGGAATACGGCGGCTGCTCCGGCAACATCGCCTACACCATGAACCTGCTGGGCGGCAAACCCGTGCCGGTGGCGACGGTGGGCGAAGACGCCGGTGAATACATGGAACGCCTGTCGGGCCTGGGCATCGACACCAGCCGGGTCAAGGTCATCCCCGACACCTTCACGGCGCAGTGCTTCATCACGACCGACCTGGACGACAACCAGATCACCGCTTTCCACCCGGGCGCCATGGCGTTCGCCGCGGAAAACGACTTGAGCGACGCCGAGGCCGCCTGGGCCATCGTGGCCCCGGATGCCAAGGAAGGCATGTTCGCCCATGCCGAACGCCTGCACCGCCGCGGCATCCCCTTCATTTTCGATCTGGGCCAGGCCATGCCCTTGTTCGACGGCGCCGATCTGGAACGCATGCTCAAACTGTCGCAGGCGTTGACCGTCAACGATTACGAAGCGGGCATCGTCGAACAGCGCACCGGCCGCAGCGTGGCCGACATCGCCTCCACGCTTCAAGCGGTGGTGGTGACGCGCGGCGCTGAAGGCGCGACGTTGTACACGGACGGCAAGACCATCCAGATCGCTCCGGTGCGCGCCTCGCAGGTCGTCGACCCGACGGGTTGCGGCGACGCCCAGCGCGGCGGTCTGCTCTATGGCCTGACCAGCGGCTGGAGCTGGGAAGATAGCTGCCGCCTGGGCAACGTCATGGGCGCCATCAAGATCGCATCGCGCGGTCCGCAGAACCACGCGCCGTCGCGCGCGGACATCGACGCCGTGCTGCACGCGACCTACGGCATTCATCTGCCGGCCTGATTGCTGCCGCTCGTCGGGAACCGCGATGCGGGTTTGCGGTCGAACCCATCGCGTTTTCGAAGGACGGCGGCCAGGCGGCCGCCGTATTCAGGTGCTGTTTTCCGCTTTTGGCTGTGAGTTTCAGTGTGTTGCAGCTGCGAGTGCCGCTACTTCCGGGCGGAGTATGATCAAGCATCGTCGGCAGTGCCCGATCGAGGAGTCCAAATGAACCAAAGCAAATCTCTTTCCCTGGTGACGCCGCGTACTGGCCGGTGGTTGGCCATCGCAGCCGTCGTGACGTCGATGGCTGTCCTGGGTGGCTGCGCCAATCGCAGCGCATCCAGCGGTGTGTATAGCTATGACCAAGCCCAGCGTGAGCAGATCGTCCGTACCGGCACGGTCACGGGCGTTCGCCCGATCGTGATCCAGAACGACAAATCCAGCGGTGTCGGCATGTTGGCCGGCGGCGCACTGGGCGGCGTGGCGGGTAACGCAATCGGTGGCGGCACGGGCCGCACCATCGCTACCGTCGGCGGCGCCATCCTGGGCGCACTGGCGGGCAACGCCGTGGAGAACCAGGTCGGCAAGAATTCCGGCTACGAAATCACCGTACGTCTGGATAACGGCGAAACCCGCGTAGTCGCGCAGGAAGCCGACGTGCCGGTCAGCGTGGGCCAACGCGTCCAGGTGATCAGCGGCTCGGGCCCGACCCGCGTCACGCCGATGTAATCGGCAAGGCCGCAAAAAAGCCCGCGCAAGCGGGCTTTTTTTCGCCTGGAGCTGGCGGGGCGGCTCCGTTTTCCGGGATAGGGTTTCTGCCTGAAAATCCGCAGCCGAAAATGGGGGCAGGGCTAATGGGAACCCGGAAAACGGCGGAATCTGTCGTTCTGCCGCAACGCAGCACCCGGGATTTACCCGCAGGCGTTACGTTTGCCAGCCTTTTCTCGCGATTTACCCCAAAAGTTTCATGGCGATTCAACGGCCAAAGTGCAATGATTGCGCCTGCGATCGGCATCGCGATTCGATTTTGATGTAACCAAGTGCATCCTGCTGCCGGTCTGGATCGCTGGAACCGTCAGTTGAGCTTCAGCATTTTTCTGTATTCTCGTCTACCTGAATCCCAGGGGATGGGGATGTTTTGCCGACGAGGCAACCTGCACTATCTATGCATACCGAGCAAGAACTCCACACCAAGATCGGCGAGATCGTCGAGTCGATCGTCATGAAGAAAGTCACCCCCGATACGCAGTTGATTGCCACTGGCCTGGTTGATTCCCTGGCTGCCGTGGACATCACGCTGGCCGTCGAGTCCGAGTACGGTTGCAGCATCCCGGCTCCCGAGATCGCCGAGCACCTCCAGTCGGTCCGCACGCTTGCCGGCTATGTCGCTGCCCATACTTCGTAATTCGCAGTTGTGGTCCCACGTCGCGGCCGCCGCGACCGCCGTGGCACTGGCGTTCGGGGCGTACTGCGGCGCGGATGACCTGCTCAGCCGCATCGTCACGCCGGTGTCGTCCCCGGCTGCGGCCGCTGCCGACAAGAGCAACTACCTGCCCAACCTGGGACCGGACTGGGGTACGCAGCACGTCAACCTGAATCGCCTGGGCAACGCCCTGAGCGATGGCACGCTGGTCGTGCTGGGGTCGTCCGAACTGTCCAGTCATGACCTGCGCTTCGTGCCTTACCGCTTTTTCCCCGAAGAGCTGAAGGTGCCGACGCTGGCCTACGGCCACGCCATGTTCCAGTCCTACGGCATCGTCAGCGTGCTGGAGTCCGTTGCGGATTCGCTCACGCCGAACACGCGGTTGGTGATCATGGTGTCGCCCGCCTGGTTCGCCTCGGGCGGCCAACTGCCGCGCAGCGCGTTCGCCGAACACGTGACGGGCCCGGTCTGGGACCGCCTGTGGGACCAGCCGAACACGCGCGAGCAGATGCAGAACTGGATCAGCGACAACGCCAACTGGGGACTGCTGTGGCTGATCGCCAATGGCCAGGTGGCCGAGCTCAAGGACAAGCTGTCGCTGTGGTGGCACGCCCGCAAAGAGCCCGCGCCTGACCGTCCGCGCAGCAAGCTGTCCGTGCCGGCGCACCGCTTCGTGTCCTGGCCGTCTTCCGCCCGCCTGAACGAAGGGCAGTGGGGCCGGCTGACGCACGAGGCGCGCGAAGTCGAACGCGGCCTGGGCAGCAACAATCCCTACGACGTCCGCGACGACTACTACAAGCAGTACCTGGCGTCGCTGTATTCGCCAGCGCGCAACGAATTCGCCGACGTGGACCCGATCACCCGCACCGAGCTGGGTGATCTGTCGCGCGTCATGGCCTTGCTGCAAAAGCGCAAGGTGAAGGCGTATTTCGTCATTCAGCCGTTCAATCCCAAGCTCATCCTGGACGTCGAGCGCTTCGACCCGGTGGTGGCTGCCATTACGGGCATGTGCCAGCGGTATCAGATGGGTTGCCTGGATCTCTACAGCATCCCGTTCGAACCTGGCATGGTGCGCGACGACATGCATCTGGCCGAACTCGGCTGGGCGATGGCGGACCAAGGCATTGCGGAGTACTTTTCCCGATGAAATTCTTTCGCAAAGAGGGCGCGGCGCGCCGCTTCTTTTGGCATCTTTGCCTGTACATCGGGGTGATCCTGGTGTTCGTGCTGCAGGCGCAGCCCACCACGGGCAGCGGCGGACCGATCAAGGTCGAATTCCAATACCAACAGTTCTGACCGCGCCATGGAATTGTTCGCAAGCTTGAGCTTTTTCGGCGGGGCCCTGTTCGGGGGCCTTGGCCTGTTGGCGTACCGTTCGTTCGGCATGCCGTTCCGCATCGGCTACCGCCACATCATCGGCGTGATCTGCCTGGGCGTGTGGATGGCGGTGTTCTGGGCGCGCCCCTATCAGCCCATTGCGCTGCTGGCCATTTCGGGCAGCGCGCTGTGGGCCGTGCGCCGCAACTACATTCCCACCTGGCTCGCCGTGATCATCACGATGACGCCGCTGCTGCTGGTGAAGACGGGCGTATCGCACCTGGGCGCCATGCTGGGCCTGTCGTTTGCGACCTTCCGCGCCATCGACGTGCTGCTCTTCGCGCAGCGCAACGAACGCGTGTCGCCGCTGGACTACTTCATCTATCTCTTCTTCCCGCTCACGCTGCTGGCTGGCCCGATGTACCGCTGGCGCAATTTCCAGGCGGACTTGAAGCGCGGCTACGAAGGCGTGAACCTGAGCACGTGGCTGACCGGCCTGGAACTGATCATGCTGGGCGTGATCCAGAAGTTCGGCCTGGCCGAACTGATCTGGCGCTACGGCCTGTCCACGCTGGACGCGCACGACTACTCGTTCTCGGGCGTCGCGCTGAACGCGTCGCTTTACAGCGCCTACCTGTTCTTCGACTTCGCCGGCTATTCGACGATGGCGATCGGCATCGGCATGCTGTTCGGCTTCACGCTGCCGATCAACTTCCGCAATCCGCTGGCCACGCTCAATCCGCAGGACTTCTGGCGCCGCTGGCACATCAGCCTGTCGGAGTGGCTGCGCGACGTCGTGTTCATGCCGATCTACAAGGCGTTGAGCAAGACCAAGTTCTTCGGCCGCCATCGCATGGCGGCGCAGAACATCGGCATCTTCGCGACGCTGCTGGCCATGGGCGTGTGGAACGGCCTGTCGCTGCACTACATCGTCAGCGGCCTGATGTTCGGCGCGTATTCGGTGGGCCACAACCTGCTGATCAACGCCTCGCGCACCCGCCCCGCCTTGCAGGCCGCCCTGGCGCAGCCTGTCATGCGCTTCCTGGGCCGCGTGCTTACCTTGATTCTGGCTGCGCTGGCGCTGTACGTGTTCAGCGGTCGCAGCCCCATCTGACGCCGGGAGTTTCGGCATGCGTTTCGACCTGAAGTCCTTCCAATTCGTTGACACGGAAGTGGCGCCCGAGGCGCTGGCCGTTGCCGCCGCCGACCGCAGCCTGACCTGGGCCCAATTGCGCACCGAAGCGGCCGCCTGGGCCGACGAGGCCCGCAAGAACGGTGCGGCGCCGGATGTGCCGGTGGCCATCTACGGCCACAAGGAAGCCTCGTTCTTCGTCGCAATGGTGGGCGCCTTGCTGATCGGCGCGCCGTTCGTGCCGGTGGATACCATCTACCCGGCCGAGCGCCTGCGCCGCATCGTCGAGATCGTGCGCGCCGCCGCCGTCTACGACGCCGCCGCCGGCACGTTCACGCCGGGCGAGGGCGCCGAATTGGCCGAGCGCGGCCTGGCCTATGTCATGTTCACGTCCGGCAGCACGGGCGATCCGAAGGGCGTGCAGATCGGCCGCGAAAGCGTCGGCCTGCTGGGCGACTGGATGCTGGGCAGCTTCGGCTTGGGCGATGCGCCCGTGTTCATGAACCAGGCACCGTTCAGCTTCGACCTGTCCATGTATGAAGTATTCGCCACCCTGGCCTCGGGCGGCGCTTGCGTGCTGAACGCCCGTGAACAGATCGCGTCCGCCGGCACCTGGATGCCTCGCCTGGCCGAGCATGGCGTGACGGTGTGGGTGTCCACCCCGTCGTTCGCGCACCAGCAGCTGGCCAACCGCGACTTCTCGCCGGCGACCTTGCCGCTGTTGCGCACGTTCCTCTTCTGCGGCGAGCCGCTGCCTGCGGCACTGGCCAAGAAGCTGCGCCAGCGTTTCCCGGGCGCCGTCATCCTGAATACCTACGGCCCCACGGAAGCGACCGTGGCGACCACCTGGATCGAAGTCACCGATGCTGTCCTGGCCGCGCATGACCCGCTGCCCGTGGGGCATGCCAAGCCCGACAGCGTGCTGATCGTGGACGAAGGCGAGATCTGCATCGTGGGCGACCACGTCATGCGCGGCTACCTGAACCGTCCCGACCTGAACGAAGCCAAGCTCTACACCTACGCCGACGGCCGCCGCGCATTCCGCACGGGCGACCTGGGGCAGATGGAAGAGGGCGGCCTGCTGTTCTGCCGCGGCCGCATGGACGACCAGATCAAGCTGAACGGCTACCGCATCGAGCTGGCAGAGATCGACGAGGCCCTGCACGCCCTGCCCGGCGTGGAAGGCGGCGCGTGCGCGGTCCTGCGCCGGCCTGACGGCACGGCGGTGCGTTTGATTGGTTTCGTGGCGGGCGCGGCGCAAGCGGCAGAGGCGCGCTTTTTGGCGCCGGACGCCTTGGCCGGCTGGAAGGAGCGGCTGGCCCAGCGGCTGCCGCCCTACATGGTGCCGTCTGAATTGGTGGCGTGCCCGGCGCTGCCGATGTCGAACAACCACAAGATCGACCGCAAGAAGCTGGTCGAGATCTACGCCGGCATTCCGGCGTAGCGATCAAGGGCGGGGCGCAAGGCCCCGCCGTCTTACAGTCCCATCATGCGCTGGCTGAGGTTGTTCAGCACCATCAGCAGCACCTGCGCCACGATCAGCAGCACCAGCGGCGAAAAGTCGATGGCCGTGCGCGGCAGCAGGCGGCGGATGGGGTCCAGCATGGGCGCCGTCAGCGATTGCAGCAGCGGCATCATGGGAGCGGTCGGGTTGACCCACGACAGCACGGCCTGGATCAGCGTCAGCCACACCACCAGGTTCAGCGCCCATTTGATGGCCATCAGCAGGGCCGAGCCCATGGCGGCAGGCAACAGCGCGGCGGGAATCAGCGCGCCGATGGACACCAGCCAGATCAGCACGATATAGGCCAGCGCGGCCAGCCAGGTCGCGACCAGGCTCGTCCAATCGATCTTGTTGCCGGCTGGAATGATCTTGCGCAGCGGCATCACCAGCCAGTTCGTGACCTGGTAGATGGCGCGCGAAAGCGGGTTGAACGGGTGAAGGCGGATCGCGTGCATCCAGGCGCGGGCAATCAATGCCGCGCCAAACAGCGTGAACACGATTTCGAGGAGAAAGCGGAAGATATCACCGAGCATGGACGCGTTCGCCGAAAAAAGAAGGAGTCAATTGTCGCATGGGAGTTGCCCGTACGCTGTACACCCTCTGCACGATTGCGGCCCCTCTGGGGAAAACGCGTTGTCGTGGAGGCGCTGGGCGGCGACAAGCCACCGCGTCGTGACTGCCGACGGGCGTGAAAAAGCCGCCCGGCATGCCGGGCGGCTCTGGTGAAGCCAGGGCTTCAACCGTCCTGATTACGGACGGCCACCCGTCGGGAACGGCCACGACGCGGCGGGGTTCAGCGCGGTCTTCGCGCCCGGGGCAGCAGCCGTCGACGACGGAGGCGTTGCGGGCTTCTTCGGAGCGGCTTTCTTGGCAGCAGGCTTCTTGGCAGCGGCGGGCTTGGCAGCAGCAGCCGGCTTGGCGGCAGCAGGAGCCTTCTTCGCAGCAGGAGCCTTCTTGGCAGCGGGGGCCTTCTTGGCTACGGCCTTCTTGGCAGCAGGAGCCTTTTTGGCAGCAGGCGCCTTCTTGGCAGCGGCCTTTTTGGCGGGGGCCTTCTTGGCTACCGCTTTCTTGGCAACAGCCTTCTTGGCGACGGCCTTCTTGGCTACCGCTTTCTTGGCGACGGCTTTCTTGGCAACCGCCTTCTTGGCGACAACCTTCTTGGCTACCGCTTTCTTGGCGACGGCCTTCTTGGCAACCGCCTTCTTGGCGACGACCTTCTTGGCTACCGCTTTCTTGGCGACGGCCTTCTTGGCTACCGCTTTCTTGGCGACGACCTTCTTGGCTGCCGGCTTCTTGGCGGCAACCTTCTTCACTGCCGGCTTTTTGGCGGCGGCGACTTTCTTGACAGCTACCTTCTTGACAGCGGCTTTCTTGGCCGGTGCGGCCTTCTTCGCGACTACCTTCTTGGCGGCGGCGGGCTTCTTCACCGCTGCTTTCTTTACGGCTTTCTTGGCTGTTGCCATGGTCATGCTCCTTAGGTTCAGGGGTCCCAGAACTTAAACCCGTGCCCCGACTCGCCAACAAGGCGAACCGTGCCCGGGCTATTCATCGGCGCATGCCGCTGTTCTGTGCGAGCAACAGCTACTACGGTTTGCGCTAATGAATTCGGCACAGCCATTTGATATGGCCCCCGCTCCTTTGGCGCGAGCCATTTCAAATGGCGCCGGTCGCAGCCTGATCACAGGCCGCCGACCGCTTGTTCTACGTGTTCGAAATTGTCCCCACGCCGCGCCTTCGGCTTACTGCCCCCGAGGGGGTGCGTTTTGCCTTGAGGCGGCCCGGCGACAGAACACCCTGACCAGGGAGAGCGCCATCAAGCCTGTCGCGAACGCGACGCTCCGTGTTGCTGGAGCGTGCCCGCGTCGGGCTTGATGACGAACTGCTTTTACTCCCAGCTCAGCGTGCCACCAGTTTGGTATTCGATCACGCGAGTTTCAAAAAAGTTGCGTTCCTTTTTAAGATCGATCATTTCCGCCATCCACGGGAAGGGATTTTCTTCCTGCGGGTACAGCGGTTCGATACCGATTTGCTGGCAACGACGGTTGGCGATGAAGCGCAGGTAGGATTTGAACATAGGTGCGTTCAAGCCCAACACGCCGCGCGGCATCGTGTCTTCGGCGTAAGCGTATTCGAGTTCGACCGCTTTGCGGAAGAGTTCTCGAATTTCTTCGCGGAATTCCGGCGTCCACAGATGCGGATTTTCCAGTTTGACGGTGTTGATCAGGTCGATGCCGAAGTTGCAGTGCATGGATTCATCGCGAAGGATGTACATGTACTGTTCGGCGGCGCCGGTCATCTTGTTCTGGCGGCCAAGCGCCAGGATCTGCGTGAAGCCCACGTAGAAGAACAGGCCTTCCATCAAGCATGCGAAGACGATCAGCGACTTCAGCAGCGTCTGGTCGGCTTCGGGCGTGCCCGTCTTGAAGTGGGGGTCCGCGATCGCGTCGATGAACGGGATCAGGAACTCGTCTTTGGCGCGGATGGACGGAACTTCGTTGTAAGCGTTGAAGATCTCGGCTTCGTCCAGGTCCAGGCTTTCGACGATGTATTGATAGGCGTGCGTGTGGATCGCTTCTTCAAATGCCTGGCGCAGCAGGAACTGGCGGCATTCGGGCGCCGTGATGTGGCGGTAGGTGCCCAGCACGATGTTGTTCGCGGCCAGCGAGTCGGCCGTGACGAAGAAACCCAGGTTGCGCTTGACGATGCGGCGCTCGTCCTCGGTGAGCCCGTTCGGGTTCTTCCAGAGGGCGATGTCGCGCGACATGTTGATCTCTTGCGGCATCCAGTGGTTGGCGCACGTGGCCAAATACTTTTCCCACGCCCACTTGTACTTGAAAGGCACAAGCTGGTTGACGTCGGTTTCGCCGTTGATGATGCGCTTGTCAGCAACCTTTACACGTTGCGAGGTGGCGGCGCCGCTCGCGGCGAGGCCGGCCGCGTGTTCAGGCGCGGCGGGCGTGGGCATGGCGGTGTCGCCGAATACACCGGTCGCCGCCCGGACTTCGGGCGCAGCCTGCCCGCCACCCGCGGGGGCGGGGGCTTTTGCAGGTTGCGTGGCGAGGGTGTCGTCTTCCCAATTAATCATGATTCAATTCTCCGGAGGCGGTTATTGGCAGGCTTCGCACTCTTCGAAGCCGGGGTCGCCCGGCCGCATGGTGCAAACCGCCCCGAGAACTTCGGGTTCCGGCAAAACAGGTGCGGCGCCCACAGCCGCAGCCGTGGATTGGCCACCGGCGGTGACGGCGTTCAGTTCGCCGCCGCGGCCCGTGGATTTTTCGGCGCTGGTGGCGCCCAGGGTACGCAGGTAGTACGTCGTCTTCAGACCACGCAGCCATGCCAGCTTGTAGGTGTCATCCAGCTTCTTGCCCGATGCGCCCGACATGTAGATGTTCAGCGACTGAGCCTGATCGATCCACTTCTGACGGCGCGACGCGCATTCAACCAGCCAGCTCGGTTCGACTTCGAACGCGGTGGCGTAGAGTTCGCGGAGTTCGGAAGGTACGCGATCGATGCGGGACAGGCTGCCGTCGAAGTACTTGAGGTCGGCGACCATGACTTCGTCCCAGAGACCGAGTTTCTTCAGGTCACGCACGAGGTAATCGTTAACGACCGTGAACTCGCCGGAGAGATTCGATTTGACGTACAAGTTCTGGAAAGTAGGTTCGATGCACGCAGATACACCAATGATATTGGAAATAGTCGCGGTTGGGGCAATTGCTACGCAATTGGAGTTGCGCATGCCGTGTTGTTTGATGCGCGCGCGCAACGTATCCCAATCGAGCGAGCTCGATTCATCGACTTCAACATGGCCACCGCGCTCATCGCGCAGCATCTTCAACGTGTCTTGCGGCAAGATGCCACGCGACCACAACGAACCTTCGTACGACTGATAGCGGCCGCGTTCTTCGGCAAGCAGGCTCGATGCGAAGTAGGCGTGATAGCACACCGCTTCCATCGAACGGTCCGCGAATTCAACTGCGGCTTGCGACGCGTACGGCACACGCATCATCTGCAGGCAATCCTGGAAGCCCATGATGCCCATGCCCACCGGACGATGGCGAGCGTTGGAATTGCGGGCCTTCTCGACGGCGTAGTAGTTGATGTCGATAACGTTGTCGAGCATGCGCATCGCGATGCTGACGGTGCGCTTGATCTTGTCGTGGTCCAGTTCGAAACCGCCGCCGGCAGCCGGCTTCATGTGCGCGACCAGGTTCACGGAACCCAGGTTGCACACCGCGATTTCGGATTCGTTCGTGTTCAGCGTGATCTCGGTGCACAGGTTCGAGCTGTGGACGACGCCCACGTGTTGCTGCGGCGAACGGATGTTGCACGGATCCTTGAACGTGATCCACGGGTGGCCGGTTTCGAACAGCATCGACAGCATCTTGCGCCACAGCGTCAGCGCCGGCATCTTCTTGTAGAGCTTGAGCTCGCCGCTGGCAACGCGGTTTTCGTAGCCGACGTAGGCTTCTTCGAACGCACGGCCGACCTTGTCGTGCAGGTCAGGGCAGTCCGACGGCGAGAACAGCGTCCATTCGCCACCTTCCATGACGCGCTTCATGAACAGGTCGGGAATCCAGTTCGCCGTGTTCATGTCGTGCGTGCGGCGGCGTTCGTCGCCGGTGTTCTTGCGCAGTTCCAGGAATTCTTCGATGTCCAGGTGCCACGATTCCAGGTACGTGCAAACCGCGCCCTTGCGCTTGCCGCCCTGGTTCACCGCCACGGCGGTGTCGTTGACGACCTTCAGGAACGGGACGACGCCCTGGCTTTCGCCGTTGGTGCCCTTGATGTGGCTGCGCAGTGCGCGAACCGGGGTCCAGTCGTTGCCCAGGCCGCCGGCGTACTTCGCCAGCAGCGCGTTTTCCTTGATGGCGTCGTAGATGCCTTCCAGATCGTCGGAGACGGTGGTCAGGTAGCACGACGACAACTGCGAGTGCAGCGTGCCCGAGTTGAACAGCGTCGGCGTCGAGCTCATGAAGTCGAACGAGGACAGGATCTCGTAGAACTCGATGGCGCGCGTTTCGCGATCGGCTTCGCGCAGCGCCAGGCCCATGGCCACGCGCATGAAGAAGACCTGCGGCAGTTCGATGCGGGTGCCGCGGATGTGCAGGAAGTAGCGGTCGTACAGGGTCTGCAGGCCGAGGTAGCCGAATTGCAGGTCGCGCTTGGCGTTCAGTGCGTGGCCCAGCTTGGTCAGGTCATAGCTGGCCAGTTCGGGCGACAGCAGGCCGCCTTCGATGCCGCGTGCGATGAACGTGGGGAAGTATTCGGCGTAACGCGCGCCCATGCCGTCTTGCGACACTTCTTCGCCCAGCACTTCCTTGCGGATCGTGTGCAGCAGCAGACGGGCGGTGACCTGGCTGTAGGCCGGGTCCTTTTCGACCAGTGCGCGCGCGGACAGGATGGCGGACTTGAACACTTCGTCGACGGGGATGCCGTCGTACAGGTTCTTGACCGTTTCCTTCAGGATGGTTTCGCTGTCGATGAATTCGTCCAGGCCTTCGCCGGCGGCGACGATGGTCGCGCGCAGTTCAGCCAGGTCCAGCGGGCGGCGCACGCCGGCATCGGTCACGTTCAGCACGTGTTCCTGCGGGGCAGCGGCGGCCTTGTCCTGGCCTTCGGCGGCAGCGGCGGCGGCGCGCTCTTGCGTGCGCTTCTCGCGGTACAGGACGTAGGCGCGGGCGACGTCGTGCTCGCCCGAGCGCATCAGAGCCAGTTCGACCTGGTCCTGGATGTCTTCAATATGGAACGTGCCGCCGTTGGGGCGGTTGCGCACCAGCGCATTGACGGCTTGGCCCGTCAGGTTCTCGACCAGCTCGCGCACCCGCGCGGACGCTGCGCCCTGGCCGCCGTTGACGGCCAGGAAAGCCTTGGTCATGGCGATGGCGATCTTGCTGGGTTCGAACCCGACCACCGAGCCATTGCGGCGAATGATGTTATAGCTGGCCCATTGCCCGCCATTGGCGTCGGCAGGGGAATCGGTTTGCGAGGGCGGCACGGCCGAAGGCCGGGTCACAGAGGCGATCGTAGTCTGCATGGAAGCTCCTGTGCGAAAACGCGTAGATAGCGACATGACGGCGGTCATGTCCGGTACGAATGTGGATCTTTTGAGGGGGTCGGAACGCTTGGACGGGCTAGTCCAAAAGGCGTGGCCGACGAGAATCAGCGCTTAGGCGACCACAACATATAGTGTAGCACCCCTCGTTGGACACTAATTCTAGTGATCGAGAACTACAGGGACAAGAAGAAGATATGACGAAGCTCACAAAAGATTGTTACTAAATGCACTGGGCGCGCCCAGTAAGGCGCGCCCAGGACAGGACCGCTCAGAGCGAATGTTTATGCGGTTTTCCGCAGGGGCATGTCGCGCGGGGCCGGTGCCGTATAGCTCTGCATCAATCGACCCAATTCCGTCCGATACTTCTCGACGTTCGCAGCCTTCACGTGGCCGTAGCCGCGGATGGTTTCTGCAAGGCCGGCGATTGTAGCTGCTTGCGCGAGCTTGTCCCGGGTCAACCCTACAAGCAGCCGGTCTATGGTCTGGCGATACTCGCCGATCAGGGCGCGCTCCATCTTGCGCTCGGCGGTGCGGCCGAACGGGTCGAACCAGGTGCCGCGCAGGCCCTTCAGGCGGGTCAGCAGTTTCAGCGCGGTCATGGTGCGCGGGCCGAGCGTCATCTTGCGCGGCACGCCGGTGCGCGGGTCCTTCTGCGCGAAGATCGGCGGGGCCATGTGAAAGCGCAGGCTGTAGTCGCCTTCGAACTGGCCCTTCAGCTGCGCCTGGAACGCTTCGCCCGTGTACAGGCGCGCCACCTCGTATTCGTCCTTGTAGGCCATGAGCTTGAACAGGCCGCGGGCCACCGCCATCGCCAGGCGCGGGGTCTTGGCCTCGGGAGCCAGTTCGCGTTCGCGGGCCGCGATGGCTTGGACCACGTCCTGGTATTCGCGGGCGTAGGCGGCGTCCTGGTAGGCGGTCAGGTCCGCGATGCGGCGCGCGACGGCGCGTTCGAAGGTCTCGGGCACGTGCAGCTGCACGACCTGGGCGCGCGGGCGCAGCGCGCTGTCCAGCGCGTCGGGTTGGTGCGCGGCAAGGCGGCCGCTGTCGAACGCGGCGCGATTGGCTGCGACGGCCACGCCGTTCAGTTCGATGGCGCGGTTGATGGCGGCCTGCGACAGCGGCACGCCGCCGCGCTGCCACGCATAGCCCAGCATGAACATGTTCGACAGGATGCTGTCGCCGAACAGGGCCAGCGCGGCTTCGTGCGCGTCGATGGCGGCCGTGTTGGCTTCGCCCGCCGCGTGGCGGATCTTGGCCAGCAGCGCTTCGGGGCGCATGGCGGCATCGGGGTTGCGCGTGAAGTCGGAGACCGGGGCCACGTACGTGTTGACGGTGACCTGGGTGTGCCCGCGGCGCAGCGCGCCCAGAGAATCCGGCGCCACCGAGGCCACCGGGTCGCACAGGATGGCGGCGTCGGCTTGTTGCCAGTCCAGGCGCACGGGGCCGGCGGAGGCGCCAGCGGGCGCCAAGCGGATGTGGCTAACGACCGTGCCGCCCTTTTGCGCCAGGCCGGTCAGGTCCAGCACCGCGGCCGACAGGCCTTCCAGGTGCGCGGCCATCGACACGATGGCGCCGATGGTGATGACGCCGGTGCCGCCCATGCCCGCGACGAGCAGGCGGTAGGGGCGGTCAAGCGCGGGCGTGGCCGGCAGCGGCAGTTGTTCGATCAGGCGTTGCAGGCGTTCCTGGTCGGTCTTGGGCGCCGCGCTCTTCCTGGGCTTGCCGCCCATGACGGACACGAAGCTGGGGCAGAAGCCTTCCGCGCACGAGTAGTCCTTGTTGCAGCTGGACTGGTCGATGGCGCGCTTGCGGCCATACGGCGTTTCCAGCGGCACGACCGACAGGCAGTTCGATTGCACGCCGCAGTCGCCGCAGCCTTCGCACACCGCGCTGTTGATCAGCATGCGGCGTGCCGGGTCCGGGAACTGGTTCTTCTTGCGGCGGCGGCGCTTCTCGGCCGCGCAGGTCTGGTCGTGGATCAGCACGGTCACGCCGGGGATCTCGCGCAGTTCGCGTTGCAGCGCGTCCAGTTCGCGGCGGTGGTGCACCCGGATGTTCGGCCCCAGGTCCACGCCCTGATATTTCTCGGGCTCGTCGCTGGTGACGACGATGCGCGCCACGTTTTCGCCACGCAACTGCTGGCAGATCTGCGGCACCGAGATCGGGCCGTCCACGGGCTGCCCGCCTGTCATCGCGACGGCGTCGTTGAAGAGGATCTTGTAGGTGATGTTGGCGCCGGCGGCGACGGCCTGGCGGATCGCCAGATAACCCGAGTGGTAGTAGGTGCCTTCCCCCATGTTCTGGAAGATGTGCGGCATCTTGGTGTAGCGGGACAAGCCGATCCAGTCCACGCCTTCGCCGCCCATCTGCGTCAGGCCGCCAGTGTCGCGGTCCATCCAGGCGGCCATGTAGTGGCAGCCCACGCCGGACAGCGCCTGGCTGCCTTCGGGCACTTTGGTGGACGTGCTGTGCGGACAGCCTGAACAGAAATAGGGGCGGCGGCGCATGCCGTCGGCGTCGTTGGACAGTGCGGCCTGGCACTCGAACGCCGCCAGGTCCGCGGCCAGCGGCAGGCCCGCCGTGCGGGTCAGCCAGCCTGCCAGCGGCTGCGCCAGCAGCGACGGGCGCAACTGGCCCGCCGACGGCACCATTGTTTCGCCGTCGAAGCCTTTCTTGCCGATGACGGACGGGCGGTCGGGCCGGTTGAACAGCAGGTCCTTGATCTGGCTTTCGACGACCGCGCCTTTTTCTTCGATCACGAGGATGTGCGACAGGCCGCGCGCGAAGTCCAGCAGCCGTTCGCCATCCAGCGGCCAGGTCAGGCCGGGCTTGTAGATGCGCACGGGCGCATTGGCGGTGACGGTGTCCACGCCCAGGCGCGACAGCGCTTCCATCGTATCCAGATGCGCCTTGCCGACCGTCACGATCCCCACGGTGGCGCGGGGCGCGGGACAGGTCAGGCGGTCGATGCTGTGGCAGCGCGCGAACGCGGCCACGGCCTTCATGCGCAGGTTCATGCGCGTTTCGACGGCCAGCGACAGGAAGTCGCGCGCCGAATACTCCAGCGCTTCAGGCGGCATGTCCGGATCGGCGGGCATGTCGTAGGCGTGCACGGCGGCAGGCGTGAACGAGTGGCCGCTTTCGATGGTCTCGGACACGGCCTTGAACGCGACCCAGGTGCCGGAATAGCGCGACAGCGCCCAGCCCCACAGCGCGAAGGTCTCGTATTCGTCGATGGACGTGGGATGCACGATGGGCATCTGCCAGCCGATCAGCGACGCTTCGCTGGCGTGCGGGATCGATGACGACACGGCGGTGTGGTCGTCGCCCACCACCACCAGCACGCCGCCGTTGCGCGAGGCGCCCGCCGCGTTGCCGTGATGCAGGGCGTCGCCAGCGCGGTCCACGCCCGGGCCCTTGCCGTACCACATGGCGAAGACGCCATCGACGTTGCGGTCGGCGCGCACGCCGGCCTGCTGCGTCCCCATGACGGCGGTGGCCGCCATGTCTTCGTTGATGCCGGGAAGGAAGGAGATCTTGCTGGCGTCCAGCGCCTTCTTCGACTTCCACATCGCCATGTCGACGCCGCCCAGGGGCGACCCGCGGTAGCCCGACACGAAACCGGCCGTGTTCAGGCCGCGTTCGCGGTCTACCCGGGCCTGCGTGAGCATGATGCGCACGAGCGCCTGCGTCCCGGTCAGGAAGATGCGGCCGGACTCCCGCGTGAGGTTGTCGGCAAGCTGGTACTCAAGGTCCAGCTGGGGTTCGGGGGCGGGAGTGCCGTCCATAGTGAATGCTCCTGGTATTTCGCACCATGATAGGTTCGCGGAGCATTCGATTTATTGCGTTTTCGGATCGTGCTATCCCTATAATACGCAATGAACATTTCGTGTTCGACAAAAACCAGGAGACAAAGCGATGGACAAGACCGATATCGGCATCCTCAAGGCCTTGCAGGAGGACGGCCGGGCTTCGGCGCAGCAGTTGTCGGAGAAGGTGGGCCTGTCGGCCGCACCGGTATGGCGGCGGGTGAAGGCAATGGAGGCTAGCGGGGTCATCCAGGGATATAGCGCACAGGTGGACCGCAGCAAGGTGGGGCTGGGATGCATGTTCGCGCAGATCAGCCTGGAGCGGCATTCCTCCAGTACGGTCGAGAACTTCGAACGCTCGGTGCGCGATGCCCCCGAAATCCTGGAGTGCTATGCGGTCACGGGCGATTCGGACTTCCTGTTGAAGATCCTGGTGGAAAGCCCCGAGGCCTACGACCGGTTCCTGCACCGGTTCCTCTTCAACATGCCGGGCATCCGCCAGACGCGCACCATCGTGGCGCTACGCGAGATCAAGCACGAACAGCGCCTGCCGCTGTGATGCGCATTGCGCCCTCTATATATAGAGGGCGCAATGTTCGTAGCGGGAAATCCGCCGTCGCAGTGGTTTATTGGGGTTGGATGCCGGAAATGCGGATCCATTCCTTCCAGCGCGCCGTGTCTTCCTTCACGAAGGCGTCAAAGCGCGCGACATCCATCGATTCCGGGGTCAGACCCAAGGCGTGCAGCTTCTTCGCCGTGGCTTCATCCTTGACTGCCGCCTGCATGTAGCCGTTCATCTTCGCCACGATGTCCGGCGGCGTGTGCGCGGGGGCCGACAGGCCCAGCCAGCCGGCCACGACGAAATCCGGGTAGTAGGTCGCCATGGTCGGCACGCTGGGCCAGGCCGCGTGCGGCTGTGCACCGGTGACAGCGATGGGGATCAGTCCCTTGCCGTCGATCTGGCCCATCGCGGTCAGGTAGTCCACGAAGGCGAAGCTGATCTGTTTGCCCCGCAGGTCGGTGATGATCTGCGTGATGTTCTTGTAGGCCGCGCCGGTGATGTTGATGTCGGCGCGCTGCTTGAACAGTTCCGACGGCACTTGCGAGGACGAGCTGTAGTAGCCGAAGAAGACCTCGCCGGGATGCTTCTTGGCGTAGTCCACCAGCTCGGGCACCGTGCGGTAGGGGCTGCCGGGCGCCACGACGCCGACGGTGCCAAACGTGCCCAGCATGCCGACTTGCTGGAAGTCCTTTTGCGCGTCGTAGGGCAGGCTCTTGTACAGGAACTGGTTGGCGGCGTGCGTGGAGTTCGTGGACAAGAGGAAGGTGTAGCCGTCCGCCGCCGCGTTCTTGGACGCATTGGTGCCGACGATGCCGCCAGCGCCGGGGCGGTCTTCGACGATCACGGTCTGCCCGGTCTGTTCGCCCAGGTATTGGGCGAACGTACGCGCGGTCAGGTCGGCTGCGCCGCCGGGCGCGGACGGCACGATGATCGTCACGGGCTTTTCGGGCCAGCCTGCGGCGTGGGCCGATGCGGCCAGGACAAGGCCGGCGCCGAACAGCGCCGGGCGAAGAAAACGGGGAATGGACATGCTTGTCTCCTGATTGCGCTTGGCCGCGTGCTTGCGCGGTCATGTGTCGTTGTTTTGGCGTTGCTGTGTGGGAATGAAGATTCAGCCGAACTGCTCGCGGTGCCACGCCAGGATGGCGGCGGCGCTGATTTGCCATTGGTCCGCGTACATCATGCAGTGCGGCTGTTCGGCCAGCACGGCGTGGGAAAAGCCATAGCGTTGCGCGATCGCCTGGTCCTGCCCGGGCGGATGGCGGTCATGGGTGTCGAGCCCGGCAGCAAGGCACAGGCCGGGCACATTGAAAGAAGCGTCGCCGAGCGCCACGCGCAGCAGGTAGCGGTCGTTGAGGACCTGCGGGCTTTCGGCGCACAGGCGTTGCGTGACGGCGCGGATATCGCGGTCGGGCGAGGTCGCCAGAAAGCGCGCGCGGATTTCGGCCGGGGCGGGGGCGGTGCGCGGCACGGCGTCTGGCACCGGGGGCAGGGCCAGCGCGCCGGGCAGGTCGCCCGGGGGTGACGGCGCCATCAGCACCGCGCCCGCGACGGGCCGCTGGCGGGCTGCCAGCAAGGCGGGCAACGCGCCCATGCTGTGGCCCACCACGACCGTAGGGCCTTCCAGCGCATCCAGCGCGTGGGCCACGTCCTGGCCCAGGTCGGCGATGGTGGTGGACGCAAACGCCGCGTCCTGGGGCAGCGCGCCATGGCCGCGCAGGTCCAGCGCCGCGCAGGCCAGGCCGGCGGCGGCGAAATAGTCCAGATAGTGCGCAAAGCACCAGGCGCCGTGATAGGCGCCCGGCACGAAGAGCAGGCCGGGCCGGCCGTTTTGCGGCAGCGCGCCGACGATCAGGCGGCCCTGGCCCGCGGCGCGGGCGGGCAGGCGGTCGGCCAGGCTGAAATCCAGCGGGTCCGTGGCGATGGGGGCGGAAGTGGGGGCGGCAGCGTTCATCTTGCGGCCATCTTAAGTGCGCCCCTATGATGAGAAAACTTTATTTTTCCTATGATTCGATAAGTTTTCCAAATCCAGCTGCCCGATGCGATCCCTGCCTGACCTGTCCATTACGCACTACCGGCATTTCCTGCTGGTGGCAGAGCTGCGCAGTTTCCGCGCGGCGGCCGCCCGGGCCTTCCGCTCGCAGCCGGCGTTGTCCTTGTCCATCCGTGAAATGGAACAGCGCCTGGGGCAGCCGCTGT
Source organism: Achromobacter sp. FW305-C-13 (assembly GCF_058783475.1). Lineage (NCBI taxonomy): Bacteria > Pseudomonadati > Pseudomonadota > Betaproteobacteria > Burkholderiales > Alcaligenaceae > Achromobacter > Achromobacter sp. FW305-C-13. Next base: position 123,984 of record NZ_JBYSYN010000004.1, on the reverse strand, counting down.
TCGAACGCGGCAACCGCAACACGCTCACGCGCTTCGGGCAGGATTGCCTGCCGCTGGCGCGCGAACTGGTCGAGCATCACGACCGCGTGGCGGGCGCGCTGTCCGGGCTGGCCAACAACGGCGCCGGCACGCTGACGATGGCCTCTGTTGCCACCGTGGCGACGCACTGGCTGCCCGAACTCGTGGCCACCTACCGCGAGCGCTACCCGGCGGTCGCGTTGCGCCTGTTCGACGACAACTCCGAAGGCGTCGAACGCATGGTGCTGGCAGGCGAGGTCGAACTGGGCGTGTGCAGCCCGGTGTTGCAGGATCGCCGCCTGTCGTTCGAGCCGCTGCTGCGCGACGCTTTCGGCCTGGTCTGCCATCGCGGCCATCCGCTGGCCGGGCGCAAGTCGGTGACGTGGCGCGAGATCGCGGGCCTGCCGCTCGTGGGCACCGTGGCGCACCGGCAGCTTGCCGGCTATCCGCAGGCCGCGTTCATGCTGGACCGGCAGGTGTTCGTGTCGAACATGATGTCGCTGCTGGCCATGCTGGAACGCGGCGTGGGCGTGACGGTGCTGGCGCGGCTGGGCGTGCCGCCGGACTCGCCCGGGCTGGCGTTCGTGCCGCTGTCGCGGCCGCGGATCGAACGCGAATTGGGCATCACGCGGCTGGCGGGGCGCAGCCTCTCGCCGGCGGCCGCGCGCATGGAACAAATGCTGCGCGCCAAAGCGGTGCGGGGCGGCCGCAGTGTCGCTTGAAACCAACGCATTCGTGCGTTTTCCAGGGCTAAACCCGGGGCTTTGAACGCCCGACTGTTGCGCAATTGCACTCCGCGCGGATCGTCGTTGATTCTTCCCAGGCGGCTCTTTAGAGTGCGTCATGTTTGCTGCGCGAAGGACGTGCCGGTGTGATCGGTGCGGCGCGTCGACAGACGTGTTGAGGAAGACATGAGCAGTGTGTATTTGCGTTCGGCCGGCATCGCCTGCGCCGTTCTGGTCCTGGCCGGTTGCGTCGCCAGGAAACCCGCCGTCATCACCGAGGCCCAGCCCGCGGAACCGCCCAAGCCGGTGGCTTGCGTACCCGCCCAAAGCGGCGATCCGATGATCGGCACGTGGTTGTCGAACAGCAAGCCGCGCGACGTCAGCGGCGACCTGCAATCGCTGATCGTGTTGTCCGCCGATGGCACGATGGCCTATGAAACCCTGTTGAAGATCGGCCGCAAGGCGCGTCCCGCCCTGCGCGAGACCGGTTGCTGGACGGTGGCAGACGGCATCTACACGATGCGGACCACCAAATCCGCCGGCGAACTGGTGGACGCCAACGATCCGATCTACCTGAACCGCTACCGCGTCGAAAAGGTCGAGAAGACCAAGCTGACGCTGCGCGAACTGAAGACCGGCGGCCAGGTCGTGACCGCGCGCCGCATGCCTCCGGGCTACCGCCTGCCTTACTAAGCGTTGCGCCGGGCGGACACTCCGCCCGGCGGCTTCGCCAAGACGGCCGGGCTGCGGTAAGGTGCGGGCTTCGACTTTCGCCTCGCCGCCGGACCTCCATGCCCGCCATGTCCTCCGAAGCACGCGCCATCGCGCTGCTTGCCCTGGCCGCTTTCGTCAGCGCCAGCGCTTTCCGCATCTGTGATCCCATGCTGCCGCAACTGGCGGCGGAATTCGGCACCACCACCGGTCAGGCCGCCCGCGCCGTGACGGCGTTTGCCGTTGCCTACGGCGTGCTGCAGATGTTCTTCGGGCCAGTCGGCGACCGCTATGGCAAGTACCGCGTCGTCAGCGTGGCGACTGTGGCCTGCGCGCTGGGTAGCGCGGGCGCCGTCATGGCCGAGTCCCTGGATGTGCTGGTCTTGTGCCGCGCGCTGTCGGGCGCGGCGGGGGCGGGCATCGTGCCGCTGTCGATGGCCTGGATTGGCGACAACGTGCCCTACGAACGCCGGCAGGCGACGCTGGCGCGTTTCCTGACCGGGACCATCCTGGGCATGTCGGCCGGGCAATTGGCCGGCGGACTGTTCGCCGACACCATCGGCTGGCGCTGGGCCTTTGCCGCGCTGGTCGTGGGGTATCTGGCTGTGGGCGTGCTGTTGCACCTGGAAGTGCGGCGTCAGCAGGTCTCGGGCTTCGGCCGGGTCGAGGCGGGGGCCGGCACTAAAGGTTTCGTGGCGCAGGCGCGCCTGGTGCTGGGCACGCCGTGGGCGCGCATCGTGCTGGCGACGGTCTTCGCCGAAGGCCTGCTGGTGTTCGGCGCCCTGGCGTTCGCGCCGTCGTATCTGCATGAACGCTTCGATATTTCTCTGACCGCGGCCGGTGCGCTGGTGGCGGTGTACGCCGTGGGCGGCCTGATCTATACGGTGGTGGCGGGCCGCATCCTCAAGCGCCTGGGCGAACGCGGCCTGGCGATCGCGGGCGGCCTGGTGCTGAGCGTGGCGTTCCTGTCTTACCTGCTGGGGCCGGTCTGGATGTGGAGCCTGCTTGCCAGCGTGCTGGCCGGCTTCGGCTATTACCTGCTGCACGCCACGCTGCAGACCAACGCGACGCAGATGGTGCCGTCGGCGCGTGGCACCGCCGTGGCCTGGTTCGCGTCCTGCCTGTTCATGGGGCAGGCGGCCGGCGTGGCCCTGGCGGGCGCGGTGGTCGACGAGATCGGCGCGGCCGCGCTGTTCGGCGGATCTGCCGTGCTGCTGCCGCTACTGGGCGCGTTCTTCGCGCGGGCGCTGAAGGCGCGGGCGGCGATTCAACAGGCCTGAAAATCGGGCTTGAAAAACAGGCTTGAAACAAGACGGGCCTTGCGCATCCTGGGATGCGCAAGGCCCGTGGCCGGTGGGCGGCGGTTTTAGATTGCGGCCAGGCGGGCCAGCACGGTCTGCTTGCCCAGCAGGGCCAGGACGGCGTCAACGGCGGGCGTCTGCGTCTGGCCGGTGACGGCCACGCGTAGCGGGATCGCCAGTTGCGGCATCTTCAGGCCGCGGTCGGCCAGCACGGCCTTGATCAGCGCCGAAATGGCTTCACGGGTCCAGTCAGTGTCCTGGGCGCGCTGGGCGAAATCGGCCAGTGCTTCGCGAGCCGGGGCGGTCAGGTGCTGTTCGACGAGCTCGGCCGCAGCGGGCTTGAACTCGGCGCAGAACAGCATGGCGCCGTCTGCCAGTTGCTCCAGCGTTTCCGCGCGGTCTTTCAGCAGGCCCATGACGCCCGGCAGGTCGATCTTTTCCGGATGGCCACCACGGTTGGCCACGCGCGGAGCCACGCGTTCTGCCAGTTCCGCGTTGTCCATCTGCTTGATGTAGTGGGCGTTGACCCAGTTCAGCTTCTTCGGATCCCATTGCGAGGCCGACTTCGACAGGTGCTTGGTGTCGAACCACGACACCAGTTGCTCGCGCGAGAAGAGTTCGTCGTCGCCGTGGCTCCAGCCCAGGCGGGCCAGGTAGTTGATCATGGCCTCGGGCAGGTAGCCGTCGTTGTCGTACTCCATGACGTTGACCGCGCCGTGGCGCTTGGACAGCTTTTCGCCGTCCGGGCCCAGGATCATCGGCACGTGGCCGTATTCGGGCAGGGTCGCGCCCAGCGCGCGCAGGATGTTGATCTGGCGCGGGGTGTTGTTGACGTGGTCATCGCCGCGCAGGACGTGCGTGATGCCCATGTCCCAATCGTCGACCACCACGCAGAAGTTGTACGTGGGCGTGCCGTCCGGGCGCGCGATGATCAGGTCGTCCAGTTCGGTGTTGTCGAAGCTGATCGTGCCCTTGACCATGTCGTTCCAGGAGGTGGCGCCTTCCTGGGGGTTCTTGAAGCGCACGACGGGCTTGCGGCCGTCGGGGATGGCCGGCAGCGTCTTGCCCGGTTCCGGGCGCCAGGTGCCGTCGTAGCGCGGCTTGTCGCCGCGGGCACGGGCGGCTTCGCGCATGGCTTCCACTTCTTCGGGCGAGCTGTAGCAGTGGTAGGCGGTGCCGGCGGCCAGCATCTGCGCGACCACTTCGCGGTAGCGGTCCATGCGCTGCATCTGGTAGAAGGGGCCTTCATCGGGCTGCATGCCCAGCCATTCCATGCTGTCCAGGATGGCTTGCACCGCTTCCGGCGTGGAGCGTTCAACGTCCGTGTCTTCGATGCGCAGCACGAAAGTGCCTTGGTGATGGCGCGCGAAGGCCCAGGAGAACAGCGCGGTGCGCGCGCCGCCCAGGTGCAGGAAGCCCGTGGGCGAAGGCGCGAAACGGGTACGAATGGGGGAGGAGGCGTTGGAGGTCATAGGTGGCAATGATAGCGGCTGCGGCGCCACAAAGCGGCGTCAGGCAGGGTCCACATCAAGCGGACGACGGGATTGTCTTGTTACGATGAACGGTATTTTAGATTAGGGCCCGATAAGCGCCTGCCCCCTATGCTGCGACACGCTCTTGCCCCGATGTTCGAACCCGGCTCGCTGGTGATCGTTGCCGACAGGCCCCTGCCGGCGACGGCCTCCCTGTCGCCCGCGCTCAAGGCGAAAACCACCGTGGTGGCCTGCGAAACGGGGGCCGCGCCTGAACTGCCCGCCACCCTGCAAGGGCTGGCCCCGGGCGAACGGCCTGATCTGGCCCTGGTTTGCGTGTCACCGGCCGTGCTGCCGGAAACGCTGCGGCGCCTGTCGCCGCTGGCGCCGCGCTCGGTAATCCTCTTGCCCCACGAACTGCCCGACCCGTATCCGCGCGGCACGCTGGCCCTGTGCCGGGCCTGGGCCGAGGAAAACCGCTGCGAACTGCTGGGGCCGCGCTCCTTCGGCGCCCAGCGTCCCCATGCGGGCCTGAACTTCAGCCAGCACCCGGTGCTGGCGCGCGCCGGCCGCGTGGCGCTGCTGGCGCAGTCGCGCTCGATCATGGCGGCGGTCATGGACTGGGCCGAAGACGTGCATATCGGCTTTTCCACCGCCGTGTCGCTGGGCGACGAGGCGGTGGTGGGCCTGTCGAAGGTGCTGGACTACCTGGCCAGCGACCCGCGCACCGACAGCATCGTGCTGTATCTGGAAGACGTGGGCCCCGCCCGCGAATTCATGAGCACGCTGCGCGCCGCCGCCAGCGTCAAGCCGGTCATTGTGCTGAAGGCCGGCCGGTCCGACGCCGACAGCGCCGACGCCATTTTCGACGCCGCCTTGCGCCGCGCCGGCGCGGTGCGTGTGCGCTACTTCGTGCAGCTGTTCTCGGCCGTGAAGGTGCTGGGCTACACGCGCCGCCCCAAGGGCCGGCGCGTGGCGCTGATCTCCAACGGCAACGGCCCCCCGCAGTTGGCCATGGACCTGATCGGCCCCGACGCCGCCGTGCTGCGCGCCGAGCTGGCGCCCGCCACGCGGCGCGCACTCGAGGGCATGCTGGAACCGGACGCGGCCAGCGCCAACCCGGTCATCACCTATACGCCGCTGACGCCGGAGCGCATCCGCGCCATCCTGGAAACGGTGCTGGACGACGCGGGCGTCGATGGCGTGCTGGTGCTCTTGGCGCCCGATGCGCTGGCCGACATGCCGGCGGTCGCGCGCGAACTGGCGCAGATCGCGCCCAAGGCGAAAAAGCCCGTCGTCAGTTGCTTCATGGGCGACGCCGGCATGCGGCCTTTGCGGCGCATGCTGGACGACGCGGGCACGTCCGCTTTCCGGACGCCGGAATCCGCCGCCGACGCGTTTGGCGTGCTGGCGTCCCACCATTACAACCAGCAGTTGCTGCTGCAGACGCAGCCGCAGGAACCCCCCAGCCACGTGCCGGACCTGGCCGCGGCGCGCGAAGTCATCGCGCGGGTGCGCGCCGACTGCCGGCGCGAACTGAACACGTCTGAAATCCGCACCCTGCTGGGCCTGTTCTACGTACCGCTGCGCGACATGCCGGTGGAGGTTGCCGCGGTCGAGCCCGAATCCCGTCCGATGGCCATCCGCGTGCGGCGCGATCCGCAGTTCGGTCCGGTCATCCGCTTTGGCGCGGGCGGCCCGGACGCGATGCTGTCCGTGTCGGACCGCGGCATGGACCTGCCGCCGCTCAACGGCTTCCTGGCCCGGCAACTGATCGAACGCAGCCGGCTGTGGCGCCGCGTTCTGGCACCGCGCATCGGCCATATCGCCGCCGAGTCCCTGCAGCAGGCGGTGGTGCTGGTGTCCGAAATGGTGTCGGAATTGCCCGACATCGAAACGCTGGACATCGATCCCCTCTACGCCGGCGAAACGCATTTGCGCGCCGGCGGCCTGCGCTTGCTGCTGACAGAAGCCCCGGGCTGTGAAACGCCGCAGACCTCGGGCTATCCGCACATGGCGATCCACCCGTACCCGGCGCGCCTGGTGCAGGTGCGTCGTTTCAGCGACGGCATCCCGTGGGTGCTGCGCCCGATCCGCCCGGAAGACGGCGACGCCTTGCAGGAGTTCATCCGCGGCCTGTCGGAGCGTTCGCGCTACATGCGCTTCGTGTCGATGATGCGCGAGCTGACCCCGCGCATGGTGTCGCGCTACACGCAGGTGGACTACCACCGCGAATTGGCGTTGGTGGCGGCCACGCAAGTGCCCAACCCGGCCAACCGCGGTCATCCGCGCGAAGTCATCGTGGGTTTCGCGCACTACCTGCGCAACCCCGACGGGCGCGGGGCAGAGTACGCGTTGGTGATCGGTGACGACTGGCAGCGCCGCGGCCTGGGCCGCCAGTTGATGACGGCGCTGATCGACGCGGCGCGCGAGCAGGGGCTGGAATACATCGACGGCCTGGTGCTGTCGACGAACCGGCCCATGCTGGCGCTGATGACAAGCCTGGGCTTCACCAACGACGCCGACCCGGAAGACCCGACGATGCGCCGGGTCTGGTTGGGTTTGGTCTGACCCCCATGGTCTGACCCGATGGCCTGACCCCATGCGGGGTCAGGTCCCTCAGGCGGTCTTTCTGGCTGCTTGCGCCGGCGTCAGCCGCGCCGCCACCTCGTCCACCGACAACACGTCGCCAAAGAACAGCATCCAGCCGTGCAGCGAATGCTCGTGCTCGGCGGGCGTCACCGCGGCCAGCGCGTCGTCGACCATGATGGTGCGGAAGTCCCGCATCATGGCGTCGCGCGCGGTGGATTCACAGCACACGTTGGTGACGGTGCCCGCGATCAGCAGCGTGTCCACGCCCAGTCCGCGCAGCAGGGGTTCCAGCTCGGACGATCCGGGCGCCATCGCGCTGTAGAAGCGCTTGACCACGCGCAGGTCCTTGTCGTGCGCATGCAGGTCCGGGTGCAGCTGGAAACCCGGCGAATCGCGGCGCAACGTTTCGAGACGGCGCGCGCTGCGTTCGGGCGTCAGCATCACGCCGTGATGGTGCGACCAGAAGGCGTCGGCGTTGTCGGATGCGGTCTGCACCCAGACGACGGTGCCCCCGGCCGCACGCACGGCGTCGCACAGGCGGTTCACCGGCGCGATGATCTCGCGCGCCGGCGCGCATTCGCCCTGATAGCCGGGCAGCGTGAAGTACTGCTGCATGTCCACCACGACCACCGCCGTGCGGGCGGCGGGCAGTTCGTCATACGGATGCAGGCAGCCTTGCCGGGCCACGACGCGATCCTGTACCCATTGCGGGAATTCCATGGCGGTTCCTTATCCGTAGCGCCGCGCCACGGCGGCTTCGACGCGGTAGATGATGAGATACATCACGCTGGAGATCAGCGCCAGCATGGCGATGGCGGTCATGACGATGTTCAGCTTGAATACCTGGCTGCCGTTCATGATCAAAAAGCCCAGGCCGGAATCCGCGGACTGGAATTCGCCCACGATGACGCCCACCAGCGCCAGGCCGATGTTCATCTTCACGGCCGCGATCAGGGTGGGCACGCTGCCGGGCAGCACCACCTTGGTCAGCACCTGCCAGCGGCTGGCGCCGAAGGTGTGGGCCAGCTTGACCTTGTTCAGGTCGATACCCCGGAAGCCGGCATACACCACCATGATGGTGACGAATACCGCGATGGCCACGGCCATGCCGTACACGGCGTAGTCCGACCCCAGCCACAGGTAGAAGATCGGCACGAAGGCGATCTTGGGCATGGCGTTGGCGACCACCAGGAAGGGGTCCAGCACCTTGTACAGGAAGTCCGACCACCACAGCGCGGCGGCCACCACGATGCCGATCGCCATGCTCAGCGTAAAGCCGACCAGCGTGGCCGACAGCGTCGTCATGATGTGCTTGCCCAGCTGGCCGTTGTTCCACAGTTCGATGAAGGTGGGCCACAGCGCGCTGGGGTAGCTGGTCAGCAGCGGATTCAGGATGTGCATGCGCGGCAGGATTTCCCAGGCGCACAGAAAGACCACCAGCAGCAGCGCCTGCGACAGCCGGATGTTGCGTTTGCGGGCGCGGTCGCGGCGCAGGTAGTCCAGGTACTTGGCGCTGGGCGCGGCAACGGCGCGCAGAGGGACGGTATTGGCGATGGGCGCATTCATGGGTCAACCCTCCACGTGGACGTCCAACTCGTCCCAGAGCTGTTTGAAATAGGTGTTGAATTCCGGCCGCGAGCGCGCCTGGAAGGGCGTCGGTCGGGCGCCGTCGCCATAGTGGATACGGTACTGGCTTTTCAGCCGGCCGGGCCGGCGCGACAGCACGATGACGCGGTCCGTCATGGCGATGGCCTCGCCGATGTCATGCGTGACCAGCACCACCGTCTTGCCCTCACGGCGCAGGATGTCCACCACTTCGTCCGAGATCGCCAGCCGCGTCTGCGAATCCAGCGCTGAAAAGGGCTCGTCCAGCAGGATCACGTCGGGCTCGGTCACCAGCGTGCGCGCCAGCGCCGCGCGCTGCCGCATGCCGCCGGACAATTGGCGCGGCGTGTGCGACAGGAAGGCGCCCAGCCCGCACTTCTCCAGCAGATGCACGGCGCGCGCCTCGCTGCGCGCATCGCGCCGGCCCTGGATCTCGGCGCCCAGCATCACGTTGTCCAGGATGGTGCGCCATTCAAACAGGTAGTCCTGCTGCAGCATGTAGCCGATGCGCGGATTGGGCTTGGTCACGCCCTGGCCGTCGATCAGCACGGCGCCCGAGGTCGGCGGGATCAGCCCGGCAATCAGCGACAGCAAGGTGCTCTTGCCACAGCCGCTTTGCCCGATCAGGCTGACGAATTCGCCCGGCGCCAGCGTGAACGACACGTTCGACAGCGCCTCGGTTTCGCCTTCGGTCGTGAAGTACGACAGGCAGACCTCGCGCAGCTCGATCTTCGCCGTGGCGACGGCCGGCTTCAGGTTATGGACGGCGGCTCCCATCACGGCACCTTCTTGGCGAAGTCGGCCACCACCACGTCTTCATACTTCACGCGGGCGGTTTCCTTCATGACGGCGCTGGCAACCAGCATGTCCTGCAGCTTCGCCATGGCCTCGGCCGTCACCAGCGGCGACGTCTTCCAGATCTGGTACTGCTTGTAGCGTTCGATCGCTTCGGTCACGGCGCCCTGGTCCATGCCGGGGAAGAACGTCATGATCTGCGGGGTCAGCGTGGCGGCGGGCGTGTCCTTCACGTATTTTTCGGCGCGCGCGACCACATCGGTCCAGGCCTGGATGACCTTGGGGTTGTCGCGGATGTATTTGTCGGTGGCGGTGAAGACGGTGTAGTCCACCTGGCCCACTTCATGGCCGACGGAGGCCACGATATAACCCTTGCCGTTGCGCACCAGTTCGCCGGCCTCGGGTTCCAGGAAGATGCCGTATTCGCCTTGCCCCGCCATCCACGCGCCAGCGCGCGCCGGAATGCCGATGTTGTTCAGCAGTTTCACGTCCTTCTGGGGGTCAAGCCCGTGCTTGCGCAACGCGGTTTCCAGGAACACGATGGGGTTGGATCCCGGCCGAAAGCCGATGACGTCCTTGCCTTTGAGCATCGACCAGTCGAACTTCTCGATGGGTTTGCGCGCCAAAAGGAAGAACCCGTCGGTGGCCGTCAGGCCGGCGAAGATCTTCGGCTTGACCGGCGATTCGCTGTTCTGCACGTAGATGGATGCCTCGGGACCGATCAGCACGATGTCGGCGCTGCCCGAGAGCAGGGCCGTCATGCCTTTGTCGGTGCCCTGGGATGTCTTCATCGACACGTCCAGCCCGGCATCCTTGAAGTACCCCTGCGACAGGGCCACGTACTTGGGCACGTAGAGGATGGAACGCACCACCTCTTCGTAGCGGACCTTCACGGGGGGATTCAGGGCTTCGGCGTGGGCGGCCAGCGGAATGAACAGCGCAAGCAGCGCTACGCCCGCCAGGCGGGGCAATGGCAAGGATTTCACGGGACTTTCTCCTGCGTCTTGTATGGCACGCCGAAACCCGGCGCAACACGGCCAATGGGATGGAATCGACAACAACAACAGGGAAGCCCGAACGATCACTGCCCGGGCCCTAAGGCATGGATCGAATACTATATTCAATACAAACAGGCGACAAGTATTTTGCGATTGGCGTTTTTCTCTATGGACGAGCGCCAGCCAAGCCCGGAAAATTCAGGGCTTGAATACCACTTGGTATACAGGAATGGGATTTGGCCGTTTGGGCGTGGGCTATAGCGGCCGGCGGGAAACGATGGATTTCGCGCGCCGGACAGGCGAAAGCTTGCCGTGCTTCGCAGGATGGGTGAAGCGCGAGGTCAGGCGCGAGAGGGCGCTGACGCCCAACGCGCGCAACCCATCATCAACCCGAGATCAACCCCACACGCCATTCAAGAACGCCGAAATGTCTCGGACTTCTTCGGCGCACACCGAATGCGGCATGGGATACGTGTGCCAGCGCACGTCGTAGCCCAGGCGCTTCAGTTCAGCCAGCGACGCCTCGGCGCGCGCCAGCGACACGACCGGGTCGTACTGGCCGTGGGCCATGAAGATCGGCGTGGCGTTGTTGGCGCTGTGGCGTTCGGCTTCGGCGGTATCCGCGAGCGGCAGGTAACCCGACAGCGCCATCATGCCCGCCAGTTTCTCCGGCAGGCGCAGGCCCGTGTGCAGCGTCATGGCGCTGCCTTGCGAAAACCCGGCCAGCACGATGTTCGATGTGGGGATGCCCCGGGCGTTTTCGCGCGCAATCAGCTTGTGGATGGCGGCCTCGGATGCCCGGATGCCCTTCGCGTCTTCCACGCGCACCAGGTCCATCACCAGGATGTCGTACCAGGAGCGCATCGACATGCCGTTGTTGATCGTCACGCGCTGCACCGGCGCGTTCGGAAACACGAAGCGCACGCCCAGGCCCGCGGGCAGGTCCAGTTCCGGCACGATGGGCGCGAAGTCATTGCCGTCGGCACCCAGGCCGTGCAGCCAGATCACGGCGTGCGTGGGATTGGGGGCGGTTTCGATCTCGATGCAATCGAGCAGGTCGGTGGAAGCGTTCATGGACGGCCGGCGGGAAATTCAGAGAAGGGGAATCAGAGCGTCAGGGTCTTCAAGGCCTGGAACAGCGCACGATAGTGCTTCTTCTGCGGTTCCTGGCCTTGCAGCAGCGAGGCGTTGCCCAGCTTTTCCTTGCGCGCGGCGCGGATCAGCGTGCGCAGTTGTTGCGCATCGGCTTGCGGATTGTTCGCCAGCAGCTTGGTCAGCAGGTCGTCGTCGTCCAGCAGGCGGTCGCGCAGCGTTTCCAGCCGATGCATGGCCGCGGTTTCTTCGCGCGAGCCGTTTTCCCAGACATCGAGCTGGGCGCGGATCTCGTCGGCGGGGGCGTCGCGCATCAGCTTGCCCACGAAGTGGACCTGGCGGCGGCGGCCTTCGCGGCCGGTCGTGCGCTGCGCCATGCGGATCGCCTCATAGAGGCGTTCGGCCAGCGGCAGTTGCTTGAGGCGTTCGGGGGACAGTTCGATCAGCTGTTTGCCCAGGTCCAGCAGGGCGTGCATTTCACGCTTGACCTGGGACTTGCTGGGACGGTCGTAGCCGTTTTCATCGTAACCGTCGTCGACGGATTCTTCTTCAGTATGGGAATTCATGGAAAACTGCGCAATGACAGACTTGGCTATGATAACCGTCTCTGCAAATTGGACAGCAATGGTTAAATCCTCCTCATCCTTGCCGCTGGCGGCGAATCACGCGCGTTTTTCCGAACTCGTCGAACAAACCCTCGCCTACGCGCGCCAGATCGGCGCTTCCGACGCCGCGGCGGAAGTCTCGGAAAGCCTGGGCCTGTCGGTCTCGGTCCGAAAGAACGATATCGAAACCGTTGAGCAGACACGCGATCGCTCGCTGGACCTGACGGTCTACGCCGGCCAGAGCCGCGGGTCCGCCTCGACCTCCGACTTTTCCGAAGCGGCGCTGCGCCAGACCGTCGAGGCCGCCTGGCACATCGCCCGCCATACCGCTGCCGATCCGGCCGCCGGCCTGCCCGATGCCGATCAGCTGGCCACCGAATTCCCCGACCTGGACCTGCACCGCGCCTGGAGCGTGTCCACCGAAGAAGCCGCCGAACTCGCGTTGCGCGCCGAACGCGCTGCGCGCGACGTCGACGCCCGCATCACGAACACCGACGGCGCCACCGTGGGCACCTACGAAGGCCAGTTCGTCATGGGCAACACCCGGGGCTTCCTGGGGGGCTACCCGTATTCGCGCCACAGCCTGTCGGTGGCGCCCATCGCGGGCCGCGGCAACGGCATGCAGCGCGACTACTGGTACACGTCCGAGCGCGATCCGGCCAAGCTGGCCTCGCCCGAGGCCATCGGCCGTTACGCTGCCGAGCGCACGCTGAGCCGCCTGTCGGCCCGCCGCATCCGCACCGGCAAGTTTCCCGTCCTGTTCGAGGCGCCGCTGGCGCTGGGGCTGGTCGGCGCGCTGACCCAGGCCGTCAACGGCGGGGCGCTCTACCGCAAGGCCAGCTTCCTGGTGGACTCGCTGGGCAAGCCGATCTTCCCCAAGCACATCAACCTGACCGAAGACCCCCACATCCGTGGCGGCATGGGCAGCTCGCCCTTCGACGACGAGGGCGTACGCACGCGCCGCCGCAACGTGGTGTCGGCCGGCGTGCTGGAAGGTTATTTCCTGTCGTCCTACACGGCCCGCAAGCTGGGCATGGCTACTACCGGCAACGCCGGCGGCTCGCACAACCTGGTGTTCAGCTCCACGCTGACCAAGCGCGGCGACGATTTCGAAGCCATGCTGAAGAAGCTGGGCACGGGTTTCCTTGTCACCGAGCTGATCGGCCAGGGCGTCAACTACGTCACGGGCGATTACTCCCGCGGCGCATTCGGCTACTGGGTGGAAAACGGCAAGATCCAGCATGCTGTGCAGGAAATCACCATCGCCGGCAATCTGGCGGACATGTTCCAGCAGATCGTCGCCGTGGGCGCGGACACCATTTCGCGCGGCACCAAGACCACCGGCTCGATCCTGATCGAGCAAATGGCCATCGCGGGAACGTGATCGCCGGGGGAAACGATGGGTTGCGCGCGGCGCATGCCGGTGTCCTGATCCACGTTTCCTCGCGCTCCACCCATCATCTCCCCCTCTCGGGAATTCCTCTAGCCACCAACACCGATATCCCCGTGTAATATCCGGCGGGTATTGCTCGAAGTCCTTGGTGTTGCAGTAAGGAGCAAAGAGATGCAACGACGTTCATTCTTGAAGCACGCCGGACTCGGCGCCGTCGCCACGGGGGCCGCCGTCAGCACGCCTGCGTTCGCGCAGGACATGCCGTCTTTGAGCTGGCGCCTGTCGTCTGCTTTTCCCGCTGCCCTGGACCTGCGCATCGGCGCCGGCGAGCATTTCTGCAAATTCGTCTCGGAAGCCACGGGCGGCAAGTTCAACATCCGCCACTTCCCCGACGGCGAGATCGTCCCCGCCTCAGACCTGTTGGAAGCCGTCTCTACCAGCAAGGTGGAATGCGGCCACGGATCGTCGCGCCTCTTTTTCGCCAAGAACCCCGCCTTCTGCTTCGACGCCGCCGTGCCCTTCGGGTTGAACGCGCGCCAGATGAACGCCTGGATGAGCGAAGGCGACGGCCTGCGCCTGACCCGCGAGCTCTTCAAACCGGAAAAGATCATCAATTTCCCGCTGGGCAACACCGGGGCGCAGATGGGCGGCTGGTACACCCGCGAAATCAAGCGCCTGGCCGACCTGAAAGATCTGAAGATGCGGGTGGGCGGGCTGGCCGCCGACGTGCTCGGACGCATGGGCGTGTCGCCGCAACCGGCGGACCCGGCCAAGCCGCTGGCCGAGGCCTTTGAAAAAGACGGGCTGCAGGCCGTGGCCGGCGCGGGCGCCTATGACGATGACAAGCTAGGTCTGAATAAGGTAGCTAAGTATTACTACGCACCCGGCTGGTGGGCGGGCGGCGAACAGCTTTCCCTCTATATCAACGACGAGGCCTGGAACAAGCTGCCGAAGCACTACCAGGCGGTGGTGCAGGCCGCATCGCTGGCCGCGCATGTCTCCCTGACCGCGCGCTACGACGCTCGCAACCCCGCCGCGCTGGCGCAACTGACGGCAAGCGGCGCGCAAATCCGCACATTTCCGCGTGCCATCATGGACGTGGCGTTCGAAACGACGCAACAGGCTTACAAGGACTTGGCGGCTAAAGACCCGAAGTTCAAGGCCATACTCGACAGTTACATGGGCTTTCGCGACAGCGAGATGCCGTGGTTCCGTTTGACCGAAAGCGCTTACGGCCAGTACCTGGGCGTGGCGCTGTCGGGCAGGTAGCAGGGAGGTTCGCCGCAGGCTGAACGGCATTCGGCGGAGAGTAGGGTTTTTGCTAGTAATACCGCGTTTTTTACAAAAAAATGGGCGGTTTTCGGGCTTTTCTCGAACCACATTCGAGTTTCGGCCTGATACAAAGGAGTAATATCCCGGGTCTTGACGCGCAATCATGGCGCCTTTAGGCGGCATAAGACGTCAATCCGGCGGGATTACACCAGCCCGGATTACCAATATTCCGAGACAGACTTTAAGGTGGTATCAACCATGCAATCCAAGACCAAGAAGCTGCTGGCCGCGCTGATCGCCGCCGGTATCGTCCCGGCTGCGCACGCGGCTGACATCAAGCTGGGTGTGGCGGAAGCCCTGTCCGGCGGCGCCGCCCAGTACGGCGTCTCGATCCGCAATGGTTTCCAGCTTGCCGCTGACGAAATCAACGCTGCGGGTGGTATCAACGGCAACAAGCTCGTGCTGGTGGTCGAGGACGAACAAGGCAAGAAAGAAGAAGCCATCAACGTCTTCAAGAAACTGATCTTCAAGGACAACGTCCTGATGGTCTTCGGCCCGACGCTGTCGAACTCGGCCCAAGCCGCCGACCCGATCGCCCAGGCTGCCAAGACGGTCGCCTTCGGCACGTCCAACACCGCTGACGGCATCACCTCCATCGGCAACTACGTGTTCCGCAACTCGGTCACCGAAGCCGACGTGCTGCCGGCCACCATCTCCACCGTCAAGGCCAAGACCGGCCTGAAGAACGTGGCGGTGCTCTACGGCAACGACGACGTCTTCACCAAGAGCGGCTACGACAACTTCAAGAAGGCCCTGGAAGACCAGAAGATCCCGGTCACGACGACCGAAACGTTCGCCAAGGGCGACGTGGACTTCAAGGCCCAGCTGACCAAGATCAAGGGCACCAACCCCGACGCCATCGTGCTGTCCGCACTGCTGGCCGAAGGCGCCCCGATCATGGTGCAGGCCCGCCAACTGGGCCTGAACGTGCCCGTCATCGGCGGCAACGGCATGAACTCGGTCAAGATTTTCGACCTGGCCCCTGGCGGCGCATCGAACAATCTGTGGATCGGCAGCCCGTGGTCGATCGAGAACAAGGCCCCCGAGAACGTCAAGTTCATCGACGCCTACAAGGCCAAGTTCAACGGTTCGCCCGACCAGTTCGCAGCCCAGTCGTATGACGCCATGTACATCGTGGCCCAGGCGCTGAAGAACACCAAGATCACCGGCGAACTGCCCAAGGACCGCGCTGCCCTGCGCGACGCCCTGCCTTCCGTGACCTGGACCGGTGCCACTGGCGCGTTCAAGTTCCGTCAAGCCAACGACCGCGCCGGCAAGCCGGCCGGCTACGACGCCGACCAGGCGCCGATCGTCAGCGTGACCAAGGACGGCAAGTACGTCATCGAGAAGTAAGCAGTACGCATCCCCGCGCGGGGGGATGCGCCTTGCGGACGGCAGCGCTGTCCGCAAGGCGCTTTTTATCGTAGGGCCGTCCCAAGACAAAAATGGCCTCCCTCGGGGAGAGCCGGACCACGCAGCGGGCGCGTGGAGGCCCTCATAGATCTGGAAAGTCCCATCATGTTCGAACAACAATTCGTCAATGCCTTGTCGCTGGGCTGTGTGTATGCACTGTTCGCGCTGGGCTTCACGCTGATCTTCGGCGTGCTCGGGGTGATCAACCTGGCGCATGGCGCCGTCTTCATGGTTGGCGCCTACGCGGCACTGTTCGTCGTCCAGCACTTCGGCCTGCCCCTGTGGGGTGCGCTGATGGTCGCGTTCTTCGTGGCCGGCTTCACCGGGGTCATCATCGACTACCTGGTGCTCAAGCCCCTGCGCAAGCGCAACGCGCCGCACTTGATCCCCATGATCGCCACGATTGGCGTGGGCATCATCCTGAATAACGGCGCCCAAAGCATTTTCGGCGCCAGCAACCTGCGCTTCCCGCACGGCACCGTACCCGAGGAAGTGATCGAAGTTGCCGGTCTGCACCTGACCGTCATCGAGCTGGGCATCATCTTCCTGTCGTTCGCGCTGATGGCCGTGCTGATGTACGTCATGCGCCGCACGCAATTCGGCCGCGCGCTGCGCGCCATTGCCGAATCGCCCAAGGCCGCCTGGCTGCTGGGCATCAACGTCGAGCGCCTGTTCGTCACCACCTCGTTCGCCGCAGCTGCCCTGGGCGGCGTAGCCGGCGTGCTGATCGGGCTGTACTCGAACGCGCTGTTCCCGTTGATGGGCCAGCCGATGCTGCACAAGGGCATTGCGGTCATCATCCTGGGCGGCATGGGCGACATCCGCGGCGCCATGCTGGGCGGGCTCTTCCTGGGCTTCGCCGAGGTGCTGTCGGTCGCGTACGTCGGTTCCACCATGCGCGATGCGGTGGCTTTCGGCCTGCTGTTCCTGATCCTGCTGGTGCGCCCGCAAGGTCTGTTCGGCAAAGTGGTTCAACGCAAGGCTTAAAGAATGAGCGGATTCGAAAACTTCTGGGCCATCTACGGCAACCTGGTGCTCACGCTGGGCACCAATGCCTTGCTGGCCCTCTCCATCTGGCTGACCCTGGCCTGCGGCATGCTGGCCATGGCCAACGCCGCTTTCATGGGCATCGGGGCGTACACCGCCGCGCTGCTCACCATGAACTACGACGCCCCGTTCACGGTCGCCCTGGCCGGCGGCATGGCGGCGCCCGCGCTGGTAGCGGCGCTGATCGGCTTGCCGACCTTGCGCTTGTCAGGGGTCTATCTGGCCATGGCCACGCTGGGCTTCGGTGAAGTCGTGCGCGTGACCATCCTGAACACCGAGTCCCTCACCGGCGGCGCGCTGGGCCTGAACGGCATCCCGCAGCTGACGCAGTGGTGGCATGTGGTGCTGGCGGTCGTCATCGTCCTGTTTGTGCTCTGGCGCGTTCGCGCCTCCAAGATAGGCCGTTCGTTCGACGCCATTCGCGGCGACGAAACGGCCGCGGGCCTGATGGGCATCGACGTGCGTGCCAACAAGATGCTGGCCTTCGTGGCCGGCGCGATGATCGCAGGCCTGGCCGGCGCCCTGAACGCGCACCTGACCTTCTTCATCGGTCCCAACGAATACGGTTTCGACCGGGGCGTTGAAATCCTGACCATGGCCATCCTGGGCGGCATCGGCGGCCTGGCGGGTCCTGTCCTGGGCAGCTTCATCATTACGGTGCTGCCCGAGCTGCTGCGCGGCTTCGCGGATTTGCGTCTGATCGCGAACGGAGTGATTCTGGTGGTGATTGTGTTGTTCCTGCCGCAAGGCATCTGGGACCCGGCGCGCTTCAAGCGCTGGGCGCGTCAAGGCCGGGGCGGCCAGGGAGGCAAGCGCCATGCTTGAGCTTTCCTCCGTCTCCAAGAGCTTCGGCGGCCTGCATGTGCTGCATGACGTCAGCCTGTCCGTGCCCGAAGGCGCGATCTTCGGCCTGATCGGCCCCAACGGCGCCGGCAAGACCACGGTGTTCAACCTGATCACCGGCCTGTTGCCGCCCAGCGGCGGCTCGATCACGTTCAACGGCCAAAGCGTGCTGGGCAAGAAGCCGCACAGCATCACGCGCATGGGCATTGCGCGCACGTTCCAGAACATCCGTCTCTTCAAAGAGATGACGTTGCTGGAAAACGTGGTGGTGGGCGCCTATCGCCACATGAACTACGGCTTCCCCAGCCTGCTGCTGGGCCTGCCGGGCTACCGCGAGCACGAAAAGCGCGCCCGCGAGCGCGCCCACGAGCTGCTGACGTGGATGCGTCTGGATCACAAGGCCAACGACCTGGCCGATAACCTGTCCTACGGCGAACAGCGCCGCCTGGAGCTGGCGCGCGCGCTGGCCACCGAGCCCAAGTTGTTGCTGCTGGACGAGCCGGTCGCGGGCATGAATACCGGCGAACGCGCCGAACTCATGCGCGAGATTCTGGCGATCCGCGATCGCGGCTACACCATCCTGATGATCGAGCACGACATGCGCTTCGTCATGGGCCTGTGCGAGCGCATCGCGGTGCTGAACTTCGGCAAGATCATCGCTTGCGGCGGTCCCGAAGAGATCCGCAACAATGAGCAGGTCATCGAGGCCTACCTGGGCCGCGAAGACGACGAAGACACCGAACAAGCGGAGGCCGCCAAATGAGCGCGATGCTGGAAGTCCGCGGACTCGAGGTCAACTACGGCCATATCGAAGCCGTCCGCGGCATCGATCTGGACCTGAACGCCAAAGAAATCACCGCCCTGGTCGGCGCCAACGGCGCCGGCAAATCGACCACGCTGCTGGCGCTGTCGGGCTTGCTGCCCAAAGCGCGCGGCCGCATCCTGTTCGAAGGCGAAGACGTCACCAACCTGGCCCCGCACCAGCTCGTGGCGCGCGGCATTGTGCAGGTGCCGGAAGGCCGGGCCATCCTCACCACCATGACGGTGCTGGAAAACCTGGAGCTGGGCGCTTACCGCCGCGGCCTGAAGAACGTGGATTCCGACCTGGAATACGTGTTCAACCTGTTTCCGCGCCTGAAAGAGCGGATCACCGGCATCGCCGGCAACCTGTCGGGCGGCGAACAGCAGATGCTGGCCATCGGCCGGGCCTTGATGGCCAAGCCCCGCCTGCTGCTGCTGGACGAACCGTCGATGGGCCTGGCGCCGATCGTCGTGCAGGAGATCTTCCGTTCGCTGCGCGCCATCAACGCCGACGGCCTGACCCTGTTCCTGGTGGAGCAGAACGTGCGCCAGGCGCTGAAGATCGCCCAGAACGGCTATGTGCTTGAGAACGGCGCCATGGCGCTGACCGGCACCGGCCGCGAATTGCTGGGCCACCCGCGGGTGCTGGAAGCGTATCTGGGCGCCTGAGCGCGCCCCTGCCTCGGGGATTTGTCCCCGAATCGCATGCACATCGGCTGCGCCCGCGGGCGTGGCCGATAGCCTCCTGAATTCTTCCCGCTTGCCCATTTTTTGAGCAACCGTGTTAGAATTTCAGGCTTTCCCTCATTTTGACCATTGCACGGGCGGGTAATAACGCTTAGGCGGGACGTCATAAAGATAAGGCCCGGAACTTGAAATCCAACGATTTCACGTCGCCAGGATTCTTGTCTAGTTGGGGAAAGAACACTGGCTAGACGTTCTAGTCAGCAAGAACTTTTTATTCTTAGGAACCATCATGAAGACCTTTGTGGCCAAGCCGCATGAAGTCCAACGTGACTGGTTTGTGATCGACGCCAAGGGCAAAGTCCTCGGTCGTGTGGCCAGCGAAGTCGCACGTCGTCTGCGTGGCAAGCACAAACCTGAATTCACGCCGCACGTTGATACTGGCGATTACATCGTCATCATCAACGCATCCGATATCGTCGTTACCGGTACCAAGGCGAAGGACAAGAAGTACTTCCGCCACACCACGTACCCGGGCGGTATCCGCGAAACGAACTTCGAGAAAATGCAAGAGCGTTTTCCCGGTCGCGCCATTCAGAAGGCCGTCAAGGGCATGCTGCCCAAGGGTCCTCTGGGCTACGCCATGATCAAGAAGCTGAAGGTCTATGCCGGTGCCGAGCACCCGCACACCGCCCAGCAGCCCAAGACGCTGGATATCTAAGGAAACGCCATGATCGGTAACTGGAATTACGGAACCGGCCGTCGCAAAACTTCGGTGGCTCGCGTTTTCATCAAGAAGGGCACGGGTAAGATCGTTGTCAACGGCAAGCCCGTCGACGAGTTCTTCGCCCGCGAAACTGGCCGCATGATCGTGCGCCAGCCGCTGGAACTGACCGGCCACCTGGAATCGTTCGACATCAAAGTCAACGTCCACGGCGGCGGTGAAACCGGCCAGGCCGGCGCAGTCCGTCACGGCATCACGCGTGCCCTGATCGACTACGACGCGACCCTGAAGCCCGCACTGTCGCAAGCTGGCTTTGTGACCCGCGATGCCCGTGAAGTCGAACGTAAGAAGGTCGGCTTCCGCAAGGCACGTCGTCGCAAGCAGTTCAGCAAGCGTTAATGTTGCTGCAAAAAACCCGCTTCGGCGGGTTTTTTGTTTTTGGGCGGACGCGGGACAGATGCCCCGGCCGCCCCGCGCGGAACTCCGCGCACCCCGTCCGGTCGGACAAAGGGGTTCGCGCACCAATTTTGGCACGGTGCCGCAAGACCCGTTTCCCGAGCGATACAATCTAGCCTCGTTCTACGAAGAGCACACCATCATGGCCCAAGCATCGAACACCCGTATCAAGGTTGGTATCGTCGGCGGCACCGGTTATACCGGCGTCGAGCTGCTGCGCTTGCTGTCGCAGCATCCCAATGTGGAATTGACCGCCATCACGTCCCGCAAGGAAGACGGGCTGCCGGTGGCTGACATGTATCCGAACCTGCGCGGCCGCGTGAACCTGGCCTTCTCGGCGCCGGAAAAGGCCACGCTGACGGATTGCGACGTGGTGTTCTTCGCGACGCCCCACGGCGTGGCAATGGCGCAAGCCCAGGAACTGATCGCCGCGGGCACCCGCGTCATCGACCTGGCCGCCGATTTCCGCCTGCAGGACATCCCCACCTTCGAACGCTGGTACAAGATTCCCCATACCTGCCCGGACATCCTGGCCGAATCCCAATACGGCCTGGTGGAACTGAACCGTGAAGCCATCGCCCGC
Source organism: Achromobacter sp. FW305-C-13 (assembly GCF_058783475.1). Taxonomy (NCBI): domain Bacteria; kingdom Pseudomonadati; phylum Pseudomonadota; class Betaproteobacteria; order Burkholderiales; family Alcaligenaceae; genus Achromobacter; species Achromobacter sp. FW305-C-13. The sequence goes on along the minus strand of NZ_JBYSYN010000004.1, from coordinate 102,794 downwards.
GCGCGCGTCATTGGCAACCCCGGCTGCTATCCCACCACCGTGCTGCTGGGCCTGGCTCCGCTGCTGGAAGGCGGCAAGCCGTTGGTCGATGCCCAAACCCTGATCGCCGACTGCAAGTCCGGCGTCTCGGGCGCCGGCCGCAAGGCGGAAGTGGGCTCGCTGTTCTCGGAAGCGTCCGACAACTTCAAGGCCTATGGCGTGGCCGGTCACCGCCACCATCCGGAAATCGTTGCCCAGCTGGAGAAGATCTCCGGCGGCAAGGTCGGCCTGACCTTCGTGCCGCACCTGGTGCCGATGATCCGCGGCATGTTCTCCACGATCTACGCCCGCATCCTGCCTGAGGCCCGCGACACGGACTTCCAGGCTCTGTTCGAGCAACGCTACGCCGACGAACCCTTCGTGGACGTGATGCCGGCTGGCAGCCTGCCCGAAACCCGTTCGGTGCGTGCCTCGAACAACCTGCGCATCGCGCTGAGCCGTCCCGGCAATGGCGACCAGCTGATCGTCCTGGTCGTGCAAGACAACCTGGTCAAGGGCGCCGCCGGCCAAGCCGTCCAGAACATGAACTTGATGTTCGGCGTGCCCGAATCGACGGGCCTGGATCAGGTCGCGATTCTGCCCTGATGCCCGGATCGGGTGGCGGCTCCGGCCGCTGCCCCTCTGCTTCCCATGTCAGTTGACTCCCCCGCCACACCTCCATCCCGCCCTGCCGGCGGGCTGCTGCGCGTGGCGGCAGGGCTGCTTGTCGGTGTGCTGCTGGGCGGAGCCGCCGGCTACTTCCATGCCCAACGGCAAGCCCAGCCGCAGGATGCCGTCGTGATCAGCGCGGCGCAGGCCGAGGCGCAGCAAGAAGCCATGCGCCAGCAGGCCACGCAATTGCGCTACACGCAGGGCCAGCTGGATACCGCCGATGGCGAGCTCGTCATCGAGCGCGCCGCCCGCCAGGAACTGGAGACCCAACTGCGCGTCGTGCAGGCCGAAGTCGGCCGCGTGCGAGACCAGTTGGCGTTCTACGAGCAGTTGCTGCCTCCCGGGCCGGAAGGCTCGGTGGACATCCGTGGCGTGCAGATCGACCGCGAAGGCGGCGGGCTGCGCTACAAGGTGCTCTTGATGCGCAGCGGGCGTAACGGCGGGGCCTCCTTTGCGGGCGCGCTGCGTTTCCAGGCTACGGGTGTCCTGAAGGGCGAAACCGTGACTGTCGATCTGGCCCCCTTGCAGGTCAAGGCCGAAACCGGGCCCGTGACGGCCACGGGCGAATCCACCACGGCGGCGTCCCTGGCCCTGCAATTCGACCAATACCAGCGCAGCCAGGGAGTTCTGGCGGTGCCCGAGGGCTTTGTCCCCGAAAGCGTTACCGTCAGCGTCCTGGAAGGCGATACCGTCCGTGCATCGCGCAGTATCAAACTGGAACTTTGAGTCTAGTCAAGCCCTGCGCTATAGTGACACTATGCGAGCGCCGTTGCCGCTCACCGAAATATGGCCTATCCGGCCAGGAGTGAACCATGAATGCAGTGACCGAAACCGTCGACCTCCAGGCCGCCCCGCCTGTTCCTTTGGTATTTACTGACTCGGCTGCCGCCAAAGTGAAGGACTTGTTGGCCGAAGAAGGCAACCCCGAGCTGAAGCTGCGCGTGTTTGTCCAAGGTGGCGGCTGTTCGGGCTTCCAGTACGGCTTCACGTTCGACGAAGTCGTGAACGAAGATGACACCGTGCTGGACAAGGCCGGCGTTCAACTGCTGGTTGATCCGATGAGCTTCCAATACCTGGTCGGCGCCGAGATCGACTACAAGGAAGACCTGGAAGGCGCGCAGTTCGTCATCCGCAATCCCAACGCCAGCACCACCTGCGGCTGCGGTTCCTCGTTCTCGGTGTAATTCCTCTCCGGTTCGGGAAAGCAAAAGCCCTTCGGCATGCCGAAGGGCTTTTTGTTTTTGGGCGGCATGTGGTGCGGTTCGGCCTTCATGCCCGCTTCAAGCAGGATAGAGCGCGCCCAGAATCCGTGGGCCGCGCGCGCCCGTCACGGCCGGCAGCCCAGCGGGCCGGCGTTCGACAAACGCCTGCGCCAGCCACGCAAAGGCCAGCGCTTCGACTTGCTGCGCAGGTACGCCCAGCGCATCGGTCGCTTGCACCGGACGCTGCAGGCAATACGCCAGTTCGCGCATCAGACCTGCGTTATACGCGCCGCCGCCGCACACGAAGACCTCTTGTGTGCCCGCAGCGGCCGCGTCGATGGCATTGGCGACCGTCCTGGCAGTCAGGCGCTGCAGCGTCGCCTGCACGTCCTGAGGGGCCGGCTTGGGGCCGTCGAATGCGGCCAGCCGGTCGTCCAGCCATTGCAGGTTGAACAGGTCGCGGCCGGTGGACTTGGGCGGGGGCAGGGCGAACCAGGGCTCGCTGGCGATCAGTTGTTCCAGCAAGGGCGCCACCACCTGGCCGGTGGCGGCCCAGCGCCCGTCGGCGTCATAGGGCTGCCCCAGATGGCGTTGGCACCAGGCGTCCAGGAAGACGTTGGCCGGGCCGGTATCGAAGCCGCGCGCCGGCTGGCCGGGCGCCAGCAGCGTGACGTTGGCGATGCCGCCCAGATTGAGGACGGCGCGGCCATGCTGCGCGCCGAAGATCGCGGCGTGGAATGGCGGCACCAGCGGTGCACCTTGGCCGCCTGCGGCCACGTCGCGGCTGCGGAAGTCCGCCACCACGTCGATGCCGGTCAATTCCGCCAGCAAGGCAGGCGCATTGAGCTGCACGGTATAGCCGCTGTCCGGCCGGTGCCGGACGGTCTGGCCGTGCGCGCCGATGGCGGTCACGGCGTCCGCTTTCAGGCCGGCGTCCTGGAGCAGGGCGGCGACCGCCTGGCCGTACAGGCGGGCAAGCGCGTTCGCGGCCAGCGCGGCGCGCGCCAGCTCGTCGTCGCCGGACAGGTTCAGCGCCAGCAGCTCGCGGCGCAGGTTCTCGGGCATGGGCAGGCTGGCGCTGGCAAGCACGTGCGGCGCCTGACCGGCGTCCAGGCGGACGAGCACGCCGTCGACGCCGTCGACGCTGGTGCCGGACATCAAGCCGATGTAGAGCGCTGGGTTGCCCTGCGGGCGGGGTGCGGAGGAATTCACAGGCGCCTCGGAAAGAAGAAAGGCGGCCGGCAGAATCTGCGCGGGCCGCCTTTTTGGGACGTTTTGCTGTGGCGGGCCGGTTAGCGGCTGGCCACGTTGGTCAGGGCATCCGGCAGCGTCTGCTGGAACTCGGTCAGCAGCTGGATCTGCTGCTTGTACGGTCCCACGGCCTGGTTGAACGCGCGGACTTCCGCAGGTTCCAGGGCGCGGGCGACCGGCAGGTCTACCGACAGCGGGTCGATCGGCTGGTTGTCCACGCGGAACTCGTAGTGCAGGTGCGGGCCGGTGGCCCAGCCGGTGGCGCCGACGTAGCCCAGCAACTGGCCTTGCGAGATCTTCGAGCCCTTGGTGATGCCTTCGGCGATGCGGCTTTGGTGGGCATACAGCGTGGAGTACTTGCCGTGATGCTTCACGATGACCACGTTGCCGTAGCCGTTCTGCCAGCCGGAGAACTCGACCGTGCCGTCCGCGGTGGAGTGGATTGGCGTGCCCGAGGGCGCGGCGTAGTCCACGCCCTTGTGGCCCGTCCAGGTCTTGTGGATGGGATGCATGCGCATGCCGAACGTCGAGCTGATACGGCTGAACTTCAGGGCGGTGCGCAGGAACGCGCCGCGCAGGCTGGTGCCGTCGAAGTCGTAGTACGAACCGCTCTTTTCGTCGGGGCTGAACCAGACGGCGCTGTAGGTCTTGCCGCCGTTGATGAATTCCAGGGCCAGCACGCGGCCGGCGCCGGCGTAGCGGCCGTCGTGCGAACGCACTTCGTAGACCACGCGGAACTGGTCGCCCTGGCGCAGGTCGCGCAGGAAGTCGATCTTGGCGCTGAGGATGTCGGCCATCTGCATGGTGACCGAATCCGGGATGCCGGCGGCGTCCGTGGCGCCGAACAGCGACGACTTGATCGTGCCCACGGCAACGCGGGTCTGACGGTCGGTGCTTTCGGTGACTTCCTCGGCCTTGTAGCTGTCGCCGGACGGGGCCACGTGCAGCATGCGCGTCACGACCTGGCCGTCGGTCTCATTGCCCGGGGTGTGGATGTAACGCAGCCAGATCAGGTTGCCCTGGTCGTCCGTGGCGGCCTGGACGGAGCGGCCCGGGTACAGCTTGTAGATGCTGCGGGCGCTGGCGTCGTGCGTCAGGAAGGTCTGCAGGTTCGGGGCGTCCAGCTCCAGGCGTTGCAGCACGGCAGCCAGCGTATCGCCCGCACGGATGCGGGTTTCGCTGATGTACGGCGCGGCGCTGGGACTGCTGACTTCGACTTGCTCGGCGGTCAGCGGCAGCACGCTCTGGATGATGCGGGACGGGGGGAGTTCGGTGCGGTCGGGTTGCTGCACCATGCCGAGGGCGGCGGCGCCTGCAAACAGACCGATAGCGGAGACGAGAAGAGTGCGACGGAAAAGTCCCGAGCGATGGGGCTTGGGCTCAACGGGCGCAAACAGGGCAGCAACTTTGCGCTTGATGCTACTCGCCAGTTCGTGGAGGCCACGATTCATCGTGAAGATACCCTCTCAGGTGGCTTGAGCTCGCAGGGTGCGTAACACGAACGGCCCCTGCGCGCCACGGATTCGGGGGCAAGGGCTGCTGGCGCAGGGCGCATCTTGTGAACAACGGGTGGTAGGCCGAACCGCAACTGCGAACTGCGTATAGATAGCAGTTGCGTATGATTGGGCGGTATCCTAGCTGATTCGGCTAGAATTTTCGATAGTTTTCGTCACTTTTTACACCTTTTTGTCGGCTGAAGCCGCGTTGGTCCCCCTGCCATGTCACCCTCAGAAGCCCCTATCACTCCCGAAGTCGAAGCCGATCTGCGTATAGCCAAGCGCGGCTGCGACGAGTTGCTGGTCGAGTCCGAATTCGCCCGCAAGCTGGCCAAGAGCCGCGCCACCGGCGTGCCCCTGCGCATCAAGCTGGGGCTGGATCCCACCGCGCCGGACATCCATCTGGGCCACACCGTGGTGCTGAACAAGATGCGCCAGCTGCAGGACCTTGGCCATAACGTCATCTTCCTGATCGGCGATTTCACGTCGACCATCGGCGACCCCAGCGGCCGCAACAGCACCCGCCCGCCGCTCACGCGCGAGCAGATCGAGGCCAACGCCAAGACCTACTACGCGCAGGCCAGCCTGGTGCTGGACCCGGCCCGCACCGAGATCCGTTACAACTCCGAATGGTGCGATCCGCTGGGCGCACGCGGCATGATCCAGCTGGCATCGCGCTACACCGTGGCCCGCATGATGGAACGCGAGGACTTCACCAAGCGCTTCAAGGGCGGTATCCCGATTTCGGTTCACGAATTCCTGTATCCGCTGATGCAGGGCTATGACTCGGTGGCGCTGAAGTCCGATCTGGAGCTGGGGGGCACCGATCAGAAGTTCAACCTGCTGGTCGGGCGCGAGCTGCAAAAGGAATATGGCCAGGAGCCCCAGTGCATCTTGACGATGCCGCTGCTGGTGGGCACTGACGGCGTAGAGAAGATGTCCAAGTCCAAGGGCAACTACATCGGCATTTCGGAGTCGCCCGATTCGATGTTCGGCAAGCTCATGTCGATTTCGGACACGCTGATGTGGCGTTACTTCGAACTGCTGTCGTTCCGTTCGCTGGAAGAGATCGCCGCCCTCAAGCAAGAGACCGATGGCGGGCGCAACCCGCGTGATGCCAAAGTCATGCTGGCCCAGGAAATCATCACGCGCTTCCACTCCGCGCGAGCGGCCGACGAAGCGCTGGCGTCCTTTGAGGCACGCTTTCGCGACGGCGCCATTCCGGAAGACATGCCCGAAGTGAATATCGGCGGCGCGCCGGTGGGTATCCTGAAGCTGCTGCGCGAAGCGGGCCTGGTTGCATCGGGTTCCGAGGCGCAGCGCAATGTGGAGCAGGGCGGCGTGCGCGTCAACGGCGATCGGGTCGAGGATAAATCGTTGCAATTGCCCGCGGGGACTTACGTCGTCCAGGTGGGCAAGCGCAAGTTCGCGCGTGTTAACTTGAACCCATGATTGCGAAGTTTTGATACGCTGAGGGTACAGGCAAGGGCGGGACGCCCTTGCGGCACTTCAAGGAGCACGACATGAAACTTTCGAGTTTGTCTTTTTCCGATCACGAGTCGATTCCGGAGCGCTATGCCTTCGGCAAGATCGATGCGCAATCGCACGTCGCGCTGGCAGACAACTACAACCCGCAGTTTTCGTGGGACGACGTCCCGCCGGGAACGCAGTCGTTTGCGTTGATCTGCCACGATCCGGACGTGCCGTCGCGGCCTGACGACGTCAACCAGGAAGGCCGCGAAGTTCCGGCCGACCTGCCTCGCGTGGATTTCTTCCACTGGGTGCTGGTGGACCTGGCGGCCGACCTGCGCGAAATCGATGAAGGCGCTTTCTCCAACGGCATCACGCCGCGCGGCAAGGGCGGTCCTTTGGCGCCGATGGATGCGCGCCAGGGCATCAATTCGTATTCCTCGTGGTTCGCCAATGACCACGACATGAGCGGGGATTATTTCGGCTATGACGGCCCGTGCCCGCCCTGGAACGATTCGATCGTGCACCGCTACGTCTTCACGCTGTACGCGTTGGACGTGCGCAGCCTGAACCTGAACGGCTCTTTCACCGGCGAGGACGCGCTGCGCGCCATGCAGAAGCACGTGCTGGCCCAGGCATCGGTGACGGGCACCTACACGCTCAATCCGAAACTGGCGCCGAAGCAGATCGGTGCGACCGAGGCGTAGCGCCAGCCGCTGACGCTGCGTAAAAAGGGCCGCAATTGCGGCCCTTTTTTTGCGTTTCCCACCCACCGTCCGTCAGGCGGTCGAACGCTTCAGGCGCAGCAGCGCCAGTCCGAAGGCGACGAAGATCGAGCCGACCAGACGGTTCAACCAGACCACGATGCGCGGTTGGCGCAGCAGTCGGCGGGCGCGGCGGGCGAGGGCGCCGTAGGTCAGCAGCGACACCAGCGACATGGCCATGAAGATGCCGGTCAGGATGAAGAACTGCGGCAGCAGCGGCTCGTGCGCGTTCAGGAATTGCGGAAACAGCGCGGTGAAGAACAGGATGGGCTTGGGATTCATGGCGGCCACGAACGTGGCTTCCAGGTACAGGCGGCCAGGCCGGCGCGGCGGGGCGGCGATGGCGGCGTCTTCGGGCGGCGCGATGTGGGCGCGGCCCAGCAGGTGGCGCAGGCCGACATAGATCAGGTAGGCGGCGCCTGCAATCTTCAGCGCCGTGAAGAGTAATGCCGAAGACTGCAGCACCACGCCCAGGCCAAGCATGGCCGCGGCCGACAGCAGGAACAACCCGGTGACATTGCCCAGCGTGGACGGCACGACGGCGCGCACGCCGCCCGCCGCGCCGTTGCGGATGGCAAGCATGGTGGCGGGCCCCGGACTGATGACGCTGGCGGCAGCTACTAGCGAGTAGGTTATGAGGGTGGCGCTTTGCATGAAAGTTTCTCAAGTCGGGTTGAGAGCGGTTTCCGGGCACGACGCGTTAGCGTGGTTTTCGTGCCCATCGCCGGTATTTTGCCCCTCTTCGACCCATGTTGGCGGCAATTGAATCCGCCTGACGCGGTAAACTATTCAGCATTCTTCGGGTTTACCCACCCGACACGGCTTTCTCCTCTCTTACCGCCTCAGGAATCCCCCGTCATGTTTGACCGCAACCTCACCTTGTCCAAGGCTGACCCGGACGTTTGGGCCGCCATCCAGAAGGAAGACGTTCGCCAAGAGCAGCACATCGAGCTGATCGCTTCGGAGAACTACGCCAGCCCGGCCGTCATGGAAGCCCAGGGCACGCAGCTCACGAACAAGTACGCCGAAGGCTATCCGGGCAAGCGCTACTACGGCGGTTGCGAGTACGTGGACGTGGTCGAACAGCTGGCCATCGACCGCCTGAAGCAGATTTTCGGCGCCGAAGCCGCCAACGTGCAGCCCAACTCGGGTTCGCAGGCCAACCAGGGCGTGTACATGGCCGTGCTGAAGCCGGGCGACACCGTGCTGGGCATGAGCCTGGCCGAAGGCGGCCACTTGACGCACGGCGCGTCGGTCAACGCATCGGGCAAGCTGTACAACTTCATCTCGTACGGCCTGGACGAAAACGAAGTCCTGAACTACGAGCAAGTCGAGCAACTGGCCCGCGAACACAAGCCCAAGCTGATCGTCGCGGGTGCATCGGCCTACGCCCTGCACATCGATTTCGAACGCATGGCCCGCATCGCCCGTGAAAACGGCGCGCTGTTCATGGTCGATATCGCCCACTACGCGGGTCTGGTCGCCGGCGGCGCCTACCCCAACCCGGTGCCCCACGCCGACTTCGTCACGTCCACGACGCACAAGTCGCTGCGCGGCCCGCGCGGCGGCGTCATCATGATGAAGGCCGAGCACGAGAAGATCATCAACTCGGCGATCTTCCCCGGCATCCAGGGCGGTCCGCTGATGCACGTCATCGCCGGCAAGGCCGTGGCGTTCAAGGAAGCGCTGGAACCCGGCTTCAAGGATTACGCGCAGCAAGTGGTCAAGAACGCGAAGGTGCTGGCCGACACGCTGGTCAAGCGCGGCCTGCGTATCGTCTCCGGCCGCACTGAAAGCCACGTCATGCTGGTGGACCTGCGTGCCAAGGGCATCACGGGCAAGGAAGCGGAAGCCGTGCTGGGCCAGGCCCACATCACGGTCAACAAGAACGCCATCCCGAACGACCCGGAAAAGCCTTTCGTGACCAGCGGCATCCGCCTGGGCACGCCGGCCATGACTACCCGCGGTTTCACGGAAGCCGACGCCGAACTGACCGCCAACCTGATCGCCGACGTGTTGGACAATCCGCGTGACGAAGCCAACATCGCCGCCGTGCGCGCCCGCGTCAACGAACTGACGTCGCGCCTGCCGGTCTACGGCAAGAAGTAAGCAGCACTTCCCCGGCCCCCAGGCTATCCGCCGCAGGGGCCAGACCAAAGGGACGGCCCCGCAAGGCGCCGTCCCTTTGCTTTCCGGGCGGCAGGCGCTATCCTCGAGCCGGTTGTCCGTAGTATTGGGGACGAATAAGCCGTATTGGCGCTTCCCGCGGGGCGCATCGTTACAATATGCTCAATTATTGCTATCCGTGCCTTTAGGGAACACACATGCGGTGTCCATTTTGCGGCAATGCCGAAACACAGGTCGTCGACAGCCGCGTCTCGGAAGAGGGCGACGCGATCCGTCGCCGCCGCCGCTGCCTGTCCTGTGACAAGCGGTTCACGACCTATGAGCGGGTGGAGCTGGCCCTGCCTTCGATTGTGAAGCGCAACGGCAGCCGCAGCGAGTACGATCCCGCCAAACTGCGCGCCAGCCTGAGCCTGGCGCTACGCAAGCGCCCCGTCAGCACCGAGGACGTGGATGCGGCCGTGGCGCGCATCGAAGAACAGTTGCTGGCAAGCGGCCTGCGCGAAGTGCCCAGCGAACACATCGGCGAACTGGTCATGACCGAGCTGCGCAAGCTGGACAAGGTGGCCTACGTGCGCTTTGCGTCGGTCTACAAGAGCTTTGAGGACATCGGAGAATTCGTCGAGGCCATCCGCGAAATGCAGGGACCCTTGCTGCCGGGCAAGCTGCGCAAGGAATAGCGCCCGGCGAGGTGCGGCAGGACGATAGACGGCGCTTCGGCGCCGTTATTGCAGGGTCGCCGACCGCGCCAGGCTGGGCGTCTGCGGCTGGAATTTGCGCCAGACGCGGCGCATGTGCTGGGCCGAGCCGAAGCCGGATTTTTCCGCCACGCGCTCCAGGTCCAGCCGGGTTTCGCGCAGCAGGTCGCGCGCCAGCGCGACGCGTATCTGATACAGGTAGTCCATCGGCGTGCAGCCCGCGTGCTCGCGGAACAGCCGCGTCAGGTGGCGGGCGCTGGTGTGCGCCTGGTCCGCCAGCGACTGCGCGGACCACGGCGCGGCGGGGTTGCGCACGACGGCGTCCTGCACGCGGTGCACACCCGGATGCATATGGCTGCGGTGCTCCAGCCACGGCGACAGCGTGGAATCCGTGCCGGCGCGGCGCTGATAGACCACCATGTCGCGCGCCACCTCGCTGGCGACGCGCGGCCCGCAGTGGCGCGACACCATGTGCAGCGCCAGGTCGATGCCGGCCGTGATGCCGGCGCTGCTGACCAGGTTGCCGTCCTCGACGAAGATCCGGTTGTCGTGCACGCGGGCGGTCGGGTCGATGTCCGCCAACTGCGTCAGGCAGGAGTGGTGGGTGGTGCAGTCGCGTTGCCGGGTCAAGCCGGCCGCGGCGGCGAACAGGGCGCCCGCGCAAACCGTCATCAGCGTGAAGCCGTCCGCCGGGTGGCGCACCGCCAGCCAATCGATGACGGCGTGGGCGTCCGGGCCGTCCAGCCGCGTGGGCTGGCCCACCACGCCCGAAATGATGACCAGCGCGTGCGCGGGCAAGACGGCCGGTAGCGGCTGGATGTGGGCAAGATGCAGGCCCGCGATGCCGCTTTCCACGGCTTCGGAAGGGCCGCAGAAATGCTGCTCGAATGTGCCGGGGCAAAGCTTGTTGGCCACGCGGAAGGCTTCTGCGGGACCGGCCAGGTCCAGCAGGACGATGCCCCGCGACAGCACGAAGTACACGGGGATCATGGCGCTTTCCTTGTCCGGGTCAGGCCGCCAGCGCGTCGGCGGCGCGCGTGACGCGTGCAAACCGGCCTTGCAGCACCAACTCGGTATGGTCGCGGATCTCGGCCGGCGTGTAGTGCTTGCCGGACGGGCTTTGCATGGCGAACGTCAGGGTGGCGTCGGTGGGGAAGACCACCTTGAAGCCCGCGTCGCTGGCGTGGCGCGACGTGGTTTCGCAGCATTGTTCGGTGCGGATGCCGCTGACGATGATGCCTTCGATGCCGTTTTCCCACAGCCAGTCATGCAAGGAGCGGCCGTCCGTGCTTTCGGCGTACAGCGAGGAATGCACCGTCTTATGGAACACGGCGGTGGGCGCCACACGCAATTCCTGCAGCGTCTTGACGTGGCCCGAGGCCAGCGAGAACGGATTGGCCGGGTCGCTGGACTTGCTGACGTGGAACACCTGCAGCACGGGAATCCCCTGGGCGGCGGCCGAATCGATCAAGCCCTGGATCTGCTCCAGGAAGGCCGGATACTCGGTCTCGTCCCAAAACGGACGGTGCCGGAAAGATTCTTGTACGTCGATGACGATCAGCGCTTGTTTCATGTTCCGGGCTCCAGGCCAAGGGTTTGAGGGGGTACGACGCCATTCTGCTGCGGATTCCCGCCGTACACGAGATCGTCGAAAGACGCCTAACGGCCCAAAACGGACATGATGAGAGCATACCCCTTCCAGCAGGGGCGGGATGCGCCCGCAGGCGCCGCGACGGACATACAATTCCGGCCATGACGACCGTAAGCCCCCCCGACGATATCTACTGGATGCGACGCGCCCTGGCGCTGGCAGACCGCGTGCTGTTCACGACGGCGCCCAACCCCCGGGTCGGTTGCGTCATCGTGCGCGACGGGCGTGTGCTGGGAGAAGGCGCGACCCAGCCGCCCGGCGGCCCGCACGCCGAAATCTGCGCACTGCGCGACGCCCAGCACCGTAATGAACCGGTTGAGGGCGCCACGATGTACGTCACGCTGGAGCCCTGCAGCCATTTCGGCCGCACGCCGCCTTGCGTGGACGCCGTACTGGCCGCCCGGCCGGCGCGGGTGGTCGTGGCCATCGGGGACCCGAATCCGCTCGTCAACGGACAAGGCCTGGCGCGCTTGCGCGAGGCGGGCATCGAGGTCGTGACGGGGGTGTGCGCCGAGGAAGCGCTGGCGGTCAACGCGGGTTTCATCTCGCGTATGAGCCGGGGGCTGCCCTGGGTGTGGATGAAGATGGCGGCGTCGCTGGATGGCCGCAGCGCGCTGCATAACGGCATGTCGCAATGGATCACCGGCCCCGAGGCCCGCGCCGATGGTCACCATTGGCGCGCGCGCAGCTGCGTGGTGCTGACGGGCATGGGCACCGTGCTGAAGGACGATCCGCAACTCAATGTGCGTGGGGTGGACACGCCGCGCCAGCCGCGCAAGGGGGTGGTGGATGGCCGTTTCGAGATCCCGGAGGGCGCCCGCCTGTTCGATGGCGCCGAAGTGATCGTCTTCACCGCCCGCGAAGACGCGGCCAAGGCAGCCCGCCTGGCCGACAAGAACGTGCGCGTGGTGGTGCTGCCGGCCCAAGCGCCGGACCGCGTGGACCTGCCGGCCATGATGCGCTGGTTCGCCCAGGAGCAGTTCAACGAAGTCCATGTGGAGGCGGGGGCGGGCCTGTCGGGCGCGCTGGTTGCCGCGGGCTGCGTGGATGAATTGCTGCTGTATCTGGCGCCCGTCCTGCTGGGCGATGCGGCGGGCATGGTGCGCCTGCCCATGCTGGAACACCTGGACGCCGCCCAGCGCTACGAATTCATCGACGCCGCGCGGCTGGGCGCCGACGTGCGCTTGCGCGCCAGGGTGCCTGGCACCTGGCGGCAATTGATGCAGCGGGTGGCGCTGCCGGCGCTGGCTTAGGCTCGGCCGTCTGCCTTGGGCCGGCGGGGCGCGGCGCAGTGGCGCCATGCGAAGACGCAGGCGGCGCCCGCGACAATCATCAGCAGCCCGGCGGCCAGCAGCAGCCCGCCGTGATCGCGGCGCAAGCGTTCCCATGCCTTCCACGCCTGCGTGTAATGGAACCAGGCCGCCGCCTGGAAGTCCGGTGCGGGGCACTCCCGCCCGAACGTCGTGCTGAAAGGCACCTGGGCGCCTTGCTCGACATAACGCTGGTACACCGCCTGGGCGCGTTCGGGCGAGTCGTCGATGATGTAGCGGGTGCCTTGGCAAAGCACGGCGGCGAACGCCTGTGAACGGTTCGGCAGCAGCGCCGCCGATTGCAGCGCATGGTCGGTTGCGACCTGCCGATAGTGGAAGCGCGCATACGGCTTGGCTTCGCTGGCGGCGAAGCGCATGCGTTCTTCGGGTGTCACCAGCGGCCCGGGCAGGGCCGCCTCCGCACGCTGCGCCGGCGTGTCTTGCGGCGGTTGATTGCCGCCATCCGCGCTTTGACGCCACGGTTCCGGGCTGCGGCCTGCGCCATAGGTGTAGTTGCCGTCGTACACCGCAAAGTCAGGATCCTGCTCGTAGCCAATGATTTCCAGGCCATGGCGACGGGCCAGTTGCGCGGCCTTGAACCAGGCTTCTGCCCGCGCCGTGCGGCCCCAGGCGCTGCCGGCTTGTTGCAGGGCGGCTGTGTATTGGACGGCGTGCCGATGGCTGCTGGCCGGCGTGACGCGCCACGCTCCGGCGGCGTCATACGCCAGGGTGGCGAAGCGGGCGTCGGCGTCTTGCGGGAAGTAGGCCAGGGCCTGATCCATGCGGCCTTCGCGCATCAGGCGGCGCGCCAGCAGCGCGCGCAGGCGGTCCCCATCGGCGATCGGATGCTTCACCATCCAGTCGTAGAAGCGCTGGTAGTCGAACTGCGCGAAGCCGGCCGGGGCGGGCGGCACGGCTGAGGCCGGCACCTGCTGGTCGACATAGGCCTTGAGTTCGTCCGTCGTCAACACGCGTTCCGCGACATAGGCCGCATCGTTCCAGTATGGCGACATCGGCCAGCCTTCTTCCTGGGTGTCGGCGGCCGCCGCCGGCAGCGAGGCATGCAGCAGCAGGTCCAGCGCCTCTATATATTGGCCGCGGGACAGCGCCAGCACCCCTTGTTCGGCCTTCAGCCGGGCCATGCCCGAGACTTCAAGACCGGTGTCCGTGGCGGTCGGAAATGCGCCCGCGGCGCGCGCATAGGCTTGCGCCGCCGCGGCCATGTCCCCCTGGCGGATCGCCAGTTTGGCGCGCACCCACCAGGCAAGCGGCGTGTCGAGCCGGCTGGCCAGGCCTTGCGCCAGATCGTAGCGGCCCACGCGATAGGCCAGCGCGGCCACGCGATCGGCGTCCTGGATGCGGCTCACGTCCTGCTTGGCCAGCGCCGCCGCCAGCGCTTGCAGCGCGGGGTTGGGCGTGACGTTGCCCGCGCCCGCTCCGGCATCGGCGTAGCCGCGCTGCCCGTTCAGATCGAACGTGGCGAACATGTCGAACGCGCTGTCGGGGTTGCCGTCCACGATATCGCCCACTCTGGCGAGCGCATAGGCGACCAGCAGCCGTTGTGCGACGGGGTCATCGATCAGCCGGCTGGCGCGCACTGGTGTCGCCAACGCCCAGCTTGCGATGAGGCGCAGCGACGCCATGCCGCTGCCCGAACCGCGCGCCGCCTGCTCCGCATACAGGCGGATCGCCTGTTTCAATGCGGGGGCGGCAAGGGCGTCGGGGCACGCCGTCGCGGCCAGGAAATCCTCGGCCGTGCACGTTCCCTGGGATCCATTGAGCAGCAGGCGGGCCTCCTGGCCGTAGCTGGCGACCGCCAGGCCCAGCGGATCTGGCGCGCCCTTTTGCGCCAGCTGACGCACGCGCGCATACGCGGCGGATGAGCCGTTGGGCGTGGCGACTGCCGCGTCCCCTGTTTCGCCGGCCCCGATTTCAGCCAACATATAAGCGGCCCAGACGCTGCGCGCAGCCCCTTGGCGTTCGGGCAACGCCAGGATGTCGAGCAAACGCGCTCGAGCTCGCGCCAGCGCCGCGTCGGCATCGGCGGGCGCGGCGGATCGGATGTCGACCGCCGCGGCGGCGTACAAGCGGATGGCGTCGGGCAGGCCATCGCCCGCCGCATAAGCCTGATCGCCGTCGGGCATCGCCCGCATCGCACGGACGGTAGCGCGTTGCGCGGCGTTGAGCGCGGGGTCGAAGTCTTCCGGAATGGCGTCTTGCCGGTAGCTGCCGTCGGGCAATGCCGCCGATTCCTGCGCCCGCAGCGCGTCGGCGGGCGCAACCAGGCGCGTCACCTCGAAGCTGAAGGAGTTGGCTGGCGTGCTCCTCAAGGTGCCGGTCCGGTCGTCCAGCAACTGCGCCGGAAAGTCCGGACCGCAAGCCACAGCAATGCCTGCGCCGACAGCGCACGCCAACAAGGTCAGGCGGATGATCGATCTACGGTTGTACATGGAAGGTGGTGGGTGGGGTTTCACAGCGTATCCAGCCGATAGGGCGTTGACCGCCCGCGCGCAGCAGGCCGTCTTGCGCGCGGCGCAGGTAGAGCCCCGCGCCGTCGCGTTCCAGCGTGTAGCCGTTGATGCCGTCCGCGCCGCGGCAAACGCCGTTCCAACGGACGATGAAGGGCAGCGCGCCGTCGGCGTTGCCGGTATTGGAAAGCACCAGGTCCTGCGTGCCGCCACCACCGGCGATCGCTTGCGCGCCGACGTGCAGCTTGGGTTGCAGCGCTTGGCGCAACAGCACGGCTCGCCAGGTGGCCAGGCTCCAGGCGCGTTCGTCGCGCGCGGTGGGCAGCCGAAACCAGACGATGCCGGCCAGGCCGCGCGGGCGGGATTGATGGATCTGGTCGACAAAGGCCGCCATGGCGGCCGGCGTCACGACAAGCTCCGTGGCCCGGCCGCCCGGCTGCAGCGCGGGACGTTCGCTTTCGATGGCCGCCACGTTGCCGTCTTCATCCCAGGCGACACGGCTGCCGTAAGTGGGCAACGCCACGCGCCAGGGTTTTTGGGTGCGGTCCGCAAAAGCGTTTAACCATGCGTGCGCGCGTTTGGCGTCGAACAGGCCTTGCGTGGGGTTCAACACCGCATGCACCTGCAGCACCGATTCATCGGCCACCTTGAGCAAGGCGTCCAGTTCGGGGCTGTTGAGCCACGTGGGCAGCGCCGTGATCGACAAGGCGCTGTCCGGGCCCAGGCGGCTTTTCAATGCGGCGAGGAAGTCCCGGTAAGCCGGCAGTTTCGATGTGGCGCAGTCGTAATCGATTTCAACGCCCGCCACCGTGATGCCGGCGTGGCGCCATGCCTGGCGCGCCGCGGCGATCCGCGTCGCCGTGCCTTCCGCGTTCAACGCATCGACCCGGCCATCCAGCCGCCACACCATCACGACCGGACGACGGGCCGCGGCCAGGGCGTTCAGGTCCGGCGCGGCATCGAACCATCGGCCGTCAGCGCTCATTTCTGCGATCAGCACGCGCCACGCCTGCACGGCGTCGGCGCCGCCGGATAAGGCTTCCTGCACGGCTGGCGTCCACTGGCGCTGCCAGACATAAGCATCGTTGGACAGGTCGGGCGGGGGCTTTCCGCAAGCGCTCAACGTCAGCAACAGGGCCGCGAGACCGATGGCGGCGACGCGTCCAACCGCCGCTTTCGCAGGGTTCAGAATCAGGCCCAAGGCTTGCCGCAAGCGGAGCAACATGACGCAGCGTCGGAAAATCGCGTGTTCAGGTCAACGCGGAGTGCGTCGAGATGCGTGATTCTATTCGTTGAAGGCGATGCGCGTTTGCTTGGCTGCGGCAACCATCGCGCGAAGTATCCGCGTTCGCGCAAGGGGTACTAGCACTCGGCATGCGCGGCTGCTAATTGTGCGATTGAAACCGCGCGAAATGCCTTTCGTAGCGCATCCGCGCCGCATGCGGCATGGCGATTGCATCAAGTTTGCGAGCGTTCGCACACAGGTTTTTTCATGGCGAAAACCCTCATCACTATTTTGGCCGATGCGTCAAATGAATTGCCACAAAACGGTCAATTGGCTTTAGCATAGGGTCATGACTTGGCGCTACGTGCTAACGGCCTTCACCGCACGGTGCTACGCGCCCACGTCACCACGGATTCCCGTGCCGCGATATCGGCGCTTTTCACGACCGAACCGGCACGCTGCTGAACAAAGACGCCAAGGCGCTGTTCAGACCGTCCGCTGCCATCGCATAGCGGGCGCATCGGGTTTATGCCCGAATCATAAGAATCCACCGGGATATCGCTCATCCCTTCAAATGATTGCTGACCATTTCATGTGCGGCCGCGGTAAGCGTGCTCGCCATAGCAATATGCTGAAGGCATGCCCGATAACTTCTTCACGTAAGTTGCATTCCCTGACGGAACTTGTATCTGCGGGATGCGGCCTAAATGGAAAGGGCCCCGATCGTGCTTCATGGTTGCTGTGTGGCGAAAGCAACATAACACCTGGCCGACAATGCTTATCGCTGGTTTGTCTAGTAAAGCGCAGGCACTGAGGCACAATGGGGACACGTAGGGACGTACTGAATTTTTCGCGTGTTGTAGGAGGTTTCCGTGCAAAACATCGTCGAAGGCTTCAAGTCGCAGTATGCAAAAGAGCAGGAGTCAGAGCTTTCCCTTGAGGAATATCTGAACCTCGCTAAACGCGATCCCATGGCGTACGCCAGCCCCGCTGAGCGCATGCTGGCGGCGATTGGCGAACCCGAAATCGTGGATACGCGCAACGACCCACGTCTTTCCCGTTTGTTTTCCAACCGGACCATCCGGCGCTATCCGGCGTTCCAGGAGTTCTACGGCATGGAGGACGTGATCGGCCAGATCGTCGCGTTCTTCAAACACGCCGCACAGGGGCTGGAAGAGCGCAAGCAAATCCTTTATCTGCTGGGACCGGTGGGCGGCGGCAAGTCGTCCATCGCGGAACGGCTCAAGGCCTTGATGGAAAGCTATCCCATCTATGCCTTGAAGGGTTCGCCCGTCAACGAAACGCCCCTGGGTCTGTTCCATCCGGAACGCTTCGGCGACACGCTTGAAAAGGAATACGGCATTCCGCGGCGCTACCTGAGCGGCATCATGTCGCCCTGGGCCGTCAAGCGCCTGAAGGAATTCGACGGCGACATCTCGCAGTTCCGTGTCGTGCGCCTGAATCCGTCGGTGCTGCGCCAGGTCGCCATCGCCAAGACTGAGCCGGGCGACGAAAACAACCAGGACATCTCGTCGCTGGTCGGCAAGGTCGACATCCGCAAGCTAGACCGCCATTCGCAAGACGATCCGGACGCCTACAGCTATTCCGGCGGACTGTGCCTGGCCAACCAGGGGCTGCTTGAGTTCGTGGAAATGTTCAAGGCCCCGATCAAGATGCTGCATCCGCTGCTGACGGCAACCCAGGAAGGCAACTTCAAGGGCACGGAGGGCTTCTCCGCGATTCCGTTCAACGGCGCGATCCTGGCCCACTCGAACGAGTCCGAATGGCAGACCTTCCGCAACAACAAGCACAACGAGGCTTTCCTTGACCGGATCTATATCGTCAAGGTGCCTTACTGTTTGCAGGTGTCCGAAGAAGTCCGCATCTACGAAAAGCTGCTGCATCACAGCTCGCTGTCGGCCGCCCCGTGCGCGCCGGGAACGTTGGACATGATGGCGCAGTTCTCGGTGCTGACCCGCCTGAAGGAACCCGAGAACTCCAGCATCTATTCAAAGCTGCGCGTTTACGACGGCGAAAGCCTGAAGGACGTGGACCCGAAGGCCAAGGCCTTGCAGGAATACAAGGACTACGCCGGCACGGACGAAGGCATGAACGGGGTTTCCACGCGTTTCGCGTACAAGATCCTGTCCAGCGTCTTCAACTACGACCAGACGGAAGTGGCCGCCAACCCGGTGCACCTGATGTATGTGCTTGAGCAACGGATCGGGCGTGAGGACTACCCCGAGGAAATCCGCCGGCGCTATCTGGAGTTCATCAAGGGCTTCCTGGCGCCGCGTTATGCGGAATTCATCGGCAAGGAAATCCAGACCGCGTACCTGGAGTCGTACTCCGAGTACGGCCAGAACATCTTCGACCGCTACGTGACGTTTGCCGATTGCTGGATCCAGGACGAAGAGTTCCGCGATCCGGAAACCGGCGAAAGCTTCGACCGCAGCGCCTTGAACGACGAACTGGAGAAGATCGAAAAGCCGGCGGGCATCGCCAACCCGAAGGACTTCCGCAACGAGATCGTGAATTTCGTGCTGCGGGCGCGCGCCAACAACAATGGCCGCAACCCGACGTGGACCAGCTATGAAAAGCTGCGCGAAGTGATCGAGAAGAAGATGTTCTCGAACACGGAAGACCTGCTGCCGGTGATTTCGTTCAACGCCAAGGCGTCGGCCGAGGACAAGTCCAAGCATCAGAGCTTCGTGGATCGGATGGTTGAAAAGGGTTACACGGAAAAGCAGGTCCGACTGCTGTGCGAGTGGTATCTCCGTGTGAGGAAGTCTTCCTGAGCGAGGTGAATCATGAATTCACTGATCGATCGCCGTCTTAACGGGCGCAATAAAAGCGCCGTCAATCGTGAGCGCTTTTTGCGGCGCTACAAGGACCAGATCCGCAAAGCGGTTCACGGGATGATCCGTGACCGCTCGATTCAGGATATGGATCAAGGCGGAGAGATCAACCTGCCCGCCCGAGATATTTCCGAGCCGACGTTCCGGCACGGATCGGGCGGCGACCGCGAGATGGTGCACCCTGGCAATCGTGAATTCGCCAAGGGCGACACCATCGACCGGCCGCAGGGCGGGCAAGGCGAGGGCGGGTCCGAGCCCGGCGAAGGCGAATCGGTAGACCAGTTCACCTTCAGCCTGTCGCGGGCCGAATTCCTGAACCTGTTCTTCGAGGATCTGGAACTGCCGCACTTGGCGCGCAACCAGCTGGGTGAAGTCAGCCAGAAGAAATGGCAGCGCGCGGGCTACACCACGACCGGTTCGCCCAGCATGTTGAGCATCAGCCGTACGCTCAAGTCGTCCTTGGCGCGGCGGGTGGCGCTCAACGTGAAGGCGCGCGCCGATCTTGAAGACGCCGAAGAGGCGCTGGCCAAGGCCCGTGCGGCGGGTGCGCCCGCCGCCGAGATCCGCTCGCTGGAACAGGACGTCGAGGACTGCCGCGAGCGCCTTGCCCGCGTGCCGTTCCTGGACGACCTGGACCTGCGCTACCGCAACCGGGTGTCGGTCGCCATTCCGATGGCACGCGCGGTCATGTTCTGCCTGATGGACGTGTCCGGTTCCATGGACGAAGGCAAGAAGGACCTGGCCAAGCGCTTCTTCACGCTGCTGTACCTGTTCTTGTCACGCAAGTACGAGCACGTGGACCTGGTCTTCATCCGCCACACGGACAACGCCGAGGAAGTCGACGAGCAGACGTTCTTCTACGACCCCAAGAGCGGCGGCACCATCGTGCTGTCCGCGCTGGAGCTGATGCGCGAGATTCTGGAAAAGCGCTATCCGCCCGCGGCCTGGAACGTTTACGCGGCGCAAGCCAGCGACGGCGATTCGTTCGGCGCCGACGCCGGCAAGAGCGCGCGCTTCCTGGCCGAGCATCTGCTGCCGTCGACCCGTTATTTCGCCTATATCGAAATCCCCGACTCGCAAGAGGCTCGCAAGAGCAGCCTGTGGGCGGAGTATGAACAGAAGCTGGAGCCGCATTTCGTCATGCGGCGCATCTGCGACCGCGGCGAGATCTTCCCCGTGTTCCATGACCTGTTCAAGAAGGAAACCGCATGAATGCCATCGTGGGTGCTCTCGTGGAGCCGGCATCGGCCAGCGGCGCGCGGCCGATTTCCCAAGGTTCCGAATGGACGTTCGAACTGATCCAGTCCTATGACGAAGCGATCTCCAAGGTCGCGGCGGAATTCGGGCTGGACACCTATCCGAATCAGATCGAGGTGATCACCTCGGAACAGATGCTGGACGCCTATGCGTCGGCGGGCCTGCCCATCGGCTATCCGCACTGGTCGTACGGCAAGGAATTCATCCGCAACGAGCAATACTACCGCCGCGGCATGCAGGGGCTGGCGTACGAGATCGTCATCAACTCCAACCCTTGCATCGCCTACCTCATGGAAGAGAATTCCATGACGATGCAGGCGCTGGTGATCGCGCATGCGTGCTATGGCCACAACTCCTTCTTCAAGGGCAACTACCTGTTCCGCCAATGGACGGACGCGGACGGCGTGCTGGACTACCTGGTGTTCGCGCGCAAGTACGTGATGTCCTGCGAAGACCGCTACGGTATCGATGCGGTGGAGGCGCTGCTGGACTCGTGCCACGCGCTGTCGCACCACGGGGTCGACCGCTACAAGCGCCCGACGCCCATGTCGTTCAAGGGCGAGGCCGCGCGCCAGGCCGAACGCCAGGAGCACGCCCGGCTGCAATACAACGACCTGTGGCGTACCTTGCCGCGCCTGGAAGCCGACAAGGACACGCGCGCCGAGGCTTCGGTGTTCCCGCCCGAGCCCGAAGAGAACCTGCTGTACTTCATCGAGAAGTATTCGCCCAAGCTTGCTCCATGGCAGAAGGAACTGGTGCGCATCGTGCGCAAGGTCGCCCAGTACTTCTACCCGCAGTCACAGACCAAGGTCATGAACGAAGGCTGGGCCACGTTCTGGCACTACACCATCCTGAACCGCCTGCACGAGAAGGGCCTGGTGGACGACGGCTTCATGATGGAGTTCCTGCAAAGCCACACCAACGTCGTCAGCCAACGCGGCTTTGACGAACGCGGCTACGGCGGCATCAACCCCTATGCACTGGGCTTTGCGATGATGTCGGACATCCGCCGCATCTGCGAGGCCCCCACGCCCGAAGACCGCAAGTGGTTCCCGGACATTGCCGGCAGCGACTGGGGCAAGACGCTGGACTTCGCCATGCGCAACTTCAAGGATGAGTCCTTCATCTCGCAATACCTGTCGCCGCGCCTGATCCGTGAATTCCGCTTCTTTGCGATTTCGGACCATCAGGCCAATCCCAAGCTGGAAGTGGCCGCCATCCACAACGACGAAGGCTACCGCGACATCCGTCGCCTGCTGGCCGCGCAGCACAACCGCGACAACCAGGTGCCGGATATCCAGGTGGTGCGCTTCAACCGCGATTCTGACCGGTCGCTCGTGCTGCGCCATCTGAAGAGCCGCGGCCGGCCGCTGGCCGGCGACGATGCCGAGCAGGTTATGAAGCACTTGGCGCGCCTGTGGGGCTTCAAGGTGCGGCTGGAAGAAACCGAGCCGGACGGCACCGTCAGTTCCTATCGCGAGCAAGAGGCGCCTGCCTCCACCTGAGAGCGGGGCAAGGCAAAGGGACGCCCAGTGCGTCCCTTTTTCTTTGGCGACTTGTGGTGGTCGTTCAGATTCTGCTAGAATCGCGGATTCGCAAATTTCGTAGTGGTGTTTCTGACCCGCTTCGACGTGAGCAATTAGGACAGGTGGCCGAGCGGTTGAAGGCGCACGCCTGGAAAGCGTGTATACGTCAAAAGCGTATCGGGGGTTCGAATCCCCCTCTGTCCGCCAGAATTAAAAAAGCCCCTGACTTCGAAAGAAGTCAGGGGCTTTTTGTTTGCTGTCCGCGTAAACATGGAAAATGCGGGCGTGGAGAGCGCGGGCGTGGAAAGCGCGGGCGGCGCTCGCGATAGAGCGCATTCGCTGATCAGGCGCCCCGGATTTTGCGCGAAAACATCACGCTGACGGATTGTTCGGCCGTTTGCTTGAGCGTCACGTCCGCGCCCGGGCGGCCAAGCCTGAGCGCACCCAGCCCCAGCACCCACAACGGCCCGATGAGCGGAATCGCGCCGATGATGTCGTGGCGCAGGTTCAAGAAGGGATTGGCGGGTTCATGCAGGTACCGGCAGGTCATTCCCGCCTGGGCGATCACTGCCTGCGCGCGTTGCAGCGTGCCAGCCATGTCCACGACGTTCTCAAGGAAAAAGTCCTCGCGCCGGCCCAGCAACGCATCCAGTTGATCATCGCTTAGCGTGTTCAGGAAGTAGGTACGCGCGAAAGACATGGAAGGCCGCCTTGGCTGAGTGCATCATCCGCTGATGCACGTCATGCTACCTAAAACTGTGCGCAATGAATTCATCGGAACGTCTCCAGTCTGTCATATCGGTCTCGTAATCTCTCAGCCGTTCGTCAGCAAACTTTCAGTCAGCTGACAAATTGCTTGCCGTTTAGTCCTCAAACATAGAGATCCCAATGTCCTACCTGACAGACAAGTTGCGCGCGCCCTCCCGTGAAGCCCGAGGGGAAGTGACCGTTCCCGGCCAGATGTTCGATGAGATCATCGCCGCCAATCCCACCCGTCGTACGTTGTTGAAGAACAGCTTTGGGCTGTCCGTCCTGTCGGTGTTCGGCGTGACCGCACTGGCCGGCTGTAGCAGCGATGACGATGATGGCGACGACACGGCTGCGCCGCCGGAACAACCCACGCCCGAGACGCCTGTGCCGACGCCTGAGCCGGGTCCGGACTATTCCGTCACGTTCGAGCCGCTGGGAGACAAGATCGTGGCCGACACGGTCACGGTTCCCGAAGGTTATGTGGCCGAAGTGTTGTATTCGGCTGGCGACAAGTGCGTGATCGGGTCGGCCGGTTATCTGGGCGTGCCGCAGTCGTACCCGGCCACCGAAACCCAGGCCGGCGGCCAGCACGACGGCATGCATTTCTATGCGCTGGACGGGGTGGATCCCAACCAGGGCGGCCTGCTGGTGCTGAACCACGAGAGCCTCGACAACAGCACGCTGGACGTGTCCGTTGAAGGGGTGAAAACCCGCTTGTCCAACGTGGGCGTATCGGTCGTGGAGATTGCGCGCGACAAGGACGGCAAGTGGGCGGTCAAGGCCGATTCCCGCTACAACAAGCGCTATACCGGCAACACCGTCTACAACGTGAGCGGCCCGGCCGCCTCGGTCGTGGGCGCGACGGTGGTGGGCACGTTGAACAACTGCGCCAGCGGCAATACGCCGTGGGGCACCTACCTGACCTGCGAGGAGACGACCGACAATTACCTGGATCCGACGCAGCCCGAGAACGGCTATGGTTGGGTGGTCGAGATTGATCCCAGCACCCCGGGTTCGACCGCCGTCAAGCGCACGGCGATGGGCCGCTTCGACCACGAGAACACGGCCTTCATGGTTGACGAGAACAACCGCGTCGCGTTCTACATGGGCGACGACGGCACGCCGGGCTGCATCTACAAGTTCGTGCCCAGCAAGCCCTTTGACGCGGCCAATCGCGCCAACAACAGCAAGCTGCTCGACGAAGGCACGCTGTACGCGGCGCGCTTCAACGATGATGGCAGCGGCAACTGGGTGGAACTGGCGGTGGGCAAGAACAACCTGATCGTGGGCGCCATCGATCCGGGCAACTACACGCAGGTGCGTCCGACCGACGTCCCCACCAATACGCTGATCGACTTCAACAGCCAGGCCGACGTGCTCATCAACACCAAGGCGGCTGCCCGGGTGGCGGGCGCGACGCTGATGGACCGCCCCGAGTGGATCACGGTGGGCGTGGACAAGACGGTCTATTGCACGCTGACCAACAACAGCAGCCGCCGCCGCACCAGCGCCGCCAATCCGCGCGTGACCAACCGCCACGGCCACATCGTGCGCTGGAAAGAGCGCGGCGATTCGCCGCTGGCCACCACGTTCGAATGGGAATTGCTGCTCCTGGCTGGCCAGGACGCGGCGGACGGCGCGGCATCGAACATCACCGGCAACATCAAGGGCGACGAGTTCTCCAGCCCGGACGGCATCCGCGTGGACCCGAAGGGGCGCCTGTGGGTGCAGACCGATGCCGGCACCGGCACGGACGTCACCAATATCTTCGGCAATAACTCGATGTACTACATCGACCAGAAGACGGGCGAGTCCAAGCGTTTCCTGGTGGGGCCGCTGGGTTGCGAAATCACCGGCATCGCCTACACGCCGGACCTGACCACGTTCTTCATCAACATCCAGCATCCCAACAAGGACTGGAACACGGTGCGGGCGGGCGGCGGCGATGCGCGGTCGGCGACCGTGGTGGTGCGCCGCCAGGATGGCAAGCCGGTAGGCGCCTGACGGGCGGCGGCCTGGAAGGCGGGGCGGAGGTATCGCGCTGGCTTTCCAGGCCGCTTGCGGGTGGCGCCCCAACGGGGATCGATCGCGCCCGCCAGGTTTGATTTACTCTCTGGAATATCGACAATCATTTTCCTGACGGCTGCGGCGCGCTGCGGCAGCCGTCGGCATTCCGGAGAAGGCCATGGCCAAGATCACCATCGATTTCGTGTCCGACGTGGCGTGCCCCTGGTGCGCGGTGGGTCTGGGCGGGCTGCTGGAAGCCATGCGCCGGCTTGAAGGCAAGGCCGAGGTCGCGTTGCATTTCAGGCCGTTTGAATTGAACCCCGACATGCCCGCCGGCGGGCAGAACACCATCGAACGCCTGATGGCGAAGTACGGGTATGACCGCGAGCGCGTGCAGGCGAACCGCAAGGTCATCAGCGAACGGGCCGCCGCCGTCGGCATGCCGATGCGCATGGACGACGACAACCGTTCGTTCAATACCTTCGATGCGCATCGCCTGATCCATTGGGCCGGCCTGCAAGGCCAGGCGCAACAGATCGCGCTGAAGAAGAGCTTGCTGCAGACCTATCACTACCTGAACCACGACACCAGCGATGCGGACGTGCTGGCGCAAGCCGCAAGCGCGGCCGGGCTGGATGAGGCCGCCGCGCGCGAGGTGCTGGCCAGCGGCCGCTACGCCGACGAGGTGCGTGCCGAAGAAGAGGAATGGCGCAAGCTCGGCATCACGTCGGTGCCGTCGGTGATCATCAACGGCCAGTATCTGGTGTCGGGCGGCCAGCCGCCCGAGGCGTTCGAGCAGGCCTTGCGCCAGGTCGCGCAGGAAGGCTAGTCCGCCGCGGTGCTTGCCGCCTGCACGATGGCGGCCACGTCCAGCACGTACATCTGCCGTTCGCCTTCATGCACGGAATCGATGCATACCTGCGTGCCGTCGCGGCTCCAGCGCGGATGCAGGTCGCAGCGGTTTTCCTTGGACAGGCCCGGGTCGGCGTAGAAGCTGCCCAGCGCGTGGCGCTGGCCGGTCCGCATGTCGTAGATGAACAGGATGCGTTCGTGCGTGGCGGCATCCGGATAGGTGTCGCTCAGCAGCCAGCGGGAATCGGCGGGCGAAAAGCTCATGTGCCCGTTTTCCGTCAACACGCCGTCGCCCACGACTTGCACGCGGCCGTCCGGCGCGTCTTCATACAGGTGGTAGTGGATGCTGCCGGCATGCGGACCCCACACGATGATGGAATGGTCGTCGCGCCAGAGCGGATGCGAAATCTGGTATTCGGATTTCTCGTAGTCGAAGGTGCCGACGGCGGTGGGATCGAAATCGTCCGCCAGTTGCGGCAGCGGATGGTCGGAACATTCAAGCAGGCGCATGTCGCTGCCGTCCGCGTTCATGGTGATCAGGCGGTGCAGGAAGCAGGTTTCGTCTTCGACGCGCTCGGTCCAGCGATGCAGGAACAGGATACGCGACGAAGACGGGTTCACTTCGATGTGGCTGACCCAGTGAATGGCGCGTTCCATCGAGGCGCGCGGGTGGAAGTTGCTCAGGTCGGCGTAGCTGACCAGCAGCCGGTGCGCGCCCGTGGCCAGATCCAGTGTGTGGATGCCGTCGTCGGCCGGCGCACGCGCGACTTCGACAGGCGCATTGTCGCTATAGCCGATGGTCTGGTGGGTGAGGTAGAGCCTGCGGTAGTCCACGCACAGCGCGTAGCGGCTGTTCGGCGCGGCGACGTAGATGGGTAGCGGCAGATAGCGCGTTTGGCCGGTGACCACGTCGTGGACCGCCGAGCGCAAGCCGGGATAGAAGCCGTTGTCGTCGTCGCTGCGGCAGTTGTAGATCATCTGCGGCGAGGTCGCGCCGTCCAGCCATTGCAATTGGCAGCCCATCTGCCAGTTCCAGGCAGTCGTGGCCCCCACCGCGTGATAGCGGTCGCCGTCCTCGCGGTCGAAGTAGCCCACCTCAGCGCGCAGCGACGGCGTCAGCACCGCGTCCATCATCGGCGTGCGGTTGCCCAGCACGTAGCGGCCGTCGCGGTGCCAGACGGTCTTGTTGTAGTAGCCGAAGAAGTGGTGGTGCGGGCGCGCGCCCAGACGGCGGCACGGAATGGGCGTGGCGATCATGCGGTTCATGGATGGCATTCGGGGAAAATGGGCGGTGCCCGGGGTGGGAAGGCGCGCGGCGGCGGGCCGCCGCGCACCGGCGTCAGCCGGCGGTGATGTGTTCGGTTTCGATGACCTTGTTCCAGCGCGCCCGTTCACGCTCGACGAACGCGCGGGCCTCGGCGGGGCTATTGCCCACGGGCGTCATGCCCAGCTTCTCCAGCCCGGCGCGGAAGGCCGGGTCGGCATAGACGCGTCGCAGGTCGGCGCTGATCTTTTCGATCAGGGCGTCTGGAACGTCGCGGCCGGCCGCCAGCGTGGTCCAGGAGGTGACCGTCAGGCCCGGCAGCCCCGCTTCCGCGGCGGTGGGCACGTCGGGCAGGGCGGGCGAGCGGGTCGCGCCCGTGATCGCCAGGGCCTTGAGCTTGTTGGCCTGGATGTAGCCGATGGTGGTGGGCACGTTCTCGAAGAGCAGTTCGATCTGCCCGCCCAGCAGGTCGTTGGTGGCGGCGGAACTGCCGCGATAGGGGATGTGCACGATGGGCGCTTGCGCGGCCATCTTGTAGAGCTCGCCCACCATGTGCACCGACGAGCCCACGCCGGCCGAGCCGAAGTGGACCGATTCGGGCTTGGCACGGGCCAGGGTGGTGAGTTCGGCCAGGGTGTTGGCCGGTAGCCCGGGCGTGGCGACCACGACGTGCGGCATTTCGGCCACGATGGTGATCACCTTCAAGTCCTGGGCGGGCCGGTAGTTCAGCGACTTGTACACCCCATAGGTCGCGTGAAGGCCAATGGAGCCCAGCAGCAGGGTGTAGCCGTCCGGCCCGGAGTCCGCCACGAACTTGCCCCCGATGTGGCCGCCCGCGCCGGGACGGTTTTCCACGACGACCGACTGCCCGTACAGCTTGCCCAGGTGCTCGGCCAGCAGGCGGCCCTGGATGTCGGAACTGCCGCCGGCGGTGAAGGGCACCACGATGCGCAGCGGGCGGTCGGGGTAGTTGGCTTGCGCCTGGGCGGCCAACGGCAACGCCGCGCCCGCGAGCGTCAGGCACAGGGCGCGCAGCGCGCGGCGCCAGGGACGGTATGGATTCATGGTCTTTCCCCTATCGGATGATGCTGTGACGGGCGCGTCTGATGGCACCCTTGGAAAACCGAGTGTAGGAGCGGCCATGTATTTGAAAAAATTCTTTTTTAGTCATAGGCTATGCAAGATTGCTATACATTGAACGCCTATGAGCCGGCCCCTGAACTTTCGCCAGATTGAAGCCTTCCGTGCCGTGATGCTGACCGGCACCACCACGGGCGCCGCGCAAATGCTGCGCACCACGCAGCCGTCGGTCAGCCGCTTGCTGGGACAAGCGCAGCAGGCCTGCGGCGTGAAGCTGTTCGATCTGGAGCGGGGGCGCTTGCGCCCCACGCGTGAGGCGAAGGACTTGTTCGATACGGTCAAGCGCCACTTCGCGGGCCTGGAGCGCATCGAGGACCGCGTGGCGGCGATGCGCCGCAGCGGCACCGGCGTGCTGCGGCTGGCATGCACGCCGGCGCTGGGGCTGGGCGTGATGCCCGCTGCGCTGGAAGCCTTCCTGCAGCAGTACCCCGATGTGCACATCAACATGCAGACCGTCGGCAGCCAGTACCTGCGCGAAGGCCTGCTGCATGGCACGTACGACGTCGTCATCACCACGGCGGAACTGGACGACGCGAACCTGTCGCTGCGCCGCTTGCACCGCAGTTCGGCGGTGTGCGTCATGCGGCCCGACCACGCGCTGGCGGGGCAGGAATCGGTCGACATCGGCGACCTGAACGCGCGCCGGCTGCTGGTGCTGAATGCGGACGACGATGTGCACCAGCAATTGCGCGGCGCCATGCGGGCGCGTGCCGTGCAGCCTCAGGGCGAAATCGAAACCACCTATTCGTCGACGATCTGCGCGCTGGCCGCGGCCGGCAGCGGCGTGGGTGTGGTCAACGCCTATATCGCGCGGGTGTTCTCCGGCCAGCTGGCGATACGGCCGTTCACGCCACGCCTGCCCGTGCAGGTCAGCATGGCGTATCCGGCGCAGATCGCGCCGTCCGACGTGACCGAGGCGTTCGCCCACGTCCTGGAAGCGTGTTTTGCGGCGCTGGACGACGAAACCGGCCCCGACGCCCAGGCGCGGAGGCCGGTTGGATGAACGGGGGCTTTGCCTTAGCCCTTGCGGTTCTCGTAAGAGGTATCCAGCACGTCGTCTTCGGGCGTGATGACGCCGGGATCACCCGGCTCTTCGATGGCGCGTCCGCGCCGGGGCATGCCGGCAACCATCTTGCTCTGGTCGGGCATGGGCATGATGCCCGTGCCTTTGCGGGGATCGGGAGCCTGCGGTTTTTCCTCGGCGGCGGCGGGCTTTTCGGTGGGGACTTCAGGGGCGGGTTTCAACATGTTGGCGACTCCGCTTGCGGGCGTCCCAGGATGGCGACGCGCCTGATTTAGGTTTCATCTTAGGCCGTCGGGCCGGCGCTGAGGCGGATTGCGATGTCACGTTTGCAAGGGGCTGTTGCAGGGACAGAACCTTATAATTCGGTTCGCGCCGCGCATGCCGTCGTCGCGCACGCCAAACCCTGACTTTTCCACTTCCTGCTCCTACGCCCAACTTGACCGAATCCGTCGAACGTTCCGTCCATGCCGAACTCGTTGCCGTGCTTGTCGCCGTGACCAACGGCGAGCCTCGCGTGCTGACGACGGATGACGCACGGGCTTTGCCTGCCGGGCCGTTCGAACTGTCTCACCGGTCCTTGCAGGCCGGGCTGCGCGCGTGGGTGGAAACGCAGACGCATCACCCGCTGGGCTATGTCGAGCAGCTCTACACCTTCGCCGATGGCGACCGCTCCGACGAGTCGGGCGCGCGGGTCATGTCGGTCAGCTATCTGGGCCTGACCCGCGAAGCCGGCGAAACCGGCGTGGCGCAGGTGGGCTGGCAGGACTGGTACCGCTATTTCCCGTGGGAAGACCGCCGCGCCGGCACGCCGGCGCTGGTCGAAGAACTGATCGTGCCGCAACTGGCAGCCTGGTGCGAAGACAGCGCCGATGCGGCCGTGCGGGCCCGCCGTCATCAGCGCGCCGCCATCACCTTCGGGCTGGAAGGATCCGCCTGGAACGAAGACATGGTGTTGCAACGCTACGAGCTGCTGTTCGAAGCCGGCCTGGTGCCCGAAGCCGCGCGCCGCGGCGCAGGCCGCGCGGTGCTGCCGGGCGAGCCGATGCGCCATGACCACCGCCGCATCCTGGCCACCGGCATTGCCCGCTTGCGCGCCAAGATCAAGTACCGCCCCGTGGTGTTTGAACTGATGCCCGCGCAATTCACCTTGCTGCAGTTGCAACTGGCCGTGGAAGCGCTGGCCGGGCGAGGCCTGCACAAACAGAATTTCCGCCGCCTGATCGAGCAGCAGGCGCTGGTGGAAGAGACGGGCGAAATGGCGACGGGCACGGCCGGCCGCCCCGCCAAGCTGTTCCGATTCCGCCGCGACGTGCTGCTGGAGCGCGCGATCGCCGGCAGCAAATTGCCCCTGTCGCGTGCACTTTGACGCTTGACAAGGCTTATGCTCGTCTTTAGCATAAGTGGTGCGCAATCTCTGCGCGCCTTTTTTTAACTCACAAATACTCAAAATGAGCATTAAAGCCGAAGCGCCCGTGACCGCCTCCCGCCTGGCTGTCCCCCCCTTGCCGGACGTCATGCTGGAGCCGCTGGTGCGCGCGGCCTTGCTGGAAGATCTGGGTCGCGCCGGCGACCTCACCACCGATGCCATCGTGCCGGCAGACGCCGTGGCGGAAACGCGCCTGGTCTCGCGCCAGGAAGGCGTGTTGGCCGGCCTGGACCTGGCCCGCCTGGCGTTTCGCGCGATGGATCCCGCTATCGCATTTACCGTATCGCAGCCCGACGGCAGCGACCTGCGGCCGGGCATGGAAATCGCCCGCATACGCGGCAATGCCCGCGCGATGCTGACCGCGGAACGCGTGGCGCTGAATTTCCTGTGCCACCTGAGCGGCGTGGCCACGGCCACCGCCTCCATTGCCCGCGCCATTTCGGCTTACGGCGCCCGCGTCACCTGCACGCGCAAGACCATACCGGGCCTGCGCGCCGTGCAGAAGTATGCGGTGCGCGTGGGGGGCGGCAGCAACCACCGCTTCGGCCTGGATGACGCGGTCCTGATCAAGGACAACCACATCGCGCTGGCGGGCGATGTCGCCACGGCGGTGCAGCGCGCACGCGCCGGCGTCGGCCATATGGTCAAGATCGAACTGGAAGTGGACACCCTGGCGCAGCTGGAAGTGGCGCTGTCGCTGGGCGTGGACGTGGTGCTGCTGGACAACATGAGCCTGGAGGATCTGCGCCGCGCCGTCGCCATGGCGCGCGGCCGGGCCATCACGGAAGCGTCGGGCCGCATTACGCCAGAGACGGCCGCCGAGGTGGCGGCGACCGGCGTCGACCAGATCGCCGTCGGTTGGCTGACCCACAGCGCCAAGGTGCTGGATATCGGGCTGGACGCCTGATTCCTTCCGCCGGTCCCGGCCGGCTTTTTACGACACGGCGCGCCGGCTGGCGCGGCCGCGGCGCTTACAGGCCCGCATCATGAAACGTATGCTTCGATCGACCCTCCCGCTGCTTGCGCTGTCGCTGGCGGCCTGCGGCAATTCGCCTTCAGGCGAAGCCGCCGGCGACGCGTCCTATCCCACGCACCCGATCACCATCGTCGTGACGTTCCCGCCCGGCGGCGGCACCGATTTGCTGGCGCGCCGCATCGGCGCCAGCCTGCAAGAGCAACTGGGGCAGCCAGTGGTGGTGGAGAACCGCCCCGGCGCCAGCGGCAACATCGGCGCGCGCATCGTGGCGGAAGCGCCGCCCGATGGCTACACGCTGTTGATGGTGAACAGCTCGTTCGCGATCAATCCCGGGGTCTACCGGAATCTGGGCTTCGCGCCCAAGCGGGACTTCGCGGCGGTGATCAACGTGGCGTTCGTGCCGTCCGTCTTCGTGGTGCCGGCAACGTCGCCGTTGCAAAAGTTGGACGACGCGCTGGCTGCGGCCCAGCCGGGCAAGCCTCTGCCGTTCGCCTCTTGCGGCAACGGGACGCCGCAGCATCTGGCCGGAGAAATGCTGGCGCGCGCGACGGGCGCCGTTTTGCAGCATGTGCCGTACAAGGGTTGCGGGCCGGCGTTGACCGACGTGACGGCGGGGCAGGTGGGCATGGGCATCGTCACGGCGTCCAGCGCCGCGCCGTTGATCGCCGCAGGCAAGTTGCGCGCCTTGGCGGTGACCTCACCCGCCCGGTCGCCCCTGATGCCGACCGTGCCGACGGTGGCCGAACAGGGCGTTGCCGGTTACGCGCTGGACCAGTGGCACGGCCTGCTGACGCCGGCCGCCACGCCGCCGGCCGTGGTCGACAAGCTGAACGCCGCGGTGGCGAAGATCGTGCGCAATCCGGAGGTGCAGGCATCGCTGCGTGATCAGGGATTCACGCCGGCCAGCAGCACGCCGCGAGAATTCCAGACGATGATCAATGCCGACATCGACCGCTACACCGCGTTGACCGAATCGATCGGGCTGCGGGCGGACTGACCCGGCAGTGCGCGGGGCCAGGGTCCGGCCCCGCCTGCCATGCGGTTTACGCGACCGCCGTCTTGGCGTGCTGCTCCAACTGCTCTTTCAGCCCGGGAGCAAGCTTGAGCTGGCGCGCCAGCTCATCCAGATAGGCGCGTTCCATATAGCTTTCCTCGTCCACGACGAGCAGGCTGGCCAGGTACATTTCGGCGGCCATTTCCGGCGTCTTGGCCGATTGCGCGACGGCCGCCGGGTCCAGCGGACGCGACAGTTCGGTTTCCAGCCAGCGGCGGTCCTGGGCGTCGGACGACAGCTTGGACAATTCGGTTTCCAGCAGGGTGCGCTCTTCGGGCCCGATGTGTCCGTCGGACTTGGCCGCGCCGATCATGGCGGTCAGGACGGCGGTGCTGTGCTGCTCGGCCTCGGGGGCGGGCAGGCGGTCCAGCGTCTGCGGCGGCGTGGCTGGCGCGCCGCCGGCCTGGTTGCGCTGCCAATCGCCATAGGCGCGGTAGGCCAGCGCGCCAAGCGCCGCCATGCCGCCGTACATGGCGACCTTGCCGCCGATCTTGCGGGCCTTCTTGCTGCCCATCAGCAGCCCCAGGGCGCCCGCGCCCAGCGCGCCGCCGCCCAATCCGGTCAGGAACGAGCCCTTGCCGCCCGAGCCGCCCGTCGCACCTTGCACGCGGTTGGTCGCGTCGGACAGCAGGCCTTGGCCCGATTGCAGCAATTGATCAAGAAGTTGTCTGGCGCTCATGTGGCCCTCTTTTGTCTGTGCGTGAATGCGGATAGGGATATCCGACCGCCCGCACCGCAATAAGTTCAGGTTTCCGTCAGTAAGCAGATGCCGCGGCAAGTGCTACAAGGTGGCATGGGGTGTCCGCGCCGGACGCCCGTCCTGAAGGAGGTCCGACCCATGAGCATCCGCATCCGTCAGAATGCGCCGAACACGCTGCAGTTCACCGCCACGGCCGAAGGCCATGACTTGCCGCTGGCGATGCCGCAGCCGCAGGGCGAAGGCCCGGATCCCCACGATTATTTCGATACCGCGCTGGGCGGTTGCAAGGCGATGACGCTGATGGTCTACGCGCAGCGCAAGGAACTGCCGCTGGAGTCAGTGGGGGTGGAGGTGGTGCGCGACGCAGGCGAGGAGCGCAAGGGCATCTACCGGCTGACGGCCAAGCTGACCTTGCACGGCAACCTATCGGATGCCCAGATCGACGAGTTGCTGGCGGTGGCCGAGAAATGCCCGATCCACAAGCTGATGACGGCGGTGGACGTGCAGGTGTCCACGCTGGTGGTGCGGCCGGCCTGAGCGGCCGGCCGGGGCGGGGCGGGTTGCCCCGCCCCTGAGGGACGTCAGTCTTCCATGCCCGGGACGACGGTCGAGAAACCGGCGTCCACATGCGTGATTTCGCCGGTGACGCCGGCAGCCAGGTCCGACAGCATGAACGCGGCCACGTTGCCCACGTCGTCGATGGTGACGTTGCGGCGCAGCGGGGCCTGGGCTTCCACGAACTTCAGGATGGCCGAGAAATCCTTGATGCCGCTGGCAGCCAGCGTCTTGATGGGGCCGGCCGAAATGCCATTGGCGCGGATGCCGCGCGGGCCCAGCGCCGTGGCCAGGTAGCGCACGCTGGCTTCCAGCGACGCCTTGGCCAGGCCCATCGTGTTGTAGTTGGGCACCACGCGTTCGGCGCCCAGGTAGGTCAGCGTCAACACCGACGCGTTGCGTCCTTCCATCAGCGGCAGGGCGGCCTTGGCCATTGCGGCGAAGCTGTAGGCCGAGATGTCGTGGGCGATGCGGAAGCCTTCGCGCGACAGGCCGTCCAGGAAGTTGCCGGCGATTGCTTCGCGCGGGGCGAAGCCGATGGAGTGCACCAGGCCGTCCAGGCCGTCCCAGTGCTGGGCCAATTCGGTGAAGGCGCCTTCGATCTGGCTGTCTTCGGCCACGTCGCAAGGCAGCACGATCTTGCTGCCGAATTCGGCGGCGAATTCGCTGACGCGGTCTTTGAAACGGTCGCCCACATAGGTGAACGCCAGTTCGGCGCCTTGCTGGTGACAGGCACGCGCAATGCCGTAGGCGATGGATCGGTTCGAAAGCACCCCGGTGACGAGAATGCGCTTGCCGGCGAGAAAGCCCATGTTTTTTCCTTTGATTCTTACCTGCTGAAGACCGCCTATTTTAAGGAGTTTGACGGTTTCGCGTGCTTGAAAAAACGGCGCCCGAGTGGGCGCCGTGCTGTTGGGTCAGGCGGGGGATCAGCCGCGGGCGTTGGTGCCCGGCACGCGGATCGGGGCGCCCACTTTCAGGGCGCTGCCCTTCAGGTTGTTCAGCGCGCGCAGCGCGTCCACCGAGGTGCCGTACTGCTTGGCCAGCGAGAACAGGGTGTCGCCCTGGCGGACCTTGTGCGTACGCACGTTCGGGCGGGCGCTGGCCACGCGGGCAGCCGGCGCCGGCGCGGCGCGGCCGCGCGGGGCGGCGGCCTTGTTGTCGGACGGGGCCGGGTCCAGCGCGCCCACGGGGGCTGCCAGGGAAGCCAGCTGCACGCCGCCGGTACCGGGTTCTCCGGGCACCAGCAGGGCCTGGCCGGACGCGGACTTCTGGCGCGAACCGATGTCGTTGGTCTCGCGCAGCTTGGACTCGGTCACGCCGAAACGCTTGGCGATCGCGGCATAGGATTCGCCGCGGCGCGAGTGGTAGACCTTCCAGGCGCTCAGGTCGCCCTTGTAGTTGGTCAGGTTCGCATTGAAGATCTCGACGCGGTCGGCCGGCAGCAGCAGGGTCGGGCCGTGGTCGCCACGGATGACCGGGCGGTTGAACGAGGGGTTCAGCGCCTTGAATTCATCCAGCGGCATTTCGGCCAGCTTGGCGGCAATTTCCAGGTCGATGTCGCTGTTCTTCTGCACCGTCACGAAGTAGGGCGTGTTGCCCACCGGGGGCAGCGCCACCGCATAGCGTTGCGGGTCGGCGATGATGTTCTTGATGGCCTGCAACTTGGGTACGTAGTTGCGGGTTTCGTCCGGCATGTTCAGGGACAGGTAATCGGTGTTCTGGCCGGCCGCTTCGTTCTTGGCCATGGCGCGCTGCACCGAGCCTTCACCCCAGTTGTAGGACGCCAGCGCCAGATACCAGTCGCCCTGCATCTCGAACAGCTTTTCCAGGTAGTCCAGCGCCGCGTTGGTCGAGGCGATGGGATCGCGGCGCTCGTCGCGCCACCAGTCCTGCTTCAGGTTGAAGTGCGTGCCGGTTGCCGGCACGAACTGCCACAGGCCCGAGGCCTGCGAGCGCGACAGGGCGGTCGGGTTGTAGGCGCTTTCCACGAACGGCAACAGCGCCAGTTCGGTCGGCAGGCCGCGGCGGTTGATTTCGTCGACGATGAAATACAGGTATTTGCCGGCGCGCTCGGCCATGCGCTGCACCGCCTCGGGGTGGGACGCGTAATAGTCGGTCCACTGCTGCGAGAGGTCGGTGTTCAGGTTGGGAATGGCGAAACCGCGGCGGATGCGGTCCCAGGCGTCAGACGGCGGGTTGGTCAGGTCAACCGTTCGGGACGTGTCCCGGGCGATATATCGCCCTTGGGAATTGGTGGTGAGGTTCTTGCTATCGGGGGCTTTGGTTCCTGCGCAACCGGCGAGGACTGCCAGCATGAGTGGCAGAAGGAGTCGGGATAGATTCATCAGGCGGTCACTTGAAATCGTTCTTCCATTCACGCAGGGAGGCAAAGACCTCTACCGGCGTAGGTTGATTGCGTCCGGCCCAGCTGGCTGCGGCACGAACGACGTCGACTTGCTGCGTACGCAAAAACGGGTTCGTCGCGCGTTCCTGACCGATCGTCGACGGAAGCGTGGGAAGACCTTCTGCTCGTAGTTGCTGGGCTCGCTGATACCACTGTTGCAGGGTGCGATTGGCGGGTTCCACAGCCAATGCCCAGCGCAAGTTCGCTAGAGTGTACTCGTGCGCGCAAAAAACCTGTGTATCTGGCGGTAAAACAGAAAATTTTCCTAAGGAATCATGCATTTGCGCAGGAGTACCCTCGAAAAGCCGGCCACAGCCCCCCGCAAACAGGGTGTCTCCACAGAACAGCACGGGTTCTATTCCTGCCGCCCGGCCGGTGTACGCGATGTGGCCGGCGGTGTGGCCGGGCACGTCCAGCACGCGCAGATCCAGGTCCAGTTCCGGTAACACGACGCGGTCGCCTTCGGTCAGCGGCACGTCGCAGCGCGGCAGCCGTTCCCGTGCCGGACCGTATACGGTAATGTCCGCGATGCGTGACAATTCCAGAACGCCGCCCACATGGTCGCCATGATGGTGCGTGAGTAGAATGGCGCGCAGCCTCAAGCCTTCCTGCTCGAGCCATTGCAGTACGGGACCGGCTTCGCCGGGATCCACCACGGCGGCGTTGTCACCGTGGACGATGGCCCAGATGTAGTTGTCGGTAAAGGCGGGTAGAGGCAAGACCGCGGCATTGCGTTCGCGGCCGCCTGCGGGGGCGGTCAAGGCTTGCATGAGATTCGAAGGAATAAAACGTGGCAGAAGATACTCCGCCGATTGTAGAACTGGCCGAATGGTTCCAGACGCCGCCGGGGCAGTACGCGCTGGCCTGGGAACGGGCCCAGTTCGACGCGGCTGTCGCGGACGTGTTCGGATATTACGCCTGGCAGGTCGGGTTGGCCGACATGAACCTGCTGCGGGCCAACCGCATGCCCTTCAAAGGCTATGTCGGCACCGAGACCCCTTCCGCGGAGAGCATCGCCGGCTGGCAGTCCCGCGTGGTGCTGGCCGAACCCGAAGCGCTGCCGTTCGAAACCCAGAGCGTCGACCTGCTGATCCTGCCGCATGCCTTCGAGTGCACGCAGGATCCGCATAACGTCCTGCGCGAGGTGGAACGCGTGCTCGTGCCCGAAGGGCGGGTCGTGATTTCAGGCTTCAATCCCTGGAGCATGTGGGGCGCGCGCACGCGCATGCCCGGCATGGAGCCCTGGCTGCCGCAGCCGCCGTCCTCCCAGGTGTCGCTGCCGCGTCTGAAAGACTGGTTCAAGCTGCTGTCGCTGGAAGTCGAGGCCAGCCATTTCGGCTGCTACGCGCCCGCCTGCCGCAGCGAGAAATGGCTCCAGCGCTGGGGCTTCCTGGAGTCGGCCGGCGCCCGCTGGTGGAGCCTGGGCGGGGCAGTCTATATGGTGTCGGCGGTCAAGCGGGTGGCCGGCATGCGTATCATCGGCCCTGCCTGGAAGACCAAGCCCAAGCGGGCGCGCGCCGCCTCCGTGGTGGTCAACCGCCAGGCCGACGACGGCTTCGACCCGTCCTGAGCGGCCCGCGTCCGCCTATTTTTTGCACGAACAAGGATTACCAAGCAGCACCATGCAGGACAACAAACCGAACGATCAGAAAGTGGAAATGTGGACCGATGGCGCCTGCAAGGGCAATCCGGGTCCGGGGGGCTGGGGCGTGCTGATGCGCGCGGGCGGCCACGAAAAAACCATGCACGGCGGCGAACTCCAGACCACCAACAACCGCATGGAGCTGCTGGCGGTCATCGAAGGCCTGCGCGCGCTCAAGCGCGCCTGCGTCGTCACCATCCACACGGACTCGCAGTACGTGATGAAGGGCATGACCGAGTGGCTGGCGAACTGGAAGCGCCGCGGCTGGATGACGGCCGACAAAAAGCCCGTCAAGAACGTCGAGCTGTGGCAGGCCCTGGACGAGCAGGTCCAGCGCCACCAGGTGTCCTGGCGCTGGGTCCGCGGGCATGCCGGCGACCCCGGCAACGAACGGGCCGACCAGCTGGCCAACATGGGCGTGGAAGCGGCCAAGCGGGGCTGAAGGCATCGGGATATACCCTGAATTCCGCCGTTTGGGGCGGATTTAGTTCTTTCATCCGGCTTCTGGATTGTTCCAGTATGTAAATTCGGGTGCTACAGTGCCTTCCCCATTCCAGTTCCTGCGGCGTTCGGCCAGGTGGGGAATACGGTCCGCGCCGCACCACTGCCACATTCGCGCATGAAAAAAGCTGTACTGCTGGCCGCCGTCGCGGCCGGGTTGGCCGCGGGGGCCGCACTAGGCGTTTTCGTGCCGCGCTGGCTCGCGCCCGGCGCCACGACCACCCAGACCGTCACCAAGCCGCAAGTCGCGCCGGCCAGTCCCGTGCGCGTCGAAGTCGCGGCCGTCCAGGAAATCCCCTTTGCGCGCGGCCTGTCGGCCGTGGGCAGCCTGCGTTCCGACGAGTCCGTGGTGCTGCGGCCGGAAGTCGCCGGACGCATCCAGACGATCGAATTCAAGGAAGGCCAGCCTGTCACTCGCGGCCAGACGCTGATCCGGCTGGACGATTCCGTGCCACGCGCCGAATTGGCTCAGGCCCGCGCCAACCTGACCCTGGCGCAAAGCCATTACCGCCGCGCCGTGGAATTGCAGGGCAAGGGCTTCGTCAGCCAGCAGGCCCGCGACGAATCCGCCAGCACGCTCAAGGTTCAGGAAGCCGCCGTGGCGCTGGCGCAGGCCCGGCTGGACAAGATGACGATCTCGGCCCCGTTCGGCGGCATCGTGGGGTTGCGCAGCGTGTCCGTGGGCGACTACGTCAATCAGGGGCAGGATCTGGCGCCGCTTGAGGCGATCGACCCCCTGAAAGTGGATTTCCGCGTGCCGGAAATGTATCTGAGCAAGGTGGGCGTGGGCCAGCAGTTGACGCTGCGGCTGGATGCGCTGCCGGGCCAGGAACGCCAGGGGCTGGTCTATGCGGTCAGCCCGCTGGTGGATGCGGGCGGCCGGTCCATCCTGCTGCGCGCCACCGTTGCCAACAAGGACGCGGTGCTGCGGCCGGGCATGTTCGCCCGCGTGCAACTGCTGTTCAATCAGGACAAGGCCCTGGTGGCCCCGGAAGCCGCGTTGTCGCCCTCGGGCGAAACGCAGTACGTTTACCGGATCAAGGACGGCCGCGCGGAGCGGCGCGAAGTGACCATCGGCGAACGCCGCGAGGGTCGCGTCGAAATCCTGACGGGCGTGGCGGCGGGCGACAAGCTGGTGGTGGCGGGCATGCAGCGCGTGACCGACGGCGCCACCGTGGATGTCGTGGGCGGCGGCTCGTGATGCCGGCCCTTCTTCTTTCTTGGCGATAGCGCAATGCGTATCTCGGAAACCTGCATCAAGCGGCCGGTGTTCGCATCGGTCCTGTCGCTGATCATCGTTCTGATCGGCCTGATCTCGTATTCGCGCCTGACGGTGCGCGAATACCCCAAGATCGACGAGCCCATCGTGTCGGTGGACACCACCTACAAGGGCGCCTCGCCGGAAGTGATCGAGTCGCAGGTGACCAAGCCGCTGGAAGACCAGCTGGCCGGCATCGAAGGCGTGGACGTGATGACCTCGCGCAGCCGTTCCGAACGCAGCCTGATCAACATCAAGTTCAACCTGTCCCGCAACCCGGACGCGGCCGCGGCCGAAGTGCGCGACAAGGTGTCACGCGCCCGGCGCTTCCTGCCCGACGAGATCGACGAGCCCATCATCGGCAAGGTCGAGGCCGATTCCCAGCCCATCATCTACATCGCGGTGGAGTCCGGCACGTACTCGGCGATCCAGACCTCCGACTACATCAACCGCTATATCAAGACCCGGCTGTCAGTGCTCCCGGGGGCGGCCGAAGTCCGCGTCTTCGGCGAACGCCTGCCGTCCATGCGCATCTACGTCGATCGCGACAAGCTGGCCGCCTACGGCCTGACCGTGCAGGACGTCGAGGCCGCGCTGCGCAGCCAGAACGTCGAGATCCCGGCCGGCCGTATCGAGTCGCGCGCCCGCGAGTTCTCGGTGGTGTCGTCCACCGACCTGCAGACGCCGGCACAGTTCGAAGACGTGATCGTGGCCAACGTGAAGGGCTATCCGGTCCGCCTGCGCGACGTGTCCAAGGTCGAGATCGCGGCCGCCAGCGACCGCGTGCTGTCGCGCTTTAACGGCAAGCCGGCGATCAACATCGGTGTGACGCGGCAATCCACCGCCAACCCGCTGGAGCTGTCCAAGGCCGCGCGCCTGGAAGTCGAGCGCTTGAACGAGACCCTGCCCGCAGGCATGAAGCTGAACATCGCGTACGACTCGTCGGTGTTCATCGAACGCTCCATCGATTCCGTCTTCCACACCATCGGCGAAGCCATCGTCCTGGTGGTGCTGGTGATCTTCTTCTTCCTGCGCAACCTGCGCGCCAGCATCATCCCCATCGTCACCATCCCCGTGTCGCTGGTGGGCGCCTGCGCGCTGATGTACCTCTTCGGCTTTTCCATCAATACGCTGACCTTGCTGGCGATGGTGCTGGCCATCGGCCTGGTGGTGGACGACGCCATCGTGGTGCTGGAGAACATCTACCGCCACATCGAAGAGGGCATGCCGCGCAAGGAAGCCGCGCTGCGCGGGTCGAAGGAAATTGGGTTCGCGGTGGTAGCCATGACCATGACGCTGGTCACCGTGTATGCGCCGCTGGCCTTTGCCACGGGCCGCACCGGGCGGCTGTTCATCGAATTCGCGCTGGCGCTGGCCGGCGCGGTGCTGGTCTCGGGTTTTGTTGCGCTGACGCTGACGCCCATGATGTGCTCGGTGCTGCTGCGCCACGAAAGCAGCCACAGCCGCTGGTACAACCTGATCGAAGGCTGGCTGAACGGCATGAGCAACGGCTACCGCCGCCTGCTGGGCGCATCCCTGCGCCACCGCTGGCTGGTGGTGGTTATCGGCCTGGCCGTGGCGGCCGGCAGCGGCGTCCTGTTCAAGGTGGTCAAGAGCGAACTGGCCCCTATCGAAGACCGAGGCGTGGTGTTCGGCATCGTCAGCTCGCCGGAGGGCGCCACGCTGAACTACACGCTGGACAGCATGCTCGGCATCGAGAAGTTCTATTCCGAGATCCCCGAGGCCAGCGGCAGCCAGGTCACGGTAGGCTTTCCAACCGTGACGGACGGCACCGCCATCCTGCGCTTGAAGCCCTGGGAGGAACGCAGCCGCAAGCAGCAGGCCATCACCCAGCAACTGCAACCGCAGTTCTCGTCGCTGCCTGGCGTGCGCGCCTTTCCGACCAACCCGCCGTCGCTGGGCCAGTCCGCGCGCTCCAAGCCGGTGGAATTCATCATCATGAGCCAGGCGTCCTACGCGGAGCTGGCGCGGCTGACGGAAGTGTTCCTGACCGAACTGCGCAAGTATCCCGGCCTGCTCAACCTGGATACCGACCTGCGCTTGAACACCCCGGAACTGCGGGTGCGCGTGGACCGCGACAAGATGGCCGACGTGGGCGCCAACGTGGATACCGTGGGCCGCACGCTGGAGTCGATGCTGGGCGGGCGCCAGGTCACCCGCTACAAGGACGAGGGCGAGCAGTACGACGTGATCGTGCAGGTGACGCCGCGCGATCGCGCCAACCCCACCGACATCTCGGGCATCTACGTGCGGGCGCGCGACGGCAGCATGGTGCAGCTGGATAACCTGCTGGGCGTGCACGAAGGCGTGTCGCCGCAGTCGCTGAACCACTTCAACCGCCTGCGCGCGGTGAAGATCGACGCCGCCGTGGCACCCGGCTATGCCCTGGGCGAAGTCCTGACCCACATGCACCAGGTTGCGCGCGACGTGCTGCCCAACACCATCGTGACCGACCTGGACGGCCAGTCGCGCGAATTCCGCGATTCGTCGGGCAGCATCTATCTGGTCTTCGGCATGGCGCTGGCCTTCATCTACCTGGTGCTGGCCGCGCAGTTCGAAAGCTGGCGCAACCCCTTCATCATCATGTTGTCGGTGCCGCTGTCCATGACGGGCGCGCTGCTGGCCTTGTGGCTGACGGGCGGCACGCTGTCCATCTACAGCCAGATCGGCCTGATCACGCTGGTGGGTCTGATTACGAAGCACGGCATCCTGATCGTGGAATTCACCAACCAGCTGCGCGACGAAGGCCGCGAACTGTTCGCCGCCGTTACCGAGGCAAGCGTCCTGCGATTGCGCCCCATCCTGATGACGACGGGCGCCATGGTGCTGGGCACGGTGCCGTTGGCGCTGTCGACCGGGGCGGGCGCGGAATCCCGCCAGCAGATCGGCTGGGTCCTGGTCGGCGGGCTGATGCTGGGTACACTACTGACCTTGTTCGTCGTGCCGGTGGCCTATACGCTGATTGCCACCGCGCGCCAGAAACCCGGCCATGCCGGCAGCGCAGAGCATCCCCCGGCCCACCCGCCGGGCGCTCACACGCCGTCGGCTTCGGCCAACCCAGCGTCGGAATAAGTTATGCGCCAGATCATCTTTGACACGGAAACCACCGGACTTGACCCCGCCCAGGGGCATCGCATCGTCGAGATCGGCTGCGTGGAAATGGTCAATCGGATGTCCACGGGCAATAACCTGCACATCTACCTGAACCCGGACCGCGACAGCGACCCCGAGGCCTTGGCGGTGCACGGGCTGACGACGGAGTTCCTGTCGAACAAGCCCCGCTTCGCCGATGTGGCGGACGAGTTCGTCAAATTCATCCAGGGCGCCGAACTGATCGCGCACAACGCCGCGTTCGACGTGAAGTTCTTCAACGCCGAACTGGCCAAGACGGGCCGCGGCCCGATCACCGAATACTGCGAGACGGTCACCGATTCGCTGCTGCACGCGCGTTCGCTGTTCCCGGGCAAGCGCAATTCGCTGGACGCGCTGTGCGACCGCTTCGGCATTTCCAACGCTCATCGCACGCTGCACGGCGCATTGCTTGACTCGCAGTTGCTGGCCGAAGTCTGGCTGGCCATGACCCGCGGGCAGGACGCGCTGTTGATCGACGTGGACGACAACGACGGCGCCGGCAGCGACGGCATCGTGCTGGCCAGGTTCGATGCGTCGGGCCTGGTGGTGGTCAAAGCCAGCGACGAGGAACTCGCCGAGCACGAAACCTACCTGGCGGCCCTGGATAAATCCGTGGGCGGCGAATGCGTGTGGCGCAAGCTGGATGCGCCGGTTGCGGCTGCGTAAATAATTTTCCGAGGCGACTTGCGCACGTTTTAAAAAACATGCTATTATTTCGCCTCTTTCAGGGTGGTTAGCTCAGTGGTAGAGCACTGCCTTCACACGGCAGGGGTCACAAGTTCGAAACTTGTACCACCCACCAAAGACCCTTGAGAGACAGCGCAGGCCCAATATCCAACAAGCCGAAGTTGTCATCAAGTCGCACAGCAAACCGCATCGCAAGATGCGTTGCCGGGTGCAAAGCAAACAAGCCAACCTTTATCGGTTGGCTTTTTTGTTTTCTGCTGCAGGCAAGGGCGTAGCAAAAGCCGTGGCGAAATGCCGTGCGCCCCGCGCTAATCCTATATTCTAT
Source organism: Achromobacter sp. FW305-C-13 (assembly GCF_058783475.1). Taxonomy (NCBI): domain Bacteria; kingdom Pseudomonadati; phylum Pseudomonadota; class Betaproteobacteria; order Burkholderiales; family Alcaligenaceae; genus Achromobacter; species Achromobacter sp. FW305-C-13. The sequence continues at coordinate 59,083 of NZ_JBYSYN010000004.1, read as the reverse complement.
TGATCAGACGCAACCGCGCCGTTGGCCCTTGCGTCCCGTCGGGTCTTTGCATGTCTATGATTGTTGTGCGGCGAACCCCCGGAGGAAACCTCCCGGGCACGCCGATGCGAACAGGAGACGTCCATGCATGCCAGCACAAATACCATGTTGATCATCATCGTCACGGGCGTGGCGTTGATGCTGGTCGGATTCGGGCTGCGTGACCGCAATCTGGGGATGGGATTGATGGGGCTGGGCCTGATCACGGCCATCGGCTCCATCTTGTACAAGGCCTACATCACGTTTTACTGACGTGGCTCTCAGCCTTTCGGCGCGGCCTGGCGTGCGATACGCGCCAGCAGCGTATCCAGCTGGTTCGCAAAGGCCTTGCGGTCGGCCTGGCTGAACGACGGCGGGCCGCCCGTGTCCACGCCGCTTGCGCGCAACTCTTCCATCATGTCCCGCACCGCCAGCCGTTCCCGGATGGTCTCCGGCGAATAGCGTTCGCCGCGCGGGTTCAGCGCCATGGCGCCTTTTTCCAGCACTTCCGCCGCCAGCGGTATATCCGCGGTGATGACGAGATCGCCCGGTTCCGCGCGCTCGACGATGTGCGCATCCGCCACGTCGAAGCCGCGGGGCACCTGCACGGCGCGGATCAGGGGCGAGGGCGGCGTGGAAAGCGGCTGGTTGGCCACCAGCGTCACCGGCACCTGCCAGCGCTGCGCGGCCCGGAACAGGATGTCTTTGATGACCACGGGACACGCGTCCGCATCGACCCAGATGTGCATAAGCGCTTATTCGCCCAGCGCTTTCTGCAGCACGTCGGCCACGATGTCGTTGGTGGACACACCGCGTTCAGCCGCCAGGGCGCGCAGCTTGTCGGCGTGCGCCTGCGACAGCTTCAGCGGAAACGGCACCAGGCCGGCGGCCTGATCCAGCTTGCGCTGTTCGCGGCGGTCGGGCGTCTGCGAGGCCACGCCGAAGCGGTCGGGGGTGGCGGACTGCTTGAGTTGGCCGGCCAGCTTTAGGGCCTGGTTCTTTTGGAGATCGAATTTATTCATGGAAATTCCTGATTAGGAGCGCAATCATAAGCGCAACCGGGATCAACGCGGTTTCGCGTGCTCCAGCAGCGCCAATCCTTCTTCGGCGCCGTCATGCAGCGGCACGGTCAGGCCGCGTCGGGCATTGGCGACCGATACCTGGGCGCCTTGGGGCGAACCCGCGGCCAGCAGGTCCTGGCCCGTCTGGTAGACGGCGCGCACGACCACCAGCGCCTCGTCCCGGGTCAGGTCGGCGGTAGTGAGCAGCAGCGCTGCAGTCCCGATGGTGGGAATCGGGTCGGGCTGGTTGGGGTAGGTGCCGGCCGCGATTTCCAGCGGCATCAGTTCGCTTTCATTGGCGGCAAGCGTCTTGACGGCGGCCGGGTCCAGCGGCAGCAGCTTCAGCCGGGCCTGGGTCAGTGCGTCGCGCAGCGGCGTGGCGGGCACGCCGATCACCTGCGCGGCGGCATCCACGTTGCCGGCGTTCAAAGCGGGCAGGGATGCCGCAAACGGCGTGTCCACGACCGTGTAGTCCCGGCCCGCCTGCAAGCCGTGCGCCGCCAGCACGGCTTCGAGCGTCGCACGCACGGCGGAGCCTTCTGGCCCCAGCGCGATCGTCTTGCCTTTCAGGTCGCGTACGCCGCGCAACGCCGGGTCGTCGCGCACCACGATGTGGACCAGTTCGGGGTACAGACTGCCCAGGGCGCGCAGGGCGACGAAGGGGCCTTGCGCCGCAAACGGGCCACGGCCTTCGTACGCCATGCGCGCGGTGTCGGCCTGCGCCAGGCCCACCACGGCATCGCCGCTGCGCAGCAACGCGATGTTCTCGGCGCCGCCACCCGTGATCAGCGGCGTCACGCGGATCTGCTGGGCACGCCCGACGGCGGTGAGCGCGCGCGCAAAGGCCACGTACTCGCCGCGGTCGGGGCCGCCCGCCAGCGGGTAACCCTGCTGCATCCGGGCCAGCCGGCCGTTGATGCGCGACACCGACCGCTCCAGTTCCTGTTGCACGACGTGCTGCGCGGTGCTGGATGCGCTGTAGGCGACGGAATGGGTAATCTGGTCCAGCGTGTCCAGCAGTTGCCGGGTGACGGGCGGCGGCGCGCCGGTATCCAGCGACGGCGCTTCGGCGGCCTTGAAGCCGGCCGGGGTGACAAGCTTCCACGCGTCGCCGTCCTGGCGGTAGATGGCGCTGGCGTGCGCGACGATACGGTCGCCCGCCTGGTTGCCGCCGGACTTCACGCCGCTGATGCTGCGCGGGCCCGCGCCCAGCAGCGTCACCAGTGAAGCCGCGCCGGGCTGGTCCCAGGCGCCCAGCGCGATGTCGCGGCCCAGATCCAGTTCGACGTCGTAATAAACCACGCGGCGGGTCTCGCCGGCGGGCGCGCTGCTGTCGGCGGCCGAACCCATGCGCTTGAGCGCTGCGATGCGGAACAGCCCCTGGCCGTAGGTGGCGTCCAGGCTGCGTTCGACGTCGGCACGCAAGGCGTCGGTATCGGGCGCGCGGCCGCAGGCGGCCAGCGCAAGGCACAGGCCGATGAGGGCAAGGCGTTTGAGTAGGGACTGGCCCATGCTTACATCCCTCCCACGAATGGCAAGGAGATCAAGGACGTCAGTACGATCACGTTCAAGATGTCGACCAGGAACGCGCCCGTGACGGGCACCACGATGAAGGCTTCGGGCGCGGGGCCATGGCGGCGCGTCAGCGCCTGCATATTGGCGATGGCGGTGGCGGTCGCGCCTAGCGCGAAGCCGCAGAAGGCCGCCGCCATGATGGCGGCTTCGTAGTCGCGCTTGAGCATCCGGAACACCACCCAGGCGGCGTACAGCGCGCAGAACAGCGTCTGCACCGCCAGCATCAGGGCCAGGGGGCCGGCCAGGCGCGCCACGCTGGACAGATCCAGCGTCATCATCGTCATGCCCAGGAAGAGCGACAGCGAGATCGTGCCGATGATTTCTGTCGCGCGGTCGTCCAGCTTCAGGCCCAGCCGCACGCCCGCATTGCGGATGAGCACGCCCGTTGCCAGGCACCACAGGAAGTTGGGCAGGCTGACGGGGGCGTCCTCGACCAGCATCGCCAGGTAGCCGCCCACGACCAGGCACACGAAGGCGGCCGTCAGCGACACGATGAACGAGCCGGCCGCGGGCGCTTGCGCTTCTTCGGCCAAGTCCGGCGCGGGGTGCGCCGCATTGGCGGCGTGGTCCAGGCTGCCGGCCAGCTTGTGGCGGCGCATGATCCATTCCGCCACCGGTCCGCCCACTACGCCGCCCAGTACCAGGCCCAGCGTGGCCGAGGTCATCGCCAGCGCCATTACGTCCTGGATATTGTTGAAGTCGGCAAACCGCGTGGCATAGGCGGCGCCGGTGCCGTGTCCGCCCACCAGCGTGATCGTGCCGCCCAGCAGACCCATCAGCGGATGCATGTCCAGCAGCCAGGCCATACCCAGGCCCACGGCGTTCTGCAAGACCAGAAAGGGGATCAGCGCGAGCAGGAAGGCGATGAGCCTGGGGCCGCCCTTGGCCAGCAGTTTCAGGTTCGCCGTCAGCCCGATGCAGCCGAAGAACAGCAGCAGCAAGGTGGGCTTGATGCTGGTCTCCATCGAGACCGACACGCCGCCCCAGGTGGATAGCAAGTAGGCCAGCACGGCGAACAGCAGGCCGCCGACGATCGGGTCGGGGATGCTGTAGCGCGACAGGATGCCTATCCGCGTCGTCAGCACCCGGCCGATGACAAGCACCAGGCAGCAGGCCAGCAGGGATTGAACGGGCGAAAGCGAAATCATAAAAGCCTTCGCGCCCCGAGGGGCGCAGCAATGCAGACTATCGGAACCGTTGCCGCCACATCGTTCGGATTGTGGCCCTATATTACGGCCGTGTTCGCAACGGCGCATAGGGATGCGGCAACGCATGCGGTCCCGTGAGGCGGGACCGGGGGGCCAGGCGTCGGCTAGAGCGGAAACGCGCGCGACATGTAACTGGCCTGGGGGCCGTATTCCGCCAGTTTTTCGGCCAGTTCGGCAGGCAAGGGTTCGCCGTCGCCGCCGACAGGCTGGTAGCCATGGCGCAGCCAATAGCCCACTGCGGTTTCCAGCGACACCAGACTGGCGCGGCGCAGGCCGCTTTCCATGGCACCGCCGGCAGCGGTGCGCAATAGTGTCTGGCCTACGCGCAAGCCCTGCGCCGACGGCACCACGGCGCAGTCGTGCAGGAACCAGTGATCAGCTTGCGGCGGCAGCGCGGCCAGCGCCACATCCAGGGCTGGTGGCAGGCCGGCGTCCCAGGGGTACGAAATCAGATAGCCCAGCAGGGTGTCGTCGGCATTCGCCCGCGCCACCCAGCAATAGGCGGGCGCAAGCGCCAGGCGATTGAGAAAGAACTCCGCGCTTTCCAGCAGAAAGTCGGGGTAGGCCAGGGTCTGGGCATCCAAAATGCCGTCCACGTCGCTGGCCAGCATAGGGCGGACTCGGTATTGCATGACAACCTGTGAAAACGAGAAAAGCCGGCGCATTTTACCGGCCTCGCGCGGCCGGCCGCTTTACGAGGTTTCACAAATCGGGGACACAGGTTAACGAGGCTTGCACGTGACTTCATAGTTTTCGCGGCTTGGATCCCTAGAATTCGCTCGTGTTCTGGCCGGCAGAAGGCGGCGCCGTATTTCATGAAAATTCGACGAGGCCCTGCGCATACTGCCTGCCATAACGTCCTGTATTACGAGCGAAAGCGTCATATGCACATCCAATTCCGGTCCGATCCGATCCCGCAGCAAGTGTTGACCAAAGCGTATCCCTTGGAGTCGCTCTGGTCTTCCAAGGTGGCGGCCGTGCCGTATGACACTTGCGTGACGTGCGTCATTCCCTGCCTGAACGAGGCCGAGAACCTGCGAATCCTGCTGCCCTTGCTGCGTAGCCGGCTGTCCGCCTTGTGCACCAGCTGGGAAATCATCGTGGCCGACGACGGCAGCACGGACGGCACCGAAGCGCTGATGGCCGAATGGACGCAGCACGAAGGATTCCGCTACGTGCAGCTGTCGCGCAATTTCGGCAAGGAAGCCGCACTGAGCGCAGGCTTGGAAGCCGCGACGGGCAATGCGGTGATCTGCCTGGATGCCGATCTGCAGCATCCTCCCGCCTTGATCGAGCAAATGCTGGCGCGGTGGGCCGCGGGCGCTGAAATGGTTTATGCCGTGCGTGAATCCCGTGCCGACGAATCCTGGGTGAAGCGCGCTGGCGCGCGCTGGTTCTACAAGTTGCTGAGCAGCGCGCGCGGCGTGGACGTGCCTGCCCACGCGGGTGATTTCCGCTTGATGGACCGCGGCGTCGTGGACGCGCTGATCGCCTTGCCCGAACGCACCCGCTTCATGAAGGGCCTGTACGCCTGGGTCGGCTTCAAGGGCGAGGCATTGCCCTACACCCCCGACGAACGCCTGCACGGCGATAGCCGATTCAGCGGCCTGCGCCTGTTCCGCCTGGCGCTGGACGGCCTGACCGCGTTCACGACCTGGCCCTTGCGGCTGGTCAGCCTGGTCGGTGCGGCCTTCGCCGTGCTGGCCATGTCATATGCCGCCTATCTGGTCGGTGAATATCTGATGTCGGGCAACGCCGTCTCCGGCTGGACGACGATCGTCACCGCCGTGCTCTTCTTTGCCGGCGTCAACCTGATTTCGCTGGGCGTCGTGGGCGAGTATGTCGCCCGCATCTTCGACGAGGTGAAGGGCCGGCCGCTATACGTCGTGCGCCGGCGCCAGGGCAAGGCCGCGCGCGCAGGTAAGGCGACGGGCTGACCATGGCCAGCGGCACCCTGTCCCCCGCGCGTTCCGAATGGAATCCGCGGGCGGGGCGACTGTTGCTGGCCGTTGGCCTGTGGCTGGCGTTGCTGGCGTGGATCCGCCCCTTGACCCTGCCTGACGAAGGCCGCTACGCGGGGGTGGCGTGGGACATGCTGCGCAGCGGATCGCACGCCGTGCCCTTGCTGGACGGCATGCCGTACTTCCACAAGCCGCCGCTTTACTACTGGCTGGCGGAACTGTCCTTTTCGGCGTTTGGCGTGCATCCCTGGGCGGCGCGCTTGCCGTCGTGGCTGGCGGCATGGGGCTCGGCCGCGGGGCTCTACTATTTTGTGCGCCGCTACCGCGACGGCGCTGCGGCCGCGTTGACCGTGCTGATCCTGTCGACCATCCCGTTTTTCTACGGCGGCGCGCAGTTCGCGAACCTGGACATGCTGGTGGCCGGCATGATCTCCCTGTGCGTGCTGGCCTCGGTGGACACGGTGCTGCGCGCCGAGCGCGGCCAGCCTTATCGCGGGATGTCTTTGGCCGCCTCGGCGCTGGCCGGATTGGCGGTGCTGGCCAAGGGACTGATCGGCCTGGTGCTGCCCGGCGCGATCTTGCTGATCTGGTTTGCATGGCGCCGACGCTGGCGCGGCCTGGCCGCGTTGCTGTGGCTGCCGGCGCTGTTGGTCTTCGCAGTCGTTGCCGTGCCGTGGTTCGTGTTGATGCAGCTGCGGTTCCCGGGCTTCTACGATTACTTCTTCGTGTACCAGCACTTCCAGCGCTTTGCGGCCAGCGGCTTCAACAACGCGCAGCCGTTCTGGTTCTACCTGCCTGTCGTGGCCGGGCTGAGCCTGCCCTGGTCCTTGTGGGCCGGCGGCATCATGCGGCGCACGTTCTGGCAGGAAGGGCACGTGCGTGATCTGCGCCGCCTGGCGCTGGTCTGGTTCGCCGTGGTGCTGGTGTTTTTTTCGTTGCCGCAGTCCAAGCTGGTCGGCTATGTGCTGCCCGCGCTGGCGCCGCTGGCGTTCCTGTTGGCCGAAGTGATTCTTGGCGCGTGGCGCGAACCCGGCGATCCGGTGTCGCCGGGGCTGGTGCGCACGAGCGCCGCTGTCGCCGCCGGCATCTGCGTGTTGGCGGTGGGAGTGGCGGCCAACAACGTGCGGGGCAGCGCCGCGCCGATGGCCGAGGTGGTCCGGGCGCAGGCGGGGCCTGCCGACACGTTCGTCGCCCTGCATACCTATCCGTTCGACCTGGCGCTGTACGCCCGCGCCCCGCACCCCATGTGGGTCGTGGACGACTGGCTGGATCAGGACGTGCCGGTGCGCGACAACTGGCGCAAGGAGCTTTATGACGCGGCAACGTTCGATCCCGCTCGCGGCAAGGAGTTGTTGGTCAGCTCTGCCGAGTTCACCGCCCGGCTCTGCGCGGCGCCCGACGGCTCCCGCTATTGGGTGTGGGGCACGAATTCGGACGGGCCGGTGTACGCGCCGTTGCGCGGCCTGGAGCCCGCGGCCAGCAGCGTGAAGTACGTGATGTGGCGGGTGGACGTGAACGAGGCTTTCAGACAGCGGGCTTGTGGCGGAACGCCCAAAGCCGGCTAGCGGCGAAGGTGGCGAACGCCAGCCCGATCAGGATCAAGGCAAGCAGCACGTCGTAGGGAAGGGTGGTGATGTGGAGCAGCAACGCGTAGGCGGATTCGTTGATCACGAAACCAATGGCTGAAATCAAGAAGAAACGACGGGCTGCTACGGTCCAGGGTGTGCGGGAATGTCGGAAAGTAAGCCGGTAGTGTCCGGAGAACGAAACCACGAAGGCGATCAGCCAACCGACCAGGTTGGCCGCCAGTGGCGGCAGGCCGAACCCCTCGACGCAGCCCACGGCAACAGCCCAGTGGGTCGCGGCGGCAGCGCAGCCGACGGCGACGAAAAGGCTGATCTGTTGGAGCAAGGCACGCATGGAAGTCGTGGTGAAATGGAAATTCGAGGTGATGCAATGAGCAAACGTATCGTCGTCTGCGGTGATGATTTTGGCATGAATGCCGACATCGATGAAGGCATGATCGCGCTGGCCGCCATGGGCCGCGTCAGCGCTGTCAGCTGCCTGTCGCTGGGGCCCACGTTTGTGTCGAACGCCCGCCGCCTGGCCGTGCACGACGTGGACGTCGGCCTGCATGTGAATTTTTCCGAATCGCTTGGCGCGGACGCCGAACCGATGCCTTCGCTTGGCGCGCTGATCTTGCGCGCCTACGCTGGCCGGCTGGACCGCGCCTGGATCGATGCGCAACTGACCCGCCAATTCGATGCCTTCGAAGCCGCGTTCGGACGCGCGCCCGATTATGTGGATGGCCATCAGCATGTGCATCAGCTGCCCGGCATCCGTGAGCAGGTGCTGTCGCAACTGAAACGCCGCTACGGCGACCATCGGCCGTGGCTGCGTCAGACGGCGCCCGGCGCGCTGTGCGGCATTCCGTTGAAGGAATCGATCAAGGCACGCATCATCGGCGCCCTGGGCGCAGCGGCGCTGGCTCGCCAGGCCCGCCGCGATGGGCTGCGCACCAACCGCCGGCTGCTCGGCGTGTACGGGTTCGACGGCGGCAAGCGGCGCTATGCGGACCTGTTGCAGAATTGGCTGTTCAATGCGCATGACGGCGACCTGCTCATGTGTCACCCCGCCATGGATTGCAAGGAAGGCAGTCCGATGTCGCGCCAGCGGCGCGCCGAATTCGATGTGTTGGCCAGCGCCAAGCTGGGCGACTGGATGCGCGCCAACGGCGTGCGCATCGCGCGCTTGCCGGCAGTGGCGCGCTGATGCCTCATCCGGGCGCGGCTTATTCGCGCGTCAGGCTTTCCAGCAACCACGCGCCCGCGGGGCCCAGCGCGCGCCGTGTGGACCACACGACGTCGACCCGGATATGGCGCGGCCAGCCGGGCGCGTTCAGTTCCACCAATTGATCGCGTCCGAAGCGCTGGATCATCCAGCGCGGCAACTCGGCCCAGCCGAATCCCAGGCTGGCCATTTCCAGCAGCATCAGATAACCCGGCGCCGACCACGTCGAGTGCGGCGGCGCGGCGTCCTTGTCGTCCAGCTCGTAGGTGCTCAGGCGCAATTCGCGTTCGGCCTTGAGCTCGTCGCCCGTGACCCGCTTACGGGCCGCCAGCGGATGGTTGCGCCCCACGCATAGGACGATTTCGGAAAGCTCGGTCAGCGTCGCGTGCGCCACGTCGGGCGGGTAGGTGTCCTGCGCCGCCATCAGCCCCACATGCGCTCGGCCTTGCTGCACCAGCGCCACCACGTCCTCGTATTCCGCGATCAGGCATTCGAAGCGCAGCGCCGGGTAGCGCTGGTCGATCTGGCTGAGCATGTTTTCGAAGGTCTCGGACTGGAACGTGTCCGACAGCACGACCGTCAGGCGGGGCTCCAGCCCCTCGGCCAGCTGGCTGGCGCTGCGGTTGAAACGGTCGTTCGCGGCCAGCACCTGCAAGGCCTGACCCAGCAGCACCTGGCCCGCCTCGGTCAGTGCGGGCTGGCGTTGGCTGCGGTCGAACAGCGCAACGTTCAGGTCCACTTCCAGGTTGGCGATGGTTTCGCTGATGGTGGACTGGCTTTTGCCCAATTTTCGGGCGGCCGCGGAAAACGAGCCTTCCGAGGCGACTTGGGCGAACGCCGCCAGGGATTCTAGGGAGTGGCGCATGGGCAGTGGGATGGGGGTATCGGTTTTTCCGATGGATATGATCTTTATCGTACCGGAAATATCGTCGAAAATCGTCTCCATTCTGTAGCAACCGACCTCAGGTGGGTCATGACGCAAGCCACTAAAACCCTTAAAGAACGTTTCTTCCACGCTTTTCTGTTCGAAATCCTCGCCATCGGCCTGTGCGCGCCCGCTGCCGCCTGGGCCATGGGCAAATCCCTGTTTGAAATGGGGGTGCTGACCGCGGTCATCGCTTGGATCGCGCTGGTCTGGAACATGATCTACAACGCCGGTTTCGACCGCGTCGAGAACCGCTTCGGCTGGACCCGCAACCTGCGCGTGCGGATCGTGCACGCCTTCGGGTTCGAACTGGGCCTGATCCTGATCGTGATCCCGCTGGCGGCCTGGTGGCTCAGCATCAGCCTGTGGGAAGCCTTCGTGCTGGATATCGCCCTGGTGCTGTTCTATCTGCCCTACGCGTTCTTGTACAACCTGGCCTACGACCGGTCGCGCCCGCGCGTCATGCAGTGGCTGAACCGGGGCAAGGCGGGCGCCGTGCCCCCGGTTGCGGTCCCGGCCGCTACGCGTCAATGACCTTGCGCGTGAACATCTCCAGGTAGTCCATCAGCGAATCCGCGCCCTTGATGGCGGCGGATTCGTTGCCCGTGGCAATGCCCTGCGCCATCAGCATGTGGCGGCGGGCGCCTTCGGCGATATCGCCTTCGTGCTGATAGGCGTACCAGAAGCGCCGGCACTGGATGATCAGCGGTTCCACGGCATTCACGGCAGACGCATTGCGGCATGCCTCGTGGCAGACGTAGTCCAACAACTGGTCGGCATGCATGTATTCATCCAGGTTGCCGCCTTCCGAGGCGCGGATCATCTGCGCCGCGCAGTCCACGATCTGGGTGCGTTGCGCGGGCGTGGCGCGCCGCGCCGCGCTGGCGGCGATCAATTGCTCCAGTGCGCGGCGGGTCTGGATCAGGTCCATGTGGTCCGCCAGCTGGATCATCGACACGCGCAAGCCCCGCCGGGGCTCCTGGCGGATCAGCCCGGCCGCCACCATGCGCAGCAGCGCCTCGCGCAGCGGCGTGCGCCCCAGGCCGGTCTTTTCCACCAGATCCGCTTCCACGACCGCGCTGCCAGGCTGCAACTGCAGCGTGGCGATCATGCTCTCGATCTGGTCGTAGGCGACATCCGCGGCGCGTCGCTTGGGTTCTGCTCCTGCCATCAATTATTGTTTTCCTTCGTTTTGCGCCACTGCGTGTAGGCCAGCCATTCGCCGACGAACCCGCGCCGGAAGAACGACACGCACAACACGAAAATCAGCCCGATGACGATCGTGACCACGTCGCCCAGGGTGGCAAGGTAATTCTGCAAGCTCACAACCAGCGTCGCACCGACCACGGGGCCCCACACCGTGCCGATGCCGCCCAGGAGCGTCATCAGCAACACTTCGGTGGAGGTGGCCAGCGACACGTCGTTCAGCGCCACCAGTTGAAGCACCAGCGCCTTGAGCGAACCGGCCAGACCGGCGACCGATGCCGACAGCACGAAGGCCAGCAGCTTGCACCGATCCGTATCGTAACCTAGCGAAATGGCGCGCGGCGCGTTGTCCCGGATGGTCTTGAGCACCTGGCCAAAGGGCGAATGGATCACCCGGTAGACGAACAGGAAGCCCAGCACGAACACCCCCAGCGCGAAGTAATACATGTTCGTGTCCACGCTCAGGTCCACCAGGCCCAGGAACTTGCCGCGGGGGATACCCTGCATGCCGTCCTCGCCCCGCGTCCAGCCTACCTGCACCGCCATGAAGTACGCCACCTGCGACAGCGCCAGCGTGATCATCGCGAAATAGATGCCGGTGCGCCGGATGGCCAGCCAGCCGATCGCATAGCCGATGGCGGCGGCCATGGCCACGCCGCAAAGCATGGCGATTTCGGGCGGCAGGCCGCGCGCGCCGAACAGGATCATCATTTCGCCGGCGGCGTATCCGGCCCAGCCGAAGAACGCCGCGTGGCCGAACGACACCAGGCCCGTGAAACCCGTCAGCAGGTTGAAGGCCAGCGCAAACAGCGCAAAGCACAGCACCTTCATCACGAACACGGGGTAGACGATCTGGGGGAAGAAGGGCACCAGCAGCGCGGGTACAAGGAGCAACGCCAGGATGCGGATCGAAAGGGGAATGCGCGGCACCTTATTTCTCCTTGCCGAACAAGCCGGCCGGGCGCATCAGCAACACGATGGCCATCACGATGAACACGACCACGGTGGACGCTTCGGGATAGAACACTTTGGTCAGGCCCTCCAGCAGGCCCAGCGCCAGGCCGGTGACGATGGCGCCCATGATGGAGCCCAGCCCGCCGATCACCACGACGGCGAACACGATGTTCAGCAGGTTCGAGCCCATCAGCGGATTGATCTGCATGACGGGCGCCGCCAGCACGCCGGCCACACCCGCCAGCGCCACGCCGAAGCCGTAGGTCAGCGTGATCATCACCGGCACGTTCACGCCGAAGGCCTGCAGCAGCTTCGGGTTTTCGGTGCCGGCGCGCAGCATCGCGCCCAGCCGGGTGCGTTCGAACAGGTACCAGGTCGCGATGCACAGCGTCAGCGACGCCACCACCACGAAACCCCGGTACGCCGGCAGGAACATGAAGCCCAGGTCGAACCCGCCCTGCAGGATCTCGGGCGGCTCGTAGCCCACCCCCGAGATGCCGTAGAAGTAGCGGAATCCGCCCTCCATCATCAGCGCGATGCCGAACGTCAGCAGCAGCCCGTACAGGTGGTCCAGGTGATACAGCCGTTTAAGCAGCGTCTTCTCGATCACGACGCCGACCGCACCCACCAGTAGCGGCGCCAGGATCAGCGCGGCCCAGAAGTTGATCTGCACGCCGGGCCCGAGCAGCTGTGGCAGCTGCGTGAAGCCGATCCACGCCAGGAACGCCGCCATCATGAACTGGGCGCCATGCGTGAAGTTGACGATGTTGAGCAGGCCGAAAATGATGGCCAGGCCCATGCTCAGGATGGCGTAGAAGCAGCCGTTGATCAGCCCCACCAGCAGTTGGGCGAGCAGGGCGGGAAGGGAGATGTCGAACATGATGGGCGGCGGGCGGCGTGGGTGGCGTTACGCCTTGTTCAACGGGCAGGAGGCCTGGGGCTTGGGGAAAACGTCTTCGCCCTTGAGTACCGATTTCACGTTGTAGTAGTCCCACGGGGCCTTGGATTGCGCCGGCGTCTTCACCTGCAACAACAACATGTCGTGCACCAGGGCGCCGTCCGCGCGCAGTTTCCCGTTGCGGATCACGGCGTCGTTGATGGTCATCTCGCGCAGCTTGGCCATCACGGCGGGCGCGTCGTCCGTGCCCGCGGCTTCGATCGCCTTCAGGTAGGACAAGGTGGCGGAATACACCCCGGCCTGGGAGGCCGTCGGCATCTTCTTGGCTTTCTCGAAGAACTTCTTGGCCCAGGCGCGCGAGGCGTCGTCGTAGTCCCAATAGAACGCCTCGGTCAGGTACATGCCCTGCGCCTTGGGCAGGCCCATGCTGTGCACGTCCGAGATGTACGTCAGCAGCGGCGCCACGATCTGCTTCTTGTTGATGCCGAATTCGTTAGCCTGCTTGACGGCGTTGACGGTGTCGTTGCCGGCGTTGGCCAGCGCGATCACGTCCGCCTTCGAGGCTTGCGCCTTCAGCAGGAAGGACGAGAAGTCATTGCCCGGGAACGGGTGGCGCGACACGCCCACGACGGTGCCGCCGTTTTCCTTGATGACCTCGGTCGCGTCCTTTTCCAGCGAGTGGCCGAAGGTGTAGTCGGCGGTGATGAAGTACCAGGTCTTCTTGCCTTCCTGGACCAGCGCGCGCGCCGTGCCGGCCGCCAGCGCGTAGGTGTTGGTGGTCCATTGCGCATTCAGCGGCGAGCACTTCTCGCCCAGGATGGCGGTGGACAGCCCGGCCGACGGCATCGTCACGCGGTTCTTCTGCTTGGCGATCTCCATCACGGCCAGCGCGGTGGACGCGGTGGGGAAGTCGGTGATCATGTCGACCTTGCCCTGGTCGAACCATTCGCGCGCCAGGTTGGCGGCCACGTCGGGCTTGTTCTGGTGGTCGGCGGCCACCACCTCCACGGGCTTGCCCAGCACCTTGTTGCCCATCTCTTCGGCCGCCAGGCGGGCCGCGATCACGGAGCCATTGCCGGCCAGGTCGGAATACACGCCTGACAGGTCGGTCAGCACGCCGACCTTGACGACATCGTCGCTGATCTTGGCCTGCGCATGGACCGCGCCGGCCGCGCCCAGGGTAAGCAGCGCTGCTGCGATTCGATTCAATTTCATCTGACTACGCTCCGTGTAGGAAGGGGGACTGCGGTCGGAAGGAATACAGCGGGGACATCAAATGCCGAGCAACGCGTTCAGCCTGTCCTGCGACTGCTGGACCTCGGCGCGGTCGATCACGGCCACCACCTGGCCGTGCTCGATGACGTAGTGGCGGTCGGCCAGGTGCTGGGCGAAGCGGAAGTTCTGCTCGACCAGCACGGTGGTATAGCCGCGCTCTTTCAACTGCCGAATCACGCGGCCCAGCGACTGCACGATGACAGGGGCCAGGCCTTCGGTGATTTCGTCCAGCAGCAGCAGGCGGGCGCCGGTGCGCAGGATGCGCGCCATCGCCAGCATCTGCTGCTCGCCGCCTGACAGCCGCGTGCCGGGGCTGTGCGCGCGCTCTTTCAGGTTGGGAAACATCGTGTAGATCTCTTCCACCGACATGCCGCCCGGCCCGACCGAGGGCAGCAGCATGAGGTTTTCCTCGGCGCTCAAGGACGCATAGATGCCGCGCTCTTCGGGGCAATAGCCGATGCCGCGGCGCGCGATCTTGTGAGTGGGCATGCCCACCGTTTCCTGTCCCTGGACCTTGATGGAGCCGCTGCGGCGGCCCACCAGGCCAAGGATGGATTTCAGTGTTGAACTGCGGCCCGCGCCGTTGCGGCCCAGCAGCGTCACGCATTCGCCCGGCTTCACGTCCAGGTCGATGCCATGCAGGATGTGCGATTCGCCGTACCACGCGTGCAGATTGCGGATTTCCAGCAGGTTCGCGGACGCGCCGGCCTGGGTTTCACTCATCTTCGGCTCCCATGTAGGCTTCGCGCACCGCGGGGTTTTCCGACACGGTCGCGTAGGGACCTTCCGCCAGGATCTCGCCTCGCTGCAAAACGGTGATGGTGTCGGAGATGTCCGCCACCACTTTCATGTTGTGTTCGACCATCAGGATCGTGCGGCCGGCGGATACCTGTTTGATCAGGTGCTTGACCCGGTCCACGTCTTCGTGGCCCATGCCCTGCGTGGGTTCGTCCAGCAGCAGCAGTTCGGGCTCCAGCGCCAGCGTGGTCGCGATTTCCAGGGTGCGCTTGCGGCCGTAGGGCAGGTCGCCCGCTGCCACGTCCAGATGGGTGCGCAGGCCGACCTGGTCCAGCAGTTCCTCGACGCGGTGGTGCAGGCTTTCCAGCGTGCGCTCCGACCGCCAGAAGCAATAGTCCACGCCCAGCTTGCGCTGCAGGGCCACGCGCACGTTCTCGCGCACCGACAGCTGCGGGAACACGGCGGATATCTGGAAGGAACGCACGATGCCGCGACGCGCGGTCTGCGCGGGGCGTTCCTGCGTGATGTCCACGCCGTCATACAGGATCTCGCCGCGCGTCGGGATGTGGAACTTGGTCAGCAGGTTGAAGAAGGTGGTCTTGCCCGCGCCATTGGGGCCAATCAGTGCGTGGATGGCGCCGCGCCGCACGCTCAGGTCGACGTTGTTGACCGCCACGAAACCGCGGAATTCCTTGGTCAGGCCCCGGGTCTGAAGGATGATGTCGCTTTGCATGTTGTCCGATAGGCGTGCTTGGGGACAGGCCCCTCCGCGCACGGCGGTCTTGCCGCGCGGCGGAGGGTTCGTGCTGCGGGGTGCTGCGTCCGGGAAGGGGCGCTTACGTCGACTGGTATTGCTTGGGGCGCTTGGCCAGCGAGGCCTGGATGATGGCGGTGCAGCGTTCGCGCTCGGCGCCGACCAGCGGCAGGCGCGGGCGGCGCACATGCTCGTTGCCGACGCCGGCCAGGGTTTCGGCCAGCTTGATGTTCTGCACCAGCTTGGTGGAAACATCCAGGTGCAACAGCGGCGTGAACCATTGGTAGAGTGCCAGCGCCTCTTGCCACTTGCCGGCCTTCATCAGGTCATACAACGCGACGGTTTCGCGCGGGAAGGCGGTAACGAGGCCGGCCAGCAGCCCGTCCGCGCCCAACGCCAGCGCCTCGAACGACAGGTCGTCCACGCCGATGAACAACTGGTAGCGCGTGCCGAGCGCATTGCGCAGGTCGGTCAGGCGGCGCACGTCGTCGCTGCTTTCCTTGATGGCTACCAGCCACGGGCAGTCGGCCAGTTCGACCATGTGTTCGGTCTTCAGGTCCACGCGGTAGGCGACCGGATTGTTGTAGATCATGCAGGGTTTTTGCGCCGCTTCCGCCATGGTGCGGATGCTCTGCATCGCTTCGCGCGCGTCCGCCACGTAGATCAGCGACGGCATCAGCATGAACCCGTCCACGCCGATGTCGACGGCGGCCTTGATGAAGCGCAGCGCTTCGCGGGTGCTGGTTTCCGACACGTTGGCCAGCACCGGGATGCGGCCGGCGCTGACTTCCACCGCGCACCGCGTGACCTCGAGCTTTTCTTCCAGCGTCAGGGTGCTGGCTTCGCCCAGCGAGCCGCAGGTGACCAGGCCGTGGACCCCGTTGTCGATCAGGAAGCTGAAGTGCTTGCGCATCGCTTCGAAGTCGAGGGTTTCGTCGGCATGGAATTTACTGGTGACGGCAGGAAATACGCCCTGCCAACGCACGTTGTTCAACTGGCTTCTCCTCAAGATGCCGTCGCTTCAATGGCGGAGCGGCGAGCAGGAGCAAAGTCTAATATTCGTTAAATATATTTAATAGATATTTTTAGTTGGGAATTTCCCGAGATCGGGTTTTCCCGGCGGGTCGGCGTCAAAGGGGCGAGCAAGAAAACGCCCCGCACAAGGGGCGGGGCGGCGTAGGGCGGTGGGCGTCAGCCGGCTTTGCGCGTGTAGGCCCGGGTGGCGTCCTGCATGAAGGTCTTGACCGCGGCGTCGTACTGCGGACCGCTGCGGAAGGCGCCCGAGTGCGAGGCGCCTTCGATCTTCACCAGCCGCTTCAGGTCCGGCGCCACATTGCGGGCGGCGGCGAACAATTCGTCGCTCATCGTGTGCGGCACCACGCGGTCGGCCGTGCCGTGCATGAACAGCATGGGCGTGTGCATGCGGGCCAGCTTGTCCACCGAATCGAAGGGTTGCGTGACCAGCAGCCCGGCGCCCGGCACCTTGCCCCAACGCAGGGTGCCCAGCATGGCGCCGATGCTGGTGAAGCTGGATTCCACGATCAGGCCTGCAAATTCCGGCTGTTCGGGGCGCGCGGCCAGGTCGATGGCGATGGCGCCGCCCAGGCTATGCCCGTAGACAAAGCGGCGCGCGGGGTCGGGCTGCAGCCGGGCCAGTTCCTTCAGCCCGGCCATCGCGTCTTCCAGCGCGCTTTCTTCGGACGGCAGGCGCGGGGTCGAGGCGCCGAAACCGCGGTAGTCGATGGCCAGCACCGAATAACCCATGCGCGTCCAGCCGTCGATGCGGAAGGCGCTGCCGTTCAGGTTCCAGCGCGCGCCATGCAGGTACAGCACCGTGGGCGCGCCCGCCTTGGGGCTTTGCCAGTACCAGGCGCGCACCTTGTCGCCGTTGGCCAGCGCCAGGTCGTAGACCTCGGTGCCGGCGGCGGGTTCGCGCCACCAGGTCTGCGGTTCGGATTGGGGCGAGAAGATCGTCTGGCGTTGCCAGGAGTCCAGCTGCGAGCAGCCCACCACGCTGGCGGCGGCAAGCAGGGCGGCGACGAAAAGCCGGCGGGCGGAGAGTCGGGGCAAGGCGGGCATGAAAACTATGACCCTGTCGGGCCGATTGGGTTCCGGCATCAGGATACTCCGGGATGCTCCTCCCGCGTGAGCGCCAGCCACGCCTGCGCGGCATGCGACAGGTAGCCGCCGCGCCGCCAGACCAGCACCATTTCCCAATCGGTGCCGGGGTCGCGCAGGGGTACGCGGCACACGCCTGCGGGCAGGGCGTCACGCGCCTTGAGCCGCGGCAGGAAGGCCACGCCCAGCCCGGCGGCTACCAGCGCCACGATGAAATCGATCTGGCCGCTTCGGGCCGCGATGGCCGGGGTAAAGCCCGCGCGCTGGCAGGCGTCATGGAGGATGCGGTTCAGGGCGAAGCCGGTCTCGAACAGGATGAACGGCGACTCGCGCAGATCGGCCAGTCCCACCGACTCGGCATGCGCGAACGGGTGGTCGGCGGGCAACAACGCCATCAGCGGTTCACGCGCCACAGGCTGCCATTCCACGTTGTCGGGCACGGGTTGCAGCGACGCCGCCAGCTCGATTTCGCCTGCCATCACCATTTCCTCCAGCCGGCGGCTGCCGTGCTCCACCAGGCTGATCTCGATCTGGGGATAGCGGCTGCGAAAGCGGGCAAACATCGGCGCAAACAGCGAACTGCTGCCCAGCGGCGGCAATCCCAGGCGCAGGATGCCGCGCTTCAGACCCTTCAGGTCATCCAGTTCGGCGTACAGGTCGTCGCGTTCGGCCAACATTGCCACGGCGCGCCGGTAGACGATCTCGCCCGCCTCCGTCAGCCGGACGGGCTGCGCATGGCGGTCCAGCAACGGCAGGCCAAGCTCGTCTTCCAACTGGCGCACGGCCTTGCTGACCGTGGGCTGCGTGGCGTAGATGGTCTTGGCGGCCTGGGAAAAGCCGCCTTGGCGGACGACTTCCACCAAGGCGCGCAAGGGGCGCAGGTCCATAGATATGCCTATATGGAATAAGTTGGATTCTTCGAATTCATTTTATCTATGGGGCACGCAGGCGTAAAACATCAGCTTGTCGCTGGAACCCGTCTGATGTCTCGCCCTAGTCCTCGCACCGCCCTCGTCTTGCGCCTTGCGCTGCGCCGCAGCCGCTTGCTGCAAATCGCCCTGATCGTCCTGTTCTCCGTGCTGGGCCAAGTCCTGGCCAATGCCTTGGGCCTGCCTGTGCCGGGCGGCGTGATCGGCATGGCGCTGGTGCTGGCGTTGCTGGCGACGCGGCGGCTGCGTGTGCGCAACGTCCATCGCGGCGCGAGCTGGCTGCTGGGCGAAATGCTGCTGTTCTTCGTGCCCGCGGTCATGTCGCTACTGGACCACCGCGAGTTCCTGGGGATGCTTGGCGTGAAGCTGCTGGTCGTCATCTTGGTGGGCACAGCGCTGGTCATGGCCGGCACCGCGCTGACCATCGATCTCTGCTATCGCTGGATGAATCGTCATGCCGCTTGAATTCAACCAGGTCTTCTGGCCGGCGGCCACGGTCGCGGCCTACGTCTGTGCGCGCCTGTTCTACCGACGCCATGCGTACTGGTGGACATCGACCCTGGTCGTGGCGCCCGCGCTGCTGCTGGCCTTGGCGATCCTCCTGCACACCGGGTATCGGGACTACATGTCCGGCTCGCATTGGCTGATGGCGATGCTGGGGCCGGTCATCGTGGCCTTCGCCTTGCCGCTGTACGAGCAGCGCGTGCTGATCCGGCGCTACTGGCCGGTGCTGGTGGCTGGGGTGGCGGTGGGCAGCCTGATCGCCGGCGTCAGCGCCTGGATGCTGGGCAGCCTGCTCGACCTGCCGCCGGACCTGCGGCTGAGCCTGCTGCCGCGTTCGGTCGCCACGCCCTTCGCGGTGGCGGTGTCTTCCCATGTGGGCGGCGTGCCGGACCTGACCGCGGTGTTCGTGATCGTGACCGGCGTGTTCGGCGCGGCTATCGGCCAACTGATGCGGCGCTGGCTGCCGTTGCGTTCGGCGCTGGCGCGTGGTGCGCTGTTCGGCATGGGCGCGCATGGCGCCGGAACGGCAAAGGCCCGCGAACTGGCGGCCGAAGAGGGCGCCGTCGCGGGCCTGGTGATGGTGATGGCGGGCTTGTTCAATGTGCTGGTCACCCCCGCCGTCGTGGTCGGCCTGCTGGCCTGACACGGAAGCGTCAGTGCAGCAATTCCAGCGCCACCGGGTACAGGGACGCCACCAGCAGCAGCGCCATGCTCACATTGAAAGCGCGCACCGCCCAGGGCTTGTGCAGCACCCGGCGCAGCGCGGTGCCGAAGGTCACCCAGACCCCAATGCTGGGCAGGTTGACGATGCCGCAGACCAGCGTGGCAATCACCAGGTTGGCGAAGAAACCGTTCTGCGGCGTGTAGGTCGCCACCACGCCTACGGCCATCACCCAGGCCTTGGGGTTGACCCACTGGAACGCCGCAGCCTGCAGGAACGTGAAGGGCTTGCCGCGCGCGTCGCCGTCTTCCATGCCGCCCGAATTGGCGATCTTCCAGGCCAGGTAAAGCAGGTATGCGGCGCCGGCGTACTTCAGCACCGTGTACAGCTCGGGCACTTGCTGGAACACCGAACCCAGCCCGATGCCCACCAGGAAGATCATCAGCGTGAAGCCCAGGTTCACGCCCAGCAGATGCGGCATGCTGCGGCGGAAGCCGAAGTTCAGGCCGGACGACGCCAGCATGACGTTATTGGGTCCCGGCGTGATCGAGCTGACCAGCGCGAACAGCGCCAGGGGGCCCAGCAGCGAGGCGGAAGCCAAGGGCACGTCGGCCCAGTTGGTAGGGAGCAGATTCATTTTTTGGTCCTGATAATGGCACGGCGTCCGCCGGCGATAACGGCGATCACGGCAGCGGCGAACACGAAGGTCGACGGCTCCACGGCTTCGCCAAAAAACGCTGCCGCCGCCACGACCGTCAGGAAGGGCTGCAGCAATTGCACTTGTCCCACGCGGGCGATGCCGCCCACGGCCAGGCCGCGGTACCAGGCGAAGAACCCCAGGAACATCGAACCGAACGCCAGGTAGGCGCAGGCGGAAACGACCGTGGCGCTGGGCCAGTGCGCCTGTGCGGCCATCCAGCCGACCGGCGCCACCACGACTGGCGCACTGATCGCCAGCGCCCAGCAGATGGTGCGCGAGCCGCCCAGCGTGCGCGCCGCGCGGGCGCCTTCCGCATAGCCCATGCCGCCCAGCACCACCGCCACCAGCAGCCATAGGTCGCCTGTGGACAGCGTGCCGTGGCCCTGGCGCAAGGCAAAGGTCGTGACCAGCGCGGCGCCCACCACCGCCCAGCCCCAGAACGAGGCCGATGGGCGTTCACCGCTGCGCAGCGCCGCAAACGCCGCCGTCGACAGCGGCAGCAAGCCGTTGAACACCGCGCCGTGCGAAGACGACACGCTTTGCATCGCCAGCGTGGAGGCCAGCGGCCAGCCCACCACGATGCCAAGCGCGGCCAGGATGACGCCGGGCCATTCCTGGCGGTTCGGCCGCCGGCTGCGCGTCAGCCACAGCAGCGCGATCGCTGGCACAGCCGCCACCAGGGCCCGCCCCAGCCCGACCAGCAGCGGGGCCAGTTCCGAGACGGCCAGCCGCGTCATCGGCAGCGTCAGGGAAAAGACCAGTACACCCAGGAAGCCGTAGCCATAGCCCTCCCAGACGGAGGGGGGAGCGAGGGACGCCGCCTGGGGGGACGGATAAAGCGTGGATCGGGTCATGACAGCTGCCGGGGAAAGTATGACGGTGATGAAGTTTTGGGGGCGGGTAAAGCCCGCAGTTGCGGGCTTTACGTATTGCTGTCACTCTACGCATAGTTATCGGTACAGTACCGGTACACTTAGGCATATCACTTTAATCACTGGCCTGGTCGAATCCCCATGACAGTTGCTTCCCCTTCCGCCTCCGCGCCTTCCATGCCCTGGCAGCCCGTGCGCCAGGCCGACGCCTCCCTGGTGACCCAGCTGGCCGATGGCCTGGCCCGCCGCATCGACGAACAGGGCCTGCGGCCCGGTACCCGGCTGCCCTCCATCCGCAAGATGGCCGAACAGTCGGGCGTCAGCCGCTTCACGGTCGTCGAAGCGTATGACCGGCTGGTGGCGCGTGGCCTGGTGCAGTCGCGCCGCGGCGCGGGGTTTTTCGTCCGCGCGCGCAGCGGCCCGCTGGCGGCCGTGGCCACCGCGCCCGCCACCACGCTGGCGCCGCCCGCCCGCGTGGACATCGCCTGGCTGCTGCGCAGCATGTTCCGTGAAACCAACGCGCCGGGCATGCCCGGCGGAGCCGGCCTGCTGCCGGCCGAATGGCTCGATCCGGACATGGTGGCCAGCGCCGTGCGCGCAGTGGGCCGTTCGGTGCGCGCCAACCTCGTCAGCTACGGCCATCCGCAGGGCTTTGCGCCCTTGCGCCAGCAGATCGCCGCGTCGCTGCAGAACGACGGCGTGCCGGCGCATCCGGAACTAAATCTATTGACCACCAACGGCGTGACGCACGGCCTGGACCTGATCGCGCGCCACCTGGTCAAACCGGGTGATACCGTGCTGGTGGAAGACCCGGCCTGGTTCGTCATCTTCGGTCGCCTGGCCGCATTCGGCGCGCGGCTGATCGGCGTGCCGCGCGGGCCCGACGGCCCCGATATCGCCATGCTGGAACGCATGGCGGCCGAGCACAAGCCCAAGCTCTTCATCATCAACAGCGCCGTGCACAACCCGACCGGCCACACGCTGTCCGCCGGCGTGGCCTACGACATCCTGCGGATCGCCGAGCGCCACGATTTCATGGTGGTCGAAGACGACACCTACGGCGAACTGCATCCCGGCGGCGCCATGAAGCTGGCGGTGCTGGACCGACTGAACCGCGTGATCCTGGTCAGCGGCTACTCCAAGATGCTGGCCGCCAGCCTGCGCGTGGGTTATGTGGCCGCCAACCCCGACATCCTGCAAAAGCTGGCAGACCTGAAAATGCTGGCCGGGCTGACGTCGCCCGAACTGGGCGAACGCGTGGTCCACCGCGTGCTCATGGAAGGGCAGTACCGGCGCCACATCGAGCGGGTGCGCGCCAGGGTGGACGACGCGCGCCAGCGGTGCCTGAAAGGGCTGTTGAAGCTGGGACTGACGGTGCCGCACGAACCCAACGCGGGCATGTTCGTGTGGGCCGATTGCGGGCGCGACACGGAAGTGCTGGCGCGCGAAGCCGCCGACCGGGGCATGCTGCTGGCGCCGGGCACGCTGTTTTCACCGTCCCAGGCGCCCTCGACCATGCTGCGCTTCTCGGTCTCGATCGCGGACGACCGCGGCGTCTGGACAGAATTGGAAAAACTCTTCGCGCAAAACGGCTCCTACAATCAATAATATGCAGCTGTCTATCTGAAGGAACCGCCATGTCCGCACCCATCAAACCCCTGACCGAAAACTTTGCCGTCGCGCCTCAATTGGGTCCCGACGACATGGCCGATGTCGCCGCCGCCGGCTACAAGAGCGTGATCATCAACCGCCCCGACTTCGAAGGCGGCCCTGACCAGCCCACCGCTGCCGATGTGTCCAAGGCCGCCGCCGCAGCCGGCTTGGCAGTCGAATACCAGCCCGTCGTGGGCAGCGCCATGACCGTGTCCGACGTCGTGCGCTTCGCCGAATTGCTCAAGACCCTGCCGGGCCCCGTGCTGGCCTACTGCCGCACCGGTACCCGCTGCACCAATCTGTTCGCCGCCGCCCAGCAACTGGGCTGACCCGGCGCTTGACGCGCATCAAGCCCGCCAGGTTCCCTTGATGTGAACCTGGCGGCTTTCCGGTAGCATAAAGATTCCTCTCAAACAGGAGCAGGCAAGATGTTCAAGAAGATCCTGATTCCCACCGACGGTTCGCCGCTGTCGGCCCAAGCCGCCAACGCGGGCATTTCCTTCGCACGTTCGGTCGGCGCCGAAGTCGTCGCCCTTTACGTGACGCAGCCCTTTGCTGCCACGATTGGTTTTGACGGCATGGCTGCGGCCTATGCCATCACCGACGAAGACTACGAAAAGGCCTCGGCCGAGCAAGCCGACAAGTACCTGAAACAGATCACCGACCGCGCCGACACCGCCGGCGTCAAGTCCGAATCGCGCGCCGTGTCCAACTTCAATGTGGCTGACGGCATCGTTCAGGCCGCCACGGACGCCGGTTGCGACCTGATCTTCATCGGCAGCCACGGCCGCAGCGGCCTGTCGCGCCTGCTGCTGGGCAGCGTCACCGCCAAGGTGCTGTCGCTGGCCAGCACCGCCGTGTTGGTGTATCGCGTCAAGGAAGAAAAGAAGTAAGCGCCGTCCCGCCCGGCACTACGCCGGTGCATGCGCCGCAAAGCCCCTCCGTAGCGAGGGGCTTTTTTTGTCTTGTGTCGGCGGACTAATTTTTCCTATGGCAGCCATGAATATCTTTTTCCTGGCGCCTCTTTTCAAGGAAAACAGGGCCTTACGGGGCCAATCTGCCGGGCAGGCCGGAACCGGCACCGATTGGTTCTTGTATCTTGCCGCGCGGCGCGTAATATTTACGCATCAGCGCGGGCGCGGTTACGCATTCCTCCCAGTACCTCACGCGGCATGGCGCCCGCCGCGGCAGCGCCCGGTCGGGCTTGCCGTATGTGCACAAGTGGTTCACTGCAAGGAAGAGGCCATGACTCGCAAGACGCGTATCGAGCTTTACCGCAATATCGGCATCAGCGCCCATATCGACGCGGGCAAAACGACGACCACCGAGCGCATCCTCTTCTATACCGGCATCACCCACAAGATCGGCGAAGTCCATGACGGCGCCGCCGTGATGGACTGGATGGAGCAAGAGCAGGAACGCGGCATCACCATCACGTCGGCCGCCACCACCGCCTTCTGGAAAGGCATGGCGGGCAACTACCCCGAACACCGCATCAACATCATCGACACGCCCGGGCACGTGGACTTCACCATTGAAGTCGAACGGTCCATGCGCGTGCTGGACGGCGCCGTCATGGTCTATGACGCGGTCGGCGGCGTGCAGCCGCAGTCCGAAACCGTCTGGCGCCAAGCCAACAAGTACAAGGTGCCGCGCCTGGCGTTCGTCAACAAGATGGACCGCGTGGGCGCGGACTTCCTGCGCGTGCAGCGCCAAATCGCTGAACGCCTGAAGGGCGACGCCGTGCCCATCCAGTTGCCCGTCGGCGCTGAAGACCATTTCGAAGGCGTGATCGACCTGGTCAAGATGAAAGCCATCATCTGGGACGACGCCAGCCAGGGCGTGAAATTCAAGTACGAAGACATCCCCGCGTCTCTGCAGGACGAGGCGCAGAAGTGGCACGACAAGATGGTGGAAAAGGCCGCCGAGGCCAACGAAACCCTGCTTGAAAAGTACCTGTCGGGCGAGACCCTGACGGAAGACGAAATCAAGCTGGGCTTGCGCATCCGCACCGTCGCCAACGAGATCGTGCCCATGCTGTGCGGCAGCGCCTTCAAGAACAAGGGCGTGCAGGCAATGCTGGACGCCGTCATCGACTACATGCCGTCGCCGCTGGACGTGCCCGCCATCAAGGGGCACGACGAGCGCGACCGCGAAATCGAACGCCATCCGGCCGACAACGAGCCGTTCTCGGCGCTGGCCTTCAAGATCATGACGGACCCCTTCGTCGGGCAACTGGTGTTCTTCCGCGTCTACTCCGGCGTGGTGAAGTCGGGCGATTCGGTCTTCAACCCGATCAAGGGCAAGAAGGAACGGCTGGGCCGCATCCTGCAGATGCACGCCAACGAGCGGCGCGAAATCACCGAGGTCTACGCCGGCGACATTGCCGCGGCGGTCGGCATCAAGGACGTCACCACCGGCGACACGCTATCGGACCCGGCACACGTCATCATCCTTGAACGGATGGTCTTCCCCGAACCCGTCATTTCCCAGGCGGTGGAACCCAAGACCAAGGCCGACCAGGAAAAGATGGGCATCGCGTTGAATCGCCTGGCGCAGGAAGATCCGTCTTTCCGCGTGCGCACCGACGAGGAATCGGGGCAGACCATCATCTCGGGCATGGGCGAGCTGCACCTGGAAATCCTGGTCGACCGCATGAAGCGCGAGTTCAACGTCGAAGCCACCGTCGGCAAGCCGCAAGTGGCCTACCGCGAAACCATCCGCAAGGCCTGCAACGAGGTCG
Organism: Achromobacter sp. FW305-C-13; assembly: GCF_058783475.1. NCBI lineage: Bacteria > Pseudomonadati > Pseudomonadota > Betaproteobacteria > Burkholderiales > Alcaligenaceae > Achromobacter > Achromobacter sp. FW305-C-13. The sequence goes on along the minus strand of NZ_JBYSYN010000004.1, from coordinate 33,540 downwards.
AAGGCAAGTTCGTCAAACAGTCGGGCGGGCGTGGCCAGTACGGCCACGTGGTGCTGAAGCTGGAACCGCAAGAGCCGGGCAAGGGCTACGAGTTCGTCGACGCCATCAAGGGGGGCGTGGTGCCGCGCGAATTCATCCCGGCGGTCGACAAGGGCATCCGCGAATCGCTGAATGCCGGCGTGCTGGCAGGTTACCCGGTGGTGGATGTGAAGGCGACCCTGTTTTTCGGCTCGTACCACGACGTGGACTCCAACGAAAATGCCTTCAAGATGGCGGGTTCGATGGCGTTCAAGGAAGGCATGCGCCGCGCCGATCCCGTCTTGCTTGAACCGATGATGCAGGTCGAAGTCGAGACACCCGAAGACTTCACCGGCAACGTGATGGGCGACCTGTCGTCACGGCGCGGCATGGTGCAGGGCATGGAAGACATCGCGGGGGGCGGCGGCAAGGTCGTGCGCGCCGAAGTGCCGCTGGCCGAAATGTTCGGCTATTCGACGTCGTTGCGCTCGCTGACGCAGGGGCGCGCGACCTACACGATGGAGTTCAAGCACTACGCCGAAGCGCCGCGCCAGGTGGCGCAGGAAGTCATCGCGGCCCAAGGCGCGGGCCGCTGACTCCCTGCCGAGGGGTTCAGGCCGGGGCGGCCACGGTGGCTGCCCCCGCCCGCATCCGCGAAGACGCCATCTTCACGCCCATCAAAATCATCACGAAGCCGTAGGCGTGAAACAGTTGCGGCGTCTCGCCCAGCAAGGGCCACGCCAGCAATGCGGCATACACCGGCACCAGGAACATGGACAGCCCCGCCGTGGCGGGACCGGCCTGGCTGATCAGCCGGCCATACACGTAATAGGCGCCCAGGCTGGGCACCACCGCCAGGAACAGCAGCACGGCCGCCAGGCGCGGGTCCGTCCACGGCGGCGTGGCGCCTGCCGCGGCTTCGATGCCGGCAAACGGCGCCAACGCCAAGACGCCGCCCAGCATCATCATGGCCAGCCGGGCGCTGTCCGGTACGGCGGGCAGGGTCAGGCGTTTCTGCAAGACGGTATAGAACGCCCACCCCGTGGCGGCCAGCAGCACCCACAGGTCGCCCTGGCCGAACGCCAACCGGGTCAGCGCCTGGAGATCGCCGCGCGACAGCACCACCAGCACGCCGCCCAGCGCCAGACCCAAACCGGCCGCCCGCAGCGCGGACAGCGGCTTGCGCCAGATCAGCGCTTCCAGCAAGGCCACCAGGATGGGGCTGCACGAAAAGATCAGCGCGATGTTGGTGGCGCTGGTGGTCTGCGCGCCGATGTATTGCGGCGCCACCGCCACGCCCATGCCCAGCACCGCCAGCGGCAGCAGGGCGGGCAAACCACGCCACAAGGCGCGGCGGTGCGCGCGCAGGGCAGGTGCCGCGAGCGGCAGCAAGATCAGCAAGGCCAGCAGCCAGCGGCCGAAGGCAAGGAAAACAGGGGGAAGGCTGGCGTCGTGCGCCCAGCGGGCGGCGACCATATTCGATGCGAATAACGCCGGGGCGGTCAGGAGCATGGCGGTGCCGGACAGGCCCAGACCGGTTCTTGCGGGTACTGCTGCTGCGTGAGACATGGTTTCCAGCCGCGCGGATCGGCGCACGGGTTGCTGCGTTGGAACTGCCGGCGCGCACGCCGGGTTGTGCCGCGGTGCATGCGCCGAAATCCGACGGGCGGGGTAGGGCCCGTCTTGCTGGAAAGTCTACGGCCGAGGAAACAAAATAGGTTTCCTGATTCACGCCGATTTCAGGGATTTTGAGGAATATCTATCTTGTAGAATTCGCTTCTACAGGGATATTCTCTTTATCGATCCGCCAACCATGTCCGCTACCCCGAAAATCGACGAAACCGACCGCAAGATCCTGCGCGCGCTGCGCGCCGACGGCCGGCTGACCAATCTGAAGCTTGCCGAGCAGGTGGGCCTGTCGCCCACGCCTTGCTGGAACCGGGTCAAGGCGCTGGAAGAGGCCGGCGTCATCGAGGGCTATGCGGCCTTGCTGAACCAGAAGGCGCTGGGGTTGCCGGATACCGTCATGATCGAGGTAACGCTGGAACACCACGACGACGAGTCGCTGGCCCGCTTCGGCGAAGAGATCACCCGGCTGCCGGAAGTGGTCGAAGCCTTTCTGGTCACGGGCGAATACGACTATCTGATCAAGGTGGCCGTCGCGGGCACCGAGGGCTACGAGGAATTCCTGCGCAAGCGGCTGTACAAGCTGCGGGGCGTGCGCCACAGCCGCTCCACGTTCGTCCTGCGGCGCTTAAAGCACACGCCGTCGGTGGAACCGTGATCGGGGCGGGGCTTAGCCGCCGATGAATGCTTCGATGGCGCCGTTGAACGCGCGCGGGTTGCCCAGGTTCATGCCGTGCGACGACCCGACGACCGTCACGCGGTGCGCGTGCGGTACCCATTGCGACAGGGCGTCCAGCACGGCGGGATAGGGAGCGGGGCTCAGCGCGCCGCCGATCAGGAGCGTCGGCAGTTTCAGGGTGCCGATCTGCTGGGGCGTCAGGGCTTCGGGCTTTTCTTCCGCCTGGCCGAAAAGGGTGCCGACGTTGTCGCGCACCATCTCCTTGAACCACGGCACCATGCGTTGCCAGGTGTCCGGCCCCGTCACCGTGTCCACGAACAGCGCCAGGCCTTCCTCGACGTCGCCCTGGCGGATCAGCGCCAAGGCGCGCTGGCGAAAACCGCCGCGCGAATCATCGCCGCCGGGCAGCGGCAGGCCGGGATCGGCCAAGGTCAGGCTGCGTAGCGCGTCGGGCTGGCGCAGCGCGGCTTCCAGCGCCACGCGCCCGCCGCGGGAATGGCCCACCAAGTGGGCGGGGCCGCCGGCGACGGTGTCGATGAATTCCAGCACGTCGCTGGCATGCTGCTCGATCGAAAAGCCGTCGCCTTCGCCGTCCCACGTTTCCGGCCAGTAGCGGCGCAGGCAAACCGCCAGCACCCGGAACGACTTGCCCAGCGGCGCCATCTGCGACTTCCAGTAGCGGCAGTCCGACAGCGAACCATGCACCAGCACCAGCGGCGTGCCGCTGCCGTACTCGGTGTAGGACATGGCGTAGCCGCCGATCAACGCGGTTTGCAGGGGGAGGACGGGTTCGGAACGCATGGAGGGCAGGAAGGGGAAAGCCAGGTCCGCATTCTAGCCCGTCGCCGCGGCACGCCATCGCCGGCGGCCGCTGATAAACTCGTCCGCAGTCTTTCACGGAGTCCGTCACGATGTCCCCCGAGTCCCTCGCCGCTTTGCCCGAATCCGCCCAACGCGTTGCTCGCCTCCTGCTGGAGATCGGCCACGACAAGCCCGTCGTCGTCCTGCCGCAGTCGGGCAAGACCTCGGCGGAAGCGGCGGCGGGCCTGGGCTGCGAGGTGGCGCAGATCGCCAAGTCGATCATCTTCCGGCGGGCCTCCGATGACGCGCCGGTGCTGGTCATCGCCAGCGGCGCCAACCGCGTGGACGAGGCCAAGGTGGCCGAGCAGGTGGGGGCGCTGGCCAAGGCCGATGCCAAGTTCGTGCGCGACAACACGGGTTATGCGATTGGCGGCGTCTGCCCCATCGGTCATGCCGTCAAACCGGTCATGCTGCTGGATGCCGATCTGTTCAATTACGACAGCCTGTGGGCGGCCGCGGGCCATCCGCACGCCGTATTCAACCTGACGCCCCGGCAATTGGCGGACATGACCGGCGCGCCGGTCGTGGACGTCGCCCTGCGCGGCTGAATCCCCTCGCCCGAACGACCCGCATCCGACGCATCGGCGTGGTCAGCGCGGGTGTTCGTCCAACCCGTCGATCAGTACCTGCCGCAAGCCGCGCGAGCAGGCTTCCACCCGGCCCTGCACGCCGTACACGGCGGCCAACGACGCCGGCGTGATCACCTCCGCGGGCGCACCCTCGGCGTGCAGCCGGCCGCTAGAGATCATCACGGCGCGGTCGGCGTGCTGCAACGCCACGTTCAAGTCATGCAGCACGATGATGCTGATCAGCCTGTGCTCTTGCGTTTCCTGTTTCAGCAGCCGCATCACATGGAACTGGTAGTTCAAGTCCAGGGCGGACAGGGGCTCGTCCAGCAGCAGCACGCGCGGATGCCGGATCAGCGCTTGCGCCAGCCCCACCAGTTGTTTTTGCCCGCCAGACAGGGCGTCCAGGTAATGCAGCGCCAGGTGCGCGATGCCCAGCCGGTCCAGCAGGCGCTCGATGTCCGCCATGGCAACAGGCGGCGCCAGCGCGTCCTGCGTCGCCTTGGCCGCGACCAGCACCGATTCGAACACCCGCAGGTGTACGGCGGCGGGCAGGCTCTGCGGCAGATAGACCATATGCCGGGCGCGCTCGCCCACGCCCAGGCGGGTCATGTCCTGGCCGTTCAGCAAGACGCTGCCTTGCCGCGTGCGGACCAGTCCGGCCAGCGCTTTCAGCAAGGTGGATTTTCCGCTGCCGTTCGGGCCCAGCAGGGCGGTCACGTGGCCCGGGGCAAGCGCCGGCACCGTCAGCGCGTGCAGCACGTCGTCGCGGCCATAGCCGGCGGTCAGCCCGTGGATGTCCAACGCGGCGTCGCGCGTCATGGCAATTGCCGGCGCAACACCACCGCCACGAAAAAGGGGATGCCGACCAGCGCCGTCACGATGCCTACGGGCACCACCACGCCGGGCAGCAGGTTCTTGGAAACGACGGAAGCCAGTGACAGGATCAGTGCGCCGACGAGAGCACTGCCGGGCAGATAGAAGCGGTGATCCTCGCCGAACAGCCGGCGTGCGATGTGCGGCGCCACCAGCCCGATGAATCCGATGGTGCCGACAAACGCCACGGCCAGCGCCGACAGCAGGCTGACGCGCGCCAGCGCCGCCACGCGCACCCGGCGCACGTCCACGCCGAAGCTGGCGGCGCGGTCTTCGCCCAGCCGCAGCGCCGTCAGCTTCCACGATTGGCGCATCGCCAGCGGCAAGGCGATCGCCACGGCCAGCGCCACGACGCCCGTCGTCGTCCAGTTGGACCGCGCCAGGCTGCCCATCGTCCAGAACACCAGGTTCTGCAGCGCTTCGGCGCTGGCCAGGAACTGCACCAGCGACACCAGGGCATTGAAAGTGAACACCATCGCGATGCCGAACAGCACGACGCCCGACGTATTCATGCCGCTCCACCGGGCTACCGCATCCAGCAGCAAGGCCGCCACCAAGGCAAACAGGAACGCGTTGCCGGCGATCAGCCAGCCGCTGGGCACTCCCGGCAGCCCCAACTGCAAGACGATGGCCAGCGACGCGCCAAACGCGGCGGCGGACGACACGCCCAGCGTAAACGGGCTAGCCAGCGGATTATTCAGGATGGTCTGCATTTCGGCGCCGGCCAGGCCCAGGGCCATGCCCACCAGGGCGGCCATCAGGGCGGAAGGCAGGCGGATGTCCCACACGATCACGCGGTAGGTGGGGTCGGCGGAGGTGGGGGCGCTCAAGGTGCGCCACAGGTCGCCCCAGGGCAGGCCCGACGGGCCTACCGTGAAGTCGATCAGCAGCGCCATGAAAATCGCCGCCAGCAGCAGGGCGAGTAGCCCTGCGCGGCGGCGCAGGATGTGCCGGTAGGCGCTGACCGCGCTTGCGGCGGGGAGCATTACTGCAGCAGTTGCAGGCGGCTCTTGGCCGTGGCCGCCGCCGGGGCGTTCGGGTAGTCGCGAACAATGCGCTGCAGCGACGCTTTGGCGCCGGCGCGGTTGTTCAGTTCGATCTGACCGCCGGCGATGATTAGCAGGGCGTCCGGCGCCCGGGCGTTCTCGGGCGACTTCTGGACCATGCTGGTCAGTTGCTCGATGGCGCCCTTGAAGTCCTTCATGCCGTAGCGGCTGCTGCCCAGGTAGAACTGCGCGCTGGGAGCCAACTGGCTGTTCGGGTAGAGCGAGGTGAAGGCGGCCAGCGATTCGGCGGCGTCCTTGTACTGGCCCTTGCGGAACAGATCCATCGCGCCGTCATAGGCGGCTTGTTCTTGCGGGTCGCCTGCGGCGGTGCCCGGGGGATTCGTGCCGCTGGGCGCGCCCGGCTTGGCGCTGGGCTGCTGGCGCGACACCAGTTCCAGCTGGTCGCGCAACTGCGCTACTTCTTGCTGCAGGGATTGAATCTGGTCGGCCAATTGCAGCTTGGCGCGTTGGCTTTGCTCGTTCTGCTGCTGAACCTGCTGGCGCAAATCCAGGATGGCCTTACGGGCTTCATCATCGGAAAAAGCGTGAGCGGGCGCCGTCAGGGCCGCAAGCACCAGGCCAGTGGCCACAATCAGAGGACGCAGGGACAGAACGTTATCGCGCATGAATATTCCCGGGTATAAAAACAAACGTCGGGACGGCCGGCTGACCGTCCCGACGCGTGGTAGGGCTCTTGGACTATACGAAAATCTTAACGCAGATAGTTGATATCGGCGCGGCGGTTTTCAGCAAAGTCGGCTTCCGACGTACCCGTCGACTTCGGCTTTTCTTTGCCGAAGCTGATGGTTTCGATCTGGTTGTCGCTGACGCCCAGCAGGGTCATCATGCGACGCACGGCGTCTGCACGACGCTGGCCCAGGGCCAGGTTGTACTCAGCACCGCCGCGTTCGTCGGTGTTGCCTTCGATCTTGACCTTCTGCTGCTGGTGCGAAGCCAGGTAGCGGGCGTGGGTTTCGACCAAGCCGCGGTACTGGTCCGACACGGTGTAGCTGTCGAAATCAAAGTACACCGAGCGCTGTTGCGCCAGGATGCTTTGGGGGTTAAAGGGATCAAGGATCTGGCCTGAACCAGCTGATCCTTGGCCTGCGCCTCCGCCCTGACCCGCTTTATCGTCGAGAGGGACGGAGCTGCAAGCTGCCAGGGTGGCAGCCAGAGCGGCGATGGTTAGGCTTTTGGCAATGCGCGACTTCATGATAGTTCCTTTGCAAAGAGAGTCACACGTGTTATCGGGTAAATGGGCCCCAAGTCGGTTCACGTATTTCCCCGTTCAGTACCGAAAGCGTCTGCCGTACGCGGCCATCGCTCGAAACACCCGCAAGTACGCTACGTCCATTTTGGATGGCGGCGTAAAGGACTTGCATGCCATTCGGCGCGAAACTTGGCGACTGATCGTCACGACCATCAGTGATCAAGGATTCGGAGCCTGAGGACAGGTTCAACGACGCGATTCGAAACGCGCCGTCGCGTCTTGCAACGTACAGCAGCGTCGATCCATCGGGGGAAATTCGGGGTGATATGTTGTAACCACCATTAAACGTGAGGCGGCGTGCTTCGCCACCTGTCGAGCCGGTCTGATAGATTTGCGGCCCGCCGCTGCGGTCACTCGTAAAGATAATGGAAGCACCGTCTGGCGTAAAGGTCGGTTCGGTGTCAATCCCGGGAGAACGCGTAACTCGGCTGGGATTGGACCCGTCGGACGCGCCAACGATGTAAATTTGCGACAAACCGTCACGCGTCAACGCCACGGCCAGCTTGGATCCGTCGGGCGACCAGGCGGGAGCGCTGTTGTTGCCCTTGAAGTTAGCGACAGGCACGCGGGCGCTGGTGGCCAGAGTGTGCACGTAGACGACCGGCTTGCCGGACTCGAAGCTCACGTAAGCCAGCTTGGCGCCATCAGGCGACCAGGACGGCGAGATGATGGGCTCGCGCGAACGCAGGGCCACTTGCGGGTTCTGCCCGTCAGCGTCGGCCACTTGCAGTTCGTAGGTGGCGCCCTTCTTCAGCACGTAAGCGATACGGGTCGAGAACACGCCGCGAACGCCGGTGATCTTCTCGTAGATGCGGTCAGCAATCTGGTGGGCCACGCGGCGCAGTTCCTGCTCGGTGCCCGAGAACGCCACGCCGTCCAATTGACCCTTCTTGACCGTGTCGGCCAGGCGGTAGCGCACGTCGTAGCGGCCATCGGCGCCACGGGTGATGCTGCCATAAGCCAGGAAGTCCGCGCCTTTGCCACGCCAGTCGTCATGGGCGATGGGCGAGTCGACGTTCAGGCCGGAACCGGCGGCGTTGATCAGGCGGAACTGGCCCGTGCGGGTCAGGTCGGCGCGGATCACTTCAGCCAGGGCGCGGCCGTGGGTGTCGTCCACCGCGAAATCGGCGATGGCTACGGGGTACTGGGTTGCGCCAGTACCGGAAATATCAACGCGCAACTGGGCATGGACCGGTTTCATCGCCATCAGGCAGGCCAGCGTAAGCATCAGCAAGCCGAGTCCATACGATCGCCAGAGAGCGAGGAGGGAGCCTCGTCGGCTATAAGCGGGAGTCATATTCATCAATCTCCTGTCAATCATACATTTTGTGCACTACGTCAATGAACTTTTCGTAGCTGCCCGTGGAGGGCTTCGGGAAGGGGTTGCAGCGGCGGATACCGGTCTCGACCGCACGGTCGAACGCCGCATTGCCAGAGGATTCCGTCAGCGATACGCCGTTAACCTTCCCGTCAGTACCTAACTGTACCCGGTATTGTGCGGTCGGATTCCCGGAGCCGCTGCGGGGCGGCGGCTGATAAGCGACGCCCGGAAGAATGCAGGCGCGCACCTTGGCGGCATAGCCGTTGTCGCGTCCACCGCCTGCCTGGTTGCGGTCGGCCGTGCCGCCGGGGATGCCTGCGGCGCCCAGCGCGTCGTTGCGGAACGCATCCTTCAGGGCCTTGTCCGCGGCCGCCTTCTTGGCGGCGGCAGCCTTCTCGGCGGCGGCCTTTTCAGCCGCGGCCTTATCGGCAGCCGCTTTCTCGGCGGCCGCCTTGTCGGCAGCAGCCTTTTCCGCGGCGGCCTTCTTGGCAGCGTCGTCCTTAGCCTTCTTTTCGGCGGCGGCCTTGTCGGCAGCGGCCTTCTCTGCAGCAGCCTTGTCGGCGGCGGCCTTGTCAGCCGCGGCTTTCTCGGCAGCCGCCTTCTCGGCAGCCTGGCGTTCCTGCTCCAGGCGCTTCTTTTCCTTCAATTCGGCCTGCTTGCGCTCTTCTTCCAGGCGCGCCTTTTCCTTGGCCGCTTCAGCGGCCTGGCGTGCCTTCTCTTCCTGTTCGCGCTTCTTCTTGGCTTCCTGGATCGCGATCTCGGGATCCACTTCCTCGGTCTTGGGCTGAACCTCGGGTTCAGGCTTGGGCGGAGGAGGGGGAGGCGGCGGCGGCTCGGGGGCCTTTTCGGGTTCCGGCTTGGGCTCGGGCTTGGGGGCCGGCTTGGGCTGTTCGGGCTGGGGCGTGGGCGGCGGGGAGACGGGCGAATTGCCGTCGGCCCAGAGCTGGACCTCGACGGGGCCGGGGGCCTCCGTGCGCCAGCTCACGCCAAAGATCAAGGCGACCAGCAGCAGCAAATGCACCGCCACGGCCAGAATGAGCGCATTCCGGTTGTCGTTGTTGGGCGGGGTGGCCGGCGGGCCGCTGCGGTGTCGAATTATGGGTGGCGTCATGGGCGTTGCATGCCGGGCAAGCCGGCGGAAGGCGTCGCGTTAGCGTTTTTTCGCGGATGCGGGCTGGGAAGCGCCGGCGGCGGACTGGTCCACCAGCAGGCCCAGGCGGGTGATGCCGTTCGTGCGCAGTTCGTCCATCACCTTCACGACCGTCTCGTAGGGCACCTTGCCGTCGGCGGCGATGACCACCGGCGTTTCCGCGGTAATGCGCGAGCGCACTTGCGCCACCAGCTCGGGGCGGGCGATGTCCTGCATCGTGGCGCCGGGTTCGCGCATGCGCAGGGCGATCTTGCCGTCTTCCGAAATTTGGACTTCCAGCGGTTTCACGGGCACGTCCGATGCCGCGCCGACCGAAGGCAGCTGGATCAGCCCGGGCGTGATCAGGGGCGCGGTCACCATGAAGATGACCAGCAGCACCAGCATCACGTCGATGTACGGCACCACGTTGATGTCGGCCTTCATGCGGCGGCCGGACCTGCCGCGTGAGCTTACCGAGGGCATTAGCGCACCTGCCGTTGCAGAATGTTCAGGAATTCGTCGACGAAGCTGTCGAAACGGATCGAGATGCGATCGATGTCATTCGTGAAGCGGTTGTAGGCGACCACGGCCGGGATGGCGGCGAACAGGCCGATCGCGGTGGCGATCAGTGCTTCCGCGATACCGGGGGCCACCGAGGCCAGCGTGGCCTGCTGCATGTTCGACAGGCCGATGAAGGCGTGCATGATCCCCCAGACCGTGCCCAGCAGGCCGATGTAGGGCGATACCGAACCGGCCGATGCCAGGAAGTTCAGGTGCGATTCCAGCGAATCCATTTCGCGCTGGTAGGCGGCGCGCATGGCGCGGCGCGGGCCGTCCAGCAGGGCGGTGGCGTCGCCGGCCGAGTTGCCGCGGCGGGCCTTCAGGAATTCGGTCATGCCGGCATCGAAGATGCGGGCCAGGGCGCCTTGTTCGTCGCGGCGCGAGGCCACGGCCTGTTGCAGCATGGACAGGTCGCCGCCCGACCAGAAGTCGTCTTCAAAGCGGCGGGTCTGGGTATGGGCGCGCTTGATGGCAAGGCGCTTGGCGAAAATGTAGGTCCAGGACATGATCGAGATGCCCAACAGCATCAGCATGATCAGCTGGACCGGCACGCTGGCGTGCGAAATCAACGAAAGCAACGACATGTCGCTGGTGGCTTGCATGGTTATTCCTGAATGGATTCCAGTTTGGCGCGGATGTCGGCCGGCAGTTCCGCCGGCCGCATGTTCACGGCATCGACGCAACAGACTTGGATGTTGCCTTCGGCAAGCAGTTCCCCGTCGCGTTCCGCGCGCTGCGCGAAGTGTATCGAAGCGCGGCCCAGTTTGGTGACTCGGCTGCGTATGGTAAGCAAATCGTCCAGTCTGGCCGGCTTGCGGTAAGACATGTCCAAGGAGCGGACAACGAATAAACGCTGCTCGCTCGCGGCCAGCCCGGACTGGTTGACTCCCAGGTTGCGCAGCCATTCGGTGCGTGCGCGTTCCAGGAATTTCAAGTAGTTAGCGTAGAAAACCACCCCGCCCGCATCCGTGTCTTCGTAGTAGACACGGACTTGCAGGAGGGATTCGGCGGACTTCAGATCGGTCACGATACGGATAGGGAGTGATGCGGGTCGGGACGCGAAAAGTCCGTACTAGCTATAAGGTTAGAGGGTGTCGAGTTTTGCCAGCACCGTTTCCAGCGCGGACTCTACCGGAATCTTGGCCGCTTCGGATTCCCGGCGGGCCTGCAATTCCACCACACCATCGTTCAGGCCGCGTTCTCCAACTGTTACACGCAGCGGAGCGCCGATCAACTCCCATTCAGCAAACATGACGCCCGGGCGTGCATCGCGGTCGTCCAGGATGACGTCCACGCCGCGTGCCAGCAGCGATTCATACAGCTTCTGGGCGGTGTCACGCACGGTTTCACTTTTGCCCCAGCCCACCGGGCAGATCACCACTTCGAACGGGGCGATCGCACGGGGCCAGATGATGCCGCGGGCGTCGTGGTTCTGCTCGATCGCGGCGCCCACGATGCGCGTCACGCCAATGCCGTAGCAACCCATTTCCAAGACGGCCGGTTTACCAGTTTCGTCCAGGAAGGTGGCCTTGAGGGCTTCGGAGTACTTCTTGCCCAGGTAGAAAACGTGTCCCACTTCAATACCGCGCTGGATGGAGAGCGTGCCCTTGCCATCCGGCGACGGGTCGCCCGCGACCACGTTGCGCAGATCGGCCACGAGCTCGGGCTCGGGCAGGTCGCGGCCCCAGTTTACTCCCTGGATGTGGAAATCTTCCTTGTTCGCGCCGCAGATGAAATCGGCCATGTTGGCGACCGTGCGGTCGGCGATCACGTGCACCGGCTTGGCCGTCTTGACCGGGCCCAGATAGCCGGGCTTGCAGCCGAAATACTCGACGATCTCGCTTTCCGTGGCGAAGCGGAAGCCCGCCAGGCCCGGCAGCTTGCCCGCCTTGATTTCGTTCAGTTCGTGGTCGCCGCGCAGGAGCAGCAGCCAGATGTCGACTTTGCCCTTGTCGCCGTCGGTGGCCAGGACGATCGACTTGATCGTCTTTTCCAGCGGCAGGCCCAGCAGCTTGGCCACGTCTTCGCACTTGGCCGCGCCCGGGGTGGGCACGTCGGCCATGGCCTGGGTGGCTTCACCGCGCACGGGGTACAGCGAAACGGCTTCGGCCAGTTCGATGTTGGCGGCGTAGTCGGTCTCGGCGTTGTAGACCAGCAGGTCTTCGCCGGTGTCGGCGATCACCTGGAATTCATGGCTGCGGGTGCCGCCGATTGAGCCCGTGTCTGCGGCCACCGCGCGGAATTCCAGGCCCAGGCGGCCGAAAATGCGCATGTAAGCAGCGTACATGGTGTCGTAGCTTTTCAGGGCGCCGGCTTCGTCGCGGTCGAAGGAGTAGGCGTCCTTCATCGTGAATTCGCGGCCGCGCATCAGGCCGAAGCGGGGGCGGCGTTCGTCCCGGAACTTGGTCTGAATGTGATAGAAATTCAGCGGCAGTTGGCGGTAGCTGTGGATTTCATTGCGCGCGATGTCGGTGATGACTTCCTCGGACGTCGGCTGCAGCACGAAGTCGCGCTGGTGGCGGTCCTTGATGCGCAGCAGTTCAGCGCCGTACTGCTCCCAACGGCCCGATTCCTGCCAGAGCTCGGCGGGCTGGACGACCGGCATCAGCAGCTCGATGGCGCCGGAGGCGTTCATTTCCTCCCGGACGATCGCCTCGACCTTGCGGATGATCTTCAGGCCCAGGGGCATGTAGGTGTAGATGCCGCCCGCGAGTTTGCGGATCATCCCGGCCCGGGTCATCAGCTGGTGGCTGGCGACTTCGGCTTCGGAAGGGGCTTCTTTGAGGGTGTTGATGTGGTAGTTGGATGCGCGCATGTTTAAAGGTGGCAGCAGATACGTATAATCGACTGTAATTGTATTGAATTCGGTGGGGGTGGCCCATGCTTGACCGCGAAGGCTACCGCCCCAATGTCGGCATCATTCTCGTCAACAGTCGAAACGAGGTCTTTTGGGGCAAGCGTATCAGGGAACATGCATGGCAGTTCCCCCAGGGCGGCATCAAATATGGCGAAAGCCCGGTGCAGGCCATGTATCGCGAACTCCATGAAGAGGTGGGCTTGAAGCCCGAGCATGTCCGTATTTTGGGGCGTACACGCGATTGGTTACGTTATAACGTGCCCGATCACTTCGTCCGGCGTGAGTGGCGTGGCCACTATAAAGGACAAAAACAGATTTGGTTCTTGTTGCGCCTGGTGGGACGTGACAGCGATGTGTGCTTGCGCGCGACGCAGCATCCGGAATTCGATGCCTGGCGCTGGAGCCAGTATTGGGTACCCCTGGACGCCGTGATCGAGTTCAAGCGCGATGTCTATACCCAGGCGTTGAACGAGTTGTCGGCGATCCTCTTTCGGCGTCATCATGAAACCCGCTACCTGCGCCAGCGCGTGCACGGGCAGCGGGCAGCAGAGAATTTGCCCGAAGGAACGGACGGTCATGCGCATATTGTTGGTTGAAGACGAACGGGACATGGCGTCCTGGTTGATGCGCGCGCTCGCTCAGAGCGGGTTCGTGCCGGATCACGCGGCAGATGCCCGCACGGCCGAAGCATTCATGGCGGGCACGGAATATGACGCCATCGTCATGGACCTGCGCCTGCCCGACAAGCACGGCCTGGTCGTCCTGCGCGAAATGCGCAACCGGGACGACCGCACGCCCGTTCTGCTGCTGACCGCCCAAGGCGCGCTGCAGGACCGGGTGCGCGGCCTGAACCTGGGGGCGGACGACTTCCTGACCAAGCCCTTCGCCCTGGAAGAACTGGAAGCGCGGCTGACCGCGCTGGTGCGCCGCAGCCGCGGCCGTCAGCATCCGCGCCTGCAGTGCGGCTCGCTGTCCTACGACAGCGAAAGCCGTGCCTTCACGCTGGACGGCTCGCTGCTGTTCCTGACCCCGCGCGAACATGCCGCCCTGGCGGCGCTGCTGACCCGCAGCGGCTACCCCGTGGACAAGTCGCAGTTGTTCGGCAAGGTCTTCACGCACGACAGCGAAGCCAACCCCGACGCCATCGAGGTCGTGCTGCACCGTCTGCGCAAGAAGCTGGCCGGCAGCGACGTGCGCATCGTGACCGTGCGCGGGCTGGGCTACATGCTGGAAAGCGTCACCAGCGAGTCCGCCGCATCGGAATCCTGAGTGAGCTTGCGGATACCCGGGATGCCACGCGTCGGCATCCGCGCGCTGCTTATCATCCTGCTGCTGCCGGGCGTCGTGGTGCTGCTGGTCATCGACAGCCTGAACGACTACCGCACCCTGTCCGAGATCACCAACGAGGCTTATGACAGCGCGCTGGTGGAACCCGCCCGCGTGCTGGAAAGCAGCCTGGAATTCACGCCGGACGGCAACCTCCAGGTGGCCACGCCGCTTTACGCGCAGGTGATGCTGGAATCCCGCGCGGGCCTGCGTAAGTATTTCCGCATCGAGCAGATTGATCCGCCGCTGCCGGACGGGGCGCCGGTGCCTACCGAGCAGGGCAAGACGTTGCTGGGCATGCCCGAGATGCCACGCCCGCCCACCTGGCCGCGGTCGAACGGCCAACCCATCTTCTACGACGGCGTCTACCGCAATGACCCGGTGCGCGTGGTCTCGGTCGTGCGCGATCTCTACTACCAGGGGCAGCATCGCCAGGTGCTGGTCGTGGTGGCGGAAAGCACAGGCAAGCGGATCGAAGCCGAAAACAATGCGCGACGCCAGGAAATTCTGCGCGACGCGCGCATGTTGGCCCTGGTCGTGCTGCTGGTGTGGTGGGGCGTGTCGTGGGCATTGAAGCCCTTGCGCCGCCTGCGCGCCGATATCCGCAACCGCCGCCCCGACGACCTGACGCCGCTGGACGCGTCCCGCGTGCCCAGCGAGGTGTCGCCGCTGGTCGACGCCGTCAACCACCATATCGCCCGCTATCGCCGGGTGCTGGACGAGCAATCGCACTTCCTGGCCGACGCCTCGCACCAGCTGCGCACGCCGTTGGCCATCATGCTGACGCAGGCGCAATACGCGCTGCGCGAGCGCGATCCGGCCCGCACGCGTGAGGGCTTGCGCGCCATCGTCGATCAACTGGGCCGCACGCGCCGCCTGACCGAGCAGCTGCTGTCCCTGGCGCACGCCAACCAGGCTGATCAACTGCCGCGCCAATTGCTGGACATGAATGCGGTGTCGCGTGAGGTCGTCTTGCAGTACCTGCCGCTGGCGCATGAAAAGCAGCAAGACCTGGGCTGGGTGCAGGCGGCGTCGCAAGACGGGCTGGAAATCCCCGTGCCGGTCCTGGGCAGCGAGGCCGAACTGCACGAAGCGCTGTCCAACCTCGTGCACAACGCCATCCACTACGCACCCGTCGGGGCGCAGATCACCGTGTCGGTCTTCCGGCTGGAAAACCGGGCCGAGGTTTCCGTGTCGGACAACGGACCGGGCCTGGAGCCCGTCCTGCGCAGCCGCGCCTTCGCGCGTTTCGAACGGGTCGGCACGGACAAGCCCGTTGCATCGTCGGGCTCCGGCCTGGGCCTGGCGATCGCTCGCGCCTACGCCCGCCGCAACGACGGCGACATCGAACTGCGCGACGGCGAACCCAACGCGCAGGGGGGCGTGGGCCTGGCTTCCGTCCTGTGGCTGCCGCTGGCGCCGACGGTCTCGCAATACCCGCGTCCGCTCGATGTCGAGCTCAAGGGCGACCAGTAAAGCCCCCTGGCTTTCAAAATTTTTTCCACTTTCCTTCCTGCCCGCGGGGCCTGCACTCAGGGATAACCCCTGAATTCAGGAATGCGACAGCGCATAGAAAGCGAATTAGCAGCTTCCCTCCGTAATCTGCGCTCCGGCTCGCTGTTAAGGGCCGGGCGAAGCTCGTTTCGAGCAGCGCATCCAGGGCCGGCACGGTCCTGCACCAGGAAGGAGGATGGAAGTGCAAAAAAATATCAACAGAAAGGACTACTACGGCGGTGCGCTGATGGTCCTGATCGGGTTGGGGGCGATATACGGGGGCACCGATTACCACATCGGCACGTTGAGCCACATGGGGCCGGGGTTCTTCCCCGCCGCGCTTGGCGGCCTGTTGGCGCTGACCGGCGTGCTGATCGCCATTTCCGCGCGTTCGGGCGAGGCGACGCCGCCTGCGCCGGGCGACGGCCACGCGCATGGGTTGCCCGATTTCCGCGGCAGCGCCTGCATTCTGCTGGGCACGCTGGCGTTCCTGCTGCTGGGCCATTACGGCGGCCTGCTGCCGGCGACGTTCGCCATCGTATTCATCTCGGCACTCGGTGATCGCAAGAACACCATCAAGCAAGCCATCCTGCTGTCGCTCGCGATGTCCGCGATCGCAGTCGTCGTGTTCTGGTGGGCGCTGCAACTGCAGCTGCCGCTGTTTCGTTGGGGTTGAAGCGCCATGATCTCTCAATCTTTGATGGACCTTTGGTACGGCTTCGGCGTCGCGTTCCAGTGGCACAACCTGATGTGGTCGTTCTTCGGCGTGCTGGTGGGCAACCTCATCGGCGTGTTGCCCGGCATGGGCGCCCTGTCGGCGATCTCCATCCTGCTGCCGCTGACCTACGTGATGCAGCCCGTGCCCGCGATCCTGATGCTGGCCGGCATCTTCTACGGTTCGCAGTATGGCGGCGCCATCGGCGCAATCCTGCTCAACCTGCCTTCGCATCCGCCGCACGCGGTCACCTGCCTGGACGGTTATCCACTGACCAAACAGGGCAAGGGGGGAACCGCGCTGGGCATCACGATGATCTGCTCGTTCTTCGCGGCATCGGTCGGCATCATCGTCATGATCTTCGCATCGCCGCTGCTGGTCGAAGTAGCGTTCAAGTTCGGCCCGACCGAGATCTTCTCGATCATGCTGCTGGGCTTGCTGGCCGGCGCGACGATGTCGCGGGGCTCGCCGCTCAAGGGCGTGGCGATGACGCTGTTCGGCCTGATGTGCGGCGTGGTCGGCACCGACGTGAACACGGGCACCATCCGCTTCTCGTTCGGCCTGCTTGACCTGTCCGATGGCCTGGAGCTGGTGGCGATCTCGATGGGCCTGTTCGGCGTGGCCGACTTCCTGATGAGCGTCAACCGCATGACCATCATCGGCAGCGGCGCCAAGCTGCGCATCCGCGACATGCGCCCCACCAAGCAGGAACTGAAGACCGCGTTCTGGCCGATGGTGCGGGGCACGGCGGTCGGCACGCTGTTCGGCGCCATGCCGGGCACGGGCCCGACCATCACCACGTTCGTCGCCTACGCGCTGGAGCGCAAGATTTCCCGCACGCCCGAGAAGTTCGGCACCGGCATGATCGCCGGCGTGGCGTCGCCGGAGGCGTCGTCGCACTCGAAGACGCAGGTCGACTTCATCCCGACGATGAGCCTGGGCATCCCCGGCGATGCGGTGATGGCGCTGATCCTGGGCGCGCTGCTGATCCAGGGCATCCAGCCCGGCCCGCAGCTGATCACCGAGCATCCGGACATCTTCTGGGGCCTGATCGCCAGCTTCTGGGTGGGCAACGTGCTGCTGATGGTGCTGAACGTGCCGCTGATCGGCGTGTGGGTCAAGCTGCTGCAGGTGCCGTACCGCTACCTGTTCCCGTCCGCGCTGTTCTTCATCGCGGTGGGCGTGTACAGCACGCAGAACAGCCTCTTCCAGATCTGGGAAGTGCTGGCGTTCGGCGTGATCGGCGCCATCCTGATGACGCTGGAATTCTCCGTGGCGCCCATCCTGCTCGGCTTCGTGCTGGGGCCGATGGTCGAAGAGAACTTCCGCCGCGCGTTGCTGTTGTCGCGCGGCGACCTGGCGGTGTTCGTGCAACGCCCGATCAGCGCCTGGTTCATCGGTGCAAGCGCCTTGCTGATCCTGCTGCAGGTCTGGGCCTTCCTGCGCCGCGGCAAGGGTAAGGGCAAGGGCAAGCCTGAAGTCCCGCAGACCGTCTGAACACGTGTTCCCGGCATGAACGAACGGCCCGGCGATCTGCCGGGCCGTTTGATTTGTGGGGCGTCATCCTGCATGCTTCATGCTTTCCGAAAGCCTCGCAGAGCCGCCATCATGCACATTCTCTTTGCCTGCCCCCTCCATGATCCCGACGTCTGGGTGCCGCGCCTGGAAGCCTCCATGCCCGGTTGCCGCATTTCCGTATGGAATCCCGATGGCCCGCCGTCAGGCGCGGACGTGGCGCTGGTGTGGCGCCCGCCGGCGGAGCTGTTCAAGCACGAGACCGGCATCACCACGCTGTTCAATCTGGGTGCGGGCGTGGATGCCCTGCTGAAGATGCCCGAGATCCCTGCGCACGTGCGCATCGTGCGCCTGGAAGATGCAGGCATGTCGGTGCAGATGGCCGAGTACGCCTTGTACGCGCTGCTGCGTGTCTCGCGCGATTTCGAGGCCTTCGATCAGGCACAGGCGCGCCAGCATTGGGATACCCGCGAAGGCACGCGCCAGGCTGATTGGCCGGTCGGCGTGCTGGGGTTGGGGCAGGTCGGGGCGCGCGTGGCGCAGACGTTGGCCGGTTTCGGCTATCCCGTGGCCGGCTGGTCGCGCTCGCCGCGCGAGATTCCCGGCGTGGAGTCCTTTGCCGGAGAGGCCGCCTTGCCGGCGTTCCTGGCCCGTACGCGCTTTTTGGTGAACGTGCTGCCGCTGACGCCGGACACGCGCGGCATCCTGAACCGCGAAACGCTATCGAAACTGTTGCCGGACGCGCATCTGGTCAACGTGGGCCGCGGCGAGCATCTGGTGGAAGAAGACCTGGTGCAGATGCTGGAAGAAGGCGAGATCGCCGGCGCCACGCTGGATGTGTTCCACACCGAGCCCTTGCCCACCGACCATCCGTTCTGGCGCGACCCGCGCGTCCACGTCACGCCTCACATCGCCGCGCGCACGCTGCGCGACGAGAGCATCGAGCAGATCGCGGGCAAGGTCGCCCAGCTGATGCGCGGCGAACCCATCACGGGTGTGGTCGAGCGTACCCGCGGCTATTGAGGCGCGGGCGTAACCGCCTTTTCAAGCCGCTGATACATCGTCGGCAGGCGCTGCGACAGGAAGTCCAGCAAGGTCCGGACGGCGGGCATCATGCCCCGCCGCGACGGATAGATGCAATGCACGATGCCTTCCGGCGATTGCCATTGCGGCAGCACCGGCACCAGTTGGCCGCGTCGCAGTTCTTCCTGCGTCGCGATCGACGGCAGCAGCGCAATGCCCCGGCCGCGCACCGCGGCTTCGGTCAGCACGATGAAGTCGTTGCAGGACAGCTGCGGCTTCAACTCAATCTGCACCTCTTCGCCCTTGTCGTTGCGCAGCGGCCACCGCACGTCATGCTGCGGGTCCGAAAAGCTCAGCGTCGTGTGGGAGGCCAGGTCCTGCGGTGTGTCCGGCGTGCCGTGGCGCTGCAGATAACCCGGGCTGGCCACCAGGGTGCCGCGTGCCGATCCCAGATGGCGGACCACCAGTTCAGCATCCGTATCCAGCTTGGTGCGCACGCGCAGCGCCAGATCGACCCCTTCGCGGATCAGGTCCACGCGCCGGTTGGTCACCAGCAGCTGCACGGAAATCGCCGGCCACGCATCCAGGAATTCGGGCAGGATCGGCGCCAGCACATCCTGGGCAATGGAGACGGGGCAGCTCACGATTACCGGCCCGGCAGGCTCTGACTGCAATTGCCGCATGGCGTCGTCCGCAGCGCGGGCGGATGCGGCCATTTCACGGCAATAGTGCAGGTAGCGTTCGCCGGCCGAAGTCAGCCGCAGGCGGCGCGTCGTGCGTTGCAGCAGCCTGACACCCAGACTTTCCTCAAGGTGAGAGATCCTGCGCGACAGGCGGGATTTCGGGATGTCCAGTGCCCTGGCTGCCGCGCTGAAGCCGCCTTGCTCGACGACTTGGGAAAAATAGTAGAGGTCATTGAGATCTTGCATGATTGTTCTATGTCTGGAACGAACAGTTCATCATACCCCGGTTTATGTGAACAATGAACCGGTCTACAGTGAGCCCATGCATTCGGGATCTGCCAACGCCACCCGGCGCCAAGCTCCAGTCCGAACTCCTTGAAGAGTCGGGCGTGGCGCTGACAGATCCTGGCCGCCCGCGTATGGCGGGCCACCCCTGGAGATATTTGCAATGAAGACCCTGGTTATCCTTTCCTCGATTCTCGGCGACCGTTCCAACAGCAAGCAATTGGCCGATCACCTGATTGCGCGCGTCAAAGAAGCCAACCCCGCCGCGGCCGTCAAGGTTCGCGACATCGGCGCGCAGCCCATTCCCTATTTCGACGGCAACACGGCCGGTGCGCTGTTCACCCCGGCGGATGCCCGCAGCGTCGAGCAGCAACGCATCGTCGAACTGAGCGATACGCTCGTTGCTGAAGTGATGGAAGCAGACCGCATCGTTTTTGCGGTGCCCGTCTACAACTTCAATCTGCCGGCGCAGTTCAAGAGCTATCTGGACTACCTGGCCCGTGCCGGCGTCACGTTCCGTTATACGCCGGAAGGCGTGCCGGAGGGCCTCGTCAAGGGTAAGCAGGTGTTCGTGCTGACGGCGCGCGGCGGCAAGGCCGAAGGCACACCGTCCGACACCATGACGCCGTACCTGCGCCAGATGCTGGGCTTCCTTGGCATGAACGACGTCACGTTCATCGCCGCCGAAGGCATGGCGATGGGCGAAGTGGCTGCGCTGGAAGGCGTGACGCTGGCCAAGCAACGCATCGACGCCTTGGTGCTGGAAACGGCGCAAGCGAGCCTGGCTGCGTAACCGCGCAGGCGCCACGAAAAAGGCGAGCCCGAGGCTCGCCTTTTTTTGTCAGCGCCATCGCCGTGCTGAGGGGCAAGGCGATGCAGCAAGTTCAGTCGCGCAGTCGCTTCACCAGGCTCGACGTGTCCCAACGGCCGCCGCCCATCTTCTGGACGTCGCCATAGAACTGGTCCACCAGGGCGGTGACCGGCACGCGCGCGCCGTTGTGGCGCGCTTCGGCCAGCACAAGGCCCAGGTCCTTGCGCATCCAGTCCACGGCGAAGCCGAATTCGAACTTGTCGTCGACCATGGTGCCGCCGCGGTTCTCCATCTGCCAGCTTTGCGCCGCGCCCTTGCTGATCACGTCCAGCACCAGCTTCATGTCCAGGTCGGCCGCCTGGCCGAAGGCCACGGCTTCCGACAGGCCTTGCACGATGCCGGCGATGCAGATCTGGTTGACCATCTTGGCCAACTGGCCGGCGCCCGGCGCGCCCACCAGCGTCACGGCGCGGCCGAAGCTTTGCGCCACCGGCTTGATGGCGTCGAAGACGGCGGGTTCGCCGCCGCACATGATGGTCAGCACGCCATTGACCGCGCCGGCCTGTCCGCCCGAGACAGGGGCATCCACGAAGTTCAGGCCCAGTTCCTTGGCTTGCGCATACAGCTCGCGCGCCACATCGGCCGAGGCGGTCGTGTGGTCGACGAATACCGCGCCCGGCGCCATGCCCGAGAACGCGCCGTCCGGGCCCAGCACGATGCTGCGCAGGTCGTCGTCATTGCCCACGCAGGCGAATACGATCTGCGCGCCCGCTACCGCTTCGCGCGGCGTGGGGGCATGGTGGCCGTGGAACTCGGCGGCCCAGGCTTGCGCCTTGGCGGGGGTGCGGTTGTAGACGGTGACGTCGTGCCCCGCACGGGCCAGGTGACCGGCCATGGGCAAGCCCATCACGCCCAATCCGAGGAAAGCGACTTTCTGGGCTACGACCGCGTCGTAGCTCTTGGTACCGATCGTTGCCATGCAGGGAACTCCGCTCTATGTAGGTAAGGTCAGTCTCAGGACAGTAACCTTAACGCAATCAAAAGCCGGCGGCGAGTCCATCCCGTCGACTGTCGCTGGCGCTGACATAGCCGTCCACCGCCGGGTCGCCCAGCCGCCAGATGAACTGGCCAGAACCGAAGTCCATATAGGGGTCGTCGATGCCTTCCAGCACATGGCCGCGCGTGCGCAGACCCTGGGCCACGGCCGGGTTCAATCCCGTTTCCACGTCCACCGCCAGGCCGTGGTTCCATTTCCAGCGAGGCGCGTCGCAGGCGGCTTGTGGCTGTTGGCCGTAGTCCAGCATGCGCACCAGCGTCTGCACTTGCCCCTGGGGCTGCATATTGCCGCCCATGACGCCAAAGCTCATGACGGGTGCGCCGTCGCGCATCAGGAAACCAGGGATGATGGTGTGGAAGGGGCGCTTGCCGCCCGCGACCACATTGGGATGGTCGGGTTGGGTGCTGAAGCAATGCCCGCGGTTCTGCAGGCTGACGCCCGTGCCCGGCACCACCACGCCCGAACCGAAACCCATGTAGTTCGACTGGATGAAGCTGACCATCATGCCGCTCTTATCGGCAGCGGTCAGGTAGACGGTGCCGCCTTGCGGCGCATGGCCCGAGGCGAAGGCCTGGGCCACGTTGGGGTCGATCATCCGCGCGCGTTCGGCCAGGTAGTCCGGCCGCAGCATCTGCTCGGGCGTCATCCGCATGTGGCGCGCGTCGGCCACGTGCGCATAGACGTCGGCGAACGCCAGTTTCATGGCCTCGATCAGCAGGTGCTGGGTATCGGGATGGTCGACCGGGCGGGCAGGCAGGTCGAAGTTCTGCAAGATGCCCAGCGCGATCAACGCTGCGATGCCTTGGCCGTTGGGCGGGATCTGATGCAGGGTGTGGCCGCGGTAAGGCTGGCTGATCGGCGTCACCCATTCCGGCGCGTAGTCGCGCAGATCGGCCAGGGTCAGGGCGGCGTCGTGGGCCTGGGCGTGCGCGACCAGCTTGTGGGCCGTTTCGCCTTCATAGAAGTCGCGTCCGCCGCTGGCGGCGATGCGCTTGAGCGTCGCCGCCGCGCCCGGCAGGACGAAGTGTTCGCCGATGTGGGGTGCGCGGCCGCGCGGCAGGAAGTGTTCGGCAAACCCCGGTTGCGGTTGCAGGACGTCGGCTTGCGCCGCCCATTTTTCCTGCACGACGGGCGACACGGCATAGCCGCGTTCGGCATATTCGATGGCGGGCGCCAGCACGTCGGCAAACGCCAGGCTGCCCAGCTTTTCGTGCAGGGCGGCCCAGCCAGCCACACAGCCTGGCACCGTCACGCTGTCCCAGCCCCGCATCGGGATCACGCCTTGATGCTTGCGGCGGAAGTAATCCACATTCCAGGCGCCGGGGGCCGTGCCCGAGGCATTCAGGCCATGCAGCTTCGAACCGTCCCAGATGATGGCGAAGCAGTCCGAGCCCAGGCCGTTGCTGACGGGTTCGGTCAACGCCAGTGTGGCGGCTGCAGCGATGGCCGCATCCACGGCATTGCCGCCGCGGGCCAGGATCCGCAAGCCTGCCTGGGCAGCCAGTGGTTGCGAGGTGGCGACCACGTTGCGGGCGAACACCGGAATCCGGGTGGTGGGGTAGGGGTTTTTCCAGTCGAAATTCATGCCGAATCATCGCGTGGGGTAAACCCGTAGCTTAACGTAGATGCCCGGCTGCGCCCTACGCCTCGTAGTGTGTCGTATCTATTAGTAGCTTTTGCCGGACAGGTATTCCGTGCGCATAAAGAAAAACCCCCGGGACAGGCCCGGGGGTTTGATCAAAGGCGAGACCGCCGCCCGAAGGCGGTGTACCGCGCTTTAGTCTTCTTCGACGAAGGTCTCTTCGCGCTTCTTGCGGATGGCCGGCAGGGCCACCAGGATCACCAGGAACACGGCGACGGCCAGCAGGGAAGCCGACAGCGGACGGGTCACAAAGGTGGTGAAGTCGCCACGCGACAGCAGCAGGGCACGGCGGAAGTTTTCTTCCATCATGGGGCCCAGGACCAGGCCCAGCAGCAGCGGCGCGCCTTCGCACTTGAGCTTCGACCACACGTAGCCCACGATACCGAACATGGCGGTGGTGAAGATGTCGAACGCGTTGTAGTTCAGCGAATACACACCGATCGTGCAGAACACCAGAATCGCCGGGAAGAGGATGCGGTAAGGCACCTTCAGCAGCTTGACCCACAAGCCGATCAGCGGCAGGTTCAGCACCACCAGCATCAGGTTGCCGATCCACATCGAGGCGATCAGGCCCCAGAACAGCTCCGGGTGGCTCGTCATGACTTGCGGGCCGGGCTGGATGTTGTGGATCGTCATTGCGCCGACCATCAGCGCCATCACGGCGTTACCCGGGATACCGAGCGTCAGCAGCGGGATGAACGAGGTCTGGGCCGCAGCGTTGTTCGCCGATTCCGGGCCAGCCAGGCCGGCCGGGTGGCCCTTGCCGAAGCGTTCCGGATTCTTCGAGATCTTCTTTTCCAGCGTGTAGGAAGCGAACGACGACAACACGGCGCCACCGCCCGGCAAGATACCCAGGGCGGAACCCAGGGCCGTACCACGCAGCACTGCCGGGTACGATTCCTTGAATTCCTGCTTGTTCGGGTACAGCGAGCCGATCTTGTCGGTGATGTCGACGCGGTTTTCCTTCTGCTCCAGGTTGGTCATGATTTCGGCAAAGCCGAACACGCCCATGGCCACGATGGCGAAGTCGATACCGTCTTGCAGTTCCGGCACGCCGAAGTCGAAGCGGGCGACACCCGAGTTGACGTCGGTACCGACCATGCCCAGCAACAGGCCCAGGATGATCATCGCGATCGCCTTGGGCAGCGAGCCCGAGGCCAGCACCACGGCGCCGACCAGGCCCAGGCACATCAGCGAGAAGTATTCGGCAGGACCGAACTTGAAGGCGACTTCAGCCAGCGGGGGCGCAAAGGCGGCCAGCAGCAGCGTGGCCACGCAACCGGCGAAGAACGAACCCAGCGCGGCGATTGCCAGCGCGGCGCCAGCACGGCCGTTGCGGGCCATCTGGTGACCGTCCAGCACGGTCACCACCGCGGACGTTTCCCCTGGCAAAGCCACAAGAATCGCCGTCGTGGAGCCGCCGTATTGGGCGCCGTAATAGATACCCGCCAACATGATCAGGCCGGCCACCGGGGGCAGCACGTACGTGATCGGGAGCAGCATCGCGATGGTCGGGACGGGGCCGATGCCCGGCAGCACGCCAATCAGCGTACCCAGGATGCAGCCCAGCAGTGCGTAAAGCAGGTTCTCGGGCGTAAACGCCACCGAGAAGCCCAACATCAGGTTGTCAAACAATTCCATGACCGGTTGCTCCTTAGTTCATGCCCAGAAAGGACGGCCACAGCGGGAAGATCAGCCCCAGCCCCTTGACGAATGCCAGATACGAGAAGATCACCAGGAAGATCGCGTTGGCGACGGCGACCTTCAGGCTGAACTCGTGGCTGGCCAGGCTGCTGACGACAACCAGGATGAACACCGAGATGTAGATGCCCAACAGCTTGAGGACCAGGCCGTACAGGACGACGGATCCGACCACCAGGAAGACGATGCGCCAGTCGAACTTGTCGACGTGCGTTTCATGGGCTTTCTTGGACATCGAGCCAAGCAGCACGATGGCGCCCAGCAAAGCCAGAACAATGCCTAGCCAGAAAGGAAAGTACCCTGGGCCCATTCGGGCAGCAGTACCCATTTGGTAGCTGCTGGCCTGCCAGGCGAATCCCAGTCCAAGGGCGATGAACATCACCCCAGACCAGAAGTCCTGTCGATTGCGTAGCTGCATGATTGGTTGGCTCCTGTTTACAGCATGTAGATAAAAAAGTTTGTAGCCGGATGGGGACTCGCCGAAAGGCGAGTGACAGGCACAAAAAAGGCACTTCGGGGTGCCATTAGTTCTTCTGAAAGCGACGGCGTGGTTTCTTGAAAGGGCGAATGGTAATGGACGCCTGCCACGCTGCAAACCCTGTAAGCTCGGTGAAAGCCTGGGGTTTTCCCTAGAATTCGGGTACTCCCGATCCCCAGATGTAACCGCGCAGGAAGATTGAGGGCTTTTTGAAAGCTAAGTGAAAGTTTATAGAAAGAAATGCGAAAGCCGGATCGGCCGGATGCGGGGAATTTGGAGGAGGGGGAGGCTTTTTTCTGTGGAGGCTACCGGTTGGCGTTGCACCACCGGAATCACCCGCCTATTTCCTACCGAATATTGCCGGGTTTCTCACCTTGCGTGAAGAGGCCCGATTGAACCCAGGATGGTTTACGATAGCGCCCATGCTGCAAGATCTAGACCAACTCGCCGCCCGAATCGGGCAACTGGTGCAACGCACCCGCCAACTCCACGCAGAGCGTGACGCGTTGCGCCTCCGCCTGAACGAACTCGAAGCTGACCAGCGTGTGCTGAAGCAGCGCGCCGCCGAGCGCGAAGCCGACATCGTCACGCTGCAAAGCAAGCTTCAGGATCACGACGGCGCCGTCACCGCCATGCTCGAGCAGGCCCAGCAGGCCGAAGCCGCCTTGCGCGAACAGCTCGCCCGTGAATCCACCGAACGCCAGTCGCTCGAATCGCGTTTCTCTGCCCGGGAAACCGAATTGCAGGGCAACCTGCAATCTCGCGACACTGAACTACAGCGCTTGCGCGTGGCCGCCGCCGCGGCCCGCGAGCGCATCGACGCCGTGCTGGCCCGCCTGCCGGGTGCACCGTCTGGAGAGCAACACTGATGGAACGCGTAGATGTCACCATATTGGGACGCGATTACTCCCTGGCCTGCTCCGCTGAAGAGAAGCCTACGCTCATGGCCGCCGTGCGCCATGTCGACCAGCTGATGCTGCGCATCCAGGGAACGGGCAAGATTTCCAGCAACGAACGCATCGCCGTGATGGCGGCCTTGCAGGTCGCGGGCGAGCTCCTTGCCATGAAGGCGCCGGATGGTCCGCTGGGCGGTTTGGCAGTCGGCGACTTCAAGCGTAGAATTGAGGACATGAACGCAGTACTCGATGACGCCTTGTCGGGTCAGGAAAAACTGCTCTAACCGTTCATAAGCAGTATTCAAGAATTTTCAGTTTGTCCCTGCCGTGTCCGTGACTAGGCCATACATTCTCTGAACCTATGCTTTCGGCATATGGTTGCGGGAGTGTAGAGCTGGAGTGATCGTCTCTCGTAGACGAACCCGACGCTCTGCGGAACGCGACCACCTCTTACCTCAGGGTTCGAGATGCCGGCCTTGACGGCACAGGCGGGGCATTTATCCCAGCGGGCCTGCCATAAGCGCAGGTCCGCGTCGGGCGCCTCACCATCCCCCCTTGCCCCTCCCTTTGTCCTCCCTCCTAGGACCAGTCCATGTTTAAACACCCTGTTTTTTCGCTGACGAAACTCGGCGCAGCGTGCGCAGCCGTGGCCGCCATCGCCGCCGTCCAACCCGTTTATGCGCAAGCGCAGACGCCCGCCGCGCCCGCCGCCACGGAATCGTCCACGAATCGTTCGCCGGAAATGACGTTGCAGGCCACCGCGTCTTCCGAGGTCAAGCAGGACACCGTCCGTATTTCGCTGTCTGCCGAAGTTGAAGCGCCGGATCAGCCCGCTGCCGGCAAGAAACTGACGGCCGCACTGGACGACGTCATCAAGCGCGCACGCGACACGAAGGGCGTCGAAGTGCGCACGGGCGGCTATAACGTCTGGCCCAATACCAACAGCAAAGGCAAGATCGGCACGTGGCGCGGCCAGGGCGAAGTGGTGCTTGAATCGAAAGACTTCGAAGCTGCCGCCGCGTTGGCGTCCAAGCTCTCGGACAAGACCGCCATTTCAAACATCAGCTTCTCGTTGTCGCGCGAAGCGCGCGAGGCCGAAGAGCGCAAGCTGCTGAAAGAAGCGGCCCAGGCCTTCAAGGACCGCGCGCTGGCTGCGGCCAACGCGTTCGGTTTCTCGGGCTATCGCCTGTCCAAGCTGGAATTGGGCGGCTCGGGCGGCCCGGTGCCGATGCCCCGCATGTTGGGCGCCGCAGCCATGGCCAAGGACGCCTCTGGCGGCTACAGCCCGGACGTCCCGCTGGAAGCGGGAGACGTCACAGTCAGCATCGCCGTCAACGGGACGATCGTTTTGCAGTAAGGCTGAACATGATGGCGCCCAGGGCGACCATCGGCAGGGACAGCCACTGTCCCATGCTCAAACCACCCGCGAGCAGGCCCAGGAAGTTGTCCGGCTCGCGGGTGAATTCCACCAGGAAGCGGAACGTTCCGTAACCCATCAGGAAAAGCCCGCTCACCTGTCCGAGTGGACGCGGCTTGCTCGAAAACCACCACAGCAGTGCAAACAGCACGATGCCTTCCAGGCCCAGCTCATAGAGTTGGGAGGGGTGGCGCGCCAGCCCGTCGCCGCTGTCGGGAAACACCATGGCCCACGGCACGTCGGTCGGCCGGCCCCACAGCTCGCCATTGATGAAGTTGCCCAAGCGGCCGAAACCCAGGCCCAGCGGGATCAGCGGGGCGATGAAGTCGCTGACCGCGAAAAAGGGCAGCTTCTTCTTGCGCGCGAACAGCAGCATCACCAGGATCACGCCGATCAGGCCGCCGTGAAACGACATGCCGCCTTGCCACAGGTACGCCACTTCCAGCGGGTGGGCCAGGTAATAGCCCGGCTTATAGAACAGCACATACCCCAGCCGGCCGCCCAGCACCACGCCCAGCACGCTATAGAAGATCAGGTCTTCCAGGTCGCGCACATTCAGCGACGTGGTCTGGCCGCTGGTGATGCGCCGGCGGCCAAGCAGGTACACCAGGGCGAAGCCCGCCAGATACATCAGGCCGTACCAGTGGATGGCTAGCGGCCCGATCTGCAAGGCGATGGGGTCGAATTTTGGATATTGCAGCATGTTCTGCCCGACACAATAAAGTTGAATGATAATAACCGGCGAGCACTGAAGATTCGCATGCATGCAAGCGAGCCAGCTTCCCAGGGTGCGTTCGCCATGTCCGCGCCCCGACGGCCGACAGGAGAGACAGACCATGCCGAACAACGAACGTTCCCGCCACATCACCCACGGCGTCGCGCGCGCGCCCAACCGCGCCATGTACTACGCGCTGGGTTATCAGGAAGCCGATTTCGAAAATCCCATGATCGGGGTGGCCAACGGCCATTCCACCATCACGCCATGCAACAGCGGCCTGCAGCGCCTGGCGGATGCGGCCATCGACGCCATCCGCGCCTCGCGCGCCAACCCTCAGGTGTTCGGCACGCCCACCATCTCGGACGGCATGTCCATGGGCACCGAAGGCATGAAGTATTCACTGGTGTCGCGCGAAGTCATCGCGGACTGTATTGAAACCGCCGCGCAAGGCCAGTGGATGGATGGCGTGGTGGTGATCGGGGGCTGCGACAAGAACATGCCAGGCGGCATGATCGCCTTGGCGCGGACCAATGTGCCCGGCATATACGTCTATGGCGGCACGATCAAGCCGGGCCATTACAAGGGCAACGACCTCACGATCGTGTCGGTGTTCGAAGCCGTGGGCGAATACACGATGGGCCGCATGCCCGAGGCGGACTTCAAGCAGATCGAGAAATGCGCCATCCCCGGCTCAGGCTCCTGTGGCGGCATGTACACGGCCAACACGATGAGCTCCGCGTTCGAAGCCATGGGCATGAGCCTGCCGTATTCCAGCACGATGGCCAATGAAGACGATGAAAAGGTGGTCTCGGCCGCCGAGTCGGCGCGGGTGCTCGTCGATGCGGTCCGGCGCAACCTGCGGCCGCGCGACATCATCACGCGCGAATCCATCGAAAACGCCGTTTCGGTCATCATGGCCACCGGCGGTTCCACCAACGCCGTGCTGCATTTCCTCGCCATCGCGCATGCCGCCGAAGTGCCGTGGACCATTGACGATTTCGAACGCATCCGCAAGCGCGTCCCCGTGCTGTGCGACTTGAAGCCGTCTGGCAAATATGTCGCGACCGACCTGCATCGCGCAGGCGGCATTCCGCAGGTCATGAAGCTGCTGCTCAACGCCGGGCTCCTGCATGGCGACTGCATCACCATCAGCGGCAAGACCATCGCGGAAACCTTGGCCGATGTGCCGGATGCACCGCGCGCGGACCAGGACGTCATCATGCCGATGGACCGCGCCTTGTACCCGCAAGGGCATTTGGCCATCCTGAAGGGCAACCTGTCGCCCGAAGGCTGCGTGGCGAAGATCACGGGCCTGAAGAACCCAGTCATTACCGGTCCCGCACGCGTGTTCGATTCCGAAGACGACGCCATGACGGCGATCATGGCGCGCCAGATCAAGGACGGCGATGTTGTCGTCATCCGCTACGAAGGCCCGAAGGGCGGTCCCGGCATGCGTGAAATGCTGGCGCCCACTTCGGCGCTGGTCGGGCAGGGCCTGGGCGAAACCGTGGGCTTGATCACCGACGGCCGCTTTTCCGGGGGCACCTGGGGCATGGTCGTCGGCCATGTCGCGCCCGAGGCTTTCGTGGGCGGCCCGATCGCCCTGATCCAGGAAGGCGATTCGGTTACCATCGATGCCCACAAGCTGCTGTTGCAGCTCAATATCAGCGACGAAGACCTGGCGGCTCGTCGACAGGCCTGGGTTCTGCCCAAGCCGCGTTATACACGCGGTGTGCTCGCCAAGTTCGGCAAGCTCGCCAGCACCGCGAGCCGTGGGGCAGTAACCGATGCATTTGAAGATTAGTCTGTGGATGGCCGTGGCCGGCGTCTTGGGCGCCGGCGCGGTCCAGGCCCAAACCACCGGGTTGGACCTGGCCAAGAGCAAAGCCTGTATGGCCTGCCACCAAGTGGAAGCCAAGCGCGTCGGACCACCGCTGAAAAGCGTGGCCGAACGTTATGCAGGTCAGGGTGACGCCATGGTGGACTACCTGGCGGGCAAGATCCGCGGCGGCGGCCGCGGCGCCTGGGGCGCCGTGCCCATGCCCGCGCAAACCCATGTCAGCCAGGAAGATGCCCGCCTGCTGGCCGAATGGATCTTGTCGCTGGCGCCGCCCAAGCAGTAGTCTTATTCTCTATGCCCCGCGCATGAAGCCGGGGGCGCCGGCCGCAGGCAGCGGCCGTCTATAGGAAAGGAATCGTCATGGCAGAACAAGCATCCCCGGGCAATGAAGTCGCCGTTCTTGGCGGCGGCTGCTTCTGGTGCGTCGAAGCGGTCTTCACCGAATTGAAGGGCGTCAAAAGCGTGCTGCCCGGCTATAGCGGCGGGCACGTGGACAATCCCAGCTACGAGCAGGTCTGCGGCAAGGACACCGGCCACATCGAGGTCGCCCGCGTGGAATTCGATCCCGCTGAACTCTCCTACAGCGATCTGCTCCGCGTCTTCTTCGCCACGCACGACCCCACCACGCCGGGGCGCCAGGGCAATGACATCGGCCCGCAGTACGAGTCGGCGATTTTCTGGCAGAACGAAGCGCAGCGCGAACAGGCCGAAGCGGTAATCGCCGAGGTCGAGGCTCAGCAGGTCTACGACGCGCCGATCGTCACCAAGCTGCTCGCGCCCGTCAAGTTCTGGCAAGCCGAGGACTACCACAGCAACTATTTCGCCCTGCATCCCGAACAAGGTTATTGCCAGTTCGTGATCGCACCCAAGGTCGCCAAGTTCCGCAAGCAGTTCCAGGACCGCCTGCAGCGCTGACTCCCTTTTATCTGGGCGAAAAAAAACCTCACCACCAGGTGAGGTTTCAAAGCCGGCGCGAGTGCCTGGGCACCGCACGCCGGCGGGGGAAGCAGTTAGTCGACGTTCTTCACCACGCCGCGGCGCATCTGGTCCAGTTCGATCGATTCGAACAAGGCCTTGAAATTGCCCTCGCCGAAACCGTCGTTGCCCTTGCGCTGGATGATCTCGAAGAAGATCGGACCGATCTGGTTTTCGGTGAAGATCTGCAAGAGCAAGCCGCCGCCGGGGGCACCGTCAAGCAAGATGCGGTTCTTCTGCAGGCGGGCGACGTCTTCGCCGTGGTTGGGTAAACGGCGGTCCAGCAGTTCGTAATACGTTTCCGGCGTATCCAGGAACACCACGCCCGACTCGCGCAGCGCTTCGATGGTGCCGTAGATGTCTTCCGTGGCCATGGCGATGTGCTGGATACCTTCGCCGCGGTACAGGTCCAGGTATTCCTGGATCTGGCCTTTTTCTTCCGTGCCTTCCTCATTGATCGGAATGCGGATGTTGCCGCAAGGCGAGGTCATCGCCTTGGACTTCACGCCCGTCACCTTGCCTTCAATGTCGAAGTAGCGCACTTCGCGGAAGTTGAAGAGGCGCTCGTAGAATTCCGACCACTCCGCCATGCGGCCCTTGTGCACGTTGTGCGTCAGGTGATCCACCAGCGTCAGGCCGGCGCCGCGGTGATTCAGGTCGGCTTGCGCGTTGTCCGGATCGACCGGCACGAAATCCACGTCATAGATGCTGATGTCGCCGATGCCGCCGTGGCCTTCCTTGCCCGTCCAGCGGTCAACCAGGTAGATCAGCGAATCGCCGATGCCCTTGATGGCCGGGATGTTCAATTCCATCGGGCCGCTATGCGAGTCGAAACCCCAGGCGCCCAGCTCCAGCGCGCGCTTGTAGGCGGCATTGGCGTCTTGCACGCGGAAGCCGATCGCACAGATCGACGGACCATGCAGGCGCGCGAAGCGTTGGGCGAAGGAATCGGGTTCGGCGTTGATCAGGAAGTTGACGCCGCCTTGGCGGTACAGGGTCACATCCTTGTGACGGTGCTTCGCAATGGCTTTGAAGCCCAGCAGCTCGAAAACCTTGCGCAGCGCAGCGGGGTCCGGCGCGGCGTACTCGATGAATTCGAACCCGGCGGTGCCCATCGGGTTGTCCCAGGGTTGGAAAGCGCTGCTCATGTGTCTGCTCCCTTGCATCATTTTTCAGGACGACTTGTTGTTCAAGTCTAGACGGAGATTGTAGGAAGG
This sequence comes from Achromobacter sp. FW305-C-13, assembly GCF_058783475.1. Lineage (NCBI taxonomy): Bacteria > Pseudomonadati > Pseudomonadota > Betaproteobacteria > Burkholderiales > Alcaligenaceae > Achromobacter > Achromobacter sp. FW305-C-13. The sequence continues at coordinate 937 of NZ_JBYSYN010000004.1, read as the reverse complement.
AACGCCGGGCAGACAATTGCAAACATGGCGCGAAAGCCGACCTTCTGAGCAATAATATTGCCGTACTGAAAAATATAAGGGCAAAAAATGTCTGAGATCGAGCTTGATAGGACAGATCTAAGGATTCTGGCTGAATTGCAGCGGGACGGGCGCCTGAGCAATCAGGAATTGGCCGACCGCGTGTCCCTGTCGCCCAGCCCCTGCCTGCGCCGCGTCCGTCGCCTGGAAGAAAAGGGCTTCATCAAAAAGTACGTCGCGCTGATCGACGCCGAAAAGGTCGGGCTAGGGCTGCTGGCGTACGTGAACATTCGGTTGAACAAGCACAGCGGGTCCAGTCATGCCCCAATGAGCGACTTCGCGCGCGACGTGCAGCTTTGGCCGGAAGTGGTCGAGTGCTATGCCATGTCCGGTGACATGGACTATCTGCTGCGGATCCAGGTGGCAGACCTGGCCCACTTCTCCCGCTTTGCGATGGACACGCTGATGCGCCACCCGGCCGTGATCGACATGCGCTCCTTCTTCGCCCTGCAGCAGATCAAGGAAACCACCGAGCTTCGGATCTGATGCGGTCCGCCTCTCTCTATATATAGAGGGAGGGAGGAGGGGTGTCGTCCGATTGGTTGGGTGAACGGGGAGGGATCCTCTATATAGAGGGCGCCAACGAGAGGGCGTCTACCGCAGGATCCCGTCCGTATGCGGGGCATCGGCGTCTATATATAGAGGGCAGCAACCAGGCTGGAGTGAGTGCGTCCCCAAAAAATTCATCTTTCTGCAAATCAGGCGTCATGTTGGCCAGTACCCTGAAAATTCTGTGCTATAGTCTCGCTCCTTCGCAGTTCAGACGTTTTTTGAACCGCGAGGCCAAGCAAGCACAACAGGCGAAACCGGGGTAACCCAGCCAAGCCTGCCGCGAAGAGTTCAGAAATGAGCGCCAGCG